>NZ_CAJYVE010000037.1 GCF_913777995.1 uncultured Pseudomonas sp. | reverse complement strand
GCAAAGCGGTCTTTTTGGAAGTATTCTTGCTCATGGTCTCGCCCTCGCTGTCGCTGACATCTATAGGATGCCACCGTGGCGCATAGACGCCTCGGCGGGGGCGAGTCCATCCAATTACCCGGTCTAAGTGAACAGTGTTGGCGTCTTCTATGAACAGGAGGGTTTCGCGGCCAAAGCCGCTTCCACCCGACTTGCTTCTGGCTGCTTACAAGGACTGGCGACAGGCTTCCAGTGTCTGTACCTGCCGGCCATCGACGAAGTTGTCGGCGGCCAGCCAGCGTTCGAAGGCCTGGCGCAGCGCTGGCCATTCACTGTCGAGGATCGAAAACCAGGCGGTGTCGCGGTTCTGACCCTTGACCACCATGTGCTGGCGGAAAGTGCCCTCGAAGCGGAAGCCGAAGCGCTCGGCGGCGCGCAGCGAGCGGGTGTTGTGGGCATTGCACTTCCATTCCAGGCGGCGATTGCCGAGGTCGAAGGCTTCCCGTGCCAGCAGGTAGATGGCCTCGGTGCCCTTGGGGGTGCGCTGCATGGCGGCGCCGAAGGTCACGTGGCCGATTTCGATACGCCCCTGGGCCGGCACGATGGACATCAGGCTGATCATGCCTTCTGCCTTGCCCGTGACAGCGTCTAGCACCGTGTAGAACCACGGGTCGGTGCTGGTGGCGTGGCGTGCCAGCCAAGTGTCGAACTCGTCACGGGCCTCGAAAGGTCCATATGGCAGGTAGTCCCAGAGTTTTTCATCCGCCCCCGGCCCTTGCAGGACGCCCCACAGGTCATCGGCATGGGCGGCCGGGTCGAGCTTTTCCAGGCGGATGAAGCGGCCGGCCAGTGGCCGCGAGGAGGGCAGGGTGGCGGGTTGCCAATGCAGCAGCGAGTCGGACATGGGGGCTTTCCTGTTCAGAACGTCTTGCGAAATTGAATGAAACCGCCGCGCTCGGCAACCTGTTCGTAGAGGCGGATCGCCGTGGCGTTGGTTTCGTGGGTCAGCCAGTGGACCTTGTGGCTGCCGTGCTCGGCGGCGCGGGCATACACGTACTCGATCAGTTGCCGACCTACACCGTTGCCACGCTGGCCAGGGGCGACGAACAGGTCCTGCAGGTAGCAGGAATCCTCGATGCTCCAGTTGGAGCGATGGAAGATGAAGTTGACCATGCCCACCGCCTGGCCGTCGACCCAGGCCAGAGCGGCATGGGTCGGTTCGTGTTCATCGAGCATCCGCTGCCAGGTGCTGGCCGTCACCTCGTCGGCCAGCCGGGTTTCGTAGAAATGCAGGTAGGCCTGCCACAAGGCCAGCCACTGGGCGTGGTCGGCGGCGCTGACAGGGCGGATCTGGACAGTGTTCATACGGGCTCCTGGGGGCTCATCAGTTGAGCGAGTCGTTGGTCCTGTGGGTCGTGACTGGCGGCCAGGCCTGCGCGCACGCCGGCGATATCTGCTGCATCGCGGTTCTGGCTGAGCTTGCGCTTGCCCTGCAGGCGATCGATGGGCAGGGCGAAGCCGACGATGGCGCCGAGCATCTTGTCGATGTATTCATCCGCAGCGTCGTCGATGGACCAGGGCTGCGCACGTCCGGCCTCGTGCCGTTCGGTCAGGGCGCCCAGCAGCTCACGCAGCCCGCTGCTGTCATCGATCAGTCGAGGCCGACCGTAAGCGTGCACGGCGAGGTAGTTCCAGGTCGGCACGACCTTGCCGTGCTCGGCCTTGGAGGGATAGAACGACGGGCTGACGTAGGCGTCTTCGCCAGCGAACACCACCAGCACCTCGGCCTCGGCGTTCAGGTCGCGCCATTGCGGGTTGCCTTTGGCCAGATGCCCGTAAAGCGTGCCGCAGGGACCTTCGTCGCGGCGCAGCAGCAGCGGCAGGTGGGTGGCCTGCAGACCCTGGCTGCCCTGGGTGACCAGCAGCGCCAGGCGGCAGCGTTCGATCAGTTGCCACTGGCTGTTCTGGTCGGTGTCGCGAAAAGCGGTGGGTGTATACATGAACGATCCCCTTGGCGTCTGCGAGCATCCTAGGCAGGCTATTGGTTCTTTGTAAGAACCACTTAAGAGTCATTCGAAGGAGCCAATTCAATGACCGGCGTGCCCCTGTTTCCTTTCGACCCGGCCGGTATCCAGCTCGACCGTCGCCAGGGCCTGAGCCGCCAGCTGTACCAGGCCTTGCGCGCTCGGATTCTCGATGGCCGCCTGGTCGGGGGCACGCGTCTGCCGGCCAGCCGCGATCTGGCGGAGGCACTGGGGATTTCGCGCAATACGGTGATGCGTGCCTACGACCAGTTGTATGCGGAGGGCTTCACCGAAGGCCGGGTCGGGGCCGGTACCTATGTGGCCCAATTGCCGGAGCAGACCTCAGCAAACGCTTCGCAGGGCAAGTTACCCACAAAAGTGTCCACAGGGTTGCCAACAGGGTTATCGACAGGTTTATCCACAAATTGCGTCAAAAAACCGCTTTTTCAGGACGACAAAGTTATCCACAGCGAAGCCTTGACGCGGGTTCGGCGCTACGGCCTCCAGGGGCCACTCGAGGGCGCGCCACGTGCATTCCGGGTCGGAATTCCGGCCTTCGATCTGTTTCCCTTCGCCACATGGGGCAAGCTGTACGGGGCTTTTTGGCGAAAACCCGATCTGTCTCGGCTGGGTTATGCCGATCCGGCCGGGGACAGTCGCCTGCGCGAGCTCATTGCGGTGTATCTGCGCACCTCACGGGGCCTTACATGCACCGCTGAGCAAATTGTGATCACCAACGGTGCGCAGCAGGCCATCAGCCTTTGTGCACAATTGCTCCTCGACCCCGGTGATGCCGTGGCTGTGGAAAACCCCGGCTATCGGGCGGCAGCACATGCCTTCGCGATTGCCGGTGCACGGCTGCAGGGCATGCCGTTGGACGACGAGGGCATGGCCTGCACGCGGCTGGAGGCGGCGGGCTGTCGGCTGGCCTATGTCACGCCCTCGCATCAGTACCCCACAGGCGTGGTAATGAGCCTGGCCCGACGCCTGGAACTGCTCGACTGGGCGCGGCGCACGGGGGGCTGGGTGATCGAGGACGACTACGACGGCGAGTACCGGTACAGCGGCGCGCCGCTGGCCCCATTGGCGGCCCTGGATGCCGAGGCGCGGGTTTTGTATATCGGCACCTTCGGCAAGGTGGCGTTTCCGGCCTTGCGCCTGGGTTACCTGGTGTTGCCGCCGGCGCTGGTCGAGCCGTTCAGCCAGCGTCGGGCACTGGACATGCGTCATTCGGAGGTCGTATCGCAGGTGGTGATGGCCCAGTTCATGGCCCAGGGACATTTCCAGCGGCACATCCGCCGCATGCGCCGGGCCGCCCTGAGCCGCCGCGATGCATTGCTGGCCGGCTGGCCGCAGGACCTGCCCGGCTGTGCGCCGATGCCGCGCGTGGTGGCCGGCCTGCATGTCGCGCTCAAGGTCGACAGCCATGCGCGCGAACAGGCGCTGGTGAGCCAGGCGGCGGCCGTGGGCGTGGAAGTCACGCCGTTGAGCAGCTATTGGCTGCCGGACTCGCCGCTGCCCGTGGATGAGCGCGCCGGGTTGGTGCTGGGATTCGCCGGGGTGGCCGAGCCCGATATCACTGCTGCCCTGCAGCGCCTGCGCCAGGCCTGGCAGTGCGATTGACCGGCCTGGCGCTTTATACTCGGCGGTCTTCTGTCTCCGGTTGGGTAATCGATCATGAGTAATCCTCTTGCAGCCAGTTCCGGGCGGCGCCTTGGCGCACCCCTGGCTGCCTTGTTTCTGTTGTTGATGGGTACCCAGTTCCTGCTGCTCAGTGTCGGCATGCGCCAGGTCATGCTGTTGCTGGTCGGCGCGGCCCTGGGTGTGACCCTGTATCACGCGGCTTTCGGCTTCACCTCGGCCTGGCGAGTGTTCATTCTCGAACGCCGCGGCGCCGGGCTGCGGGCGCAGATGGTGATGCTGGCCATCGCCGTGCTGCTGTTCTTCCCGACCCTGGCTTCCGGCACACTGTTCGGCCAGCCGGTCAACGGGCTGGTGGCACCAGCCGGCGTGTCGGTGATCGTCGGCGCGTTCATCTTCGGCATCGGCATGCAGCTGGGTGGCGGCTGTGCCTCCGGCACGCTGTTCACCGCCGGCGGCGGCAATGCCCGCATGCTGGTGACCCTGGCGTTCTTCATCCTTGGCTCGCTGATCGCCACGCACCACGTGCACTGGTGGTTCGCCCTGCCTTCGCTGCCGGCCACCTCCATGGTCAAGAGCCTCGGCTTGCTGCCGGCGCTGGTGCTCAACCTGGCGATCTTCGGCCTGATCGCCTGGGTCAGCGTGCGCCTGGAAAAGCGCCGCCACGGCCAGCTCGAAGCGCCGGTCAGCAGTGAGCATCGCGGCTGGCGGCGTGTGCTGCGGGGGCCGTGGATCCTGGTCTGGGGGGCCGTGGCCCTGGCGCTGCTGAACTACCTGACCCTGGCCTTGGCCGGTCGCCCGTGGGGCATCACCTCGGCGTTTGCCCTGTGGGGGGCGAAACTGGCCACTGGCATGGGGGTGGATGTCGCCAGCTGGCCGTTCTGGCAGAGCGCCGGTAACGCCAAGGCCCTCGCCGCGCCGGTATGGCAGGACATCACCAGCGTCATGGACATCGGCATCATGCTCGGTGCCCTGCTGGCCGCCGGGTTGGCCGGACGTTTTGCGCCGAACCTGGATATCCCCACCCGCTCGCTGGTGGCGGCGGTGATCGGCGGCCTGTTGCTGGGCTACGGCTCGCGGCTGGCCTATGGCTGCAACATCGGCGCGTACTTCAGCGGCATCGCCTCGGGCAGCCTGCATGGCTGGCTGTGGCTGGTCGCGGCCTATCTGGGCAATTGCATCGGCGTGGCACTGCGCCCGGTATTCTTTCCCGGCGAGCGCCGCCAGACGGTGCTGAGCGGCTGCTGAAACGTAACAGCCGTTGAACCATTCGCGACACGAGGATCAAACCCCTTGCTGTCGCGAAGTGGTTGGCACGGCCACTTCGCTCCTTAACAGACGAGGTGGCCCTGTGCAGAAAACGATCCTTTCCAAGCTCAGGTTCCTGAGCAAGACCTTTGGTTACGTTGGCTGGTCGCTGTTCTGGCTGTTGATCTGGGACGTCATCGTCACCGTCGATTTCATGCTGTTCCTCGACTACAAATACTCCTTCCCGGCCATGCCGCTGACCCTGCTGGGCTCGGCGCTGGTGGTGCTCACCAGCTTCCGGAATTCCAGTGCCTACAACCGCTGGTGGGAGGCGCGCACCTTGTGGGGCGCGCTGGTCAACAACTCGCGCAGTTTCGCCCGCCAGGTGCTGACCCTCATCGACGGCGACGGCGACAGCAATCCGGTCAAGGCGACCCTGCTGCGTCGCCATGTGGCCTACGTCAAATGCCTGTCGGCGCACCTCAAGGGCGACACCTGCGGCGCCGAGGTACAGGAACTGATCTCGGCCGATGAATTCGAGCGTCGCCACCAGACCAACAATTTTCCCAACGACCTGCTGAGCATCTCGGCGTTGCTGGTGGCCCAGGAATACGAGGCCGGCCGCCTGGACAGCATCCGCCTGGCGCGGATCGAGTCGACCCTGGTGGATATCTCCAACTGCCAGGGCGGCATGGAGCGTATCGCCAACACGCCGTTGCCCTATCCCTACGTGGCCTTCCCGCGGCTGTTCATCACGCTGTTCTGCCTGATCGTGCCCATCGGCCTGGTGGAAACCCTTGGCTGGTTCACGCCGCTGGCGTCCACGGTCGTGGGCTTCATGCTGCTGGCCATCGAGAAGATCGGCACCGACCTGCAGAGTCCGTTCCGCACCAGCGAGCATGAAATCCAGATGAAGGCGCTGTGCGAGAACATTGAACGCAACCTGGATTCGATGCTGCGCTTCACCGAAATCGAGCGTCGCATCCGCTGACCGTGCAGGCCTGGTGTCGGCGTTGAACCCCTGGCAGGCGGGCCGATCAGATGCGCATGGGATGAATCAGGAGCCAGCCATGACGGGCCAGCCTGTTTACAGCGTGGAAAGCGAAGATCCGGAACTGCAACGGGCGGTCGCTGCCGCCCGGTCGACCTTCAAGTTTTTCTATCGCGAGCTGTCCTGGGAGTACCGGCGGATCATACCGGCGCTGGACATGGCGGCGGTGAAGGTCGCGTTTCCGGTCGAGCAGGCGGGTCCGGACGAGCCGAGTGTGGAGAACATGTGGGTCTCGGACATCGAGTTCGACGGGCAGACCCTGCGTGGCGTGCTGCTCAACGAGCCGCACTGGGTCCACTCGCTGCAGGCCGGGGACCCGGTAAGCGTGCCCTTCACGGACCTCGTCGACTGGATGTACGTGTGCGCCGGCCAGGTGTATGGCGGCTTCACCGTCGATGTGATGCGCAGTGGCATGGATGACCCGGCGCGTGCCGAGCATGATGCGGCCTGGGGTCTGGCGTTCGGCGAGCCGGGGTTCGTTGTGCTGGCGATGCCGGAAGCCGATGGGGCTCCCCTGCGGCTGGCCAGGCATCTGGAGGGCGTGGCCGAGCGTGCGGCGTTGGCCGACCTGGAACGCTGCGAGCACCCGATGGCGGTCAATACACAGGCCGATATCGACGCCGGGCTGGCCCAGGATCCGAGTCTGGTCAATCAATACGACGACACCGAAAGCTCCTACCTGCATCGTGAAGCGCTGGCCGGCAATCATGGGTTCGCGGCTGCATTGCTGCGCCATGGTGCCGATCCTCTGGCGACCGACAGCAACGGACGCACGCCGCTGCAGCTGGCTCAGCGTATCGGCTGGCCACGCATTGTGGAATTGCTGGAAGGTCGTGGCGCACGGCTGCATTGAGCGATGCGGGAGGAGAGAGCCACCTGCGCCGCCGGGTGAACCGGCGGGCAGGGGATCAGGAGGGGCGTTGCGTGTTGCTCAGCGCAGCTCGCCGCACAGGTCGAGTTCCACCAGGCGGCGCACCTCATCGAGTGGCAGGCCGGAGCCCAGCAGGGCTTGCAACTTGCCCAGCGCGGTTTCACGGGTCATGCCACCGCCGGACAGTACACCGGCACCGCGCAGGCGGCTGCCGGCTTCGTAGATGTCCAGATCGACACCGCCCTGATGACACTGGGTGATGGCCACGACCACCACGCCTTTGCCATGTGCCCGCTCCAGGCTGGCGAGGAACTGCGGATCATCGCTGGGGCCGGTGCCGCTGCCGAAGCATTCCAGCACCAGGCCCTGGATGCCGCTGTCGACCAGGCTGTCGATCTGCACGGTGCCCAGGCCGGGAAACAGCGGCAGTACGCCGATTTTCGCTTCGCTG
The DNA here is from genome assembly GCF_913777995.1 of uncultured Pseudomonas sp. Lineage (GTDB taxonomy): Bacteria > Pseudomonadota > Gammaproteobacteria > Pseudomonadales > Pseudomonadaceae > Aquipseudomonas. The sequence continues at coordinate 45,726 of NZ_CAJYVE010000037.1, read as the reverse complement.
CGTGGCTCGCGGTAATCCAGGGGCGCAGGCAGCAGACCCACCGGCTCGCCGCCGCGCAGACGTTGCAGCGCGGCGAACGGATGACGACCGAAGCTGCGGATCTTCGCGCAACGGGTCGGGTCCAGTTGCTCGCCATGGAAGAACAGGTGCACACCCGCTGGCAGGCCTTGTCCCAGCGCCTGCAGGGCGCCGTTGACGTTTTCCCAGGCATCGCTGTCCGGCACGCCGGCCGGCAGCATCGAGCCGGTGAATACCACCGGTGCCGGCAGGCCCAGCAACTGGAAACTCAAGGCCGCTGCGCTGTAGGCCAGGGTGTCGGTGCCGTGCAGAACCAGCACTGCGTCGCAGCCCTGGTCCACCGCTTCGATGATGGCCTCGCGCAGGCGCAGCCAGTAGCCGGGGTTCATGTTGGCGCTGTCGATCAGCGGAGCCATTTCGCGGAAACGCCACTCCGGCACCATCAGGTCTGGTTGCGCGGCCAGCTGTTCGGCCAGTCGCGCTTCGAAGCCTGACGCCGGGACCAGGCCGTTGGCACTGGCCTGCATGCCGATGGTGCCGCCGGTGTAGAGAACCATCACGCGCTGAGCGGGTGAGTGAAGTTCATGCGTCATGGTTCTTATCCTTATCACTGGCGGGTTGCGGGTTAACGGGCGCTGGGTACGGTTTCGGCTGCATCACCAGCCTTGCCTTGAGCCTGCTGGGCAGGCCGAGCTGGCCAGGCGCTGCGGTCCAGGTCCAGGTCGGCGAACTTGGCCGAGTCGAACACTGGGGTCTTGATGCCGGCCTTACGCTGCGCATCGTAGTCTTGCAGGATGCGCTTGGCGACCTTGAACAGCAGCGCCAGGGCGATCAGGTTGACGAAGGCCAGGCAGGTCATGGTGATGTCGGCGAAGGCGAACACGGTGTTCAGGTCGACCATCGCACCCCACAGGATCAGCACCAGCACGAAGATGCGGTAGCCGACGATGGCCTTCATCTTCTCGCCCACCAGGAAGCGCAGGCTGTTTTCGCCCAGGTAGTAGTTGTAGAGGATCGAAGTGAACACGAACAGCGCCAGGGCCACGCTGATGAAGATCCGACCCCAGTCACCGACCACGGCGGCCAGCGAGTTCTGCGCCAGGACGATACCGTTGCCGTCGTAGTTGATGTCGTAGATGCCCGACAGCAGGATCAGCAGCGCGGTGCAGGTGCAGATCACGAAGGTGTCGAGGAATACGCTGAAGGCCTGGACCACGCCTTGCGCGACCGGGTGCTCGACTTCGGCGACGGCGGCCACGTTCGGCGCACTGCCCAGACCGGCTTCGTTGGCGAACACGCCGCGCTTCACGCCCATGACCACGGCGCTGCCCAGCAGGCCGCCGTATACAGGGTCGAGGCCGAAGGCGCTCTTGACGATGGTCAGCAGCATGCCAGGAACATGGTCGATCTGGATGGCGATCACGTACAGGGTCACGCCGATGTAGATCAGCGTCTTGACCGGTACCAGCAGGTCGGAGATCGCCGCGATGCGCTTGATGCCGCCGACGAAGGCCAGGCCCAGCAGGGTGACCAGGCAGATGCCGGTGATGGTCTTGTCGAAGCCAAAGGCGCTGTTCAGCGAGTCGGTCACCGCATGGGACTGCAGGCCGTTGAAGGCGAAGCCGAAGGTCACCAGCAGCAGGACCGCCATGACCATGCCCAGGCCGCGATTGCCCAGGCCGTGCTGGATGTAATACGACGGGCCACCACGATACTGGCCTTCGGAGTCCTTGCGCTTGTAGAGCTGCGCGAGGGCACATTCAATGAAGCTGCTGGACATCCCGACCAGGGCTGTGACCCACATCCAGAACACCGCACCCGGACCGCCGATGGTCACGGCGATACCGACACCAGCGATGTTACCGGCACCGACGCGGCCGGCCAGGCTCAGCATCAATGCCTGGAACGAACTCAACTGGCCGGAGCTGCTGCGCAGGCTGTCGCGAAATACCGCGAACATGTGCGCAAAGTGACGGAATTGCACGAAACGCGAACGCAGGGTGAAGTAACCACCCAGGCCGACGATGAGTACGATCAGCACCCTTCCAGACAGGTCATTGAAAAATTCCAGCATCTTATTATTGCCTCGCAATTTTTGAGGGGGCGCACTATACCGATGCATTCACGCAGCGTCTTCTGCCGTTTTCTTGTGTCACGCAGAATTCATGTACGACTGTCGAGCGTCTGCGCCTGTATCGGCTGTGCGGACATCGTTTGCCTTGGACCTGGAGCCTCCCTGTATTTCCGTGGCCGGCAGCTATAAAAAAAGGGTCTGGAGATTCATTCCCAGACCCTCAAAAGGTGAGGGGTGTCTAGACCCTCAACCTGGTGAGCCATGTGGCGTCCAGCCGCAGGGTCATGCCTTCAGGGGAACCAGACGCGGTGCGATCATGTTCTCCGGACGCAGGATGTCGGCCAGGACTTCCTCTTCGAGCAAGCCTTCCTCGCGGACCAGTTCCAGTACGCCGCGGCCGCTTTCCAGGGCAACGCGGGCGATACGGGTGGCGTTCTCGTAGCCGATGTACGGGTTCAGCGCGGTGACCAGGCCGATCGAGTGTTCGACCAGTTCACGGCAGCGTTGTTCGTTGGCGGTGATACCGGTGATGCAGTGTTCGCGGAGCATGTCCATGGCACGCTGCAGCAGGCGGATCGAGTCGAAGATCTTGTAGGCGATCAGCGGCTCCATTACGTTCAGTTGCAGCTGGCCACCTTCGGCCGCGACGGTCAGCGCCAGGTCGTTGCCCATGATGGCGAAGGCCACCTGGTTGACGGCTTCCGGGATCACCGGGTTGACCTTGCCAGGCATGATCGAGCTGCCAGGCTGGCGCGGTGGCAGGTTGATCTCGTTGATGCCGGTGCGCGGGCCGCTGGACAGCAGGCGCAGGTCGTTACAGATCTTCGACAGCTTGACCGCGGTACGCTTGAGCATGCCGGAGAACAGCACGAACGCGCCCATGTCGGAGGTGGCTTCGATCAGGTCGGCAGCGGGCACCAGCGGCTGGCCGCTGATGGTCGCCAGGCGCTGTACGGCCAGGTTCTGATAGCGCGGGTCGGCATTGATGCCGGTGCCGATGGCGGTACCGCCCAGGTTCACTTCGGTCAGCAGTTCCGGTGCCAGGCTGCGCAGACGGTTGAGGTCTTCGGTCAGAGTGGTGGCGAACGCGTGGAACTCCTGGCCCAGGGTCATCGGGACCGCATCCTGCAGCTGGGTACGACCCATCTTCAGAACGTGGCTGAATTCTTCGCTCTTGGCGGTGAAGGCGTTGATCAGGCTGTCCAGGCTGGCCAGCAGCGCGTCGTGGCCGAGCAGCAGGCCCAGGCGGATGGCGGTCGGGTAGGCATCGTTGGTCGACTGCGCCATGTTCACGTCGTTGTTGGGGTGCAGGTACTTGTACTCACCCTTCTGGTGGCCCATGGCCTCCAGCGCGATGTTGGCGATCACCTCGTTGGCGTTCATGTTGGTCGAGGTGCCGGCGCCGCCCTGGATCATGTCGACCACGAACTGCTCGTGGAAATCGCCGCGGATCAGACGGGCGCAGGCCTCGCTGATGGCCGCGTGCTTGGCCTGGCTGAGATGGCCGAGTTCATGGTTGGCGTCGGCCGCCGCCTGCTTGACCATGGCCAGCGCCACGACCAGTTTCGGATAGTGAGAAAGAGGAACGCCGGTCAGGTGAAAATTGTTCACCGCTCGCAGGGTCTGAATACCGTAATAGGCGTCGGACGGTACTTCGAGAACACCCAGCAGGTCTTTTTCGATACGCGATGATGCAGGCGAGGACATGATAGTAGTCATCTCAAGGAGGGCGCGAAAGGCGCCGGAACGCCGCGATATTGGGCCTCTCGTCGCTTCTTGACCAATGCTGTTACCCAATGCGTCATGCAACAACGGCATAATGTCGTGTGACTCGCACTCAATGTCGCTTCAACGAATGTCCGGGAGGACGTGAATGAACCTGGAAAGCAAATGGCTGGAGGACTTCAGCGCACTGGCCGCGACCCGCAGTTTCTCCCAGGCGGCCGAGCGTCGGTTCGTCACCCAGCCGGCGTTCAGCCGTCGGATCCGCAGCCTGGAGGCCGCGCTGGGGCTGACCTTGGTCAACCGTTCGCGCACACCCATCGAACTGACCGCCGCCGGGCAACTGTTTTTGGTCACGGCGCGTAACGTGGTCGAACAGCTGGGTGAGGTGGTGCGCCACCTGCATCACCTGGAGGGCGGGCAGGGCGAAGTGATCCAGGTGGCGGCGGCGCACTCCCTGGCGCTGGGGTTCTTCCCGCGCTGGATCGCCCAGCTGCGCAACGACGGGCTGAACATTGCCACGCGGCTGGTGGCCACCAACGTCGGCGAGGCCGTGCATGCCCTGCGCGAAGGCGGCTGCGACCTGATGCTGGCGTTCTATGACCCGGATGCTGCGCTGCAGATGGACGCCGAAATCTTCCCCTCGCTGCACCTGGCGCATACCGAAATGCTGCCCGTGTGCGCCGCCGATGCGCAGGGTCAGCCGCTCTACGACCTGGATGGCGGCGCTTCGGTGCCGCTGCTGGCCTACAGTGCCGGGGCATTCCTGGGGCGGTCGGTGAACCTGCTGCTGCGCCAGAGCAACCTGCGTTTCACCACCGTGTACGAGACGGCCATGGCCGAGAGCCTCAAATGCATGGCGGTCGAGGGCCTGGGCGTGGCCTGGGTGCCGCGTCTGAGCATGCGTGCCGAGCTGGAACGCGGCGAGCTGGTGGTGTGTGGCGGTGCGCACTGGCATGTGCCGCTGGAAATCCGCCTGTACCGCTGCGCCCTGGTGCGCAAGGCCAACGTGCGGCTGCTGTGGCGCAAGCTGGAGAGCGGCATGGCTCAGGCTGAAGCGCCGCCCGCCATCATGGCCCCTTGAGGTAATCACGGATGGCCTGGCGGTTGTTGTCGCTGAACACGTAGCAGCTCGGTAGCGGCGCTTCACTCATCACCGTGCCGCAGGGCAGTCCGTGCGCGAAGCTGAGGTGAGCCGCCTCATGGCTGGCACCGAGCAGGTGCCCGATCTCATGGCCTATCGTGTTGTAGGAACGTATCGATGCGATGGCCGAATCGCTGCGGATATAGGCAATGCCCAGGGTGATGGAGTCGAGCCGGTGGCGAGTGACGAGCACATATCGGTGCCTGCGCGAGGCAACCGGCAGGTTGTGTTCGTCAATGTAGTGCCCGACGCGCTCATGCCACTGCGCAAGGCTTTTAACCGGGTCGCCGACGCGGTAGCCGAAGTCGGTATAGCCGGGCTTGTCGGTGACGCTGATGATCTGTACGCGGCGGCCGGTGACGAGGGTCAGCTCCTGAATGAGCCAGGCCAGGTGGTCAGGACCGATACTGGCTTTTTCCTGGGGGCTGAGCTGGTCGTGCAGGAAAAGCGTCAGGACGATGGGCTGCAGCGCGTGGTCGGCGTCGGCCGACGCGGGCGCTGCCGGGTACAGGTTGAAGGTCAGGCCCAGTGTCAGGGCCAGGGTCTTGAGTTTCATGGTTTGGCGACTCCATTGAGTGAACAGGGCAGGCCGAGCCCTGAGGGCCGGCCTGGAGTCACCTAATCGGGGCGGTCGCAGGGGAGAAAGTCGGGGAGTTCGTCGCGATAACCTGAAAAAGCAGCGTCAGAACGTAGGTTGCTGGACTGCTGCGCCTACTCCCTGTGCAAGAAGGGAGGCTGGGTCCCGTGGTCTCGATTCACCTTGGGGACACAGATGCCGACAGATGGTCGACGGGGGTGCTTGCGCCACTGCACTTTGGGGTATACTGCGCGGCCTTCGACCGGATCGACCGGTCATTTTTCGTACAACAAGCCACGCCGGTCTTCCCGCGTGGCTTGTTGTTTTTAGATGCGCCTGCGGGCGCCCGACAAGAGGCACGACGATGAGCGCACTGGTTGGCGTGATCATGGGTTCCAAATCCGATTGGTCCACCCTTAGCCACACCGCCGAAATGCTGGACAAGCTCGGCATCCCGCACGAGGTCAAGGTGGTGTCCGCGCACCGCACGCCAGACTTGCTGTTCCAGTACGCCGAAGAGGCCGAGAGCCGTGGTATCGAGGTGATCATCGCCGGTGCCGGTGGTGCTGCCCACCTGCCGGGCATGTGCGCCGCCAAGACCCACCTGCCGGTGCTGGGCGTTCCGGTGCAGTCGTCGATGCTGTCGGGCGTGGACTCGCTGCTGTCGATCGTACAGATGCCCGCCGGCATTCCGGTCGCCACCCTGGCCATCGGCAAGGCCGGTGCGGTGAATGCCGCGCTGCTGGCCGCCAGCATCCTGGGCGCCAAGCACCCGCAGTTCCACAAGGTGCTCAAGCAATTCCGCACTGAGCAGACAGAAAACGTCCTGGACAATCCAGACCCGCGCAACGCCTGAGGTTTATCCATGAAGATCGGTGTTATCGGTGGCGGCCAATTGGGCCGCATGTTGGCCCTGGCGGGTACCCCGCTGGGGATGAACTTCGCCTTTCTCGACCCGGCGCCGGATGCCTGCGCCGCGCCGCTGGGCGAGCACCTGCGTGCCGATTACGGCGATCTGGACCACCTGCGCCAGCTGGCCGATGAAGTGGACCTGGTGACCTTCGAGTTCGAAAGTGTACCGGCCGAGACCGTGGCCTTCCTGTCGCAGTTCGTGCCCGTGTATCCCAGCGCCGAAGCGCTGCGCATCGCCCGCGACCGCTGGTTCGAGAAGAGCATGTTCAAGGACCTGGGTATCCCCACCCCGGAGTTCGCCGACATTCAGTCGCAGCAGGACCTCGACGCCGCCGTGGCGCGCATCGGCCTGCCGGCGGTGCTCAAGACCCGCACCCTGGGCTACGACGGCAAGGGCCAGAAGGTCCTGCGCAGCGCCGCCGACGTCGCCGGCACCTTCGCCGAGCTGGGCAGCGTGCCGTGCCTGCTGGAGGGCTTCGTGCCGTTCAGCGGCGAAGTCTCGTTGGTGGCCGTGCGCGCCCGTGACGGTGAGACGCGCTTCTACCCGCTGGTGCACAACACCCATGACAACGGCATCCTGCGTCTGTCCATCGCCAGCACCGAGCACCCGTTGCAGGCACTGGCCGAAGATTATGCCGGCCGTGTGCTCAAGCAGCTCGACTACGTTGGCGTACTGGCTTTCGAGTTCTTCGAAGTGGATGGCGGCCTGAAGGCCAATGAAATTGCGCCGCGTGTGCACAACTCCGGGCACTGGACCATCGAAGGCGCCGAGTGCAGCCAGTTCGAGAACCACCTGCGCGCGGTCAGCGGCCTGCCGCTGGGTTCCACTGCCAAGGTGGGCGAGAGCGCGATGATCAACTTCATCGGTGAAGTACCCGCCGTGGAGGCGGTGCTGGCGGTCGACGACTGCCATCTGCACCACTATGGCAAGGCGTTCAAGGACGGCCGCAAGGTCGGTCATGCCACGGTACGCAGCGCCGACCGCGCCACCCTCGACCGTCAGGTCGCTCAGGTTCAGGCGCTGGTCAAGGCCTGATCGGTTCCGGGAACAGTTTCCCGGAACCATTGCGCTATTCCGCTCCTCAGATGGCAACAAGCCAAGGCACAGCGTGCCTTGGCGGTTTCTGTTCATCGGAGGAAAACGCTATGGGCATCCTGGGTACCATCTTCATCGGTCTGATCGTCGGTCTGCTGGCGCGCTTTCTCAAGCCTGGCGACGACAGCATGGGCTTGATCATGACCATCCTGCTGGGTATCGGCGGCTCCCTGGCGGCCACCTACGGCGGGCAGGCGCTGGGCATCTACCAGGCTGGCGAAACCGCCGGCTTCCTTGGTGCGCTGGTCGGCGCGATCATCCTGCTGGTGATCTACGGGATGATCAAAAAGAAATCCTGACGATTGCCTCACGGCCCTCCGCTTAATGCGGGCGGGGGGCTAGAATGCGCGCTCCGTTTTCTCAAACCGAGCCTTTCGATGCGCCGCTTCCTGTTATTGCCTCTGCTGCTGGTCTCCACGCTGGCCTGTGCCGAACTTCCGGAAACCGACTGGCTGGAACTGATGCCGCTGTCCGACCAGAAAGCCCTGGAGGCGATGCCGGAGATCGACCACAACTCGCCCGAGGCCCAGGGCACCTTCGACAGCAAGGGCGGGCTCAAGCAGAGCAAGGGCTTGCCGGCGGTGATGTATTCGACCAAGACGGTCGCGGCCATGAACGGCAAGAACATTCGCCTGGGTGGCTACCCGGTGCCACTGGAAACCGACGCCAAGGGCCGCAGCACGCTGTTCTTCCTGGTGCCGTATCCGGGGGCCTGCATCCACGTACCACCACCGCCGCCCAACCAGCTGGTGCTGGTGCGCTACCCCAAGGGCATCAAGCTCGATGACATCTACACCCCATTGTGGGTGGTCGGAACGCTGAAGATCGAGAAGGTCAACAACGACATGGCCGATGCGGCCTATGCCATGGACGCCTCGAAGGTCCGGGTAGTGGTCGATTCGGACCTCTGAGGCCTGGGCCGCTCGATCAGACCTGGCCCTTCAGGAGCGGCTTCAGCCGCCAAACGCTTGGTGGCTGAAGCCGCTCCGGGTTTGACGGGGCATCACTCGCCCAGCGCTTCGCTCCAGATGCTGACGCCCAGTACGTGCATCTGGTCCGGGGCCAGGGTCACTACGTCGCTCATCACGTTGGCGGTTTCCACGCAGAGCATGCGCTGCCAGCCGTCGTCGGCCATGTCGGGCAGGGCGCGGGCACGGTCCACCCAGGGGTTCCACACCACCGCCGATCTGGAGCCGCTGGTCTGGATCAGGATGCGCCGCTGCAGGCCCGGATCCTCGATACTCATCAGGTTGGGCGTGTCGAGGTAGATGCGGTCGGTCTCCCCGGCGAAGGTGAGGTCACCGGACTGCTGGCGCTCTTCCCAGTCTTCCAGGGTTTCGATGTAGCGCAGGCCGTCCACGCCCTTGAGGGTCACCTGGCGCACGTCGCTGACCACGAAGTAGGTGTGCAGCGCCTGGCTGAGGGTCACGCTTTCGGTGCCGCTGTTGTAGCAGACCAGGCTGAGGTTCAGGGCCTGGTCCAGGCGGATGCTCAGCTTCAGTGCCACGTTGTGCGGCCAGTCGGGCAGACGGCCTTCGGCTTCGGGCAGGATCAGCTCGACCAGCAGGGCCTCGCCGTCCTCGCCGATACCCAGCAACTGCCAGTCGAGAATCCGCACTTCACCGTGAGCCTTGGCCGGCTCTGCGCTGTGGCGCATGGCCTGGACGCTCTCGGGATTGCGCGCCAGGTTGCCGAACCAGGGCCAGCACACCGGAATGCCCGCACGAATCGGCGTACCCTTCTTGAAGATCGCCTGGTCATTGAGCCACACCAGCGGCTCCTGGCCAGCAACCTTGTAGCTGAGGATGTGCGCACCCTGCCGGGCGATCAGCAGTTCGGCATCGCCGTGGCTGATGCGCCAGCACTCGAGCTCGTCGAAGGTAACGGATTCAATCTGGGGCGTGGGCATGGGAGATTCTCACTCAAGGGCCGTGGTCGAAAGTCGATAGACTGCGCCAAAGCCGTCGAGTTTAGCGCCAAAGTGGCGCTTGTGGGCCGCCTGCTCCGGCTGCTCAGCGACGCGGCACCGAGCGGGTGCGGCCGCTGCCGTCGATGGCCACGAACACGAAGGCCGCTTCGGTGACCTTGCGCCACTCGCTGGTCAGCGGGTCGTCGCTCCACACCTCGACCAGCATCTTGATCGAGCTGCGGCCCACTTCCTGGGTGCGGGTGTAGAACGACAGCTGTTCGCCCACCGCCACCGGAACCAGGAAGGCCATGCGGTCGATGGCCACGGTAGCGACCCGCCCGCCCGCGATCTTGCTGGCCATGGCGGTACCGGCCAGGTCCATCTGCGACACCAGCCAGCCCCCGTAGATGTCGCCGAAACCGTTGGTTTCGCGCGGCAGGGCGGTGATTTGCAAGGCAAGGTCGCCCTGCGGGATTGGATCTTCTTGTTCAAGCTCGATCATGCCTGGGGTGCCTCTGACCCATGACTCTCGTAGATAACTGAAAAAAACGCTCTGGCAAAGCCGCTCGAAACCCGAGAAACCGCTTTGGCACAGCCTTCTTGACGCCCGGCGGGTAAATCGGTCACACCCTGGCGCTACCCCGATCATGCCTCATTTGTAACAGTTCCAGCCGGTGCCTATGAGTTTTTTGCAACATTTTGCTATCTTGGCCCACCCGTACCGGTAACAAGATTACTCGTACAGGCAATTTTGATGCCTATCCGCGTCGTTGCCCCCGGACAATCGCTTCTGCACGCCACCGCGACGCAGTCAGCGCCGCTGTCGCCGCATCCTCAAAAGAGAAACGCCTCAAGAGAAGCCTTGCCATGTCCTCTGTGTCCTCCGAATCCGCGCCGCCTGCACGTCCCCTGACCGGCAGCGATTACAAGACCCTGTCGCTGTCCGCCCTGGGCGGAGCGCTGGAGTTCTACGATTTCATCATTTTCGTATTCTTCGCTGCGGTGGTCGGCAAGCTGTTCTTCCCCGCCGACATGCCCGAATGGCTGCGCCTGATGCAGACCTTCGGCATCTTCGCCGCCGGCTATCTGGCGCGCCCGCTGGGCGGCATCGTCATGGCGCACTTCGGTGACCTGCTGGGGCGCAAGAAGATGTTCACCCTGAGCATCATCATGATGGCCATTCCGACGCTGATCATGGGTCTGCTGCCGACCTACGAGCAGATCGGCCTGTGGGCGCCGGTGCTGTTGCTGCTGATGCGCGTCATCCAGGGTGCCGCCATCGGTGGCGAGGTTCCGGGCGCCTGGGTGTTCGTCTCCGAGCACGTACCGGCTCGCTATGTGGGTTACGCCTGCGGCACGCTGACCGCCGGCCTGACCGCCGGCATTCTGCTCGGCTCGCTGGTCGCCACGCTGATCAACAGCATCTACAGCGCGACCGAGGTCTCGGACTATGCCTGGCGCATTCCGTTCCTGCTTGGCGGCGTTTTTGGTCTGATGGCGGTCTACCTGCGGCGCATGCTGCATGAAACGCCGGTGTTCGCCGAGCTGCAGCAGCGCAAGGCGCTGGCCGAGGAGGTTCCGCTCAAGGCCGTGCTGCGCGAGCATCGTGGTTCGGTGGCGCTGTCCATGCTGCTGACCTGGCTGCTGTCGGCGGGCATTGTGGTAGTCATCCTCATGACCCCGACCTTCCTGCAGACCACCTACGGCTTTCCTGCTGCCACCGCCCTTAAGGCCAACAGCCTGGCCATCGTCTGCCTGAGCCTGGGCTGCATCGCCGCCGGCATGCTGGCTGACCGATTCGGCGCGGGCTGGGTGTTCGTGGTCGGCAGCATCGGCCTGGGCGCCAGCTCCTGGACCTTCTATCACAGCCTGATGGCGCACCCTGACTGGCTGTTCCCGCTCTATGCGGTGACCGGTGCCTTCGTCGGCACCATCGGCGCGGTGCCCTACGTGATGGTCAAGGCCTTCCCGCCAGTGGTGCGCTTCTCCGGGCTGTCGTTCTCCTACAATCTGGCCTACGCCATCTTCGGTGGCCTGACGCCGATGGTGGTGACCTTCATGCTCAAGCAGAGCCCGATGGGACCGTCCTGGTATGTCGCGGCCCTGAGTGCGCTGGGCGTTCTGCTGGGCCTGTTCCTGTTGTCGCGCAAACGCTGAGCCCCTGTCAGACGTTTCTGAAAAAGGCTGCCATCCGTTAGGTTTTGTACGAAAAGTGCCTGCGCTCGGTCATGCTGCGTTAAAAACAGGCTGGATCGCCAGCCCGGTGGATCGCCACCCGGTCGGAATGCTCATTTACTCCAGTAAAGTCGCTCGCGACTCCGAGCGTTCCTCGCCTGTTTTGACTCGCTGGCGCTCGCCCTTCGGGTCAGCCTGCGGCTGTTACTCGCTTCGCTCGTTGCGCCTTGCCTGACCTTCGCTCGCCGACTTTTCGTACAAAGCCTAGGGTGTCAGCCTTTTTTCATCTTATTGTCACAATCAGTTCATACAGTGTTCATCCGTCGGGCAGTGGCAGACGGATCGAAGGGTATTGGCCGGGAGCACGAGGCATGGCACTCAAGCGTTGGATGGTGGCTTTCTCGCTGGTGGCCGTGGGCGCCTGCAGCAGCTGCGCAATGGCAGCCGTCGACCCGTCGATCGCGTCCTACACCAAGGTCAGCGGCGTGTCGGGCAACCTGTCGAGCGTCGGCTCGGACACCTTGGCCAACCTCATGACCCTCTGGGCCGAGGCCTACAAGCGCGAGTACCCGAGCGTCAACGTGCAGATCCAGGCGGCCGGTTCATCCACCGCCCCGCCGGCACTCACCGAGGGCACGGCGACCTTCGGGCCGATGAGCCGCAAGATGAAAGACGGCGAGATCGCCGCGTTCGAACAGAAGCATGGTTACAAGCCCACGGCCGTGCCGGTGGCCGTGGATGCCCTGGCGCTGTTCGTGCACAAGGACAACCCGATCAAGGGGCTGACCCTGAAACAGCTCGATGCGATCTTCTCTGCCACGCGCCTCTGCGGTGCACGCAGCGAAGCGTTGACCTGGGGTGATGTCGGGGTGACCGGTTACCTGGCCAACAAGCGCATCCAGCTGTTCGGCCGCAACTCGGTCTCCGGCACCTATGGTTATTTCAAGGAAGAGGCGTTGTGCAAAGGCGACTTCAAGGCCAACGTTAATGAACAGCCGGGGTCGGCTTCGGTGGTCAGTGCCATCAGCACCTCGCTCAACGGTATCGGTTATTCGGGTATCGGCTACAAGACTTCCAGCGTCAGAACCGTGCCGCTGGCGCGGCATGAAGGCGACGCCTTCGTGGCCGAGACCGAGGGCAACACCCTCGATGGCAGCTACCCGCTGTCGCGCTACCTGTACGTCTATGTGAACAAGGCGCCGAACAGGCCGTTGACGCCACTGGAAGGCGAGTTTCTCAAGTTGATCCTGTCCCGGCAGGGGCAGGAGATCGTGATGAAGGACGGCTATGTTCCGCTGCCTGAAAAGACGATCCAGAAGGCGCTGACCGACCTGGGGCTTGCGGGCCCGGTCCGGTCGGCGCGCTGACAGGCGTCAGCCCGCTGGCCGGGTGCCTGCGCATGCAAGGGTTTCTACAGTCCGCCGCCGGTTTGTTGGGGGGCGGGCTTTTTTATATGGCGGTGCGCAAGCCGTTCAGGCATTGCGCGTTGTCCGACCGGCTGCACACAGAACGAGTCGACCCAGGATCCGATGAATCGTAGTTCCGCTCCCGAAGGCATTGACTTCAATACACCCGCGATGCAGCGCAAGCGACGCGTCCGGGCACTCAAGGATCGGCTGACCCGCTGGTATGTCGGGGTGGGCGGCATGGCGGTGCTGTTCGCCATTACCCTGATCTTCTTCTACCTGGCCTGGGTGGTGGCGCCGTTGTTCAAGGGCGCCAGCCTCAAGGCCGATGCACCGCTGACGCCTGCCTGGCTGAAGGACGCTGGTCGACCGCTGATGATCAGCATCGAAGAGCAGAACCAGGTCGGTCTGCGGGTTTCCGAGCAAGGCCAGGCGATCTTCTTCGATATCGACACCGGCAACGAACTCAAGCGTGTCGACCTGCCGTTGCCGCCCGGTGTGCGGATCACCGCCATCGGCAAGGACCAGCCCGGTACGCCGCTGATTGCCGTGGGCCTGTCCAACGGCCAGGTCCTGGCGTTCCGCCATGCCTACGAGGTGAGCTATCCGGGCAATCGCAAGACCATCACGCCGGCGATTGCCTGGCCGGTCGGCCAGCAGCCCCTGACCCTCGATGAAGCGGGGCGGGCCATCGACCAAGTGACCCTGAGCCTGAGTGGCAGCCACTTGCGCCTGGCCGGCGCCACCGGTACCCAGCTGCATGTCCTGGCCGTGGAGCTGGGTGAAGACCCGCAGACCGGCAGCGTGACCCGCCAGCAGAGCCTTATCGAGCTGCCGCAACTTTCCGCTGAAGTGAAGGGGCTGTTCATCGACCCACGCCAGCAATGGCTCTACGTGGTCAACGGGCGCGCCCAGGCCGACGTATTCAGCCTGCTGGACCGCACCCTCAACGGTCGCTACAAGCTGTTGGAGAACGCCAACGCCGAGATCACCTTCGCCACCCAGCTGGTGGGCGGTATCTCCCTGTTGTTCGGCGACTCCCAGGGCGGCATCAGCCAGTGGTTCATGGTGCGCGACACCGACGGCGAGCCGCGTTTCACGCGTATTCGCGACTTCCATCTGGACGATGCGCCCATCGTGCAGATCCGCGCCGAGCAGCGTCGCAAGGGCTTCGTGGCGCTGGACGCCGAAGGGCGGCTGGGGGTGTTCCACAGTACGGCGCACCGCACCCTGCTGGTCGAACAGGTCACTCAGGGGCCGGGGCTGATGACCCTGTCGCCACGGGCCAACCGTCTGCTGATCGAAAGCCAGGGCACTCTGCAAGCGCTGAGCCTGGACAATCCACACCCGGAGATCTCCTGGAGTTCCCTGTGGGAGAAGGTCTGGTACGAGAGCTACGACGAGCCGCAGTACGTGTGGCAGTCCACGGCGTCGAATGCCGACTACGAACCCAAGCTGAGCCTGGCGCCGCTGACCTTCGGCACCCTCAAGGCGGCGTTCTACGCCATGCTGCTGGCCGCTCCCCTGGCCATCGCCGCCGCCATCTATACCGCCTACTTCATGGCTCCGGTGATGCGCCGCAAGGTCAAGCCGGTCATCGAGCTGATGGAAGCCATGCCGACGGTGATCCTCGGCTTCTTCGCCGGACTGTTCCTGGCGCCGTACCTGGAAGCCAACCTGCCCGGTATGTTCAGTCTGCTGGTGCTGGTGCCGATCGGCATCCTGCTGGCCGGCTACCTGTGGAGTCGCTTGCCCGCCAACCTGCGGCTGCGTGTGCCCGAGGGCTGGGAGGCCGCACTGCTGGTGCCGGTGGTGCTGGGCGTCGGCTGGCTGGCGCTGGGCATGAGTCCGCACCTGGAAAGCTGGCTGTTCGACGGCGACATGCGCACCTGGATCGAGCACGACCTGGGCATCACCTATGACCAGCGCAACGCCCTGGTGGTCGGTCTGGCCATGGGCTTCGCGGTGATCCCCAACATCTATTCGATCGCCGAGGATGCCATCTTCGGTGTACCGCGCAGCCTGAGCCTGGGCTCGCTGGCCCTGGGCGCCACGCCATGGCAGACCCTGACCCGCGTGGTGCTGCTGACTGCCAGCCCGGGGCTGTTCTCGGCGCTGATGATCGGCATGGGGCGGGCCGTGGGCGAAACCATGATCGTGCTGATGGCCACCGGCAACACGCCGATCATGGACATGAGCCTGTTCGAAGGCATGCGCACCCTGGCGGCCAACGTCGCCGTAGAGATGCCTGAATCGGAGGTGGGCGGCAGCCACTATCGCGTGCTGTTCCTGGCCGCGCTGGTGCTGCTGGTGTTCACCTTCGCCATGAATACCCTCGCAGAGCTGATCCGTCAGCGCCTGCGCAAGAAATACTCATCGCTCTAGGGAGTCGCTACCGGTGAAACGCAACTCCCTCAACGGATGGATCAAGAGTGGCGCCCCCGGCGTCTGGATGAGTGCCGGCGCGGTGTCGATCGCCGTGATCCTGACCATCGGCCTGCTGGCGATTCTCGCCGTACGTGGCCTGGGGCACTTCTGGCCGGCCGACCTGGTGCGCGCGCAGTACACCGTGCCGGGGCAGGCGCCCCATGTGCTGATCGGCGAACGGGTGGACAGCGAACAGGTGCCCCGCGCGCGGCTGCTCGACGCCGGGTTGCCGGTGGCTGCGCAGGGTTCGGAATTCCTCAGCCGCGAGCTGTTCAAGGTCGGCAACCGCGACCTGACCCGCAGTGACTTCACCTGGGTGGTCAGTGAGTGGTTGAGCCAGCGCAGCGAGCCTGCCGAGCTGATGACCCTGGAGCGCCGCGAGTGGGGCAACTTCTACGGCTACCTGCTCAACATCAAGGAGAACGGCCGGGTGGTGGCCGTCGGCGAGGCAGCCTGGCCGCAACTGCGTGAACGCCTGCAGCGGGTCCGGGAGCTGGCCGGGCAACTGCACCAGCTGGAAAAGCAGGACATCGTATCGATCAACCACGGCCTGGAGCGCCTGCGCCTGAAGACTCGCCGCCTGGAAATGGCGGGCGGTCCGGACGCCGAGGCGCAGGCCGACCTGGCCGTCGAGCGTGCCGAGTTGCAGGCCCGCTATTCGGGTATCGAAGGGCGCCTCGCCCAGTTGCGCCAGGACCTCGACCGCGACAGCCTGACTGCCAAGGACGCCGAGGGCCGGGTAACCGAGATCAGCCTGGGCAAAGTGCTGCACGCCTACCAGCCCAACACCATGGGGGTCATGGCCAAGACCGCGTTCTACTTCAAGAAGCTGTGGGAGTTCCTCAGCGAGGATCCTCGCGAAGCCAATACCGAAGGCGGCGTGTTCCCGGCGATTTTCGGCACGGTGATGATGACCATGATCATGGCCATCGTGGTCACGCCCTTCGGTGTGCTGGCCGCCGTGTACCTGCGCGAGTACGCCCGCCAGGGGCCGGTGACCCGGCTGATCCGCATCGCGGTGAACAACTTGGCCGGGGTGCCGGCCATCGTCTACGGCGTGTTCGGCCTGGGCTTCTTCGTCTACGTGCTGGGTGGTTCGCTGGACCGGCTGTTCTTCGCCGAGTCTTTGCCAGCCCCGACCTTCGGCACGCCGGGCCTGTTGTGGGCGTCCTTGACCCTGGCGCTGCTCGCCGTGCCGGTGGTGATCGTCGCCACCGAGGAGGGCCTGTCGCGCATTCCCCTGAGCCTGCGCGAAGGTTCGCTGGCGTTGGGCGCGACCAAGGCCGAGACCCTGTGGAAGATCGTTCTGCCGATGGCCAGCCCGGCGATCATGACCGGCCTGATTCTCGCCGTGGCGCGCGCCGCTGGCGAGGTGGCGCCGCTGATGCTGGTGGGCGTGGTGAAGATGGCGCCGTCGTTGCCGCTGGACGGCAACTACCCTTACCTGCATCTGGACCAGAAGATCATGCACCTGGGCTTCCATATCTACGACGTCGGTTTCCAGAGCCCCAACGTCGAGGCGGCGCGACCGCTGGTCTATGCCTCGGCCTTGCTGCTGGTGCTGGTGATCGCCTTGCTCAACCTGTCTGCCGTCGCCATTCGCAACCACCTGCGCGAGAAGTACAAGGCGCTGGATAACTGAGTTCGCCGTGCATTGCGCGGTTCGACGAAACCTATCGTTCCATCAGGAGCCCTACATGCAACACGACAGCCCGGGCCGGGGCGCCCCCTCCAACGCTTCGCGGCGCAGCCGAGACGCCGCGCCCCTGGCGCACGACCACGTGGCGTTCGAAGTGGCGGGCCTGAACCTGTTCTATGGCAAGAAGCAGGCGCTGTTCGACATCGGCCTGGATATTCCGCGGCAGAAGGTGACGTCGTTCATCGGCCCGTCCGGCTGCGGCAAGTCGACCCTGCTGCGCACCTTCAACCGCATGAACGACCTGGTCGACGATTGCCGGGTCGAGGGCAGCATCAAGCTCGACGGCCACGACATCTACAGCAAGGGCGAAGAAGTCGCCGAGTTGCGCCGCCGCGTGGGCATGGTGTTCCAGAAGCCCAACCCGTTCCCCAAGACCGTCTACGAGAACGTCGTCTACGGCCTGCGTATCCAGGGGATCAACAAGAAGCGCCTGCTCGACGAAGCGGTGGAGTGGGCGTTGCGCGGTGCGGCGCTGTGGGATGAGGTCAAGGACCGCCTGCACGAGTCGGCCCTTGGCTTGTCCGGTGGTCAGCAGCAGCGTCTGGTGATCGCCCGCACCATCGCCGTGGAGCCCGAAGTGCTGCTGCTCGACGAGCCGTGCTCGGCGCTCGACCCGATTTCCACCCTCAAAGTCGAGGAGCTGATCTACGAACTGAAATCCAAATACACCATTGTGATCGTCACTCACAACATGCAGCAGGCGGCGCGGGTCTCCGACTACACCGCTTTCATGTACATGGGCAAACTCGTCGAATTCGGTGATACGGACACGTTGTTCACCAATCCGGCAAAGAAGCAGACCGAAGACTACATCACCGGCCGTTACGGCTAGCGGGTACTTCGTCAGTCTTGAAACAGCGTGCGTTTTCGCATCCACCGGACGTTCCAAGGACACCCAGCATGATCCACAAAGACAGCCTTACGCATCATATCTCCCAACAGTTCAACGTCGAACTCGAAGACGTGCGCAGCCACCTGCTCGAAATGGGCGGCCTGGTCGAGAAGCAGGTCAACGATGCGGTCACCGCGTTGATCGAAGCCGACTCCGGTCTGGCCCAGCGTGTGCGCGAAGTGGACGAGCGCATCAACCAGATGGAGCGCAACATCGACGAGGAGTGCCTGCGCATCCTGGCGCGTCGCCAGCCAGCCGCTTCCGACCTGCGTCTGATCATCAGCATCTCCAAGTCGGTGATCGACCTGGAGCGCATCGGTGACGAAGCCACCAAGATCGCCCGCCGCGCCATCCAGCTGTGCGAAGAGGGCGAAGCCCCGCGCGGCTACGTCGAGGTCCGCCATATCGGCGACCAGGTGCGCAACATGGTGCGTGACGCCCTGGACTCCTTCGCCCGCTTCGATCCTGAGCTGGCGCTGTCGGTGGCCCAGTACGACAAGACCATCGACCGCGAGTACAAGACCGCCCTGCGTGAGCTGGCGACCTACATGATGGAAGACCCGCGCTCGATCTCCCGGGTGCTGAACGTGATCTGGGTGCTGCGCTCGCTGGAGCGCATTGGTGACCACGCGCGCAACATCTCGGAACTGGTCATCTACCTGGTGCGCGGCACCGACGTGCGGCACATGGGCCTCAAGCGCATGCGTGAAGAAGTTCAGGGGTATACCAACGAAAGTGCTAATGTTCCGGACGCGGCTGACGATAAATAAGTTTGCCTGCCAGAAACGCCCAGCGCACGCTGGGCGTTTTGCGTTGCAGTGCCAGGGCTGCGCGGCTCACAGGACGCCAGCATCAGGCCCTGATATGCAGCCGTCCGCCAGAAAGTGAGCGAGACGCTGCCCAACAATCTGGCAGTTGGCCACAGGTCAACGATATGCTTGCGGAAACAAAGGGGCGTGTTGGCATAACGCGGTTCACCCGACAAGGTGAACACGCCCGCAGGAGCGTCGATGAGTAAAGTCAGTGTATTGGTTGTGGATGACGCGACTTTCATTCGCGACTTGGTAAGAAAAGGGCTGCGCAACTACTTCCCCGGCATCCATACCGAAGAAGCCGTGAACGGGCGCAAGGCGCAGGTGATGCTCGCCCGTGAATCCTTCGACCTGATTCTTTGCGATTGGGAAATGCCCGAGATGTCCGGCCTGGAGCTGCTGGCCTGGTGCCGTCAGCAGGAAGGCCCGCTCAAGACCGTACCGTTCATCATGGTGACCAGCCGTGGCGACAAGGAAAACGTCGTGCAGGCGATCCAGGCGGGTGTGTCGGACTTCGTCGGCAAACCGTTCACCAACGAGCAACTGCTCACCAAGGTCAAGAAAGCCCTGGCCAAGGTCGGCAAGCTCGATGCCGTGATGTCCAGTGCCGGTGCCCCGAGTCGCATGAACATGGCGCTCAACGACTCGCTCAGTGCCCTGACCGGTGGCAAGGCCGAGGTCGTGCGCCCGGCGGCGCCAGCGGCCGCGCCCGCGCCTGCCGCGCCGCAGCCTGCCCGTGCCGCGGCTCAGGCCCCCAGCCAGCAGCCCGCTGGCCGTGGCCAGGGGCAACTGCGCCTGCCCAACGGCAGCCAGTCGTGTGTCATCAAGGCCCTGACCCTCAAGGAAGGCCTGCTGGTGGTGCGCCGCGGCGACGTGCTGCCCCAGATCCTGGACAGTGCGGTGCTGGACCTGGAGCAGGGTGAAGACAACGAAGTCGCACGCCTGAACGGCTATGTCCACGCCATCGTCGCCTTCGAGCAGAAGCCCGACAGCGAGTGGCTGCAGGTGACCTTCCGCTTCGTCGACCAGGACGCCAAGAAGCTCGACTACCTGTCGCGCCTGATCGCCCGCGGCACTGCGCAGAAGCACTTCGTCCCCGGCGCCTGACGGCGCCCGTCCGGCCCCGGTGCATGCGCAGCATCGGGGCGCTGACTTTTCCGATCTCCGGTGTCGGAAATTCCTGCTAGCTTCGCCGCGTACCGTTCGATTGCGTGGACTCCGTCTTATCCGATGACTGGAGTCCAGCGTGAACCCTACCTTGCTTCAACCCCGCAATATCAGCACCTTCCCCACGGGCCAGTTGTTCCTGGCCATCGATCTCGCCTTGGGTGTGGTACAGCGCCCGGTGCCCGCCGAGCGCTATGCCAGTGTGCTGCAAGTACGTGCAGCGGATCACTTTCGCATCGTTCGCCTGGTGCTCGGCCATCTGCTGGGTGACGACATCTTTACCGGCGACCCTGTCCAGCCGGCCTTGTACTTGGCCAGGCTCTACCAAGGGGATGGGGTGCGGCAGCTGTATGCCGAGGTCATGGGCGTTGCGCAGGCCGAAGTCACGGTCTGGCAGGTGCATCAATTCCTGGCCCGGCTGGCCTGGCTCAACCTGCCGCCGGCCAGTGACGCCGCTGCGCATGAGCAGCTGGAAGACTTCCTGTATGGCGTGGCGGCGCGGCGCGGTGCCGACCTCGCTGAGGACTATCCGCTGCTGGGCGAGCTGCTGACGCCGATACCCGAGGTGCTGCGCGCCTGGATGGTGCCGCTCAAGCGCGGCGCTCGCTACCTGACGGCGGAGGCCTGGGTGACCTTGGGAACCGGGCAGTTGCTGTATCAGGGGCTGGCGGAGGATGAGCCGGCACTGGAAACCCTCGTGACCCTGGGGCCTGGGCAGGCCGCCTGGCTGCCGGCGGGGAAAAGCCATGACCAGGCCTTGGCCGAGGCGCTTGATGCGCGTTTGCATGGCACGGCCACGGGGCAATGGCTGGTGCGTTGCTTCACGGCCCTGGCGCAACAGGGCATCACGTGCCAGGGCTTGCTGCCTGACCCGCTGACGCCTTTGGCCGACACCGGGCGGGCAGTGTTCTTGCGCAAACTGGCGGAGCACACGCTGAATCCGGGTGGACGACCCTGGCTGGCCGAAGCGCAGGCGGCCGCCAGTCGGTCGCCGGGTCGGCGAGCCTTGTCCCTGGCGACTGTCTTGCGCCAGAGGTACGCGAACCTGAGTCCGGCCCAGGCCATGGCGCTGGCGGCCTTGCTCGCAGGGGCGGACCTGGCCGAAAGTGTCGAGCCGCTGGCAGGCATGCCAGGCTCAGCGGCCTTCGATGTGCTGCTCCCGCCCTGGAGCCGCTGGAGCGCCGTGAGCGATGTCGATGAGGTGTTTCGCCAGCTCGGGCTCGACTCGCTGCGCTTGGCCGGCGGGGAAGGCAATACGCTGGGCATGGAGGCGCAGACGGCCTGGCAGGCCCTGGCCTTGACCTCCCAGTTCGCGGCATTCTTCGCCCCCATGCTCGGCGCCTTGGGCTGGTATGGCGACCAGGCCGATGAGCCGGCAGCACCGCGAGTGAGCCAGGCGCTGGCCGGGCGGGCCATCATCGAAGGCTTTCTTGGCGCCACGGCGGCTTTTCCTCACGCCTTGGTCGACACACTGCGCGGGGCGTGGACCCTCGACCACAGCCACGCAACATTGCGCCGTCGCATCCATGATGACATTCGCGCTCGCCAGCCCGCCGTGACGGCCGCCGCAGTGGACCTGCTGCATTACCTGGTGCTGCGCGAAGCGCTGCCGGAGCTGCTGGTCAGTGACGTGCCCGAGCACTTGCCGTTTGGCCGCGCCTTGCAAAGCGTGGCCTTGAGCCATGGCGTGGTGTTGCTGCAAGCCTTGCAGGTGGGTAGTCACGCGGGTGCGGCCTTCGACGAGGTCGTCAGGCTGAGCGCTGACCTTTCCCAATCGCCAGACCCGGCCCTGCATGCGCTGTGGGTCAGGACCCTGAGTGTTCCGGCCTTGCGCTATGCCGCCGCACACGGGGCCATCGACTGGCCGGATGCCGATGACCTCCTGCGGGCCAGTGCCACGCAGGTTCGTCAGGCGCTGGAGTACCTTCAGGCCCAGCAGGCGCAGCACGCCCAGGAGCTGAGCGACCTGCTGGGCCGCAAGCCGCCGGATCGCCAGCAACTGGCGCAACGCATGCTGACGGCCGCCGGGGTTCCCCAGTGGCTCTGGGCCCAGGCGATCAAGGTCGACCATTGGCCGGTATTGCAGGAGCACGGTTTTAGCCTGGCCGGCAGCTACGATCTGGACCGACTGTTGGCATTCGGACGGCCGGCGGCGACCGTCCTGGAGATGGTCATGATGGGCGAGGCGTACCAAGCCGGTGAGCCCACTGTGCCGCAAGCCTGGGCCCAAGCGTTCAAGACCTTCCGCGAGTCGCTGGTAAGCGCCCAGGCACGTGTCGTGGCGCGCTTGCTCAACGAGGCCTGCCCGGCTTTGCGCAGTACCTTGCTGGCGTCCACCTGTGAGTTGAGCCGGGTGAGCTTCGCCGGGGAAGAGGGTGCCCAGGGGTTGTTCCTGCGCTGTCAGCGCGGCGACCACCGTAGCGACTTCAATGAACATGCGGTGGATGAAGTGTTCATTGAGCTGATTCCTGCGGCGGGAGTGATCCGCCAGGTCGAACAGCGCTTCGTCTACCAGGTCGAGGCCGAGACGCAACTGAGCGGCAACATCGTGGAGACCGTCGAGAAGCAGGAGCGCCACGCCAGGCGAGTGGCGCAGGCGCGGGTGACGCCCTTGCTGGCCATGGACAGCGACGCCTACCTGCAGGGGGCGCCTTCGCGCTCCTCGCTGAGCTGGCATCAACCTCGGCACGGCACTCTGGTTCCGGCCAACGAGTGTGTCTACGCGCCTGACGGCACCGACGCACAGAAGCTGACCGTGTTGGCCCAGGCCGCCGCCCGGCATCTGCTCGCCCGTTTTCTGGAGCAGAGTCAGGCTGCGCACGAGCATGCCACGAGCTGGGAGCTGCAGTGGGCCAAAGAGCGTGAGTACGCCGAGCTGGCCGCGCGGCTGATCATTCCGTTCTATGGATGCATCGAGGACCTGGCTCATGGTGAGCACTCGGCCGGGGTGATCATCGGCTGTGCGCTGGATGTCGCCTTTGCCCTGATTCCTGTCGGGCAATTCGCTGCGTCGACGGTGCGTATCGTGATGAAGGCGGGTGAACTGAGCGTGCTGTCGCTCACCCGCTTGACCGGTCAGGCCTTGGGCCAATTGGTGAAGGGGCTGGCCGAGCAGAGCGCGGTGTTCGCCGTGCGTGACCTGGGCAAGGTGGCGGTGCTGGTGGGCCGGCTGGGCCAGGCCAGGCTGCTGGAACGGGTTCCCGCCCTGCGCACGCTGCTGGGCGAGCGCGGCTGGCCGGCGGCGGCCGGCTTGCTGGAGCAGGGGCGCTTTCGCTTGCTGGACGATAGCGTCGGCACGGCAACGAGCGCGAATGGCTATGCCCAGCTGGATGGGCAGATCGGCGTGGCCGTGCAGGATGTGGGCACGCCCGAGGTGCCGGACTTCCGTTTGCGCGATCCGTCCACGCAACGCGCCTTTGGCCCGCCACTGGCGCTGGTGACACGCGCACCGGCGCTGGAGTTGGTGCAGACCTCGGCGACAACGGGGATCGAGGTGGGACGCTACCCCAGGGTGGTGCCGGTGACTTCCACGGCCGAAGGTGTGCGTGAGTTGCGCATTGCCGAGGGCTGCCGGGTGCACGTCATTGAGCGTGAAGAGGGCGTCTTCGACCTGCGGGTCGACGGTGAGGTCTATCACCTGGAAAGCACGGCAGAGGATGCGGCCCTGCGCCAGTTGTCGGTCACGCCGCTCTCGCCAACGGCAGATCTGCTGCAAGAGACCGAGAACCTTTGCCGGGTACGCCGCGACCTGGTACCAGTGCCCTGTGCCAGCGGCGTCAGGCTGGCCACGCCCGAGCCGGCCCCGATAGCCGAGGGCTCGGAGTCACCGAAACGCACCGGCAAGTACCCCAGCCAGGCAATGGCCGCGCGCGCGTTCAGCCTGGCCAGGATGACGGTCGGTGAGGGTGATGTGGCACGCCACCTGGACGTGTTCGTTCATGAAGGCAAGTTCTGCCAGTGGGCCGATGCGCCGCCGCTGGCGACGACCTCGGCAGCGCCTGCGCAAGGCAAGGCGGTCGTCGCCCTGACCGAAGCCGAGCGCGCCCTGCTGGCGCTGCCCGATGCGCCGGTGTACCGGCAGACGCTCGCAGGCCAGTTGGCCGGGGATGGAATACTGGGCCTGCCGGAGAACTACCGGGTCGACGACGCGGCGTTCATCTACGAAGCGCTGCCGGTCATCGAGCTGGGGCCCATCGCCTCCGGCGTCGAGGATGCGCGTACCTTGCGCGGTATGCGCCTGGAATTTTCCGGGGCGTCATGGATTTTCGTCGAGCCCGACACGGGTGTGTTCTACAAGGCTGCGGTGCCCGACGATGCTCGCCTGGAACTGGTGTTTTCGCGAGTCACCGAGGCGGATGAAATCAACGAATTCATTCGTCTGTCGGAGCAGTACCGGGTGGTGCGCGAGCGCCCAAGTGCGCTGCAGGACCAGGAAAATATCGCCCGGCTGCTGTTCGATCTGCTCGATGCGTCCGAACGGCCAGCCTGGAACCTCGCCTGGGGCGAGTCGATCACCCGCTATGAGCAGTACGCCGCGTGGTGCGTGGCACAGAAACGCCCCAACGAGTTGCTGCACTACGCGGCGAATATCCTCTCGGGTGAGGCCATGCAGAAACAGTTCGTGGAACTGGCCAAACGCAGCATTCCCGACTTCAAGAGGGTCGCCGAGCGCAGCCTGCCCGAGCAGCAGCACATCGTCGAGGTGCTCAATCATCTGCTGCCGGTGCAGGGTTCCAAGGCCCGCTGGGAGGTGCTGGACCTCAACACGGTACAAACACCCAGGGCCGCGCAGAACATTCTCAAGCAGATCAAAGGGGCCAATCTGTCGTTCATCCAGGTGCATACCGAAGCGGGGCAGCGCATCGTCTACTACGCCTTGTCGGGCGGCGAGCGCGCGCGCGATCTCAAGCTGCAGCTGGATGTAACGGGCAGCACCGAGCGAGTGCTCGATGACGTCATCTTTCGCGACGCTCGGGCCCGCATGCTGGGGCGTGAGCCAGACCCGTCGTTCACCAGCCTGCCGGTGGTCAGGGATGCCGATCGTCTGCTGGTCCGCGAGTTCGGTCGCCAGCTCGATTCAGAGCGGCTGATCGCAACCGTCTTGAAAGAAGACCTGGCGGGTACGCCGCTGACCCATATCAAGGTCTTCACCGTGCTCGACACCTGTCGCTCCTGCGGTGGTTTCGTTCTACCGCGGCTCAAGCTGGACTTCCCTGACGCGCTGTTCTCGGTCAGCTACCTCAAGGACTACGCGCTTTCCTGAGCGCGGCGGGCAGGGCGGTGGCGTGTGGTTATTGACGGTGTGGCGGGCGTCGATTGACAACCTTGCATGCCCATCGCCCGGCAACACTGCTAGGCTTGGGGCCCATCGCCAACTGACCCGATGCGCCCCATGCTCGACCGCTTGCTGATCTTTTGCGCCCTGTCGCTGGCTTGCCAGGCTGCCTTGGCGACCACCATCTACAAGTCCACCAATGCCGATGGCGTGGTGTCGTTCAGTGACCGGCCCACCCCTGGGGCGTCGGTGGTGGTGTTCCGTGACAGGATGGTCGAGCACATCGAACGCCAGGTGCGCCTGGATGTGCGCAAGGCCGACGGCGTACACAGCCTTTACGTGCGCAACGACCTGTACGCTCCCGTGGAAGTCGAACTGCGCTTGAGCGGGCTGAAGAACGTGCTGGGCGTACCGGGCAGCGCCACGACACTGCGTCGCACTGTGCCGGCACGCAGTCACGAGCGGCTGCTGGTACTCAGCCCCCGCCAGCCAGGCCAGCCGATGCTCTACAGCGCCAAGCTGAACGCCACGCTGGGTTCACCGGTCGGCCAGGCGCTGGCCTACAAGTACCCCCTGCCGTGGGTGGGCGGGCCGTTCCGCCTGACCCAGGGGCCAGGCGGCAAGTACAGCCATACCGACCCCAAGGGGCGTTACGCCATGGACATCGCCATGCCCGAAGGCACGCCGATCATCGCCGCGCGCGGTGGCACGGTGATCAAGGTGGAGAACAGCCAGAGCGGCCGGGGCTCGAACCCTTCGGGCAATTTCGTGAGGATTCTTCACGACGACGGCACCATGGGCGTGTACCTGCACCTGATGCGGGGTTCGGTGGTGGTCAGGGAAGGGCAGAAAGTCAGCGTCGGCAGCGCCCTGGGGCGTTCAGGCAATACTGGCAACAGCACCGGCCCGCACCTGCACTTCGTGGTACAGCGCAATGTCGGGCAGGAACTGGTGTCGATTCCGTACGAGTTCAACCAGCCGATACAGAGCCTGCCGAACTTCGCCGTGGGCGGCAATTAGGCGGGTTGTTCAACCTGCAGGAGCGGCTTGAGCCGCTCCTGCAGGTGAACCTGGGTTTAGTCCAGCTTGAGGACCTTGGCCAGGACGATCTTCGGGCCTTTCATTTTCTTGATGATGATACGCAGGCCTTCGAACTCCATCTGTTCCTCTTCTTCGGGAACCCGCTTGAGCGATTCATAGATCAGCCCGGCGAGGGTCTCGGCTTCGATATGGTCGAGGTCGAT
The DNA here is from genome assembly GCF_913777995.1 of uncultured Pseudomonas sp. Taxonomy (GTDB): domain Bacteria; phylum Pseudomonadota; class Gammaproteobacteria; order Pseudomonadales; family Pseudomonadaceae; genus Aquipseudomonas. Next base: position 19,177 of record NZ_CAJYVE010000037.1, on the reverse strand, counting down.
GCCCAGCAGGCGTTCGATCTTGAACAGTGGCGTGTCGCCACGCACCAGCAGCTTGCCGGGCTGGTAGGCGAGAATGCCGCGTTCGACCTTGCGGTGCTCGTCCTGAATGTCACCGACCAGCACTTCCAGCACGTCTTCCATGGTCAGGTAGCCGATGACCTTGCCGTCGGCCTCTTCGACCAGGGCGAAGTGCGCGCTGCCCTGACGGAACTGCTCCAGCAGACGCGCCAGCGGCATGTGCCGGGACACGCGCTCCAGCGGGCGGATCAGGTCGGCGAGGTTGAACAGCTCGGGAATGTGGTCGAGTTCGGCCAGTTCCAGCAGCAGGTCCTTGATGTGCAGCAGGCCGACGAACTCGCCACGTTCGGCGTCGTACACCGGGTAGCGGCTGAACTTGTGACGGCGGAACTGCGCCAGGATTTCCTTGAGCGGTGCATGGAAGTCCAGTGAGACCATGTCTTCCCGGGAGTTGGCCCAGTCGACCACTTCCAGCTCTCCCATTTCCACCGCCGAGGCCAGCACGCGCATGCCCTGGTCGCTGGGGTCCTGGCCGCGGCTGGAGTGCAGGATCAGTTTCAGTTCGTCGCGGCTGTAGCTGTGCTCGTGGTGCGGGCCCGGCTCGCCTTGCCCGGCGATGCGCAGGATGGTGTTGGCGCTGGCGTTGAGCAGGTAGATGGCCGGGTACATCAGCCAGTAGAACAGGTACAGCGGCACGGCGGTCCACAGCGACAGCAGCTCAGGCTTGCGGATCGCCCAGGACTTGGGCGCCAGCTCGCCGACCACGATGTGCAGGTAGGAAATGATGAAGAACGCGGTGAAGAACGACACGCCCTTGATGATTTCCGGGCTGTCGACGCCTGCGGCGCCCAGCAGCGGTTCGAGCAGGTGAGCGAAGGCGGGCTCACCGACCCAGCCCAGGCCCAGCGAAGCCAGGGTAATGCCCAGCTGGCAGGCCGAGAGGTAGGCGTCCAGTTGCCCGTGTACGGTGCGCAGGATGCGCCCCCGCCAGCCATGCTGGTCGGCGATCGCCTCGACCCGGGTCGAGCGCAGCTTGACCATGGCGAACTCGGCGGCAACGAAGAAGCCATTGAGCAGCACCAGCAGGAAAGCGAAGAGAATCATGCCGAAATCGGCGAACAGTGAAGCCAGGTCGATACCAGGGGAAGGGTCCATGATGGGGAATTACGGTTTCCGTTTTATCTGAAGAGGGTTGGCCATTGACCACAGCGAATGCAAGGCCATGAGAAACGCAATGTAACGATTGCGCGCCAGCTTGCATAGGGACAGGCCGTCATGGGTCAGAGTTCGTCGAAGTCGTCGTCCGGGTCGGCCATTTGCACGGCAGAGAAATGGCAGACGAATACACTGCCCTTGCCCAGCACGCTGTTGATTTCCAGGGTGCCACGGTGGCGCAGCAGCACGTGCTTGACGATCGCCAGGCCCAGGCCGGTGCCGCCGGTGTTGGAGGCGCGGCTGGTGTCGACGCGATAGAAGCGCTCGGTCAGGCGCGGCAGGTGCTTGGCCTCGATGCCGATGCCCGAGTCCTGCACGCTCAGGTGTGCGCCGCGCGTGTCGGTCCACCAGCGGATGCGGATCTCGCCACCGGCCGGGGTGTACTTCACGGCGTTGAAGATCAGGTTGGAGAAAGCGCTGCGCAGCTCGGTCTCGCTGCCTTTGAGGCCCATGTCGCTGTCGATGCTGAGCAGGATGTTGTGCGCCTTGTCGGCCGACAGCGCCTGGGCGTCGTTGGCGATGGTCTGGAGCAGCGCGCCGACCGGCACCGGCTGGCTGTCGGAGGGGTAGTCGGTGGCTTCCAGCTTGGCCAGCAGCAGCAGGTCGTTGAGCAGGGTCTGCATGCGACTGCCCTGTTGGTGCATCTGCTGCAGCGCCCGCACCCAGCGCGGATTGACGTCCTCGCTGTTGTCCAGCAGCGTTTCCAGATAGCCGAAGATCACCGTCAGGGGCGTGCGCAGTTCGTGGGACACGTTGGCCACGAAATCCTTGCGCATCTGTTCCAGCTGGTGGATGCGGGTCACGTCGCGCACCAGCATCAGGTGCTCGTTGTTGCCGTAGCGGGTAATCAGCATCTGGATGCGGATGCGGTCGTTGCTGGGCGAGGGAATTTCCAGCGGCTCGGCGAAGTTGCCTTGGGCGAAGTATTCCTTGAAGCGCGGATGGCGCACCAGGTTGGTGACCGGCTGGCCGCCGTCCTGGGGAGTCTTCAGGCCCAGCAGGGTTTCCGCAGCGCGGTTCCACCATTCCAGGTTGCCGTCGGCATCGAGCATGATCACCGCGTCGCGCAGCGCGGCGGTGGACTCCTGGACGCGGTCGATGACCGCCTGCAGGCGGCCGCGCACGCGCTGGTCGCGGCGTTGCAGGTGGTAGATGCTGTCGAACACGTCGCCCCACAGGCCGTAACCGTCGGGCGGCGGCTCATCGGCCTTGTGGCTGCTCAGCCAGGCATGCAGGCGCAACAGTTGCTTGAGCGTCCAGGCCAGGTACAGGCCCAGCCCGATCGACAGGCTCCAGCCGTACTCGCCGCTGACCAGCCCCACCAGCATGCAGGCGGTGACCAGCAGCAACAGGTGGCGGATCAGGGTGCCGTGCCAGTTCGGGTTCAATTAAAGGTACATCCTTGTCTGTACGGCAAATTCTGGGCGTGGGGCTTCAGCTCTTGGTGGAGAAGCGGTAGCCGGTGCCGCGTACAGTCTGTACCAGGTTTTCATAGGCATCGCCCAAGGCCTTGCGCAGGCGGCGGATGTGCACGTCCACGGTGCGCTCTTCGACATACACGTTGCCGCCCCACACCTGGTCCAGCAGCTGGCCACGGGTGTAGGCGCGTTCCTGATGGGTCATGAAGAATTGCAGCAGGCGGTACTCGGTAGGACCCATTTCTGCCGGCTTGCCGTCGATGGTGACACGGTGGCTGATCGGGTCAAGCAGCAGCCCACCGACTTCGATGGGCGCCTCGCCCTCCGTGGGGCCGGTGCGGCGCAGCACGGCCTTGAGACGGGCGACCAGCTCACGTGGCGAGAAGGGCTTGGTGATGTAGTCGTCGGCACCGACTTCCAGGCCCTGGATCTTGTTGTCCTCTTCGCCCTTGGCGGTGAGCATGATGATCGGGATGTTGCCGGTCAGCTCGTCGCGCTTGAGGCGGCGCGCCAGTTCGATACCCGAGGTGCCGGGCAGCATCCAGTCGAGCAGGATCAGGTCGGGCTTGCGGTCGATGATGATCGCGTGCGCCTGCTGCGAGTTCTCGGCTTCGAGGCATTCATAGCCGGCCATTTCCAATGCAACGGCGATCATCTCGCGGATGGGCGCTTCGTCGTCAACGATCAGAATGCTCCTGCCAACCATGCTTGAACCTCTTGTCATTTAACTGTCTTGGGGCGCATTAGATAACGGAATTATTGCAGTCGTGTGACATCTGTCCATCGCGCCGGGCTGGTGCTTGCCCGGCCGGCCTGGATTCAGCGCAGCAGATAGTCGGCAACGATACCGAGGAAAATCGCCATCCCCGCCCAGTGGTTGTGCAGGAATGCCTTGAAGCAGGCGTCGCGGTCACGCTCCCGGGTGCTGTGCCACTGCCAGGCGAAACAGGCGGCCGCCGCCAGCAGCCCCAGGTGAAAGGGCAGGCCCAGATTGAACTGGCTGCCGGCCAGCAGCAGGCAGCCGAGGGCCAGGGCCTGCAGGGTCAGGATGATGGTGCGGTCGGCATCGCCGAACAGCACGGCGGTGGACTTCACGCCGATACGCAGGTCGTCGTCGCGGTCGACCATGGCGTAGTAGGTGTCGTAGGCCACTGTCCACAGCAGGTTGGCAATATAGAGAAGCCAGGCAGCCGCAGGCAGCGTGCCGGTCTCGGCGGTGAAGGCCATCGGCATGCCCCAGGAGAACGCCGCTCCCAGCACCACCTGTGGGTAATAGGTGTAGCGCTTCATGAACGGGTAGCAGGCGGCCAGGGCCAGGCCACCGAACGACAGCCAGATGGTGGTGGCGTTGGTCAGCAGCACCAGCAGGAAGCTGAGCGCCACCAGGACGGCAAACAGCACCAGCGCCTCGCGGCTGCTGACCTTGCCGCTGGCCAGCGGGCGCTGCTGGGTGCGTTTGACGTGGCCGTCGACCTTGCGGTCGGCGAAGTCGTTGATCACGCAGCCGGCGGCGCGCATGAGGAACACGCCGACGACGAAGATCAGCACGTTGGCCAGCGATGGATGGCCGTTGCCGGCGACCCACAGCGCCCAGAGCGTCGGCCACAGCAGCAGGTAGACACCGATCGGCTTGTCGATCCGGGTCAGCTGGATGAAGTCCCAGGCACGCGGGTTGAGGCGGTTCAGGGATTTGAGCAGCGACAGGTACATCAGCTCGGTTCCTCGTTGTTCAGATCAGCAGCGTTCAGGGCGACCCAGAAAGCAGGCAGGAAAACCTCGGCCACCAGAATGCCCAGCGTGCCACGGCTGAACCGCGAGCGCCGTGCCCAGAGCCCTTCGGTACGCGCCTGGACCGGCAGCCACTGGGTCGGATAGCGGCGCACGCGCAGGGCACCGCGGTCGAACGCCGGGTTGCTGAACAGCAGCTCGCCCAGTGAGCGGGTGCCCAGTGCATCCATGTGCAGGCCGCTGTCGCGCAGGGCCTCACGACCGGCCACGCTGCGCGCGAAGACCCAGGGTTCGTCCTGCCCCAGCAGATACACCTCGCGCACCCAGCCTTCGCTGCCCGGCGGCAGGTCCAGCGCGCTGCACTCGTCATCACGCAGGGGCTGCCAGCCTTCGGCCGAGGGCACGACACTGAAACGGTCATGCGACAGGCGGGTCAGGCGGCGGGTCAGGGAGTCGTGGTTGAACAGCCAGTCGAGTACCTGGGCGGTGGGCAGGGTATCGAGCTGCTCGCGGGCGAGCCACGAGGCGTCGGCAGCTGAAGGGGTGTGCTGGGTCACGGTAAGCCATTGGCGGCAGTTTTCGAGGCGCCGAGCTTAACATGCCGCCCGCAGGCCCGGTTGCGTCTCAGGACATACCCTCAGGTTATGAAAACACCGCTGTCAGGCACGGAATAGACCCGCCGCACGTCGGTTTCGGAATAAAACGGTCGTTTTGTCGACAGGCGCCGGTTTTTCTTCGCAGATTCATCTTGCTCCCACTGGCGCGGGCGTTTTTGGCATGCCATTCTGCTGTTCGACTGCCGTCGCGTGGAGCCGCGACGGTACCTGCTGACGCTCGACACAGAGCGCTGCGGGACATAAAAACAAAAAACCGTACAAGAGGCTTAGTACATGCGCAAACCAGATCTAGCAGCAGCCATCGCCGAAAAAGCGGACCTCACCAAAGACCAGTCCACCCGCGTTCTCAACGCCATTCTCGAAGAAATTACCGGCGCCCTGCACCGCAAGGACAGCGTGACCCTAGTCGGCTTCGGCACGTTCCTGCAACGTCACCGCGGCGCCCGTACCGGCAAGAACCCGCAGACCGGTGAGCCGGTGAAGATCAAGGCGAGCAACACCGTATCCTTCAAGCCAGGCAAGGCACTGAAAGACTCCGTGAACTGACCCCGCAGGCCCTTGGGCCCGGCCAGCACGGCGCGTACCCCAAGCCCCCTTTGCAGGGGGCTTTTTCGTTGTGCAGGGTTTACGACGGCTTAGGAAAACTCCTACGCATAAGAGTAAGGCCCCGGTCTCTTTCGCAGATTTTCCTGACTTTTTTATCGAACTTGTCCCCGTAAAGTGCGCGCCGCTGTACTTCACAACAACTGCCTTTTTCTGGGACGACCAATGAAAAAACCATGGATGCCCGCCGCCCTCGCGGCCCTGATCGCCACCACCAGCGGCTGCGTCAGCTACAACGTCAGCCAGCCGTCGGCGCCACTGTCCGGTAACGTGCAGGCCGACCTGAAAGCCGATGTCAGCGTGGGCGGGCCGATCTCCGGCGAGTCCTCGACCAACGTGCTGTTCAACTTCCTGACCCTGGGCGCGGACAATCAGTACGCCGACGGGGTGGCCTATGGCGGTTCTGCCGCTGGCGGCCTGGCGTTGGGCCTGCCGGATCCGGTGTCCACCACCAAGGCGGCGGCGGCCTACAAGGCGGTCAAGGCCTCCGGTGCCGACCTGATCGTTGCGCCACGCTATGAGGTGAAAGTGCAGGACTACTTCATCTTCAAGACGGTCGACGTGAAGGTCATGGGCAACAAGGGCACGATCAACGGCATTCGCTGATCGGGTAGCGCCCCGGTCGGTCTGGGCATGGGTCGACCGGGGTGCTCTTCGGCACGCTGACGTGCGGGAAAATCATGCACCGAACGGCTACACTCCCCGCCCTCCTGTCCACTGGATCCCTGCCGAGGCGGCGTGCATGAAATTTCGTTTTCTTCTCTGGGCGCTGGGCCTGCTGATGGTGCGCGCCAGCCGCAACAATCCCGAGTTCCAGCAGCAATTGGCCGACAAGGCGCTGACGTTCCAGCTGCAGACCGCCGATGGCAAGATCGCCCGGCATTACATCGTGCATGAACAGCGTGTGCGCAGTGTCGCCGGGATGGTAGAGGCGCCGGCCTTCGCCATCGCCTTCAAGGACGCGGCCTACGGATTCGCCACCTTGCAGGCGACCAACAAGCAGCTGGCCTTCATGCAGGGCATCCAGAACAAGGACATCCAGATCAAGGGCAACCCTGCGCTGGTCATCTGGTTCCAGGGCCTGACCCGTTACCTCAAGCCCAGGAAGAAGGGCTGAGGCCAGGCATTGGCTATGGCAGTTCCAGCCCTCCCGCAGCCTTGTGCAAGGCGCGCAGGTGGGTGCTGACCTGCTTGAGGTTGTCTTCCACAGCTGTGATCTCGGCAGCCCGCTCGGGTTCAAGCAGGGCGCGTACTTCGCCGTCCAGGTCGCCGGTCAGGCGCTTGAGGCGTTTCTGCCGTTCACTGCTTTGCGCTTCCAGGCGTTTCCATTCATCGGCCTGTGGCAGGCCATAGCCGTCGCTGCCCAGCAACTCGGCCGGGCGGCTGAGGAAGCCACTGTTGGCGAGGATCGCCTGCAGCGTACCGGTGGCTTTTGATACGCGGCCGTCCTTTTGCTCACGGGCGCTCAGGTAGCGCTGCTTGACCTCGTCCTGGGCCAGCAGCAACTCACGACGCAGGCTGGCCTGCTCCAGCAGCAGGAGAGCGGCACTGGTGCGCAGGTCGGCCTGGGCGAACCACTGGCGGCGCTGCTGCGCCGGTTGCTGAAGCCAGTCTTCCACGGTGTTCTGGGGGATCGGCAGCTGCTTCTTCAGCACCCCGAACATCGCCTGATAGCGGTCACGGTAGGAGTCGAACCGGTAGCCCAGGCGCAGCGCGCGCTTGCGGTCGTCGAGCACGCTGGTGTCGGCCAGCCCGCGCCCCTTGAGCACTTCCAGCAGGCCGTTGGGCAGGATGCTGTCCAGGCCGTTGAGTTGCGGGTTGTAGGTGCCGCTGCGTAGCAGCTTGAGGGTTTCCACCGCGCAGTTGTTGGACAGGAAGTAGTAGTCGCCGTCGTAGCTCCAGTGCATCTCGGCGGCGTGCCGCACCAGGTCGTCGATCTCCTGGCGGTCGAGCTTCAGCGGCACCGAGGCCAGGCTGCGCAGTTCGGTCTTGGTGTATTCGTCGATGACCTGGCCCAGTGGCAGCACGAACAGCCGCGACGGGTAGGCGCCGGTCAGGCCGTCCCAGCTCGACAGCTGCACGTCACCGACGAACGCCCGGTAAGACAGCACCAGATGTTGATCGAGATCCAGCCGGCAATCCGGACCGCGTGGCCGCCCCGGTTTGCAGATCACCAGGCGCAGCATGCTGTGCCCCCAGCGGCTCATCAGGTTCTGGTTGGCTTCGGCCAGCAGGTAGTCCACCTCGTAGACCCGCTCTGGGTCGAGCTTGCCCAGTGGCTCGCGGGCAAAGTCGTTGCCGGCGTTCAGGTACGGATAAAAGGAAGGGCAGGCCTGTTGATTCGGCGGCGCCCAGCCGAACTGCTGCTTGTACCAGGCGTATAGCGCAGGGCGCCGGCAGGCATAGGCCGGGTCGAGCAGGAAGTACTCCATGTTGACGGCGACGAACTCCAGCGGGCTGGTCAGCTCGTAGGTGTCTGGGCTGCGCACCATCTGGCCGTTGTGTTGTTCGCGCTCACCGCGTCGCCCGACGTACTGCTGCCAGCCGGCCAGGTCGAGCAGGCGCGGATCGTCGCTCAGGGTAAAGCGCCGCTCGGTCTGGCCCCGGCACTCATCGGCCAGGCCGACTTTGCCAAGGGTGGCGTGCTGGCGCGCGCAGCGCACGATCAGTGCGCGCTGGTCCGCGGGCCACAGGCGCGCGCGGTCGTAGACGTGGGTCAGTTCGTGCAGCACGGTGGCCAGCAGCTCGCGGCGCACCGTGCCGTGCGGGCGGCCGGTCTGCTCGGTGGCTGCGGAGCCGTCGGTCAGGGAGGCCAGCAGGCGGGTATTGAGGTACAGCTGGTAAGGGCCGACGGCTTGCCCGTAGGCGTTGGCCGGCATGTCGGTGGACCAACTGATGTGCACTTCACGGTCAAGGTTGTGGATGAAGCGCGGCGGCAAGGCCTGCATGGCTTCATCCAGCAGTGTCTGGGTGGCCTGGCGCTGGGCCGGGTTCAGGCCGGAGTCCTTCAGGACCAGGCGCAGATCGGCGAATGCAGGCAGCGCGACCAGGGTCAGCGCAGCGACCAGCAGCCAGCCACCCAGGCGCCTCACAATGCGAGGATGGCTTCGGCCAGGGTCCGGTCGCTGGCGTTGCGCGCCTCGGGCAGCCGGTCACGCAGGGTGTCGAAGGCGGCATCCAGGCGGGCGCCGTGGATGTCACCACCGCTGGCCACGTAGCTGGCCGCATCGTCCCTGGCTTCCATGACGACCTTGGAGTCGCGGATGGAGGTGGTGGTGTCGGAGGTGAAGTCGATGGAACGGCCGAAAGCACGAACGATGATGTTGCTGGTCGCCACCAGGGTCTGGGCCTGGGCCAGATCGGCCATCAGCAGCATGCCGAGTGTCGCGGCAATCAACGGGGTACGCATGTAACGTCTCCAGGAGCAGAAGCAAAAAAGTGACTATTGGACGAGAATTGCCTCGGCCAGTTCAAGGTCGCTGGCATGAAGTTTCGCCTGGCTCTTGCGCAGCTGGTGCAACGCCGATTCAAGGCGTGCGCCGCGCAGTTGACCATCGCTGGCGACGAACGCGGCGGCATCGTCCTGGGCGGCCTGGATCAGCTTGTTGTCGAATGGCGCACTGGTGATCTGGCTGGTCACGTAACCGCTGACCACCACGCCCTGGGTCGTCGGATCGAAGGCCAGGGCGGGGGACATCCAGATCAGGCTGGCCAGGGAAGGCAGGAACAACAGTTTGGATAGACGCATGATCTTCGGGGCAATCGTGGAACGAAGCGCAAGGCTAGCCTAATGCCCGAAACAGAGCTACCCCGTAGTGCCGCCCGGTACGGATCTCAAAGAGCCAGGATAGCCTCGGCCAGCTGGGCATCGCTGGCCTGCAGGGCGGGCTGCTGCTGACGGATGTGCGCCAGGGCCGCTTCCAGCCGGGCACCGCGGATTTCACCGGCGCTGCCTACGAAGGTCGCTGCTTCGTCACGGGCTTCACGGACCAGTTTGTTGTCACGCAGCGACGAGGTGACGTCGGAGGTGGCGTCAGTGGACGCACCCACGGCGCCCACGATGGCGTCGGTGGTAACCAGGAAGCTGCTGGCGAAGGCGCCGCAGGAAGCGCTCAGTAGCAGAGTCGCGGTGAGAATGCGCAGGGTGGACATACAAGTCTCCGTTACAGGCACAGGTGCAGGGAAGGTCGCCAAGATAGCGTCGAGCGTAACCCAGACGCCAGAGGGCGGCTATCGCGGCGCTCGGCCAGAGGTATGAACTGTTATGGTATGTTTGGTGTTTTTGTTTAACTGTTATGTTCGTCATTTGCCGACGCCGAAAACGACGAAGCCCGTCAGCAGTTGCCTGCGACGGGCTTCGTGGGAATTCGGTGGACCGGCGGGATGACCTTGGGATCAATGTGCCGGTGCGCGCCGTATCAACGCCAGAATGGCTTGCTCAGCTCTTCGTAACGCTGCGATTCGCTGATACCGGCGTCCGCCAGCAGGCGGGCATCCAGGCGAGCCAGTTGACGGCGGCTGGCCAGACGACGCTGCCACAGCATCAGGGTAGCGAGGGCGCGCAGAGGCAGGCTGGCCTGGGCATTGGAAACGGTGCTTTCTACAAAAAGATCGGAACTGATTGTACGTTCCATGGTGTGACTTCCTTCCGCTTGTGGCGGGATTAGAGAGTGGCTTGACTGGTGCCTATCTTCCTCTCGTCGTGTCATCTTCTACAGACACAGTTCAGCTGTATTGTGAGAGTTCAGTTAACTGTTTATAGGGGCTGTTTTGTTCCTAAATGGGGCAACTGTACTGGTTCGCACCTGTTTGGTGCGTTTTTGCTGGGGTGCGACGAGAATCGGCTGGAAAACGTCGGTTTTGGACCAGTACAGCATTACAGTTTTTGTCAGTTCAAACGGTTGAGGTCTGGACTGTACCGTTGCAAACCTCAACCTCCTGAACCTGTGAACCTCATACCGCCAGCATGCGTCCGGTTTCTTCAAGGTTGAGGTGCCAACTCAGTGCATCACGCAGCAGGTGAGGGGTGTGCCCACCCAGTGCGCTGGCTCGGCTGAAATAGTCATTCAGGGCCTTGCGATACGCCGGGTGCACGCAGTTGTCGATGATTACCCGGGCCCGCTCGCGAGGTGCCAGGCCACGCAGGTCGGCCAGGCCCTGTTCGGTGACCAGGATGTCCACATCATGCTCGGTATGGTCGACGTGACTGACCATGGGCACCACGCTGGAAATGGCACCGCCCTTGGCAATCGACTTGGTGACGAAGATGGCCAGGTGGGCATTGCGCGAGAAATCGCCCGAGCCGCCGATGCCGTTCATCATTCGCGTACCGCACACGTGGGTGGAATTGACGTTGCCGTACAGATCGAATTCCAGAGCGGTGTTGATGCCGATGATGCCCAGGCGGCGGATGACTTCGGGGTGATTGGAGATTTCCTGCGGGCGCAGCACCAACTTCGACTTGTAGCGGTTGAAGTCGGCGAATACCTGGGCATGCTTGGGCGCCGACAGGGTCATGGAGCTGCCAGAGGCGAAATCCAGCTTGCCTGCATCGAACAGGTCGAAGGTCGAGTCCTGCAGCACTTCGGAGTACATGGTCAGGTTTTCGAAGGGTGACGCCAGCAGGCCGTGCATCACGGCGTTGGCGATGGTGCCGATGCCGGCCTGCAGCGGCATCAGGCGGTCGGTGAGGCGTCCCTGGCGCACCTCGTTCTTGAAGAACTCCACCAGGTGATTGGCGATGGCCTGGGTCTCGACGTCCGGCGGCAACACGGTGGACGGTGAGTCGGGCTGGTCGCTGATGACGATGCCGACGATCTTTGCCGGGTCAATCTTCACCGCGTGGCTGCCGATGCGCGAGTCGGCTTCCAGTACCGGAATCGGCAGGCGGGTCGGGCGGTAGCTGGGGATATAAACATCATGCAGGCCTTCCAGTTCCAGCGGCTGCGACAGGTTGATCTCGACGATCACCTGCTTGGCGAGAATGGCGAAACTTGCCGAGTTGCCCACCGAGGTGCTCAGTACCAGGTGGCCCTCTTCGGTAATCGCCACGCATTCGATGACGGCCAGGTCGACGGCCTTGATCTGCCGGTTGCGCAGTTGTTCGACCGTGTCGGAGAGGTGCTGGTCGATGAACATCACTTCGCCGGCGTTGATCGCCTTGCGCAGGGTGCTGTCGACCTGGAAGGGCATACGCCGCGACAGCACACCGGCTTCCGTGAGTTGCTTGTCCAGATCGTTGCCCAGGCTGGCGCCAGTCATCAGGCTGATCTTAAGCGGCGACACGCGCGCGCGCTCGGCCAGCGCGTGGGGCACCGCCTTGGCTTCGCCGGCGCGGGTGAAACCGCTCATGCCGACGGTCATGCCGTCTTCAATCAGGCCAGCGGCATCTGCCGCGCTCATCACCTTGCTCATCAGGCCAGGCATGCGGATACGATCACGGTACATGTTTTATTGTCTCGGGCTGTAAGCGAGCGCCAAGTCTAGTGGCTGGCGCGCGCGCCGTCGCCCGACCAAGGTCGTATTCGAAGGCTCTAATTGGCGGCTTTCAGGGCAAAACACCGTTACCGTGCCTGTAACAAAGCCCCGTGTGCCGGGGCGATGCAAAGAGCCGCGTCAGAGGTTTTCCACGGCCTTGACCATGTCTTCGATGACCTTCTTGGCGTCGCCGAACACCATCATGGTCTTGTCGAGATAGAACAGCTCGTTATCCAGGCCGGCATAGCCGCTGGCCATGGAGCGCTTGTTGACGATCACGGTTCGCGCCTTGTACGCCTCGAGGATCGGCATGCCGGCGATTGGCGATTTGGGGTCGTTCCGCGCGGCGGGGTTGACCACGTCGTTGGCGCCCAGCACGAGCACGACGTCGGCCTGGCCGAACTCGGAGTTGATGTCGTCCATCTCGAACACCTGGTCGTACGGGACTTCTGCCTCGGCAAGCAGTACGTTCATGTGCCCGGGCATGCGCCCGGCCACCGGGTGGATGGCGTATTTCACGGTCACCCCGTGATGGACCAGCTTCTCGGTCAGTTCCTTGAGGGCGTGCTGGGCGCGGGCGACCGCCAGGCCATAGCCAGGCACGATGATCACCGTATCGGCATTACCGAGCAGGAAGGTCGCGTCGTCGGCCGAGCCGGACTTCACGGCCCGTTGTGGCTGGCTGTTTCCACTCGGCCCGCTGTCTGCAGCGGTGCCGAAGCCGCCGCCGATGACATTGAAGAATGAGCGGTTCATGGCCTTGCACATGATGTACGAGAGGATCGCGCCGCTGGAGCCGACCAGCGAACCGGCAATGATCAGCATCGAGTTGTTCAACGAAAAGCCGATCCCGGCGGCCGCCCAGCCCGAATAACTGTTGAGCATCGAGACCACCACCGGCATGTCGGCCCCGCCGATGGGGATGATCAGCAGCACGCCAATCACGAAGGCCAAGACCAGCATGAGGGCAAAGGCGCCGAGGCTGCCGCTGAACATGTAGGTCAGGCCGCAGACCAGGGTCGCCAGGCCGAGGATCAGGTTGAGCTTGTGCTGGCCGGCGAACTGTACCGGGGCGCCTTGGAACAGGCGAAACCTGTATTTGCCGGACAGTTTGCCGAAAGCGATGACCGACCCCGAAAAGGTGATGGCACCGATTGCCGCGCCCAGGAACAGCTCCAGGCGATTGCCCGTTGGAATGGCGTCGCCGATGTTCAGCACGATCCCCAGCGATTGCGGCTCCACCACGGCGGCGATGGCGATGAACACGGCAGCCAGGCCGATCATGCTGTGCATGAAGGCCACCAGCTCGGGCATCTTGGTCATTTCCACGCGCTTGGCCATGATCGAGCCAGCCGCGCCACCGACGAGCAGACCGAGCAGAATGTAGCCAACTCCGGCACTGGTGCCCTCCACCGTGGACAGCGCGGCCAGCTTGTACACCAGGCCGATGGTGGTGAGTACGGCCAATGCCATGCCGGCCATGCCGAACAGGTTGCCGCGCCGCGAAGTGGTCGGGTGCGAAAGCCCCTTGAGGGCCTGGATGAAGCACACCGCCGAGATCAGATAGAGCAGGGTAACGAGGTTCATGCTCATTTCTGCACCTCGTCCTTGGCCTTGCTCTTCTTCTTGAACATTTCCAGCATGCGCCGGGTGACCAGGAAGCCGCCGAACACGTTCACGGCGGCCAGCGCCACGGCCAGGGTACCCATGACCTTGCCCAGCGGTGTGACGGTCAAGGCGGCCGCCAGCATGGCGCCGACGATGACGATGGCCGAGATGGCATTGGTGACTGCCATCAGCGGTGTGTGCAGCGCAGGGGTGACGTTCCAGACCACGTGGTAGCCGACATAGATGGCCAGCACGAAGATGATCAGGTTATAGATGCCTGGGGAGATCAGCTCTTGCATTGTCTTTGTTCTCAGCTGTTCTTGCGGATGATCTCGCCATCGCGGCACATCAGGCACGCGGCGACGATGTCGTCTTCGAGGTTGAGGTTCAGCACGCCGTCCTTGTCGAACAGCAGCTTCAGGAAATCCAGCAGGTTGCGGGCATAGAGCGCCGAGGCGTCGGCCGCCACCAGGGCCGGCAGGTTGGTATGCCCGACCAGCGTCACGCCGTGCTCTACCACCACTTGGTCCGCCACTGTCAGTGGGCAGTTGCCACCTTGGGCGGCGGCCAGGTCGATGACCACCGAGCCGGGCTTCATCTGTGCCACGGTGGCGGCGCTGAGCAGCACCGGCGCCCTGCGCCCAGGGATCAGTGCCGTGGTGATGACGATGTCCGATTGCCGGGCCCGCTCGTGCACTGCGGCCGCCTGGCGCTGCATCCAACTGGCTGGCATGGGGCGGGCGTAGCCACCGACGCCTTCGGCGCATTCACGTTCTTCGTCGGTTTCGTACGGGACATCGATGAATTTCGCCCCCAGGGACTCGATCTGTTCGCGTACGGCCGGGCGCACGTCCGAGGCCTCGACCACCGCACCCAGGCGCTTGGCCGTGGCGATGGCCTGCAGACCCGCCACGCCCGCGCCGAGAATCAGTACGCGGGCCGCTTTCACGGTGCCGGCGGCGGTCATCAGCATCGGCATGAAGCGTGGGTAGTAGTGCGCGGCCAGCAACACGGCCTTGTAGCCGGCGATGTTGGCCTGTGACGACAGGACGTCGAGGCTCTGGGCTCTCGAGGTTCGTGGTGCGGCCTCCAGGGCGAAAGCGGTGATGCCCTGGCGGGCCATGCTGGCAATGATCGTGTCGTTGAACGGGTTGAGCATGCCGATCAGTAGCGTGCCGGGCTTCATGCGTGCCAGCTCGTCGTCGCTGGGGGCTGTGACCTTGAGCACCAATTGGGCGCTGAACACGTCGTCGACACTGCCGATGGCTGCTCCGGCGGCCAGGAAAGCGCTGTCCGGCACACCGGCATGAAGGCCGGCCGAGCTTTGCACCGTGATTGCATGGCCCTGGCTGACCAGCTTCCTGACGGTTTCCGGCGTGGCGGCGACCCGGGTTTCACCCGCCTGTGTTTCGAGGGGGACACCTATGTGCACGGCAAGTCTCCTGCCTGTTTGTTCTTGTTGTCGGTGCGCCCAGGCACGAGCGGTGTGGGTGTGAGGCCTGGGTGCGTGGCCTCGAAGAATAGGTAACGAGACTTTGGTATGACTACAAGTCATCCTGTGACCCATTGTCGCAGCAGAAAGCGAAGGGCCTTGTCCCGTGGCGCTTACAGCTTGATTCAGGGCGTTTTCAGGTAAGAGTGGGGTGGTGGCCCGGGGTGCGCATGAAAGTCTGACTGAAACGGACTACAGGCCTTGAAATACGGGGCTTTTAAGCTATTTATGACAGCTTTTTGCAGGTTTCAGATTTACGACAATTGCTTACATATGTAGGTATTCGATGTCGTAACTACCTATTTGCGACACCGGCTGCGGGTTGTTCTTCGGGCAGGGTGTAGCCATGCGCCTGCTCGATCAGCCAGTTGCGGAAGGCTTGCAGGGTCACAGTCGAAGTCTTTCGTTCGGGAATCATCAGGTGGTAGGCCTTCGCACTGGTCAGCGCGTGAGGGCTGGCGATCATCAGGCGCTGTTCTTCGAGTTCACGCTGGATGAGGAAGGGCGGGATCAGGGCGATGCCCATCTCGTGCATGGCTGCCTGGGCGAGCATCGAGAACAGTTCGTAGCGCGGGCCGGTCATGTCGCGCGGCACATGCAGCTGGCGCTCGCTGAACCATTGCCGCCAGGCATGCGGGCGGGTGGTTTGCTGCAGCAGCGGCAACTGGGCGATGCGCTCGGCGCTGAGGGTGAGCTGGCCCTCCAGCAGTGTCGGGTTGCACACCGGCATGGGGTTTTCCCCCATCAGTCGATACGCCAGGGTGCCCGGCCAGTCGGCGTCGCCGAAGTAGATCGCGGCGTCGAAGTCGGTATCGGCGAACAGGAACGGCCGGGTGCGGTTGGTGAGGTTGACGGTGATTTCCGGGTGGCGGGTCTGGAAGTCCTTGAGGCGCGGCAGCAGCCATTGGGTGCCGAAGGTCGGCACCACGGCCAGCTCTATCACACTGGTGCCTTGCTGGCCCATGACCGACAGGGTGTCGCGCTCCACGGCGTCCAGTTGCGAGGCGATGCGTCGGCTGTAGGAGATGCCGGCTTCGGTGAGTTTCACGCCGCGCCGCGAGCGCTTGAACAGCTCGATGCCGAGGAATGCTTCAAGGCTGCCGATTTGCCGGCAGATCGCGCTCTGGGTCAGGGACAGTTCGCTGGCAGCCTTGGTGAAGCTCTCATGGCGGGCGGCCGATTCGAAGCTGACCAGCGCAGCGGTGCTGGGAATCTTGCGGCGCATGTACCGAATCCTCACTCATTCCAGGTTTTATTGGCTTTAATCGTCTTTCGGAGTGAGAAACTAGCACAACCCCTTGCGAAATCCTCGTTTGTCCTGCCGTGCGGGCGGGTCTAGGCTTGCTGCATCAGATTGGCTCATTTGCACGAGGCATCAACCATGAGTGGCAAGGCAAGCTTCAACTGGATCGACCCCCTGTTGCTGGACCAGCAGTTGACCGAAGAGGAGCGCATGGTTCGCGACAGTGCCGAACAGTTCGCCCAGGACAAGCTGGCACCCCGTGTGTTGGAAGCCTTTCGGCATGAGCAGACCGACCCGGCGATTTTTCGCGAAATGGGTGAGGTGGGCCTGCTGGGCGCGACCATCCCCGAGGCTTATGGCGGCAGCGGCCTGAACTACGTTTGCTATGGGCTGATTGCCCGAGAGGTGGAGCGTATCGACTCCGGCTACCGCTCGATGATGAGCGTGCAGTCGTCGTTGGTGATGGTGCCGATCAACGAGTTCGGTTCCGAAGCGCAGAAGCAGAAGTACCTGCCCAAGCTGGCGTCGGGCGAGTGGATTGGCTGCTTTGGCCTGACCGAGCCCAACCATGGCTCCGATCCGGGATCCATGATCACCCGTGCCCGCAAGGTCGATGGCGGCTATCGCCTCAGCGGCGCGAAGATGTGGATCACCAACAGTCCCATCGCCGACGTGTTCGTGGTCTGGGCCAAGGATGACGCCGACGAGATTCGTGGTTTCATTCTCGAGAAGGGCTGGCAGGGGCTGAGCGCGCCGGCCATCCACGGCAAGGTCGGGCTGCGTGCGTCGATCACCGGCGAGATCGTCATGGACAACGTGTTCGTGCCCGAGGAAAACCGCTTTCCTGAGGTGCGTGGCCTGAAGGGGCCGTTCACCTGCCTGAACTCCGCACGCTACGGCATTTCCTGGGGCGCCCTGGGGGCTGCCGAGTTCTGCTGGCACACTGCCCGGCAATACACCCTCGATCGTCAGCAGTTCGGCCGTCCGCTGGCCGCCAACCAGCTGATCCAGAAGAAGCTCGCCGACATGCAGACCGAGATCACCCTGGCCCTGCAAGGCTGCCTGCGCCTGGGGCGGATGAAGGATGAAGGCACGGCGGCAGTGGAAATCACCTCGATCATGAAGCGCAACTCTTGCGGCAAGGCCCTGGATATCGCACGTATGGCCCGTGACATGCTCGGGGGCAACGGCATCAGTGACGAATTCGGCGTGGCTCGGCACCTGGTCAACCTGGAAGTGGTGAATACCTATGAAGGCACCCATGACGTGCATGCGCTGATCCTCGGCCGTGCGCAGACCGGCATCCAGGCGTTCTATTAATAGAAGGGGGGCTGGCCATGGGCGCGTTGTCGCACATTCGCGTGCTGGATCTTTCCCGGGTATTAGCCGGTCCTTGGGCCGGGCAGATCCTTGCAGACCTCGGCGCGGAGGTCATCAAGGTCGAACGGCCGGGGGCTGGCGACGATACCCGCGCCTGGGGACCGCCCTTCCTCAAGGATGCCGAAGGTGAGAACACCAGCGAGGCGGCCTATTACCTGGCGGCCAACCGCAACAAGCAATCGGTGACCATCGACTTCACTCAGTCCGAGGGTCAGGCGCTGGTGCGAGAGCTGGCTGCTCGCTCCGATGTGTTGATCGAGAACTTCAAGGTGGGTGGCCTGGCGGCCTACGGGCTGGACTACTCGTCACTGAAGGCCGTCAATCCACGGCTCATCTATTGCTCCATTACCGGGTTCGGTCAAAGCGGGCCCTATGCCAAGCGTGCCGGCTACGACTTCATGATCCAGGGCCTTGGCGGACTGATGAGCCTGACCGGCCGTTCCGAAGCCGAGGAGGGAGCCGGGCCGGTGAAGGTGGGCGTGGCGCTTACCGATATCCTCACTGGGCTGTACTCCAGTACGGCCATTCTGGCTGCGTTGGCGAGTCGCGAGCAGACCGGCAGCGGTCAGCACATCGATATGGCACTGCTGGACGTGCAGGTGGCGTGCCTGGCCAATCAGGCGATGAACTACCTCACCACGGGTGTCGCGCCGCGGCGCCTGGGTAATGCCCATCCCAATATCGTGCCGTACCAGGACTTTCCTACTGCCGATGGCGACTTCATTCTCACCGTGGGCAACGACGGTCAGTTCAGGAAGTTCGCGGAAGTGGCGGGGCAGCCGCAGTGGGCGGACGATCCGCGCTTCCTGACCAACAAGCTGCGGGTGGCCAACCGCGCCGAACTGATTCCGCTGATCCGCCAGGCCACCGTATTCAAGACCACTGCTCAGTGGGTGGCGGAACTGGAAGCGGTGGGTGTGCCTTGTGGGCCGATCAACGATCTGGCACAGGTGTTTGCCGACCCTCAGGTGCTAGCCCGTGGCCTCGCGTTCGACTTGCCGCATGCGCTGGCAGGTCAGGTGCCCATGGTGGCCAGCCCGATTCGCTTATCCGAGACGCCAGTGGAATATCGGCGAGCGCCTCCTCTGTTGGGTGAGCATACTGAAGCGGTGCTGCGCTCGGTATTGGGCAAAAGCCTGGAAGAGATCAGTGTCCTGCGTGAGGCGCGTGTTCTATAGGTGCTGGCCTTCTCTATATAGAAGGAGTGGTTTTGCTGGGGCTGCACCGGTGTGGAGCATTTAATTTCAGTTTTTTGAAATTAACAGTTGACGGCCTTTCAGATGTCCTTATAATGCGCACCACTTCCAACGCGGAATGCACCGAAAACTCCTTGAGAATCAACGAGTTAAGGTGAAGCGAAAGAAGTGGTGCGAATCTT
>NZ_CAJYVE010000036.1 GCF_913777995.1 uncultured Pseudomonas sp. | reverse complement strand
CCCCAGGTTTCGCCCTGGCGGGCGACCCACTTTGTTACGGCAAAGTGGGCAAACCACTGCTCCTGGTTTGGCCCCGCCTGCGGCGGGGTTCCCTCCTTCCGGCGCCATTCCAGGGGGCCGGCGCAATGGCCCGTCCCTGGCCCAGTGCGCCTAAGCCGGCTTCCCTGCCGGCTTACCCCCCTTCCATGACACCTGCACTCGGCCTGCACCCAAGTCGCGATTGGCGGCGTCTGTGAGAGCGGTGCTTGAAAAGCAAAAGCGACGCCAGATCAGACTGCTTCGGTATAACTGACTTTTGTTGGAGCGAGCTTGCTCGCGAAGAGGCCGGCAAACCTCATGCATCTGTTGTGAACGTGTCCCAGCCATCGCGAGCAAGCTCCAACGGTCTAATTGACCATTACTGCGGCTAAAGCCCCTCCCACCGGGCCACATGCCGCTTAAGCGAACCGTATTGCATTCAGGCCAGGACCTGACGCAGCACCTCAATGGCCTGGTCGACATCCTCACTCGTGGTGAAGCGTCCGAAGCTGATGCGCACCGACTGGTTGGCCAGCATCGGGTTGAGGCCCAGGGCCAGAAGCACGTGGGAAGGTGCGTTGCTCGCCGAGTTGCAGGCCGAGGTCGAAGACAGCGCCAGGCGCCCGCTGAACACCGCCGGGCTGAAGGCAAAGCGGTCGATGCTGAAGTTGAGGGTGTGGGGGATGCGCTGCGCCGCGTCGCCGTTCAACGCTACGCCCGGCAACGCCAGCATGGCATCGCGCAGGCGGTTGGACAGTGCCTGGATGCGCGCGCTTTCTTCGACCATTTCGGCCCCGGCCAACGCATAGGCGCTGCCCATGCCGACGATCTGGTGGGTAGCCAGGGTGCCGGAGCGCAGGCCCTGCTCGTGGCCCCCGCCATGAATCTGCGCCTCGACCTGAGCACGGGCCCGATCCCCCACATACAGCGCGCCGATGCCCTTGGGCCCGTAGGTCTTGTGTGCGGAGATCGACATCAAATCCACCGCCAGGCTGGAAAGGTCGATGGCGACCTTGCCGGTGGCCTGCGCGGCATCGACATGAAACAGCGCCCCGCGCTCGCGCACCCGCTCGCCGATGCGTCGAATGTCCGTCAGCGTGCCCAGCTCGTTATTGACCAGCATCAGCGACACCAGCAGGGTGTCGTCACGCAGCGCATCGGCCACCGCTTCGGGGTGGATCAGGCCGTCGGCGCCGGGGCGCAGCCAGGTCACTTCGACGCCCTGTTGCTCCAGTTGCCTGACGCTGTCAATGACCGCCTTGTGCTCGATACAACTGGTGACCAGGTGTCGACGGCCCGCCGGTGCCTTGGCGAATACGCCCTTGAGCGCCAGGTTATTCGACTCGGTGGCCCCGGAGGTCCACACCACCTGATTGGCCTGCGCACCGATCAGCGCAGCCACCTGCCCGCGAGCCTGCTCCACCGCCTGGCGGGCGTGCTGACCGTGCTGGTGCGAGGTCGAAGCCGGGTTGCCGAAGGCCCGCTGGCCCATGTGCACGAGCATGTCGGCCACGACGCGGTCGTCGATAGGAGTGGTGGCGGCGTAATCGAAATACAGTTCAGACATGGGAGTACCAGCACGAAGTGATGAGAGGCTGGTGAAAATGGTATAGCTGGCAGCGGGAAAAATAATTGATAAATAACGGGTATCAGCTGGCAATATCGGAAAATACTTCCGATTAAAAAGCCAATTAGGGAATAAAATTTCAGCCCAATCACCAACGGCAAAATCGTTATGCCTATCGGCAATAAGAGCGGTGTTCATACATGGACAAATTCGACAAGGCGATCCTCGCCATCCTGCAACAGGACTGCACCGTCGCGCTGGCCACGGTCGCCGAGCGCGTCGGCCTGAGCAACACCGCCTGCTGGCGGCGTATCCAGAAGCTCGAAGAAACCGGCGTCATCCTCAAGCGCGTGGCCCTGCTCAGCCCCAAGGAGCTGGGCGTACCCGTCACCGTATTCGCCTTCGTGCGCACCGGGCGTCACGACATGGAATGGCTGGAGACCTTCCACCGCCGGGTCAGCGAAATCAAGGAAGTGGTGGAGTTCTACCGCATGGCGGGTGTCACCGATTACCTGCTGCGCCTGGCGGTGCCGGACATTGCCGGATACGACGCGGTGTACAAGCAGCTCATCCAGATTCCCGGCATCGCGGATGTCAGCTCCAGCTTCGCCATGGAACAGATCAAGGCCACCACCGCCCTGCCCTTGTGACCCACAGCGGCAGAGATGGCGCTATGCTGCGCGCCACATCCGCCGCCCTTCAGGAGCCTGCATGTCCCTCCGCGCCCTGCGTACCCTGGTCGCCATCGCCCGCCACGGCTCCTTCGCCCGCGCCGCCGAAGCGGTGCACCTGACCCAGTCGGCAGTGAGCCTGCATGTACGCAGTCTCGAAGAGGAATTCAATGCGCCGTTGTTCGACCGCTCGCGGCGCCTGCCGGTGCTGACCGAGGCCGGGCATCTGGCGGTGGAGCGCGCCAGGGAGATCCTCGCCATCTACGACAGCATTGCCGCCGAGCTGGGCGATGGCAGCGAGCTGCGCGGGCGCTTGCGCCTGGGCGCCATCCATACCGCCCTGGCCGGCGTGCTGCCCGCAGCGCTGGCGGCCATGGGCAGCGCCCACCCCAACCTGCGGGTCAACGTGGCCTCGGGCATGTCTGCCGAACTGGCGGTGCTGATCGAGGCCGGCGACCTGGACGCTGCCGTCACCACCGAACCGGTCAAGCCCTACCCCCACGGTCTGGTCAGCACCGTGCTGTTCGAGGAAGGCTTCTGGATCATCGCCCCGGCCGACGCCGACAGCCGCGACCCCAGGCGCCTGCTGCAGGACTACCCGTTCATTCGCTTCGACCGCCGTGCCTGGGCCGGGCGCACCATCGAACGCGAGTTGCGCCGCCAGCGCCTGCGGGTACAGACCAGCATGGAGCTGGACAGTCAGGAGGCGATTGTCCGCATGGTTGCCAGCGGCCTGGGCGTGGCGGTCATTCCCATGAGCGAGCGCAACCTGGCGGCGTTTTCCAGCCTGGTATGCCTGCCCTTCGGCGAACCACAACGGATGCGCCGGGTGGTGCTGCTGGAACGCGAGGACCGCCCCGCCGGGCGCCTGGCGGTGGCACTGGCCGAAGCGGTACGGGCGCAGGCGGGGCATATGCCGACCCATGAGGAATAATTGACAAAACCTCAATTTAATATCGTTTTTTCTTGTCCTTGGTGACCGCTATCTTGATCCGGACTTCCGCATCGAGGCACGCCATGACCACCGCCAGCCCCACCCGCACCGCAACCCCTTCACCGATCCTGCTGATGGCACGTCACGCCGCCGCCCTGCGCGCGCAGGGCCAGGATGTGATCGACCTGACCCTGGGCGAGCCAGACTTCGACGCACCGGCCCATGTGCTGCTGGCCACCCACGCCGCTCTTGGCCAACGCCAGAGCTACTCCCCGGCCAACGGCCTGCCGCGCCTGCGCGAAGCGATTCGCTGGCGGGTAAGCCATGATCGCGGCCTGCATTACCGGGAAGATCAGGTCGCGGTCGGCTGCGGGGCCAAGCAGGTCATCTTCAATGCCTTCATGGCCACCTTGCAGCCTGGCGACGAAGTCTTGCTGCCCGCGCCCTACTGG
The DNA here is from genome assembly GCF_913777995.1 of uncultured Pseudomonas sp. GTDB lineage: Bacteria > Pseudomonadota > Gammaproteobacteria > Pseudomonadales > Pseudomonadaceae > Aquipseudomonas. Next base: position 25,055 of record NZ_CAJYVE010000036.1, on the reverse strand, counting down.
GCCAGTTATCCAGACATGATCCGCCTCTGCGGGGCGCAACCCGTGGTGCTGCCGACCACCGCCGCCGAGGGCTTTCGCCTGACCGCCGAACACCTGGCGGCGGCGCTGGAGCTGTCACCCAACGCTCGCTGGCTGGTGCTCAACGCCCCCGGCAACCCTTCCGGTTCGACCTACAGCGTCGCGCAACTGCGCGAGTTGGCCGAGGTGTTGCGCGGTTATCCGCAGCTGATGATCCTCAGCGACGACATCTACGCCGAGATCCGCTTCACCGACCAGCCCTACGCGACGCTGGCCGCCGTGGCCGAGGACCTGAACGAGCGGACCCTGCTGGTCGATGGCGTTTCCAAGGCCTATGCCATGACCGGCTGGCGCGTCGGCTGGGGCTGCGGACCGGCGCCACTGGTGGCGGCGATCAACGCCATTCAGTCGCAGAACTGCACGCAGACCAGCACCCTCAGCCAGTTGGCGACCATCGCCGCGCTGGAGGGCGAACGGGATTTCCTCATTGAACGCAACGCCATCTACCGGCAGCGCCGTGATGCCGCCCTGGCGGTGCTGCGTACCAGCCAGACGCTGGACGTACTGAGCCCCGAGGGGGCGTTTTATCTGCTGCCCAGAATCAAAGGCACCCACGACGACCAGGACGTGGCCATGGACCTGCTCAAGGTCGGTGTGGCCACCGTGCCCGGCAGTGCCTTCGGAGCACCGGGGCATCTGCGCCTGTCGTTCGCCACCGACCAGGCCACCCTGGTAAAAGGCTGCCAGCGTCTTGTCAGCGCCCTGGGAGACCGCCCATGAGCGCCGCGCTGGTCCTCGCCCTGTTGCCCATCGCCGTGCTGATCGCCCTCGGCGCCTGGCTGCGCCATCGGCATTTTCTCAACGAAGGATTCTGGCCGCAGGCCGAGCGCTTGGGCTATTACCTGCTGCTGCCTTCGCTGTTCCTGCACAGCCTGGCCACCGCGCAACTCGACGATGTGCCGGTGCGCGAGATGGTCGCGGTGCTGCTGTTGTCGACGGTGCCGGTGGCCATGCTGTTCGTGGCCCTGCGCGGCCTGCTCAAGGTCGATGACGCGGCCTTCACTTCGCTGTTCCAGGGCGGTATTCGCTTCAACAACTATGTCGGCGTCTCGGCCGCCGCCGGATTGTTCGGCACCCACGGTATCGCCCTGGCAGCGGTGGCCAACGCCACCATCGTGCCGACGGTGAACATCCTCTGCGTGCTGGTGTTCGCCCGTTACGGCAGCGCCGGACGCCTGTCGCTGAAGGCCACGCTGCGCCAGCTGGCGCTCAACCCGCTGGTGCTGGCCTGCCTGATCGGCATTCTCCTGCAACTGCTGGGCGTGGGTCTGCCAGCCGGCATCGGCCCGGCCCTCAAGGCCCTGGGCCAGGCCTCGTTGCCGCTGGGCCTGCTGTGCGTAGGCGCGGCGCTGAACTTCGCTGCCGCCGGCAGCTGGCTCAAGCCGGTGGGCGTGTCGTCGCTGGCCAAGTTCGTGGTCATGCCCGCCGCCACTCTGCTGGCCTGCCATCTGCTGGGCCTGCGCGGCGAAGCGGCGGTCACTGCCATCCTGTTCCAGACCCTGCCCACCGCGTCATCGTCCTACATCATGGCCCGGCAACTGGGCGGTGACGCCCCGCTGATGGCCGGGATCATCGCCAGCCAGACCGTGATCGCCGGGCTGGCCCTGCCTCTGGTAGTGATCAGCCTGGCCACCTGGCTGTAAGTGCTGCGCGTCATGTCTGCGCCTGCACCACCCAGCGCACCTTGAGCAGCGCCTGACGCAAGGTCGCCAGGTCCACCGAGCCCAAGGCCAGGCGCAGGGCATGCGGCACATGGGCCGACACGGCAAAGGGCTCGGCGGTGGACACCGCCACCTGCTCGTCCTTGAGGGCCGCCGCCACCCGATCGGCGCGGGCGTCTTCCTGCAAGGGCAGCCATAGGAAGTAAGACAGCGGATGGCTCTGACAAGGCAGCCCGGCCAGCGCCTCGGCGGCGACTTGCTGGCGCCGGCGGGCGTCGTCGCGCTTGTGCTCTTCCAACTGCATGACGGTGCCGTCTTCCAGCCATTGGCAGGCAATGGCGGTGAGCACGCCAGGGGTGTTCCAGGTGGTGGCGCGAATCACCCGCTCCAGGCTGGCAACGCGCTCCAGCGGCGCGCTGATGAAGCCGACCCGCAGGCCGGTGGCCACGCTCTTGGACAGGCCGCAGATGTGCAAGGTGCGCTCCGGTGCCAGGCTGAACAGCGGCGCCGGGGCATCCTCGACGAGAAAGGCATAGGCCGCGTCTTCGATGATCAACAGGTCGTGCCGACGAGCGATGGCCACCAGTTGCTCACGTTGCGCGGTATCCAGCACCCAGCCCAGCGGATTGTGCAGCGTCGGCATGCTGTACAGCGCCTTGACTCGCCGGCTGGCACACAGCCGCTGCAGCGCGGCCAGGTCCGGCCCGTGTTCGAGCACCGGAATGGCGACGATCTCCAGGTGCAGTGCTTCAGCCAGCACCTTGAAACCGGAGTACGTCAGCGCATCGGCGGCGATCACATCGCCAGGCTTCAGCGACGCCATCAAGGCGACCGCCAGGCCCTGCTGCGCACCGTTGACGATCAGCACCTGCGCGGCATCCACCTGCAACCCGCGTGCGGCCAGGTGGCGGGCCACGCAAGCGCGTTCGTGAGGCCGCCCGGCATGCGGTTGGTAACGCAGCAAAGCCTCAAGGTCGCCCGAGGCCGCCAGTTGGCGCAAGGCACCGCGCAACAGCTCGGCCTGAGCCGGCAACGCCGGGTAGTTGAAATTCAGGTCGGCCATGCCTTGGGCCACGGTCTTCTGGTCGATGCCCAGGCCCGGCGGCATGGAGATGTCCCGCACGAAGGTGCCACGCCCGGTTTCACAACTGACCAGGCCCATGCGCTGCAGCTCGGCATACACGCGGCTGGCGGTCACCAGCGCCAGGCCATGCTCGGCGGCCAGGGCCCGATGGGTCGGCAGACGACTGCCGGGCAGCAGGCGGCTGGCACGAATGTCGGCGGCCAGGCGGTCGACCAGGGTCTTGTAGCGGGCGCGGGGCATGGCGAATGTATCCATGACAATTTTTTGATTGTGCCGATAGTGCTGCCTAGCATGAGCGCTTCGCAAGCCACCGAGCACCTCGCCATGTCTTCCGCCTCTCCCCTGCACCGCCCGACCCCTGCACTGCCGATGGCCGGCTGGCTCAACGGCCTGCTCGGGGTGATCATCTTCAGCGGCTCGTTGCCGGCCACCCGGGTCGCGGTGGCGCAGTTCGAGCCGCTGTTTCTCACCAGCGCCAGGGCCAGCCTGGCCGGCCTGCTGGCCCTCGCGCTGCTGGGGCTGTTCAGGCAGCCGCGACCGACCCGTGAGCAACTGCTGCCCCTGGCGGTGGTGGCCGCCGGGGTGGTGGTGGGCTTTCCGCTGCTCACCGCCCTGGCCCTGCAACATGTCACCTCCGCCCACAGCATCGTGTTCGTCGGCCTGCTGCCGCTGGCCACCGCGCTGTTCGGCGTGCTGCGTTGCGGTGAACGCCCGCGTGCGGCCTTCTGGCTGTGTTCGGTGCTGGGCAGCCTGATGGTGGCCGGCTACGCCATGGCTCAAGGCCTGAGCGCCAACCTGACGGGCGACCTGCTGATGCTGCTGGCGATCCTCGCCTGCGGCCTGGGCTATGCCGAAGGCGCGCGCTTGTCGCACAGCCTGGGCGGCTGGCAGGTCATCAGTTGGGCCTTGGTGCTGGCCTTGCCGGTCATGCTGGTGGCGAGCCTGTGCAACCTGCCGGCAGCCGGCTTCGCTGCCATCCAGACGCCGGCCTGGGCCGCTCTGGGTTACGTGTCGATATTCAGCATGCTGGTGGGCTTCGTGTTCTGGTATCGCGGCCTGGCCCAGGGCGGCGTGGCAGCCGTAGGCCAGTTGCAGCTGTTGCAGCCGTTCTTCGGCCTGGCCCTGGCCGCCGGCTTGCTGGGTGAGCCGGTCAGCCTGGGCATGCTCGGCGTCACCCTGGTGGTGATTGTCTGCGTGGCGGGGGCCAAACGCTTTTCTCGCTAGTGGGTTGGCGCCGTAGGACCGGCTTCAGCCGGGAACCCGTTCGGCGTGGCTGAAGCAGCTGAACGCGATCAATGGGTGACGCGGGTCACCAGGTAATTGATCAGCTCCGGGTCATCGTCCAGGTCGATGGCCCTTGCCGGGCGCGGCAGGTCTTGCATGACCTTGCTCCAGAACGCCTCGGCGGCCTCGTCCTGGATGGAGTAACGCACCAGCCAGTTCTCGTGACCGCTCATCAGCACCTGCCCCATCAGCGCCCGGCCGATACCCCGCCGACGGTACTTCTTGAGGATAAACAGGTCGGCCAGTTCCAGGGCATCGATGCCCGGCAGCTCGCTGCGCTCGACCAGCAGAAAGCCGGCCACCTCGCCATCGACCAGCAGCAGGCTGGCGCTCCAGTCCGGTTCCTGCCAGTAGCGCACCAGGTGTTCTTCGTGGATGTAGTAGCGACCGTCCATCTCCACGTCCTGCTGCTCCCAGTCCGACGACTCGTAGGCATAGAACTGGTAGAGGTTGCGGATCAGCTCGATCTGCTCGGGGGCGGTGGGGATCAGCTCGACAGTGAGGTCGGTCATGAGCGGCCTCCACGGGTCGATGAACGAAGGCGAAGCGATACAAGCCAGGGCATGCGGATCTCAGAAGCAATGAAACAGGGGCGCTATTGTTAACAAAACCGGACAGATGGCAACCACTGCGCAGCGATTCACTGCGTGCGGCGCACCATGTCGATAATCAGTCGGTACAACTCCTCGACCGCCTGCGCCTCGCTGATCTCGCCTTCCACCGCCACCAGCGCCAGGCTGTCGGCGGCGCCGAGCAGCGCCCACAGCGTCGCCAGACCGAGGCCCGGCGTACCGGTGAAGGGCGCCAGTACCTGGCGGCATTTGTCGATGTAGCTGCGCTGGCATTGCTTGCGCAGCTCGGCCAGCTCGCTGGAACCACTCAAGGCCGCCAGCACCTCGGGAATTTCCCGCCCCTCGCTGAGCACGCAGGCGATGTAGCTGGCGGCGATGGCCCGAGCCTTGCCCTCCAGGGTCGCCGCACCGGCAGCCATGGCCTGGTCGATGATCGCGTTCTGGCGGTTCTCGTAATCCTGGTACAGGGCCGCCAACAGCCCGTGGCGGGTACCGAAGTGCTCATAGACGGTCGGCTTGGTGATGCCGGCAGCCTCGGCCAGGCGGCCCAGGCTCAGGGCATCGGTGCCCTCCTCGGCAATCAGTTGCCAGGCCACCTGCAGCAGTTGCGCATAACGCTCTTCGCGGGTCATGCGCTTGCGCGGTGCGGTACGGGAAACGTCGTTGGGCATGGCGGTCGCGGGCTCCTGCAAAAGCTGAGTCGGGCAGCATACGGCGCTTGCCGGCTCAGGCAAACACCTGCTGGCCGATACGCCGTGCGGTGGCCAGCGCCGTATCGGGAAAACCCGCCTCCGGGTGCAACAGCAATTCCGAGCTGCGCACCGGGGCGCCAACGTAGTCGAAGATGCCGTGGTCGATCTGCGTGCGCATCGCCGCGAAATAGCCATGCCGGGCAAAGGTGCGCAGGTTTGCGCCGCCCACGGCCAGTAGGTGCACATCGAGGTGGCCGAGCTTCTTCTCCAGGCTGCCATCTGGTCGCTCCGCGTAAGCCCACCCCGAGGTGAACACGCGGTCGATCCAACCCTTGAGAATGGCCGGGAACGACCACCAGTAAATGGGGTAGACCAGCACCAAGGCATCAGCGCGATCCAGGCGGCGCTGCTCGGCGAGCACGTCGTCGGGCAAGGCCACACCGCCGCGAAACAGCGCCAGGTCGGCGGCGCCGAAACGCGGGTCGAAGCCCTCCTCGCACAGATCCGCCCGTTCGACTTGATGCCCGGCCTCGACGATGGCACGAGCGACTTCACCGGCGGCGGCATGGGTGAAAGAGCCTTGGTCAGGGTGAGCGACAACGATGAGCGCTTGCATGGGAGAACTCCTGGCAGAACGGCCAGAGGCGGCCGCTTTAGATACCAACCGTAGGTTACTTTTAGTATCTTGTAAACGCCTGCCCGCCTGAAGGGTGCCGGACGGTTTTGCACGCTGTAACGGCACCCGCCTGTCATCTGTCATGCATGAATGCTCTAATGGCCCGCTCATTCACGCAGAGGACCCGCCCCCCGCAATGGATACCAAGACTCTCATGCTCCGCTTCGATGAACTCTTGGGCATGCTGGACAAACACCCCTGGGTGCAGGCCAGCCTGTCTCTGCTGTTGCTGCTGGTCGCCGCCCTGGTGCTCGGCCGCCTGGCGCGCTTCGTGCTGCTCTACGCGATGAAGGCCCTGGGCCGCCAGCACGCCCTGCAGTGGCTCAACGACCTGCGCCACAACAAGGTCTTTCACCGCCTGGCGCAGATGACGCCTTCGCTGGTGATCCAGTTCGGCCTGAACCTGGTGCCGGTGATCAGCGCCGCCGGCAAGAACCTGCTCGGCAACATCGCCATGGCCTTCACCATCCTGTTCATGACCCTGGCCATCGGCGCGCTGCTCAATGCCCTGCTGGACATCTACGCGCGCACCATTCACGCCCGGACCCGCTCGATCAAGGGCTACGTGCAACTGGCGAAGATGATCCTGTACATCTTCGCCACGATCATCATCATCGCCACCCTGATCGACCGCTCGCCGCTGTTGCTGCTCTCCGGTCTGGGTGCCATGTCGGCGGTCATCCTGCTGGTCTACAAGGACACCCTGCTGTCGTTCGTCGCCAGTGTGCAGCTGACCAGCAACGACATGCTGCGCGTCGGCGACTGGATCGAAATGCCCCAGGTCGGTGCCGACGGCGACGTGGTGGACATCACCCTGCACACCGTCAAGGTGCAGAACTTCGACAAGACCATCGTCTCCATCCCCACCTGGCGCCTGATGTCCGAGAGCTTCCGCAACTACCGCGGCATGCAGCAGTCCGGCGGCCGGCGCATCAAGCGCAGCCTGTTCATCGACGTCAGCGGCATCCGCTTTCTCACCGACGAAGAAGAACAGCGCCTCTCCGGCGTCAAGCTGCTCACCGAGTACATGTCGCGCAAACAGGCCGAACTCAAGGCCTGGAACCAGGCCCAGGGCAACGTCGCGGCGCTGTCGGCCAACCGTCGGCGCATGACCAACGTCGGCACCTTCCGCGCCTACGCCCTCGCCTACCTGAAGAACCACGCCGAAGTGCACCAGGACATGACCTGCATGGTCCGCCAGATGGCCGCCAGCGAACACGGCGTGCCCCTGGAAATCTACTGCTTCACCCGCACCACCGTGTGGGCCGACTACGAACGCATTCAGGGCGACATCTTCGACTACCTGCTCTCGGTATTGCCGGAGTTCGGCCTGAGCCTGTACCAGCAGCCCAGTGGCGCGGACATGCGCATGGGCCTGGCCGGCCGGGAGCCGGCGCAGGGTGGGTTGGCGTTGCCAGCGGTGAAGGAGGTGGAGAAGCCTCACGCGGAACCGGTACAGCGGCTGACCAGCGACAACCCGGCATGACCACCGTTACCTGCCCCTCTGTACCTGAAGTCAGGCCAGCCGCGTCAGGTAATCGATGAACAGGCGGAACAGATCGGCATTGTTGGAGATCTCCAGCCGCTGGTAGATATTGTGCTTGTGCACCTTCACGGTCCCTTCCGAAATGCCCAGCAGCGCCGCAATCGAGGCGCTGCTGTGGCCTTGCAGGATCAGCTTGGCGATGTAGCGCTGTGCCTCAGTCAGCTGTCCTTGCAGGATGTCCATGAACGCATCTTCAGAGCGCGCATCGCTGGTCTCGGCGTAGGCGAAACTATCGCCATGTCGAACCCGGCCATGCAGCTCCAACAGGGCGTGCACTACCGGCGTCAATGCCTCGAGGGTTTGCATTTCCTCGGTACTGAAGGGCCCGTCGCCAAGGTTGCGCATCAACGAGTAGACCAAGGCCACCCGCGGTTGCAGCGGCACGATGAAACCGATCTCTTCGACCAGCGTGCCATGTTCGGAAGACACACAGGGATGGATGTCCGGGGAGATGGAAAACCCCGATGAGAAGAAGCAGTCCGGCGCCAGCTCACTCATACGCCACAGCCCGCCAGGATGGTCGTTGATGCACGCTACGTAGAATGGATCGAGCAGGTAACCGCCGCGCTGGTAGGCAGCAAGGGTGCGCTCCGGCACCGAACGGTTGTAACCGTTGTGTACCAGCAACGCCGGATGATTGAAGCGAAACAGGTAGACGCAGCTCATGTCGAAATCGACCCGCTGCCGCAGCGCACGATCCAGGGCCTGCCCCAGCTGATCGGTGCCCACAGCGCTGATCAGCGCGGCCAGGTCTCGAGCATCGTCGGCGTTCATGCGTGCCATTCAGGTGTCCAGAGTGAATGCCCCATCGGTGGGCAAGATAACCCAAAACCGAAGCCGCCAGCGCAGGGCTGCCGGGAGTGCATGACAGACGGGAACCCGGCTGGAGGCGCCGGGTTCCGCTGCAGCGCTCAAGACAGGCTAGGTGTCGCGCTGAAGCGCTGCTGCTGTTCGTCCTGACGCCCAAGCTCAATAGCCTTGGGAACCGCGAGCCACCAAGCAAGCGCCATGCCCAGCACGCCGCCCGTCAACTTGCCGATGATCAGGGGCAGGATCACCGAAGGTTGGAAGTTCGCCGAGTAGGCCAGATGATCACCGAAGGTGAACGCTGCGCACACCGCGAATGCCACGACCAGTACCTTGTCCTTGGGTGGCATGTCGGCGAGCAGACGGAACATCGCCAGAATGTTCGCCGAGGCCGCGAGCATGCCCGCTGCGCCGACCGGTGACAGCCCTACCCGTGCGGCGACTCGTTCAATGGGACGCGACAGGTAGCGCTTGATCAGCCAAACCATGGGAAAGGCACCGCAGAGCATGATGCTCACGTAGCCGGCAATCTCCAGCGCACGCATCTGGTCCTCCTTGTCGGCGATGATCGGCGCGAAGCCCCAACTGCCGAAGGTCGAGCTGAAGAAGGTGGTGAAGTATTCGACGATCGAAGCCACCAGCACCAGCGTCACCAGGGCGTACATCAACTGCCCGAGCTTGAGGAATATCGCCACCATCAGATTCGGCAGGTAGCGCAGCGCAGCAGCCAGCGCACAGCAGAACAGGATCAGCGGCATGAGGTTCTGCACCAGCCCCAGGAAAGTGAAGTGCAACACCTGAGTCGGCGCGCCAATGGTGGCGATGTCGGGCCTCACGCCCAAGTCCATGCCCTGCATCAGCAGGGCGATCAGAATGATGCTCACCGGAATACTCAGAAGCCCGGCCATGATGCCCAGGGCCATGTATTTATGGTCGCGCTTATCGAGCATTGCCAGACCTACCGGAATCACGAAGATCACCGTCGAACCGCACTGGAAGCCAGTGATCAAGCCGACGATCCAGCCTTCGGGACTGCTCGACAGCGCCTGGGCCAGCTGATAGCCGCCCAGGTCGGCGGCGATAAAGATCGGACCGGCAATACCTGCGTCGGCGCCCATGGCCTGGAAAAGCGGCGCGATGAACAGACTGATGAATTGCGAGATATAGGGAATCGCCGCCATGATTCCGGCCACTGGCAGGAAGATCGGTCCTATGCTGTTGATGCCGGCGCTGAACTCCTTACCGAGCTCCGATTCCGGGTTGTAGATGGACGCGATGGCGCCGATCACGGCGCAGACCATGATCAGGTAGATGACGTAGGTGCCGATGTTTTCCATTGCTGCCTCTGTCTTTTGTAAGTGTTTGTTTTTGGCAGAATTTTCAATGCAGGGGTAAAGCTTTTATTGTTTTGCGCGCCTATCAGAGCGCGGTGTAGCCGTTGTCGACGAACAGGTGGGTGCCGTTGACGAAGCTGGCCTCGTCACTGGCCAGGAAAAGCGCCGCGGCAGCCACTTCAGCGGGATCGCAGAGACGCCCCTGCATGCTGGCGATGGCCTGCTCCGAAACGTCCACACCGTGTCCCTGCAGCAGTTCGATTTCACGTCGACCATGGGCCGTACCGATGAAGCCCGGACACACGGCATTGCTACGAATATTGCGGTCGCGGTACTCCACGGCGATGGCGCGGGCGAACATGTGACAAGCGCCCTTGGTGGTGCAGTACGCCACTTCCATCGGCGTGCCGACCACTGCGGAGATCGACGAGGTACAGACGATACTGCCGCCACCGGCCGCGATCATGCCGGGTAGCACGGCCTGGGTAACCAGAAACATGCCCTTGACGTTGATGCCCATCAGGCGATCCCAGTCCGCTTCGCTGGTCTCTAGAAACGGGCCGGCCGCGATGGTACCTGCATGGTTCATCAATACCGTGATGGCCCCGAAACGCGCCTCGGCCTGCGCCACCGCCTGCCGAACCTGCTCGCGGGACGAGACATCGGCAGGAAAGAACCAGGCGTCGCCGCCGGCTTCGTTGATGCGCGCCGCAACCGCCTCGCCGTCACTGCGCGGCAGATCCATGATTGCCACCTTGGCGCCTTCGCAGGCGAAGAGCTCCGAAGCGGCCAAGCCGCAGCCACCTGCACCACCGGTGATGAGTGCGACCTTGCCTTGCAAACGACCCATGAGTGGTCTCCTGTCGTATATGTAACCCGAGGTTTCTGCCGACAACCTAGGGCTACCCGCCGCCAGCGTCCATATACCGAGGGATATACGAATCAATAACAAATTGAAAAATAAGATCTTTTTTCATAATTCGGTCGCTTTTTGAACCGCTGGCGAGCGCCGCCAAGCCCTGTCTGTAGCCGCAAACGAGCGCCAATCCGCAGGCGACCACCCGTCGCCCCGACCGCACGACCTTCCTCCCCTGGAGGCCGAACCCATGGTGATCAAGAAAAGGAGTCTCACCATGAAATTGATTCGACCTCACCAACTGGCCCTGGCGCTGTGCCTGGGCGCGATTGCGCCGCTAAGCCTGGCGGCGACCAATGTGGATGGCACCACCACCAGCCCGAGCGGCACCAGCGCCAACCCCGGCACCATGCAAGGTGGCGGTGGCAATCCGGGCGGGGCCACCAACCCCGGCAGTAATACCGGCAGCCCAGGCGGTACGTCGGGCGGCATGGGGACCGGCACCGGCAGCGACACCAGCACCGGCAACGCTACCGGTGCAGGCAGTGCCGGCCCTGGTGGCGCCAGCGGTGCGGGCGGCGCGCCGAATGGCGGTGCGGGCGGTGGCGGTAATAGCGGCACCGGCTCAGGTGGTACAGGCGGCGGTACCGGAGGTGCTGGCGGTGGTGCTGGTGGAGCCGGTGGCGGCGGTGGTGGCGGCGGCAGTTGATCCTCGCCTCAAGGCCGCCCCGCTAGACCGTTGCAGCGAGCTTGCTCGCGATGGTTGCCTCACGTACGCGACACAGCAGTACGTTGGCGACCCTTTCGCGAGCAAGCTCGCTCCTGCAGGTTGAAGAATCAGCTGACCCGCCTGGCATCCCGGCGAATCGCGGCAGGCGCCACGCCAAAGCCGCGCATGAACACTTCACGCATGTGCCGGCGATCGCGGAATCCGTTCTGCCGGGCCACTTCTTCCAGGCTGTGCCGGGTCTGCTCGATCATCAGCCGGGCACCTTCCAGCCGCAGCTTTTCGATCGCCTTGGCAGGTGGCTGGCCGGTCTCGGCGGTGAATACCCGGGTGAACTGGCGTGGGCTGAGGTGCGCCACTTCGGCGAGTTCTTCGACGCTCAAAGGTCGGCTCAGGTGCTGGCGGGCGTATTCCAGCGCACTCTGAATACGGTCGGACTTGGCCGACAGGGTCAGCAGTTCCGAATGCTGCGACTGCCCACCGGAACGGCGCTGGTGCATCACCAGGCGATGCGCCACCGAGCGCGCCAAGTCGGCGCCCAGGTCCTTCTCGACCATGCCCAGGGCCATGTCCAGCGCGGCAGTCATGCCGGCAGAGGTCCATACCGGGCCATCGACGATGAAGATCCGATCATCTTCAACCGCCACCTGCGGATAGCGCTCGCGCATGGCTCGGGCGAACGACCAGTGCGTGGTCGCACGACGACGGTCCAGCGCACCGGCAGCGGCGAGAATGAACCCGCCGGTGCACACGCCCGCGACACGCCGTGCCTGCTGCATGAAGCCGCGCACGCTGTTGAGTACCTCTTCGCTGGCCGGCGTCAGGGGCGTCAGGGTTCCGACCACCATCCAGGTGTCGGCCAGCCCGGCAGCCTCCAGCGGCTGGGTGTCGATGCACAGGCCCAGGGACGAGCGCACGGTGCCGCCGCCCACCGAAAAGTTCTGCACCCGATAGACCGGCTCACCGGCCACCAGATTGGCGAATTCGAAAACGGATTGGGTGGCCAGGGACATGACCTGGAAACCCTCGGTAATCAGGTAGCCGACTCGATGCATGATGAAGCCCTAAAAGTGACGTCTTGAAAAACTACCTTATACGTCATTTGAGACACAGCGTTTTTTTCGCATCATGGCGCCAGTCCCCACCACTGGAGCCTCACACCATGACGACCGCACACCATGGCACTGCCCTCATCACCGGCGCTTCCACCGGCATCGGCGCACTCTACGCCGAGCGCCTGGCCCGCCGCGGCTACGACCTGATCCTGGTGGCACGCAACCGCGAACGCCTCAATGAACTGGCCATGCGCCTGACCAGCGAGACCCGCCGCAACGTCGAGGTGGTCGCCGCCGACCTCGGCAACTCCAACGAGCTGGCCAGCGTCGAACGCAAGTTGCGCGAAGACGCCAGCATCACCCTGCTGGTCAACAACGCCGGCATCGGCACCCACACCCCGCTGCTGGGCAGCGACGTGGAGCGCATGGGCGAGATGATCGCGCTCAACGTCACCGCCCTGACCCGCCTGACCTACGCTGCCGTGCCCGGCTTCGTCGCCCGCCAGCAGGGCGCGATCATCAACATTTCGTCCATCGTCAGCCTGGCGCCGGAACTGCTCAACGGCGTGTATGGCGCCAGCAAGGCCTATGTCACCGCCTTCACCCGCTCGCTGCACCGCGAGCTGAGCGAGCAAGGCGTTCGTATCCAGGCGGTGCTGCCCGGTGCCACCGCCACCGACTTCTGGGCCACCGGCGGGCTGCCCGTGGAAAACCTCGACCCGGCCATCGTCATGGCGGCCCCCGACCTGGTCGACGCCGCGCTGCAGGACTTCGATGCCGGGGTGTTGTTTTCCATTCCGTCGATGCACGACCTGGAACCCTTCGAAGCCTTCGAATCCAGCCGCCAGGCGCTGCTGCCGCAGCTGTCCAGCAACCGCCTTGCCCCCCGCTACAACCCCAACTGATCACTGACAGGAGTACCACCATGAAACTCAGCGCCAACACCATTTTCATCACCGGCGGCACCTCCGGCATCGGTCGCGCCCTGGCCGAAGCCTTCCACCAGCGTGGCAACCAGGTGATCATCGCCGGCCGCCGCCAGGCCCTGCTCGACGAGATCGCCCGCGCCAACCCCGGCATGGATACCGTGCAGCTGGACATCAACGACGCGGCGCAGATCAAGCTCGTGGCCCAAGAGGTGATCCGTCGCCACCCCACGCTGAACGTGATCATCAACAACGCCGGGATCATGCCTTTCGACAACCCGGCCTCCGGTGAGCTGGACGACGAACAGGCAGTCGGCCTGCTACAGACCAACCTGCTGGGGCCTGTGCGGGTCAGCGCGGCCTTCGTCGAACACCTCAAGCAGCAGCCCGAGGCCTACATCATCAACAACAGCTCTGTGCTGGCCTACCTGCCGCTGGCCGCCACCGCGCTGTACTCGGCGACCAAGGCGGCCATCCACTCCTACACGCTGTCGCAACGCTTCGTCCTGCGTGACAGCAGCGTCAAGGTGCTGGAAATCGCCCCGCCGTGGGTGGACACCGACCTGATCCACAAGAGCGGTGACGAGCGTGCCATGCCACTGGACGAATTCATCACCGAGACCCTGGCCAAGCTGGAAACCGCCACCACCGAAGTTCTGGTCGACCGTGTGTTGCCCCTGCGCGCCAACCAGGGGGCGAACGAGCATGAACTGATCCACCAGTTCAACCTGTCGCTGGTCGACAACCCGATTCCTGTGGCCTGAACGGTCCGTCTTTCAAGGAGATTCCCCCATGCCCCGTCTCACTGCACTGCCTATCGACCAGGCGCCTGCCGCCGCCCGCCCTGCCTTGCAAGGCGTAGAGAAAGGCCTGGGCTTCTTGCCCAACGCCTTCGCCACCCTGGCCCACTCCCCGGCCGCGCTCAATGGTTACCTCGCTCTGGCGCAGGCCATGGGCAAGAGCAGCCTCAGCGTCGCCGAACGTGAAGTCGTGGCGCTGGCGGCCTCGCAAGTCAACGGTTGCGATTACTGCCTGGCCGCACACAGCCACTTTGGCGCCAAGGCGGGCCTGGATGCCGAGGCCATTGCCGCGGCCCGCGCTGGCAACCTGGACGCCGTCGCGGCACTGGCCCGCGCGGTGACGCTGGAACGCGGTCAGATCAGCGATGAGCAACTGCACGCGGCGCGTCAGGCAGGCCTGGATGACGCACGGATCGTCGAGGTGGTCGCCCAGGTCGCCCTGCTGACCCTGACCAATTACCTGAACAACCTGGCCCGCACCGCAATCGACTTCCCGCCGGCAACCCACTGAACACCAGACCGCAATAAGCCGTCCTGCCCGCGCAGCCGAATGCTGCCCGGGCGGGCGCTTGCGTTTGGGGGAGATGCACCCTGACGGTGCAGAAATGGCGCAGCCTGCGCAAGACGCGGGGTACGGGACCTGGGCCCTGTACCCCGCGAGTACCGATTGACGCGGCTCAGCGCGTGCCAGGCACGGCTGACCCGGCTCGATCGCCTAGGGCACCACGCAGGCACAAGCAAGGCACATGCCGGGTAGCGTCAATACGATCGACAGGCTTTAGCCGCAATACTGTTCGATTAAGCGCCTTGCGGCTTTGTGGGAGCTTGCTCGCGAGAAGCGGGCAAAGTCGCTGAATTTGCTGTGAACGTGACGCCGCCTTCGCGAGCAAGCTCGCTCCCACGGTCTAACTGAACTGTATTGGCTTTAGCCGCAATACAGTTCAGTTAGTCATTATGTGGCCGGTGGGAGCGGCTTTAGCCGCGAAAGCACCAGGAAATTCACTGCATCTGTTGTGAACCGGCGGTCGCTTCGCGGCTGAAGCCGCCGCTCCCCGAGGCGTATGCGTCAGGTCTGTTTGTGGGCCAGGATCGCGTCCAGCAGGCCGGGAAACTGCTGGTTCATGTCGGCCAGGCGCAGGGAGTTCATGTGTGTGGTGCCGACGTTGCGGGTATGCACCAGGCCGGCATCACGCAGCACCCGAAAGTGATGGGACATGCTGGATTTCGGACGGCCGCCGTCGAGTTCGCCGCAGCTGGCCTCTTCGACCCGGGCCAGGCAACGCACGATCTCCATGCGCACCGGATCGCTCAGCGCGTAGAGCACGCGCTCGAGGATGAAGTTTTCGGGTGTGGGATGTTTGAAGCCTCTCATGGGGCGGCATGATAACGGGGGGGTTCAATGTTCGCCATACTTCGAATACTATCGAACTATCGTATTAACCCGTCCGTACTGGAGTCGTGTATGTCTGCACTGTTCGAACCCTTCCGTCTCAAGGACGTCACCCTGCGCAATCGCATCGCCATTCCGCCGATGTGCCAATACTCCGCCGAAGAAGGCCTGATCAACGACTGGCACCACGTGCACCTGGCCAGCATGGCCCGTGGCGGCGCCGGCCTAGTGGTGGTGGAAGCCACCGCCGTGGCCCCGGAAGGCCGCATCACCCCCGGCTGCACCGGCATATGGACCGACGAACAGGCCCAGGCGTTCGTTCCCGTGGTGCAGGCCATCAAGGCTGCCGGTGCTGTGCCGGGTATCCAGATTGCCCACGCCGGTCGCAAGGCCAGCGCCAACCGTCCCTGGGAAGGCGACGACCACATTGCCAGCGATGACCCGCGTGGCTGGGAAACCATTGCCCCGTCAGCCATCGCCTTCGGCCACCACCTGCCGAAAGTGCCGCGCGCCATGACCCTGGACGACATCCAGCGGGTCAAGCAGAACTTCGTGGATGCAGCGCGCCGCGCGCGTGACGCCGGCTTCGAATGGATCGAGTTGCACTTCGCCCACGGTTACCTGGGCCAGAGCTTCTTCTCCGAGCACAGCAACCAGCGCACCGACGCCTATGGTGGCAGCTTCGACAACCGCAGCCGCTTCCTGCTGGAAACCCTGGCGGCAGTGCGTGAGGTGTGGCCGGAGAACCTGCCGCTGACCGCGCGCTTCGGGGTTATCGAATACGACGGTCGCGACGAGCAGACCCTGGCCGAGTCCATCGAACTGGCGCGGCGCTTCAAGGCCGGCGGCCTGGACCTGCTGAGTGTCAGCATCGGCTTCACCATTGCCGAGACCGAGATTCCATGGGGGCCGGCGTTCCTCGGCCCGATCGCCGAGCAGGTACGCCGCGAGGCGGACATTCCAGTGACTTCGGCCTGGGGCTTCGGCGACCCGCAACTGGCCCAGGCCGCCGTGCAGAACGGCCAGCTGGACTTGGTATCGATAGGCCGTGCGCACCTGGCCGACCCGCACTGGGCGTACTTTGCCGCCAAGCAGCTGGGCGTGGACAAAGCCTCCTGGACCCTGCCCGCCCCTTACGCGCACTGGCTCGAACGCTACCGCTGATGCACCTCAGCCCGCCGTGAGGCCTTCACGGCGGGCTCCGAGGCGACCGATCCAGATCGACGCGACGATCACCAGCCCTCCTACCAGCAACCTGCCCAGGTCCTCGTGACGGTTCCAGATCAGCAGGTTGATCAGCAAGCCCAACGGCACGTGCAGGTTGCCCATCGCTGCCAGGGTGCCCACCGGCACCAGGCACGCGCCCTTGTTCCACCAGTACATCGCCAGCGCGGTGGAGCACAGGCCGAGGAACACCAGCACCAGCCACTGCTGCGGCGCATCCGGCAGGCGCTGCGGATTGCCGAAGGCCAGAAACGCCGGCAGCACGATCAACAACGCCCCGACGAAGAAGTAGCCGAAACGCCGATAGTCCGGCAGGTCGCTGGGGTAGCGCGCGGTCAAGTGACGGTACAGCACCTGCCCGGCGGCATAAGTGAAATTGGCCAATTGCAGCAGCAGGAAGCCGCCCAGGTAATCGCCATCCAGCCCGTCGTAGCGGATCACCCCGGCGCCCAGCACCGCCACCACCGCAGCCAGCAATGCCCAAGGGTTGAAACGTCGGTTCAGCGCATCTTCGATGAGGGTCACATGCAACGGGGTGAGGATGGTGAACAGCAGCACCTCGGGCACGGTCAGCACCCGGAAGCTCAGGTACAGGCACACATAGGTGATACCGAACTGCAGCGCGCCAATCAGCAACATGCCGCGCATGAACCCCGGCTCGACCTGGCGCCAGCGCGTCAGGGGAATGAACACCAGACCGGCCAGCAGCACACGAATCAGCACCGCCAGGTAACTGTCGACATGACCGGCCAGATAGACACCGATCAGGCTGAAGGAAAACGCCTGGATCAGCGTAACGATAAGTAGATAGTTCATGCAGGCCCCCAATTGAACGGAGGCGACCTTAGCGGTTCGTGCGCGGCGCTGTCCATAACACTGTCATGGCTAGCAGCTTCAACCGCCAAAGCCCTACCACCGCCATCCCGGCTGAAGCCGGTCCCACCCGTTCGTGCCGTCACCGCTGTGAGTTCATCCGGTAGGCGCGGCTTCGGCCGCGAACCGGTATTCCAGAATGGCGCGCACAAAAGAAACCCGGCAGCGCGGAGCAGCGCTTGCCGGGTCGGCGCCCACCCAGGGGCGCGAACGGGAAGAGAGAGCGTGAAGCGGGTAATGCAATGGTCAGGCGATCTCGGCCAGCTGCGCCTGGGCCTGGCTCAGGCCCTTGGCGCTGAATTCCTCACCCATGTTCAAGCCTTCGGCGTGCACGAAGGTCACGTCGTGGATACCGATGAAGCCCAGCACCTGGCGCACGTAGGGTTCCTGATGGTCCATGGCGCCGCCGGTGTACAGGCCGCCACGGGCGGTCAGCACGATGGCACGCTTGCCGGTCAGCAGGCCCTGCGGGCCGGTTTCACCGTACTTGAAGGTCACGCCGGCACGCAGCACATGGTCGAACCAGGCCTTGAGGGTGCTGGGGATGGCGAAGTTGTACATGGGGGCGCCCAGTACCAGGACATCGGCGGCCAGCAGCTCGTCGGTCAGCACGTTGGAGCGCTCCAGCGCGGCCTGCTCGGTGGTGCTGCGCTGCTCGTCGGGCTTCATCCAGCCGCCCAGCAGGGTGGCGTCCAGGTGCGGCACAGGGTCCAGCGCCAGGTCACGCACGGTGAGGGTGTCGGCCGGGTGAGCGGTTTTCCACTGCTCGATGAACTGGCGGGTGAGCTGGCGCGACACCGAGCCTTCCTGACGGGCGCTGCTTTCGACGATCAATACGCGGGACATGTTCTACTCCATCTGTTCGAGGGCGGCTCGGCATGCGTCAGGGGGAAGCCATTCAGGCGTTTCACCCGCTGCGCAGCCTGGAAGCCGGCGGCGTTGAGTTGATGGAGGCTACTTTAATCATCGAATCGATCATGAAAAAGCGCAAAAATCTGCTTCGATCCATCGAATAATCAGGTCAATTGGTTTAGGCTTCAGCTCGCTGGCTCGCACTCGAGCTTGATGCGCAACTTGATGATGCTGCGAGTGAACTTCGCCACCACGTCCAGGCTTTCCCCGGCCTTGACCTGCACGCGGCGCAGGCGCGGCGCCTCGGGGCCGTTGTTGAACTCCACCCGGCAGCTTGCGTCGACCTGGCCGTAGTTGTTCAGGGTGATGGAGCCGGTGTCATGAAAGGTGTCGTGGCTGCGGTAGTCCACCTGCACCCCCGGCGTGCGCTTTTGCACCTCGATCGGGTACGCCAGCGCCACGCTCGGCAGCAAGGCCAGCAACAGATAACAGGTCCGCTTCATCGGCAGTCTCCGCAGGGGAATGTGATGAGCGGACGATAGCCCTCTCTGGAGAATCCGTCGATGAAAGCCCCCCGCGTGACCCTGGACCAATGGCGTACCCTGCAGGCCGTGGTCGACCACGGCGGCTTCGCCCAGGCCGCCGACGCCATGCACCGCTCGCAGTCGTCGGTCAGCTACACCGTGGCGCGCATGCAGGAACAGCTCGGCGTACCGCTGCTGCGCATCGACGGGCGCAAGGCGGTGCTCACCGAGGCCGGCGAAGTGCTGCTGCGCCGCTCGCGCCAGCTGATCAAACAGGCCAGCCAGCTGGAAGACCTCGCCCACCACATGGAACAGGGCTGGGAAGCCGAGGTACGCCTGGTGGTGGATGCCGCCTACCCCACCGCACGCATCGTGCGCGCCCTTACCGCGTTCATGCCGCAGAGCCGCGGCTGCCGGGTGCGCCTGCGCGAAGAGGTGTTGTCCGGGGTCGAGGAAGTGCTGCTCGAAGGCATGGCTGACCTGGCGATCAGCAGCCTGAACATCGCCGGCCACCTGGGCACCGAAATCAGCACCGTGGAATTCGTCGCCGTGGCCCACCCTGAACATGCCCTGCACAAGCTCAACCGCGAGCTGACTTTCCAGGACCTGGAAACCCAGCTGCAGGTGGTAATCCGCGACTCCGGGCGCCAGCAACCCCGCGACGTCGGCTGGCTGGGCGCAGAGCAACGCTGGACGGTGGGCAGCCTGGGCACGGCCGCCACCTTCATCAGCAGCGGCCTGGGCTTCGGCTGGCTGCCCCGGCACATGATCCTGCGCGAGCTGCGCGAAGGTGTGCTGAAGCCTCTGCCGCTGGAAAAAGGTGGCAGCCGCAGCCCGGCGTTCTATCTTTTCTCCTCCAAGGACAAGCCGATGGGCCCGGCGACGCAGATTCTCATCGAGCTGATCCGCAACTTCGACACCGCGCCGCTGGATGCGCCCTTCGCGGCGCCCCCCCAAGCCTGACAGGAGTCACGCATGGCTTTTTTCGAACATGACGGCTGTTCGCTGCACTATCAGGAATATGGCCAGCAGGCCGCCGGCCAGGGCGCGCCGATCCTCCTGCTGCACGGCCTGGGTTCCAGCGGCCAGGACTGGGAATACCAGATTCCGGTACTGGCCGCTCGGCACCGGGTCATCACCCTCGACCTGCGCGGCCACGGCCGCTCCGACAAACCCCGCGAGCGCTACAGCATCAAGGGTTTTGCCGCCGATGTCGAAGCGCTGATCGAGCACCTGCACCTGGGACCGGTGCATCTGGTGGGCCTGTCGATGGGCGGCATGGTCGGCTTCCAGCTGGCGGTGGACCAGCCACAGCTGCTCAAGAGCCTGTGCATCGTCAACAGCGGCCCGCAGGTCAAGGTGCGCAGCCTCAACGACCTGTGGCAGTGGCTGCGGCGCTGGAGCCTGGCGCGGCTGCTGAGCATGCAGGCCCTCGGCCAGGCCTTGGGCAAGCTGCTGTTCCCGCGCCCCGACCAGGCCGAACTGCGCCACAAGATCAGCGAGCGCTGGGCGCGCAACGACAAGCGCGCCTACCTGGCCAGCTTCGACGCCATCGTCGGCTGGGGCGTGCAGGAGCGCCTGGGGCGCATCGCCTGTCCGACCCTGGTGGTCGCCGCCGACCGCGACTACACACCCGTGGCGCTCAAGCAGGCCTACGTTAAGCTGATTCCCGGCGCCCGCCTGGTGGTCATCGACAACTCGCGCCACGCCACGCCGCTGGACCAGCCCGAAGCCTTCAACCGCACGTTGCTGGAATTCATCGAGGCACAGCCGGTCTGAACCCCGGCAAGCAGGCCACACTGGTTTCACCCGAGCGGCTGTGGTTTCCTACCCGGCCACCGTCGTAACCATTACCGAAGGACCTTCCGGACCATGTTCAAGAACCTCGCTCTCGCCGCCTGCACCGTGCTGTTCTCGGCCAACCTGCTGGCTGCGGACGCCAAGAAGACCCACGTCGTGCTCGACACCAGCTTCGGCCAGATCGAACTGGAGCTGGCCGACGACAAGGCGCCGATCACGACCAAGAACTTCCTTGCCTACGTCGACAGCGGCTTCTACAGCAACACCATCTTTCACCGCGTGATCCCCGGCTTCATGGTCCAGGGCGGCGGCTTCAACCAGTACCTGGTGCAGAAACCCACCCAGGACCCGATCAAGAACGAAGCCGACAACGGCCTGAACAACGTGCGCGGCACCATCGCCATGGCCCGCACCTCCAGCGTCAACTCGGCGACCAGCCAGTTCTTCATCAACACCAACGACAACGCCATGCTCGACCACGGTGTGCGTGACTTCGGTTACGCCGTGTTCGGCAAGGTGGTCAAGGGCATGGACGTGGTCGACCAGATCGTCAATGCCCGCACCTCCAGCCAGAAAGGCATGCAAGACGTGCCTGTCGACCCGATCCTGATCAAGTCCGCCAAGCGCGTGAACTGATCGGCAGCCGACCTGCCCTGCGGGGCAGGTCGCACGGGACCGTTCGCCACCTTCAAGGAGATCCCGCCACCCGCGGGTACCGGAACCCATGCTTTATCGTCGTTTCGAGCAGTTCATCGACATCTTCCGGGATGACCCCGGCACCGCCCCGCCCAACCGGGTCCTGCCCTTCTACTTGCACTACCTGCGCCAGGTCTGGCCGAGCTTCGCCGCGCTGCTGGTGGTCGGTCTGGTGGTGGCGCTCATTGAGGTGGCGCTGTTCAGCTACCTGAGCCGCATCATCGACCTGACCCAGAACACCCCGCCGGCGCAATTCTTCAGCTTGCACCGCAACGAGCTGATCTGGATGGCCGTGGTCACCCTGTTGCTGCGCCCGGTGTTCGTCGGCCTGCACGACCTGCTGGTGCACCAGACCATCAGCCCGGGAATGACCAGCCTGATCCGCTGGCAGAATCACCGCTACGTGCTCAAGCAGAGCATCAACTTCTTCCAGAACGACTTCGCCGGGCGCATCGCCCAGCGCATCATGCAGACCGGCAACTCGCTGCGCGACTCGGCGGTGCAGGCCATGGATGCCCTGTGGCACGTGCTCATCTACTCACTCAGCGCCCTGGTGCTGTTCGCCGAGGCCGACTGGCGGCTGATGATTCCGCTGGTGCTGTGGATCGGCGCCTACATCCTGGCGCTGATGTACTTCGTGCCGCGGGTCAAGCAACGCTCGGTGCAAGCCTCCGACGCACGCTCCAAGCTGATGGGCCGCATCGTCGACGGCTACACCAACATCACCACCCTCAAGCTGTTCGCCCACAACAACCACGAACAGCGCTATGCCCAGGAAGCCATCCACGAGAGCAATGAGAAGACCCAGCTGGCCGGGCGCGTGGTCACCGCGATGGACACCGCGATCACCACCATGAACGGCCTGCTGATCGCCGGCACCACCGGCCTGGCCCTGTGGTTGTGGACCCAGTCGCTGATCTCCATGGGCGCCATCGCCCTGGCCACCGGCCTGGTGATCCGCATCGTCAACATGTCGGGCTGGATCATGTGGGTGGTCAACGGCATCTTCGAGAACATCGGCACCGTGCAGGACGGCCTGGAAAGCATCTCGCAGCCGGTCGCGGTCACCGACAAGCCCGCTGCCCAGCAGCTGCGCATCACCCAGGGCGGCGTGCGCTTCGATGGCGTGGATTTCCACTACGGCAATGGCAAGGGCATCATCCACGGACTCGACCTGGACATTCGTCCTGGCGAGAAGATCGGCCTGATCGGCCCCTCCGGCGCGGGCAAGTCCACGCTGGTGAACCTGCTGCTGCGCCTCTACGACGTGCAGGCCGGGCGCATTCTCATCGATGGCCAGGACATCGCCGAGGTGACCCAGGAAAGCCTGCGGGCGCAGATCGGCATGATCACCCAGGACACCTCGCTGCTGCACCGCTCCATCCGCGAAAACCTGCTCTACGGACGTCCTGACGCCAGCGATGAGGCGCTGCAACTGGCGATGAAACGCGCCCGCGCCGATGAGTTTATTCCGTTGCTCTCCGACTCGCAGGGCCGCACCGGGCTGGACGCGCACGTCGGCGAACGCGGCGTGAAACTGTCAGGCGGTCAGCGTCAGCGCGTGGCGATAGCCCGTGTGCTGCTGAAGGATGCGCCGATTCTGATCATGGACGAAGCGACCTCGGCGCTCGACTCTGAAGTGGAAGCGGCCATTCAGGAGAGCCTGGAGTCGTTAATGCAGGGCAAAACCGTGATCGCCATTGCACACCGCCTCTCCACCATTGCGAAGATGGATCGGCTGGTGGTGCTGGATAAAGGCGGCATTGCCGAGATGGGCAGCCATCACGAACTGCTGGCAAAAAACGGCCTCTACGCCCGGCTCTGGCAGCATCAGACCGGAGGATTTGTCGGCGTCGATTAATCGCCGCGTCGATAGGGCAAGGCGTCGCGGGCTTCTTCCGCCCAGCCGCGCACGCCTTCCCGCTCCTGCACCAGAAAATCAGCGACAGCATCACGCAGGCCGGGATGCAGCAGATAGTGCCAGGAGCGAGTGATCTGCGGCTCAAAGCCGCGCACCAGCTTGTGTTCACCCTGCGCACCCGCATCGAACCGCGTCAGCCCTTCCTCAATCGCCAGCTCCATTCCCTGATAGAAACAGGTTTCGAAGTGCAGCCGGTCAAACTCCGCCAGGCAGCCCCAGTAGCGGCCGTAGAGCGTCTCGCTGTCCCGCAGATAAAAAGCCATCGCCGCCGGTTGCTGCTGTAAGCGGGCAATGACTACCACTATGTTCTGCGGCATCCGTTCCGCCAGCAGGCTGAAAAAGTCGCGCGTCAGATAGGGCCGCTGACCACGCACTGCATAGGTGTTGGCGTAACAGGTGTAGACAAAATCCCACTGATCTTCGCGTAACTGGTCGCCGCGATAGCGGTCAAACACAAAGCCGCTCTGCGCCACCTGTTCGCGCTCTTTTCGCAGCTGTTTGCGCTTGCGCGACATCAGCGTATCCAGGAAATCCTGAAAATCGCGGTAGCCGCGATTGTGCCAGTGATACTGACAGCCGAGCCGCGACAGCCAGTCGGGCTGATCGGCCAGCAGCTGGTCAGCCTGTGCATCGGTGAAGTTGATATGCGCCCCGCTCAGGCCATGCTGCAGCAGGCTTGCCGGCAGGGCCGACAGCAGTTGTGCGGCGGCCGCAGGCTGCCCCAGCAGGCGCGCGCCGCTGACCGGGCTGAAGGGGATCGCCCCCAGCCATTTCGGGTAGTAGCGGATACCGGCGCGCTGGCTGGCATCCGCCCAGGCGTGATCGAAGACATACTCACCCTGCGAATGGTATTTCTGGTAGCCCGGCAGCGCGGCGCGGGTGACGCCCTTTTCCTGCCACAGCAGATGATCGGGCTGCCAGCCTGACTCAGGCCGGACGCTGCCGCTCTGCTCTAAGGTGAGCAGAAAGGCGTGGCGCAAAAAGGGCTGGTCATCGGGCAACAGTGCATCCCACTCGGCGGCCGGGATGGCTGCCAGTGACGTCAGGTGAATCAGCGACATGAAATACTCCAGACAGCGTCGGGCAGAGCGTCAGTCAAGCAGGTTTTCCGCCGCGGCGAAAGGGTTAAGGCACACAAAGTGAAGGCTGCATCCCCTGCACACAGCCTTTATACTGCGACTTTACCTCTACAGGGCTTCGCGATGGATCGACTCGATTGTGACCGGATGTTTGTCACGGTGCTGGAAACCGGCAGCTTTTCAGCGGCGGCGCTGCGTCTTGGCACCAGCAGCAGTCAGGCCTCCAAGCTGGTATCGAAGCTGGAGCAGCAGCTCGGTGTGCAGCTGTTCAAGCGCAGCACGCGCGCCCTGTCGCCGACCGATGTTGGCCGCAGCTACTATGAGCGGGTAAAACACCTGCTGGATGCCTTTGAGACGCTGGATGCCAGCGTGCGCGAAAGTGCCACCACCCCTACCGGCAGGCTGAAGATCAGCGCCCCCGGCTCCTTCGGCACGGCGGTGCTCTCGCAGGTGCTGGTCGCCTTTGCGCGGCGCTATCCGCTGATTGAACTGGATGTCAGCTTTTCCGATCGGGCGGTCAACATCGTCGATGAGGGCTTCGATATGGCGATCCGGATCGGCAACCTCAGCGACAGCAGCCTGGTGGCCCGCAAGCTGG
>NZ_CAJYVE010000035.1 GCF_913777995.1 uncultured Pseudomonas sp. | reverse complement strand
CGTCGTTTTTGCTTTTCAAGCACCGATCTCACAAACGCCGCAAAACGCGACTTCGGTGCAGGCCGAGTGGAGGTGTCATGGAAGGGGGTAAGCCGGCAGGGAAGCCGGCTTAGGCGCAATGGGCCGTCCCTGGCCCAGTGCGCCTAAGCCGGCTTCCCTGCCGGCTTACCCCCTTCCATGACACCTCCACTCGGCCTGCACCGAAGTCGCGTTTTGCGGCGTTTGTGAGATCGGTGCTTGAAAAGCAAAAACGACGCCAGATCGGATTGCTCTGGTCTAAAAGATCAGTATTGGGCTTACGCGCACTGGGCCAGGGACGGCCCATGGCGCCGTCCCCCTACCGAGCCTGAATCTGGCATGGCACCGCTCTTGCTTATCAAGCGCTCTCACAGGTTCGCCATCGATCATCCGTGTGCAGCACGTTTTGCAGTCGGCTGGTATGATGCGCGGCTTTTTCCAGGCCACAACCGCACCGGGGCAATGCCGCCGGGTGCAGCTGTGCCGCTGGAGTCGAATCATTCACGGCGCAGGCCAGTTCCATCGGAGCCCGAAATGCTGGAAAGGCTGTTTCAACTCAAGGCACACAACACCAACGTGCGCACCGAGCTTCTCGCGGGCGTCACCACCTTCCTGGCCATGGCCTACATCCTCTTCGTCAACCCGAGCATCCTCGGCGAGACCGGCATGGACAAAGGTGCGCTGTTCGTCGCGACCTGCCTGGCAGCGGCCATCGGCTCGGCAGTGATGGGCCTGATCGCCAACTACCCGATCGCCCTGGCGCCGGGCATGGGCCTGAACGCCTTCTTCACCTACACCGTGGTCCTGCACATGGGCCACACCTGGCAAGTGGCGCTGGGCGCGGTGTTCCTCTCGGCGGTGATGTTCTTCGTGCTGTCGATCTTCCGTATCCGCGAGTGGATCATCAACAGCATCCCGCTGGCCCTGCGCTCGGCCATCGCCGCCGGCATCGGCCTGTTCCTGGCACTGATCGCCCTGCAGAACGCCAAGATCGTCGCCGCCAACCCGGCCACCATGCTCGGCCTCGGTGACCTGAAGCAACCAGCGCCGGTACTGGCGACCCTGGGCTTCTTCCTGATCGTCGCCCTGGACCGCCTGAAAGTGCGTGCCGCCGTGCTGATCGGCATCCTGGCGGTGACCCTGGTGTCCATCGTCATGGGCTTCTCGACCTTCCAGGGCGTGGTATCGGCACCGCCGTCGCTGGCCCCGACCTTCCTGCAACTGGACATCAAGGGCGCTCTGGACGTGGGCCTGGTGAGCATCATCTTCGCCTTCCTGTTCGTCGACATCTTCGACAACTCCGGCACCCTGATCGGCGTCGCCAAGCGCGCCGGGCTGATGGGCAAGGACGGCCACATGCCGAAGATGGGCCGCGCGCTGATCGCCGACAGCACCGCCGCCATGGCCGGTTCGCTGCTGGGCACCTCGACCACCACCAGCTACATCGAATCGGCAGCCGGCGTGAGTGCCGGCGGCCGCACTGGCCTGACCGCCATCGTGGTCAGCGTGCTGTTCCTGCTGGCGCTGTTCTTCTCACCGCTGGCCAGCAGCGTACCGGCCTACGCCACGGCGCCAGCGCTGCTGTTCGTCGCGGTGCTGATGACCTCGGGCCTGGCCGAGATCGACTGGGAAGACATCACCGTCTCCGCGCCGGTGGTGGTCACCGCCCTGGCCATGCCATTCACCTACTCCATCGCCAACGGCATCGCCTTTGGCTTCGTTTCCTGGACGGCGATCAAACTGCTCTCGGGGCGCGGGCGCGAGCTGAACGCCGCCCTGGTGGTCCTGTCGGTGCTGTTCGTCATCAAGCTGGGCTGGTTCAACGCATGAGTGTTCCCTTCGACCCGGCGGGCTACGATCAGCAGCTCGCCGAGAAAACCACCCGCCTGCAGACCCTGCTGGCGCCCTTCGACGCACCGGCACCGCAGGTCTTCGACTCACCCCGCGAGCACTACCGGCTGCGCGCCGAGTTCCGCCTGTGGTTCGAGGGCCAGCAGCGCCATTACGCGATGTTCGCCCCCGGTGACAAGCACACGCCTATCCTGCTCGACGGCCTGCCCATCGCCAGCCGCCGTATCAATGAGCTGATGCCGCGTCTGCGCGACGGCTGGCAGGCCAGCCAGGCACTGAGCTACAAGCTGTTCCAGGTGGATTTCCTCACCACCCTGGCCGGCGACGCGATGATCACCCTGTGCTACCACCGACCGCTGGACGACGCCTGGCAGGCTGCCGCCGAGCAACTGGCCGCCGAGCTGCAGGTCAGCCTGATCGGCCGCTCGCGTGGTCAGCGCCTGGTGATCGGCCGCGACTACGTGACCGAAGAGCTGCTGGTCGGCGGGCGCACCTGGCGCTATCGCCAGCCGGAAGGCGCCTTCACCCAGCCCAACGGCACGGTGAACCAGAAGATGCTGGGCTGGGCCCTCGAAGCCATGGGCCAGCGCGATGATGACCTGCTGGAGCTGTATTGCGGCAACGGCAACTTCACCCTGCCCCTGGCCACTCGCGCCCGTCAGGTGCTGGCCACCGAGATCAGCAAGACCTCGGTGAACGCAGCGCTGGCCAACCTGGCCGACAACGCGGTGAACAATGTCACCTTGGTGCGCCTGTCCGCCGAAGAGCTGACCCAGGCCCTCAATGAAGTGCGTCCGTTCCGCCGTCTGCAGGGCGTGGACCTGAAGAGCTACGACTTCGGTACCGTATTCGTCGACCCGCCGCGCGCCGGCATGGACCCGGACACCTGCGAGCTGACCCGCCGCTTCGAGCGCATCCTGTACATCTCTTGCAACCCGGAGACCCTGGCGGCCAACATCGCCCAGTTGCACGACACCCACCGCATCGAGCGCTGCGCGCTGTTCGACCAGTTCCCCTACACCCATCACATGGAATCCGGGGTCCTGCTGGTGCGTCGCTGAACCGGAGCCAGCCGGGAATGCCCATTCCCGGCGGATGCCCCGGCATGGATTAATAGGCAGCTACCTATCATCTGCGGTATAACGGCCATCTGCCTTTATCCTGCGTTCGTGGGTACCTGCCTTGAGTCTTGAATCCTCCTCACCTTCCACCGCCGAAGGGATCTTTCGTCAACCCGGCTTTCTGCCCTTCCTCAGTGCCCGCCTGCTGGCGATGTTCGCCATGCAGATCCAGGCCGTGGTGGTGGCCTGGCAGGTCTACGACCTGACCCGCGATCCGATGGCCCTGGCCTACGCCGGCCTGGCGCAGTTCATCCCCATGCTGTTGTTGCTGATGCCCGCGGGCGACCTGATCGACCGCTTCGACCGCAAGCTGATCCTGATGCTCAGCTGGGCGGCGCAAGCGCTGTGTGGCGTCATCCTGCTGCTGTTTTCCTTCTTCAATCTGCACGACGTGCGCCTGGTGTACGCCGCCCTGGTGTTCTACGGCGCGGCGCGGGCCTTCACCGGCCCGACCATGCAAAGCCTGTTGCCGCAGGTCGTGCCGCGCGATCGACTGGCATCGGCAATCGCGACCAACAGCGTGATCATGCGCTGCTCCACCGTGGCCGGCCCGCTGGTCGGTGGCGGCCTGTATGCCTTCGGCGGCGCCGAGCTGACCTACGCCACCTGCGTAACGGCATTCATCGCTGGCATCCTGCTGCTGCCCCTGGTGCCCACCCCCTATGCCGAAGCCCGGGTCAAGCTCGACGGCAGCGCCTGGCAGCGCTTCACCGCCGGCATTGCGTTCATCCGTTCGCGGCCGATCATCCTCGGCACCATTTCGCTGGACCTGTTCGCCGTGCTGCTGGGCGGCGTGGTGGCCCTGCTGCCGATCTACGCCCATGAAGTGCTGATGCTCGGCCCGCAGGGCCTGGGCGCACTGCGCAGCGCCATGAGCCTGGGCGAGCTGGTCACCGGCATCTACCTGAGCATGCGTCCGCTGGACCGTCATGTGGGCCTGACCATGTTCAGCGCCGTCGCCCTGTTCGGCCTGGCCAACCTGGTGTTCGCCTTGTCCACACTGTTCTGGGTGTCCTTCGCCGCCCTGCTGGTGGCGGGTGCAGCCGACATGGTCAGCGTCTACATCCGCACCACGCTCGTGCAGTTCTCCACCCCGGACACCATGCGTGGCCGGGTCAGTGCGGTGAACATGCTGTTCATCGGCTCTTCCAACGAGCTGGGCGAGTTCCGGGCCGGCACCAGTGCCTCGCTGATCGGCGCCATCCCGGCGGCGATCACCGGCAGCCTGTGCACGCTCGGGGTGGTTGGCCTGTGGATGACCGGCTTCAAGAGCCTGCGCAAGGTCGACCGCTTCGCCGATGCCGCTCCGGCGGGAACTCCCACGACAGCCGAGTGACCGATGGAGTGGCACGCCGCCAATACAGCGGCGAAACTCATTCGGGAATGTGTCGAGGAAAAGTCCGATGCTGTGGAGAAAGGGACGACGTAGCGACAACGTAGTGGATGCACGCGGTGACGGCGGCGGCCGGCGTTTCGGCGGCAAGGGCCTGACCCTGGGCGGGGTGGCGCTGATCGTGGTGTTCGGCCTGCTGACCGGCCAGGACCCGCTGCAGATCCTCGGCCAGATCACCGGGCAACTGCAACAGCCCGCCGCGCCCACGGCGCAGCGCCCGGCCGGTAACGATCAGCAGGTGGATTTCGTGCGCGCCGTGCTTGGCGACACCGAAGACAGCTGGCAGGCGGCATTCAACCAGGCCGGGCGGCAATACCAGGACCCGCAACTGGTGCTGTTCAACGGCCAGGTCAACTCCGCCTGCGGTTTCGCCACCGCTGCCACCGGCCCCTTCTACTGCCCTGCCGACCGCAGGATCTACCTCGACCTGGACTTCTTCCGCGAGATGTCGCAGCGCTTCTCGGCGGCGGGCGACTTCGCCCAGGCCTACGTGATCGCCCATGAAGTCGGCCACCATGTGCAGACCCTGCTGGGCATTTCAGCCAAGGTCCAAGCCGCGCGGCAACGCGGCCAGCGCATGGAAGGCGCCGACGGCCTGCTGGTGCGCCAGGAACTGCAGGCCGACTGCCTGGCCGGGGTCTGGGCGCACAATGCACAAAAGCGTTTGAACTGGCTTGAGCCGGGTGATATTGAAGAAGCCTTGAACGCGGCCAACGCCATTGGCGATGATCGCTTGCAACGTCAGAGCCGCGGCCATGTGGTGCCCGACTCCTTCACCCATGGGACGTCCGCGCAGCGGGTCCGCTGGTTCAAGACCGGCTTCGCCCAGGGCAATATCAACCAATGCGATACCTTCGCCGCCAAGAGCCTGTGAATTCATGATCAAACCGTTGTTGGCCCTGATGTTGAGCAGCACCTTCCTGAGCCTGAGCGCACAGGCCGAGACGCCGCCCGCGAAGTCCCTGGCACCCGACCGGCTGGCCATCAACGGCGGCCAGGCAACCCTAGCGCTGAGCCAGGACTGGGTCCGTCCCAAGCCGCAGATCCAGCGAGCCGTGATCATGGTCCATGGTCGCCAGCGCAATGCGCCCACCTATCTGCGCACCATCGAGCGCGCGGCGAACATCGCCAAGGAGCGCAACCGCACGCTGCTGATCGCCCCGCAGTTCCTCGACGACAAGGACGTGGCGGCGCACCACCTGGGCGACAACATCCTGCGCTGGCATGAAGATGACTGGATGGCCGGCAACCGCTCGCTGGAGGGCAAGGGCATCAGTTCCTTCACGGTGCTGGACCACATCATCCGGCGTCTGAGCGATCCGAAGCTGTTCCCCAACCTCAAGGAAATCGTGGTCGCCGGTCACTCCGGTGGCGCGCAGATGGTGCAGCGCTATGCCGTGCTCGGCGGTCGCGAGGAAGCGCGCCTGAAGCAGGAAAACATCCGCCTGCGCTACGTGGTGGCCACCCCATCGACCTACGCCTGGTTCGACGCACAACGCCCGGTTGCCTCACCCGAGAAGAACTGCCCCGGCTTCAACGACTGGAAATACGGCCTGAACAAACTGCCACCCTACGCCGAGAAGTTCGACAAGGCCGGGCTGGAGAAGGCCTACGTGCAGCGTGATGTGACCTACCTGCTGGCGCTGCAGGACAACGACCCCAACCACCCGGCGCTGGACAAGAGCTGCGCCGCCGAGGCCCAGGGCGCAGACCGCCTGAGCCGTGGGCAGAACTACTTCGACTACCTGACCAAACGCCACCCTGAGGGCCTGAACCAGCGCGTGGTACAGGTGCCCAAGGTCGCTCATAACGGCGATGCGCTGTTCAGCTCGCCCGAAGGCCAGGCGGTCCTCTTCAAGCCGTTGTAAAACGCATCGCGGCTCAAGCCGCTCCTACCCCAGGAGCGGCTTCAGCCGCGAATGACTCACCACTGCAACAGCGCGCGCAACGCAAAACAGTCGGGCAGGTGCCAGTCGCTGTAGTCCGGCCACGGGTTGTCCGGCAGGTTGACCAGCACCGTGCGAGCGCCGGCGGCGCGACCGCAGCTAAGGTCGTGCAGGTGGTCGCCGATCATCACCATGCGCTGTGGCGCGACGTCCCAGGCGTTGGCCAGTTTCAGCAGGCCCGCCGGGTCGGGCTTGGGGGTGGCTTCGTCGCGACCCAGCACGTCTTGCACGGCAAAGCAGTCGGCCACCCCGATGGCGGCCAGGGTGATGTGCGCCAGCTCACGGGCGTTGCGGGTGAGGATGCCCAGGCGATAACCCCGTCCGGCCAGCTCACGAACCAGTTCCACGGCCCCGGCGGCCGGTCGCGAGCCGAGCGCCAGCTCGCGCTCGTGTTCGAGCAGCCAGGCGTGCTTGGCTGCGGCCTCGGCGGCCGGCAGGCTGGCCAGGTGGCCGAGGATGTCGGCCTGCGGCGGAATCTCCAGGGCGCGCTTGATGGCCGGGAAATCATGCACCGGCACGGTCAGCGTGCCGTCCATGTCGAACACCCAGTGACGGATCTCGTGCAGGTTCATGCCCAGTCCTTGCGATGGCGGATCAGACCTTCCTGGCTCACCGAGGCCACCAGCTGCCCGGCGCGGTTATACACGCTGCCGCGCGAGAAGCCGCGCGAGTTGCCGGCCCAGGGGCTGTCCATGGCGTACAGCAGCCAGTCGTCGGCGCGCAGGTCATTGTGGAACCACAGCGAGTGGTCGAGGCTGGCGACCTGCATGTCACGCTGCCAGACGGTCTTGCCATGTGGCAGCAGCGAGGTGGTCAGCAGGTTGAAGTCCGAGGCGTAGGCCAGCAGGTACTTGTGCAGCGCAGGAATGTCCTTGAGCGTGCCGTCGGCGCGGAACCACACATACTTGACCGGCTCGCCGGGCTTGGGATCGTAGGGGTCCTCGGCGGTGACCGGGCGAAACTCGATGGGCTTGGGGCACAGGAACTTGTCGCGCAGCGGCTCGGGAATCAGATGCGCACGGCGGGTCAGCAACTCCAGCTCGCAGGGCAGGTTGTCCGGCCCGACCACCTGGGGCATCGAGGCCTGGTGCTCGAAGCCTGCTTCGTCGTACTGGAACGAGGCGCTGCAGGTGAAGATCGGCTTGCCCTTCTGGATCGCCGTGACCCGTCGGGTGCTGAAGCTGCCACCGTCACGCACCCGGTCGACGTGATAGACCACCGGCAACTGGGCATCGCCGGGGCGCAAAAAGTAGCCGTGCAGCGAATGCACATGGCGGGCATCCTCGACGGTCTGGCTGGCCGCCGACAGCGACTGGCCCAGCACCTGGCCGCCGAACAGCTGGCGGAAACCCAGGTCCTGGCTGCGGCCGCGAAACAGGTTTTCTTCAATGGCTTCCAACGTCAGCAGATCGACCAGGTCTTCCAGCACTCGGCTCATTCACGACTCCTTGCAGCAAAGGGTTTCGCCCGCTCGGTGCGGCGCGCTACGCATGGGACGCACACAGGCAGGCAACTGGCACGAATGATACAAAATCCTTCAGCCTTGCAGGGTCGACAACCATTGCTCGCGGTTGATGCGATACAGCACGTGTGGTTTGAGCGGGTGCCCGTCGGCCACGGCTGGATGCTCGAAATCCCCGGCCGGGTCGGGTTGCATGCCGATGGCCTGCATGACTTTCTGGGAGGGCTGGTTGCTGCGTGCGGTGAAGGAGACGATCTCGTCCAGCCCCAGGCGCTCGAAACCACAACCCAGCGCCGTCCACGCCGCTTCGCTGGCAAAGCCCAGGCCCCAGTGCTCGCGGGCCAGGCGCCAGCCAATCTCCACCGCCGGCGTGAACGGCGCGTCGAACTCCACCACCAGCAGGCCGGTGAAGCCGATGAAGGCACCGGTGTCCTTGCGTTCCAGGGCCCACAGGCCAAAGCCCAGCTCGGCGAAATGGCCGCGCAGGCGACCGATCATCGCCGCGCTCTGCAGACGGGTCATGGGCTCGGGAAAGTAACGCATCACCTGCGGATCGGCGCACATGGCGGCGAACGCGGGCAAATCGTCATCGCGCCACTGGCGCATCAGCAGCCGTGCGCTATCGAGGGTCAGTATCGGCTCCATCCGTCATCTCTCCGGGCCATCTCAAAGGATCGCGCCAGTGTAGCCTGCGATGAATACTGTGCGATGGCAGGCTGAACTGGCACTATCGCGCTTGGACCTCCAAGCTTGCCGAAAATGTCCCTGCCACTGATCTTTCACGACGATTACAGCCCGCCCTTCCCCGCCGACCACCGTTTCCCGATGGACAAGTTCCGCCTGCTGCGCGATCACCTGGTCGACAGCGGCGTGGTGCGTGACGAGCAGCTGCTACGCCCGGCGCTGTGCCCGCCGGATATCCTGGCCCTGGCCCACGACCCGGCGTACATCGCCCGCTTCATGAGTGGCGAGCTGTCGCGCGAAGACCAGCGGCGCCTCGGCCTGCCGTGGAGCGAGCCACTGGCGCGGCGCACCGTGCGTGCCGTCGGCGGCTCGCTGTTGACCGCCGAGCAGGCTCTGCGCCATGGCCTGGCCTGCCATCTGGCCGGTGGCACCCATCACGCCCACTACGACTACCCGGCCGGCTTCTGCATCTTCAACGACCTGGCGATCATCAGCCGCTACCTGCTGGCCAGCGGCCGGGTCGGCCGGGTGTTGATCTTCGACTGCGACGTGCACCAGGGCGACGGCACCGCACGTCTGCTGGCCGACACCGAAGAGGCCATTACCGTCTCGCTGCACTGCGAGAAGAACTTCCCGGCGCGCAAGGCGCAAAGCGATTGGGACATCCCGCTGCCGATGGGCATGGGCGACGCCGACTACCTGCAGGTGGTGGACGAAACGCTCAATTACCTGCTGCCCTTCTACAAGCCGGACCTGGTCTTGTACGACGCCGGGGTGGACGTCCATCAGGACGATGCCCTGGGCTACCTGAAGCTGACCGACCAGGGCCTGGCAGCCCGCGACTGCGCCGTGCTGCATCACTGTCTGGGTCGCGACATTCCGGTCATGGGCGTGATCGGGGGCGGCTACAGCAAGGACCGCCTGGCCCTGGCCAGGCGCCATGGCATCCTGCACCACAGCGCCCGCCAGGTGTGGCTGGAGCGCGGCCTGGGCCCGGCCTGACGGCTCAGGACTTGCTCAGATAGCTTTCGACGATCGCCGAGAAGTCCCGCTTGCCTTCGCCACGCTGGCTCATGGCCTGGAACAGCTGCTGCGCCAGCGCGCCGAGGATCACCGGCTGGTGCGCCTGGCGGGCTGCCTCGGTGGCCAGCCCCAGGTCCTTGAGCATCAGGTCGGCGGCGAAACCACCGGTATAGCCCCGCGCAGCCGGCGCTGTCTCGACGATGCCAGGCCAGGGGTTGTAACTCTGCGAACTCCAGCAACAGCCGGTAGAACTGTTGATGACACCGGCCAGCACCTGGGTATCGATACCGAGGGCGTTGCCCAGCGCCATGGCCTCGGACACGCCGATCATCGAGATCGCCAGCAGCAGGTTGTTGCACAGTTTGGCGACCTGCCCGGTGCCGACCTCACCGCAGTGCACGATATTGCGGCCCATCTGCGCCAGCACCGGCCTGACCTGCTGAAAATGCGCCGCCGAGCCACCGACCATGAAGGTCAGCGTGCCAGCGCTGGCCCCTGCGGTGCCGCCGGACACCGGCGCATCGCCCACCACCACGCCCTGGGCGGCGGCACATGCGGCGATGTCGCGGATGCTCTGGGGGTCGATGGTGCTGCAGTCCAGGGCCGGGGTGCCGGCGGCGATACCGGCCAGCACCCCGTTGGTGTCGAGGAACACGCTGCGCACATGGGCAGCCGCCGGCAGCATGGAGATCACCAGTTCACTGCCCTGGGCGGCATGGGCCGGAGAGTCGCTGGCTTGCCCGCCCAGCGCCGCCAGCTCGGCCACCGCGTCGCGGTCCAGATCGTACAGATGCAGGTAATGCCCGGCCTTGAGCAGGTTGCGGGCCATGGGCGCACCCATGTTGCCCAGGCCGATGAATGCAATCTTCATTGTCGTTCTCCTTGGCAGGCGGCAGCAGGAGGTCTGGCACTGCGCCCTCATGCATTGATTGAAGCTCAGGTAGCGGCATTTCTCGCCTGCCGATGCCGTCGGCATGAACGACATTTTCCGCACAAGCTGTGGATAACTCTGTGCACAGCCTGGTGGAAGCCTGTGACCACGCCCCTGCAGGGCGCTGCGCAGCATTTGCGCAGGCCCACGCGGGCTATTGCGCGCTTTCGCGGGAAAAACTCACCCACAGCACGCCGTGAATTGATCCAAGCCATTGATTCTCAACGATTTAGCTGTGAAGGCACGGTTCTTGAGTTGTACGCCGCGCACCGCACGCATCAGGCGGCCGTTACGGTCCGCCAGCGTCGGCTTCATTTTTCAGGAGTTAAGCATGGCGACACCCGCATACATGTCGGTCACCGGCACCAAACAAGGCCTGATCACTCAGGGCGCCTTCACTGCCGCCTCGGTGGGCAACATCTATCAGGAAGGTCACGAGGACGAGGTGATGGTCCAGGCCTTCGCCCACAAGGTGCTGATTCCCCGCGACACGCAATCCGGCCAGCCCAGCGGCCAGCGCATCCACGAACCGGCCTGCGTCACCAAAGTGTTCGACAAGGCCTCGCCGCTGCTGCTGGCGGCACTGACCAGCGGCGAAGTACTCACCGAGGTGGTCATCAAGTGGTACCGCACCTCTGCCGAGGGCAAGCAGGAGCACTACTACACCACCCGCCTGGAGGACGCGATCATCGTCGACATCCGCGATTACATGCACAACTGCCAGGACCCGAAGAACGCGCAGTTCACTCACCTGCAGGACGTGTACATGAGCTACCGCAAGATCACCTGGACCCACGAGGCCAGCGGCACCTCGGGCAGCGACGACTGGCGCGTACCGGTCGCCGGCTGATCCATTCCCCGGCCACGCCGGCTCGCCTGGGTCAATCCTGGAGCGTCGCCAGGCGCTCCTCTCTGCGCGCAGGCAGCATCCCGGCCGGATACAGCGCCGGCTCGCCGAGGTCCCAGAACAGCCCGGCGGCGGCGCGCAACCCCTGCTCTACGATGCTCTCCAGCAGGTGCTCATCCGGCGCGTGCTGCTTGCAGGAAGGGTAAGAGTGCGGCAGCCACACGGTGGGCAGGCCCAGCACGTCGGCGAAGCAGTGGTTGGGGATGGTGCCGCCCAGGTTGGGCAGGATGCTGACTGGCTGGCCCAGGCTGGCGCCCACCGAGCGGCTGACGAAGCCGACCCAGGGATGCGAGGGGTCGAGCCGCGTCGCCGCGTAACCGCCTTCGACCTGCACCTGCACGTCCTGCAGACCCAGGCGGTCGAAATGCGCACGCAGGTGGCCGGCCAGATTCTGCCAGTCGGTGCCTGGCACGAAACGCAGCTGGCAGACCATCTCGGCGCGGCCCGGAATCGCGCCGATGACCTTCACCGTGCTACCCGCCGACAGCCCCACCACTTCCAGGGTATTGCAGCCGAACAGTTTTTCACCGGTGCTCAAGCCGGGCTCGCCCCAGTTCGGGTCGAGCTGCGGGTCGAAACTTTCGCCGCCCACCGGCAACTCACGCACCAGCTTCGCCACGGCTTCGCTCATCGGTGCCGGCTTGAGGAAGTCCAGCAATAGTTGCCCACTGGCCGACACCAGGCTGGACAGCGCATGGCTGAGCACAATGGCCGGGTTGGTGATGATGCCGCCCCAGTTGCCCGAATGCCGGCTGCCGTTACCGGTGTCCAGCACCAGGCGGAACTGGCAGACACCGCGCGAACCGAGGAACAGCGTGGGCAGGTCATGACGCACCCGCGGGCCGTCCGAGGCCAGGAACAGATCGGCAGCCAGCGCTTGGGCATGCTCGCGGCACGCCTCTTCCAGGCCAGGAGAGCCGACCTCTTCGCTCATCTCGAAGAGCATCTTCAGGTTGAAACCGAGCTTGCCGGCACGCGCCTGCAGCACCGCCTCCAACGCCGCCAGGTTGATGCTGTGCTGGCCTTTGTTATCGGCGGTGCCGCGACCATAGATACGCCCGTCCTTGACGCTGACCTGCCAGGGAGCAGTGCCGTCCTGCCACAGATCGTCCTGGCCGCTGGTGACATCCCCATGGCCATAGCTCAGCAGGGTCGGCAGGGACGCCCCCTCGATGCGCTCGGCCAGCAGCAGCGGCGGCTTGCCGGCCAGAGGGTTGTCGAGCAGCCGGCAGGTAAATCCCAAAGCCTGCAGCACCGGCTGCAGTTCATCGTGCAGATAATCGTGCAGC
This sequence comes from uncultured Pseudomonas sp., assembly GCF_913777995.1. GTDB lineage: Bacteria > Pseudomonadota > Gammaproteobacteria > Pseudomonadales > Pseudomonadaceae > Aquipseudomonas. Next base: position 13,793 of record NZ_CAJYVE010000035.1, on the reverse strand, counting down.
GCGGCGGCGCATTCAGGGTTCTGGCTTTCGGTGCGCTGTGCCACGCGACGCCCGAGGATGTCCAGGAACGCACCACTGCGGTAGTGCTGGGCGGCCAGTTCGATGGCGTGCTCACGGGTGTGGGCCGAAGAGGTCATAACAGGTTCCTTGCAAAAGGGCGCGGTCGGGTAAGGCACTCGACCAATGATGCGAGGCAGGTTAACGTGGCGCCCTGGCTTGCAACAATTATCAAGTTTTCAATACATCCTTGCCTTATACGCAAACCAGGTTTGCACATTCCTGAAGCAGCACGGGAGCCGGTTCATGCACGATTTGCCTCTGCGTTATTTCCACAGCGTGGCGCGTACCGGTTCGCTGTCGGCGGCGGCCGAAGAACTTCACGTCGCGGTCTCGGCAGTGAGCCGGCAGATCGCCAACCTGGAAGACAGCCTCGGCTTGCAGCTGTTCGAGCGCAAACCGCGCGGCATGCAGCTCACCGAGCCCGGCGAATTGCTGCTGGCCTACGCCAACCGCAACCAGTTGGAAGTGAAGAACGTCATCGCCGAAATGCGCGGCCTCAATACCCTGCAGCAGCAGAAGATCACCCTGGCCTGCCCGGAAGGCATGGCCTGGGAGTTCCTGCCCAGGGTCTGCGCGCAGTTTCGCGGCTTTCATCCAGGCGCCAGCTTCGATCTGCAGGTGGTGGATGCGGCCCGGGCTTCGCATCTGGTCAAGGAAGGCATGGTGGACATTGCCCTGACCTTCAGCCTGACCCCGACCCTGGGCGTGGAAATCTCGCTGAGCTGCAACTCGCCGGTTACTGCGCTGATGCCCGCCAGCCACCCGCTGGCGCGCCAGCCGTCGCTGACGGTACGGCAACTGAGCGCCTACCCGCTGGCCCTGCCCCATGCCGGCTCGACCATCCGTTACCTGTTCGATATCGCCTGCAACCTGCACGGCCTGACCATTCTTCCGGCCTACGCCAGCCATTCGCTGGGCGCCATCTACCATGCGGTGCGCCACTCCAGCGACGTGATCGCCCTGTGCGGCGCGGCCACGGTCAGCGGCACCGCACACCGCGACGACCTGGTACTGGTACCGATGAGCGACCCGCAACTGCGGCAACGCAGCCTGCAGGTGCAGATCATGGCCGGGCGCAAGCTGCCGGTGCTGGTGCGCTACTTCCTGAGCTACCTCGAAGAACAGCTGCTGACGGTGAGCAAACCGGGCAACTGAACCCTCAGCCGCTTCCCGCCGCCACGCCCGGAAAACGGCTTCGACCGCGAACGGCGCTCAGGTCATCCTTACCAGAAGTTCACCGTGTAGGTCAGCGCCAGGCGGTTTTCCTCGTAGCGGCTGGACTCGCGGGTACTCACCCCGATGTTCATCCAGTTGGCCCCGAAGCCCTTCAGCGCACCGCTCTGCACGACATAGCTGAGAATCGAGGTGCGCTCGGTCTCGTGGCTCTGCCGGCCCAGGTTGATGTCGTTGCCTTCCATCCAGCGCGCCATCCATTTCAAGCCAGGCACGCCCAGCGCCGCAAAGTCGTAGTCGTAGCGCACCTGCCAGGAACGCTCGCCCGGCTTGACGAAGCCCAGTGCCGACCAGTTGATCAGATACGGCGCTGGCGCGTAGTCGTTGAAGGTCGGGAAGGTGTCCAGCCCGAGCATGCGCTGGTAGCCCGCGCCAAAGGTGTGGCCGCCCCTGTTGAGGCTGAACATCACCCCATAGGTACGGTTGTCGACCCGACCGGACAGCGCCTTGCCCTCTTCCTCGGTGTTGTAGTAACGCACGTCTGTCTTGAGTGTGAAGCCGCCCCCCAGTGGCATCTTGTGCGCCAGGCCGAGGTAGTGCTGGCGGTAGATGTCTTCCAGTTGCGCGTAGAAGTAGCTGCCCGACAGCTGCGGCGTGAAGGCGTAGGTGGCGCCCGCGAAGTTCAGGCCATCGCTAGATTGCGCCGGGGTGTCGCCCCACAGGTACAGCTCTTCACTGTTGGACGACTCACGGCCGGTGATGCCCCACAGGCGCCCGGCGGTCAGGGTCAGGTCCTTGACCTCCCGCGACTCCAGCACCGCGCCCTGGTAGCGCGTGATCAACTGCCGGGTGGGGTCATAGGAGGCCACCGGCAGGTTCGGTTGTTGGTCACCAATGCGCAGCTCGGTCTTGGAGTAACGCAGCTTGACCGCCACGTTGGCGCGCCCGTAGTCACGTACCGGGCTGCCATCGGTTTGCACGGGCAGCACGCCATCGGGCGAGCGCCCCTTGCCGCCATCGAGCCGGTAGGCGAAATCGGTGCCCAGGTCGAGGCCGAACTGGATCGGGGTGTCGGTGTAGCCCGACTTGAACTGCAGGTCGAAGCCCTGCGACCAGCTGCCGGTGCGCGATTTGGGCGCGTCGGCCTGCTTGAAGTCGCGATCCACGTAGAAGTTGCGCAGCCCCAGGGTCAAGTGGCTGTCATCGAAGAATTGCGCCTGGGCGGAGCCGGATGCACAGAAGCCCACAGTGGCCGCCACGGCACATTTGAATCGTGAATCGAACATATCCCACTCCAGAATCTCAAGTGATTACAGGCCATTGAAAGATCAGGCACGCAGCGGCGCGCGGCCGGCCCGGCATGGGCGGCGACGCACTGCGGTATTGCGGGTGGAACGCTGGATCAGCGCTGGCGAAGCTGTCGCTGAATGGCCAGGAGGGTGATCAGGCTGAGCAGGCCGGTGGCCAGCAGGTAGAAGCTCGGTGCCAGCTTGTTGCCGCTGGTGCCGATCAGCCAGGCCACGAAGAACGGCGTGAAGCTGCCGAAGATCGTGGTGCCGATGTTGTAGCTCAAGGCCATGCCCGTGGCGCGGACCTGGGTGGGGAAGAGTTCGGACATCAGCGCTGGCAGGCCGCCGAAATACACGGCCTTGAGCACGCTCATCCAGAACAGCACGGCCAGCAAGGCGCCGAGGGTCGGGTGTGCAGCGAGCCAGGAGAACGCCGGATAAATGCTGGCGATGAAGATCAGCGCCGCCCAGAACATGATGCGGGTGCGGCCGAACACATCGGACAGGTGGCCGATGAAGGGCGTGAGCAGGGTCAGCACCAGGCCACTGAGCAGCGTGCCGGCAAAACCGATGGAGGCGGTCAGGCCCAGTTGTTTCACGGCATAGGTGGGCATGTAGATGATCACGTAGCTCACCGAGGTCGACAGCACCAGGGCACCGATGGCCAGCAGCATGCGGTACTTGTGACCACGCAACAGCGCACCGGCCGGCGCGTGTTCGGGCTCGCTCTTCTGGAACTCGCTGGCTTCGTCGATGTGGCGGCGGATATACAGGCCGATCGGGCCGATCAGCAGGCCAAACAGAAAGGGAATGCGCCAGCCCCAGGACTCCAGCTGCTCGACCGTCAGGTAGCTGCTCAGCAGCAGGCCAAAGCCTGACGCCAGCAAGCCACTGATACCCTGGCTGGCGAACATGAAGCTGGAGATCAGCCCCTTGCGCTCGGGGGCGTGCTCCACCAGCAAGGCCGTGGCGCTGCCGAACTCGCCACCGGCAGAAAAGCCCTGGATCAAGCGGGCGGCGAAGATGCCGATCGGCGCCAGCAGGCCAATGCTGGCATAGGTGGGCATGACCGCGATCAGGAAGGTGCCCAGCATCATCAGCCAGATCGACACCAGCATGGCCGCCTTGCGACCTACGCGGTCGGCGTAAGAGCCGAGGACTATGGCGCCCAGCGGACGGATCAGGTAGGAAACGGCGAAAGTACCGAGCGCCAGCAGCAGCGATACGGTTTCGTCGCTGGTAGGAAAGAACAGCTTGGAAATGGTCATGGCGAAAAAGCCATAGACGATCAGGTCGAACCACTCCAGGGCGTTGCCAATGGATGAGGCGATGACCAGCTTGTACAGCTTGCTCCTGGGCATACGTCCCGCCACAGCTGATGTCGTCATCTGCGCAGTTGTCATTCAAGGTTCTCCGGCTTCTTGTAAGGGCGGGGTCTTCAGCCCCGCCTCGGGCTGGCGGTGTGTCAACCTTGAAGCGATGGTAGGGAGGTCCTACCTTTCCCACAATTATGCATTTCAGAAGCAAACCTTGCCGTGGCAGCAAAGCCGGAGCGCAACATTTTGCATCGTTGAGCGGATTTGGTGCCTGGCCGTGCAGGCGGAAAAACGGCCAGGCCTCGGGCTAGAGACAATACGGGTCAGTTAGACCGTTGGAGCGAGCTTGCTCGCGATGGCTGCGTCACGTTCACAACAGATGCATGAGCTTTGCCGGCCTCTTCGCGAGCAAGCTCGCTCCAACAAAAGTCAGATCGTCCCTAACTGACCCGTATTGAGGCTAGAGAGCCAGCATCAACCCCGACAAGCGCTTGACCTTGCGCTGTACCGCCTGCTCGAACACACCCTGGCGGGGTTCGATAAGGCTGAACCAGCGCCGCGCCCGGGTGATGCCGGTGTAGATCAGCTCCTTGGTCAGCACCGGATTCAAGGCTTCGGGCAAGATCAACGCGGTGTGCGCGAACTCCGAGCCTTGGGATTTGTGCACCGTCATGGCGTAGACGGTTTCGACGTCATTGAGCCGGCTGGGCAGAATCAGCCGCACCCCACCGCTGCCATCGTTACGCGCGAAGGCCACGCGCAGCACCTGGCGGCTGTCGCCTTCTCGTTCCGGAACGCGCAGGGCGATGCCGATGTCGCCGTTCATCAGACCCAGGCCGTAGTCGTTGCGAGTCATCAGTACAGGCCGCCCCTCATACCACTGTTCGCCATCGATCAGCCCGGCATTGAACAACGCCGCCGTGATGCGCTGGTTGAGCCCCTCGACACCCCAAGGTCCTTTGCGCACCGCGCAGAGCAGCTGGAATTCGTCGAATGCCTGCAGCACCTCACGGGCCCAGACCGTCCAGCAGGGGTCAGAGAGATCGGTGCCCGCTGCCGGTCGCTGCACCGCCAGCAAGTCCAGGTAGTGGCGGTAGCCCTGGGGGCGCTCGCCTTCCAGGCCGTGCCCGTCAAGCACCAGGCGCTCCAGGCTGCCATCGGGCTGGTTGTCCAGGCGGCACAGGTAGAGGTCGGAATGACTGTTGGCCGCCAGCAGCTCGCGGGCCTTGCCGGCCTGCTGCTGGTTGACCAACCTGGCCAGCTGGCCGATGCCACTGCCCTGGCCGAAGCGTCGTGAGTGCCGCAGCATCACCACCTGCTGGGCCAGCGCATGCCGGGTGGCATCACCTTCCTGCAGGCCGCTGGCGGCGAGGTTTTCGCCGCTCACCGACTCCAGCCAGGCGCGGGTCTGCGGGCTGTACAGGCCAACCTCGGCGTCGCGGCACAGGTCACCCAGCACGGCGCCGGCCTCCACCGAAGCCAGCTGGTCCTTGTCGCCCAGCAGCACCATGCGGGCGTGGGGCGGCAAGGCATCGAGCAGGTTGGCCATCATTTCCAGGTCGATCATCGAGGCTTCGTCGACCACCAGCACATCCAGTTGCAACGGGTTGCCCGCGTGATGGCGGAAGTGCCGGGTGCCGGGGCGGCTGCCCAGCAGGCGATGCACGGTGGTGACCTCACTGGGGATCTTGTCGCGCACGGATTCATCGACGCTCAGTTGGCGTACTTGCTGGCTGATGGACTCGGTCAGCCGCGCTGCCGCCTTGCCGGTGGGTGCCGCGAGGCGAATACGCAGCGGCTGGCCGCTTTCCACGGCCGGTGCCTGCAACAACGCCAGCAGGCGCACCACCGTGGTGGTCTTGCCGGTGCCTGGCCCGCCGGTGATGATGCTGAACGCGCGGCGGGTGGCCAGGGCGCAGGCCAGCTTCTGCCAGTCGATCTGTTCGGTGGGCTGGCCGAACAGCGCATCCAGGCGCTGGCGCAGATCGGCTGGCGGCTCTTGCGCTTGCCCCAGGCGCCGGTGCAGCACCGCGTCGATGCGCCGCTCGTAATTCCAGTAGCGGCGCAGGTACAGGCGCCGCTCGGCGAGGACCAAGGGCCGGCGCTGCTGCTCGGGGTCAGGGGTCTGCGCCGCCGCCACCAGCGGGCTGTCGGCCAGCACCTGGCACCAGGCCGCGCCATCGAGCCCGCCCAGCAACTGCGAGGGCAACAGCATCGGGCCACTCTGCAGATCACCTTCCGGCGGCAGTGACAGGGCGAAGTCCGGCTTATCAAGCGTCTCGAACAGGTCCAGGCATACATGCCCGTGCCCCAGTTGGTGGCTGGTCAGTGCGGCGGCCAGCAGCACGCGCGGATCGGCCGACGGGTCAAGGCTGGCCAGAAAGGCCACGAAAGCCCGGTCCAGGGCACGCAGCCAGCCCCGCTCGGTCCAGCGGTCGAGCAGGCTCAGCAAGTCGTCGACGCGGGCCAGCGGTGCCAGGTGGCTCAAGCCATCGGCCTGCAAGGGCGTCGGCAACAGGTGGGCAAGGGTACGGCTCATGCGGGTTCTCCTGCGCGCTGCGGCATCGGCAAGCGGCCCTGGAACAACAGGTCAAGGTCTTCGATCAGTTCACGCGGCGGGCGGGCATGGAACACGCCCTGCCCCGGCGCACGGCTGCCACGCAGGAACAGGTACAACGCGCCGCCCATGTGGCGGTCGTAGTCGTAGTCGGCCAGGCGCGCCTTGAGCTGGCGATGCAAGGCCAGCAGGTAAAGCACGTACTGCAGGTCGTAGCGGTGTTCGAGGATCGCGGTTTCCATGGCCTGCGGGGCATAGGCGCTGTCGTCCGCACCCAGCCAGTTGGATTTGTAGTCGGCCACGTAATAGCGGCCGTCATGCTCGAAGGTCAGGTCGATGAAGCCCTTGAACATGCCGTTGAGGGCGGCCGTCTGCACGGCCGGGCGTGGTGCATTGGCGTGGGTGTGCTGGCGCACCAGGCTATCCAGGCGCTGTACGTCGACGCGGTGGCTGGCGAACCAGAACTCCATTTCCACCCGGTACTGGTTGGGCTGGTCGAGGTCGCACAAGGCCACCGGTGGTGTCTGCGGCCCCAGCGGCAGGGGCATGCCCAGCAGGTCGACCAGCCAGTCGCCCAGCGGCGTGATCCAGGCGCTCCAGCCGCGTCGCTCACAGCGCTTGGCCACGGTCTGGAGCAGACCGTTAGGGGTTCGCTGCGGGTCCGCCGCCACCTCGGCGAAGCCTTCTCTGCCCGCCCACTCCAACAGGCCGTGCAGGAAGGTGCCGGGGTTGGGGCCGCGAGGAAAGCGGTGGATGTCGCTGACGCCGGGCACCGGCTCGCGGGCGGCCTGAGGGTCGGGGCGGTCGTCATCGAAGAGCTTTTGCGCCAGCGGCGTGTCCGGTGCGCTGTCACTGCCGGCGACCATGCCATCGCCCAGGCGCAGGGCACTGTACGAAGCGATCCACCAGTGCTCCGCCGCCTTGCGCCGCGCACTGAGCGCCTTGATCGGCCCGCTCTGCACGCGCACGGGCGTGAAGGGCTCGTCGTTGGCCTGGGGCAGTGGTTGCACGGAAATCGCACGGCTGGGCGCGGCCAGGGCCAGCAGCCACTCGTCGAGTTCCTGGCTGTCACGCAGCGGCGCTCCGCCGCCGAGCAGGTAGCCCAGCGCCGAGCGGTGCAACTGCGAGAGCTTGCTCGCGCCGCGCTTGAGGTCAGCCACCCCCAGCCAGCAGGCATGCACCGAACGGGTCAGGGCCACGTAGAGCAGCCGCAGGTCTTCGGCCAGACGCTCGTCGTCGGCACGCTTGACCAGTTCTGCGGTGGCTTGCAGGCTGAAATGCAGCCGGCCTTCATCATCGTGGAATTGCAACGGCAAGCGGCTGCCGTCCACCGGTTTGCTGGAACAGATGAACGGCAGGAACACCAAGGGGTATTCCAGGCCCTTGGATTTGTGGATGGTGACCACCTTGACCAGTTGCTCGTCGCTTTCCAGACGCAAAATCTGCTCTTCGCCGGTCTGCCCGCCCAAGGCCAGTTGCTCGGTCAGGTAACGCACCAGTGCCTGCTCGCCATCCAGCTCGCCAGAGGCCTGCTGCAACAGCTCGGACAGGTGCAGCAGGTTGGTCAGTACGCGTTCGCCGTCGCTGCGGGCCATGAGCGTCTGCGGCAGGCCGAAGTCGTGCAGCAGGCGGCGCAGCATCGGCAGCACGCCCTGCTGGCGCCACAGCATGCGCAGGCCACGGAACTGCATGACACGCCGTTCCCAGGCCAGTTCGTCGTGGTTGAGGCGTTCCAGCTCGGCCAGCGGCAAGGCCAGGGTGATGCTCGCCAGCGCAGCGCGCAGCACTCGCTCGGCGTCCGGCTCGACACAGGCCTTGAGCCAGGCCAGCAGGTCGTGGGCCTCTTGGGCGGCGAACACCGAGTCTTTGTCCGACAGGTATACGCTGCGGACGTTGCGCGCTGCCAGCGCAGCCCTGATGGCCTGGGCCTCCTGGCCGTCGCGCACCAGGATGGCGATGTCGGCCGGCAGCACACCGCGCAGTGCTTCGCCGGGGCGGACAAAACCTGCGGTGCCCTGCTGGCCGCCGCTGAGCAACGCGACGATGGCACTGGCACAGGCCGCCGCCAGTTGCTGGCGATAGGCGGCGCCGGACACCGGTTCGTCACCCGCCCAGTGCCAGACCGTCAAGGCGTGGAGCGGCTGACCCTGCACCTCCAGACGCTCCTTGCGACCCTGAGCCAAAACCGGGCTGAACGGCACCGGGTTGTCGCCCTGCTCGCGAAACAGAAAGGCACCACGGCCCTGTTCTCGGGTTTCGGCGTGCAGGAACACCTGGTTGGCGGCTTCGACCATCGCCGTACTGGAGCGGAAGTTGGTATCCAGCGTGTGCCAGCGGCCAGCAGTGGCGCGGCGGGCGCGCAGGTAGGTATGAATGTCGGCGCCACGGAAGGCGTAGATCGCCTGCTTGGGGTCGCCGATGAGGAACAGGCCGGTATGCGGGTCGTTGTCCTCCAGGCGATAGATGCTGTCGAAGATACGGTACTGGACCGGGTCGGTGTCCTGGAATTCGTCGATCAGCGCGACCGGAAACTGCTCGCGAATCAGACTGGCCAGGCGCTCGCCAGCGGCACCGGTCAGGGCGCTGTCCAGGCGCAACAGCATGTCGTCGAAGCCCATCTCGGCGCGGCGACGCTTTTCGCTTTCGAAGCGTGCGCCCACCCAACGCGCCGCATGCTGCAGCAACTCGACATCGGGGCTGGGCAGGTTGTCCAGCGCGTCCTTGAGGCTTCGCATGGCGTCGAAGGCCGGGTGTACCGGAGGCTCGGCCTTCCAGGCATCAGCGATGCCGTCCGGAGTCAGGCGGGTGAAGCCGGTCCCCAGTTCCAGCTGCTCCTGGGCGGGGTCGGCCGCCCAAGTCGCGAGTTTTTCCAACCAGGGCCGGTAGTAGTTCTCGCGAATCTTGTTGCCATTGACCTGCTTGGCCGCCACCGCCGCCTGGAACAGCTCGAACAGCTGCGGCACCCAGTCGACCCAGGGCGCCTTGAGCGCCTGCAAGGCGGCCTGCCGGCGCTCCAGTGCCTCGTCGATCAACTGCGCCGGATCCTGTTCCAGCGGTTTGAGTTCGCGGCCGAACAGGCCACGTACGCGTCGCAGCAGCGCATCCGGCCCACCCCAGTTTTCCCGTACCCACGCCAGGGATGCCCCGCTCATGGGGTAGCAGAAGCGTCGCCAGTAATCGCGCAGCACTTCTCCCAGCAGTTCGCTGTGGTCGGTTTCCAGGCTCTGGGTGAACAGGCTGCCGCTGTCGAAGGCGTGTTCGCGCAGCATGCGCTGGCACCAGCTGTGGATGGTCGACACCGCCGCTTCGTCCATCCATTGCGCGGCGATGTCCAGGCGACTGGCGCACGCGGCCCATTGCTCGGGCGCGAAGTCATCGCGCAGTTCGGCGATCAGCGTATCGGGAGCGGCGATTTCGTCGCGGAAGAAGCGCGCCGCTTCCGCCAGGCGCGTACGAATGCGGTCGCGCAGCTCCTTGGTGGCGGCGTCGGTGAAGGTCACCACGAGGATCTGTGGCGGCAGCAGCTCACGACCAAAGCCGCTGGACTCATCGCCATGCCCCAGCACCAGGCGCAGGTAGAGCGCGGAAATGGTGAAGGTCTTGCCAGTGCCGGCGCTGGCTTCGATGAGCTGGCTGCCGCGCAGCGGAAAACGCAGTGCCAAGGGACGAGAGGCCGCTGAGGTATTCATTGTCCCGCCTCCTCGCCCTGCCAGGGCGCGTCGAACATCGGCTTATAGAGGGCTTCGCACCAGCCGGCAAAGCTTTCGCTGTCTTGCAGGGCGTCGAAGTCCGGGTACTGACGCAGCAGGGCAATGCTTTCGGCCCGTTCTCCCTGGGTGTTCTGGCCATCACCGTCATAGGCCTTGCGTGCCGCGGCCTCGGCCTTGAGCGGATCGCCGGCCTGCGACAGCCAGGCAAAGGCGGTCTTGGGGGCGACCGGCAATGGATGCTGCATACCGTTCAGCCAGCCGCTGAGCAGGTACTGCAGATCGCGGCGCGCGTCTGCCTCGGGCAGCGGCGGCAACAGCAGGGTTTCATCGCTGGCCACCAGCGCGGTGGTCAGCGGCAGGCCACAGGCTGAGGCGGTGAGGTGGTTGACCCAGGGACGGATCAGGCGATGCCACTTGCGGGTCTTCTTCGAGCCGATGCCATTGGGCACGGCGCTGACCGCGAGCATCTGCCCTTCGGCATTGCGGTGCAGGCCACCCAGCCAGCCTTCGAGCTGCATGCCACGGTACTCGAAGCTCACCGGCAAGGCGCTATGCAGCGGCTCCGGCCAGCGCGTCAACAGTGCCTGGTAGCGTTGCAGCACACTGGGCAACGGCTCGATCAGCTCCGCTTGCAGAGCGGTACCGAACCCGGCCATCGGCAGCAGCCCGCTGCCTTGCAGACGCCGGGCCTGGGCCTGCATGGCGGCCTCGCTGGCCTGCGGGTCGAGCATCGCCGCCATCAGCAGGCTTTCACTCACGCCGTAGCGCTGCAAGGCGTCGAGCACGAAAGGCTCTTCGTCGGCCAGTGGCGCTTCGGCCTGCTCGAAGAAAATTTTCAGGCGCTGGGTGTAGAAATGCCTGACCGGATTGCGCAAAAAGTCCTGCAACAGGTTCAGGCCCAAGGGCTCCAGCGGCTGGTGGGGCGGCAGAGGGTGCGCATCGATAGCCGGCGGCACCGCTTCATGCAGCGCTTCCCACTCATGAGCGAAGCTGAAGTAGCCCGAGCCTTGGGTGAAATAGCGGGCGCTGAAGGGTTGCAGCGGGTGCGCCAGGGTCAAGGCATCGAGCAGCGCCTGGCCCGATTCGGACTCGACTCCGGCCAGCCGCCAACCGCTGGCCAGGTGATCACGCAACTGGCCAATCAGTACCGAAGCCGGACGCTCGCTGTTGTCGCGAATGCTGTGGCCGACCCAGCTGACATACAACTGGTCACGGGCCGACAGCAGCGCTTCGAGCAGCAGGTAACGGTCATCCTCGCGCCGCGAACGGTCGCCGGGGCGGTAGTCGCTGCCCATCAGGTCGAAGTCCAGTGGCGCTTGCGCACGCGGGTAGTCACCATCGTTCATGCCCAGCAGACACACCACCTTGAAGGGAATGGCGCGCATCGGCATCAGCGTGCAGAAGTTCACCGCACCGGCCAGAAAGCGCTGCGACAGGCGGCCCTGGTCGAGCCCGGCCAGCCAGGCTTCACGCACCACGGTCAACGGCAGGGCATCGACCAGACCGACGACTTCGCAGGTCTGCAACCATTGCTCGCGCAGGTTCTCCAACTGCACCAGCAGGTAGTCGTCGTGCTCGCTTTCAGCCTGAAAGAATACCCGCAGCAGATTCTGCAGGCGCAGGCCCCACTCCTGTGGGGTGGCGGCGGTTTTAAGTTCCGCGTGGGCGATGTCGAGTGCGTCGATCAGCGCAACCAGCGGGCCGATCAGCGCAGCGTCCAGCCCGCCAATCTCGTCATAGGGTTCGATGCCGTCATAGGCCTCGGCACTGCCCACCGCATAGCCCAGCAACATGCGCCGCAGGCCGAACTTCCAGCTGTTCTGTTCCAGGGCCTCCGGCAAACCGAGCCCGGCACGCTGCCGGGCGTCCAGTCCCCAGCGGATGCCAGCGCCTTCGATCCAGCGATGCAGGGTCGGCAGGTCGCTTTCCTGAATGCCGAAGCGCGCACGCAAGGCCGGAACATCCAGCAGGTCGAGGATCTCACTGACCGGAAAGCGGCTGTCCGGGAGCTTGAGCAGGTGCTCCACGGCAATCAGCAGCGGCTCGCGACCGCGCTGACCTTGGTCGGCCAGGGTGAAGGGAATGAAGCGTTTGTCATCGCGGTCGATCTGCCCGAACACCGCGCGAATGTGCGGGGCGTAGCTGTCGATGTCAGGGACCATGACGATGATGTCACGGGGACGCAGTTCGGGGTCGCGACTGAACCGCGCGAGCAACTGGTCATGAAGGATTTCCACCTCGCGCTGGGCACTGTGCGCCACATGGAAGCGGATCGAACGATCCTGCAAAGGATCCACGGCAGGCCATAGCTCGCGGGTCTCGTCGAGCGGACGCAATTCGAGGATGTCGTCCTGCAACTGGCTGAGCAAATTCCGGGGTTCGCTGTCGCTGAACAGGTCGATGCGTTCATCCTTGAAGCAGAAGCGGTAGCTGTGCGGGTTGTCGTGACTGTCGAGCAGATTGATGTAATCACGCCCCTGCTTGCCCCAGGCAGCCAGCAGAGGGTGGGCATGCTGATGCAGCGCTTCGGGATCGAGCACCTGGGGCATGCCTTGCTTGCGGGCCTGGCGTTTGTACTGGTGCCGCAGCAGGTCCTTGTCGGCCACGATGTCGGCCCAGTAGTGGCGACACGGGTTGTGTACACACAGCAGCACCTGGCTGAAGCGCGCCAGACCGGCCAATGCCTCCAGCGTCTGGGCCGGCAGCGAGGAAATGCCGAAGACGATGACCCGCGATGGCAGGCCCGCCGGTGCCTGGCCCAGGCCCTGAATGCATTCCATGAAGCGTTGATGCACGCCGGCGCGGCTCTGCGCCATGCCTTCGGCACCGACATCGTGCAACAGCGCACGCCACAACTCCGCCTGCCAGATGTTGGCCGGGTTCAATGGACGGACTTCACCGCGTACGGAGCGTAATTGGTGACGCCCCGCCGCCCAGTCTTCCAGCCAGTCAGCACGGTACACCTGGTACTGGTCGAACAGGTCGGCCAGGCGTTCGGACAGCTGGTAGCGCTTGCGCAGATCGGTGTCGTCGGTAAGGAAGCGTTGCAGGGGTTCGAAATGCGGGCGTTCGAGCAGCGCCGGCAACAGACGCATCAGACGCCAGGTCAGCGGCGCCTTGTCCAGCAGCGAGGTGGCGGGAATCTCTTCACGTCCCAGGACAGTACGGTACAACTGCCACATGAAACTGCCGGGCAATTGCACGTCGATGGCGGCGGCAATGCCACAACCGCCCATGTCATCGTCTTCGGTGTCTTCGGCCAGTGCCAGCTTGAGCCATTGGGCAATACCGTTGCTCTGCACCAGGGCGATTTCATTCTCCAACGGCGCCAAGGGGTAGCGACGCATCCAGGAAACGACCAGGCTGCGCAACTCATCCGGCCTGTTGCCATGAACCACCATGAAACCGGCGTTCAATGAGGTCGTATACGGCATTAGGGCTTCCTTGGCTCGTGGGAAATACTCAAGGGCGCACCATAAGGGCTGCGCAGGCGGGCGTCCAGATGGAGCCAATGCGGGTCTGATGTTTTCCCGGCGCAAAAGCAAAACCCCTGACCGCAGTGCGATCAGGGGTTTTGGTGTTTAATCTTGACGATGACCTACTCTCACATGGGGAAGCCCCACACTACCATCGGCGATGTGTCGTTTCACTGCTGAGTTCGGGATGGGATCAGGTGGTTCCAACACTC
>NZ_CAJYVE010000034.1 GCF_913777995.1 uncultured Pseudomonas sp. | reverse complement strand
TGCCCAACTGGCCGAGCTGGAAGTGACCATCACTGCCACCGCTGGCGACGAAGGCAAGCTGTTCGGTTCGATCGGCACCCACGACATCGCTGACGCCCTGACCGCCTCCGGCGTTGAAGTGGCCAAGAGCGAAGTTCGTCTGCCGAACGGCACCATCCGTAACGTCGGCGAGTACGACGTTGCCGTGCACCTGCACAGCGACGTTGATGCGACCGTTCGCGTTGTCGTGGTGGCTGCCTAAGCAGCACATGATCGTCTGGCGGCCTGTCCGCCAGAGGATTAACATCGGGCACGATCCTGTTCGCAGGTCGTGCCCTTTGTATTTCTGAAGGGTGCTGCAGACACACACCTGATTGAGAAACTTCGAATTCAAGTGGCCATGAACGATATTTCCGCCCCCGAACAATACGATCTGCAAACCGCTGCCCTGAAGGTGCCGCCACATTCCATCGAGGCCGAACAGGCTGTGCTCGGTGGCCTGATGCTGGACAACAACGCCTGGGAGCGCGTGCTCGATCAAGTGTCCGATGGCGACTTCTATCGGCATGACCACCGCCTGATCTTCCGCGCCATCGCGCGGCTCGCCGACCAGAACCTGCCCATCGACGTGGTGACCCTGGCCGAGCAGCTCGACAAGGAAGGCCAGACCTCGCAAGTGGGCGGCCTGGGCTACCTCAGCGAGCTGGCCAAGAACACCCCCTCGGTCGCCAACATCAAGGCCTATGCGCAGATCGTCCGCCAGCGTGCCACGCTGCGTCAGTTGATCGGCATCAGCAACGAGATCGCCGACAGCGCCTTCAACCCCGAGGGGCGGACAGCCGAGGAGATCCTTGACGAGGCCGAGCGGCAGATCTTCCAGATCGCCGAGGCGCGACCCAAGACCGGCGGCCCGGTGGGCGTCAACGACTTGCTGACCAAGGCCATCGACCGTATCGACACACTGTTCAACAGTCAGAACGCGATCACCGGCCTATCCACCGGCTACACCGACCTGGACGACAAAACCAGTGGCCTGCAGCCGGCCGACCTGATTATCGTCGCCGGCCGTCCATCGATGGGTAAGACCACTTTCGCCATGAACCTGGTGGAGAACGCCGTCTTGCGCAGCGAGAAGGCCGTACTGGTCTACTCGCTGGAAATGCCAGGTGAATCGCTGATGATGCGTATGCTGTCCTCGCTCGGGCGTATCGACCAGACCAAGATCCGTTCCGGCCAACTGGACGACGACGATTGGCCGCGCCTGACCTCGGCGGTCAACCTGCTCAATGACCGCAAGCTGTTCATCGACGACACCGCCGGCATCAGCCCCTCGGAAATGCGCGCACGCACCCGCCGCGTGGCCCGTGAGCACGGTGAGATCGGCATGATCATGATCGACTACCTGCAGCTGATGAAAATCCCGGGCGCCGGTGGTGAGAACCGTACCAACGAGATTTCCGAGATCTCCCGCTCGCTCAAGGCCCTGGCCAAGGAATTCAACTGCCCGGTCATCGCCCTGTCGCAGCTCAACCGCTCTCTTGAACAGCGCCCCAACAAGCGCCCGATCAACTCCGACCTCCGTGAGTCGGGTGCGATCGAGCAGGATGCCGACGTGATCATGTTCGTCTACCGTGACGAGGTGTATCACCCTGAAACCGAATACAAGGGCATCGCCGAGATCATCATCGGTAAGCAGCGTAACGGCCCCATCGGCACCGCGCGCCTGGCGTTCATCGGCAAGTACACGCGCTTCGAGAACCTGGCGCCGGGCAGCTATCAGTTCGACGACGACTGACCCACCGCCGGCCCGCCGCACGGTGCGCGGGCCTCTCTGGCGGCCGATTTCGGCACTTGATAAATCCGACCATTACCGTCGGATGTGGTCAAATTTTGTGCTATATTCCGCGGCCGCGATTTTCCTGCACTCCTGACACCGGTTACCGCCATGCAAGCAGCCAAGCCGTTATTTGACTATCCCAAGTACTGGGCCGAATGTTTCGGACCAGCGCCGTTCCTGCCCATGAGCCGGGAAGAGATGGATCAACTGGGCTGGGACTCGTGCGACATCATCATCGTCACCGGTGATGCCTACGTCGACCACCCGTCCTTCGGCATGGCGATCATCGGCCGGCTGCTGGAAGCCCAGGGCTTCCGCGTGGGCATCATTGCCCAGCCCGACTGGACGTCCAAGGACGACTTCATGAAGCTCGGCGAGCCGAACCTGTTCTTCGGTATCGCGGCCGGCAACATGGACTCGATGATCAACCGCTACACCGCAGACAAGAAGATCCGTTCCGACGACGCCTACACCCCTGGTGGCCTGGCCGGCAAGCGCCCGGACCGCGCCAGCCTGGTGTACAGCCAGCGCTGCAAGGAAGCCTACAAGCACGTGCCGATCGTGCTGGGCGGCATCGAGGCGTCGCTGCGCCGCATCGCTCACTACGACTACTGGCAGGACAAGGTTCGTCATTCGATCCTGGTCGATGCCTGCGCCGATATCCTGCTCTACGGCAACGCCGAGCGCGCCGTGGTGGAAGTCGCCCAGCGCCTGTCGTGGGGCGAGAAGATCGAAGACATCACGGACGTACGCGGCACCGTGTTCGTGCGCCGTGACACGCCGCAGGGCTGGTACGAGGTCGATTCGACGCGCATCGACCGGCCGGGCAAGATCGACAAGATCATCAACCCCTACGTGAACACCCAGGACACCCAGGCCTGCGCCATCGAGCAGGCCAAGGGCGAGGTCGAGGACCCCAACGAAGCCAAGGTGGTGCAGATCCTCGAAAGCCCGCGCATGACCCGGGACAAGACCGTGATCCGCCTGCCGTCCTTCGAGAAGGTGCGCAACGACCCGGTGCTCTATGCTCACGCCAATCGTGTGCTGCACCTGGAAACCAACCCCGGCAACGCCCGGGCGCTGGTGCAGAAGCATGGCGACATCGATATCTGGCTGAACCCGCCGCCGATTCCGATGACCACCGAAGAAATGGACTACGTGTTCGGCATGCCCTATGCCCGTGTTCCGCACCCTGTGTATGGCAAGGCGCGCATCCCGGCCTACGAGATGATCCGCTTCTCTGTGAACATCATGCGTGGCTGCTTCGGCGGCTGTACCTTCTGCTCGATCACCGAGCACGAAGGACGGATCATCCAAAACCGCTCGCACGAGTCGATCATTCGCGAGATCGAAGAAATCCGCGACAAGGTGCCAGGCTTTACCGGGGTCATTTCCGACCTCGGCGGGCCGACTGCCAACATGTACCGCATCGCCTGCAAGAGCACCGAGATCGAGCAACACTGCCGCAAACCGTCGTGTGTGTTCCCCGGCATATGCCCGAACCTCAACACCGACCACTCCGCGTTGATCCAGCTGTACCGCAGCGCTCGCGCCCTGCCAGGGGTGAAGAAGATTCTCATCGCCTCGGGTCTGCGCTACGACCTGGCGGTGGAGTCGCCGGAGTACGTGAAGGAACTGGTGACCCACCACGTGGGTGGCTACCTGAAGATCGCCCCGGAGCACACCGAGGAAGGGCCGCTCAACCAGATGATGAAGCCGGGTATCGGCACCTATGACCGCTTCAAGCGCATGTTCGAGAAATTCTCGAAAGAGGCGGGCAAGGAGCAGTACCTCATCCCTTACTTCATCGCTGCCCACCCTGGTACCACCGACGAAGACATGATGAACCTGGCGCTGTGGCTCAAGCGCAACGGTTTCCGTGCCGACCAGGTGCAGGCCTTCTACCCCTCGCCGATGGCCTCGGCCACGGCCATGTACCACTCGGGCAAGAATCCGCTGCGCAAGGTCACCTACAAGAGCGAGGGTGTGGAGATCGTCAAGAGCGACGAGCAGCGCCGCCTGCACAAGGCATTCCTGCGCTACCACGACCCGAAGGGCTGGCCGATGCTGCGTGAAGCCCTGGAGCGCATGGGCCGCGCCGACCTGATCGGCCCCGGCAAGGACCAACTGATCCCGTTGCATCAGCCGGCCACCGACAGCTACCAGAGCGCGCGGCGCAAGAACTCTACCCCGGCCGGCAGCCACAAGGTCGGCAAGGGCAGTGCGACCGGCAACGGTGGCGGCAAGATTCTTACCCAGCACACCGGTCTGCCACCGCGCGGCAGCGACGGCAGCAAGCCGTGGGACAAGCGCGAGCAGGCCAAGGCCGCCGCCGAGGCGCGCCACAAGGAAGCGGCCCGCGAGCGCGCCCAGGCCAACAAGAAGGGCAAGAAAAAGCCTTCGCGCCAGCCGGTACTGCCACGCTGATTCAACCGGCCTGACGGCCCAACAGGGCCGTCAGAGTTTCCTGTTCTCGCGGATGTTCCATCCGTACTTGAGCGCCCCGCCAGCTTTGCCGCCATCCTCCTTCTGGGGCTGATAACTGACCTCGACACTGGCGAAGTTCAAGGCAAAGGTTTCGGCCTGCACCTCGCTGCGGTTGACTGCCTGGGTGTTGAACGACGCCACCAACACTTCCTTCAGGCGAATGACCAGATATTCCAGCGGCTGGTTGCCCCCAGCCTTGCGAACGGTGAGGGTGGCCTCGGGGAAATGCATGCCGCTCGAGCAGGCCATCAGCAGGTTGGGTGTCGACTTGTCGAGGGCCTTGGTAATGCTGAGGTTCTGGATGCTCACCTTGCTCGCACCGCCACCGCTGCCCTGATGCATCGAACCGTTCTGGGTCATGCCCCATTGAAAGGATTGGATATCGATTTCATCACGGTGCTGGCTATCCCTGGACTCTCCCTTGATATTCCCCAGTTTCAGGAACATATCCATTGTCATGTCGAGGCCTCGCTAAATTCGTCAGATGATCTGGAAGCGCGACTCTTTCCTATAGGCGTATCAACGACAATGGGGTGGGGTGGAAACAGGAAAAATCCTACCTGATTAGTTGAGGTTTCTTAGGTTTTGCCGTGTTCAGGCAATCTATGCTCGTATCTTCTGCTCATAATAAGCGGCTATATATGCATTCAGTATTGCTCAGGGACGGATTTTCGGTCAGCAAAGCGAATGCGCGGCTACGTATCGAAAGCACATTGGATCTGCAAAAATTGTTTCGTGTAATCGACGCCGATCCGTTAATTGTGGGTGCCGGTGTCGTGTATATCGACAGCGATTTAAATGTCGTTACGCTGCGGGATTTTCAGCCCATTTGCAGCGTTGCGGTCAAGCATCTGGTGTTGCGAGAGGCGCCAAGATATATGGCCGCTCAGTCGTTTGCACAACGACTGGAGAATGACGCACGAGAGTCTCGTGTTGTTTTCGAGACAATAGGCATGGCCTTGTCTTGCGTCGGCGCCTTGATTTCATGGAGCGTGGTGTGCTCGAGCTCGGCCCTCATTCCTTTTAGTGCAGGTGCCAGCGCGGCAGTCACGTTTTTCAGCTATGCGGCAGCAACGGCGACTTCAGCGCAGTGTCTGAACGCTGCTGCCAGAACCGCCAATGAATTGATAAGGCCCGAGTGGAATGACTGGCTCGACAGTCAGGTGTGGTACGGGGATATTTCCTTGGTCTTGGATGCAATATCGTTACTAGGGGTTTCGGTCACACTGTTAACCACAGTTCGTTCTGTTCAGATCATCAAGGCTACGACAGGCAAGAGTGTGCGCGACGTGCTTCGAGGGTTGAGTCGCCAGGAACGTGAGAAATTGACCAAAGAGCTTCTCAGTATCCAGAATCCGACATTGACGCCGGCGCTCATAAACATCCGAATAAAAGCCGGCGAGTGGCCACGTAGATATACACAGGCACGAATTCGTCAAGGCACACTTATTCAAATCAGGGATTGCCTGGGAGCAGGTCTTGCCGTTGCGGGGAGTGCCTTGTCTGGCACGATGAGATCTGTCGCTATCGGCATCTTTTCGGAGTGGGCAGATGAATAGCGAAGCCTTGCTGCTCATTCGTCTTCAAGACTTCAAAAGGCGTTATTTTCCAGTGTTCATATCCGGCTTGTTGCTGGCTGTTTTTTCCATCGCCTTATCCGGCGCGACCGTATCCGCGACTTATCTCCTGTCGGTGCCTGTTGAAAGATTCGGGCCATGGATGATGTTATTCATGAGCGTGTTGGTTATTTTGCTCTCCACGTTCTATTTCATGATCATGCGGGGTAGAACCTGCTGGGTCTGGGGCGTGGTGGGTTTATCGCTCTTGTGCTTCATGATCGTGCTGCCTGCCCTATTTTTTTCGATCCAACGATTGTTTTATTTGGTGGCTCTGTGTGTGCCGCTCTCAACCCTGTTTATCATTAATACACGTCGTCATCGCGATATGTGTAATGAGCTTGTCAATTTGCGTCGTCAGCGGAAGCAGATTCTGGCGGCGCGGGCAGCCCAGCGTCGATCTTTCAGGTAGAAATGGAATAGGTTGCCAGATCACAGGTTTATTTCTGATCAATCGATTTCCCTACCGCTCCTCTGCTGGTGGCTGCTTTCCGCCATGCCCCTTTTGCGTGCATGACTCAAACGTGCACTACGCTACTGGCGCAATCCTGGCGCTCTGCTTGACTGTCCTGCGTCATCCACGCTCCGGGCGCCGTGCATGCCCTGTGGTGGCATAACTCTTGCGCGTCCGGGGGGACCGTCCAGGCTCGCAGGAGGCACGCCGTGTCGATTCACATCGCCTTGCACCATGTCACGCATTACCGTTACGAGCGCGCCGTGGCGCTGGGACCTCAGGTGGTACGCCTGCGTCCGGCGGCGCACAGCCGCACCCGGATGCTGTCCTATTCGCTGAAAGTGTTACCCCAGGAACATTTCATCAACTGGCAGCAGGACCCGCAGGGTAACTACCTGGCGCGCCTGGTGTTTCCCGAGAAGACCCGTGAGCTGCGCATCGAGGTCGATCTGGTCGCCGAGCTGGCGGTGTTCAACCCCTTCGATTTCTTTCTCGAACCCTACGCCGAGAAGATTCCGTTCCGCTATACCGACGACGAGCAGCGCGAGCTGGGCGCGTTCCTCGAGACCCTGCCGCTGACGCCAAGGTTCGCGGCCTATCTGGACAGCATCGAACGCACCCCGACCTCCAGTATCGACTTCCTGGTGGCGCTCAACCAGCGCGTCAATCGTGACATCGGTTACCTGATCCGCATGGAGCCAGGCGTACAGACGCCGGAACAGACCCTGGAAAAGGCCTCGGGCTCGTGCCGCGATTCGGCCTGGCTGCTGGTGCAGTTGCTGCGGCATCTGGGCCTGGCGGCGCGCTTCGTGTCGGGCTATCTGATTCAGCTCAAGGCCGACCAGCAGGCCCTGGACGGCCCGTCCGGCACCGACGTGGACTTCACCGACCTGCACGCCTGGTGCGAGGTGTACCTGCCGGGCGCCGGCTGGGTCGGGCTGGACGCCACCTCCGGGTTGTTGGCCGGTGAGGGGCACATCCCCCTGGCATGCAGCCCCGAGCCGTCTTCTGCCGCGCCGGTCAGCGGCCTGATCGAGCCGTGCGAGAGCGAATTCAGCCACAGCATGTCGGTCGAGCGCATCTGGGAGGCGCCACGGGTTACCAAGCCGTATTCCGACGCCCAATGGAGCGAGATTCTCGCCCTCGGTCGGCAGATCGACCAGGACCTGCAGCGTGATGATGTACGCCTGACCATGGGCGGCGAGCCAACCTTCGTGTCCACCGACGACCGCGACGGCGCCGAGTGGAACACTGCCGCGCTGGGGCCGAGCAAGCGGCGGCTGTCTGCCGAGCTGTTCCACCGCCTGCGTGCCCATTACGCGCCGAATGCCTTGGTGCACTTCGGCCAGGGCAAGTGGTACCCCGGCGAACAGTTGCCGCGCTGGTCGCTGAACTGCTTCTGGCGCCGCGACGGCCAGCCGGTGTGGCGCAACCCGGCATTGATCGCCGATGAGGGGCGCGACTACGGCGCCAACAGCGAACTGGCCGGGGTGTTCCTGGCCAGCGTCGCCGAGCGCCTGGGGCTGGCGGCCAGTCGCGTGTTCCCGGCCTATGAGGACAATCAGTATTACTTGTGGCGCGAAGGGCAACTGCCGGTGAACCTCCGCGCCACCGATTCGCGCCTGGATGACGAACTGGAGCGTGCGCGGCTGCGCAAGGTCTTCGAGCAGGGGCTGGGCGCGGTGATCGGCCAGGTCCTGCCGCTGGCGCGCACGGCTGCCGGAGACGCCTGGCAGACTGGCCCGTGGCACCTGCGCGGCGAGCACTGTCGGCTGGTGCCCGGCGACTCGCCCGTGGGCTACCGTCTGCCGCTCAATGCCCAGGCCTGGGCAGCGCCCGAGGATTACCCTTACGTTCACCCCCAAGACCCCAGCCAGCCTCTGTCGCCGCTGCCTGCCCGAGCCACACCGGTCGCGGCCGCCAGCACCGAGCGTGCGGCGCCGCAACGCGGCGAGTCGGCCGGCTGGGTCGTGCGGACTGCCTTGTGTGCCCAGGCCAGGGAAGGACGGCTGTACCTGTTCATGCCGCCGCTGCAGCGCCTGGAAGACTACCTGGAACTGGTTGCGGTGCTCGAAGACACCGCCGCCGAGCTGAACTGTCCGGTACTGCTGGAGGGCTACGAGCCGCCAGCCGATCCGCGCCTGGCCAACTTCCGCATCACCCCCGACCCGGGCGTGATCGAGGTCAACGTCCAGCCTTCGGCGAGCTGGGACGAGCTGGTCGAACGCACCGAGTTCCTCTACGAACAGGCGCGCCTGACCCGCCTGAGCACCGAGAAATTCATGATCGACGGCCGCCACACCGGCACCGGCGGCGGCAACCATTTCGTGCTGGGCGGCGCCACGCCTGGCGACTCGCCGTTCCTGCGGCGTCCCGACCTGCTGCGCAGCCTGATCAGCTACTGGCACAACCACCCATCGCTGTCGTACCTGTTCTCTGGCCTGTTCATCGGCCCGACTTCCCAGGCGCCGCGCATCGACGAAGCGCGCAACGACTCGCTGTACGAACTGGAAGTCGCCTTCGCGCAGTTCCCCGAGCCGGGCGAGGCCGTGGCGCCCTGGCTGGTCGACCGCCTGTTGCGCAACCTGTTGATCGACGTGACTGGCAATACCCACCGCGCCGAATTCTGCATCGACAAGCTCTACTCGCCGGACAGCGCCAGTGGCCGCCTCGGCCTGCTGGAACTGCGCGCCTTCGAGATGCCGCCGCATGCGCGCATGAGCCTGGTCCAGCAACTGCTGCTGCGCGCCCTGGTCGCGCGGTTCTGGCGTGAACCCTACGCGCCGCCGCGCCTGGCGCGCTGGGGCACCGAGCTGCATGACCGCTTCATGCTGCCGTACTTCATCGAGCAGGACTTCGCCGACGTCATCGCCGAACTGAACGCCGCCGGTTACCCCTTGCGCGCCGAGTGGTTCGCCGCGCACCTGGAGTTCCGCTTCCCGAAGGTGGGCGACTACGCGGTCAAGGGTATCGAGCTGGAGCTGCGCCAGGCCCTGGAGCCCTGGCATGTGCTGGGCGAGGAGGGCACTGCCGGGGGTACGGTGCGCTACGTGGACTCGTCGCTGGAACGCCTGCAGGTGCGCCTGAACGGTCTGCCGCCGCAGCGCTACGTGCTCACCTGCAACGGCTTGCCGGTGCCCTTGCAGCCGACCGGGCGGGCCGGCGAGTTCGTCGCTGGCGTGCGCTACCGTGCCTGGCAACCGGCCAACTGCCTGCAACCGACCGTCGGTGTGCATGCGCCGCTGGTCTTCGATCTGGTCGATACCTGGATGCAGCGTTCACTGGGTGGTTGCGAGTATCATGTCGCCCATCCTGGCGGGCGCAACTACGAAACGCTGCCGGTCAACGGCAACGAGGCCGAGAGCCGGCGCCTGGCGCGATTCTTCCGCGTCGGGCATACGCCGGGCCAGGTCGAGGTGACGCCGCTCAATATCAGCGACGAACTGCCGATGACGCTGGATATGCGTCGTCATCGGCCCATACGTCGCGGCTGAGTCGCTACGGTGGCCTGCCTGCTCCGGCAGGCTGCCGTCAGGCCGGTGGTCCCGCAAGTGACATAAGTGTGCGTTAACCTCCAGTCCACCTAGCCGTCTGCCGAGCCTTGCATGCCTGATCTGCTTGACCGTTACCCGTTTTCTTCGGGGACCTACCACGAGATGCTCGATGAGCGGGGCAGGTTGCGCAGCCACTGGCGGCGCCTGCACGAGTATCTGCAGCGCAGCAGCCCGGCGCATCTGGTGCAGCGCCAGGCCCTGCTGGCCCGGCAGATCCAGGAAAACGGCGTGACCTACAACGTCTATGCCGACCCCAAGGGCGCCGACCGGCCCTGGGAGCTTGACCTGCTGCCGCATGTCATCGCCGCCGATGAGTGGCAACGCATCGAAGCCGGTATCGCCCAGCGGGCGCGCCTGCTCAATGCCGTACTGGCCGACCTCTACGGCCCGCAGCGGCTGATCGCCGACGGCCTGCTGCCCGCCGAGCTGGTGTTCGGGCACAACAACTTCCTGTGGCCTTGCCAGGGCGTGAAGCCGCCCGAGGGCACCTTCCTGCACATGTACGCCGTCGACCTGGCGCGCACCGCCGATGGCCGCTGGTGGGTCACCGCCGACCGTACCCAGGCGCCCACCGGGGCCGGCTATGCCCTGGAGAACCGGCAGATCATCGCCCGCGCCCTGCCGGACATCTACCGCGACCTCAAGGTCCGTCACTTGTCCGGCTTCTTCGAAACCCTGCAGCAGACCCTGGCGCGCCAGGCGCCCGCCGACGACGAGGCGCCGCTGGTGGTGGTGCTGACGCCAGGGCGTTTCAACGAAAGCTACTTCGAACACCTCTACCTGGCCCGCCACCTGGGTTACCCGCTGGTAGAAGGCGGCGACCTGACGGTGCGTGACGCCAGGGTCTATCTCAAGACCCTCAATGGCCTGCGCCGCGTGCATGCCATCATGCGGCGTCTCGACGACGACTTCTGCGACCCGCTGGAGCTGCGTACCGACTCGGCGCTGGGCGTTCCCGGCCTGCTGGAGGCGGTGCGCCAGGGCCAGGTGCTGGTGGCCAATGCCCTGGGCAGCGGCGTGCTGGAGTCGCCGGGGCTGCTGGGCTTTCTGCCGAAGATCAGCGAACACCTGTTCGGCGAGGAGCTGATCCTGCCGTCCATCGCCACCTGGTGGTGCGGCGAGCCGCCGGTCATGGAGCAGGCGCTGGAAAAGCTGCCCGACCTGTTGTTCAAGCCGGCGTTTCCTTCGCAGCGCTTCATCCCGGCGTTTGGCCGTGACCTCGATGAGGCGCGCAGCCAGGCCCTGGCCCGGCGCGTTCGCGCACGCCCCTATGCCTATGTCGCCCAGGAGCTGGCGCAGCTTTCCCAGGCCCCGGTGCTGCAGGCCGACGGTCAGGGGCTGCTGGCGCGGGCCGTGGGCATGCGCGTGTACGCCGTGGCCAGCGCCGATGGCTACCGGGTGCTGCCCGGCGGCCTGGCGCGAGTTGCCGCGCAGGCCAATGCCGACGTGGTGTCGATGCAGCGCGGCGGGGCCAGCAAGGACACCTGGGTACTGGGTGAGCGAGCCCCGCTCATCGAGCCGTGGAAGGGGCGTCGCAACATTGGTGTGCATGACCTGATTCGCCGTGACCCCTACCTGCCGTCGCGGGTGGTGGAAAACCTCTACTGGTTCGGTCGCTACAGCGAGCGCTGCGATGGCAGCGCGCGGCTGCTGCGTATCATGCTGGCGCGCTATGTGGACGGTGACGATCCGCTGGCCTTGCAGGCCGCCGTCGACCTGGCCGAGCGGGTGGGCCTGCTGCCGGATGCCGAAGAGGGCGAGCAAGGCGATACCTTGCCGCAACGGCTGGTCACCGCCCTGCTGGGTGAAGAGTGGATCTTCAGCCTGCGCGCCATTCTGCAGCGCCTGCACTGGGCGGCTTCGCAGGTGCGCGGCAAGCTTTCCCGGGAGAACTGGCAGGCGCTGGTGGAGTTGCAGCGCGAGGCGCAGAGCCTGGAGGCCGGCGAGCCTGACCTGGGCGAGCTGCTGGATTTTCTCAACCGTCTGGTGATGTCGCTGGCCGCGTTGTCGGGCTTCGCCCTCGACGACATGACCCGCGATGAGGGCTGGAGCTTCCTGATGATCGGCCGACGCATCGAGCGGCTGCGTTTTCTCAGCAGCACCCTGGCGGGCTTTCTGCGCGGTGCGGCGGTCAAGGATCAGGCGGCGCTGGACTGGCTGCTGGAACTGGCCAACAGCAGCATCACCTACCGTTCGCGCTACATGGCCGTGCCGCAGTTGATTCCGGTGCTCGACCTGCTGTTGCTCGACGAGCAGAACCCGCATGCCGTGCTGTTCCAGTTGCGCCAGGTGTCGCGCTCGCTGCATCGCCTGAACGAAAGCTTCGAGTCGCCCCGCGACGACAGCCTGGCCCGGCTGGCGCGGCGATTGGCCGCCGTCGACCTGGGCAATCTGGACAACCCACTGTTCGGCGACAGTGGCGTGCAGGCCGCGTTGGATGGCCTGGCCGGCCTGCTGGAAAGCATTGGTGACGCCAGCGGCCAGGCTTCCGACCGCTTGGCCCTGCGCCACTTCGCCCATGTCGATGATGTCAGCCAGCGCACGGTGTCCGTCTGATGAGTGCTCGTTACCAGGTTCTGCACGATACCCATTACCGCTACGACAGCCCGGTGTCGCTGGCCCAGCAGCTGGCGCATCTGTGGCCGCGGGACAACCCGTGGCAACGCTGCAGCGAGCAACGGCTGCAGATTCATCCGCAGCCCACTGCACGACGCGACGAGCTGGACGTATTCGGCAATCCGCTGACGCGGCTGGCCTTCGAACGCCCCCACGACGAGCTGCAGGTCAATGCCCGCCTGCAGGTCGAGGTGCTGCAGCGACCGGCCCTGGACTTCCGCCGCTCCGCGCCCTGGGAGAAAGCCTGCGATGCCCTGAGCTACAGCGCTCGCCCTATGGATGCCCAGACGCTGGATGCCTGTCGTTATCGTTTCCAGTCGCCCTATGTGCACTTGAAGGGCGTGTTCGCCGAGTTCTCGGCCAGCTGTTTTCCGCCAGGCCGCCCGCTGCTGCTCGGGGCCCAGGCGCTGATGGAAAAGATCTTCAAGGAATTCACTTTCGACGCCGAGGCCACCCAGGTGGCGACGCCGCTGGTGGAGGTGCTGGAGCGTCGGCGCGGGGTGTGCCAGGACTTCGCTCACCTGATGCTGGCCTGCCTGCGCTCCCATGGCCTGGCCGCTCGTTACGTGAGCGGCTACCTGCTGACCCGGCCGCCACCCGGCCAGCCGAGGCTGATCGGCGCCGATGCGTCGCATGCCTGGGTCTCGGTGTATTGCCCGGTGCTGGGCTGGGTGGACTTCGACCCGACCAACAACATTCAGCCGGCGCTGGAGCACATCACCCTGGCCTGGGGCCGCGACTTCTCCGACGTGTCGCCGCTGCGCGGGGTGATCCTCGGCGGCGGCAATCACGACCCGGAAGTGCGGGTCACGGTGATGCCCGTCGAAGGCTGATCAGCGGGGCGTGCGTTCGAACGCGTCGCTGGGGCAGTGGGCGCTGGCAGCGCAGGCGTAGGCGGCGAACAGACTGTGGAACAGGCCGGTGATCGACATGAAGGTGGCTCCTGGGCTCGGTTGCTTGAAGCCTAGCCGCTTGATCGCCAACTGGCCTTTTGATTGCCTGTATCGCCTCGATAGCGTCTGTTGCCGGTTCCGCCCGGCCGGAGTCACGTTGACGCAGGTCATTGGAACCGTGACAGCGTTCAGGCAGTCTTCCTCGCAGCCCGCGCAAAAAACGGCCGTGGCGGCCGGTGCGACACCGAACACCTTTCCCAGGAGATTCACATGATTCGCAAACTGTTGGCGGTTTCCCTGCTGACCCTGGCCAGCGGCCAGTTGCTGGCGGCCGAGTGCAAGGCCACCGTCGAGTCCAACGACATGATGCAGTTCACCACCAAGACCGTGGAGATCGACAAGAGCTGCAAGACCTTCACCGTGGAACTCAAGCACGTCGGTACGCTGCCCAAGAACGTCATGGGGCATAACTGGGTGCTGACCAAGGCCGCCGACATGCAGGGCGTCGCCACCGATGGCATGGGGGCGGGCATCGACAAGGATCACCTCAAGGACGGCGACGACCGGGTCATCGCCCACACCAAGCTGATCGGCGGCGGTGAAAGCACCTCGGTCAGCTTCGACCCGAGCAAGCTCGATCCGAACGAGAAGTACAAGTTCTTCTGCTCGTTCCCGGGCCACGTGGCGATGATGCAAGGCGACATCGTCTTCAAATGACACTTGCGCCACGGGCGTGAACGCCCGGCTTGAGGCGGACCCGGCTCATAGGGAGCGACCTCAGCCGGGCCGCCTTTCGCGGCGCTTACCCTGCAGGTAGCGTATGGATCTGATCGATGCCAAAACCCTGGAGTCGCTGATCGATTACCCCAGCCTGTGTTCCGAGTTACTGCTCGCGCACCAAAGGCCGATCCCGGTCAACGCTGACATTTGCCTCGAGCATCCCGGCAGTGCCGATCGCTTCATGCTCAGGCCTGCCTGGGCGCAACAGGAAATGCT
The DNA here is from genome assembly GCF_913777995.1 of uncultured Pseudomonas sp. Taxonomy (GTDB): domain Bacteria; phylum Pseudomonadota; class Gammaproteobacteria; order Pseudomonadales; family Pseudomonadaceae; genus Aquipseudomonas. The sequence continues at coordinate 275,216 of NZ_CAJYVE010000034.1, read as the reverse complement.
AGGCGTCAAACTGGCCACCATCTTTCCCGATAACCACTATCAGCCTGACCCCAAACCCTCCGTTCAAGGCGTTTACGTCGCGTTCGATGGCCTGCGCGGCACCCCGCTGTTCGTCGCGGAGGGTGCCACCCTGACAGCGCTGAAAACCGCCGCTGATTCGGCGCTGGGATTACAGCTGCTGGCACGTCACGATGTCAGCACCCTGCTGATGGTCGGGGCTGGGGACATGGCCTTGCCTTTGATTGGTGCCTTCACCTCGATACGACCAAGCCTCAGCAGAATCCTCGTGTGGAACCGGTCTTTGCCGCGAGCCGAGCAATTGGCTGCACGGCTGCAAGCCTCCGGCATCGAATGCCTCAGCACCGACGATCTGGACAGCGCCGTTGCACAGGCCGACGTTATTTGCAGCGCCACGATGTCTGAAGAACCCTTGCTACGGGGGGCACTGCTCAAGCCTGGTACTCATGTCAGCCTGGTGGGCGCCTGGCGGCCTCATATGCGTGAGGCGGACGACGAGTTGATGAGCCGCAGCCAGATCTATGTCGACTTTCGTGACACCGCCTTGGCCAGTGGCGAGCTGTGCATACCCCTGCAACGAGGGGTCATTTCCCAGGCAGACGTCCTGGCCGATCTTTACGATCTTTGCCGGCATCCGCCCGCTGTCGATCCCAATGCCATCACCGTGTTCAAGAATGCCGGAGGGGCGCACCTGGACCTGTTCACCGCGCAGTTTCTGCAGCGACGGATAATCGCCAGTAAAACCGCTAGCGGTTGAGGCATTTGCCCGGCGGACGGGCTTCAGCCGGGGAAGCGCTTCTCGACTGAAGCCTTTTTCGCCGCGCTTGCCGATCAGGGCGCGTAAGGCAGCTCGCGCTTGTGCTGGGTCTTGGCGTAGGTCTGGCTGATGATCCGGAACGCTTCCTCGCGTACTTCCTGGCCATGCAGGAAGGCGTCGATCTCGGCGTAGGTCACCCCGTGGGCGGCCTCGTCCGGTTTGCCGGGGGCCAGGTCTTCCAGGTCGGCGGTCGGCACTTTCTCCACCAGGAACTCCGGTGCACCGAAGCTGCGTGCAATGGCGCGTACCTGGTTCTTCACCAGGCCACTGAGCGGCGCCAGGTCGCAGGCACCGTCACCGAATTTGGTAAAGAAGCCCATCACCGCCTCGGCGGCGTGGTCGGTGCCGATCACCAGGCCCTGGTAGGCACCGGCGATGCTGTATTGCGCGACCATACGGGTACGCGCCTTGGTATTGCCGACCACGAAATCCACGGCACTGGCGTGCTGCTCGTCGAAGGCACGGACCTCGGCGACCAGGGCCTTGACGCTGGGGCCGATGTTCACGGTGTGGCGCTCGTCGGGGTTGATGAAGTCCACCGCTGCCGTGGCCTCATGCTCGTCGTGCTGCACCTGGTAGGGCAGGCGCACGGCAATGAAGCGATAGGCCTGGTCGCCGGTGCTGTCACGCAGCTCGCGCACCGCGCGTTGGGCCAGCAGGCCGGCGGTCAGCGAGTCGACGCCGCCACTGATACCCAGCACCAGGCTCTTGAGGCCGGCATTGCGCAGGCATTGCTTGATGAACTCGACCCGGCGGGTCACTTCCGCTTGCAGGGCGGCCTCGTCGGCGAAGGGCGGTTGGACCTTGAGTGCTTCGGCGATCTGGCGTTGCAGGGCTTGCATGGGGCTCTCCTCGTTGAAAGTCAAAAGGCTCATTCGCCGGGGGTGTCCGGCACCTTGAATACATGCCGCAGGTAGGCGACGAAATTCGGGTCCTTGCACTGTGCCTTGCCCGGCTCGTCGGACACCTTGGCCACCGGCTGGCCGGCACAGGCGGTCATCTTCAGCACCATGTTCATCGGCTTGACCCCCGGAATGTCGGCGGTGAGGTTGGTGCCGATACCGAAGCTGACGTTGATGCGCCCGCGCAGGGCACGGAAGATCCCCAGCGCCTTGGGCAGGGTCAGGCCGTCGGAGAACACCAGGGTCTTGCTCATCGGGTCGATACCCAGCTTCTGGTAATGCGCGATGCATTTTTCGGCCCACATCACCGGGTCGCCGGAGTCATGGCGCAGACCGTCGAAGAGCTTGGCGAAGTACAGGTCGAAGTCGTTGAGGAAGGCGTCGGTGGTGATGCAGTCGGTCAAGGCGATGCCCAGCAGGCCGCGGTACTCGCGTACCCAGCAGTCCAGTGCGGCGATCTGGCTGTCGATCAGGCGCGGGCCCAGTTGCTGGTGGGCCATGATCCACTCGTGGGCCATGGTGCCCAGCGGCTTGACGTTCTTCTGTTGCGCCAGGTGCACGTTGCTGGTGCCGACGAACTGGCCGGGGAAGTCCTGTTTGAGGGCGTCGACCACGGTTTCTTGCACAGCATAGGAAAAACGCCGCCGGGTGCCGAAGTCAGCCACCTTGAACTCGCTCAGCTCTTCGGCCGAGGCATTGGCCTTCAGCCAGTCGAACTTGGCGTACAGCTGGTCGCGGGCCTGGCTGAGCAGGGTGTGCGGGTGGCTGTGGCGGTTGCGCACCTCGCTGACGATGGCCAGCAGCGGTACTTCGAAGAGGATCACATGCAGCCAGGGGCCGTGCAGGCGGATGCGCAGTTCGTCGTCTTCGATGCTGGCTTCCACATAGCGGGTGTTGAAACGGAACAGGCCCAGAAAGCGCAGGAAGTCCGGCTTCATGAAGCTGATGCGCTCCAGGAAGCCCAGTTGCTCGGCGCCCAGCGACAGGTTGCACAGGCACTCGATCTGATGGCGAATCTCGCCCAAGTAGGGGCGCAGGTCCTCGCCGTTGCGACAGCGGAACTCCCACTCGACATCCACGTTGGGGTAGTTGTGCAGCACCGCCTGCATCATGGTGAGCTTGTAGAAATCGGTGTCGATCAGGTTTTGCACGATGCGTTCGGAGAAAGCGCTCTCGCTCATCGGGGGTAGCTCCAGCATGACCGGTCGACGGACTCGGTCCGGGCGAAAAACAATGTGACAACGCCGGGCAACGAATGTGGCGCGCGAGTGTGTCGAGGCGCCCATGATGCCAGCGATCATCGCGTGTCGGGGCGCTTTGTTGGTCGTTGTCAGCAGTTTGCGTAGGCAAGCCAGGCAGGCGAGGCAGGAAGCGTCCCTTTCTCCTCGCGTGCGCGTCAAAGCAGCCGGCCGACCTATGAAACTTCCTCCTTCACCCTGGCAGCTCCTGGCTGGTCCTCCAGGCGCCATGCCGGGGTGGCCGTTGACCTCTCTGAATGGCGAGGGACTGGACAGCCTTCGCTACGTGACTTTCTGGGACCGGCCCTGAATACGCCAGCAGGGCGCTGCGTGGTGCTGTCATGGGGTATCGGGCGTCGACTGAACGTTCATGCCGTCATGGAATGACATTCGGCAGAAACCTCGTTTGCCCGCCGGGCATCGAGCGGTTATCAATAGCCGTCGCGCGCGGCGCCCGTAGGGGCCGCGTGGCAGGTTTTGCGGCGTTACGGTGACAATCCACTACGCTCACAATGGTGCGTCTCGTAGCGCTCGCGCACCGCCGGTGTGCACTTCGGTGACAGCACCGGTTACCGCCTGGTTGCCCTTTTCCAATGGGCTGGGTTGCTGCTGTTCGCTCTTAGTGGTTGTCCTTTTTTGGGCGAATGGTTGCAACCTTTTGATCAGAGGGTTGCACCTCCTGTCTGCGCTGGGGCGGACGACGGCCAGGAGGTGGATGGAACGTGAGTTTTTGAAAAATAAAAAATGATGGCACGGCGCTTGCTCGAAGCTGCTGCGTAGTTGCAGTGCTAACTAAAAAAACCTCAGGAGCACCACTCATGTCGCAAACGTTCTACCGTAAAGGCTTTCTGGCAATCGCAGTGGCTACCGCACTGGGCGTGACGTCCTTTGCACAGGCTGACGTGAAGATCGGCGTTGCGGGTCCGATGACCGGCGCCAACGCATCGTTTGGCGAGCAATATATGAGAGGCGCACAGGCCGCAGCCGATGCCATCAACAAGGCTGGCGGCGTCAATGGAGAGAAGATCGTCCTGGTTCGCGGTGACGACGCCTGCGAACCCAAGCAGGCCGTGGCCGTGGCCAACCGTCTGGTCGATCAGGACAAGGTCGTGGGTGTGGTCGGGCACTTCTGCTCTTCCTCCACCATTCCGGCCTCCGAGGTTTACAGCGACGCTGGCGTGATCGCCATCACCCCCGGCTCCACCAACCCGACCGTCACCGAGCGCGGCCTGAAGGAAATGTTCCGCATGTGCGGCCGTGACGACCAGCAGGGCGTCGTCGCTGCCGACTACATGGTCGATGTGCTCAAGGCCAAGAAGATTGCCGTGATCCACGACAAGGACACCTACGGGCAGGGTCTGGCCGATGCGACCCGTGCGCAACTGGCCAAGCGCGGCGTGAAGGAAGTGCTCTACGAGGGCCTGACCCGCGGCGAGAAAGACTTCAGCGCGCTGGTCACCAAGATCCGCTCCACCGGTGCCGAAGTGGTCTACTTCGGTGGTCTGCACCCAGAGGCCGGCCCACTGGTCCGTCAGCTGCGCGAGCAGGGGCTGAAGGACGTCAAGTTCATGTCCGATGACGGCATCGTCACCGACGAGCTGGTCACCACCGCAGGCGGCGCGCAATACGTCGACGGCGTGTACATGACCTTCGGTGCCGACCCGCGCCTGCTGCCCGACAGCAAGGCCGTGGTGGACGAATTCCGCAAGTCCGGCTACGAGCCTGAAGGCTACACCCTGTACGCCTATGCTTCGGTACAGGCGCTGGCCGCCGGCTTCAACGGCGCCAAGTCGACCAAGGGCGAAGAGGCGGCCAAGTGGCTCAAGGCCAACCCGGTGCAGACGGTCATGGGCAAGAAGGAGTGGGACGCCAAGGGTGACCTGAAGACCTCCGACTACGTGGTCTACCAGTGGGACGCCACCGGTAAATACAAACAACTCGACAAGCAGAAATAATCCAGGCTCCTGCAATGCCCCCGTCTGCGGCGGGGGCAAACTGGATATCGGCGTCTTCTGTTGCCTTTGTATCTGTTCGCTGCGCCCTTGGGGGCGTGGCGGGCAGGACCCTGAGCGGCCTTCAAGTGTGTGAGCGTGCGTGATGGACGGTATTTTCCTGCAGCAAATGGTCAACGGCCTGACCCTCGGGTCGGTCTACGGCCTGATTGCCATCGGTTACACGATGGTCTATGGCATCATCGGCATGATCAACTTCGCCCACGGCGACGTGTACATGATCTCCGCCTATCTGGCGGCCATCGGCCTGGCGGTGTTGTCTTTCTTCGGTCTTGAGTCTTTCCCCTTCCTGATTCTCGGCACCCTGGTGTTCACCATCGTGGTCACCGGGGTCTATGGCTTCGTCATCGAGCGGGTGGCCTACAAGCCGCTGCGCAACTCCACCCGGCTGGCGCCGCTGATCAGCGCCATCGGCATTTCCCTGATCCTGCAGAACTACGCGCAGATCAGCCAGGGCGCGCGCCAGCAAGGCGTACCGACGCTGCTCGAAGGCGCGTGGCGCTTCGAAGTCGGCAGCGGCTTCGTGCAGATCACCTACACCAAGATCTTCATCCTCATCGCCGCCTTCGCCGGCATGGCGATCCTCACCTACATCATCCAGTGCACCAAGCTGGGCCGCATGTGCCGCGCCACCCAGCAGGACCGCAAGATGGCCTCGATCCTGGGCATCAACACCGACCGGGTGATTTCCTACGTGTTCATCATCGGTGCCGCCATGGCGGCGCTGGCCGGTGTGCTGATCACCATGAACTACGGCACCTTCGACTTCTATGCCGGCTTCGTCATCGGTATCAAGGCGTTCACCGCTGCCGTGCTCGGCGGTATCGGTTCGTTGCCGGGCGCCATGCTCGGCGGGCTGATCCTCGGGGTGGCCGAGGCGCAGTTCTCCGGCCTGATCAACTCCGACTACAAAGATGTGTTCAGCTTCGGCCTGCTGGTGCTGATCCTGATCTTCCGTCCACAGGGCCTGCTGGGTCGCCCACTCGTGGCTAAGGTGTAAGCATGTCAGCTCCTACCAAACCTATCGACTACAAGAAAAGCCTGATCGACGCCGTGGTGGCCGGCCTGCTGGCGCTGATCGTCTTCGGTCCCATCGTCGGCGTCGTGCTCGACGGCTACAGCTTCAATCTGCAACCCTCCAGGGTCGCGCTGCTGGTTGCCGTGGTCATGGCCGGGCGCCTGTTGATGAGCCTGTTCCTGCAGACTCCGCGGGGCCAGCGCATCGCCCAGGGCATCGAGTCCGGCGGTGCCGGCGTGCACGTGCTCAAGCCCGACCACAAGTCGAGCCTGTACTGGATCATCCCGGCGCTGATCATCATCGCCATCGTGTTCCCGGTGTTCGCCAACAAGTACCTGCTGACCGTGGTGATCCTCGGTCTGATCTACGTGCTGCTGGGCCTGGGCCTGAACATCGTGGTGGGCCTGGCCGGTCTGCTCGACCTGGGCTACGTGGCCTTCTATGCCATCGGTGCCTACGGCCTGGCGCTGGGCTACCAGTACCTGGGCCTGGGCTTCTGGTCGGCGCTGCCGCTGGCCGCCATCGCCGCCGCAGTGGCCGGGTGCATCCTGGGCTTTCCGGTGTTGCGCATGCACGGTGACTACCTGGCCATCGTGACCCTGGGCTTCGGTGAAATCATCCGCCTGGTGCTCAACAACTGGCTGTCGTTCACCGGCGGGCCGAACGGCGTACCGGTGCCATCGCCGACCTTCCTGGGGTTGGAGTTCGGCCGTCGGGCGAAAGAGGGCGGGGTGCCGATCCACGAGTACTTCGGCTTCGAATACAACCCGGACCTGAAATTCCTGTTCATCTACGCGGTGCTGTTCATCGTCGTGCTGGCTGTGCTGTTCATCAAGCACCGCCTGACCCGCATGCCGATCGGCCGCGCCTGGGAAGCGCTGCGCGAAGACGAAATCGCCTGCCGCGCCATGGGCCTGAACCACGTACTGGTCAAGCTCTCGGCGTTCACCATCGGCGCTTCCACCGCCGGTCTTGCCGGGGTGTTCTTCGCCAGCTACCAGGGCTTCGTCAACCCGACCTCGTTCACCTTCTTCGAGTCGGCACTGATCCTCGCCATCGTCGTGCTTGGCGGCATGGGCTCGACCGTGGGCGTGGTCATCGCGGCCTTCGTGCTCACCGTGGCCCCTGAACTGCTGCGCAGCTTCGCCGAATATCGCGTGCTGCTGTTCGGCATCCTCATGGTGTTGATGATGATCTGGCGGCCACGCGGGCTGATCCGCATCAGCCGCACCGGCGTCAAGCCTCGCAAGGGTGTTCTGGTACAGGAAGGAGCGGCACGATGAGCCAGGAAATCGTACTTTCGGTCGAGCACCTGATGATGCACTTCGGTGGCATCAAGGCCCTGAGCGACGTGAGCCTGCAAGTGCGGCGCAACTCGATCTTCGCCCTGATCGGCCCCAACGGCGCCGGCAAGACCACCGTGTTCAACTGCCTGACCGGCTTCTACAAGGCCACCGGCGGGCGTATCGAGCTGCACACCCGGGGCAAGACCACCAACGTCATCAAGTTGCTCGGCGAGTCGTTCAAGCCGACGGACTTCGTCTCGCCGCCCAGCTTCCTCAGCCGTGTGTACTACAAGATGTTCGGCGGTACCCACCTGGTGAACCGCGCCGGGTTGGCGCGCACCTTCCAGAACATTCGCCTGTTCAAGGAAATGTCGGTGGTCGAGAACCTGCTGGTGGCCCAACACATGTGGGTCAACCGCAACCTGCTGGCCGGCATCCTCAACACCCCGGGCTACCGCAAGGCCGAGGAAGACGCGCTGAATACCGCCTTCTACTGGCTGGAAGTGGTCGACCTGGTCGACTGCGCCAACCGTCTGGCCGGCGAGCTGTCCTACGGTCAGCAGCGCCGCCTGGAAATCGCCCGGGCCATGTGTACCCGACCTCAGGTGATCTGCCTCGACGAGCCGGCCGCCGGCCTCAACCCGCAGGAAACCGAAGCACTGAGCGGGATGATCCGCAAACTGCGCGACGAGCACGACATGACCATCGTGCTCATCGAGCACGACATGGGCATGGTCATGGGCATTTCCGACGACATCGTGGTGCTCGACCATGGCAACGTGATCGCCGCCGGCAAGCCACAAGACATACGCAACGATCCGAAAGTGATCGCCGCCTACCTGGGCGCGGACGAAGAGGAACTGGTATGAGCAAACCGATCCTCGAACTGAAAGAGATCGACGTGTTCTACGGGCCGATCCAGGCCCTCAAGAAAGTCTCCCTGCACATCAACGAGGGCGAGACGGTGAGCCTGATCGGCTCCAACGGCGCGGGCAAGTCCACGCTGCTGATGTCGATCTTCGGCCAGCCACGCGCGGCCAGCGGGCAGATCCTCTACCAGGGCACCGACATTACCCAGAAGTCGTCGCACTACATCGCGTCCAACGGTATCGCCCAGTCGCCGGAAGGGCGGCGGGTGTTTCCCGACATGTCGGTGGAAGAGAACCTGCTGATGGGTACCATTCCCATCGGCGACAAGCACTGCGACGCAGACATGCAGCGCATGTTCGAGCTGTTCCCGCGGCTCAAGGAGCGGCGCAACCAGCGGGCGATGACCATGTCCGGTGGCGAGCAGCAGATGCTGGCCATTGCCCGGGCGTTGATGAGCCGGCCCAAGCTGTTGCTGCTCGACGAGCCGAGCCTTGGCCTAGCCCCCATCATCGTCAAGCAGATCTTCTCGATCCTGCGCGAGCTGGCCTCCACGGGCATGACCATCTTCCTGGTCGAGCAGAATGCCAACCATGCCCTGAAACTGTCCGACCGCGCCTACGTGATGGTCAACGGAGAAATCCGCCTGTCTGGCAGCGGCCAGGACCTGTTGAGCAACGAGGAAGTGCGTAACGCCTACCTGGGCGGGCACTGACCGGCCTGTTCTACAGGGCGTCACCCAGCCCCGGTTGGTTTCCGTCCGGGGCTTTTTCGATTTGTGGAAAACCTTTTTGTGCGTTACGTCAAGTGCGACGTCTGGCCGCTGTAATCGACGCTTTTGTCATGCCTTTGACTTGTTCAGGATTACTGTGGAATGCGCTGTTGATAACTTGGTGGCATTTAGCTGCACGCCTTTATATTCAAGGCTTGTAAGGCGGTGGTTAAAAAATGCTCAGGTGTTTTTGGCCGCCTCTTCGTGGCGTTTGTCAATGTGCTGGATACTGTTCATTAATACAGTTCAGGTGGCGAACCATCCTGTGGATAAGTCTGTGGGGAAACGTTGGAAAGACCTCGCAATGCATTTAAATGACGGGGCTGCAGCGACCTCCGGGAATTTTCGGGGCTGACGCGCCTGAACAAGACATCAGACAAGTCAAGCAAAATACTTTCGGTTTGCGGCGGCAGGCCCCGGAACACGGGCTTTCCAACCCAGAGAGTTGCCCCCAGAGATTGTGGGCCGGGTTGTGGATAAGGTGCGTAAAACCGGCTGAAGGCCAGATAAATCAAGGTCTTGGCCGTTCTGGTCGTTTTTTGTACAGGTTGCTCTGGGCATTGCATTCGACCTGCCAGGCTTGATCCAGCGCCCTCAGCGGGGGCATTCTGCCGCTCTTGTGTGCCGGGCTGCCTGTCGCGGCGCACTTATCAACAGGCCGCGCGCATGCGCCATGTCAGGAGACCCAAATGACTTCCACTGTATTCATCACCGGTGCCACTTCCGGGTTCGGCGAAGCCTGTGCCCGCCGTTTTGCCGAAGCAGGCTGGTCGCTGATCCTCACCGGCCGTCGCAAGGAGCGCCTGGACGCCCTGCAGGCCGAGCTGTCGGCCCAGACCCGGGTGCTGACCCTGGAACTCGATGTGCGTGACCGCAAGGCCATGGAAAAGGCCATCGCCGGCCTGCCTGAAGAGTTCTCCAGCATTCGTGGCCTGATCAACAACGCCGGGCTGGCCCTGGGCCTGGAGCCCGCGCCCAAGTGCGACCTGGACGACTGGGACACCATGATCGACACCAACATTAAGGGCCTGGTCTACAGCACCCGCCTGTTGCTGCCGCGTCTGATTGCCCACGGTCGCGGGGCGAGCATCGTCAACCTCGGCTCGGTGGCCGGCAACTACCCGTATCCGGGTGGCAACGTATATGGCGGCACCAAGGCGTTCGTCGGGCAGTTCTCGCTGAACCTGCGCAATGACCTGGTCGGCACCGGCGTACGGGTCACCAACCTGGAACCGGGCCTGTGCGAAAGCGAGTTTTCGCTGGTGCGCTTCGGCGGCGACCAGGCCAAGTACGACGCCACCTACGCTGGCGCCGAACCGATCCAGCCGCAGGACATCGCCGACACGGTGTTCTGGATCATGAACACCCCGGCCCATGTGAATATCAACAGCCTGGAACTGATGCCGGTCAGCCAGACCTGGGCCGGTTTCGCCATCGACCGCAATCGCGGCTGAGGCCGATATCGTTCGATCAGAGCGTTGGAGCGAGCTTGCTGGCGATGGCTGCCTCAAGTTCACAGCAGATGCGCTGACGTTGTCGGCGCTCTTCGCGAGCAAGCTCGCGCCAACAAACGCCAGGGTGCGCCTCTAATAGGCTGCAGCCAGGAAGCTTGTCGCGGCTTGGGGCGCTTTTACCCTTATCGCTTCAGACGATGCGGTTCTGCAGGTACTGCTCCAGCCCCAGGTAGCAGGTGGCGAGGTGGTAGGGCGTTGTGGACGGCATGTCGCTGCGGCTGACTTCTCCCTCGGCATTCAGGCATTCATGCCAGCCCTGGGCATGCAGGAACTGGTCGTGCAGGGCCTGGGCCTGGCTGAGCAGTTGTGCCGGTTCGTCACGCAGGGCCAGGGCGCGCAGGTACTCGGCCTGGGCCCAGATTCGCCGCGTGGCGTCGAGCATCTTGCCATCGCCGCGCAGCGTGGCGCCCACCGCGCCGCTTGGCGCATCCACGCCCTGTGCCTGGGCCAGCGGGAAGGCCCTTTGCAGCGCTGCGTGCAACGGCCGGCCATGCAGGGTCGGCGTGGAATGCAGCAGGAAGAACCATTCGAACTGGTGGCCCGGCTCATACCAGTTATCCACAGCACCCAGCGGTTTCTCCATCAGCAGCCCGGTGTCCGGGTCGACGAAGCGCCTGTGCATATGTTCCAGCAGACCGTCCAGGGCCTGGGTGGTCTGCGGGTCGGGGCGTACCTGCAAGGTGGCGAGAAAGGCTTCGGCCAGGTGCATCAGCGGGTTCTGCAGCGGGCCGCTGCCCAGCGTCGACCAGTCTTCGCCCAGGCAGGCCTCATACAGCCCGCGGCCATCGCTGAAGCGTTCACGCACCACGCTCAGCGCCGCGTCCAGCGCCGGTTCCGCCAATGGCTCGCGGGTGCGGTGCCAGTAGTGGGCGCAGGCGAAGATGATAAAGGCATGGGTGTAGAGGTCCTTGCGCCGGTCCAGCGGTGCGCCCTGGGCGTCGATGCTGTAGAACCAGCCGCCATGCTCGGCATCGTGGAAGTGCCGTTGCAGAGAGCGAAACAGCGCATGCGCGCGTTGCTCGGCGCCGGGGACGCGTGGGGCGCCGATCAGGCTGGAAAACACGAACAGCTGCCGGGCACAGGCCATCGCCCGATAGCGTTGCGGCGGCAAGGGCTGATGGCTGCCGTCCAGGGCCTCGTAGGGCAGGGCCATGGCGGCGTTCCAGCCAGGGCCTTGCCACATCGGCACGATGACCTGGACAAAGTGCTGCTGCAGGGCCGCCACGAGAGAGGTCAGTGCGGGCGAGGGGACGGAGCTGGGGGCGTGGGGCATCGGCGGGCATCACGGCGGGATCGGATGCGCGCCATGGTAACAGGCGCGGCGGCTTACGGCGCGGGGGATTGCGGCTCGCTGACGGTCAGCCCGCGCCAGTGCCGCGCGCCCATGAAGATGAAGCGCAGCTGCTGGGTGATCTTCGCCTGGGGCGTGAGGTGCTCCGCCAGGGGGGCAGCGGGCGGGTCGATGAGTTCGGGCAGCATGGCGAACACACTCTTGACCACCAGGTCGGCGATGATCGCCAGGGAGGCCGTATCGAGGTGCTGCCACTTGGGCATCTGCCGCAGGTCGGTGACCAGGTCGGCGGCGATGTCTTCGCGCAGCGTGCCCAGGGCCTGGCGCACCAGTCGTGAACCACCGTACTGTTCGCGAGCCAGGAACAGGAACTGCGGGCGATGGGCGGCCACACCCTCGAGGAAGATGCGTACCGAGGCTTCGATCAGCCCGCCGCCTTCCATCTCGTTGTGACGCACCAGGCGGATGGTTTCGCGGAAGGTCTGGCCGACTTCCACGACCAGTGCCAGGCCCAGCTGGTCCATGTCGTCGAAATGCCGGTAGAAACCGGTGGGCACGATACCCGCCGTGCGCGACACTTCCCGCAGGCTAAGGCTGGCGAAGCCTCGCCCGCTCTCCATGAGGCAGTGCGCGGCCTCGATGAGTGCGCGGCGGGTCTGTTGCTTCTGTTCGGCGCGGGGGGACATCGGTGGACCATTACAGGGATAAACTGCGCGGCACTCTAACACGAGTGCTCGCGTGGCAAGTCGATTCGCAATCGGGTCAAACCATGCTGGCTTTTACCAGTCCAAGTGATATGTCGTATGCAGCGCGGCCCTGGCCGGCGCGCTGATTCTGGAGAGTCGTGCAATGACGCGCAGCCGCAAGATCCTCGCCTGGACAGGCGCTACCCTGGTCGCCCTGTTGGCCATTCTGGTCGTGGTCATCGCCACCTTCGACTGGAACCGTCTCAAGCCCTTTCTCAATGAAAAAGTCAGCGATGCCTTGCACCGCCCCTTCGCCATCAACGGCGACCTCAGCGTGCACTGGCAACGCGAGCCCGATGAAGGCGGCTGGCGTGCCTGGCTGCCTTGGCCGCACTTCCAGGCCCAGGACCTGACCCTGGGCAACCCGGAGTGGTCGAAGCAGCCGCAGATGGTCACCCTGCAACAGGTCAACTTCACCCTTTCGCCACTGCCGCTGTTGGCCCAGCGCATGGTGATCCCGAGCATCGAACTGACTGGCCCGGATGCCCGCCTGGAACGCCTGGCCGATGGGCGCGCCAACTGGGTCTTCGACCTGCCGGCCAGCGACCCGAATGCCGAACCCTCGGCCTGGCAGCTGGACATCGGCTCGATCCGCTTCGACAAGGGGCTGGTGAGGATCGACGACCAGACGTTGAGAACCCGCATGGAGCTGGTCATCACGCCATTGGGCAAACCCATCCCGTTCAGCGATATCGTTGGCGGCGCCGAAGCCAAGAAAGTCGCCGACAAGGGCGCAGCGGCCCAGGACTACGCCTTCGGCCTGACCGCCAAAGGTGAATATCGCGGCCTGCCCGTGTCGGGTGACGGCAAGGCCGGCGGGCTGCTGGCGCTCAAGGACGCACGTCAGCCGTTTCCGGTGCAGGCCGACGTCAAGGCCGGAGCCACGCACATCGTGGTGGCCGGGACCTTGACCGATCCGCAGAACCTCGGCGCGCTGGACCTGCGCCTGAAGCTCTCCGGCGCCAGCCTCAGCGACCTCTACCCGCTGACCGGCGTCACCCTGCCGGACTCCGGGGCCTATTCCACCGATGGCCGCCTGATCGTCCAGCTCAAGGAGCCGCAAGGTGCCCGTTTCCGCTACGAGGGCTTCAATGGCCGTATCGGCAAGAGCGACATCCACGGCGACCTGGGCTTCGTCGCCGGCCAGCCGCGGCCCAAACTCACCGGCAAGCTGGTCTCCGACCAGTTGCTGTTCACCGATCTGGCGCCGCTGATCGGTGCCGACTCCAACGCTGCGCAGAAGAAGCGCGGCGGCGAGAGCAAGCAGCCAGCGGGCAAGGTGCTGCCGGTGGAAACCTTCGCCACCGATCGCTGGCGGGCCATGGACGCCGATGTGGAGTTCACTGGCAAGCGCATCGTGCAGACCCAGGACCTGCCCTTCAGCGACCTGTACACCCACGTGCTGCTCGATGACGGGCAGTTGAGCCTGCAGCCGCTGCGTTTCGGTGTGGCGGGAGGGCAGCTGGACGCCGATATCCGTCTCGACGGGCGCAGCCAGCCCTTGCAAGGGCGCGCCAGACTGTCGGCACGGGGCTTCAAGCTCAAGCAGCTGTTCCCGACCTTCGAGCCGATGAAGACCAGCTTCGGCGAACTCAATGGCGATGCCGACCTCCGCGGGCGCGGCAATTCGATCGCCGCCCTGCTGGGCACGGCCGACGGTGATCTGCGCATGCTGATCAACGACGGCGCGGTCAGCCGCGGGCTGATGGAAATCGCCGGGCTCAACGTCGGTAACTATGTGGTCAGCGAACTGTTCGGCGACAAGGAAGTGAAGATCAACTGCGCGGTGTCGGACCTGGGCATCAAGGACGGCCTGGCCAGTACCCGTGCGTTCGTCTTCGATACCGAGAATGCGATCATCTACATCGACGGCACGGCCAACTTCAAGACCGAGCAACTGGACCTGAAGATCAACCCCGAGTCCAAGGGCTTCCGGGTCTTCTCGCTGCGCTCGCCGCTGTACGTCAACGGCCCGTTCGCCAAACCCAATGCCGGTGTCCAGGCCGGCCCGCTGCTGCTGCGTGGCGCCGGCATGGTCGCCTTGGGCGTGGTCGCCGGCCCGGCAGCCGGGCTGCTGGCACTGGTCGCGACCGGTGACAACACCCCGGATCAGTGCACGCCGCTGCTGGAAAGGCTCAAGGCCGGCAAGCTGCCAAAAACCGTGAAGTGATCCGGCAGAATACCCGGTAGGAGTGGCTTCAGCCGCGAGGCTTTTCGCTGCTCGAGCCGCTCAGGTGTTGATCCGCCGTATACGGCAGACATAAAAAAACGGCCCATCCGCGAACGGAGGGCCGTTTTTTCGAGCTGGGAATCACAGGTCGCCGAGAATGTCGGCCATGTCGTCAGCGTGCTCTTCTTCCTGGGCCAGGATGTCTTCGAAGATGCGTCGGGTGGTCGGGTCGGACTCACCGATGTACTGGATGATCTCGCGATAGCTGTCCACCGCGATGCGCTCGGCCACCAGGTCTTCGTAGACCATTTCCTTCAGGGTGCTGCCCGCCACGTATTGGGCATGGGCATTTTTCGACAGGGTATCGGGGTTGAACTCCGGCTCGCCGCCCAGCTGCACGATGCGCTCGGCCAGTTTGTCGGCGTGTTCGGCTTCCTGCTGGGCGTGTTCGAGGAATTCGGCGGCGGCCACGCTGGCTTTCAGGCCGGTGGCCATGAAGTAGTGGCGTTTGTAGCGCAGCACGCAGACCAGTTCGGTGGCCAGCGACTCGTTAAGCAGGCGCAGGATGGTTTCACGGTCGGCGCTGTAGCCTTCGGTGACCGCTCCGTTCTCGACATTCTGACGGGCCCGCTGGCGCAGGCTGCTGACGTCAGACAGGGTAGGGGCTTGGTTCATGCTGTTCATCGGGGATCTCCTAGGCTAATCAGGGAATACGCTCCGCTCTGATGCAGCCGCTGTCGGCGAAGTCGTTACAAGGTGTGAGTGATGCGAGGGCGAAAAAGTTTTATCGGATTCGATCCACTCGATCGGGTGCAAAATTCTCGAAACGACTGCCGAGTAGCGGGGTCACAACCTTGAACCCCCTGCATGGAGAAGCACGATGCTCAAGTTCCTTGGCGGTACTGTCGGTATCATCTTTCTGATCGGTCTGATCGTGGTCATTGCCCTGTTCAAACTGGTGTTCTGAATACGAGAAAGCCCGGTGCAATCACTGCACCGGGCTTTTTGTCCTGCCTTTGCCGGCCTCACATGGCCCGTTCGTTCTGCTCGCGTTGTTCGCAGGTCATGAAGCCCTTGTTCACCACGCGGCCATCGCTGTTGAAGCTCACGTGATACACCTGCTGGTGGCCATCCTTGTTCAGCACATAGTTGTTGCAGGTGCCTGGGCTGACCTTGCGCTGCACGGTGGAGGACGGCTCGCCTCCAATGGTCAGCACCTGCTGACGGGTCATGCCGTTTTCAACCTGCTTGACCAGCGGCTGGTCGCGATAGGTGACGTAGTCCACGGGGTTCTGCACGGTGGTGCTGCCGCAGCCGACCAGAGTGGCCAGCACCGCGCTCGCTGCGAGGATTTTCTTGTACATCGCTGTCTCTCCATATGACAGAGCCGATGCCGGCCCGTTATGGCTTGGAGCAATGGCCTGCGGCCAGAGTTCTATCGGATATGGCCAGTAGGCATGAGTGCTTGTTGGTCGCGTTCCGCCGCTGGTCCGGATAAACGCCGCTAGGCTGAAGCCATCAAGGTTCAGGACAGGAGAGTCCCATGACACAAGAGTACGCCACGCGTTATCCGCTGTTACTGGTTCCCGGCCTGTTGGGCTTTGTCAGGGTGCTGATCTACCCCTACTGGTTCGGTGTCGTCAAACCCCTGGAACGCGGCGGCGCCAGGGTATTTCCGGTGATGGTCTCGGGCGTCAATTCCACGGAGATCCGCGGCGAGCAGCTGTTGCTGGTCATCGAGCAGGTGATGCGCGACACCGGGGCCAGCAAGGTCAACCTGATCGGCCACAGCCAGGGCGCGCTGACCGTGCGCTACGTGGCCGCGCGGCGCCCCGACCTGGTGGCCTCGGTGACCTCGGTGGCCGGGCCCAACCATGGTTCGGAGCTGGCGGACTTTCTCGAACGACGCTTCCCGGCAGGTACGCCGGGCGGGCGGGTGGTCAACGCGATCATCGGCCTGATGGACTGGCTGATCCGCATTTTCGAGACCGGCTACCGTGGCCCGCGCCTGCCCACCGATATCACCGCTTCGCACCAGTCGCTGACCACCACCGGCGTGGCGCTGTTCAACCGCCGTTATCCACAGGGGCTGCCGGCCACCTGGGGTGGCGACGGCGAAGAACTGGTCGACGGCGTGCGCTACTACTCCTGGTCGGGCATCCTCACCCCCGGACGGACCAATCGCGGACTGAATCTGATCGACGGTTCGAACATTGTCTGCCGGCTGTTCGCCCGCACCTTCATCAAGGAGCGTGGCCAGTGCGACGGTATGGTCGGGCGCTTCAGTTCGCGGCTGGGCAAGGTGATTGGCGACGACTTCCCGCTGGACCACTTCGACAGCGTCAACCAAATGATCGGCCTGGTGGGCAAGGGGGCCAGGCCGGTGCAACTGTTCCTCGAACATGCGGCGCGGCTGAAGGCCGCCGGTCTGTAGGGCCGAGGGCGGGCGGTGCGGCTGGCTAGACTGAACAGGCGGTATTTTCTGCTATCGGCGTTCAGGAGAGTCGAACAATGAACAGGCTGCATGTTCCGTTGGTACTCCTTGGCTGCCTGGTGTCTGCCCCGACACCGGCGGCCAATCCTCAGCAGGAGAAAATGGCCAGTTGTAACAGTCAGGCCAGTACCCGTGCCTTGCAGGGCGACCAGCGCAAGGCCTTCATGAGTGCCTGCCTCAAGGCCTCACCCGCCACCCCACAGGAACGGATGACCCTGTGCAATGCCAGCGCCAGTGCCCAGGCACTCAAGGGCGAACCCCGGCAACGCTTCATGAGCGATTGCCTCAGGAAGAAGTGAGCCCCTGCCGCTGACCGGCCCGGCGCGCTGTGCATGACGGGCGCGCCAGGGCCCTGGCATGCGGCAGTGGCTGGCTCTCGCTGGCGAAGGCTGGCAGACTGCCCTCCTGTCCGTGTTGTCGATAAGAGGCGCCATGTCAACGTTTTCGTCGCGTCAGGTGTTCCTGGCCAGCTGGGTCATCATGTTCGGTGGCTTGTTGCTGGTTCTGCCCTTCAGGTTGCTGCCCAGTCTTTTATGCGGGTTGTTGGTGTTCGAGCTGGTGAACATGCTCACTCCCAAGCTGCAAGGACTGATTTCCGGCGAGCGCGCGCGCTGGCTGGCGGTGGCGTTGCTCGGCACTCTGGTAGTGAGCCTGTTGGCGCTGCTGTTCGCCGGTGGCTTCAGCTTCATCCTGCACGAGGCGGAGAATCCTGGCGCATCACTGGGCAAGTTCATGACCCTGGTAGACCGGGCCCGCGGGCAACTGCCGCCGTTCATCGAATCCTACCTGCCGGCCAGTGCCAGCGAGTTCCGGGCCTCACTGGTGGTGTGGCTGCAAAAGCACATCGAAGAGCTGCAGCTGATCGGCAAGGGCGCCGCGCACATGTTCGTGACCATGCTGATCGGCATGGTGCTGGGCGCAATCATCGCCCTGCAGCGCATCAGCGACGTCAGCAGCCGCAAACCGCTGGCCGCTGCGCTGTTCGATCGTCTCTACCTGCTCAGCCAGGCGTTTCGCAACATCGTCTTCGCGCAGATCAAGATCTCGCTGCTCAACACCGCCTTGACCTCGATCTTCCTGGCCGTGGTGCTGCCGCTGGCCGGCATTCACCTGCCACTGACCAAGACGCTGATCTTCATGACCTTCGTGCTGGGGCTGTTGCCGGTGGTCGGCAACCTGATGTCCAACACCCTGATCTTCATCGTCGGCCTGTCGGTGTCGCTGTGGGTGGCGGTGGCGGCGCTCGGCTACCTGATCGTCATCCACAAGGTCGAGTACTTCCTCAACGCGCGCATCGTCGGTGGGCAGATCAGTGCCAAGTCCTGGGAGCTGCTGCTGGCCATGCTGCTGTTCGAAGCGGCCTTCGGCCTGCCCGGCGTGGTGGCCGGGCCGGTGTATTACGCCTACCTCAAGAGCGAGCTGCGCCAGGCCGGGCTGGTCTGAGCGCACACCGGCCTGCTGCGGCTGACAGCGTGTAGGACCGGCTTCAGCCGGGAAGCTTTTCGCGCCTGAAGCCGTTCTTGCAGCCTACCGCCTTCAGCCGTAGCGCTTGCGCGCTTCGATGGCCAGGCCACTGCCGATGCCGCCGAAGATGTCGCCTTCCACATGCCGGGCGTTGGGCAGCATCTGCGACACGCTATGGCGCAGCGCCGGGATGCCGCTGGAACCGCCGGTGAAGAACACCGTGCTGACCTGCTCGACGCCCACCCCGGCCTTTTCAAGCAAGGCGCTGACGCTGCCACGCACCTGTTCCAGTTGCGCTTCGATGGCCGTCTCGAACAGTGCGCGGGTCAGGTCCACGCCCAGGCCCGGCTCGATGCGCTGCATCGCCACATGACGGCTGTCGGCATGGCTCAGTTCGATCTTGCTGGCTTCCACTTCCATGGCCAGCCAGTGCCCGGCGCGCTGCTCGATGAGCTTGAACAGCCGGTCGATGCCCTGGGTGTCCTCGATGTCGTAGCGCATGCTGCCCAAGGCCAGCCTGGATTTCTGCGAATACACCGAGTTGATGGTGTGCCAGGTGGCCAGGTTGATGTGGTGGCTGGTAGGCATGAAGGCGCCGCTCTTCATCCGGCTGCCATGGCCGAACAGCGGCATCACGCCCTGCAGGCTCAGTTGCTTGTCGAAGTCGGTACCGCCGATGTGCACGCCGCCGGTGGCAAGGATGTCATCCTGGCGCTCGTCACGGGTGCGGCGCTCCGGCGACAGGCGCACCAGCGAGAAGTCCGAGGTACCGCCGCCAATGTCGACGATCAGCACCAGCTCTTCCTGGGTGATGCCCGACTCGTAGTCGAAGGCCGCGGCGATGGGCTCGAACTGGAACGACACGTCCTTGAAGCCGATCTTGCGCGCGACCTCGGCCAGGGTGTCTTCGGCCTCTTGGTCGGCGGCTGCGTCGTCGTCGACGAAGTGCACCGGGCGGCCCAGCACCACCTGTTCGAATTCACGACCGGCAGTGCGCTCGGCGCGTTTCTTCAGTTCGCCGATGAACAGCCCCAGCAGGTCGGTGAACGGCATGGCCGTACCCAGCACGCTGGTGTCGTGCTTGATCAGCTTGGAGCCCAGCAGGCTCTTGAGCGAGCGCATCAGCCGCCCTTCGTAGCCTTCGAGGTATTCGTGCAGCGCCAGGCGGCCGAACACCGGGCGGCGTTCTTCGATGTTGAAGAACACCACCGAGGGCAGGGTGATCTTGTCGTCTTCCAGTGCGATCAGGGTTTCCATGCCCGGGCGCAACCAGCCCACGGTGGAGTTGGAGGTGCCGAAGTCGATGCCGCAGGCACGGGCCGGTGATTGATCAGTCATGGGCGTGCGCCTCCTGGGAAAAAACGGCCGCGCAGTGTATGTCAGTGTTCCGCGATTGCGTAGGGCTGTTTTGCGATCATCGACGCGTGGCCGATCCAACCGGCGGGGCTGTTGTCCTATACCGCGCCGACTCTACACTGCGCGGCGCAAACGCTATGGATGAGGAAATGCAATGCCGGTTAGCGAACGAGGGACCCTGCCGTTCTATGTGTTGATCGGGCTGCTGCAAGGAGGGCTGATCCTCCTCGCCCTGCTGCTGGACACGCCGGTACCGGCGCTGGTCGGCGCGGCCCTGGGCGTGAACCTGCAGTTGCTCGGCGGTTGGCCACGCGACCGCGTGCTGTGGCTGGGCATGACCTGGCTGGCCATGGTGCTGGCGGTCATCACCGCCTGGGTGACGAGCATCGACTCGCCGGGCTGGTCGAGCGATAACTGGGCCGTCAGCATGGTGATACTGGGGTACATCGTCACCGCCTTCATCGTCAGCGGCACTGCGCGGCAAGGTGGGCGGGTGCCCTACACCGCGCTGTTCCAGCATGGCTGGAACAACGCCTTCATCATCGCCCTGGCCCTGCTGCTGACCCTGCTGTTCTGGCTGCTGTTGGTGCTGTGCGCCAAGCTGTTCCAGATGCTCGGTATCCGCGCCTTCGACTGGCTGGTCGATAACCGCTACTTCCTGGCATTGAGCCTGCCCGTGGTGGGCTCCCTGGGCATGCGCATGGGGTGCCAGAACGAGCGTGTCATCGGCCTGCTGCGCGGCATCCTGCTCAGCCTGTGCCGCTTCCTGGCCCCCCTGGCGGCGCTGATCGTCGTGCTGTTCACTCTGGCCTTGCCGTTCACCGGCCTGGAGCCGGTGTGGAAGACCGGCTACGCCACGCGCATCCTGGTCGGCCTGGCGGTGGTGATGCTGTACCTGGTCAATGGTGTGTACCAGGACGGCCAGCAGCTGCGGCCCTATAACCGGCCCTTGCTGTGGCTGCTCGACGCCGCGCTGTGCTGCCTGCCGGTGCTCGCCGCCCTGGCGGCCTGGTCGGTATGGCTGCGCATCGACCAGTACGGCCTGACGCCGGCGCGTTGCACGGGCCTGCTGGCCGCCCTGGTAATGGCTGTGCACGGCCTGGCCCTGCTCTGCGCCGTGCTGCGTCGTGGCGGGCCATGGCTGGCCAGCCTGCGGGTCAGCAACCCGATCATCGCGCTGCTGCTGTGCGGGGTGCTGGTGGCCATCAACACCCCCTGGCTGAATTTCGAGCAGCTCAGTGCGCGCAACCAGGTGCAGCGTCTGCTCGACGGGCGCACCCCGCCCGAGACCTTCGACGCCTCCGTGCTGTACTGGGACCTGGGCGCGTCGGGGCGGCGGGCCCTTGACCAGTTGCTGGAACAGGTCGACAGCCTGGAGCAGTTCAGCATCGCCACGCGCCAGGGCCTGAGGGCTCGCCTGCAAGCGACGCGCGACAACGGCAGCTGGGCGCAGCCCGAGCCAGCCGCGCCAGCCAACCTGATCTGGCTTACGGGCAAGGTCCGCGACGCCGAGCAGTTCAGCGACCCCGAGCTGCAAGGCACCGACTGCAATCGCCAGGCGTGCTACCTGTGGGCGGTGGACCTCGACGGTGACGGGCAGGATGAGGTGCTGAGCTTCTCCTCCGGCTGGCCGCAAATACAGCTGTTCGACCACGAGGACGGGCACTGGCGCAAGGTGGGGTACATGGAGGGCAGTATCGTCCCCGAGAAACTGGCCGAGCAGATCCGCGCCGGCAAGGCCACAATCAGGGCGCCGCGCTGGCGCAGCGTCGAAATCGACGGGCAGGTGTTCATTCCGGTGGAAATCGACTGGGGTGGAAAATGAATAAAGCACGCCAGCCAAGTGCTCAAGCAGGGCTGTTTGCCGATACACTCTGCGACTTTGAGCCGTTGCGGATGTCAGTGTCTGACAGGCAGGTTCCTGCGCAGCGGTCGGCTAACCGGTAACGGGTGAGTGTTCGATGGATTTCAAAGACTATTACAAGATACTCGGCGTGGCGCCGACGGCGGACGACAAGGCGATCAAGGCCGCGTACCGCAAGCTGGCCCGCAAGTATCATCCCGACGTAAGCAAGGAAGCCGGGGCTGAAGACAGGTTCAAGGAGGCCAACGAGGCCTACGAAGTGCTGGGCAGTCCTGAAAAGCGTGCCGAATACGACGAGTTGCGCAAGTACGGTCGCCAGGGTCGCCCGTTCCAGGCCCCGCCCGGCTGGCAAAGCCGCAGTGGCGGCAGCGCGGGTGGTTTCGGCGGCGATACCACCGATTTTTCCGAGTTCTTCAGCTCTATCTTCGGCAACCGCGGCGGCCAGGGTGGCCGTCCCAGGGCCCAGGGGCGCAAGGGCCAGGACGTCGACATGGAGCTGGCGATCTTCCTTGAAGAAAGCCTGTCGGGTGAGTCCAAGAAGGTCAGCTACCGGGTGCCGCAGCACAGCGCCAACGGCCAGCGCATGGCCGACATCACCAAGACCCTCAACGTGAAGATTCCCGCCGGCGTCGCCGACGGCGAGCGCATCCGCCTCAAGGGCCAGGGCGCGCCGGGAGTGGCCGGTGGCGAGAACGGCGATCTCTACCTGACCCTGCGCCTGGCGCCGCACCCGCTTTTCGAGGTCGAGGGTAACGACCTGGTGATCCAGGTGCCGCTGGCACCCTGGGAGCTGGCGCTGGGGACCAAGGTCGCGGTGCCGACCCTGACCGGGCGCATCAACCTGACCATCCGCCCGGACAGCCAGAACGGCCAGCGCCTGCGAGTCAAGGGCAACGGCCTGCAGGACAAACAGGGCCAGCGCGGCGATCTCTATGCCCAATTGAAAGTGGTCATGCCCACCCAGAACGATGAAGCCAGCCGGGCCTTGTGGCAGAAACTGGCCGACAAGGCCGGCTTCGATCCGCGCAGTGGTTGGGGCCGTTAGGCCAGGCGGGTTTCAGCCGCAATACTGGTCAATTAGACCGTTGGAGCGAGCTTGCTCGCGATAGCTGCGTCACGTTCACAGCAGATGCATGGGGTTGGTTGACCTGTTCGCGAGCAAGCTCGCCAACAAAAGCCGAATAGCGTCTAACTGACCGGTATTGGCTTTAGCCGCAATACTGTTCGCTTAAGCGGCATGTGGCCCGGTGGGAGCGGCTTTAGCCGCGAAAGCACCAGAAAATTCAGCGCATCTGTTGTGAGCAGGCGGCCGCTTCGCGGCTAAAGCCGCTACCCGTTCTAATTGACCCGTATTGCGGCCAAGCTCGTTACTGGCCCTCTATCGGGTCCATGGGCAGCTGCTTGTAGTACAGCGCCGTGGCGCTCAAGCGGCCATCGGGGCTGGCGCAGTAGTCGGGGATTTCGCCGACACGGTGGTAGCCCAGCGCCTGATAGAAGCTTTCGGCGTGGGATTGCGCTTCGGTGTCCAGGTACAGCAGACCGCGCTGGCGTTGCCGGGCCTGCTGCTCCAGCGCCGCCATCAACTGCCTGCCCAAACCCTGTTGACGGGCGCGGTGCAGCACCATCAGCTTCTGCACCTCGGCACGGTTCTGGCCATTGGGCTTCTGACACAGCGACAGCTGCACGCTGGCCAGTACCTGCTGCGCGTCGTCGATGATGACCCAGATCAGCAGGCTGTCGTTATTCAGGTCAGCCTGCAGGCCATCGACCCAGGCCAGTGCCTGGGCGTCGTCCAGATCGGCCATGAAACCCACCGAGGCTCCGTGCGCTACGGCATCGCGCAGCAGCGCGGCCAAGCCTTCTCGATAGCGCGGCAGCTCTTGCAGGGTGATGCGCTGTATCCGGGTTTGGGCCATGGGCTGTTCCGTTCAACGTCGTGGTGCTTGGGAGGCCGGGGCGCTGGCGCCCGGCGTGAGGTCCAGTTGCAGGAAGGTCAGGTCCAGCCAGCGGCCGAACTTGGTGCCCACTTGCGGCATCTGTCCGGTAATCGCGAAGCCGAGGCGCTGGTGCAGGGCCACGGACGCGGCGTTGCCGCTTTCCACGGCGGCCACCATGATGTGTTTGCCACAGGCCCGTGCGCGCTCGATCAGCGCGGTCATCAACTGCGGGCCAAGACCTTTGCCGCGCTGGTCGGCGCGCACGTAGACCGAATGTTCCACGGTATGCCGGAAGCCTTCGAAGGGCCGCCAGTCGCCGAATGACGAATACCCCACCACCTCGCCGAGCGGATCGAGGGCCACCAGGATCGGGTAGCCTTGGGCCTGGCGGGCATAGAACCAGGCCTGGCGGTTGTCCAGATCAACGGGCTGCTCGTTCCAGATGGCGGTGGTGTTGAGCACAGCGTCGTTGTAGATGTCGAGGATGCCGGGCAGGTCGGCAGGCAGGGCGTCGCGAATCAGGATGGTCATCAAGAGGCTCCAGTGAGAGCCGCAGTCTGGCGTGGCCGACTGCCTGCTGGCAAGCGGGCAGTCGTGCCTGGCCAAGGTCACAGCGCCTGGCACTGCTCCAGGCCATGGCCGCCGCCGGCCAGGTGAGGGGTGTAGTGGTACTTGCTCAAGCGGTGCCGCCCATCCTGTGTAGAGGCTTTGGTCCGCCAGGGTCATGCTGAAGGTATACGCACCCTGTGTTCCAGTGCGCTGCGCTGCCTCCAGCTTGAACTCGATGAATCCCTGGAAGTCGCCCCCGTGGCTATCGTGACCACTGCATGGGTCGCGACCGCTGTAGTTGGGGCCAGTAAAAGGCGGTGTTTGGTGCCTGATGATCTCTGCCAGTGGGCCGATGCACAAGAAATGGCCGGCGGCACAGAGCGGCCAGCGAGCGCAGGACTATAGAGGGAGTGTGCGAGGCTTCAAGGCATGTAGCGGGGTATTGGGTTGCGGGATTTTTCTATGGGGCGGGGAATAGCGTTGTTGAAACAAGGTGTTATGCAAAGGTGGCGGCTTCTGCATGAAAACAGAGCGGGGTCCGAAGCATGTCGAGTGAGGAATTCATCACAAAACCGCTCGCCGTCTTCGGACCCCGCTTCGGCAATTTAAGCTTCTGCGGGGCATTTGGCAAAGCTTGTAGCAACTATTTGCACAAATGGCGGTCGCGCCGGACGGCCGGTATTCCGGCGCTTTGCGCTCAGTTGGCGTGTGCCATCCGGCTGCGCACCACCAGGTTGTCCAGCGCCCACATCAGCAGCATCGAAATGCCTACCAGCGGAAACAGCGCACCCAGGACCAGCATCACGGCGATGGCGGTTTTCCAGCGTGGCAGGTCGTGGCGCAGCGGCGGCACACCCAGGCCACCTTGCGGGCGGCGCTTCCACCAGATCACCAGGGCGCTGACCGAACCGAGCAGGATCATCAGGCACACCAGCAGCATCAGCAGCTGGTTGAGCCAGCCGAAGAACTTGCCTTCATGCAGCATCACGCCCAGCTCGGTAGCCCGCGATACCAGGCCGTAATGCTCCCAGCCCACCTGGGCCAGCACCTTGCCGCTGTACTGGTCGATATGCAGGGTGGCGTCGTTGCGCGGGTCATCGGCGAACACCGACACCGTGTACACGCCCTCGGCGGTCTTCGGCGCGCTGATGCTGTAGCCGGGTTCGATCTGGTAACGGGTGGCGATATCCACCACATCCTGCAGGCTCACCCGCGGGTCGGCGGGGCCGCTGGAAGCGCCGTGGTGCTGCATGTGCTCGGCATGTTCGCCGCCGGACACCGGCAGCGGGGTGTTCTCCACCGCCCAAGGCACGGTCTGCTGCGTGGCCGTGTTCAGCTCGCCGGCCAGGCGTTTGGACTGCGGCACGTCGGTCCACATCGCCGCCGGGAAGCTGTTCCAGACCTCGGCATATTGCTTGCCCCAGAAGCCGGTCCAGGTCATGCCGCTGAGCAGCATGAACAACAGCAGCAGCGAGCCCCAGAAGCCGCTCACCGCATGCAGGTCACGCCATAGCACCCGACCGCGCCGCGACAGCCGGGGCCACAACACCCCGGCCGGGTTGCGCCCGCGCGGCCACCACAGGTACAGCCCCGATACCACCAGCACCACACCCCAGCCGGCGGCCAGTTCGATGAGCCGGTCGCCGGGCGTACCGATCAGCAGTTCGGCGTGCAGGCCCCGGGCGATGGCCTGCAGGTTGTTCTTCGCATCCTGCACGCTGAGGATATTGCCCCGGTAGGGATCGATGAACACGTTGAGGTCGCGGCCTTGGTAATTGAGCACGAACTGCGCGCTGCCTTCGGCGTTCACCGGTGGAAAGTACTTGCTCACTTTCGCACCGGGCCAGCCCATCAGCACCTCATGCTGCTGCATGTCGGCGCTGATGCGCTGCGTGCCGGGTTGCACGTGGAGGAAGTCGCGGTACATCAGGTTGTCGAGCTGCGGCTTGAACAGGTAGATGATCCCGGTGAGGGCCAGCAGGATCATGAACGGCGCGACGAACAGCCCGGCGTAGAAATGCCAGCGCCAGGCCAGGTTGTAGAAAGAGGGCTCAGCTTTTTTCATGGCTGTGCACCTCGGCGGATGAGTGGGAGGCCACCGACAGGCCGGGCACGCGCAGGCGCCTCTTGGCCCAGGCGTGCGCACACGTAGCATTGCAACGGTTCATGGTGCGTTCCAGAAGACAGTCTCATGGGCGCAGCACTTCAGGCTGCGCGGTCATTTCAGGACAGCTGCCGGAAAGGCGGGGCGCGGCTCTGGGCGTGCAGGAAGACGGTGCGTCGCGCATGCCCTTCGCGGGTCAGCGCCGCGTAGAACTCGGAAGGCTTGGGTGGGGTGGCGGCCAGCAGGGTCAGCATCTGCGGCAGCGCGGGGCAGCCGAACAGCAGCGTGCAATAGCCACACTTGGCCCACAGCGCGTGGTCCATGGGCGCCGCGTGCGCCGCGGCGGCTGGCTCGGCCTGCAGCGAATGATGGCCGCCAGGCGCATGGGCCGTGGAGGCACTGGCGTGGTGAGCGGCGGGCAGGCGCATGCCGGTGTGATGCTCCATCGGCATCGACTGAGAAATCAGCGGGCCGATGAAGATCATCATCATCGCGAACAGCGCCAGCCAGGTGCCGCGCCCGGGGGGCGCAGACCGGCTGGCATGGCGACGCGGCAAGGCGTTCATGCGTGGCTGGCTCAGTGTACGTGTTCAGGGGCCTGTTTCTGGACCTGCACCTGGACTTCGACGGCACCGGCCTTTTCGAAATGCAGGGTCAGGGGGAAGCGCTGGCCTTCGCTCAGCTGCGAGCGATCCTTGATGTCCAGCAGCATCACATGGTAGCTGGAAGGCGCGAACAGCACCTGGCCACCGGCGGGAATCTCGACGCTCGGCACCGGCTGCATTTTCATCAGGTCGCCGGCCTGCACGTGCTGGTGCAGCTGCGCCTGACCGGCGATGGGGCTGTCGGCAGACAGCAGGCGGTCGGCCTCAGGACCTTTGTTATCGAGGGTGAAGTAGGCGGCCACGGTGGGTGCGTTGGGTGGCAGCTGCATCGACCAGGGGTGGCCGATCATCAGGCTGCCAGCCTTGTATTCGTGGGCATGGGCGAAGGCCGCGGGCAACAGCAGGGCTGCCAGCAGCAGAGCTTTCTTGAGCATGGACGTTCTCCAGTGAGTCGTGGGATATGGCGTGCAGACCCTCAGACGTGTGGAGAAGCCCTCGGATTGGCCGCCGGCCATTGCAGATGCGGCGCTTGAGCGGTGGGCAGCAGGTAGGCGGGTAGCCGTACCGGCGGCTGCCAGGCGAACAGCCCGGCCGGCAGTCCCGCCGGGAGCATCACCGTCAGCCCGCCGCTGCAGCACAGGCAATGCTGCATGCCACTGTGCGGGTCCTTTTGTGGCTGGCCATGATCGCCCAGCGACAGCGCGGCCAGTTGCGCATTGGCGCCACAGAAACCACCCAGCAACAACGACGCATCCACGCCGCGCGGCGCGTTGGGCGCCAGGGGCATGGCCAGCAGGCTGAACAGCAGCGCGAAGCAGGCGATCCAGGCTGTCGTCGTGCGGCGTGCAGACATGGCAGGTTCCGTGGGTGGGCGGGTGAGCGACTCATTTAGCCTGAACGGGGGCCGGAAGTAAAAGCATCGGGCGCGACCTTGTGTCGCGTCACGGCCCTTGGACGCGGCTCCAGTCGCGAAGCGCCGTCACAGCCAAAGCCCTATCAGCAGGCCCAACGCAGGTCAGGTCAATGCTGCCAATGCCGCCAGCACTTCACTGACGCTGCCCAGTTCACGATCCACCGGTGGCAGGGCCGGGCGTTTGAGGATCAGCACGGGGATGCCGCGTTCGCGGGCCACTTGCAGTTTGGGCTCGGTGGACGCGCTGCCGCTGTTCTTGCTGATCAGCACGTCGATGTCGCGCTCGGCGAACAGCCGGCGTTCGTCTTCGAGCTTGAACGGCCCGCGCGCGGCGATGATCTCGCAGCGGGCGTTACCGGGCGCGCTGTCCAGGGCGCGCAGGGTCCAGAACTGCCCAGCAGGGATTTCGTCCAGGTGCTGCAAGGGTTCGCGGCCCAGGGTGAACAGCGGACGCCGAAAAGGCGCCAGGGCGGTGCTCAGTTCGGCCCAGCCATCCACCTCGCGCCAGTCGTCATTCGCGCCAGGTTGCCAGACCGGGCGGCGCAGCGCCCAGCAGGGGATGCCAGTCAGCGTTGCCGCCTGGGCGGCGTTGCGGCTCATTTGCGCTGCGTAAGGATGGGTAGCGTCCAGCAGCAGGCCGATGCCCTGTTCGCGTATGAACGTCGCCAGCCCTTCGGCGCCGCCGTAGCCGCCGACCCGCACCTGGCAGGGCAGGTCGGTCGGCACACGGCCGACGCCGGCCAGGCTGTAGAGGTGCTCAGGACCCAGGGTCCGGGCGATGGCCAGGGCGTCGGCGACGCCACCGAGCAGCAGGATGCGTTTCATCTGGAGATTCTCATGTGGCGTGGCCGACGATGCCGCCCTGACGGTCGATGGCGAAGACTTCCACCTCGACGCTGGCGGGCACCACACTGCGGGCGAAGACCAGGGCGTGGCGGCACACCACATCGCCAAGCGGCACGGCCGCCGCATGGCTCAGGGCCAGAGCCTGCTGGCTGGTATTGGCGGCGATGATCTGCTGTTGCAGGTCGTCACTGGCGCCGACCTCGGCGGCCCAGCGCGCCAGCTGCGGCAGATCGATGCTCGAATGCCGGCTGTGCAGGTCCACGTGTCCGGCGGCCAGTTTGCTGATTTTGCCAAAGCCGCCGCACAGGCTCAGCTTCTGCACAGGCACCTTGCGCAGATGCTTGAGTACCGCACCGGCGAAGTCGCCCATTTCGATCAGCGCGATGTCGGGAATGCCGTAAACCCTGCGCATGGTGTCTTCGCTGGCGTTGCCGGTACAGGCCGCGATATGCAGGTAGCCGTTGGTGGCGGCGACATCGATGCCCTGGTGGATGGAGGCGATGTAGGCCGCGCAGGAAAAAGGCCGGACGATGCCGCTGGTGCCCAGAATCGACAGGCCGCCGAGAATGCCCAGGCGCGGATTCATGGTCTTCAGCGCCAGCGCCTCGCCGCCCTGCACGCCAATGGTCACTTCGAAACCGCCGGCGTGGCCGGTTTCGGCGGCCAGCTGCTGCAGGTGTTCGGTCATCATGCGGCGTGGCACCGGGTTGATCGCCGGCTCGCCCACGCCCAGCACCAGGCCGGGACGGGTCACCGTGCCCACGCCAGGGCCGGCGACAAAGCGCACGCCCGGCTCGCCGGTCAGCCGCACCTGGGCGAACACCAGCGCGCCGTGGGTCACGTCCGGGTCGTCACCGCCATCCTTGAGGGTGCCGGCTTCGGCGCCGCCCTCCAGCAACCGGCAGAACTCCAGGCGCATCTGCACCTGCTTGCCCTTGGGCAGGGTGATCTGCACCGCATCGCACGCCGGCCCGCCGAGCAGCAGGCGCGCCGCCGCCAGGCTGGTGGCCGTGGCGCAGCTGCCGGTGGTCAGGCCGGTGCGCAGCGGGGCGGGTTGCTCGGCGGTTTCTTCGCGCATCAGGGTTTGACCGCCTCCAGCAGAGTGATGGGCAGGGCCTGGCGCCAGGTGTCGAACTCCCCCAGCGGCCGCGCATGCGCCACGTGCAGACGGGTCAGCTCGCCGCCGTGGCGCTCGCGCCAGTTCAGCAGGGCCATTTCGCTTTGCAGGGTCACGGCGTTGGCGACCAGGCGCCCACCGGTACGCAACTGCTCCCAGCAGGTCTCCAGTACGCCAGGGCGGGTCACGCCGCCACCGATGAATATTGCATCCGGGCGCTCCAGGCCGGCCAGGGCTTCGGGGGCCGCGCCGCGTATCAGTTGCAGGCCCGGTACGCCGAGGCGGTCGCGATTGCCTTCGATCAGCGCCTGGCGGCCTTCATCGGCCTCGATGGCGATGGCTCGGCAACTGGGGTGCGCGCGCATCCATTCGATGCCGATGGAACCGCAGCCGGCGCCGACGTCCCAGAGCAGTTCGCCGGGCAGCGGCGCCAGGTGGGCCAGGGTCACTGCGCGTACGTCGCGCTTGGTGAGCTGGCCGTCATGCTCGAAGGCCTGGTCCGGCAGGCCGGCCAATGGACTCAGGCGCAGGGCGTCGGGGGCGATGCGGCAGTCGATGGCCACCAGATTCAGCGCGGCGATGTCCGGGTTTTGCCAGTCGCCAGCCAGGCCCTCGACGCGGCGTTCCGCCGGGCCGCCCAAGTGTTCCAGCACGGTCATCCGGCTCGGCCCGAAGCCGCGCTCGCGCAGCAACGCGGCCAGGGCAGCCGGGCTGCTGCCGTCGTTGCTCAGCATCAGCAGGCGCAGGCCGTGGTGCAGGTGCGCGTTGACCGCCGCCAGCGGGCGAGCCACCACCGAAAGGGTGACCACATCCTGCAGGGCCCAGCCCATGCGTGCCGCCGCCAGGGAATAGGAGGAGGGCGCTGGCAGCACGAGCATCTCGCTGTGCTCCACCAGCCGCGACAGGCTCACGCCGACGCCGTAGAGCATCGGGTCGCCGCTGGCCAGCACGCACACCGGCTGGCCACGGCGTTCCAGGACCGCATTGAGCGAGAAGGGGCTGGGCCAGGGGTGGCGCTGCGCGGCGATGCACGGCGGCAGCAGGGCGAGCTGGCGGGTGCTGCCGAACACTTCGGCGGCATTGAGCAGGGCATGCCGGGCATTGCGGCCCAGGCCCTTGTAGCCGTCTTCTCCGATACCCACGACGGTCAGCCACGCAGCCATTTACATTCCTCGATCCGAACATCCGACAGAGCGTTTTTCATGCCTGCCGCCAAAGCAGGCATAATACCGCGCCCGACGGGAACAATGCTCCCGCGCTGTCTTCAGTCTGTCCGCATCGGTGATCCCTTGAACGAGCCGCAGTCCGCTCGCCCATCCTTCGCTACGCCCCGTCCCTCGGCCTGTCCGGGGTTGTTGCGTATCGTCGCGGCGCGCGATGGCGGAATCTGCCGGGTCAAGCTGGCCGGTGGGGTACTGAGCGCCGAGCAGGCCCTGGCGGTGGCCGCTGCGGCCGAGACGCATGCCGGCGGGGTGATCGAACTCACCAACCGCAGCAACCTGCAGATTCGCGGCATCCATGGCGATCATCAGGCGCTGGTCGCCGACCTGCTGGGCGCCGGCCTGGGCCCTGGCAATCCGGCCAGCGACGATGTGCGCAACCTGATGCTCAGCCCCAGCGCGGGGCTGGACCGCGACATGCTGCTCGACACCCGGCCGCTGGCGGCGCAGATCCTCACTTCGCTGGAGCAGCGCCCGCGGCTGCATCAGCTTTCGCCGAAGTTCGCCGTGTGCCTGGATGGCGGCGAGGGCCTGGCGATGCGTGAACACCCTCATGACCTGTGGTTGTCGGCCCTGCAGCGCGACGGGCAAACCTGGCTGGCGTTCGGCCTGGCCGGTTGCCCGGCCTTCGATGCGCCGCTGGCGGCGGTGCCGGTCGAGCAGGGCCATGCACTGGTGCTGGCGGTGCTGGAGCTGTTCCTCGACCTGGCCAGCCCCGAGCAGGCGCGTATGCGCCAGTTGTTGAGCGACCTGCCGGCGGCGGCTTTCCTGGCGCAGTTGCGGGCGCGCATGCCGGTTCCGCTGGAGGCAGTCGAAGGCTGGCAGAAACCTGCGACGAACCAGGATTACCGCCACCTGGGGCTTTATCCACAGGCGCAGGCCGGGTGCGTGGCGGTGGGCGCCGTCGCGCCGCTCGGGCGGCTGACCAGCGCCACCTTGCGCCAGGTGGCGCGATTGGCGGTGCAGTACGGCGACGGCCAGCTGCACCTGACGCCCTGGCAGAGCCTGCTGTTGCCCAACGTGCCTGCCGAACGTGGCCAGGCGCTGCTGGACGCGCTGCAGGCGCTGGGCCTGCTGGCTTCGCCTGACCAGGCGCTGGCGCGTCTGACCGCCTGCAGCGGTGCCCAGGGTTGCGCCAAGGGGCTGGCCGACACCAAGGCCGATGCCGTGCGCCTGGCCGAGCGGCTGCCCGGTGGTGTCAGCGCCCACCTCACCGGCTGCAAGCGCTCCTGCGCGGCTGCCCATGTGGCGCCGTTCACCCTGCTGGCGGTGGCGCCCGGCCGTTACGATCTTTACCAGCGTGATGCGCAGCACCCGGGCTTCGGTGTGCTGCGCGCTCGCGACCTCACTATTGACGCCGTCGGCGCACACCTGGCCGTCGACTCACGGAGCCACACTGCATGATTGATTACATCCGCGATGGTCAGGAGATTTATCGCAACTCCTTCGCGATCATCCGCGCCGAAGCGCGGCTGGAGACCATCCCCGCCGACCTGGAAAAACTCGCCGTGCGGGTGATTCATGCCTGCGGCATGGTCGATGTGGTCGACGACCTGCGTTTCTCCCCGGGCGCCGGCACCGCCGGGCGCCAGGCCCTGGCGGCGGGCGCACCGATTCTCTGCGATGCGCGAATGGTCTCCGAGGGCATCACCCGTGCTCGCCTGCCGGCCAGCAACCCGATCATCTGCACCCTGCACGACGAAGGCGTGCCGGAGCTGGCCAAGAGCCTGGGTAACACCCGCTCGGCGGTCGCCCTGGAACACTGGCGCGAGCATCTGGAAGGCAGCGTGGTTGTGATCGGCAATGCGCCGACCGCGCTGTTCTACCTGCTGGAGATGCTCGATGCCGGCGCCCCCAAGCCGGCGTTGATCATCGGCTTCCCGGTGGGCTTCGTCGGCGCCGCCGAGTCCAAGGACATGCTCGCCGCCGACAGCCGTGGCGTGCCCTATGTGATCGTCCAGGGCCGGCGTGGCGGCAGCGCCATGGCGGTGGCGGCGGTCAACGCCCTGGCCACGGAGGTGGAGTGATGCAGGCACGCGGCAAACTCATCGGCCTGGGCGTCGGCCCTGGCGATCCGGAGCTGATCACCGTCAAGGCGCTGCGCCTGCTGCGCGAGTCACCGGTGGTGGCGTATTTCGTGGCCAAGGGCAAGAAGGGCAACGCCTTTGGCATCATCGAGGGCCACTTGCAGCAGGCGCAGATCCTGCTGCCGCTGGTCTATCCGGTGACCACCGAGGTGTTGCCCGCACCGCTGTCCTACGAGCAGGTGATCAGCGACTTCTACGACCAGGCCAGCCTGGAAGTGGCCGCGCACCTGGACGCTGGCCGTGACGTGGCGGTTATCTGCGAAGGCGACCCGTTCTTCTACGGCTCCTACATGTACCTGCACGACCGCCTGGCCGAGCGCTACCCGGCCGAAGTGATACCCGGCGTGTGCTCGATGCTCGGCGGCGCCTCGGTGCTTGGCGCGCCGCTGGTGTACCGCAACCAGAGCCTGTCGGTGCTATCTGGCGTGCTGCCCCACGAGGAACTCAAGCGCAAGCTGGCCGACGCCGACGCGGCGGTGATCATGAAACTGGGGCGCAACTTCCACAAGGTGCGCGAGGTGCTCGGCGAGCTGGGCCTGGCGGGTCGTGCGCTGTACGTCGAGCGGGCGACCATGGCCAACCAGAAGATCGTGCCGCTGGATGACGTCGACCCGATGTCGTCGCCGTACTTCTCGCTGATCATCGTGCCGGGCGAAAGGTGGCAAGGCTGATGGCTGACAACGCTCCGGCCATCGTCATCCTCGGCAACGGCGGCCTGGCCACCGCCCGGCGTATCCAGCAGGTACTGCCTGCCGCCCAGGTGCTTGGCCTCGAAGGCCGCGTGCAGGGCGCCGATCATGCCTATGCGGAATTCGGCGCCACGCTGCGCCAGCTCTACCAGAGCGGCGCACCGATCATTGC
Organism: uncultured Pseudomonas sp.; assembly: GCF_913777995.1. Lineage (GTDB taxonomy): Bacteria > Pseudomonadota > Gammaproteobacteria > Pseudomonadales > Pseudomonadaceae > Aquipseudomonas. The sequence goes on along the minus strand of NZ_CAJYVE010000034.1, from coordinate 241,148 downwards.
CCTGTGCGCGGCGGGCATCGTGATCCGTACCCTGGCGCCGCTGTTGCAGGAAAAAGGCAGCGAGCCGCCGGTGCTGGCCGTGGCCGAAGACGGCAGCGCGGTGGTGCCGTTGCTCGGCGGACTGGCCGGGGTCAACGCGCTGGCCCGTGAGATTGCCAGTGCATTGCAGGTGGCGCCGGCGATCACCACCAGCGGCGAGCTGCGTTTCGGCACCTGCCTGCTCAATCCGCCGGCCGGTTACGCACTGGCTGATCTGGAGCAGGGCAAGCGCTTCGTCTCCGACCTGTTAGGCGGCGAGACCGTGCGCATCGAGGGCGACGCCCCTTGGCTGGGCACGGCGCAGTTGCCGCAAGCCGCCGATGCCCGGCGCACCATCCATGTCGGCCACGCGCTGCGTGAGCCGGCGGTCGATGAGCTGCTGATCCACCCGCGCAACGTGCTGGTGGCCATTGGCGAGGCGGGCGACGGGCTGGCCGACGAGGTGCGCGCTGTGCTGCGTCAGGCCGGTATCGCCCAGCCGTCCCTGGCCGGCCTGCTGGCCGCCGATGCCCAGATGGCCGATCCTCGCGTGCACCAGGCTGCCGCGCAGTTGCAGGTGCCGGTGCGTTACCTGGCGGCGTCGGATGGCGCGACGCGCCTGGCCCAGACCGGTCTGGCGCTCCAGGTGCTGCCCGGTCCGCTGTCCATCGGGGTGGCCGCACGGCCGTTGAACATGACGCGCATCGGTCGCCCGCGTGGGCGGCTGGCGGTCATCGGCCTGGGGCCTGGCGCGCGCGAGCTGATGGTCCCTGCGGTGCAGGCCGAGCTGGCGCGTGCCACCGACGTACTGGGCTACGAGACCTACGTGCGCATGGCCGGCCCGTTCCGTGACGATCAGGTGCTGCATAACACCGACAACCGCGAAGAGATGCAGCGCGCGCGGCATGCCTTCGAGCTGGCCGCTCAAGGACGTTCGGTGGTCATGGTGTCCTCGGGTGACCCGGGGGTGTTCGCCATGGCCGCCGCCGTGCTCGAAGCGCTGCATGAAGTGGTTGACGATCCGGCCCGCGAAGACTGGCGCGGCGTCGAGCTGCAGATTCTGCCCGGCGTGTCTGCCAGCCTGGCCACGGCGGCGCTGGCCGGTGCGCCTCTCGGTCATGACTTCTGCGTGGTGTCGCTGTCGGACAACCTCAAGCCCTGGTCGATCATCGAGCGGCGTCTCGACCTGGCGGCGCAGGCCGACCTGGTACTGGCCTTCTACAACCCGATCTCCCGTGCCCGGCCCTGGCAACTGGGGCAGGCGCTGGACATCGTGCGTCGGCATCGCGCAGCGGATACCCCGGTCACCCTGGGCCGCGACGTAGGCCGCCCGGCACAGGCGCTGCGGGTGGTGACCCTCGGCGAGCTGACGCCGGAAATGGTCGACATGCGCACCATGGTGCTGGTCGGCTCGTCGACCACCTGCACCTTCCCGCGGGCCGATGGCGGGCAGTGGGTGTACACCCCGCGCTGGTATGGCAGCAAGCCCTGACGCCGTGGCGGCCGGTCCCTCTGGATCGGTCGCTGGCGTTGCGCGTCGTAGGAAACGGCCCGTAACGGCTATTCAGAATCTGTATTGAACCCCGCGATTTCTTCTCTGATGTGATGCGGCGCTGCCTGACGGCAGCCGATCACTGCTGTCATCTCTTTCCCCAGGTTCTCGCCCGCTTCACCGTTCCTGCGGCTTCGGCCTGCTGGCTGGGGCGTCATGTGGAAATTTCCGTATCCGGTTTGCGGCAGGCGCTTGGCCGATCCTACGCCCGCGACCGCGTATTCCGGCCTGTCTCGGCGGTGGGAGCGCCCGGTGTTCCTCGCTAGCCTGCGAGTCGTCCATGAGGACTCCCAACAACAAGAAGGACCGATGACCATGAATACTCAAACCCCTTTCAACCCAGACCCACGCCTGAGCTACATCGCCAATTGCGAGCTGAGCGACTGCAGCCATTCGCTGGCCGAGCATGTTGCCGCGACGCCGATGGCCCCAGCCGATGAGCAACCCGCACCGGTCGCACAAGGTGCCGTGGTCGCCAGCAGCCTGCTGGCCTTCACCGAAGGCACCTCGGCGCAGAATCGCCAGGACGTGATGGACTCCTTCCTGTTCGCCACCCTGGTGGCCAACAAGGCCTTCAACCCGGAAACCCAGAGCCCACTGTGGTACGGCAAGTTCAACGAGGTGCTGTCGCGCCTGGGCTGGCTGTCCAGCCAGTGGCGCTACGCCCGCTACCAGGCGCAGGGGCAGCGCCTGTCCATGGACCAGGTTGGCCTGGAAATCATCGCCTCGGCCCTGGCCGCCGCCGCGTTACCCGGCCCGGCTTCCGTGGCCATGCTCAAAGTCGCCACCGATGCCGTACAGGCGCTGCGGGCCAAGGACGAGCCACTGCGTCTGTTCGAGCGCCAGAGCCGCACTCACCAGGGGGGGCATTTCCGCATGGCGTCGTGCAGCGAGTCCGGCGATGGGCTGGTCAACGTGGTGATGGGTGCGGTCAGCTTCAAGGCCAACACCGAAGTGCGCGATGTTCTGTTCTGGGAGTGGGGCAGCGCCGATGTCGAGACCTATCGCGGTGAAGACAGCCTGGTGCTGAACAGCCGCCTGTATGCCCAGCACCGTGAGCTGGTGCAGGAGAAGCTGGCGGCCGGCTCGCGCCAGGCCATCGCCGAGTTCGATATCTGAAGACCGGGTGCCAGACAGGAGGGGATCATGAACCAGCCTTCGAGTGACGTGATCGTCAATGCCGGTTGCCTGTTGTTCTTCCATGGGCAGCCCCACGACCAGGACGTTCTGGACTCCACCCTCTACGTGCAACTGGCCGCCTCGCGCAAGCATTCGCGCTTCGCCGAGTACCCGCAGTGGAAGGCCACCTGGTTGCAGGCCGCACTGCGCTTTGGCTGGCTGTCACAGGCCAGCGAAAGCTTCTTGCAGCCGGCACCGGAACTGACCACGGCCACGCTCTGGGACTGGGCACGCGCCTGGCGGCCCGGGTTCGTCAGTGCTGCCTTGCTTGAACGCAGTGAAGCAGCACTGGCCGACTGCCAGGCCCTGCAACCGGCGTTCGAACTGTTCGCCTCCCAGGTGCTGGCACCAGAGGGCACAACCTTGGCCCTGCAGCTGGGTTTGGTGGACACCGATGACAGCCTTACGCTGCTGCAGCTGCATTTCACCAGCCGTTGCGCCCTGGGCGCCGATGAGTTGCTGGGCCCTTGGTGTCGCGAGCGCATTCGCGGCAACGTGAGCCTTGGCTTTCACCGGCTGATCCTCTCTCATACGCTCTATGCGCCGTTGCGCGAGGCTTTCGCCAAGGCCTTGCGCGACCGGCGTCCAGGGTTGGTCATGCCGCTTGCGCGGCGCGCGGAGATGCCATGAGTGCGCCGGACTTCGTTGCCCGAGTGGGCGAGCTGGACAGCCTGTTGGCATTCTACGCCTCGGTGCCGACCGAATACCGGGACGACATTCAGGACGTGTTGCTATACGCCCAGCTGTTCGCCAGCCATCTCAATGACTTCCAGGGCCAGTGGCACAACTGGATGCACTACTACCGCGACCGCCTGGAAAGTCATGGTTTCGTGCGGCAGAACCTGGTGATCAAGGATGCGGTACTGCTCAGCAGTGTCTCGGACTTCGAGACCGCCAGCTTCCGCCTGGCCAGCAGCGTGGCCAGCGCCGAGGTCAGCGCGTTGGTTCGAGGGGCGGTTCGCTGGTTGGGTATTCGTGACATGGCCACGGCTTACTTTCGCGGCGGCGGGTTTTCCGAAAGCCGCGGCAGTATGCAGATCGTGCCCTGCGAGATGACCATCGACGGTTTGCCAAGCTTGATGCTCTGTGCACTGCGGGTCGGTGTCGACCATGGCTCGGCCGGCATGCGCCGGCTGGTACTGCACTTCAAGGGCGGCAGCTATCGGTTCGAACCCCAGCGTTATGCTGCACGTCGTGCCAGCGTGCAGGCCTATCTGGCTGGCAAGAGCCACGCGGTGATTCGTGCGTTCGACCCGAGTGAGCTGGGCTTGCTGGCGCCTTGAACGGCGCTAGCCTGTGACCAGGTAACCGCGAATACCAGTGAAGATGATCTGCGCCGCCAGGGCGCAGACGAACAGCCCCATTAGGCGGCTGACGATCTGCAGACCCTGGTCGCCCAGCAGGCGTTCGATACGGTTGGCCATGAACAGCACCAGCCCCACGGTGAAGCTGGCCAGGGCAATGCCCAGCAGGGCGAGGATCTTGTCGTCCCAGTGGGGCTGGCTGACGCCCATCACCAGCAAGGCGCCGATGGTGCCCGGGCCTACGGTGATGGGAATAGTCAGCGGCACGATGCTGACGTCCTGCTGCACGTTGTCGGTCTGCACCGCCGACTTGCCCTGCGCCATGCCCAGCGCGGAAATGAACAGCACGCTGCCGGCGCCGATGCGAAAGGCGTCCACGGTGATACCGAACACATCGAAGATCACCCGTCCGAACAGGTACAGCAGCACGCTGGACAGCAGGGTGGCCAGCGCAACCTTCCAGGCCAGGCGCTTCTGTTCCTTGCGCGAATAGCCACGCGACAGGCTGATGAAACACGACAGCACGAAGAAGGGGCTGTAGAGCACCAACATCTTCAGGTAGACGCTGGACAGCAGATGCAGCATGGCAGGCGCTCGCGCAAGGAAGAGGTCGCCAGTCTAGGGGTTTTGAGCGCGGCTTGCTCGAACGCCACCCTCTTGGCTGCCGATTTCAGTTCTGCTGATAGGTCTTTTCGTCACGCATCGTCGACCTGAGCCGTTCGCGCTGCGCCAACCAGTATTCGATCAGCTCGCGCAGTTGCGACAGCTCCACCGGCTTGGCCATGTGGCCGTCCATGCCGGCCTGGCGGGCACGGTCCTTGTGTTCGCTGAGGATGTGCGCGGTCAGCGCCACGATCGGCGTACGCACCCGCTGGTTGCCCACTTCCCAGGCGCGCAGTTGCTCGGTAGCGGAAAAACCGTCGAGCACCGGCATCTCGCAGTCCATCAGCACCAGGTCGTAGCGCTGGGCTTTCATTGCGCGCAGCGCTTCCTCGCCATTGCTGGCGGTGTCGGGCTTGAGGTTGAGCTTGCCCAGCATGCCGCGGATCACCTTGGTGGAGATGTTGTTGTCTTCGGCCACCAGAATCCTGAAGTCGCTGGGCAGTTCGATGGGCTTGGCGACCATCGGTGCCGGGGCTGGCACGGTCGGGGAGTCCCCCTTGTTTCGTTGCGTCAGCTCGTCGGCCAAGGTGGTCTTGAGGGTATAGCCGGCCACCGGCTTGGCGAGAATGCGCTTGATCCCGGCATTGCGCGCAATAACCTTGCTCGGTGCATCGCTGATGCCGGTGAGCATGATCAGCAGGATGTCGTGGTTCAGGCTGGGGTCTTCCTTGATCTTCGCCGCCAGCTGCATGCCGGTCATGCCGGGCATGTTCTGGTCGAGCAGCACCACGTCGAAGTAGTCGCGCAGGTGCGCCTTGGTACGCAGCAGCGCCAGGGCTTCCTTGCCGGAGGCCACGGCACTGACGTTCAGGCCCCAGGACGAGCACTGCTGCACCAGCACCTTGCGGCAGGTGTCGTTGTCGTCCACCACCAGCAGTCGCGCATCGCGCAGCGGGCCGTCCAGATCGAGGGTCGGCTGATCCAGCAGGTGCGCCGGCAGCGGCAGGCTCAGCCACAGGGTATTGCCCTGGCCGCTGCCATTCTGGATGCCGAACTCGCCGTCCATCAGGCGGATCAGCTGCCGGGCGATGACCAGGCCCAGATGGCCGCCCAGCTTGCTGGAGGCCAGGAAGTTGCGGCTGTGCAGCTCGGTGTGCAGCAGGGCATCGCGCTCTTCGGCCGACAGCGGTTCGCCGGTGTCCTGCACGGCAATGCGCAGGCGCGGCTTGCCGTTGCGGCTGTCGAGCCCGGCCACCAGCAGGATTTCGCCGCCTTCGGTCTTCTTCAGCGCGTTCTCCAACAGGCTCAGCAGGGTCTGGCGCAGGCGCGTCGGGTCACCGCTGATGACCCTCGGCACCTGCGACTGCACCAGGCTGATCAGCTCGACGTTCTGCTGTTCGGCCTTGCCCCGGAAGATGTTCAGGCAGTCTTCGATCAACGCGCCGATATCGAACTGCACGTCGTCCAGCTCGATCTGCCCGGACTCCAGCTTGGTGATGTCGAGGATCTCGTTGATCAGGGTCAGCAGCTCGTTGCCGGCGCTGTGGATGGTCTGCACGTAGTCGCGCTGCTTGACCGACAGCGGCGTGTCGAGCAGCAGCTCGGTCATGCCCAGCACGCCGTTCATGGGGGTGCGGATCTCGTGGCTGATCTTGGCCAGGAACTCGGCCTTGGCGTTGATCTCCGCCGTGCTGGCGGCCTCGTCGCGGCTGATGCTGAAGCGGCTTTCGGCGATGCTGCGCTGGCGCTCGCCCAGCGCGGTGTTCATCAACAGGCCGCTGACGCAGAACACCCCGAGCAGGGCCAGAATCAGCCATTGCGGCGGAATCAGGCTCAACCACAGCAGGCCCGGCAACACCACCATGTAGCCGATGTTGAAGATGATCATCGAGGCCATGAACAGCCGGGCGGAGCGGTAGCCACGCACCCAGTGGCGGATGGCGATGCCCAGGATGCTCACCGTGGTCAGTGACACGAACAGGAAGGTCACCACGTTGATCGGCAGGCTGTCGACCAGCAGCACCAAGGCGATGGCTACGACCATGAGCACGCCGTCGACCAGCAGCAGGCGGTCGAGGGCATGCGCCTTGCGGTGCGCGAAGAAACAGTAGGTGTACATCAGGCCGGTGATGGCGGCCAGCAGCAGCGCCACGTGGGCAGCGGGTGTCTGGGCCATGCGCCAGCTGTCGAACAGGTTCAGCAGGTTGAGCAGCAGCAGGGCGCTGAGCGCCAGCAGGGCTTCGCAGGCGGCCAGCCACAGGTTGGTACGCGAACGACTGTGGCTGTAGCGGGCGAGGTTCTGCAGGATCAGCATGCCCAGCAGGCCGAATACCAGGCCGAAGAGGAAGGGCTCGCACTCGTCGGCGGCGCTCTCGATGGCTGGCTGCAGGCTGATGTTGGGGCGCATCTGCTGGCTGGATGCCAGACGCAGATACAGGTCCAGCGGTACCTGACTTTGCGGCACGGCGAGGAGGAAGTCCTTGGACGGCAGGCGCTGGTTTTCCTTGGGGACCAGGTTGCCGGTGTGTTGCAGGTCGATCTGGCGGTCGCCCTGGAAGACATAGAGGTCTGCGCTCGCCAGGTCGGGAGCGAAGATGCGCAGCAGTTGTTCGTGGGGGCTGGGCAGCAGCCGGTAGTGCAGCCACACCGCGCCGCCGGGGCCGGCTGCGGTGATCGCGTCCAGTTCACGGGGGCTGAACTGGTTCTGCTGCTGGGCGACGCGTACGTCACCGATCTGCAAGTGACCTTGCTCGTCGAGCAGGGTCGACCAGCCTGTGCTGGCGGCGGCATGCGCCGACAGCAGGAAGAACAGGGCCAGCATTCCTGCTGTGGAGGTTATGGCGATCCTGAGCCAGCGCACGGCGAAGTCCCTTCGTGAGTGAATGCCTGAAAAACGCGCGGTGCGGGTAAAACCGGCCAGCCCCTTGCGGGGCTGACCTGGGGGCCTTATTTCAGACCTTCACCACGCTCACGGGCAATGGCGCGATAGCCAATGTCCTTACGGTAGAAACTGCCTTCCCAGTCGATCTTCGCTGCCAGCGCATAGGCGTTGCGCTGCGCCTCGCCGACGCTTTCGCCCAGGGCAGTGGCGCACAGTACGCGACCGCCGCTGGTCACCACCTGACCGTCCTTGAGCGCCGTGCCAGCATGGAAGACCTTGCCCGGCAGGGCGGCAGCGGCGTCCAGGCCGGCGATTGCCGCGCCCTTGGCGTAGTCGCCGGGGTAGCCGCCAGCGGCCAGGACGATGCCCAGGCTCGGGCGCGCGTCCCATTGGGCTTCGATCTTGTCCAGCGCCTGCGCCAGGGCCGCCTCGACCAGCAGCACCAGGCTCGACTGCAGGCGCAGCATGACCGGCTGGGTCTCCGGGTCACCGAAGCGGCAGTTGAACTCGATGACCTTGGGGTTGCCGGCCTTGTCGATCATCAGACCAGCATAGAGGAAACCGGTGTAGACGTTGCCTTCCTCGGCCATGCCACGGACGGTCGGCCAGATGACCTGGTCCATGACCCGCTGGTGGACCTCGGCGGTGACCACCGGGGCGGGCGAGTAGGCACCCATGCCGCCGGTGTTCGGGCCGCTGTCGCCGTCGCCGACGCGCTTGTGGTCCTGGCTGGTCGCCATCGGCAGCACGTTGTGGCCGTCGACCATGACGATGAAGCTGGCCTCCTCGCCGTCGAGGAACTCCTCGATCACCACCCGCGAGCCCGCTTCACCGAAGGCATTGCCCGCGAGCATGTCACGCACCGCGTCTTCGGCTTCGGCCAGGGTCATGGCGACGATCACGCCCTTGCCAGCGGCCAGGCCGTCGGCCTTGATGACGATTGGCGCACCCTTTTCGCGCAGGTAGGCCAGGGCCGGCTCGATCTCGGTGAAGTTCTGGTAGTCGGCGGTGGGGATCTTGTGGCGGGCCAGGAAGTCCTTGGTGAAGGCCTTGGAGCCTTCCAGCTGTGCGGCACCGGCAGTCGGGCCGAAGCACGGCAGGCCACGCTGGCGGAACAGGTCGACCACGCCAGCCACCAGCGGTGCCTCGGGGCCGACGATGGTCAGGCCGACGTTCTTCTCGGCGAAATCGGCCAGTTGCTCCAGGGCCAGCACGTCGATGGCGACGTTTTCGCATTTGGCCTCGGTGGCGGTACCGGCGTTGCCAGGGGCCACGAAGACTTTCGCCACGCGCGGATCCTGCGCGACTTTCCAGGCCAGGGCGTGTTCACGGCCACCGCTGCCAATGATCAAAACATTCATGTCAAAACCTCGATGACGCAAATTCTAAGGGATGAGTACTGCCTGGTTCGGCAGCGCCGCATCGCGAGATCGCACTGGCGCGGGCGGATGCAGGGCGAAGAAGGCGGCACCGAGCGCAGTTGCCTCATGGCAATGAGCATCGGGGCCGCCCCCTCCAACGCAGCAGACGCCTGCGCCAGTGCGGCCGTTCTTAATGACGGAAGTGGCGCATGCCGGTGAACACCATGGCAATACCCGCTTCGTCGGCAGCGGCGATGACTTCCGCATCGCGCATCGAGCCGCCTGGCTGGATGACGGCGGTGATGCCGGCCTTGGCGGCGTTGTCGATGCCGTCACGGAACGGGAAGAAGGCGTCCGAGGCCATGACCGCGCCCTCGACCTGCAGGCCCGCATGCTCGGCCTTGATGGCGGCGATGCGCGCGGAGTTGACGCGGCTCATCTGACCAGCGCCGACACCGATGGTCTGGCGGTTCTTGGCGTAGACGATGGCGTTGGACTTGACGAACTTGGCCACTTTCCAGGCGAAGATCAGGTCGTGGATTTCCTGCTCGCTCGGCGCGCGCTGGGTGACCACTTTCAGGTCGTCACGGCTGATCATGCCGATATCACGGCTCTGTACCAGCAGGCCGCCGTTGACGCGCTTGTAGTCCCAACCCGGCTGGCGCTCGCCCCACTGGCCGCAGGCCAGCAGGCGCACGTTGGCCTTGCTGGCGACGATGGCCTGGGCCTCGGCGCTGACGCTTGGCGCGATGATCACTTCGACGAACTGACGCTCGACGATGGCCTTGGCGGTTTCGCCGTCCAGTTCGCGGTTGAAGGCGATGATGCCGCCGAACGCCGACTCGGTGTCGGTGGCGTAGGCCAGGTCATAGGCCTTGCGGATGCCGCCTTCGTCGTCAGGGCAGACCGCCACGCCGCACGGGTTGGCGTGCTTGACGATGACACAGGCTGGCTTGACGAAGCTCTTCACGCACTCCAGCGCGGCGTCGGTGTCGGCCACGTTGTTGAACGACAGTTCCTTGCCCTGCAGCTGGGTGGCGGTGGCGATACCGACTTCGGCCGGTTTGGCCTCGACGTAGAACGCCGCGCTCTGGTGCGGGTTCTCGCCGTAGCGCATTTCCTGGGCCTTGACGAACTGGGTGTTGAAGGTGCGCGGGAACTGGCCGCGGCCTTCGGTGGACAGGGTCTCGGCGCGCTGGTCGATGCCGCCCAGGTAGTTGGCGATCATGCCGTCGTAGGCGGCGGTGTGCTCGAAGGCCTTGAGCATCAGGTCGAAGCGCTGCGCGTAGGTCAGGCCGCCGGCCTTGAGGTTTTCCAGGACGCTGGCATAGTCGCTGGCGTTGACCACGATGGCCACGTCCTTGTGGTTCTTGGCCGCGGAACGGACCATGGTCGGGCCGCCGATGTCGATGTTCTCGATGGCCGTCGGCAGGTCGCAGCCAGGCTTGGCGACGGTGGCTTCGAAGGGGTACAGGTTGACCGCGACCAGGTCGATCGGCTGGATGCCGTGCTCGCCCATCACGCCGTCGTCGGTGCCGCGACGGCCCAGGATCCCGCCGTGGATCTTCGGATGCAGGGTCTTGACGCGGCCGTCCATCATTTCCGGGAAGCCGGTGTAGTCAGCCACTTCTACGGCCGCGACGCCGTTGTCGCGCAGCAGCTTGAAGGTGCCGCCAGTGGAGAGGATTTCCACGCCCAGGGCTTCGAGTTCACGGGCGAACTCCAGGATACCGGTCTTGTCGGAAACGCTGATCAAGGCGCGGCGGATCGGCAGGCGGGTGGTCTGGTCGGTCATCTCGATTTCCATCAAAGCTAAAGGTAATCAGCAAAAAAGGCGACCTGTGGGTGGTCGCCTTGGTTTGTCTGCATCGCTTAAAGCAAGTCGTACTGCTTGAGTTTCTTGCGCAGGGTGCCGCGATTCAGTCCCAGCACCTCGGAAGCCTTGGTCTGGTTGCCCTTGACGTAGTTCATGACGCTTTCGAGCAGTGGCGCCTCGACTTCGGACAGCACCAGGTTGTACACGTCCGTGACCGTGGCGCCTTCAAGGTGGGCGAAATAATTGTGCAGCGCCTTCTCGACACTGCCGCGCAGGGTCTGGCCCTCTTCGCTCGGCGTGTTCAGGTGCTGTTTCAAATTGACATTGTCGCTCACGGGTGTTGTTCCACTCACTAAAGTCTCGGTCATCATCGTCATGCGGCCACCTCTTCTTCATTCTCGTTATCCGGGCCCTGGCAGCCTTGGCTGAAGAACGCCCGGATGTTGGCGCACTGTGCTTGTGTATCGTCCAAACGATTGAAGTGGGCGCGAAACTCCCTGGCGCCCGGCAAGGTTGCGAGATACCAGCCGACATGCTTGCGTGCGATGCGCACGCCCATCACGTCGCCGTAGAAGGCATGCAGCGCCGTCAGGTGCTCCAGCAGGATCCGTTCCACTTCGCCCAACGGGGGCGCGGGGAGTTTCTCGCCGGTGCGCAGGTAGTGCTCTATCTCGCGAAAAATCCACGGGCGGCCCTGGGCGGCCCGGCCAATCAACAACCCGTCGGCCCCGGTGTGCTGCAACACCTGCCGGGCCTTTTCCGGTGAATCGATATCGCCATTGGCGAAGACCGGGATCGACACCGCCTGCTTGATCGCGGCGATGGTGTCGTACTCGGCTTCGCCGGTGTACAGATCCGCGCGGGTCCTGCCGTGGACCGCCAGCGCCTGGATGCCGGACTGTTCGGCGATCCTCGCGACCGTCAGGCCGTTACGGTTGTCACGGTCCCAGCCGGTGCGGATCTTCAGGGTGACCGGTACATCGACTGCGGCCACCACGGCCTGCAGGATCTCGCTCACCAGTTGTTCATCTTTCAGCAGCGCGGAACCGGCTGCCTTGTTGCATACCTTCTTGGCCGGACAGCCCATGTTGATGTCGATGATCTGGGCACCCAGTTCGACATTGGCACGCGCCGCGTCCGCCAGCATCTGCGGGTCACCACCGGCGATCTGCACCGAGCGCGGCTCGGGGTCGCCTTCATGGATCATGCGCAGGCGCGATTTGCGGCTGTTCCACAGGCTCATGTCACTGGTGACCATTTCCGAGACCACCAGGCCGGCTCCGAGGCTGCGGCACAACTGGCGGAAAGGCTGGTCGGTGACGCCCGCCATCGGGGCGAGGATCAAGCCGTTCTGCAATGTATGGGGACCGATGCGTACCGCCGACATAGCTTTACCTATAAAGGGGCCGAATCATCCACAGGCCGCGTGAAAACCGTTGCACACGGTCTGCAACAGTTCGTCCGTCCAACCGCTTGCGCAACGACGAGACCGAACCGGGAGTTTGAAAAAGGGTTGGCATGATACCCGCTCTCGATGACTGGATAAAGGCTGAACTGGATAAAATCTGAACAGCTGTCGTCTTATTGCCGATAGCGCGTTTTTCGTGGGTCTGGCACGTGATCAGCATCGATCGTGCTGCAAAAAGCAGGTTTCAAGCGTTGCGCAAGCGCTCTTTGCCGGTCTGTGCCGGCTATTCGGGGGAGCGGAAGTTGAGGCTGTAGTTCACGGCCTTGGCGCCTGGATCGAGGATGTCCAGGGCAATATGGATCGGAGTCTGCGGCGGCATCTCTTCCTTGCCAGCCATCTCTCCGGACAGGTATTCGCCGGGCTTGAACCGACGGCTGGCGATCAGCTGACCACTGGTATCGGCAAAGCGCAGCTCCAGCAATGGAAAGGGTTGGGAAAAGGACGCGCGGTTATAGATGATCGCATCGACCACCAGGGCGCCCTGGAAGTCCGGGTGGCTGCGCACGACCAGGTTACTGCTCTTGAGCTGGTTGATGTCGACCTTCGACGGCACCTTGCAGCCCAGCTGCGGGCACAGTTGCTGGAACCAGGGGCGGTACTGGTCCTGGCGCGCCAGATGGTCGAAGTGATACCAGACGTATTGCAGGGCCAGCCCGCCCAGGGCCAGCACGACCAGCGTGCTCCACAGCAGGCGGCGGCCCCAGCGTGGCTTGGGGCGCTGCCAGTCGAGCTGCAGCGGGTCGTCGGTCAGGTCCAGCAGGGCCTTGTCACGGATCGCCGGTTCGCTGCGTCCGCGCGGGTCGGCGGGCTCGTCATCCAGCGTGTCGTCGTCGGCGTCGTCATCCCGTGCCGACAGGCGTGCGCTGTTGTCCTGCGCAGGCTTGCGCGGCTCCAGCGGCGTGACATCAGGTTCCGTGTCGTCGAGCGGCAGTGGGGTCAGCGACAACGAAGGCTCGGTGCGCGTCTCGTGCAGCGGCGGTTCGTCGTCAAGGTCCTCGGCCGTGTTCTGGTCCAGGTCCGGGTCGCGGTCTCGGGCGCTGAGCGGCGTGGTCTCACGTGGCGGTGCCGGTTCCACGTCGTCATTGGGCAGGCTGTCGATCCAGTCGCCCTGGTCGGTCTGCGGCGCATCGCGGCGCGCGCTCAGCGAGGCCGGCGGCGCCGCCTGGAAGGCTTCGGCCTGCTGGATCTCGCGCTGTTCGAGGCGTGCCAGCTCGCCGTCCAGGTCCAGGGCGTCGAGGTCCAGTTCGCTGACGTGCCAATAATCCTCACCGGCCTCGGCGTCGAGCGTGTCCGATTGGGCATGCCTGGCCGGTGGTTCGGCGGAGGCTGGCGATTGCGCAGCCGCGGGAGGCTCGATCACCGGTACGGTGATGGCGGGCACCGCTGTCAGCGGTTCGGCCGGCACAGGGGGCGACAGGGGGGTGGGGGGTTCACGACCCTGGGCGCTCTGCTCGACCAGCTGTTTGGCGGCGTTGAACACCTCCAGGCAGGACCCGCAGCGAACCACGCCGCGTGCCACGCTCAATTGCGCATAGTTGACTTTGAAGCTGGTCTGGCAGTGCGGACACTGGGTGACGAAACTGTCGGTCATGCGGCGCTCCGGTTCAGGCAGCGGTCAGCGGCGGCGGCCGGTGATGCGTACCCAGCCATCACGGTCGGCGATCGGGTCGAGGTCGAAGGCATCGGCATAGGCCGCTGCCACTTCTGCGCCTTGTTCAGCGAGGATGCCCGACAGTGCCAGGCGGCCGCCCGGTTTGACCAGGCTGGCCAGCTGCGGCGCCAGGGAAACCAGCGGGCCGGCCAGGATATTGGCCACCAGCACGTCGGCCGGTTCGGCCGGCAGGTCTTCGGGCAGGTACAGCGGGAAGCGTTCGGCGGCGATGCCGTTGCGTCCGGCGTTGTCGCGCGAAGCCTCCAGGGCCTGCACGTCGATGTCGGTCCCCACGGCCTTGGGTGCGCCCAGCAGCAGCGCGGCGATGGCCAGGATGCCGGAGCCACAGCCGAAGTCCAGGACGTTGCAGCCGGCCAGGTCCTGACCGTCGAGCCACTCCAGGCACAGCGCGGTGGTCGGGTGGGTGCCGGTGCCGAAGGCCAGGCCCGGATCGAGCAGCAGGTTCACGGCATCAGGCTGCGGTGCGGCGTGCCAGCTGGGCACGATCCACAGGCGCTGGCCGAAGCGCATGGGCTGGAAGTCGTCCATCCAGCTGCGTTCCCAGTCCTGATCTTCGATGACTTCGGCGCTGTGCTCGGGCAGCTCGGCGTCGGTCAGCAGGCGCAGGTGCGCCAGGGCCAGGTCGGCATCGGTATCGGCCTCGAACAGCGCCAGCAGGTGGGTGTGCGCCCACAGCGGCGTGGTGTTGAGCTCCGGCTCGAAGATCGGCTGGTCCTCCGCGTCCATGAACGTGACCGATACGGCGCCGACTTCGAGCAGGGCGTTTTCGTAGGTCTCGGCTTGTTCAGGGCTGATGGCGAGGCGGACTTGCAGCCAGGGCATGGGGTGTACCTGTGGATATGTCGGGAAAGCCGCGCAGTTTACTTCAGGTTGCTGGCAAAAGCTTGTGAAGGGTGCGCAGGTGGTCGTGTTCGACAGACCGCTTGCCCGGCCGTTCGCCGGCCAGGGGCGGAAAACACACAAGCCCCGGCGAGGCGGGGCTTGTGTGGGGTGCATGCAAGGCAGGGAGAATTACTTCTCGCTGGCCAGCTTGTGCTCCAGGTAGTGAATGTTGACTCCGCCTTTGCAGAAGCCTTCATCACGGGTCAGCTCGCGGTGCAGCGGGATGTTGGTCTTGATGCCGTCTACCACGATCTCGTCCAGCGCGTTGCGCATGCGGGCCATGGCCTCGTCACGGGTGGCGCCCCAGGTGATCAGCTTGCCGATCAGCGAGTCGTAGTTGGCAGGGACCTTGTAGCCGCTGTAAAGGTGCGAATCGACGCGGACGCCGTTGCCGCCCGGCGCGTGGAAGTGCTTGACCAGGCCTGGGCTTGGAATGAACGACTTGGGATCCTCGGCGTTGATCCGGCACTCCAGTGCGTGGCCGTGGATCTTCACGTCGTCCTGGGTGTACGACAGCTTGTTGCCGGCGGCGATGCTGAGCATCTCCTTGACGATGTCGATACCGGTGACCATTTCCGAAACCGGGTGCTCTACCTGCACACGAGTGTTCATCTCGATGAAGTAGAAGCGGCCGTTCTCGTACAGGAACTCGAAGGTGCCGGCGCCGCGGTAGCCGATCTCGATGCAGGCGCGTACGCAGCGGTCGAAGACTTCCTGGCGGGCCTTCTCGTCGATGCCTGGTGCCGGGGCCTCTTCCAGGACCTTCTGGTGGCGGCGCTGCAGCGAGCAGTCGCGGTCACCCAGATGGATGGCGTGGCCCTGGCCGTCGGAGAGCACCTGCACTTCCACGTGGCGTGGGTTGGTCAGGAACTTCTCCAGGTAGACCATCGGGTTGCCGAATGCCGCGCCGGCTTCGGTGCGGGTCAGTTTGGCCGAAGAGATCAGGTCTTCTTCCTTGTGCACCACGCGCATGCCGCGACCACCACCGCCGCCAGCGGCCTTGATGATGACCGGGTAGCCGACTTCACGGGCGATTGCCAGTGCAGTCTCTTCGTCTTCAGGCAGCGGGCCGTCGGAACCCGGTACGGTCGGAACGCCGGCGCGGATCATCGCGTCCTTGGCCGAGACCTTGTCGCCCATCAGGCGGATCACGTCGGCGGACGGGCCGATGAAGGCGAAACCGGATTTCTCGACCTGCTCGGCGAAGTCGGCGTTTTCCGCCAGGAAGCCGTAGCCAGGGTGGATGGCGGTGGCGCCAGTCAGCTCGGCGGCCGAGATGATCGCCGGGATGTTCAGGTACGACTGGGTAGCGATGGCCGGGCCGATACAGACGGTTTCATCCGCCAGGCCCAGGTGCATCAGCTCGCGGTCGGCCGTGGAGTGCACGGCGACGGTCTTGATGCCCAGTTCCTTGCAGGCGCGCAGAATGCGCAAGGCGATTTCGCCGCGGTTGGCGATCAGGACTTTTTCCAGCATCGCAGGGTCTCCCTGGTTCAAACGATGGTGAACAGCGGCTGGTCGAACTCAACCGGCTGACCGTTCTCTACCAGGATGGACTCGATGGTGCCGCTGGTTTCGGCCTGGATGTGGTTCATCATCTTCATGGCTTCGACGATGCACAGGGTGTCGCCCTTCTTGACGGTCTGGCCGACTTCGACGAACGCCGGGGAAGTTGGCGACGGCGTGCGGTAGAAGGTGCCGACCATTGGCGAAGCGACCACGGTGCCGTTGAGTTTCGGGGCGGCCGGTGCGGCGTCGGCGGCTGGAGCGGCAGCAGCAGGCGCTGGCGCGGCAACCGGTGCGGCGGCAGGGGCTGGAGCGTAGTAGGTCTGGGCCGGAGTCTTGCTGTGACGGCTGATTCGTACGGACTCTTCGCCTTCACGGATTTCCAGTTCGTCGATACCGGACTCTTCCAGCAGCTCGATCAGTTTCTTGACTTTACGGATATCCATTAATCATCAACTCCCAAAGGGTTTTCAATGTGCGGTTCGGCAGGCGTCCAGGTCATGCCAGGCTGTTCGACGGCGGGCTGGTTGCCAGCAATGTCGCGCAAACCGTCGTGACGGTCTGCGTTGCCTGACGCGGCGTGGTCACGCTCGTGCCGGTCAAGGCTTGGCGTTCTTGGCCAAATGTTCCAGGGCGGCTTCGAGGGCCATGCGGTAACCGCTGGCGCCGAGGCCGCAGATCACTCCTACCGCAACGTCGGAGAAGTAGGAGTGATGACGGAAAGGTTCGCGTTTATGTACGTTCGACAGATGCACTTCGATGAATGGGATGCTCACTCCCATGATCGCGTCACGTATTGCCACACTTGTGTGCGTGAACGCCGCCGGATTGATGATGATGAAATCCACGCCTTCGCCGCGCGCGGCATGGATGCGGTCGATCAGCTCGTACTCGGCGTTGCTCTGCAGGTACATCAGATGATGGCCGGCGTCGCGGGCCCGCTGCTCGAGATCCTGGTTGATCTGGGCCAGGGTCGTGGTGCCGTACACGCCGGGTTCACGGGTGCCCAGCAGGTTCAGATTCGGGCCGTGCAGGACCAGCAAGGTCGCCATCGTCAGTTCCTTTTTGTTGTTCACGAACGTTTGGTGCCCGCGACTATGCCGCAAGGGGCTTTAACTGTCCAGTTAACAACAGTAGCCAACACGATAAGCGATATTCGCGAAAAGTTTGTGACCCGGACGTTAAATCTGGTCATTTGCCCCTTTCAGACGCTCGATCAGGCCCTGAGCGTCGATTTCGCCGACAACCCGCACGTTTTCCAGCTCTTCGCCGCTTTTGCTGAAAAATAGCAGTGCGGGAGGGCCGAAAAGTTTGTAGCGATCAAGCAGGGCGCGTTGCTCCGCATTGCTTTCGGTCACATCCATGCGAATTCGCTCCAGACCCGACAGGCGGGCCTGCACGGCAGGATCGGGGAGTACTTCGTGCTCGATGACTTTGCAGCTGATGCACCAGTCGGCGTACCAGTCCAGTACCAGCCCCCGGCCTGCGTCACGGGCCTGCGCCAGCGCCTGGTCCAGTTCTGCAGCGGTGCGCACGGTCTGCCACTGGCTGGCCGGCTGCGCACCTGGCGATGCTACCGCCACGACCTGGGGGTGGCCTAGCGGGCGCAGGGGATCGGTTTCACCCTTGAGGGCGCCGTACCAGCATGCCAGAGCGTAGACCAGTAGAAACAGGCCGAGTAGTTGCGCGAGGGTTTGCCGGGTGGTTTTTTCGCTGAAATTCAGTGTGCCGAGGAACAGCGCCACCCCGGCGGCCAGCAGGCCGATCAGCAGCAAGGTCAGCGCGCCGGGCAGGACGCGACTGAGCAGGCCGATGGCCAGGCCCAGCAGCAGTACGCCGATGGCGTTCTTCACGGTGACCAGCCAGGCGCCGCTCTTGGGCAGCCAGGCCGCGCCGCCGGTGCCAACCAGGATCAGCGGCAGGCCCATGCCCAGGCCCAGGGCAAACAGCTTGAGCGCGCCGCCCAGGGCGTCGCCGGTGGCGCTGATGTACAGCAGCGCGCCGGCCAGCGGTGCCGACACGCAGGGTGAAACCAGCAGGCTGGACAGCACGCCGAGGACCGCTGCGCCCCACAACGAACCGCCCTGGGTCTTGCCAGCCAAGCGGTCGAGGCGCGAACTCAGGGCCTGCGGCAGGCGCAGTTCGAAGGCGCCGAACATCGCCAGGGCGAAGACCACGAAAAACAGCGCGAAAGGCACCAGCACCCAGGCCGATTGCAGGCGTGCCTGCAAGTTCAGGCTAGCGCCGAATACGCCCATCAGTGCGCCCAGCACCGCGAAGCAGGCGGCCATTGGCAGTACGTAGGCCAGCGACAGGCTCAGGCCACGCAGGCCACCGACCTGGCCACGCATCACCACGCCGGACAGGATCGGCAGCATGGGCAGTACGCAGGGGGTGAAGGTCAGGCCGATACCGGCCAGCAGGAACAGCGCCAGTTCCTTCCAGCTCCAGGAAGCCGTTGCGGGGTGTGGGGCTGCGGCGCTGAGGGCGCCGCCGGCCGTGTCGCCGTCGATGCTCAGGCGCTCGGTTTCCGGCGGGTAGCACAACCCGTGGTCGGCACAGCCCTGGTAGGTGACCGCCAGGGTGAAGCCGCGCCGCTCTTCGGGCTTGCGTGGCAGTTCGATGTCGAGAATGCCGTGGTAGACCTCGACATCACCGAAGTATTCATCGTGCTTCTGCTCGCCGTCCGGCAGGCGCGCCTCACCCAGACCGATGTCGGCAGGCTCGGTGCGGAACTGGAAGCGATGGCGGTACAGGTAGTAGCCGTCGGCGGCCACCAGGCGCAGCTTGATGCTCTGCTCGGTGGTTTCGACCAGGCTGAGCTGGAAGGCCTGGCGCACGGGGAGAAATTGCTTGCTGTTATCCAGCGTCGAACCGCCCAGGGTGGCGGAGGGCCGGCTGTCCAGCAGGCTGGAGGCATGGACGGGCAGGGCGATGAGCAACAGCATCATCAGAAGCAGGCGGCGCATGGCAACCTCGGGTCGCGGAAGATCGGCGCATGATAACCAAGTGTGCCGATGCCTGCTGGATGCAGATGTGTAAGAGCAAATGTTGGCTGCGCTGCCCGGTGCGACGACGCCGAACTGTCATCCGCGCTCAGGCGTCGACCGCCGGCAGTTCGACATGATAAGGCGCGGCGTTGAGCGCCGACTGCACCTGGTTGCGCCCGGCCTTCTTGGCCCGATACAGCGCCCCGTCTGCCTGGGCGGCGAGGGTCTGGCTGTCGTCCTGCGTCCCGAGGGTCACCAGGCCGGCGCTGAACGTACAGGCCAGGCTCACCGGGTCGGCCGGATAGCGGATTTCCGAGAAGCGCTGGCGAATCTCTTCGAGCACCTTGTGGGCATTGACCAGCTCGGTATCGGGCATGACGATGGCGAACTCTTCGCCGCCGTAGCGGCCGATCAGATCGTTCTTGCGCAAGCGTTGCTTGAGAAACAGCGACAGACTCTTGATCACCCGGTCGCCCATGGGGTGGCCATGGCTGTCGTTGACCCGCTTGAAGTGGTCGATGTCGAGCATGGCGAAGCACAGCGGCCGGTTGTCGCGCCGCGCCTGGAAGCAGCTGTCGTCGAGCAGCTGCAGGATGTGCGTGTGGTTGTACAGGCCGGTAAGGCTGTCGCGCACCATGCGCGCCTTCAGGCGGCGGGCGCGGGCGGCACGGTTGCGCACCGTGCTGACCAGGTGCCGGGGCTGGATGGGCTTGGTCAGGAAGTCGTCACCGCCTTCGCTCATGGCGTCGAGCTGCTTGTCCAGGTCGTCTTCGGCAGACAGGTAGATGATCGGCACGCTGACATAGCGGTCGTTGTGGCGAATCACCTTGGCCAGTTCGGGACCGGTGCAACCGGGCATGTACATGTCGAGGATGATCAGGTCGGGCTGGAAGTGCGACAGCTCGGTCATGGCCTGGATCGGGTCGAGCAGGATGCGCGTGACGATTCCGGCATTGTTGAGCACCCGCTGGGTAAAGGCGGCCTGGGCTCGTGAGTCGTCGACGATCAGCACCTTGATCGGGTCGTAGCGATCGGCACGGCCAAGCAGTTCGATCTTTTCCAGCAGCACCGATGCGTCGAGCGTGCCGCAGAGAAAGTCCTGGCCCCCCGAGCGCACGGCGGCCAGGCGGGTCGGGGTGTCGGCGTCGGTCTCGCTGAAGAACAGCAGCGGCAGGGTATTTTCCAGCCCTTGCTGAATGCGCGCCGCCAGGTTCAGGCCTTCGCCGCGGCCGGCGAAGTCCACGTCCATGACCATCGCCGCCGGCAGGCATTGCTGCAGTGCCGCGCCCACGCAAGCGATGCTCTCCAGTGCCAGGGCCGACCAGCCGAAGAACTCCAGCTGACGAGCCAGCTGCTCGCCGGCTTCCTGATCCTGTAGCGCGATGTACACCGGTTTGCGCAGCGGCGGCAGCACCGTGCGCTCCAGTTGGTCGCCCTGGCGCAGGCCGGTCTGCGACAAGGCTTGCATCAGGTGGCTGAGCTGGTTGATCAACTCGCTGTTGAGCCGCCCCCGGTTGGCCTGCATGGCGTCGAGAAGCTCGTTGAGTTGCTGGGCGAGGCGGATGTGCTCGGGCTGCTCGAAACGTTCCGCGAAGCGTAACAGGCCCAGGCTGGCCTCACGCAGTTCGGCCTGGTCCTCGGCGCTCCATTCGCGACGATGCAGGCGTTGCCAGATCTCCAGGATCTGCCGCGCCTGGTGAATGACCCGTTGGGCGAAATGGTGCTTGAGACGCTCGCGACTGGGGTCAAGTGCTTCGGTCATAGGCTGGCGTCTGCTGGGCGGCTGAGGAACGTTGATGGCCGCATGCTATCACCGTGCTGGCGGCTGTGGCGCGCTGCAAGTCAACAAATTGTCAAAAAAATGCTGTCCGTTTTTCGGCGGTTCGCAATGTTTTCGACCATTTTCATTGGAATCAATGGCTTAGCCGCTACTGCCGTTCATCGCGCAAAAAAAGGCCGCCCGGTAGTAGGCGGCCAATCGGGGTCGAACAGGTTAGGCGACGGCTTTACGCGGGGTTTCAGCCGTTGCTGGGGAAGGCGAACTGCGCCGCTTCATGGCTGGTACGCTGCGGCCAGCGCTGGGTGATGGCTTTCTTGCGGGTGTAGAAACGCACGCCATCCGGGCCGTAGGCGTGCAGGTCGCCGAACAGCGAACGCTTCCAGCCGCCGAAGCTGTGATAGCTCACCGGGACGGGCAGTGGCACGTTGACGCCGACCATGCCCACTTCGATCTCGTCGCAGAACAGCCGCGCCGACTCACCGTCACGGGTGAAGATGCAGGTGCCGTTGCCGTATTCATGGGCATTGATCAGGGCGATGGCCTCTTCCAGGCTGTTGACGCGTACCACGCACAGCACCGGGCCGAAGATCTCTTCCTTGTAGATGCGCATTTCCGGGGTCACGCGGTCGAACAGGGTGCCGCCGACGAAGAAGCCGTTCTCGTTGCCGGCCACCTGGTAGCCACGGCCGTCGACCACCAGCTCAGCGCCGTTGGCCAGGCCGTCGTCGATGTAACCGACCACCTTGTCACGCGCTGCCGCTGTCACCAACGGGCCCATGTCCAGGCCGCTGCAGGTGCCGGCGCCGATTTTCAGGGCCTTGATCTGCGGCACGATCTTCTGCACCAGGGCGTCGGCGATCGCGTCGCCCACGCACACGGCCACCGAAATGGCCATGCAGCGCTCGCCGCACGAGCCGTAGGCCGCACCCATCAGAGCGCTGACCGCGTTGTCCAGCTCGGCATCAGGCATCAGCACCGCATGGTTCTTGGCGCCGCCCAGGGCCTGCACGCGCTTGCCGCGCTTGGTGCCTTCGGCATAGATGTATTCGGCAATCGGGGTCGAGCCGACGAAGCTCAAGGCACGGACTTCCGGCGCTTCGATCAGCGCGTCCACGGCTTCCTTGTCGCCGTGCACCACGTTGAGCACGCCTTTGGGCAGGCCCGCTTCGTGCAGCAGCTCGGCGATCAGCAGGGTCGAGCTGGGGTCGCGCTCGGAAGGCTTGAGAATGAAGCAGTTGCCACAAACGATGGCCAGCGGGTACATCCACAGCGGCACCATGGCCGGGAAGTTGAACGGGGTGATGCCGGCGACCACGCCGATCGGCTGCAG
Source organism: uncultured Pseudomonas sp. (assembly GCF_913777995.1). Lineage (GTDB taxonomy): Bacteria > Pseudomonadota > Gammaproteobacteria > Pseudomonadales > Pseudomonadaceae > Aquipseudomonas. The sequence continues at coordinate 218,806 of NZ_CAJYVE010000034.1, read as the reverse complement.
GTCGCTCCAGGCATCGATGTTCGGGCCGACGTTGCGGCTGTACTCGCCCTTGAGAATCTGCGGGGCGGCAGTGGCGAACTCGACGTTCTCGATGCCGCGCTTGAGTTCGCCGACGGCGTCTTCCAGGGTCTTGCCGTGCTCTTCGCTGATCAGCTGGGCGATGCGCGCTTCATTGGCTTCCAGCAGTTGCTTGAAGCGGAACATGACCTGCGCGCGCTTGGCCGGTGGGGTATTGCGCCAGGCCGGGTAAGCGGCCTTGGCCGCGTCGATGGCCTGCTGCACGGTGGCACGGCTGGCCAGGCCGAGGCTGTGGATAGCCTCGCCGGTGGACGGGTTGAAGACGTCGGTGGTGCGGCCTTGCGCGACGACGTGTTCACCGTTGATCAGGTGCGCGATGGTGCTCATGCGTTGGGTTCCCGTAATGCGTGTTGTTCGGGCCGCGCCTTCAGAGTTGCGGCCGTTTGAGTTCGGTTTCGACAAAGATCACCGGGTGGTCACTGGCATTGACCACGTTGTGATCGACGCCGGCCTTGCGAAAGTAGGACTGCCCAGCGACCAGCGGGGCGAAGCGGTCGCCCTGCGGGGTTTCCAGCAGCAGCGTGCCGTCGGTCATCGGCACCACCACGTAGTCATAGCCGTGGCAGTGCCGGCCGGTTTCCGCGCCGGGCGCGAAGCGCCATTCGGTGACCACCACTTCGGCGGTGTCGACCTGGACCGTGGCGATCGCCTTGGGGCGCAGGCTCATCAACTGACGCCTTGCAGGGCCTGGCCGACGGCGTCGAAGACGCGGTCGAGGTCTTGCGGCTTGGCGTTGAAGGCCGGGCCGAACTGCAGGGTGTCGCCGCCGAAGCGCACATAGAAACCGGCTTTCCACAAGGCCATGCCGGCCTCGAACGGACGCACCACCGGGTCGCCGTCACGCGGTGCCAGCTGCAGGGCGCCGGCCAGGCCGCAATTGCGGATGTCGACCACGTGTTGCGCGCCTCTCAGGCCATGGATGGCCTTCTCGAAGTAGGGCGCCAGCTCGGCGGCCTGCTGAATGAGGTTTTCCTTTTCCAGCAGTTCCAGCGAGGCGAGACCGGCGGCGCAGGCCACCGGGTGGGCCGAGTAGGTGTAGCCGTGGGCGAACTCGACCGCGTGCTCGGGCAGCGACTGGCTCATGAAGGTGTCGTAGATCTCGCGGCTGGCGATCACCGCGCCCATGGGGATGGCGCCATTGGTGATCTGCTTGGCGACGTTCATGATGTCCGGGGTCACGCCGAAGTACTCGGCACCGGTCCACTTGCCCATGCGGCCGAACGCGGTGATGACCTCGTCGAAGATCAGCAGGATGTTGTGCTGGTCGCAGATTTCTCGCAGGCGCTTGAGGTAGCCCACAGGCGGCACGATGACACCCGCCGAACCGGACATCGGCTCGACGATCACCGCGGCGATGTTCGAGGCGTCGTGCAGTTCGATCAGCTTGAGCAGCTCATTGGCCAGGGCCACGCCGCCAGTGGCGGCCGCGCCTGGAGTGAACGCCAGGTCCGGTTGCAGGGTGTGCGGCAGGTGGTCGACGTCCATCAGTTGGCCGAACATCTTGCGGTTGCCGCCGATGCCGCCCAGCGAAGTGCCGGCGACGTTGACGCCGTGATAGCCACGGGCGCGGCCGATCAGCTTGGTCTTTTGCGGCTGGCCTTTCAGGCGCCAGTAGGCGCGGGCCATTTTCACCGAGGTGTCGGCGCTTTCCGAGCCGGAGCCGGTGAAGAACACATGGTCCAGGCCGGCTGGGGTGTGCTCGACCATTTTCTCGGCCAGGCGGAACGACAGCGGATGGCCGTACTGGAAGCCCGGCGAGTAGTCCAGGGTGCCCAGCTGTTTGGCTACCGCCTCCTGGATTTCCTTGCGCGAGTGCCCGGCACCACAGGTCCACAGGCCCGACAGGCTGTCATAGATCCTGCGCCCCTGGTCGTCGGTCAGCCAACTGCCTTCAGCGCTGACAATCAGTCGCGGGTCGCGCTTGAAGTTGCGGTTGGCGGAGAACGGCATCCAGTGCGAGTCCAGCTTGAGCTGGCTGGCCAACGGCGGGGTTTGCTGCAGGATCTGGTTCATGGCGGGGCGAATCCTGTTGTTGGGGATGGGCAGAGCTTGTGCTTGGGCGATGGGTGGGTTAAATCCATTTTTTCTCACGTTCAGTTATTGGAAAACTCACCCATGTCGCGCCAGCCTCCTTTCAGCCAGGTCAGTGATTTCGACCTGCGTTTGCTACGGCTTTTCAAAACGGTAGTCGAATGCGGCAGTTTTTCCGCTGCCGAGGGCGCACTGGGCATCAGTCGCTCGGCCATCAGCCTGCACATGAGCGACCTGGAGAAACGTCTGGGTATGCGCCTGTGCCAGCGCGGGCGCGCCGGCTTCGCTTTGACCGACGAAGGCAGCGAGGTGCTGCGTGCCAGTGAAACGCTGCTGGCGGCCATCGAGGGGTTTCGCAGCGAGGTCAACCTGCTGCACCGGCAACTGCGTGGTGACCTGAACATTGGCATCGTCAACAACCTGGTGACGCAACCGAAGATGCGCATCACCCGCGCGCTGAAGGCCGTACGCGGAGCCGGCGCCGGGGTGCGTATCAACCTGAGCATGAGCACCCCTGGGGAGATCGAGCGTGGCCTGCTCGACGGGCGTCTGCATGTCGGTGCCATTCCGCTGATCTCGCCGCTGTCGGGCCTGGACTACACCCAGTTGTACGAGGAACGCTCCAACCTTTACTGCAGCCATGAACACCCGTTGTTCGCACGGGCGGCTCAGGTGACCGACGAAGAGCTGCTCAGCGCCGACGCCGTGGTGCCCAGCTACCGCATGCCGGTGGAAGCCATCGGCCTCTACCAGTTGCTCAACTGCGTAGCTTCGGCCAGCGACCGTGAAGGCATCGCGTTCCTGATCCTGACCGGCAGCTACATCGGCTTTCTGCCCGACCACTACGCCGCCGCCTGGGTGGAAAAGGGCCTGATGGCGCCCATGAGCCCGCACCGCCTGTCATTCGACACGCGCCTGGCCGTCGCCACCCGCAAGGGGCGTCGGCAGAACCTGGTGCTGGACCGCTTTCTCGAAGCGCTGCAGCACACGCAATGAGTACGCTGCAACGCAGGCAGCCCCGTTCGCCGATAGCGACGCCCAGTCGCCGGTCAGCGACAGGCACACAGAAAAAGCCGTCAACCGGTGATCGTGGGATGCACCTTGGGGTAAGGTTGCGGTCACACTCCCTGAGCACTGTTTATCAAGACCGAAAGGACACCTGACATGCTGGATTGGAAGAACCGGGCAGGCAGCGCACAAGAACGGCCCGCCGACACTGCAACGGTCAAGCGCCGCGGCTACCTGGGCAGCATTTTCTTCAGCCGTGCGCTGGGCCTGCTGGTACTGGTCTACCTGCTGATCACCCTGCTGATCGGCTGGTACTGGAGCAAGGAGCCAGCCCTGTTCCCGGTGCAGCAGAATGCCCAGGCGGCTGCCGAGCGCGAAGGCAAGCAGATGGTGATCGGCTACACCACCGTGGAAACCCTCAAGTCGGTGACCGCCACGCTGCTCGACAAGCCGGGCGGCTACCTGTCCAACGACCGCATGCCACCCGGCGTGTGGCTGGACAACATGCCCAGCTGGGAGTACGGCGTGCTGGTCCAGGTGCGTGACCTGAGCCGTGCGCTGCGCAAGGACTTCGCCCGCTCGCAGTCGCAATCGGCCGAAGATGGCGACCTGGCGCGCGCCGAGCCGCTGTTCAACTTCGACAGCCGTAGCTGGCTGATGCCCTCCAGCGAGTCGCAGTACCGCGAAGGCATCAACGCACTGAGCCGCTACCAGGCGCGCCTGAGCGATCCGAACCAGAAGACCGCGTATTTCTATGCCCGCGCCGACAACCTCAACAACTGGCTGGGTGACGTCGGCACCCGCCTGGGCTCGCTGTCCCAGCGTCTGTCGGCCAGCGTCGGGCGGGTCAAGCTCAACGCCAACCTGAAGACCGAGAGCCTGGCGCTCAAGCCCGGTGAGGTGCCGCAGGTCGACGAGGAAATCGTCGAGACCCCATGGATGCAGATCGACAACGTGTTCTACGAGGCCCGTGGCCAGGCGTGGGCGCTGTCGCACCTGCTGCGTGCCATCGAGGTGGACTTCGCCGACGTGCTGGCCAAGAAGAACGCCACGGTCAGCGTGCGGCAGATCATCCGCGAGCTGGAGGCCTCCCAGGAGGCAGTGTGGAGTCCGATGATCCTCAACGGCAGCGGCTTCGGCGTGCTGGCCAACCACTCGCTGGTCATGGCCAACTACATTTCCCGCGCCAACGCTGCCGTCATCGACCTGCGCCAGCTGCTGTCCCAGGGCTGAGTCGTGAGTTCTTCCCTCGACATCTCTGCGCAAGAGGCCGCCCACCGGGCGGCTTCGGACGCCGAGCGGGTGGCCTGGGTCGATGAACAGGATCGCTTGCTTGGCGGTGTGCCGCGTGCCGAGCTGCGCGAGCGCGGGCTGATCGGCCGCGGTACGTTCATTCTGCTGTTCAACACCGCCGGCGAGCTGTGCGTGCACCGCCGTACCCTGAGCAAGGCCGTCTATCCCGGATACTGGGACGTTGCCGCTGGCGGCATGGTCGGGCCGCAGGAGAGTTACGCCGAGTCCGCCGCCCGCGAGCTGGAAGAGGAGCTGGGTGTTGCCGGCGTATCCCTGCGCGAGCATGGCCGCTTTCTCTTCGATGAACGTGGCAACCGCCTGTGGTGCGCGGTGTTCTCGGCGGTTTCGGACAGCCCGCTGCGCTTGCAGCCCGAAGAGGTACTGGAAGCGCGCTTCCTGGCTCTGGACGAGGTGCAGCGCCTGGCCCGTGAACAGCCCTGCTGCCCGGACTCCCTGGTGGCCCTGGCCACCTATCTGCAACAAGTCGCAAAAGCTCAGTAAATTGGCGCATTCCCACCCTTAGCAAGCAGGTGGTTTGCCGTTACACTGCGCGGCCTCTGGGGCCGTAAGCGCCCTCTTTAGTGCTGCCCCTGCCCGAGTGGGGCTTCGCCGCCGATGCCCAGTGCATCGGCTCATCATCAGGTCCTCAAGCAGAGGATTTCCCATGGCCAAGAAAGCCACTTCCTTCGCAGCCCTTGGCGGCCTGGTGTATTCCACCGATGCCGGGCGCCATTGCCCTGATTGCAGCCAGCCCGTCGATGCCTGCATCTGCAAACAGACCGTCGTCCCCGCTGGCGATGGCATTGCGCGTGTGCGCCGTGAAACCAAGGGCCGTGGTGGCAAGACCGTGACCACCGTCAGCGGCGTGCCGCTGGCCGAAGACGCCCTCAAGGACCTGGCCAAGGCGCTCAAGCAGCGCTGCGGCACCGGCGGCTCGCTCAAGGACGGCGTGATCGAGATCCAGGGCGATCATGTCGAACTGCTGGTGGCCGAGCTGGTCAAGAAAGGTTTCAAGGCGAAGAAATCCGGCGGCTGAGCCGGATTCTCAAAGCGCCAGGGCCGCAGGCCTGGCGGCCGCCAAATCGTAATTTGCGCACCCTACACTGCGCCCAGTCGGCCCCGTGCCGATGTCACCGACTTATCTATAGGGGACTTCGATGTCCGTACGACGCACACGTAAAGACGATGGCAGCCAATGGACCGTTGCGGACAGCCGCAGCGTTTACGGAATCCGCCATTGGGGCGCCGGTTATTTCGCGATCAACGACGCAGGTCGCGTCGAGGTTCGTCCCAACGGTGAAGGCAGCACGCCCATCGACCTCTACGAGCAGGTCGACAACCTGCGCAAGAGCGGCCTGAGCCTGCCGCTGCTGGTGCGCTTCCCGGACATTCTGCAAGACCGCGTACGCCAGCTCACCGGCGCGTTCGACGCCAATATCGCGCGCCTGGAGTACCAGAGCCGCTACACCGCGCTGTACCCGATCAAGGTCAACCAGCAGGAAGCGGTGGTGGAGAACATCATCGCCACCCAGGACGTCTCCATCGGCCTGGAAGCCGGCTCCAAGCCGGAGCTGATGGCCGTGCTGGCGCTGGCGCCGAAGGGCGGCACCATCGTCTGCAACGGCTACAAGGACCGCGAGTTCATCCGCCTGGCGCTGATGGGCCAGAAGCTCGGCCACAATGTGTTCATCGTGATCGAGAAGGAGTCCGAGGTCGAACTGGTCATCGAGGAAGCCGCCGACCTGAAGGTCGCGCCCCAGGTCGGCCTGCGCGTGCGCCTGTCGTCGCTGGCGTCGAGCAAATGGGCCGACACCGGCGGCGAGAAGTCCAAGTTCGGCCTTTCGGCGGCGCAGCTGTTGTCGGTGGTCGAGCGTTTCACCAAGGCCGGCCTGGACCAGGGCATCCGCCTGGTGCACTTCCACATGGGCTCGCAGATCGCCAACCTGGCGGACTACCAGCACGGCTTCAAGGAAGCCATCCGCTACTACGGCGAGCTGCGCAGCCTCGGCCTGCCGGTGGACCACATCGACGTCGGCGGCGGCCTGGGCGTGGATTACGACGGCACGCATTCGCGCAATGCCAGCTCGATCAACTACGACATCGACGACTACGCCGGTGTGGTGGTGGGCATGCTCAAGGAGTTCTGCGATGCCCAGGGCCTGCCGCACCCGCACATCTTCTCCGAGAGCGGCCGCTCGCTGACCGCCCATCACGCCATGCTGGTGGTGCAGGTCACTGACGTCGAACGGCACAACGACGACGTGCCGGAGATCGCCGACAAGGAAAGCCTGCCGGAAACCGTGCAGTGGCTGATCGACCTGATCGGCCATAACGACATCGAGATGGTCACCGAGACCTACTGGCGCGCCACCCACTACATGAGCGACATCGCCGCGCAGTACGCCGATGGCAAGATCACCCTGGCCCAGAAGGCCCTGGGCGAGCAGTGCTACTTCGCCCTGTGCCGCCGCCTGCACAACTCGCTGAAGGCGCGCCAGCGCTCGCACCGCCAGGTGCTCGACGAACTCAACGACAAGCTGGCCGACAAGTACATCTGCAACTTCTCGGTGTTCCAGAGCCTGCCCGACACCTGGGCCATCGGCCAGGTCCTGCCGATCATCCCGCTGCATCGCCTGGATGAAGAGCCGGTACGCCGCGCGGTGCTGCAGGACCTGACCTGCGACTCGGACGGCAAGATCAACCAGTACGTCGACGAGCAGAGCATCGAGACCAGCATGCCCGTGCATGCCCTCAAGGACGGCGAAGACTACCTGCTGGGCATCTTCCTGGTCGGCGCCTACCAGGAAATCCTCGGCGACATGCATAACCTGTTCGGTGACACCGACTCGGTGAACATCTACCAGAACCAGGACGGCAGCGTGTACCACGCCGGTATCGAGACCCACGACACCATCGAGGACATGCTGCGCTACGTGCACTTGTCGCCTGAAGAGCTGATGACCCACTACCGCGACAAGGTCGCCAGCGCGCGCATCACCCCGCGTGAACGCACTCAGTACCTGGACGCCCTGCGCCTGGGCCTGACCCGCTCCTCCTACCTGTCGTCCTGATCCACACCACAGAGCCGCTCCGACCGGGCCTCCATGGCCGGGTGGGGGCGGTTTGAGCGACGAGGGTGCGGCTGCGCCCCTACCGCTTGCTCATCTATGCCGCTCAGGGCAACGCCTTGATCAAGGCCGGGTTCTTGGCCGAGGCGGCGTTCTCGAACAGGAACGAAAAATCCGAGGCCAGGCCGCTGGGACCGGCGATGGTTGCGCCCTTGTGGCAGGCATCACACGACTTGTTCTGGATATAGGTCTCCAGGGTCGTGTTGGCCACGGGCACGCTGGCATCGCTGTTGAAGGTGCCATACACCAGGGGAGGCTTGGCGTTGGCGCCAGGTTCATGGACGGGTGGGTTGGGCGAGCCGTCCCACAACACGTTGATCAGCTTGTAGTACTGAAACACCGACTGACCGCTGGTCTGCTGCGCGATGGCTTGCTGCACGGCGCTGTTGAGGGCGTTCATGTTGCTGCTCAGCGGGTACTCGCGGGTCACCTGTACCGGTTCGCTGCGGGGGTAGTTGTCCTTGCATCCCGAGGCATCGCAGGTAATGCGCTCCTGGTTTGGGGTGCAGTCATTGCCGGTGCAGTTGGGGTTGTTGAAGGTATAGCCGGCCGCCGGCTTCGGACCACCGTCGGGAACGTTGTCCACGTGCTCGAACGTGGTCCAGACGAAATCCGGCAGGCTTTCCGTCTTGTGGATGATGTGCAGTCCGACCAGACCCACCACTTCCTGAGAACATTCGCCGGTATCGGGGCGCTGGAGCCAGGTCACGCTGGTGAGGTAGCGCGGGTACAGCTGTGGCTTGCCGGTGAGGATGCGCCAGGCAGCCTTGAGCTCGAAAGCGCCCAACTGCTCTTGCGCGACCGGGGTGGCCGGTGGGTTGCGAAAGTGAGCGCCGGCCGGCAGCGAAATGCCTTGCGGGCTCTGGCCGTCCTGGTTGCTGGCCACGCGCAGTTGATCGGCCGCATCGTACAGCGAGTTAGCGACGATATAGTCGAACTCGGCCTTGCCGACCTTGCGCTCGAAGTAGATTAGGTTGCCGGCCTGGTCGGTCAGCCAGCCGCCGGTGGCCTCCAGGGTGGAGTCGGGGGTGGTCACCGGTGTGCTGGAGGAAACATGGAAGCGGTGCCGGGCGCTCACCGCGCTTTCCGAGGTGGCGGTGAGGAACTTGCGCGCGCCGCTGCGCAGGTTGCGCAGCGCACTCTTCGGCTGGCAGCCCACCGGTGCCGGCGCCTGTACACCCCAGCCGCTGGGCGTGGCCGCACCCGGTAGAAAGATGTCGTTGGCATCCTTGTAGCTGGCCCATAGCGGCGCGATGCTCATCGGCTGCCCCGCTGTGCCGGGCACGCCGAACCGAGCGGCCGGGCTGTGCCTATCAGGCTCGCCGGCCAGCGACGGGTTGGCGGGCCAGCCCGGGTTCACCGGCCAGTTCATGGCGATGAACATCTGCCAGGCGTAGCAGTTGAGTGTGTTCTGCGACAACAGAAAGGGGTTGTCGCTGGTCAGGAAGCTGCCGCTAGTAGGGTCGAAGACCAATTGCTGGACGCACTGGGCGGGCGTCTGTGGATTGGCTGCGGCCTGGCTGTCCGGCATGGACAGCACGCCGGCCAGTGCCGTCAGGATGATGGCGCACAGGCTGCTGCGGCCCTGGGCAGACGAGGTGCTCGTAGACATGTCCTACTCCTTGGAAAAGCCGAGGCCTGCCCCGACGAAGCAGGGCAGGCCATCTGTCGACGCTCGAACGTCGTGGATCACACGCCCGGCACGACCGCGAGGGCGCTGGCCCAAGGGTGCTCGGCGGCGCTGGGGTTGGCGGACTCGTCAGGATTCAGGGCACGCAGTTGTACCAGGCCTGGCGCGGCATCCTTGGCCACACTGATGGTCAGTACATAGCCCTGGGTGCCGCTGTCAGTGGTCTTGCCCGGTACTGGCGTAGCGTTTTCCAGGAACTCGGTCACCTGCGCTGTCACCCCCGGGTTGGAGAACTGGATGCGCGCATTGGCGGCAGTGGTGTTGGCCGCAGCGCCCTGGACCACCAGCACGAAACTGTGGCTCGTACCCGGTGCCAGCCAGGCCGGGAGGTCACTGGGCGAGGCACCGTAGAACAGCTCCAGTGGCACGAGTTGCACCGGATACGGCTGGATACCCGTGGTGCGGTCGGCTACACAGGGGGTGATCGCCGGGCTGAGGTTGCCCATCCCGGTGGCGGACAGGGCAACCTTCATCTGATTGGCTATCTGTCCAACGTATTCGATGGGCTGGCCATCGATGGTGATATCGTTGATCGAGAAGCCGGCGCTGACCGGTACTTCGAGCACGGCGTGGAGAATCTGGTCCTTGCCGTTGGGGCCGGTGCCGGCGGTGCCGCGGGTGATTTTCCAGTACTGGCTGACATCCTGGCCCTGCGGACCTTTCCAGTTGGCGAAGCTCAGCGGCTGCTGTAGATACAGGCCGACCGGGTTGGTCAGCGAGATGCGTGTGCTACCAGCCAGCTGGTTGGCGTTGAAGCCGATGGTCGGGTCCGAGTTACGGAAGTTCTGCCCGTATTGGGAGCAGCAGATCAGCGCCTGCGGGTTGGCGCTGCTGGCATCCGGACGCTGGATGGTCGCGGCTCCGGCGAGGTAGATTTCGGCGCTCAGCGTGTTGGGCGCGGATGTCAGGTGCAGGGCGCCGCCATACTGGCCGGGAACCCGGGCAGTGCCCGAGTTCCACTTGTTGGTCACGTCGTAGGCTGGCTGCCCGGTGGTGGGGTCCAGGACCGGCTCGCCTTTCTTGCCGGTGGGCTGGTCGTACTGGTAGCGCAGGTACAGGTCTTCGAGCTGCACAGCCGGATCGATGTATGTCTGATACAGACCCAGCACCGCCCGCGGATCGATACGCCACATGGTCAGGTAGTAGGCCGGGTTCTCACAGGTGAACATCACACTGCGCATCTTGCCGTCCGCGTCGCGGGTGATCGACCACTCGCAGTACTCGTCCAGCCAGCCGCGCGGGCCGTAGGGGCTGAAGGGTTTGTAAGGGCCGTTCCAGTCGATCTGCGGGCAGCGGATGGTCGGCAGATTGAGCAAGGTGCCGCTCGCTTGCGGATCGTAGAGACTGAGGGTGGTGCCGTTGACCTCGATTTCGCCGTTGTCGGCCAGGGCCATGACCTGCTGCATGCTCAGAGGGCTGCCGCCGAGCTGCGGGTTGGCCGCTGAACCGGGCTGGGTGAGGTAGGCGATCAGTCGGTTGGGGAAGGGCGTCCACTCGATCGGTGCGACATCATCCCCGAACCCCTCCACGAGCGGGTTGTAGTAGCCCGAGCGAGGTGCATCGTTGAGGCCGGTCCAGGGGTTGCCGATAATGGCCGACTCGGTCCAGCCGGCCAGGTTGTTGTTCCAGTCGGTCTCGAATTGCGGCAATTCCTGTTCCAGACCCAGTTGCTGGTAGTCCTTTGGGGCCTGCTCGGCGGGCGAGGTGAATTGCTTGAAGGGTGTGCTCATCAACTATCTCCAATGGCGAATGATGCGTCTTGGGGGAGCAGCGACCGGCGTCGGAAACGAGCCGGCCAGGAACGGGAGCGCATCCTTTGCGCACCCGCAGAAAAACAACGGCCAGGTGGCGGGGGGTGTTCAGAGGTGCTCTGTCGCTCTGGGGGTTTCGCGGATCGGCACGTGACGCGCAGGCAGGGTGAGTTCCAGCGGTCTGATCGTGAATGCCTTGCGACCGTGGGACGCCAGGCGGGCATGGCCCTGCCAGGGATGTACGGGGGGCAGCGCCACGCCGTGGCCCCGGGCAATCCGCTCAGCCATCTTCACCGGGGCCTCTGGATCCAGGCGCCAGCCCTGATTGACCCAGCGGCGGAAGATTTCCAAGGCGTCTTCGAGACGAAACGACGAGCATGTCGGTGCAGGACAGGGCGGCTGACTGGCCAGGTGCTGGTAGATCAGCAATGACCACTGCCTAATGGCTGTCGGGTTGTGGAGGTCGACGGCCTGTCGTTCCAGGCGTTCCTGCCAGCCAGACTCGCGAAGAGCCTGTTGCAGGGGCTGCAGCCAGCAAGGATTGCTGAACAGCCGGTGGATATCCGTCGTCCATGTCGGTCTTGTCGCGCTCATCGGTCCATCTCCGGGTCATGCCTCTTCAATAGGGCTGACGGTGGGTCGCATGATGATGTTAATTTGATGTTGCGAAGGTTTTTTGCAAAGAGTTCCATTCGAATGCAGGATTCATTGCATTCTTTTCAGGGAGTGCGCAGCACCATGGCAGACGCGATTGACCTCAGGATTCTGGGCCGGCTGCAGAAGGATTGCACCCAGAGCCTTGAGCTGCTCAGTGACAACGTGGGGCTGTCGGCCACCAGTTGCTACCGGCGCATCAAGCGCTTGGAAGACAACGGTGTGATTCGCGCCCGAGTGGCGGTGTTGGACGAGAAGAAGCTGGGGCTGCAAGTGACCGCGATGTTCATGATCAAGCTGGACAAGGACACGCCCGACATCGACCGGCGCATGCAGCAGATCCTGGCCACCCGGCCCGAGGTGCAGGAGTGTTATCTGGTCACCGGGGAGTTCGATTTCGTCATGATGACCAAGTTGCGTGATGCCAATGAGTACACCGACTACATCTATCACTTTCTGGAGACCTATCGGGATATCCCGATCAGGAACTACTCCTCGACCCTGGTGATTCGCACCGTGAAGAAATCCTTCGAACTGCCGCTCGGCGGACTGGAGCAGGCACAGTAGGGGCGCCTGGCTGGTTGGCGGGCGGCTCTGAGCCGGGTCGCCAGATCCGTTCCGGTTTCAGCCTGCGCGGCTGGACACGCTGCGGCTGGCCAGCAGGCCCACTTCGAAGAGCATCCACATCGGCACCGCCAGCAGGGTCTGCGAGAACACGTCGGGCGGGGTGAGGATCATGCCGACCACGAAGCAGCCGACGATCACGTAGGCGCGGCTGCGCGCCAGGGTCTGAACATCGATCATGCCGGCCCAGACCACCAGGAAAGTCGCCACGGGAATCTGGAACGCCAGGCCGAAGGCCAGGAACAGCGCCAGGATGAAGTCCAGATACAGGACGATGTCGGTCATCATCGCCACGCCCTCCGGGGTCACGCTGGCGAAGAACCCGAACATCATCGGGAACACCAGAAAGAACGCGAAGGCCATGCCGCCATAGAACAGCGACACGCTGGCGATCATCAACAGCACCGCGATGCGGCGCTCGCGGCGATACACCACCGGTGCCAACAGGCCCCAGGCCTGATAGAGAATCACCGGCATGGCGATGAACAGCGCCAGCATCATGCTCAGCTTGAATGGCGCCATCAGCGGCGAGGTGACGCTGGTAGCGATCATGCTCGCGCCCGCTGGCAGGTAGGCGCGCAGCGGCGCGGAAATCGCCGTGTAGATCGTCTGTGCGAACGGAAACAGCGCGGCGAACACCACCAGAATCGCCAGCAGGCAGCGCAGCAGGCGCGTCCTGACCTGGCGCAGGTGGCCGACCACCGCCAAGGGCGCCTGGTATTCGATGGCCTTCATGGTGTGTGCTGTCCTTGGCTGGCCGGGGCTTGCGCATCCAGGCGAATGCCTTCGCGCAGTTCCTGTTCAAGCTTGAGCAGCGGCTGCTGGTCAAGCTCCTTGCGCAGCTGCTCGGCATCCAGTTCGCGTTCGACCTGAGCCTTGATGCCGCCGAGCATGCGCTTGCCCTGGCCGATCCAGCGGCCGGCAGTTGCGGCAGCCTTGGGTAGCCGTTCAGGGCCCAGTACCAGCAGGGCGACGATGCCGACCAGCAGCAGTTCGCTGAAACCGATCTCGAACATCAGTGCTTGTTATCCACAGGCGACTGTGGCGCGCGATTGGCGTCGTTCAGGCTCGCGGTGCGGGCCATGTTGTCGTCGCCCTTGGGGTCATCGCTGCCCATGGAGTTACGAAAACCCTTGATGGTTTCGCCCAGGTCCGAGCCCAGGGTCTTCAGGCGTTTGGTGCCAAACAGCATGAACACCAGCAGAAGAACGATCAGCAGTTGCCAGATTCCGATACCACCCATGTGCAGCGCTCCAGGTCATTGATTTACAACGTGAGCAGGCATCTTGCCGGGGCTTTGTGACGCCAGCGTGACGTTTTTGCGTGCTTTACATGAGCCTGCAACATTTGCTGTGTTGACTGATGCCTCGCAGCACGGGAGCGGGCGGGATGAGCGACGGCAACACACAGAAAGGCGCGGCGCTGCTGATGGTGCTGGTCGCCCTGGCGATGCTGGCTGGTGGCCTGACCTGGCTGGCGCAGCAGGGGCGTGAGGAGGTGGAGGGCGTACGGCTGGTGCAACAGCGCATCCAGGCCCGCGCCATCGAAAAGGCCGCCCTGGCCTTCACCGAGCAGGCGCTCAAGGACCCTCTGTGGCGGGCCAGCCCGATGTTCTGGCAGGCGCTGCGTGGCCAGCCGCTGAGCTACGACTTCAAGGGCGGGCGTTCGAGCATCCGCATCATCGACCTGCACACCTGTTTCAACGTCAACAGCCTGATCGGCCCCGAAGCCGAGCGCGCCCGCGGGCAACTGCTGCATCTGCTGGGTGGCGACATGGCCGCCCAGCGTTACGCCGACAGCCTCAGCGACTGGCTGGACAGCGATCACCAGACGCGCCTGATGGGCGCCGAGAACCACGAATATGCTCGTGTGTCGCCGCCACGCCTGGCCGCCGATCAGCCAATGGCGGATATCAGCGAACTGGGCCTGCTGCCCTTGCCGCTGCCTGTGGCCGCCGCTGCATTGTGTGCCCTGCCGGACACCGAGGGCTGGCGCCTGAACGCCAACGCCCTGAGCCTGACGCACCTGCCATTGCTCGAGGCGCTGTACCAGGGCGAGGTGCCCCGCGCCCAGCTCACCCGCCTGATCACCGCACGCCCCGCCGGTGGCTACAAGGACGCCAGCGACCTGCGCCAGGCGTTCGGCACCGTCGACGACGCCACCTTCGCGCGCCTGAGCGAGGGGCTGCTGCTCAACGGTGACCATTTCCTGCTGCAGATCGAAACCCGCCTTGACGACCAGGTGTTCCGCAGCCAGTACCGTGTCCAGGCCCGCGGCGTGGTCAAATGGCACAGCCGCGTACCCGCGCAGCAGATGCGCGTGTGGGGGCGGGAGGTAGGGATATAGCGAGCCTCGGCCGGGATACGAAGGCGCTACGGGAAGAACCGGCTTTAGCCGCAATGCTGGTCAGTTAGGCCGGGTAGGAGCGGCTTCAGCCGCGAAGCGATCGCCTGTTCACCACAGATGCAGTGAGTCTCCCGGCGCTTTCGCGGCTAAAGCCGCTCCCACCGGTCCACAAGCCGCTTAACCAAACAGTATTGCGGCTAAAACCGCAGGTATTCAGCGGCGCAAGCCGCGCCCACCAAGGTGGGGCGGTTTGCGCGAGCGAGGCGGGGTATCAGACGCCCAGCTCACCACCATCGGCGCGCTGGATCACCACGGTCGAGGAGCGCGGACGCACCGTGCCGACGGTCACGTCGGTGGCCACTTGGGTGGACGGCCAGTTATCCGGGTGCTGGATATTGATGAACACGCTCTTGTTGTCCGGGGTGAAGGTCACGCCGGTCACTTCGCAGCCATTGGGGCCGACGAAGAAGCGGCGCAGGTCGGCCTGGTTGCTGGCGTTGACCGGTACCTGCTTGCCGTTGGCATCGACCAGGTTGCTGGGGATTACCGCCAGCATCTGGTCGTTGGTGTAGCTGGTGATGGTCGACTCGCCATTGTCGGTCTGGATCCACAGGATGCCGCGGCTGTCGAAGGTCATGCCGTCGGGGCTGGCGAACTGGTTCAGTTCGGTCAGGCCGGAACGGTTGAGGTCGGCAGTACCGGAGGCGTTGGCGCCGTAGACGAAGATGTCCCAGGTGAAGGACGTCTGGTTGTCGGCGTCATGCCAGCGGATCACGTGGCCGTGGCGGTTGGGCACGCGCGGGTTGGCCGGGTTGGCGGTGGTACGGCTGGTGTTGTTGGTCAGGGTCAGGTACGCATCGCCGTTGAGCGGGTTCACGGCGGTCCACTCCGGGCGGTCCATCGGCGTGGCGCCCACGGCGTCGGCAGCGCCACGGGTATTGAGGATGATGCCCGGCAAGTCGGTGAACTTGGCGCCCAAGGTGCTGCCATCGGTGGTCGGCGAGGTCACGTCGAGCAGCAGCCAGGTGCCGGTGCCGTCAGCGTTGAACTTGGCCACATAGAGCTTGCCGCTGTCCATGTACTTGGCGCCGGTGGCCAGGCGGTCGGTAGGGTTGGCGTCTGCCGCGCTCCACAAGGCGGTGGAGACGAACTTGTACAGGTACTCGTTCTGCGAGTCGTCACCCATGTAGAACACCACCGGCTTGCCTTCGGTCACCAGCCCTGGCCAGCAGCCTTCGTGACGGAAGCGGCCCAGGGCGGTGCGTTTGACCGGCGTGCTGGACGGGTTGTACGGATCGATCTCGACGATGTAGCCGTAGGTGCTGGCTTCGTTGCGGTAGTCGGCCGTGGCACTGGCACCGGTGGGGGTGATGTCGAAGCGGGCGAACTCGTCGTTGACCTCGGAGCTGTCACCGGCCGCGGTTTCCCAACGGTAGTTGGTCTGTGAGGTGGCGACGCCGATGCGGCGCTGGTCGGCCGGCAAGGTGCCCTTGTTGATGAAGATGCCTGGCCAGTTCTCTTCACAGGTCAGGTAGGTGCCCCATGGGGTGTAGCCGTTACCGCAGTTGTTGTTGGTGCCACGGGTACGGGTGCCGTCTGCCGAGAACTTGGTCTTCACGTGGTCGGTGCCACGCAGGGGGCCGGCAATGTTCATCACCGAAGCGGTGGTGAAGCGGCGGTTGAGCGGGTCGTTGTTGACGATCTGCCAGCGGCCGTCGACCTTGCGCACGTGCATCACACCGGCACCGTGGGCGTTGATTTCCTTGCGCACTTCTTCCACCGGGCGCTTGCCGCTGACCGTGGTGGCACCGTTGGGGTGCAGGGCGGCCTGGTCGATGTATTCGTAGTTGATGGCGATGATGCCGTCGGTGGAACTGCCATTGATCGGGAAGTAGCGGATGCCGTCATGGTGCATGCCCGCTGCGTTGGCCTGGTCGGTGGAAGTGTTGGTGCCGTCGCTCTTCCAGGGGTTGGCAGTGGCGTTGAACGGCGTGCCCCACGGCGCGAGGATGTGCGCGACGTAACCGGCGGCCACCACGCAGGCGTCGGTGCGCGAGCCGGGGATGGAGTTGAAGCCCAGCTTCAGCTTTGGCTGCTCGGGGGTTGGTGTGACCGGATCGGTCGGGGTCGCCGGCGCATCGTTGGAACTGCCGCCACCGCTGTCGAAGCAGCCGGTCAGGCCGGTGCCGGCGATCAGCGCGATGGCACCCGCCAGGCCACCACGAACCACGCTGCGGCGGCTGAGGTAGGTGTCGATCACCGACGCCATGGGTTCGTTGACGCTGGGGTTGCGGTTCAGGTTATCGCCGGTATCACGACTCATTCATCAGGTCCTTTTTTTGAAGTCAGGATTGGATAAGGAGACGCGGACTTTAGGTGGCGAGTGTGATGATTAGTTGGCAGTTTGGTTAAGTTATGCAACGGCTCGGCCTGTATATGTTTCAAGTTGTAACTGGCCTGACAAAAAGACGATCTTGCGAGTGGCCATATGCAAGCCACTGACCTGGATAGGGTTTTCCAGAGCGCCCGGCGCAGGGCGCTGTTATTCGTCATGGCTGATTTATTCAATGAAAGTTCCGCCTGATTATTTCCTACTTGCGCGCGTCATATGGCTGCTCGGTTGTAAAACTGCCATCAAACTGTCATTTGCCCTCGCCAATATGCCGCCCCTGTACTGCAACGGCCACAAGGTGCGCGAACGATGGTTTCAATGGGGCGGCGCGATGTTCTGGGATGGATGACGGTCGGTGCCATGGCGCCCTGGCTGTCGGCCTGCTCGACGCTGCCGAGTGCTGGCGGCAGCGGCGGCAGCCTGGACCTGCTGTACGTTGCCGATACCCTCGACGCACGCCAGCCCGGCCTGCCGGTGGTGCCCGCCACGCGCCTGGGGCCGGCAACGCGTATTGGCCAGGCACCCTGGATCAGCGGCCAGGACGCCCGCGCTGCTGGCAGTGTGGATGCCAGTCTCGCCGGGCTGCTGGATGCCAGCCTGGTCGGCCAGGTGCAAACCGGCGGTTATCCGGTGCTGGGTGCTGTGCTGCAGCGTCTGCGCCGTGAGGCGGGCGAGGGCAACAGCCTGACCCTGGAGAACGGCCAGTGCTGGAATGGCAGCGGCCTGGCCTACCTGACCCAGGGTGTGTCTGGTGTGCAGGGCAGTGCGCTGCTGGGCAGCGAGGTGCGAGTCAGCAGTGACGAGCGCCTGCTGTGGCCCGAAGCCTGCGCCGGGTTGTACCGTCAGTTCGCCCAGCCGGTGCTGGGCGCGGGCCTGGAGCCTGGCCTGGCGCAGCGCCTCGGCACCCGGCCCGTGACATTTTTCAAACGCGGGGGCGTGCGCATCGCCGTCGTCGGCATCACCGACCCTTATGCCCGTGACCAGAAGGCTTCACTGCGCCAGTGGCTGGGCAGCCTGCGCCCGGCCTTCGAGCAGGCGCGCGCCGAAGCGGAGTTGGTGGTGGCCCTGGCTGACGTCGGCACCGGGCCGGGTTTGTGGCTGGCCGAGCGGGTCAGTCACGTCGACCTGTTGCTCTGCGCCCGTGGCCAGGACTTCTGGCCGCAACCGGTGCAGGCCCTGCAGGCCTCCGGCAAGCGCGTGCCGGTGCTGTTCGGCGGCAGCCGAGCCAGTGGCGCGTTTCGCATTCGCTGCCAGCAGGCTGGCGGGCAATGGCAATTCACGGCGCAATTCCAGCCGGCCTTCGAGGGCGCCCTGGGCGTGTCGGAACAGGCCGAAGCCCAGCGCCTGCGCCAGCTGGCCCACCAGCAGCGCGCCGCACATGCTGGCTGGCTCGACCAGCCGCTGGCGCGGGCACCGGAGCACCTCTGGCGCCGCGATGTGCGTGGCGGCAGTTGGGACCGCCTGCTGCACCAGGCCCTGTCCGACCAGTCCGAGCGTGCCGTGCTGCTGCCGGGCCTGCGCTACGACAGCCCGCTGCCCCGTGGGCAGATGATTACCCGCGAGCACCTGCTGAGCCTGACCGGTAGTTATCCGGCACCGGTGGTCGAGGTCTCCGCCAGCCAGGTGCCGCAAGTGCTGGAGAATGCTGCCGAGCAGCTGTTCGGCGAGCCGTTGCTGCTGGACAACAGCCAGGACCTGCCGCGCTGGTTCGGTCACCCCTGGGAAGTCACCTACAGCGCCAGCGGCCAGCGTGTCAGTGGCCTTGGCCAGCCGGCCGGTGCCTGCCGCACCTTCGGCCTGGGCTTCGATGCCCGTGCCGGCCAGCCGTTGTGGCAACACCTGGAAGCCTGGCTGCGCGAGCGGCCCGAAAGTTGGCAACTGGCTGCACAGACGCCGCCGCCCATGCGTTACGTGCAGGGGCACCCTGGCTGGCATCCGCGTGAGGTGGCCGGTTGAGCCGCCTGCGCAGTGCCAGCCATCTGTTGCTGGTCGCCCTGTGCGGCTGGCTGGCGGCGCAATGCGTGCTGCAGCTCACTGACGGCCAGGCCGTCGCAGCGCTGCCGGCGCCCGCTCTGGTAGCGCTGCCGCAGTTGCTTGACGGGCATTGGCATGGCCGCGCCGCGAACAGCGGCGAGCTGCCCCTGACCCGCCTGCCGGTGGAATACATCGGCAGTTTCAAGGCTCGCGAACTGGCCGCCACGGTGGTGGTGCTGCGCTTCGAACAGCGCCAGCGCACCCTCACGCGCGGCCAGCGCCTGGCGCCCGGCGTGGTGCTGCAGGACATCGACGAGCGCGGGCTGATCTTCGACAACCACGGCCAGCGCGAGCGCCTGCCGTGGCCGGCGCAACGTCCTCCATTCGGCATCAAGCAACAGGGTTGAACATGGTCCCCACTCGCATTCGTCACCCACTGCGTATCGCCCTGCTGTGCGGCCTGCTTGCCACCGGCGGGGTCGGCGCCGAAGAAGAGCCGGTTTACGAGGTCAATTTCGTTGACACCGAGCTGTCCGAGTTCATCGACAGCGTGTCGCGCATCACCCACACGACTTTCATCGTCGACCCCCGGGTCAAGGGCAAGGTCACCGTACGCAGCCTGGAGATGCTCGGCAGCGACGAGATCTACGCCATCTTCCTCTCACAATTGCGCGCCCAGGGCTTTGCTGCCGTGGACCTGCCCAATGGCAACGTGAAGATCGTCCCCGACGAATCGGCGCGCCTGGAGCCGGTGCCGGTGGAGTCGCGGCGCAGCAACGGCCAGGCCAACGACGGCATGGCCACCCGGGTGTTCAACGTGCGCAATGCCGCCAGCGAGCAGATGCTCAACATCCTGCGCCCGCTGATCGACCCCCGGGTCGGGGTCATCACCCCATATCCGTCGGCCAACCTGCTGGTGGTTACCGACTGGCGCAGCAACCTCGACCGCATCGACAACCTGCTGGTGCAGCTCGACCAGGTCAGCCAGGAGCCGCTGGAAGTGGTGCCGCTCAACCACGCCAGCGCCAATGACACCGCGCAACTGGTCACCCGGCTGCTGGCCCGCGAACAAGGCGCCGACAGCGCCCAGGTGGTCGCCGACCCGCGTAGCAACGCCTTGCTGGTGCGCGGCAGCAACGACAGCCGCCAACGCGTGCGCGCACTGCTGCGCCAACTGGACAAACCGCGCGACGCGCAGCACAACAGCAACACCGTGGTGATGTACCTGCGCCACGCCAACGCCGCCGAAGTGGTCAAGGTGCTGCGCGGCCTGGGCCAGGAGGACAGCGCCGCGCCGCCCGGCACCGCTGCCGAGGGCGAGAGGCCGCTGCTGGTGAGCGGCAATGGCGTGCGCATGGAATACGAAGAGGGCACCAACGCGGTGGTGATGGTCGGCCCGGACAGCGAGCTGGCCAATTACCGCAGCATCGTCGAGCAACTGGACATTCGCCGTGCCCAGGTGGTGGTCGAAGCGATCATCGCCGAGGTCTCCGACACCCGCGTGCAGGAGCTGGGCGTGCAGTGGCTGTTCCAGCACGACAGCCTGGGCGGTGGCACGGTGAACTTCCCGGGCGGCACCACGCCGAGTGTGGCGGCGGTCGGCGCCCTGGCCCAGGACCGTGACACCGCCGGGCTGGCGCAACTGCTCTCTGGCGTGCAGGGCGCAGCGGCCGGGGTCGGGCACATCGGTGGGGGGCTGAACTTCATCGCGCTGATCAACGCCCTGAAGGGACAGAGCGGTTTCAACCTGCTTTCCACCCCGACCCTGCTGACCCTGGACAACGCCGAGGCGTCGATTCTGGTGGGCCAGGAAGTGCCCTTCGTCACCGGCTCGGTGACCCAGAACAACGCCAACCCCTACCAGACCATCGAGCGTCGCGAAGTGGGTGTGAAGCTGCGCATCAAGCCGCAGATCAACATCGACAACACCGTGCGCATGGACATCGTCCAGGAAGTCTCGTCCATTGCCGAAAGCGCGGCGGCCAGTGACGTGATCACCAACAAGCGCGAGATCAAGACCAAGGTCATGGTCGCCGACAACGGCCTGGTGGTGCTCGGCGGGCTGATCGGTGACCAGACCACCGACAGCGACCAGCGCGTGCCGCTGCTCGGCGACATCCCTGGCCTGGGCCGGCTGTTCCGCTCCAACGCCACGCAGCGGGTCAAACAGAATCTGATGGTGTTCATCCGCCCGCGCATCGTGCGTGATGACCAGACCCTGGCGCAGTTGAGCAGCGAGAAGTACCAGAACCTGCGCAGCACCACTCGCCTGGCTCTGCCCGAACGCCAGGACGCTGAGCGCCTGCTGCAACTGTTCCCGGCCAGCCGCGAGCGCCTGGACGCGGCCAGCACAGGGTTGGCCTGGTGAGCGGCCTGTTGCCTTATCGCCTGGCACGCCAGGCCGGCGTGGCGCGGGTGCCTGACGGAGCGGGCTGGCAACTGCTGCTGCGCGCCGGTGCCGACACCGACACCTTGCAGGAAGTCTTGCGTGTGCATGGCCGTCCCCTGGCGGTGCAGCATCTGGCCGCCGCCGACTATGACAAGCACTTGGGCAGCCTGTACCAGGCCGGCGAAGCCAGCACGGCGGCGCTGATCGAGGGGATCGGCGAGCAGGTCGACCTCGACAGCCTGATGAGTGAACTGCCCAAGGTCGAAGACCTGCTGGAAAGCGACAACGACGCGCCGGTGATCCGCCTTATCAATGGCCTGTTCGGCGAGGCGCTGCGGCTGCAGGCTTCGGACATTCATGTGGAAACCTTCGAGGCCAGCCTGGTGATCCGCCTGCGCGTCGACGGTCACCTGCGCGAAGTGCTGCGCCCACCCCGCGCACTGTCGGCGATGCTGGTGTCGCGAATCAAGGTCATGGCGCGCCTGGACATCGCCGAGAAGCGCCAGCCGCAGGACGGGCGTATCACCCTGCGTGCCGCTGGCCGCGAAGTGGACATCCGCGTTTCGACCCTGCCGGGCATCCATGGCGAACGGGTGGTGATGCGCGTACTGGACAAGCAGGCCAGCCTGCTCGACCTGGCCAACCTGGGTATGCCCGAAGCCGTCGAGCGTGGCCTGCGTGCCTGCCTGGCGCGGCCCAATGGCATCGTGCTGAGCACCGGGCCGACCGGCTCGGGCAAGACCACCACGCTGTACGCCAGCCTCAACAGCCTCAACGACGGCGCGTGCAACATTCTTACCGTCGAAGACCCGGTGGAGTACGCCATCACCGGCATCGGCCAGACCGCCATCAACCCGCGTGCCGGGCTGACCTTCGCCAGCGGCCTGCGCGCCATCCTGCGCCAGGACCCGGACGTCATCATGCTGGGTGAAATCCGCGACCAGGAAACCGCGCAGATCGCCGTGCAGGCCAGCCTCACCGGACACCTGGTGCTGTCTACCCTGCACACCAACAGCGCCGTGGGCGCGGTGACCCGCCTGCGCGACATGGGCGTCGAGCCATTTCTCATCGCCTCCAGCCTCAAGGGCGTGCTGGCCCAGCGCCTGGTGCGCCGGCTGTGCGCCTGCGCCCGGCCTCAGCCGTTGCAGGCCGCCGAGCGTGCGCTGTGGCCGGAGCTGGCCGGGCTGCACGAGACCTGTCACCCGCAGGGTTGCGAGCAGTGCCAGGGCAGTGGCTATGACGGGCGGATCGGTCTGTACGAGTTCATCGAGTTGGACGACGGTCTGATTCGCCTGCTCTACGACGGCGCCAGCGAAGTGGCGATGCTCGATTACCTCAAGGATCGTCGCCAGAGCCTGGCGGCGATGGCCAGCGACTGCCTGCGCCAGGGCCGCACCAGCCTGGCCGAAGTGCTGCGCGCGGTGCGGGGCTGACGCATGCCGACCTATGCCTACCAGGCCCTCGACCAGGCCGGGCGTGTGCGCAAGGCCAGCCTGCAGGCCGAGAACGAGCGCCATGCCCGACAACTGCTGCGCGAACAGGGGCTGTTCGCCCGCCAGTTGCAACTCCAGCAACCCCGGGCACGGCGGCCCCGTGGCCAGCGCCTGAGCCATGCGCAGTTGTGCGAGCTGACCCGCCAATTGGCGACGCTGTGCAGCGCCGGCATTGCGCTGGTGGACGCCCTGGCGACCCTGGAGCGGCAACTGGCGCAGCCGGCGTTGCGCAACCTGCTGGTGGCGGTACGCGGCGCCCTGGGCGAAGGCCACAGCCTGGCGCAGAGCCTGCGTCGCCAGGGCGGCCTGTTCGATGAACTGTATTGCGCGCTGGTCGAGGCTGGCGAGCGCTCCGGCAAGTTGGCCCCGGTACTGGAGCGCCTGGCCGAACATCTTGAGCAGGTCCAGCGTCAGCGCCACAAGGCGCGCACGGCGCTGATCTACCCGGCGGTGCTGATGCTGGTGTCGTTCGCCGTGGTGATCGGCCTGATGACCTTCGTGGTGCCCAAGCTCACCGAACAGTTCAGCCATACGGGGCAGACCCTGCCGCTGGTGACTCGGGTGCTGATCGGCATCAGTGATGCGCTGGTACTGGCCGGCCCCTGGCTGCTGAGCCTGGCCCTGCTGGGCGGTGCTGGCGCGGCCTGGCTGCTGCGCAAACCGTACTGGCGCCTGCGCCGTGACCGCAGCCTGTTGCGCTGGCCGAAGCTCGGCGACCTGCTGGCGGTGCTGGAGAGTGCACGCCTGGCGCGCAGCCTGGCGATTCTCTGCGGTAGCGGCGTACCGCTGCTCGAAGCCTTGCAGGTGGCCACCGCGACGGTGGGCAACCGCGAGGTGCATCGCGCCCTGCAAGGTGTGCGCGAGCAGGTCGAGGGTGGCGTCAGCCTGCACCGCGCCCTGAGCGGCGCCGGGCACTTCCCGCCTCTGCTGCTGAACATGGTGGCCAGCGGCGAGGCCAGTGGCACGCTGCCCGACATGCTCGAACGCGTTGCCGACAACCAGGAGCGTGGCTTCACCCGTCAGGTGGACACGCTGATGGCGCTGTTCGAACCCCTGATGATTCTGCTGATGGGCGCCGTGGTGTTGTTCATCGTGCTGGCAGTGCTGTTGCCGATCATGCAGCTCAACCAAGGCCTGTCCTTCTGAACCATGGAGACTTTCGTTATGCCTCGTTCACGCAATCAGCGTGGTTTCACCTTGATGGAAATCATGGTGGTGATCTTCATCATCGGCCTGCTGATCGCGGTGGTCGCGCCCAGTGTGCTGGGCAACCAGGACAAGGCCATGCGCCAGAAGGTGCTGGCCGACCTGGCGACCCTGGAGCAGGCGCTGGACATGTACCGCCTCGATAACCTGCGCTACCCCAGCAGCGAGCAGGGCCTCAGCGCGTTGGTCAAGGCGCCCACGGTCGAGCCACTGGCCCGTGCCTGGCGCGCCGACGGCTACATCCGCCGCCTGCCGGACGACCCGTGGGGCAACCCGTATCGCTACCGGGCGCCGGGTCAGCACGGGCGCATCGACATCTACTCGCTGGGCGCCGATGGCGTGGAGGGCGGCGAGGGCAGTGACGGCGATATCGGTAACTGGAGCCTGTAAGGGTGAATGGCAGCCGCGGCTTTTCGCTGCTGGAACTGCTGGTGGTGCTGCTGATCGTCGGCCTGCTCAGCGGCCTCAGTGTGGCCTGGTTGAACGCCGGGCGCAGTGCGGCGTTGCAGGCCCTCGATGGCCTGGCTGCGCAAGTGCAGCTGCATGCCGCCCAGGCGCGGCACAGTGGTCAACTGCTGGGCTTGCGCTGGAACGGCCGGCAGCCGGAATTCGTGCGTCTGGAGCAACAGCGCTGGGTGGCTGATCCCTGGCGGCCCGCTGCCTGGCCGACCGAACTGCGTGCCGACTGGCCCGCAGGCATGGTACCGCCGGTGATCTTCACCCCCGATGGAGTGGTGGCGCCGCAGCTGAAGTGGCAATGGCCGGACGGGCAGCAGCATTGGCATTGGCTGGGCGACGGCCGCCTGGCGCGTGCGGAGGTGCCATGAGCCGGGCGGCGAGACGGCAGCGGGGCTTCACCTTGCTGGAGGTGATGGTGGCGCTGGGCATCGCTGCGCTGATGACGGTGATGGTCAGCCAGCTGCTGCGCCAGCGCATCGCCACGCACCAGGCCGTGCAGCAGCATCGCCTGGGCAGCCTGTGCGCCCGCGAGCTGGAAGCGC
The DNA here is from genome assembly GCF_913777995.1 of uncultured Pseudomonas sp. Classification (GTDB taxonomy): domain Bacteria; phylum Pseudomonadota; class Gammaproteobacteria; order Pseudomonadales; family Pseudomonadaceae; genus Aquipseudomonas. Next base: position 193,748 of record NZ_CAJYVE010000034.1, on the reverse strand, counting down.
GATTCACCCTGGAGCGTTACTGGCCGACGGCCAACCAGGTCCGCGGCGAGTTGCGCCAGGGTAACGGCCTGTGCCACTGGCGCCTGGACCTGGGCATGACCGGCGTGCACAACCTGCGGCGTGGCGAGCTGGCGTTGTTCGCCAGCCGCGACGAGCGCGAGCCGCTTGGCCACTTCACCCTGTTTCTGGTGCGCCCGCAATGAATCGCCAGGCCGGCCTGACGCTGATCGAGTTGCTGGTGGCCCTGGCCCTGACCGCCGTGCTCGGCGTGGTGCTGGCGGCCCTGGTCAACGGCTGGGTGACGGTGCGTGAGCGCCTGGCCGAAGCCGCCGAGCCACCGCCGGTGCTGGAGTTCTGCCTGGCCCTGGAGCGGCGCTTCGACAGCCTGGTACTGCGCCAGCTCTACGAGCAGCGTCGGCCACTGGCGCCTGCGCCACTCGACTGGCAGCCGAGCGCTTGGCAACTGGGCTGGGTGGCGCTGAGCGCCTGGCCGCAAGCAGGCGCGCCGTCACGCCAGGAGCGTCAGCGCCTTAGCTTCGACGCGCGCGCGCGGCGCCTGAGCCTGGACACCTCGGCAGACCTGTACGCCCCTGGCGAACCGCGCTGGCAGGCGCGTGAGCGGCTGGCCGAGGTGGATCATGTGAGCTTCAGCTTCTACCAGGCCAACCGCTGGTTGCCTTACCCGTCCACCAGCCCCGGCCTGCCGACCCAGGGCGTACGCCTGGAATTCGAGTGGCGCGCCGCGCCTTACGTCTGCACCTTCAATCTGCCGGACCCCACCCCTTGACCATGGCCGCCACGCCCCGCGAGACACCTATGCCTGCATCTTTCACTTTTCGGCGCCGCGCTCCCCGCCACTGGCTGCTGGTGCGCCCCGCCGACGACGGCCAGGCCTGGCAGTGGCGACGCCTGCCCGGCCATGAACAGGGCGCCTGGCCACCCCCGGCCGACTATCTGCACGGCGACCGCCATGCGCTGGTGATTCCGGCGGCGCTATGCAGCCACTTTCACCTGGCCGCTCCCCCAGGCCTGAAGCGCCATGAGTGGCCGCTGCTGCTGGAAGAACAACTGCAGCAACCCCTCGACCAGGTGCAGGTGCATGCGCTGTCGCGCCAGGGCCAGTACTTGGAGCTGCTGGTGGTCGACCGGGCATGCCTGCAGGGCTGGCGTGCCGAAGCCCAAGCCTTGGGACTCGACCTTGAAGCGGCCTGGGCCGAAGCGCAGTTGCTCGGCGTGGTGCAGCCCGGCGAGCAGCTTGGCTGGCGGCAGGGCGAGCAGTGTTGCCTGGTCCGCTGCGACGCGCAGGGGCGTCGGCAATGGCTGGTCTGGCCAGACGCCTTCGGTGCCCTGCCGGATGGCTGGCACAGCGCCGATGACCTGCACAGCGGTGCCTGGCCGCAGCCTTGCACCGTGCCGCCACTGTCGGCCAGTTGCCTGGGGGCGCAGCGCCAGCGCCGGCCGATGCAGCTGCCGATCAGCCGCCTGCAACGTCGCCTGCTGACCGGCGCCGCCGTGCTGGGCCTGTGCTGGGCGAGCCTGGCGCTGGTGCAGTGGGTGGGTCAGGTGCCGGCCTGGAAACGCCAGGTCGAAGCGCTCACCGGGCCGGTGAGCAACGTGCAGCAGGCCCGCCGCAGCCTGGCGCGCCTGCAGGCCGAGCAGACCGACTGGCGCATTCGCCAGCAGCAGTTGGTGAGCCTGGAACAGCAGGTTGGGCAGTGGTTGCAGGCGCATCCGGACTGGGGCGTATCGGCCAGTCAGTTCGATGGGCGTACCTGGCGCCTGGTGCTCAACGGCGATCAGGCACCGCCCGCCGAGCAGCACTGGCAGACCCTGGCCGACGCCGGCGGCGCGGTGGCCAGTGCCGAGCGCAGTGAGAACGGCGCCTTGCTTACCGTGCGTTTCGATCTGGGAGGTCAGCCATGAATGCCCTTTTACAGCGTTTTTCCCACGCCTATGTCAGCTTGCCGGCGCCCCGTCGCTATGGCCTGCTGGCCGGCTGGGTAGTGGTGCTTACCTTACTGCTGGTGCTCAGTGGTCGACCGTTGATCGACTACGCCAGGTCGGTGCATCAGTGGCAGGCGCTGGCGCAACAGGCCCAGGCACTCATGCCCGTGGCTGTGCCAGGCGAAGAGCGCTGGCAGGCCCTGGCCAGCGCCCGGGGCGTGACGCTGACCGGCGTCGAGCGGCGCGGCGACGTCTGGCTGCTGCGCGGCGAGGTGGCGCGTGCCGAGCCGCTGGCGCAACTGATGCGCAGCATCCAGGAGCAGGGCGCGCGACCGTTGCGCTGGAGCCTGGAGCAGAGCACCGGCGGGCTGGTGTTCCAGCTCGATGTCGGGCAGGGCGGGCGCCAACCATGAGCCGAAGTCTGTGGCTGGCTGGCGGCCTGGCGTTCGTCTTCACGCTGCTGGCGAACCTCCCTGCCGCCTGGGTGCTGGGAAGTATCGCCTGGCCCTCGGGCTGGCAGGCCGAGGCGCCAGGCGGCACGCTGTGGAGGGGGCGGCTCAGGCGTCTGGGGCCGCTCGGGCCGCTGGCCTGGCAGGTCAGCCCCTGGCGTGGCCACTTGCAGGTCGAAGGCGTCTTTCAGCAGCAGGCCTGGACGCTCAGGGCATCGGGCTGGCCGTGGAACTGGCAGGCCCGCTTGTCTCCCGGCGCGGCGGCGGTCGGTGCTGCCGGTGATTATCTGATCGATGGACGCTGGCAGGGCGAGCTGCGCCTGGCCGGGCAGGGGGGCCGCTGTCTGCACGCCGAAGGGCAGCTGCAGGCCAGCCAGGTGGCGATGCTGACGCCCTGGAACCTGGCCCTGGGCGACGTGCGGGTCACGCCGAGCTGTGCAGCGGGCCTGCAACTGCTGGCGCACATCCAGCGCGCCGGCGAGCACCGCATCGAGGCGCGTCTGGAGCTTGCCAGCCACCGTCTGCGCCTGGACGGTCAGGTGCAGGCAGACGCCGCCCTCCTGCCACCGCTGGCCCAGGCCGGCTGGGTCAAGCCGGGTTCCACAGTGCTCGCGGCGCAACTGCGCCTGCGCTGACTCCACTCCCCCTGCCGTTATCTGGCAACGACACCGACGATTGGTCTTTTCCCCTATTCACTGGCGTTTCAGGGACTTGCCTCGTCCAGGAAAGAAGCGCTCTTGTCTGGCAGCGACATGCGCGGAAAATCCCGTAGACACATTGTCTAACAGGATTTTATATTTTCGTTATTCAATTTGTAGACACAGCCTTTCGGCGCGAAGAATAACGTCCATGAATGCCTGTCACGAAGCGCTTCACAGCACTGCAGACGCGTCCGTCGATCGCAAGGCGGCACTCGTCGATGCCCTGCGCCAGCGCATCCTCAACATGCAACTGGCGCCGGGGCAGGCCCTCGACGAACTGCAGCTGGGCCTGGAGTTCGGCCTGTCCCGTCCGCCGGTGCGTGAACTGCTGCGTCAGCTGGCCATTGAGGGCTATATCGAGCTGGCCGCCAACCGCGCGCCGCAGGTTGCACCCATGGCCCACGAGTCGCTGTGCGGGTTCTTTCGTGCCGCGCCGCTGATCTACAGCGCCACGACGCAACTGGCCGCCAGCCATGCCAGCACCGCCGAGATCGCCGGCCTGAGGACCATTCAGGAACGCTTTCGCCGCGCCATCGCCGAGCACGACGTCGAGGGGCGAGTGCTGCACAACGATGCCTTTCATCTGGAGATCGGTCGCATGGCGCACAACGACTACCTGTTGCCCAGCCTGCGCCGCCTGCTCATCGACCACGCGCGGCTGGGACGCACCTTCTATCGCCATCCCAGCACGCCCGACATGCAGCGCGACCTTCAGCTGGCCTGTGAGCAGCACGACCAGATGATCGAGGCCATCGAGCAACGCGACCCACAGCGCGCCGCCGAGGTGGTACGCGAGCACTTCGAACTGTCGCGGCGGCGTATGGCCGAGTACGTCACGCCACCCTTCGATCCGCCGGGGCGCGGCGGCTGAGCCAGCCGGCCCGTTTTCTTACCTGGTGAACAACCAGACCGTCGAACAATAAAACCCAGGTCCCCGACATGACGAAAGTAACCCACCTGCCCGCCGACGACGCCACCTGTGGCTGGTACCACCTCAGCCGTCCACGGCAGCCTCAGCCCGCGCACTACGGGCACAGTTCCGCGCGCTGGGTGGTAGTCGGTGCCGGCTTCACCGGCCTGGCGGCGGCACGCCAGCTGGCGCTGAACTTTCCGGATGACTCGATCGTGCTGGTCGAGGCCCAGGAGGTCGGCCTGGGGACTTCCGGGCGCAATGCGGGCTTTGCCATCGACCTGCCCCACGACATCGGTGCCGACGACTACATCGGCGACCTGGACACCGCGAACATCAACATGAAGCTCAACCTCACCGGCCAGTCCATCCTGCGCCAGCTGGTGGAGCAGCATGGCATCGATTGCCAGATGAAGGCCTGCGGCAAGTACCAGGCGGCGGTGGAAGACCGGGGCATCGCGGTGCTGGACGCCTATCGACGCGGGCTCGACAAACTCGGCCAGCCTTACGAGGTGATCGACGGCGCAGACCTGCCGGAGCACATCGGTACGCATTTCTACCGCAAGGCGCTGTTCACCCCGGGCACGGTACTGATCCAGCCGTCGGCGCTGGTCAAGGGACTGGCCGACAGCCTGCCGAGCAACGTCACCCTCTACGAACACACGCCGATCACCGACGTGGAATACGGCGACAAGGTTGTCCTGCGCCACGCCAACGGCAGCATTACCGCCGACCGCCTGGTCCTGACCAACAACGCCTTCGGCATGAGCTTCGGTTTCCTCAAGGGGCGCATGCTGCCGGTGTTCACCTACGCCAGCATCAGCCGCGTGCTGACCGAAGAAGAACAGCAGCGCCTGGGTGGCAAGCCCTTCTGGGGGTTGATCCCGGCCGACACCTTCGGCACCACGGTGCGACGCACACCGGACAACCGCCTGCTGATCCGCAACAGCTTCAGCTTCAACCCCGACGGGCGTAGCAATCCCAAGTACCTGAAGCGTTTCGTGGAGCGCCATCGGCGCTCGTTCGCCGCACGTTTTCCGATGCTGCCGCAGGTCGACTTCGAATACACCTGGGGCGGAGCCCTGGCGCTGTCGCGCAACCACATGGGGCACTTCGGGCAACTGGCGCCGAACATTTACGGCGCGCTGTGCTGCAACGGCCTGGGCATCACCCGCGGCACCGTGACCGGCACCCTGCTGGCCGACTGGCTGGCCGGCAAGCGCAACGACATGACCGATTTCCTGCTGGGTTCGCCAGCGCCGAATCGCAACCCACCGCAACCGTTCCTGTCGCTGGGCGTGAACGCCAACCTGATGTGGGGGCAATACCGCGCCGGCAAGGAGAGCTGAGCCGGGGATACCGCTCAGGAGGGGTAGGGCGGCTTGTGCCGCGAACAGGCCAGGATTTACTGGCGAACATGAGGCCGCCTCGCTTGAGGCCGCCCCTACCGCCGCCGAGCAAGGCCCTCGGGCAGTCGAGGACCACAGCGTAGGGAAGTTTCGCGTGACCCGGGTGGCGAGCCCTTCATGCAGGTTCGTTCCCCCGGCTTTTCAGAGTCTGGAGAAAAACAATGACAACGTTCCACACCTCTATCGAGGATGTTCCTCTCAATGCATTCCACAAGCGCCTGACCATTCGCTCGGGCGGTGGCTCGTTCGTGGACGGCTACGTGCTGAGCATCATTGGCGTGTGCATGCTGCAGATGACCGCCGCACTGGGGCTGAGCACCTTCTGGCAGGGCATGATCGCCGCTTCGGCACTGATCGGCATCTTCTTCGGTGGCTTTCTCGGCGGCTGGCTGACCGACCGTTTCGGCCGCAAGCGGATCTTTTTCGTCGGCCCGACCCTGTTCGTGCTCGCCTCGGTGACCCAGCTGTGGGTGGAGTCTGCCGTGGTGCTGTTCTTCCTGCGCTTCATGATCGGCGTCGCAGTGGGTATCGAGTACCCGGTCGCCACCTCGCTGCTGGTGGAGTTTCTGCCCAAGAAATACCGTGGTCCACGCCTGGCGACCCTGACCATCCTGTGGTTCGCCGGTGCGGCCTGCGCCTATCTGTCGGGTGATTTCATCCTGCGTCATGGCGGCGAAGACGGCTGGCGCCTGGTGCTGGCCAGCTCGGCGGTCATCGGCGCGGCGCTGTTCCTGATCCGCCTCGGGACGCCCGAGTCGCCCCGCTGGCTGCTCGGCAAGGGCCGTGCAGCCGAGGCCGAGGCCGTCATCAAGCAGGTGTATGGCCCTGGCTTCTCGTTGCGCAACCTGCCCGAGCAGCCCGAAGAGAAAAAACTCTCGGTGCTCAGCCTGCTGCACTCGGGCTACGGCAAGCGCATGCTGTTCGTCGCCATGTTCTGGGCCTGTTCGGTGATCCCGGTGTTCGCCGTCTACGCCTTCGCCCCGACGGTGCTGGCCGCGCTGAACCTCAAGGGCGACTGGGCGTCGCTTGGCTCGATCGCCATCACGTTCCTGTTCGTGATCGGCTGCATCGTTGCCACCAACCTGATCAACGGCATGGGTCGGCGCAGCATGCTGATCTACAGCTTCCTGCTCTCCGGGCTGGCGCTGCTGGGCCTGGCCGCGTTCCACGACGCCTCCGAAATGCTGGTGCTGACCCTGTTCGGCGCCTATGCGCTGTTCATTGGCGGCGCCCAGGTGCTGCAACTGGTCTACCCCAACGAACTGTTCCCCACCGAGATTCGCGCCTGCGCCGTCGGCGTCGGGACTTCGCTGTCGCGCGTCGGTGCGGCCATCGGCACCTGGCTGGTACCCATGACCCTGGACAGCTACGGCATCGGTTTCACCATGTACGCCGCCGCCGCCGTGACCCTGGTCGGCCTGCTGTTCTCCCTGGCGCTGGCGCCGGAAACCCGCTCGCTCAACCTGCAGCAGGCGTCCTCGCTTACCTGAAAACAACCCGCCGCGCCTACGAGCGCGGCGTCTCAACCTGTGGAGGTTAACCCCGTGAAATTCGAAGGCATCTATACGCCCGCTGTCACCCCGCTCAAGGCCGACGGTTCGATCGACTCGTCGGCCTTTGCCGAGGTCCTGGAATACCTGATCGCCCAGAAGGTGCATGGCATCATCATCGGCGGCTCCACCGGTGAGTACTACGCGCACACCGCCCAGGAGCGTTTCGACCTGGCGGCCAAGGCCAGGGACGTGATCGGCGGCCGCCTGCCGCTGATCGTCGGCACCGGCGCGATCCGTACCGAAGACTCGGTGGCCTTCGCCGCCCATGCCAAGGACATCAAGGCCGACGCCCTGCTGGTCGGCACGCCGCCCTACGCGCTGCCCACCCAGCAGGAGATCGCCATCCACGTCAAGGCGGTGGACCGCGCTGCCGGGCTGCCGATCATGCTCTATAACTACCCGGGCCGCATGAGCGTGGCGATGGACGACGAGTTCTTCGATGCCGTGGCTGACGTGCAAAACATCGTGGCCATCAAGGAAAGCTCGGGCGACATGAACCGCCTGCACCGCACCGCGGTGAAGTACCCGAAGATCGCGCTGTCCTGCGGCTGGGATGACCAGGCCCTGGAGTTCTTCGCCTGGGGCGCGCAGAGCTGGGTGTGCGCCGGCTCCAACTTCATCCCGCGCGAACACGTGGCGCTCTACGAGGCCTGTGTGGTCGAGAAAGACTTCAACAAGGGCCGTCGCATCATGGCCGAACTCATGCCGCTGATGGATTTCCTGGAAGGTGGCAAGTTCGTTCAGTCGATCAAGTACGGCGTCGAACTCAACGGCCTGTCCACCGGTGGCGTTCGTGCGCCGCTGCAAGGCCTGAGCGCAGAAGAACAGGACACCCTCGCCGGCGTCATCGCCACCCTCAAGCGCAACATCGCGCAGATCACCGGAGCTGCCTGACATGGCCGAATTGCTCAGCAAGGAACAGTACAAGGCCCTGGCCGCAGAACTGAAGTTCCCCACCCAGGCATTCATCGACGGTGAGTTCCGCGACGCGTTGTCCGGCGCCACCTTCACCACCACCAATCCGGCCACCGGCCAGGTACTGGCCAACATCGCCGCTGGCAGCAGCGCCGACGTCGACCTGGCGGTGGCCGCAGCCAAGCGTGCCTTCGACGACGGGCGCTGGAGCAAGCTGGCGCCGTCGGCGCGCAAGCACATCCTGCTCGACTTCGCGCAACTGCTGGAAGACCACGCCCACGAGCTGGCGGTGCTGGAAAGCCTGGACAGCGGCAAGCCGATCCAGGAGTGCCAGAACGTCGACGTGCCGGAAACCATCCACACCCTGCGTTGGCACGCCGAGCTGATCGACAAGATCTACGACTTCAGTGCGCCTACCGGTGCCGGTGCGGTGACCATGGTGGTGCGCGAGGCCATCGGTGTGGTCGGCCTGGTGTTGCCGTGGAACTTCCCGCTGCTGATGCTGGCCTGGAAGATCGGTCCGTCGCTGGCCGCCGGCTGCTCCATCGTGGTCAAGCCCGCCAAGGAAACCACCCTGACCGCCCTGCGCGTCGCCGAGCTGGCGCACCAGGCCGGTATCCCGGCAGGCGTGTTCAACATCGTGCCGGGCGGTGGCCGTGAAGTCGGCGAGCCGATCGGTCGCCACCCGGACATCGCGGCGGTGAGCTTCACCGGTTCCACCGACACCGGCCGGCTGTTCCTCAAGTACGCGGCAGAATCCAACATCAAGCGCGTGGTGCTGGAACTGGGCGGCAAGAACCCCGCCGTGGTGATGAACGACGTCGAGGACCTCGACGAAGTGGCCCAGTACCTGGTGGCTGGCGCGTTCTGGAACATGGGCGAGAACTGCTCGGCTTCCTCGCGGCTGATCGTCCACGCCGACGTCAAGGACAAGCTGCTCGAACGCATCAAGGTGCATGTTCGCGACTGGCAGCTGGGCGACCCGCTGGACCCGGCCAACCGCCTTGGCGCGATGGTCAGCAAGGCGCACTTCGAGAAGGTGCGCAGCTACCTGGAATACGCCGTGCAACAGCAACTGCCGGTGGTCGAAGGCGGCAGCACCCGTGACGGCGTGTTCATCGAACCGACCATCGTCGATGGCGTGAAGGCCGACAGCAGGCTGTTCGTCGAGGAGATCTTCGGCCCGGTGCTGAGCGTCACCACCTTCCAGACCCTGGACGAAGCCATCGCCCTGGCCAACGACACCGTCTATGGCCTGGCGGCCTCGGCCTACACCAGCAACCTGCGCAACGCGCTGCGCCTGTCGCGCGAGATCCGCGCCGGTATCGTCACGGTGAACTGCTTCGGCGAAGGCGATGCCTCGACGCCGTTCGGGGGCTATGGCGAGTCGGGTTTTGGCGGTCGCGACAAGTCGCAATGGGCGCATGATCAGTACACCGAGCTGAAGACCATCTGGATCAACGCTCAATAAGGTTTCGGGCCTTCTGGCCCGATTCTGCCGCCCCCAGGCACCACGCGGCCCGTGGGCGGCAATGGCCGGTGTACTTCGGTACGCCGGCCAGCAATATTCTGGCGAACTTGCATCAAAGCTCAGGGAAGAGCCTTTCAATGTTGCGGCGCCATGGCACCAGGCTGTATCGGCTGCCAGACCAGCTTCCGAATGATTGAAATTAACCAGTGCGCAAGCTGGCACAGACCGGCTGCGTTCGCCTTTTATCTGAGTTGACTGCCATGATCGCTTCTTCCAATGTCGCGCAGCCCGCCTGCGCGTCAGTGCATCGCAACGCCCTCGTTTCGGCCCATGTCGCGGCCATCCTGTTCGGCCTCACCGGCATTCTCGGTGCCTTGATCCAGGCCGACTCCAGCATCATCACCTTTGCTCGTGCAGCCTTCGCCGTACTGGCCTTGGGCGCCTTCGCGCAGTTGCAGGGGCGCCCGGTGTTTCGCGGCCTGGACGGGCGCCGGCTCGCTGTGCTGGTCGCTTCCGGCGTGTTCCTGACCTCGCACTGGATCAGCTTCTTCATTGCCGTGAAGGTCGGCGGCGTGGCAGTGGCCACCCTCGGTTTCGCCAGCTTCCCGGCTTTCATCGCGCTGATCGACCGGCTGGTGTTCCGCGAGCGCATCGCGTTCGGCGAGGCGTTGCTGGTGGCCATGGTCACCTTTGGCCTGGTGTTGGTGGTGCCGTCCTTCGACTTCGCCAACCAGGGCACCAAGGGCCTGCTGTGGGGCCTGGCCTCGGGCTTCTCCTTCGCCGTGCTGGCGGTCATCAACCGCCGCTACATCAAGGGCCTGGACTCGATGCAGGTGGCCTTCTGGCAAAACCTCACGGTGTCACTGCTGGTCGCGCCGTTCGTGGTCAACAGCTTGGGTCAGCATGTACTGAGCACCCTGGACTGGATCTACCTGGCGGTCCTCGGGGTGTTGTGCACCGGGCTGTCGCAGTACCTGTTCGTGCGCAGCCTCAAGGTGCTCGACGCCCGCAGTGCCGGGCTGATCATCGCTCTGGAGCCGGTCTATGCCATCGCCTGTGCCTGGGCGCTGTTCAGTGAAGAGCCGTCGCTGCGCATGCTGCTGGGCGCGGCGATCATCATCTTCGCCACGGTGATTTCGGCGCGCGGCAAAAAGGCGGTGGAGGCAAGCACCCACTGATACGCACTGGATTGGTGCCAGCGCTGCGCTGTCGAGGTGCGTGGCGCGCTTATGTGTTGCAAGAAATATCGCGTGCCAGCCTGGGCAAGGATTCGCTCAAGGTGTCTGGCGCGCGCCTTGCATCTGTTGAGAGCCGCTACCCGGCAGATTTTGCGTGCAGGCAAGAGCCGGGTGGGGGCGACCTAACACATTGATTTTTATTTCGAACAGATTGTGCTGACACTAAAGCGCCACTATGTTGCGAGGCTGAGTTTTGTCGTCCGGCTAATCAAGGAGAGTGCCGTTGAAAATCGTTCATAAAGTCAGCATGGCTGCTGCCGCTGTATTGTTTCTGACCACCGGGCTGTTATCGGTCTATCAGGTCACCCAAGTGCGCAATTCGCTGGACCGCCAGGTCTCGGCCAGCATCGCCGAGTCGAGCAATGTCCTGGCCCGGCAGATCGAGAACTGGCTGGGCGCTAAGCTCAAGCTGATGGACCTGATGGTGCAGAACCTCGACACCGACTACAGTCCCGCCCAGGTGCAGCGAGTCATTCACAGCCCGATCCTCATCGATGAATTCATCATGATCTTCGGTGCCCTGCAAAGCGACGGAAAGCCCATCGCCAACCTGTCGTCATGGAAGCCCAAGGCCGACTGGGACGGCCGCACGCGACCCTGGTACGCGACCGGCAAGAACGCCGACAAGGCTGTACTGAGCGACCCCTATATCGACTCGACGACTCAGGAGACGCTGATTTCCGCCGTGGTACCGCTGCGTGACAAAGGCCAGTTCCTGGGCGTAATGGGCGGCGACATTCGTCTCAAGGCCATCAGCGACGCGATCAACACCCTGGATTTCAATGGCGCCGGTTACGCGTTCCTGCTCGACAAGAACGGCAACATCATTTCCCACCCTCGAACCGAGCTGAATGCCAAGCCCTACACCGAGCTGTTCGCCGGCCAGCAGCCCGCGCTGAGCGGCGGCCTGCAGTCGGTCAAGGTCGACGGCAAGACTTTGCTGGTGTCCTTCACCCCGTTGACCAACCTGCGCGGCGCCACCTGGTACATCGGCGTGGTGCTCGACGAGGACATCGTGATGGCCGAAGCCAACAGCCTGAGCCTGTGGGCCGCCATCGCCACGATGCTGGGCGTACTCATTAGCCTGGTGCTGCTGAGCACCTTCATGAAGCAACTGCTCAAGCCACTGGAACTGCTGCAGCGCTCGATCAAGGAAGTGAACAGCGGCGAGGGTGACCTGACCCGCCGCCTGCCTGCGCAAGGCAACGACGAAGTGGCGAGCGTTTCTCGCGAGTTCAATACCTTTCTGGAAAACCTGCAGGGCCTGATCGGCCAGGTGCTGGGCTCGTCCCGGCAGGTTCGCGAGAGCACCGTGGCGACCTCGCACGAAGCCGCCCAGGCCGACAGCCGACTGCAGCGTCAGTTGCAGGAGCTGGACCAGCTGGCCACCGCCATGCAGGAAATGTCCTCGACCGCCGACGACGTGGCGAGCAACGCCCAGGCCGCCGCCCAGGCCGCGCTGGCGGCCAACCATGAAGCCGAAAGCGGCGAGCACGTGGTACTGCGCTCCACCGAAGCGATCCGCCACCTGGCGGCGGAAATGGAAGAGGCCGGCCAGGCCATCCTCGACCTGGCACGCTTCAGCGACAACATCGAGTCGATCCTGTCGGTGATTACCAGCATTGCCGAACAGACCAACCTGCTGGCCCTCAATGCCGCCATCGAGGCCGCGCGGGCGGGTGAGTCAGGGCGCGGCTTCGCCGTGGTGGCCGATGAAGTGCGTACCCTGGCTTCGCGCACCCAACAGTCGACCCAGGAAATCCGCCAGATGATCGACCAGTTGCAGTCCGGTGTGCATCAGGCCGAGACGCGCATGCAGAAGAGCCGCGACAGCGCGAGCAGGACCGCCGAACAGGCCGGTGCGGCCAACGACATGCTGGCGCGCATCCGCGAAGCGATTCTGCGCATCAACGACATGAACACGCAGATCGCCGCTGCCGCCGAGCAGCAGAGCGCGACCACCGAAGAGATCAACCGCAACACCACCAACATCCGCGACCTCAGCCACGAAGTGGCGGCCGGTACCGAGGAGCAGGTGCGCCAGTGCTCGATGATGGTCGAGCAGGTTCAGCAGCAGAGCCACCTGTTGGGCCGCTTCAACGTCTGAGGCATCAGGGTCGAGTGCGGCGACGACGTTCCTGGGGACGTCATCGTCGTACATTCCTCGGCCTGCCGCAGGTGTTCGCACCGGGTTAGCCGTTCGGCAATCGTTACCTTGTCCAATCGCAGAGCTTAATTGCAGGCGTTTCCTACACGTTGTGGTGAGGGCGCCTGACATTCGTCTTTTCAGCCATCCCCGATCATAGCGATACCCGACTGTTTATAACCGTTTGTGTCCAGGTGTTCCCGTCTGTAAGCCGGTCAAGCCAGGCAAACGGTTAGGCGCTGTCTGTTTATCCGTCGTGTACGAATGACCCGGGCGGTCTTTGCGGGCCGCGTCGCAGGTCAATGATCATTGCTTGGCTGGAACACTATGTCTTCATGCGTAAAGCCTGGTTTCACGCTCTGGCGAGACCTGGTCATCAATCTCGTCTTCAAAGAAATCAGAGTTCGTTACATGGGCGCGACCCTGGGATTCTTATGGTCCCTCGGCAATCCGCTGGCCGTAACCCTGACTTACTACCTGGTCTTCACTTACATCCTGCCCAGCGCTCAGGAGCGCTTCGCGCTGCACCTGATCACCGGGCTGGTGCACTGGATGCTGCTCACGCAGATGCTGTCGCAAAGTGGCGAGTGGCTGACCGGCAACGCCAACCTGATCCGCAAGCTGCGTTTCCCGCGCATCCTGCTGCCAGTGACCGGTGCGCTGACCATCCTGGTGTTCTGGCTGGGGGTGATGCTGATCTACGCGGCGCTGTTCCCCTTGCTGGGTGGTGTTCCCAGCCTCGCCTTGCTGGTCTATCCACTGATTCTGGCGTCATTCATGGCCTTGCTGATGGGGCTGGGGCTGGCCCTCAGTGTCATCCAGATCACCGTGCGCGATGCCCGGCACCTGGTCGAGGTCTTCGTACCCCTGCTGTTCTGGATGACACCCATCGTCTGGGTCGCCTCGTCGTTGCCGACAGCGGTTGCCAAGTGGATGGCGTTCAATCCGCTGGCCCCTTATTTCAAGAGTTTCAAGGCCATTCTGCATGAAGGGGTGATGCCATCTGCCGGCGACATCGGCCTCTGCGTGATGCTGGGAGTGACCAGCCTGCTGGCCGGGCTGCTGGTGTTCAGAAAAGCCGACAGCCAGGTGGAGTACCTATGAGCCAGAGGGTCATCCAGGCGCGCAACCTGTCCAAGCAGTTTCTGCTACGGCATAACGGTGGTGGGCTCAAGCAGAAGTTCCTCGGGCTGTTCGACAGCCGTCATCGTGAACGTCATGAACGATTCAACGCAGTGGATGACGTATCGCTGACCCTGAACAGGGGGGAGTCGCTGGCCTTGATCGGCCATAACGGTTCGGGCAAGAGCACCTTGCTGCAACTGTTGTCCGGCATTCTGCTGCCGACCTCGGGCACTGTCGTGAGCAGCGGCCGCGTGGCGCCGCTGATCGAACTTGGGGTGGGCTTTCATCCCGAGCTGAGCGGTGCGGAAAACATTTATCTGAACGCCAGTCTGTTCGGCCTGAGCAATCGCCAGACCCGTTCACGCTTCAACGACATCGTCGATTTTTCCGGCCTCGACCGCTTCATCCATACCCCGGTCAAACATTATTCGTCAGGCATGTACATGCGCCTGGGCTTCTCCGTCGCCGTGCATGTGGAACCGCAGGTACTCCTGGCGGATGAGGTCCTGGCCGTGGGCGACGAGGATTTCCGAAACAAGTGCCATGAACGCATTCGGGCCCTGCAGAGCGAAGGCATGGCCCTGATTCTGGTGACCCATGCCATGGAGGAGGGGCGCAGTTTCTGCCAGCGCTACATCACGCTTGAGCACGGTCGGATGGTCGATCAGGGCTCTTTCTGAAGCTCAACTTCCACAGGTTGAGCATTTAAAACCGCGCCGCTCAATGAGCGACAAAGAGTAATCCGCATGTTGCAAATCATCGTTCCCATGGCAGGTGCCGGAAGTCGCTTCGCGGCTGCCGGGTATCAGGATCCCAAACCGCTCATTCCCGTGCACGGCGTGCCGATGATCAAGCTGGTAATCGAAAACCTCACGCCCTCATGGCCCCATCGTTTCATCTTCGTCTGTCAGGCCGAACATGTCGCCGCCTATGGTCTTGAGGAACGACTCAAGGTCTGGGCGCCAGATTGCGCGATCGTCGAGCTGCACGGCCTGACCGAAGGGGCTGCGTGCACCGTGCATGCCGCCCGGGACGTGATCGACAGGTCGCAGCCGGTGATGATCGCCAACAGTGACCAGTATGTGGACCTGAAGATCGACGACTACCTCCAGGCCATGGACGACAAAGGTCTCGATGGCCTGATCATGACCATGAAGGCCGATGACCCGAAATGGTCCTTCGTAGGCTTCGACGGCCAGGGGCTGATCGACCGCGTGGTCGAAAAACAGGTCATTTCCGACGAGGCCACCGTGGGTATCTACAACTTCCGCAGTGGCGCCCAGCTGCTCGATGCCATCGAAGCGATGCTACGCAAGAACCTGCGGGTCAACGGCGAGTTCTACGTGGCCCCGGTGTACAACGAGATCATCGCTCAGGGCGGACGAGTCAGTCATTACAGCGTGGGCCATGAGGGCCAGGGCATGCACGGCCTGGGCATACCGGCCGACCTTGACCACTTCCTGAGCCTGCCCGTCAGCCGCCGGGCGACGGCCACGGAGGCGGACTGACATGCAGATCCTCAGCCATCGCGGCTATTGGCGACATCCCGCCGAGCGAAACCAGGCGATGGCCTTCAGGCGCTCGTTCGACCTGGGTTTCGGCACCGAGACCGACGTGCGTGACCTGGCAGGCCAACTGGTGATTGCCCACGACATGCCCGGCGGCGCCGAGATGACCCTTGATGAGCTACTGCAGCTCATGGCCGGCCGCAACCTGCCGCTGGCCATCAACGTCAAGGCCGACGGCCTGGCCGAGGCCCTGCAGGCGACCTTTGCCCGGCATGGTCACGACAACTGGTTCGCATTCGACATGGCCGTGCCCGACATGCGCCGCTACCTGCAGGCGCGCCTGACCACCTTCACGCGCCTGAGCGAGGTGGAACCGTCTCCTGCCTGGCTGGAACAGGCGTGTGGGGTATGGCTGGATGCCTTCGAGGACACATGGTTTTCCAGTGAATTGATCGACGACCTGCTGGCCGCCGACAAGCAGGTCTGCGTGGTGTCTGCGGAACTTCATGGTCGCGACCCGGAGCCGCTGTGGCGGCAACTGCGACCGCTCAACACCAGGGAGGGCCTGATGCTGTGCACTGACCGGCCCGAAGAAGCCAATCGTTTCATCAAGCAGGAGCGACAATGATCAAGGCCATCATCTTCGACATGGACGGCGTGCTGATCGAGGCCAAGGAATGGCACTACGATGCCCTGAACAAGGCCCTCAACCTGTTCGGCTACCACATCAGCCGCCACGAACACCTGACCGCGTATGACGGGCTGCCGACCTCGCGCAAGCTCGACATGCTCAGCGTCGAGCACGACCTGCCAGTGGCGCTGCATCCTTTCATCAATGAGATGAAGCAGCAGTACACCATGGAAATCGTGCATGCCCAGTGCAAGCCGACCTTCGTGCACCAGTATGCGCTGTCCTCGCTCAAGCGCATGGGCTATCGCCTGGCGGTGGCCTCCAACTCGATCCGCCATACGGTGCAGGTGATGATGGACAAGGCCAACCTGGGCCAGTACCTCGACTTGCAGCTTTCCAACGAGGACGTCGCCAGGGCCAAGCCGGCGCCGGATATCTACCTCAAGGCCATCGAAACACTGGGGCTGACGCCACAGCAATGCCTGATCGTCGAGGACAACGATAACGGCATCAAGGCTGCCAAGGCCTCCGGTGCGCATGTGCTGGTAGTTGGCGAGACGACCGACGTCAACCTCAGCAACATCCTGGGCAAGATTGCCTCCATCGATCCTCAGCCGCTCAGGGAGGGCCGCGCATGAGCGCATTGAACATCGTGCTGTTATCCGCCCTCGCTGGTGAGAGCTGCGAGGAGCATGGTCCGTATCCCGACTACCTGGCCGAACGCAGCGGCAAGCCGCTGATCCAGTCATTGATCGACGACTGCGCCGGGCTGGAGCCCGCGCGGATCATCTGCACCTTCACCGATACCGATATCGCCCGGTTGCACCTGCGCAACATGGTTCAGCAGATGCACCCGGCGGCCAGTGTGCTGCCGGTTCATGGCATTACGCGTGGCGCGGCCTGCACCGTGCTGCTGGCCAGCGAGCAGATCGACAACCAGGATGAGCTGCTGATTCTCAGCACCAGCGACCGGGTGGAGATCGATCTCGAGGACGTACTGGGCGGGTTGCGTGGCAATGGCAACGACGCTGGCGTGGTGATCTTCCGCTCCCTGCACCCGCGCTACTCTTTCGTGCGCCTCGATGCCGACGACCGAGTCGTCGAAGCGGCCGAGAAGAACCCGATCAGCCCGCATGCGATAGCCGGTGTCTACTGGTTCCGCCACGGCGCGGCCTTCGTGGCGGCTGCCAAGGAAATGATCCGCAAGGATGCGCGGGTCAACGACAGCTTTTTCATCGCTCCGGTACTCAACGAGCTGGTGTTGCAGCATCGTCGTATCGGCGTCTATCGCATCGAGTCCGCTCGCTACCATCCGCTGAAGACCGCCAGCCAGCTTCAGGCTTTCGAAGCCGGGAGTGCCCGATGAAAACTGCCCACTTGCACGACATGGTAAAGGGCTGGTTCGTGGGTGATTTTCACCCCGTGGCCCTGCGTTCCAGTGCCTGCGAGGTCGCCATCAAGCACTACCAGGCCGGTGATCGCGAGGCGGCCCACTACCACAAGGTGGCGACCGAGGTGACGGCGGTGGTGTCAGGCTCGGTGCGCATGGCTGACCGCGTATGGACGGCGGGTGACATCATCGTGCTTGAACCTGGGGATGTCACGGCGTTCGAGGCGTTGGTCGATACCGTGACCGTGGTGGTCAAGGTGCCGGGCGTGCTCGACGACAAGTATGTGGTCTGACCGATGAAGACCATCCATCTCCAGCATCATCGGCGCCTGGGATACCTGTCGACAGAGCAGTTGCGCGTTCTGCCGCAGCCCCTGTCACTGGAGCCTCCCTGTGCCCGGCTGGTGTCTTTTCGTCGGCCTGTTGTGGGCAAGCCCGATCAGGTCATCCGCAATGTCCATGCGGCCATGCGTGTGCAGATTCCTGGCGCCGGCAGTGTCTGCTTTCACAATGTGCAAAGCGACTCGCCACTGGCGCCCTTGCTGCTTTGGGATGCCGCGCATTTCCTGGCCGTTGGGGAACACATCACGCTCGTCGAAGACACCCCGACCGGGCATTACCTCGATCGCGCGTATTTCGCAGAGGGCCTCGAGCCGGTGGCGCGCTCGGCGTCGTCAGTGACCTACCGCAAGGTTGCCAGGCTGCTGGCCGAAGGCGACGATGACCTGGATCACTGGACCTTCGGCATTCCCGTCGGTCCCGAAGACGCGACCATCCTCAATGCGGTGGTCAGGCGCATCCTGGAGCTCGACATTCCTCACAAGGAAATCCTGCTCTGCGGCACCCCGGGCAGCAATTTTGCCTACCCAGACCAGGTGCGTCTCGTTGGGCAGAACATTGCCGCACCACCTGTGCAGATCTGCAAGAAGAAAAACCTCCTCGCTCGAGAGGCGCGCTACGACAACCTGGTCATTCTGCACGACCGGGTATTTCTGCCACGGCACTTCGGCGACATGGTTCGCCGATTCGGTCCGCGCTACCCGCTCATGACCCTGCAGAGCCTGTTTTTCGACAATCCCTGGAGCCTGTATCCGCGACGCTATTCGGACCTTTGTGTGGGGATGGGGGATGTGGCTGGCGGCTTGCAAGGCTTGCCACGCCGTGGCAAGAGCACCGCCACTATCGTCCCAGCGTTGTTCGGTGAGGTGGAGAGAACGGGCTTTCCATACGCCAACCCGATGCGCTACAGCAAGGACCAGAGCTACCCCACCGGCAGCCTGTACATCTGCCGCAAGGACGTCTGGAATGCCTGCCCCCTGGATGAGGACCTGCACTGGACAGAGTTCGAGGATGTCGAACATGGGATTCGTGCTTCACGCATGGGCATCCCGAACCGGATCAACCCTTATGGGATCAGCCAATCGATAACTTCTCGTGCCTTGCTGGGCGGGGAAAACCTGGCACAGGGTATCGATGGCGGGTTCAGGAAGGCGGGGCCGTACAATCTTTCGCTGCTGAAGAAGAAACCCTTGCTCAGAGTGCCTACCGACGTGGCGCTGGCCAGGCTGCGGCAGTTCGAGTCGCGCTACGCCTTCGATCCCGCCGTGCTGGTGACCCCCACCGGTTTGAAGCGTGTACCTGCCCGGGAGTGGGTCGAGCTGATCAATCGGGTGATCCAGCGCACCGCCTTCAGTAATGAACTGCAGGCCGTGCGGCAATTCATCGCCGATTTCGAGAGGCTGGTGCTGTTCGATCAACTGCCGGAGATCCGCCGGGAGTATCTGACTCTGCGCTTTCTGGAAGACCCCGTACAGGCCAAGCAGCACCTCATCTGCGAAAGCGGTGAAATCCGCAACATGCTCTGCCAGCGTGCCAGGCAGAGCTGGTTCGCCGACGACCTGCAGGATTTCTTCCACCCCCGGTGGCGGGCCTCGCCTGGCATCCTGATATCCGCCTTGCGCCTGTATCTCGATCGCAGCCGATTGTTCTATTTCCCTGGCTTCGGCTCGGCGATCAAGGCGATCTACAACTCCACCCCTTTCAGGTCCTACGGGCGGGAACAACCGTGAACATTTTCGCTGTCTCGTATCCGGCTCCGGCTGTCCGCGATC
The DNA here is from genome assembly GCF_913777995.1 of uncultured Pseudomonas sp. Classification (GTDB taxonomy): domain Bacteria; phylum Pseudomonadota; class Gammaproteobacteria; order Pseudomonadales; family Pseudomonadaceae; genus Aquipseudomonas. The sequence goes on along the minus strand of NZ_CAJYVE010000034.1, from coordinate 174,247 downwards.
CGGAACTGGTCCGCCAGTTGTCAGGTATCCGCTTCTCGCGCCACATCACCACTCCGGTGATCGTGGTCGACGACCGTCGGGATCTGGAGAAGCTCGAGGCGGACGGACCTGGTGTCAGCCATGTGCGTTTCAGCCTCGACCTGTTCATTTCCCGCCGACATCTGGAAACCGTATCGATGAACAGGATCGCCCGGCTCATGGACCTGGTCGACGTCGACTGGGTGCTGGTGGACCTGGGGCATCACCCTCCGGCAGTCTGCAGCGACTTCGTTCACAAGCTGGCGCGCTACAACTTTCTCAACACCGGCCTGCGCCAATGCAACCTGGTGTTCCTGATGCCGGGGCTGTTGCTCTGTGCCAATGCCCGGTTGCTCAACGAGACCTTCAACAACCGGCCGGGGCGCGGCGACGCAGCGTTCCAGGCGCGCCAGCTGCGTCGGTTGTTTCTGGTGACCGACGTGCAAAGGGTGCCCTGGCTGTCAGCCTGTGTGCGCAGGCTGAAGGCGCGTTGCCCCGGCCTGTTTCGACGTCTGCTTGGAGGTGGCTGATGGCCGCACCGGTCTCTCCTGTCGCGGTCGATTCTGCCCTGATCAGCGTGGTGATCCAGGGCCCCCTGTGTCGTGAACTGGGCCAGGAACGCAATATCCTTTCCTGCATCGCCTCGGTGCGTCGGCATCTGCCCCAGGCCCGGATCGTCGTTTCGACCTGGCGGGGGGAGGACACCGCGGGCCTGGAAGTCGAACAACTGGTGCTGCTGGACGATCCGGGTGGTTTGCGCGATGTCTCGGGCAACCCGGTGAACACCAATCGGATGATCCTTTCCACACGGGCCGGCATCCAGGCCGCCGACCGGCCCTATGTGATGAAGCTGCGCGCCGACCACAACCTGCGCAGTGCAGCCCTGGCGGTGATCGGCCAGCCAATACCGGTCGCAAGCGATGGGCTGAGCCTGTTCGATGCGCCCATTACCCTGACCAACCTCTACATGCGTGACCCCGAGCGGGTACCCATGCTGTTCCACCTCTCCGACCTGGTGCAGTTCGGCACCCGGGAAGCGATGCTCGCCTTGTGGAACCAGCCGCTGTTCGCCGAGCGCGAGCTGCTTCACCCCGGCCCGTCACGCAACCCGTTCGGCAACTTCCTGGGTTACTCGGCCCTGCGCATGATTCCCGAGCAGGCGCTGCTGCTGGGCTGCCTGCGCCAGCGCGGTATACATCTGACGCTCACGCACCCCTGCCGGGTGCGCCTGGCCCCTTTGAAGTTGTGGGATACACTGCTGACGCGCAACTTCACCGTGCTCGACCATGCCCAGGCCGGTGTGGACTTTCCCGAGCGATTCCTGGCCCATGAAGCGGTGCTCAGGACCCTGTACACCCCGCATGCCATCGCCCGGCTGGCCCGGCGCGAGGGCCAGGGCTGTCGGTTGAGGCTGCTGAAAATCTGGGTCAACCAGCACCTGCTCAGCTTCACGCGGCCCGGCTGGTGGGTGGCGCTGGCCTCCATGGTGCTGTTCAACATGTCGCCGGCCTTGGCGCGGCGGTTGCGTGCCGGCTGGCGCAAGGCCAGGGGCACGGGAAGCGACGCTGGATAGCGGGTCATGGGCAAGGCGCTGTACAAAACCCAGCACATAGCCTGCAAAACCCGGATAATGCCCGCCAAATGTGCTCGTTATTCTGGTAGTCCCGCATGGAAATCAAGGTCAACTTTCTCGACAACCTCCGCCTCGAAGCCAAGTTCGATGACTTCACGGTGATCGCCGACCAGCCGATTCGCTACAAGGGCGATGGCTCGGCACCGGGGCCGTTCGACTACTTCCTGGCGTCTTCGGCGCTGTGCGCGGCCTATTTCGTCAAGCTGTACTGCCAGACCCGCGACATTCCCACCGAGAACATCCGCCTGTCGCAGAACAACATCGTCGACCCGGAGAACCGCTACAACCAGATCTTCAAGATCCAGGTCGAGCTGCCCGCAGACATCTCCGAGAAGGACCGCCAGGGCATCCTGCGCTCCATCGATCGCTGCACGGTGAAAAAGGTGGTGCAGACCGGCCCGGAATTCATCATCGAGGAAGTCGACAACCTCGACGCCGATGCCCAGGCCCTGCTGCTGCCCAGCGGTGAAGCTGGCGCCAGCACCTACATCCTCGGCAAGGACCTGCCACTGGAGCAGACCATCGCCAACATGTCCGGGCTGCTGGCCGGGTTGGGCATGAAGATCGAGATCGCCTCGTGGCGCAACATCGTGCCCAATGTCTGGTCGCTTCACGTGCGCGACGCGCATTCGCCAATGTGCTTCACCAACGGCAAGGGCTCGACCAAGGAGAGCGCGCTGGCATCGGCGCTGGGCGAGTTCATCGAGCGTCTGAACTGCAACTTCTTCTACAACGACCAGTTCTGGGGCGAAGACATCGCCAACGCGCCGTTCGTGCATTACCCCAACGAGCGCTGGTTCAAGCCGGGGCGCCAGGACGCCCTGCCCAAGGACATCCTCGACCCGTACTGCCTGGAAATCTACAACCCGGACGGCGAGCTGCGCGGCTCGCACCTGTACGACACCAACTCCGGCAACATCGAACGCGGCATCTGCTGCCTGCCTTATGTGCGCCAGTCCGACGGCGAGACGGTGTACTTCCCTTCCAACCTGGTCGAGAACCTGTTCCTCAGCAACGGCATGAGCGCCGGCAACACCCTGGCCGAAGCCCAGGTACAGTGCCTGTCGGAAATCTTCGAGCGCGCGGTCAAGCGCGAAATCCTCGAAGGCGAGCTGGCTCTGCCAGACGTTCCGCAGGAGGTGCTGGCGCGCTACCCCGGCATTCTCGCCGGTATCCAGGGCCTGGAAGAGCAGGGCTTTCCGGTGCTGGTCAAGGATGCCTCGCTGGGCGGTGAGTTTCCGGTGATGTGCGTGACGCTGATGAACCCGCGCACCGGCGGCGTGTTCGCCTCGTTCGGTGCGCATCCGAGCTTCGAGGTGGCGCTGGAGCGCAGCCTCACCGAACTGCTGCAGGGGCGCAGCTTCGAAGGCCTGAACGACCTGCCGCAGCCGACCTTTGAAAGCCAGGCACTGATGGAACCGAACAACTTCGTCGAGCACTTCATCGACTCCAGCGGTGTGGTGTCGTGGCGCTTCTTCAGCGCCCGCGCGGACTACGAGTTCGTCGACTGGGACTTCTCCGCCGCAGGCGAAGACGCCAACGCGCAGGAAGCCGCGACGCTGTTCGGCATCCTCGAAGGCATGGGCAAGGAGGTCTACATGGCCGTCTATGAGGATCTCGGCGCCAAGGCCTGCCGCATCCTGGTGCCGGGCTACTCGGAAATCTACCCGGTGGACGACCTGATCTGGGACAACACCAACAAGGCGCTGTTCTTCCGCGAAGACATCCTCAACCTGCACCGCCTGGACGACGAAGCGCTGGGCGACCTGCTACAGCGCCTGGAAGAAAGCGAGCTGGACGAGTACGGCGACATCACCACGCTGATCGGCATCGAATTCGACGACAACACTGCCTGGGGCCAACTGACCATCCTGGAGCTGAAACTGCTGATCAACCTGGCCCTGCAGCGCTTCGAAGAGGCCAAGGAGCAAGTGGAGATGTTCCTGCAGTACAACGACAACACCGTCGAGCGCGGGCTGTTCTACCAGGCCTTGAACGTGGTGCTGGAAGTGCAGCTCGACAGCGACCTGGAGCTGGACGACTACGTGGTCAACTTCCGCCGCATGTTCGGCAGCGAGCGCCTGGACGCGGCGCTGGGTTCGGTGGACGGCAGCGTGCGCTTCCACGGCCTGACACCAACCAGCATGGCCCTGGAAGGCCTCGACCGGCATCAGCGGCTGATCGACAGCTACAAGAAATTGCATGCGGCGCGGGCGCGTGCCGCAGGGCTGGCCGGTTGATGGGCGTTGCGTGAAGAATTCTTAATGCACCGCAAGGCCTGGTGACAGCTGCGCGTCTTTAGAATCAGGTTCTTTACCCCTAAAGGACCTGATGATCATGCTCAGAACGCTGTCTTGCACAGCCTTGCTGCTGGCTACCTTCACCGTTGCGGCGGCCGAGGCGCCAGCCGCGCAACCTGAAACCCTGACCATTCTCAGCTCCGGCGGCATCATGGGCGCCATCCGTGCCGTCGCCCCGGCCTACGAGAAAAGTCACGGCATCAAGCTGGATATCCAGGCCGCGCCGTCCATGGGCGATACGCCCCAGGCCGTGCCCAACCGCCTGGCGCGTGGCGAGAAGGCCGACCTGGTGCTGATGGTCGGCTCGGCCCTGGACAACCTGGTCGACAAAAACCTGGTCAACAAGGCCAGCCGCGTCGACCTGGGCGAGTCGTACATTGCCATGGCCGTGCGCAAGGGTGAGCCCAAACCGGATATCAGCGACATGAAGGCCCTGCGCAAGACCCTGCTCGACGCCAAGTCCGTGGCCTATTCCGACAGCGCCAGTGGCGTGTACCTGTCCAAGACCCTGTTCCCGAGCATGGACCTGGGCAAGGCCTTCGACGCCAAGGCGCACATGATTCCTGCCGAGCCGGTCGGCGCCGTGGTGGCGCGGGGCGAAGCACAGATCGGCTTCCAGCAACTGAGCGAACTCAAGCCGGTAAGCGGCATCGACATCGTCGGCCTGATTCCCGCCAAGGCGCAGAAGATGACCCTGTACTCCGGTGGCGTGGTCAGTAACAGCACTCATCAGAGCCAGGCCCAGGCCCTGTTGGATTACCTGGCCTCGCGCCAGGCCGATGCAGCCATCGAAGGCAGCGGCCTGAAGCCCCTGGTGCACAAGACCGCGCAGTAACCGTCAGCGCGCCCTCTGTGACCTCCCAGCAGCCGGCTTCCCAGCCGGCTGTTTGGTGAGGGCCGTTCGCGTCGATGTATTGCGGTCCAAGGCGGCGTGGGCAAGGTGTATGGCGCGCGTCAGCATGACTCGCTACAACCTCGTCTCGGCGCACCGGTTGTTAATGCTCAATTAATCCACGCCGGCTACCCTGCCTGTTTTTGACGTCTAGACCTACCGTCGCATTCGCCACGGTGACAGCGCTCCAGGAATTCAGCATGCGTGTACTGCTATGTGAAGACGATGCCTTGATCGCGATCGGCATCACCGAAGGGCTGCGGCTGCAGAGCCTGATCGTCGATCATGTGGAAACGGCTGCGGCGGCCTGGGGGTTGCTGACGACCACGGCATTCGATGTGCTGATCCTCGACCTGGGCCTGCCCGATGAGGATGGCCTGCAACTGCTGTCGCGAATGCGCCGCGAAGGGCATGACCTGCCGGTGCTGATCCTGACCGCCCGCGACAGTGTCAATGACCGGGTGCTGGGCCTTCAGGCCGGTGGCGATGATTACCTGCTCAAACCTTTCGACCTGCGCGAGCTGGCCGCACGCTTGCATACCCTGGTCAGGCGGGCGGCGGGGCGGGCGGCCAACGTCATCGAGCACGGCGCCTTGCGTTTCGATCCGGTTTCCCGTGATACCCGACTGGATGGACAGCCGGTGGAGCTTGCCCGACGCGAGCAGGCTCTTCTGCTGGCGTTGTTGAACAACCCGGGGCGCGTGCTTTCCGGCGACCAGATCAAGGATGCCATGTACGGTTTCGACGACGATGTCGGCAGCAACGCCCTGAACGTGCACATCCATCACCTGCGTCGCAAGCTGGGCAACGACATCGTCGAGACCATCCGCGGGGTCGGCTATCGCCTGGGGCCGCCGCTGGCGACGGCGGAGCGCCAGTCATGAGTATTCGTGCACGCCTTGCGCTGATTCTCAGCACGGTGTTTTTCCTGATGTGGGGGTTCACCGCCTTGTGCATCTCCAAGCAGCTCGATGGTCAGCTGAGCAGCCTGCTGGATCATCGGCTGATCGCCTCCGCGCGCCTGGTCGCCGGGTTGATGGACCATGTGCCGACCGCCGATGGCGCACGTAGCCGCACCGCGTCGCCTGCTCGCAACCTGGCGCTGAACGACCTCATCGCCTGTGAAGTCAGCTCGCTGCAAGGCGATGTGATCGCCAGCTCCAACCTGCCCATCGACGCCAACTTCAACCTGAGCCACGAAGGCTTTGCCGACATGACCTATGCGGGCGAGCGATGGCGGACCTACACCACGGTGCATGGCCAATACCGCATCACCACGGCGGATCGGCTGCAAGAGCGTGATGCGCTGATCGGGGCCACGCTGAAGTCTGCCGGTTTGCCGATCATCATCGCCCTGATCGTGTGCCTGGTCATGCTCAGCCTGGCGATCAAGAACGGCCTCAAGCCGCTCAGGCTGATGAGCCACGCGCTCAAGTCTCGGCAGATCGACTCGGTGGAACCGCTGGACATCCACAAGGTGCCTCGGGAGTTGCAGCCATTGCTGAAGGCGCAAAACCAGCTGTTGCTCAGGGTCGCCAATGCCATCGAGCGCGAGCGGCGCTTTACCGGCGACGCGGCGCATGAACTGCGTACCCCGCTGACGGCGGTCAAAACCCATCTGCAATTGGCCGGCTTGTGCAGCGGTGAAGCTCAGGTGCGCGCGCTGCAGCATGCCGAGCAAGGTGCTGACCGCTTGCAGCACACCCTTGAACAATTGCTCATGCTGGCCAAAGTGGAAGGCAGCCTGTCGTTCGACGACGGCAATGATTACACGACCCAGCAGATCGCGACCTTCGCCATTCAGGATGCCGAGAACCCGTCGGCGTCACGGGTGAAATTGACATTGAGTGAGCCGACGCGCGACCTCAGGCCAGCCATGCCTTCGGCGCTGGCCATCGTGGCGCTGCGCAATCTGCTGGACAATGCGCTGCGCTACAGCCCACCGGGCAGCCCGGTGGAACTGGACGTGGCGCTGCACGAGGGGCACCTGGTATTCGCTGTGCGCGACTACGGTGACGGGGTGCAGGACGCGGATCTGGTCCATTTGTCCGAACGCTTCTGGCGAAATTCCAGAAGCAAGGGCTGCGGCCTGGGCTTGGCGATCGTCGATGCGATCATCCGCCGCTGCGCTTGTCGGCTGGTCTTTTCCAATGTGCCGAATGGCTTCCTGGCCCGGCTCGAAGTTCCCATCAGAAAAGCGTCATGAGCCTGCATGGCGCTCAACGGGCGTGAAGTTTTCGGTTTTTCTGCGGGCGTCGAAGAAGAATTGGAGAAGCGTTAATTCTGACTTAATTCCAGCTGCTGAAACTTGCCTGGAATCAAGTCGGGCTTCGGCATTGACTTGAGTTCATCAAAAGATGAATCGCCCACGACCCGATGATGGGTCCGGGCACATTCTCATTTCAAGCAGGAGTCCTTTATGAAGTATCTGCCGCAATCCCTCGCCCTGATCCTGGCACTGGCCGTTTCCCATGCTGCGCAAGCTGCCGATGGTGCTGCAGCACTGCAGCGTTTCCACGAGCGTGGCTGGCAGGCCAGCAACACTCAGGGGCAGCACGAGGCCAAGCCGGAAAAGCTGGCGCAGACGCCGGAAGACGCGTCTCGCAGCGCTGAGCAGAAGACCGTGGAGAAGCGTAAGTCCGACAGTTGATTCATCGTGCTGACGGCGGTTTGAAACGGATCGTTTGAATACGGTCGACCCGCGCCCTGCGCAGAACAATGCCAATAATCCGCGGGGCTGCTTTTGTGTCACAGCAGAACAGGTGAAGCATGCAATGGCGTAATACCAAAACCGGTTTTGGCCTGATTTCAAAATTCTTCCATTGGACCAGCGCGGCCGCCTTCATTGGCTGCTACCTCGTTGTTTATTACGTCATCTGGTTCATGAATGACAGCATGCCGACATTATTGCCGGTCCTTAACATTCATTGGGCACTGGGGCTGCTGGTGGGCTTTCTGGTTTTGCCACGCCTGGTCTGGCGCCTGTTGGAAAAGCAACCGGCCGAAGTACCGGCCCCCGTGTTTCAACAGCGTCTGGCCCATGTCGCCCATTGGGGTCTCTACGGGCTTTTACTCATCATGCCGCTGACCGGCTACCTGGGCACCGGGGCGCCGACCCGCTTCGGGCTGTTCAGCGTGCCAGGGTTCAACGAAACAGCGCTGTTCGACAGCATCAGTCGACGCTTCAGCCTCAGCTGGGAAGCCTTCGAGGCCCCGATTGACGTTGTTCATCACTTCATCGGCAAATGGGTGGCCTGGGGCGTTGTCGGCCTGCATGTGGGCGCGGCGCTTTTCCATCACTGGGTGCGTGGTGATGAGGTACTGACACGCATGCTGCCAGGCAAGTCCGGGCGGGCTGTAAGCCGTCGATAACGGCCAGCCCGGCGACTCAAGGCTCACAGTCGCCGCCCGGCCTGTTGGATCTGCAACTGCGCCGATCGGCGAATACCCGTGTGTTTCAGACCGCCAGAGCGACATCCGGGGTCAGCGAGGTTACGCGCCGCCGCAGCTTCGCCAGCGAGTGCTCCAGGCGCTGTTGCAGCTCTTCGGCCAGGCGGTGCCCGAGGTCGCCGTGCTCGATCTGGCGTTCCTCGGCAAACACGCTGTGGACGATTTCCTCGGCCTTGAGGAACGACAGCACCGGTTTGAGTGCGTAATCCACCGCCAGCATGTGCGCGAGACTGCCGCCGGTGGCCAGGGGCAGGACGACCTTGCCTTCCAGGGCGCGCTCGGGCAGCAGATCGAGAAGGGTCTTCAGCGCCCCGGAGATCGAAGCCTTGTACACCGGGGTGCCGATCAGCACGCCATCGGCAGCGGCGATGTCGCTGACCAGGCGTTTGATCTGTGGACTGTCGAAGCGGGCATGCAGCAGGTCTTCGGCGTCGAAGTCGCGTACGCCGTAGCTGCGCACCTCGATACCGTGGCGTTCAAGCCATTTGCGCGAGTGTTCGAGCAAGGCGCCCGAGCGGGATTTCAGGCTGGGACTGCCAGCCAGTGCAACGATCAACATGACTAAATTCTCGTTCTGGGTGGGAGAGGGCCGAGCCTGTACCCGGCCGCTTCTGCGTCAGCGTGCGGTGATCACCGCCAGCTTGGTGATGCCGGCGCGTTCGATGGCCGCCATGGCGCGCGCCACTTCGCCATAGTTGACGCCGTCGTCGGCCTGCAGCTGCACGCGCAGCCCGGCGTCTTCGGCCTTGGCCTGGCTCAGCCGGGTTTCCAGCAGGTCCGGCTTGATCTCGTCTTTGTTGATGTACAGCTTGCCCTCGCCGTTGATGCTCACCACCAGCGGGTCTTTCTGGTCCGCCGGGGCGACGGCCTCGGTCTTCGGCAGGTTGATCGGGATCGAGTTGGTCAGCAGCGGCGCGGTGACGATGAACACCACCAGCAGCACCAGCATCACGTCGACCAGGGGGGTGACGTTGATTTCGGAAAGGACTTCGTCGTTGTCCTGGGTCGAGAAGGCCATGTCAGACGGCCTCCTTGGTCAGGTGGGCGGCATTGGCGCTCTTGCCAGGGTGCGGGTTGACGATGACCTTGAACGCGCTCTTCTGCGCCAGGCTGTAGAAGTCGTGGGCGAAGTCGTCGAGGTCGGCGGCGTTGAGTTTCAGACGCCGCAGGAAGTAGTTGTAGACCAGCACGGCCGGTACGGCGACGGCGATTCCCACGCCGGTGGCCACCAGCGCGGCACCGATGGGCCCGGCCACGGTTTCCAGGCTGGCGTTGCCGGCGGCGCTGATGCCCTTGAGCGCTTCCATGATGCCCCATACGGTGCCGAACAGGCCGATGAAGGGCGAGGTGGAGCCGATCGAGGCGACCACCGCCAGGCCCGACTCCAGCGAGCGGCGCTCGCGCTGGATCTGCTGGCGCAACGAGCGCTCCAGACGATCCTGATGATTGATCGAATGGGCCAGGTCAGCGGGTTGGCCCCCTTGTACTTGGATGGCCGCGAAACCGGCCTGGGCCACTCGGGCCACGGCGCCGCTTCGTTCGGCGTTCTGTTCGGCGGCACTGTCGAGGCTGGTGGCAGCCCAGAAGCGTTTCTGGAAAAGGCGGTCCTGATGGCGCTGGCGGGTGAACTGGATGACCTTGATCAGGGCCAGGCCCCAGGTGACCACGGAAAAGCCGATCAGCAGCCAGATGACGGAGTGTTCGACCGATTGGAAGGGCGAGTCTGCAAGCAGGTTCATGGTGTGTTCCTCGAAGTCAGTCAGTGGGGCGGCGTCTGCACCGCCCCTGTGGGCAATCAGTTCAGGCGAAATTCCAGCGGCACCGAGACCCAGCCGGCGATGGCCTCGTTACCCCGCTTGGCCGGTACGAAGCTCCAGCGCTTGACCGCGCTGATCGCGGCGTTGTCCAGCGCGTCGCGACCGCTGCTTCGCTGGATCTGGATATCGCTCGGCTTGCCGTCGGCCTGCACATGCACACGCAACAGCACGGTGCCCTCCCAGCCACGGCGCTGGGCCAGGCTCGGGTACTCGGGGGCCGGGTTCTTCAGGTAGCCGGCATTGGCCGAGGGCGGGGTTTCCACCGGTGGCACGGGTGGCGCGGCCGCCGCCGGTGCAGCAGGCGCCGGGGCCGCAGGGGGTGGCGCCTCGACCGGCTTGGGCTGCGGCTTGGCTTCTTGCTTGGGCGGTAGCGGCTTGGGTTTGGGTTTGGGCTGTGGCTTGGGCGGCGGTTTGACCGCCAGCTCGTCCACCACCGGTGGTGGCGGCTCGACCACTGGCGGCGGAGCAGGCACCGGGGGTGGTGGCTCCACGGCGGGCGGCGCGGCGCTGGTGAATTCGATGGTCATCGGTGGGATTTGCACCGGCACCTCGGGCAACACCGGTTCGGGACGGCTGGCCAGCCAGGCAAGGGCGCCAACATGCAGGGCCAGGGCGAAGGCGCCAAGCAGTATCGCCTCACGGCGGCTCAGCGCGGGCTTGCCGGTGACTGGACTCAGACGCTGCAGGCCCAATGCCTGGCGTTGCGAAACGCCGATATCGAGGACGTCGCCTGATCGGCGCGGCTGCGACCAGGCCTCTAGCTGAGGCGCGGAGGATCGAAGACTGTTCATGACCAATACGTACCTGGAAATACCCGCCAAAGGCTGGTTTGAAAATGGGATTTCCAGTTGTCTGGTGCGCTGAGAATGATGGCTGTCAGATATTTCTCAAAATATCTTTTTCTTTGTTTTTTATTCGTTTTGGGGATATGCGAGGTGCGGGCTGGGAGGAGAGGCGGGATGGGTAAGGAGGGCGAGTAGCCCGATCTAGAGGATTGTGCGGGCTGGGCACTACAAGGAATCGCTGGGCCGATAAGCTGAGCCAGTGGCGCAGAGCGTCACCACGTCCATCGAAATGCCTGCACAAAGCGTGGCTTAGAGTCTTTACCACTCGCATGTAGGCCGTCGTTCAGGACGGCCTTACACGAACTCGTCAACCCTAGCCGCAGTGTTGCCGAGTAGCCGGCAGATAGTTCTCTACCGTACGTGCCAGCCACTTGGATCGGGCTTCTGATCGCTAAGTTATTGAGCGTTTTTCAGCTTGATAACGTCACCGGAAACAGTCGTCGTGTAGCCGTTCAGAACCCACGCCCAGAACCACTTTTCTTGAACTTGGGTATTAATCAGCGCGTCGCCACCCTTCGCCTGAATCGCAGCGTTTTGCGCGCGAACAAACCGATCGTTCTGACGAATAGGGATCAGGCCAAATAGCATCAAACCGGTAGCTTTCGCTTCGCTATGGCCAATGACGGTGTATTGATTGCTTTCGTACTGCTGAGTTTTCATAGGGGTGCCGGTGCAGCCGGCCAAGATCAGAGCACAGGTCGCAGACAGGATGGTTTTGCTGAGGTATTTCAAAGACGGCTCCTTAAAGTTGAGACCCGGATCCAATTCGCGGGCGGCAATACTTTACCGTTTTGAGTCGCATTTGTAATGCCAGCGATAAGCGCGTCACTGATCGCCATTATTTGATCTGACTAGTCTGACGCTCGAAGGATAAGTCCGGCTCGAAACGCTATAGCTGAATCCAGATATGAACTATTCAGCGCCTGCGTCTTGTGTGGCCCCAACCCAATACAGTTCGATTAAGCGCTTTGCGGCCGGTAGGAGCGGCTTCAGCCGCGAAGCGACCGCCTGTTCACAACAGATGCAGTGAATTTCCTGGCGCTTTCGCGGCTAAAGCCACTCCCACCGGGTCACATGCCGCTTGAGCGAACAGTATTGGGCCTGAACCAGGCGAGGAGTGAGTCATTGTCCAATTCGTTGGAGGTGTCGCTTGGCTCGACCGCGCTTTGCAGCCTGAATTTCGGACAATTAAAAAGCCGGCTTGTGGCCGGCTTCTCGTCGACGATTCTGACTTATTTTTGGTAAGCCGTAACCGCCTGCAAAAGGTGCATTCGCAAGGAATGCCAGTCTGGAATCCGGCGGGGTCGTGTGGACCCTGCCGAGGGCCGTGGCGCGGGGCGTCGCGGCCTGAAGTGGCGCACAGGATACCGGGATTGAGCGCCGATGCCCAGCCTTGAAATGCTTTGCAACAGGCCGGGATCCATCGATTCAGCGCAACACGGGCGGGGTCTTGCGCTGGTTGAGGGTCGACCACCAGAACACCCAGCCCAGCACACGTATTGATTGCTGGTGGATCTGTTCGGCGCTGAAGGATTCGTCCGGGTACTCATGACCATTGTGGCTGCGCAGGCGCAGGCCGCCGTTGGGCAGGCGATACAGGTAGCGAATGCGCAGCAGGCCGCCGTGTTCCAGGGCGTACATCTCGCCATCGATGACTTGGGTGGTGCGGCGGTCGATGCCCAGCAGCGAGCCGTTCTGCAGGCGCTCGGCCATACTGTTGCCCTTCATGGTCAGGCAGATCGCGTCTTCCGGTTCGATGTTCATCTCTTCCAGCACCTGGCGCGGCAGGCGGATCTTGCGGCCCGGTACTTCCTGCAACGCGTTGTGGCCGTCCTGCGCTTCCTTGAACACTTGGATTTCCACGTCCGGGTTGTCACCCGTGCCGGCCTGCGAGGCCTGGCCTGAGGTGCGCTCGCCCACGGCATCGTTGGGGTGCTTGGGGCCTTCGCCGGTGCGCAGCCAGCGCGGCGTGACGCTGAGCAGTTCGGCGACCTCTTCGAGGCGCGCCATAGGAATACCGCGTTTGAACCAGTTGTTCACGTGCTGGGGCGTGACCTTGCGGTTGGCGGCGAAGTCGGTTGCGGAGAGATGACACTCGCGCAGGAGGGTACGTAGTCGATCACCTGATGTATTCATGGGCGCCGAGTGTACGAGGGGCCGCGCGGCGTTTAAATGAACGATGCGTTCAAATGTGCGCCATTTCCAGTCGCTGGTGTTTAGCGAGGTTGGTGAGTGATGGGTGGTTTTTGTAGGCGTTTTCCTGCATTTTCAGGAAGGGCATGAAGTGCGGAGGGGCTGCGCGCCGCCTGCGGTTGGCCGTGCGCTGTGTTTAACCGGGGCGGTGGGATAAACACATTTTTAAACAGGCCGAACGGCCTCGGGCGGGATGCCGAAGCGCCCAAGCGGGCGCTTGGCAGGATGAAGCGCGATCAGCCCTTGAAGGCCTCGACCGACTTCTTGATCTCGGCGCGGGCGGCGTCTGCGTTGCCCCAGCCTTCGATCTTGACCCACTTGCCTTTCTCGAGATCCTTGTAGTTCTCGAAGAAGTGCTTGATCTGCTCCAGCAGCAGGGCTGGCAGGTCGGTGTATTCCTTCACGTCGACGTACAGCTGGCTCAGCTTGTCGTGAGGAACCGCGATCACCTTGGCATCGCCACCGCCGTCGTCGGTCATGTGCAGGATGCCGACCGGACGGGCACGGATGACCGAGCCTGGCGCGACTGGGTAAGGGGTGACCACCAGCACGTCCAGCGGGTCGCCGTCGTCAGCCAGGGTGTTGGGGATGAAACCGTAGTTGGCCGGGTAGAACATCGGGGTGGCCATGAAACGGTCAACGAACAGGGTGTCGGAGTCCTTGTCGATTTCGTATTTGATCGGCGCGTGGTTGGCCGGGATCTCGATCGCGACGTAGATGTCGTTTGGCACGTCTTTGCCAGCCGGAATCTTGCTGTAGCTCATTGGACAATGTCCCCGTGGTTGAACAGACAGAGTTTGGCGCTCACCGCCAAAAAGTGGCCCGGATTATAGGCATATTCACTTGGCGTTGCCATGCGCGGGCCTCCAGGCGCCAGGCGGTGCGTGCAGGCGTCATGGTTTACCGGGGCAGTGAGCGCCCTTGGCCGCGAATAGACCTCGGAAAGCTGCGAATGTGCCGTCGCGGTGGCCGTTCAGTCTGCTTGGCCCGCGTTAGCCGCGATACTGGTCAGTTAGTCGTTATGGGGCTCGGTGGGAGCGGCTTTAGCCGCGAAAGCGCCAGGAAATTCACTGCATCTGTTGTGAACAGGCGGTCGCTTCGCGGCTAAAGCCAATACTGGTCAGTTAGACCGTGGGAGCGAGCTTGCTCGCGAAGGCGGCGTCACGTTCACAGCAGATGCATTGGGTTTGCTGACCTGTTCGCAAAAGCCAAAGAGCTCTTAACTGACCAGTATTGGCGTTAGCCGCCATGCATCCAGCTCACCGGCGTTGCCGCTGATGTCAGCTGGCAGCCTCTGGCTGGTAGGCCGTGTGGTGGGCCTGCAAGTGGAGCAGGCGGGCCAGTGGGTCCTGGCGGTAGAACAGCTGCAACTGCGCGTAGACCGCCGGGTAGGCCTGGTGCAGCAGGTCCGGTGCGGTGAAGAAATACTCGCTGGTGACGGCGAAGAACTCCGCCGGGTTTTCCGCAGCGTAGGGGTCGATGGCGGTTTCGGCGTCGGGGTCGGCATCGAGCTGGCGGTTCATGTCGTCGAAGGCGCCCTGCATGGCGCTGGCCCAATCGCTGACGCGCATGTCGCGGTGCAGCGGCGGCAGGCCGTTGGCGTCGCCGTTGAGCATGTCGAGCTTGTGCGCCAGCTCGTGGATCACCAGGTTGTAGGCTTCCCAGCCGCCGCCGGCTTCCACGCCGGCCCAGGCGAGGATCACCGGACCCTGGTACCAGGCCTCGCCACTGTGCTCGGCATCGTACTGATGCTCCACGCCGCTGGCATCGCGGTAGCGCTGCGGGCTGAGGAAGTCGTCGGGGTAGATCACCAGCTCATGGAAACCGCGGTACCAGTCCAGGTCGCCAAGGGCCAGCAACGGCAACTGCGCCTGGGCGGCCAGCAGCAGGCGCTGCTCGTCATCCAGCACCACGCCGGGCAGGGTGGTCAGGTGCTTGGCCTGCAGGAACAGCACGCTGGCGTCGCGCAGCCAGGCCAGTTGCGCATCATCCAGCCCATCGAGCAGCGGCAGGCGTTCCAGCACCCGCTGCCAGAGGCCGTCGGGTACCGGGTTGCGGCGCAGGGTGCGTTGACGACGCCAGTTGGCGAACCACCCCATCGCTCAGCGGGCGTCCGCCGAGCGCGTGAAGCGGGTGCGCAGCAGGCCGATGATCATCGGCAGCAGCGACAGCAGGATGATCACCAGCACGCCGAGGGTCAGGTGTTTCTTGATGAACGGCACGTTGCCGAAGTAGTAGCCCAGGGTCACCAGGCTGCCGACCCAGACCACCGAGCCCAGCACGCTGAAACCGAAGAAGCGCAGATAGGGCATGTGCGCGATACCGGCGACGAAGGGCGCGAAGGTACGGAAGATCGGCAGGAAACGCGCCATGGTCACGGTCTTGCCGCCATGCCGCTCGTAGAACAGGTGGGTCTTGGCCAGATAGTCGCGGCGGAAGACTTTCGAGTTCGGGTTGGTGAACAGCTTCTCGCCCATGGTTCGGCCGATCACGTAATTGGTGCTGTCACCCATGATCGCCGCGAGCATCAGCAGCCCCCCCAGCAGCACCGGGTCCATGCCGCCGCCGGCAGCCACCGCACCGGCGATGAACAGCAGCGAGTCGCCGGGCAGGAAGGGGAAGATCACCAGCCCCGTTTCGCAGAAGATGACCGCGAAGAGGATCGCGTAGATCCAGACGCCGTAGTTGGCTACCAGTACTTCCAGGTAGGCATCGAGGTGCAGAATGAGGTCGAACGGGTTGAAATCCATTGAGGTACCTGAACTGTCAGCATGGTTTTACAGCCGATCTCTAGGTTTTGTATGAAATGTGTCTGCGCTCGGCCATGCTGCGTTGAAAAACCGGTCGGAATGCTCATTTACTGCAGTAAAGTTGCCCGCGACTCCGACCGTTCCTCGCCTGTTCTGGCCTTGCCTGGCCTTCGCTCGCCGACTTTTCGTACAAAACCCAAGACGCGATCAAAGACAGACGCGCGGCATTATAGAGCCAGAACTGAGCCAGCGGGTGCGAGCAGGTGTGGCGACAGGTTACAGATTGATGCAAAGCGCAGGGCAGGCTGCGACAGCGGGCAGCCGCCGCCACAGCCTGTAGGCTGTCAGCTTTCGCTGATGGGCAGGACGTAGTTCTTGAACTGGCTGTCTTCCTTGAAGCCGATGGACTCGTAGACTTTCTGGGCGACCTCGTTGCTGATGCTGGTCGACACCCGCATGCGCACGGCCTGGGTCTCCTTGGCCATCTTCTTGGCGTGTTTCATCAGGTGGTCGGCGACCAACTGGCGGCGGGCGTCTTCGGCGACGTAGATGTCATTGAGGATCCACACGCGCTTGAGCGACAGCGAAGAGAAGCTGGGGTACAGCTGGCAGAAACCGAGCAGGCGGCCTTCATCGTCGTCCGATACCGCCAGGTAGATGACCGACTCGTCGCGGCGCAGGCGTTTTTCCAGGAAGTCGCGCGAAGAGTCCGGGTAGGGCAGTTCGCCATAGAACTCACGGTATTTGACGAACAGCGGCGTGAGCTGGTCCAGATGGTCGAGCGTGGCTTTGATGATCCGCATGGTTGGGCCTCAACTTCAGTATGGGCTGGTGCGCACAGACAGTGCCGATGCTGCGGCCCCGGTTTAGAAAGCGCAATCTAAAGCTGGGATTGATGATAGGAGACCCTGGTAACCGGGGCGAGGCGCCGGGCGAAATGCCCCCTCAGCGATAAGTGTGTGGCCGGGGGGCATGCTGCAGGATCGGCTTGAGCCGCGAACGGCTTCATTCCCGGCTCAAACCGGTCCTGCAGGCGCCGCCGGCGTTTAGAAGAAGCCCAGCGGGTTGATGTCGTAGCTCACCAGCAGGTTCTTGGTCTGCTGGTAGTGGTCGAGCATCATCTTGTGGGTTTCACGGCCCACGCCGGACTTCTTGTAGCCGCCGAACGCCGCGTGCGCCGGGTACAGGTGGTAGCAGTTGGTCCACACGCGACCGGCCTTGATGCCGCGCCCCATGCGCCAGGCGCGGTTGATGTCGCGGGTCCACACCCCGGCACCCAGGCCGAACTCGGTGTCGTTGGCGATGGCCAGGGCTTCGGCTTCGTCCTTGAAGGTGGTGATGCTCACGACCGGGCCGAAGATCTCTTCCTGGAACACGCGCATCTTGTTGTGGCCTTTAAGCAGCGTCGGCTGGATGTAGTAGCCGGTCGCCAGGTCGCCTTGCAGGGCTTCCACCTTGCCGCCGGTGAGCAGCTCGGCGCCCTCTTCCTGGGCGATGTCGAGGTACGAAAGGATCTTGTCGAACTGCTGCTGCGAAGCCTGGGCGCCGACCATGGTGTCGGTGTCCAGCGGGTCGCCGCGCTTGATCTGCTGGATCTTCTTCATCACCGCCTGCATGAACTGCGGGTAGATGGATTCCTGCACCAGGGCGCGGGACGGGCAGGTGCATACCTCACCCTGGTTGAAGAACGCCAGCACCAGGCCCTCGGCGGCCTTTTCGATGAACGCCGGCTCGGCGTTCATGATGTCTTCGAAGAAGATGTTCGGGCTCTTGCCGCCCAGCTCCACGGTGCTGGGGATGATGTTCTCGGCGGCCAGTTTCATGATGTGCGAGCCCACCGGCGTAGAGCCGGTGAAGGCGATCTTGGCGATGCGTTTGCTGCTGGCCAGGGCCTCACCGGCCTCGCGGCCGAAGCCCTGGACGATGTTCAGCACGCCGGGCGGCAGCAGGTCGCCGATCAGTTCGACCAGTACGGTGATGCCCAGCGGGGTCTGTTCGGCGGGCTTGAGCACGATGGCGTTGCCGGCGGCCAGGGCCGGGGCGAGCTTCCAGGCGGCCATGAGGATTGGGAAGTTCCACGGGATGATCTGCCCGACCACGCCCAGTGGCTCGTGGATGTGATAGGCCACGGTGCCGGCGTCGATCTCGGCGGCGCTGCCTTCCTGGGCGCGCAGGGCGCCGGCGAAATAGCGGAAGTGGTCGGCGGCCAGCGGAATGTCGGCATTCAAGGTTTCACGAATCGCCTTGCCGTTGTCCCAGGTCTCGGTGAGGGCCAGGGTTTCCAGGTTGGCTTCGATGCGGTCGGCGATCTTCAGCAGCACCAGGGCGCGGGCCTGGGCGCTGGTCTTGCCCCAGGCCTCGGCAGCGGCGTGGGCGGCATCCAGGGCCTTGTCGACGTCTTCGGCCGTGGAGCGGGGGAACTCGGCGATCGGCTTGCCGTTCACCGGCGAAGTGGTGGTGAAGTACTGACCCTTGACCGGCGGCACGAACTCGCCGCCGATGTAGTTACCATAGCGCTCCTTGAAGCTGACGATGGCGCCTTCGGTACCGGGATGAGCGTAACGCATGGTGTTGCCTCCTGAGCGGGTTCTTATTGTGGGTTTCAGTCAATCAGTCCCCAAGCGTAGGCCATAAAGGCGTGCCGGGTGAGCTGAACTTTAGGCGTAGAACCGGTCGAACGTGCCGACAAACACCGGGTGCGGTTTCAGCGTGTGTGGGCTACCCTGCGCGGATGATTTAAGAGGTGGTCATGCATATTCATATTCTTGGTATCTGCGGCACGTTCATGGGCTCGCTGGCGGTCCTCGCCAAGGAGCTGGGGCATCGGGTGACCGGTTCCGACGCCAATGTCTATCCACCGATGAGCACCCAGTTGCAGGCACAGGGCATCGAACTGACCCAGGGCTACGACCCGGCGCAGCTGGACCCGGCTCCGGACCTGGTGGTGATCGGCAACGCCCTGGCGCGTGGCAACCCGGCGGTGGAGCACGTGCTCAACCGTGGCCTGCCTTATGTGTCCGGTCCGCAGTGGCTGGCCGACCACGTGCTGCAAGGCCGCTGGGTCCTGGCAGTGGCCGGCACCCACGGCAAGACCACCACCAGCAGCATGCTGGCCTGGGTGCTGGAGCACGCCGGCATGGCGCCGGGCTTCCTGATCGGTGGCATTCCGCAGAACTTCACCGTGTCGGCGCGCCTGGGCGGCACACCGTTCTTCGTGGTCGAGGCCGACGAGTACGACAGCGCGTTCTTCGACAAACGCTCGAAGTTCGTCCACTACCGTCCGCGCACGGCCATTCTCAACAACCTCGAATTCGACCACGCCGACATTTTCCCCGACCTGGCGGCCATCGAGCGGCAGTTCCATCACCTGGTGCGTACCATCCCCAGCGAAGGCCTGGTGATTCACCCGACCACCGAGACCGCCCTGCAGCGCGTGCTGGACATGGGCTGCTGGACCCCGGTGCAGACCACCGGTGAAGGCGGCCAGTGGCAGGCGCGGCTGCTGCGTGACGACGGCTCGCGCTTCGAAGTGCTGTTCGACGGCGAGGTGCAAGGCACCGTGGAATGGGCGCTGACCGGCCAGCACAACGTCGCCAACGCCCTGGCGACCCTGGCTGCCGCACGCCATGTGGGTGTGCTGCCGGCCCAGGGCGTGCAGGCGCTGAGCGCGTTCAAGAGCGTCAAGCGGCGCATGGAAGTGGTCGCCGAAGTACAGGGCATCACCCTCTACGACGACTTCGCCCACCACCCGACCGCCATTGCCACGACCCTCGATGGGCTGCGCAAGAAGGTCGGTGATGCCCCGATCATCGCGGTCATCGAGCCGCGCTCCAACTCCATGAAGCTCGGCGCCCACCGTGACGGCCTGCCCGAAAGCGTGCAGCAGGCCGACCAGGTGGTGTGGTACGCGCCGCCGAACCTCGGCTGGGACCTCGGCGCCACGGCGGCGCAATGCCCGGTGCCAGCGGTGGTCTGTGACTCGCTGGAGGCGATCATTGCGCGGGTCAAGAGCCAGGCCCAGCCCGGCACCCATGTAGTGATCATGAGCAATGGCGGCTTCGGCGGCCTGCACGGCAAGCTGGCCGAGGCCCTGCAATGAGCGGCCCGGAGCGCATCACCCTGGCGGTGACCGGCGCCTCCGGGGCGCAATACGCCTTGCGCCTGCTCGACTGCCTGGTGCGTGAAGACCGCGAAGTGCACTTCCTGATCTCCAAGGCCGCGCAACTGGTCATGGCCACCGAGACCGACGTGCGCCTGCCGCCCAAGCCGGCGATGATGCAGACCTTCCTCACCGAGTACACCGGTGCCGAAGCCGGGCAGATTCGTGTGTACGGGCGTGACGACTGGATGTCGCCGGTGGCCTCCGGCTCCGGCGCACCCGGTGCCATGGTGGTGGTGCCCTGTTCCACCGGCAGCCTCTCGGCCATCGCCAGCGGCGCCTGCAACAACCTGATCGAACGCGCCGCCGACGTGACCCTCAAGGAACGTCGCCAGTTGATCCTGGTGCCGCGCGAGGCGCCGTACTCCAGCATCCACCTGGAGAACATGCTCAAGCTGTCGAACATGGGTGCGGTGATCCTGCCGGCCTCGCCAGGCTTCTACCACCAGCCGCAGACCATCGACGACCTGGTCGACTTCGTGGTGGCGCGAATCCTCAACCTGCTCAACATCCCGCAGGACATGCTGCCGCGCTGGGGCGAGCACCATATGGTCAGCGATGAATAAGCCTGGGCTGCTGCTGGTACTGCTGCTCAACCTGGGCGGCTGTGCCACGGTCGGCACCTTGAACGCGGCCCAGCCGGGCGCGCCGGTGGTCTACGCCGGCACCCGTCTGGACCTCTATGCGCTGCAGGGTGGTTGTTGTCCGGCCGACCACTTCGGCGCCGAAGCGCCGCGCTACCCGGCGCTGGCCGGCAGGTCCAGCGCCGCGCTACCCGGCGCTGGACCTGCCGGCCAGCGCCTTGCTCGACACCCTGCTGTTGCCGTTGTCGCTGCTGACTGCGGCGGGCTTCGGGGTGCAGGCGACTGGCGGGTTGTAGGGCTGGCGGCTGGCCCTAAGAGGCCAGGTGCTGTCAGCGACCTGGGGCATGTTAATCTCCCCGCCACTTCCCTCCCGCCGAGACGTTTTGCATGTCCATTGCCGATAACCTGCTCGCTTTCACCCTTGCCGCTACTCTACTGACCGTCACGCCTGGCCTGGACACCGCGCTGGTGCTGCGTACCGCCGCGGTGGAAGGGCGTGCCCAGGCGTTGCGGGCGGCACTGGGCATCAATGCCGGGTGTCTGCTGTGGGGCGCGGCGGTGGCGTTCGGCCTGGGCGCGCTGCTGGCCGTATCGGAGCTGGCCTACAACCTGCTCAAGTACTGCGGCGCGGCCTACCTGTGCTGGCTGGGGCTGAACATGCTGTTGCGGCCACGCACGCAGATCGCCGCTTCGGCTGAAGCGGGCGGCAAGACCACCAACTGGTTTCTCAAGGGGCTGCTGGGCAACCTGCTGAATCCCAAGATCGGCGTGTTCTACGTGTCGTTCCTGCCGCAATTCATTCCCCAGGGCGCGCCGCTGGTGAGCTGGACCTTCGGCCTGGTGGGCATTCATGTGGTGCTGGGGCTGAGCTGGTCGCTGGCGCTGATCGGCGCCACCCGGCCGTTGGCCGGCGTGCTGCGGCGCCCGGCGGTGATCCGCTGGATGGACCGTACCACCGGGGTGATCTTCATGGCGTTCGCCGCGCGCCTGGCGCTGAGCCGGCGCTGAGCGCTCAGCGGCGCAGCCAGCGCTGGCGGCTCCAGGCGCTGAAGGCGTCCACCGCCAGTACCAGGCCGAGCATGGCGATGATCACTGTTGCAGCGCGGGCTTCCTGAAACAGGCTGAGGCTGACGTACAGCATCTGCCCCAGCCCGCCCGCGCCGACGAAGCCCAGCACGCTGGCCATGCGAATGTTGTTCTCCCAGCGGTACAGGATGTAAGCCAGTAGCTGCGGCCAGAGGTTGGGCAGCGTGCCGTAACAGAACGCCAGCCAGGCACTGGCACCTTGCAGGCGGATTGCCGCAGCGGGCGCCGCTGGAGTGTTTTCCAGTGCTTCGGCGAACAGCCGGCCGAGTACGCCGGTGGTATGCAGCGCCAGTGCCAGGGTCCCGGCATTCGGCCCCAGACCCGCAGCCAGAACCATCAGCACCGCCCAGACCAGTTCCGGAATCGCCCGCAGGGCGTTGAGCAGCAGGCGGCTTGCCGCGTGCAGGGGCCAGCCCAGGCGCCCGGCAGCCGGAATGGCCAGCAGCAGACCAGCCAGCGCCGCCAGCAGCGTGCCGAGGGCGGACATCGCCAGGGTTTCCAGCATGCCGTGACCGATGGCTTGCAGGTGAGGCGCGCTGAAGTCTGGCTGCAGAAAACGCTGCGCATAGCTGCCCATCTGCCCCAGGCTGTGTGCGTCTCCCAGGTCCAGTTGCAGGTAGGCGAAGGACGCCACCACGGCCAGCAGTACCGCCAGCAGGATCAGGCCATTGACCGGGCCTCTCATGTGAACCTCCCGCGCAGCACACGGCTGAGCTGATCGGCCAGCAGCACCAGGAGCAGAAAGGTGAGCAGCATGCTGGCCACTTCCGCCCCGGCGAACATGCGCATCGACACATCGATCTGCTGGCCCAGGCCGCCGGCCCCGACGAAGCCCATCACCACCGAGGCGCGCACCGCACATTCCCAGCGATACACCGTGTAGGAGGTCAGCTCGGCGGCAGCGTTGGGCAGAATGCCGTACAGCCAGGCACTCAGCCGTCCGGCGCCGGACTGCATCAGCGCCTGGGCTGGGCGCTGCTCCACCGATTCGTAGATTTCCGCATAGACCTTGCCGAGCATGCCGGCATAGGTGATGGCAATGGCCAGCACCCCGGCAGTCGGGCCCAGGCCCACGCCGCGCACGAACAGCAAGGCCCAGACGATCTCTGGCACGCTGCGCAGGAAAATCAACAGGCCACGAACTGGCCAGCGCACCCACTGCCCGAGCATTCGCGGGCGGCCCTGGGCGGCGGCGGAAAGCGACAGGGCTTGGCTGGCCAACAGGCTGGCCGGTACCGCCAGCAGCAGCGCCAGGGCCATGCCGGCAGTGGCGATGGCCAGGGTCTGCAAGGTGGCATTGAGCAACAGGGTGAGAAAGTCGCAGTCGTGAGCCGGCGGCCAGAAGTCGCCGACGAAGCCGCCCATGGTGCGCAGGTTGTCCGCTTGCAGCAGCACCGCCGGATTCAACTCTGCCAGGCGGATGCCCGGCCAGATCAGCAGCAAGGCCAGCAGGGTCAGCAACAGGCGCGGCAGCGCAGCCGGGTCGCGGTGCGGCGTGCTCAGCATCGCGGTGCCCAGTTGGCCTGCGGTGCGGCAGGCGGGGTATTGCCCAGTTGTTCGTTGGCGTACAGGGCATCGAGGCGTTGACGGTCTACGGCGGCGGCCGGCAGGTCGAACAGCACGCGGCCTTCACGCACCCCGATGATCCGCGGAAAGTGCGCCAGGGCCAGCTCCACGGCATGCAGGCTGACCACCAGCGTGACCTGCTGCTCGGCGGCATACCGACCCAGCAGGCCGAGGGTATGCTCGGCCAGGCGCGGGTCCATGGCGCTCACCGGCTCGTCGGCCAGCAGCAGTTGCGGTGCCTGGTACAGCGCCCGGGCGATGCCGACACGCTGCAACTGGCCGCCAGACAGCTGCTGGCAGCGGTCGAAGAGGCGTTCGCCGAGGTCCAGGCGCGCCAGTTCCCGGCGTGCGCCGGAGATATCCAGTGGGCGCACTAGGTTGAGCAGGCTCTTGGCCAGCCCCCATTGCCCCAGACGTCCGGCCAGCACCGCGGTGACCACGCGCTGGCGCGGCGGCAGGGGCGGGCTCTGGTGAATCAACCCGATGTGCGCGCGCAGGCGCTGGCGCAAGCGCGGCGACAGCTGCCAGGGGGCGGTATCGAGTACCTGCAACTGGCCCTGGCTGGGCTGCAGCGCGGTGGCCAGCAGGTTGAGCAGGCTGGACTTGCCGGCACCGGACGGGCCGATGATCGCCACCTGCTCGCCGCGCCCGATGACCAGATCGATGTCGCGCAGCGCCTGCGTGCCATTGGCATGGCGCAGGCTGACGGCGGACAGGCGCAGGGTCATTTCAGCAGGTCGGCGGAGCGGGCGGCCTCTTCGAGGCTCTTGTAGTTCTCCGGGCGGGTTTCGATGAAGCGGCTGGCCGCCTGCAGGTCGAGAATGGCCTTGTCTTCCGGCTTGGCCGGGTCGAGGTCGAGGAAGGCCTGTTTGATCTTGGCGGCCAGGGTCGGGTCGAGGGTGCCGCGCACGGTCCAGTTGTAGTCGAAGTAGGTCGGGGTGGTGGCGAATACGTGCACCTTGTTGGTGTCGACCTTGCCGTTGGCCACCAGCTTGTCCCACACGCTGGCGTTCAGCACCCCGGCGTCGACCTTGCCGGCCTGCACCCAGGCGGCGGTGGCGTCATGCGCACCGGAGTAGGCCACGCGGCTGAAATAGGTTTCCGGCTTGATCTGCTCCTGCAGCATGAAATAACGCGGCATCAGGCTGCCGGAGGTGGAGGAGATCGAGCCGAAGGCGAAGGTCTTGCCCTTGAGGTCGGCCAGCGACTTCACGTTGGGGTCGCTGGTGATGAATTTGCTGGTGAAGCGCGCGTCCTGTTCGCGCTGCACCAGCGGTACGGCGTTGCCGGTCTTGAGGTTGAGCTGCACGAAGGTGAAACCGCCCAGCCAGGCCAGGTCCAGGCGATCGGTGGCCATCGCCTCGACCACCGCCGGGTAGTCGGCCACCGGCACGAACTCGACCTTCATGTTCAGCTTCTGTTCCAGGTAAGCCCCCAGAGGCTTGAACTTGCGCAACAGCTCGGTGGGCGCTTCGTCGGGGATGGCCGAGACCCGCAAGGTGTCGGAGGCGAAGCTGGTGAGGGCGGAACAGGCCAGGGCGATGCCGGCGGCCAGCGCCAGGGTGCGCTTGAACATGGGGGGACGTCTCCGGTGGATGCAGCGGTGCTGCATGAATGCACGAGGCGCGATTATAGGTGAAGTGGCTGGCCCTGTGCCGACCCTTGGCAGCTTCCTGCCAGTGCCTGGCGGCTTTTGCTAGACTCGCCCCCCTGTTTCCTCTCTGTGCGAGAACCTTGCGATGAACGAGCCGATCCGTCTGACCCAATACAGCCATGGTGCCGGCTGCGGCTGCAAGATTTCGCCCAAGGTGCTGGAGGTGATCCTCGCCGGCAGCGGCGCGCAGAACCTCGACCCGCGCTTGTGGGTGGGTAACGCCTCGCGCGATGATGCCGCCGTGTATGCCCTCGACGAGCAACGCGGCGTGGTCTCGACCACCGATTTTTTCATGCCCATCGTCGATGACCCGTTCGACTTCGGGCGCATTGCCGCCACCAATGCGATCAGTGACATCTATGCGATGGGCGGCGACCCGTTGATGGCCATCGCCATTCTCGGCTGGCCGGTCAACCTGCTGCCCCCTGAAGTGGCTCGCGAAGTGATTCGGGGTGGCCGGGCGGTGTGCGATGCCGCCGGTATCCCATTGGCCGGCGGGCATTCCATCGACGCCCCGGAGCCGATTTTCGGCCTGGCGGTGACCGGCGTGGTCGATCGCCAGCACATGAAGCGTAACGACACCGCCCAGGTCGGCGATACCCTGTACCTGACCAAGCCGCTGGGCATCGGCATCCTCACCACCGCCGAGAAAAAGGCCAGGCTGCGCGAACAGGATGTGGGCCTGGCCCGCGACTGGATGTGCACCTTGAACAAGCCCGGTAGCCGCTTCGGCAAACTGGCCGGGGTCACCGCCATGACCGACGTGACCGGCTTCGGTCTGCTCGGCCACTTGGTGGAGATGGCCGACGGCGCCGGCCTGACCGCGCAGCTCGACTACGCCGCCGTACCGCGCCTGCCGGGCGTGGAGCACTACCTGGCCGAGGGCTGTGTGCCGGGCGGCACGCAGCGCAACTTCGACAGCTACGGCGAGCGCATCGCCGCGCTCAGCGAGGAACAGCGGCACTTGCTCTGCGACCCACAGACCAGCGGCGGGCTGCTGGTGGCGGTCAGCCCGGCCGGGCAGGCCGAGTTCCTCGCCGTAGCCGCCGAGCTGGGCCTGCACCTGGCGCCCATCGGCACCCTGGGCGAGCGACAGCGTCATGCGGTCGAGGTGCGGTAATGGCAGTCAACTGCAGTGATTACGCAAGCCTGTTCCTCAATGACGTGCCGATGATGGACACCCGCGCCCCGGTTGAATTCACCAAGGGCGCGTTCCCCGGCGTGGTCAACCTGCCACTGATGACCGACAGCGAGCGCCAGCGCGTGGGCACCTGCTACAAGCAGCAGGGCCAGCAGGCGGCCATCGAGCTGGGCCATCGGCTGGTCAGCGGCGTCATCAAGGAACAGCGCCTGGCCGCCTGGGCGGCATTCGCCGAGGCGCATCCCGAGGGTTATCTGTACTGCTTCCGAGGCGGCCTGCGTTCGCAGATCGTCCAGCAGTGGCTCAAGGACGCCGGGGTCGACTACCCGCGAGTGACCGGCGGCTACAAGGCCATGCGTACCTTCCTCATCGACACCCTGCAGGCGACGGTGCGCGAGTGCGATTTCGTGGTGCTGGGCGGTATGACCGGCACCGGCAAGACCGACGTGCTGGCGCACCTGCCCAACGACCTCGACCTGGAAGGCCACGCCAACCATCGCGGTTCCAGCTTCGGCAAGCGCGCCAGCGGCCAGCCCAGCCAGATCGACTTCGAGAACCGTCTGGCCATCGACCTGCTCAAGAAGCGCCACGCCGGCATCGGCCAGTTCGTGCTGGAAGACGAGGGCCGCATCGTCGGCAGCTGCAACGTGCCGCTGGAGCTGCACCAGGGTATGCAGCAGTACCCGCTGGTGTGGCTGGAGGACCGCTTCGACAGCCGTGTCGAGCGCATCCTGCGCGACTACGTGACCAACCTGTGCGCCGAGTTCGTCGCGCTGCACGGCGAAACAGGCTTCGAGGCCTTTGCCCAGCGCCTGTGCCAGAGCCTGGACAACATTCGCAAGCGCCTGGGCGGCGAGCGTCACCAGCGTCTGCTGGCGCTGATGCAGGCGGCGCTCGACGAGCAGCGGCGCAGCGGCGCGGTGGACCTGCACCGGGCCTGGATCGAGGGCCTGCTGCGCGAGTACTACGACCCGATGTACGCCTACCAGCGCGACAGCAAGGCCGAACGCATCGAGTTCGTCGGCGATCAACAGGCAGTGGTGGAATACCTGCTGGCGCGCCGGCCTCAGTAGAAGTCGTAGTACAGGAACCAGTCGCCGGTGGTCTTGTGCTTCCAGAACATCAGGCTGCCGTTGTCCACCACGTTGAGCTGGATCTTGTCGTCGGTGGAAATCTGGAAGACGAACTCGTAGTCATCCAGCGGCTCGATGCCAGACTGGCAGAACGACGGGTAGCCGCCGATCTTGTGCTCGTAGCAGTGGGTGGTGAGGTCGTAGTAGCAGCTGATGGTGCCGGCGTGCTCCAGCGCCAGTACGGCGTCTTCCACCGCCCGCGGCACGCCGCCGCCATCCCACAGCGGGTAGTCTTCCTCGACCAGGCTGGCGCTGAGCGGGAAGGGCTTGAGGAAGGCATCCGGGGCCGAGAGGTCCTTTTCCACCAGTTCGTCGAGGTCGCGGTATTCGCGGATCAGCCAGTTATCGCCCATGTCTTCTTCGGGGCGCGGAAATGGCCAGGCGACGAACAGGGTCAGCACCTTCACGCTGTCGAGCATCGGGCTGACCCAGGGCAGGGCGGGCAGGTAGAACTGCGCATAGGGGTGCAGGGTCTTGCCCGCCCTGTTCACCGGCAGGTCTTCGTCCGGGCGGTACAGCGACACCCGGCCCAACCAGCTTTCCTCGCGCGCGTAGGTGGGGCGAAAACCGCCGACGCTGAATCGGGTGGCTGGCCTGGCCAGGCGGCGTTTGATTTCCGGAATGTCCATGAGGCGTCCTGGGGCAGGGAAACGGGAGAATTGAGACAGGCTCGGTCTGCGGATGTTCGCGAGTATGGCCGAACGCGTGTGGCAGCGAGCCTGAATTCCGGGCAGCCTGGGCGTCAGGCGTCCAGGCGATCGAGGGTGTGATTCAGCAGCGACTGCGCCAGCTCGATCAGGTGGTGGGTGGAAAACGCCAGGTCGCGCTGCTGGCCGCTGAGGCCGTCGGCGCATTCGTAGGCGGTGGCTGCGGCGCTGCGCAGCACGTTGAGGACATGCACCAGGGAGTCTTCGAGGCTGGGTGGATCGGGGACTATCTTCTTCATCGCAAGTTACTCGGTTGGGCCACCGCCTGCCCGCCGCTAAACGAGCAAGGGTGGCGGCTTCGACGCGGGTTAGCAGACCGGGAGAACATGCGAAAGACCGGCGCACCCAAGGGTGCCCCACGCGAAGCCGCCATGACAGGCTGCTTGCGTGTCGCACGTATCTCACCGGGCTGCTAAACCCGATCGCTGGGTTTTCAGCGACGAACGCAGCCTAGTGTCCGAAATTTGCCCACGCAAGCGCTCTGGATTCTCTCGGAAATACCCCTCGAAATAAAGCGAAACGGCTGTAGGAAACGTCTTAGAGCTAGCGTTTTTTGTCTGCCGAAGTAACCACGCCACGACTGCCTATTGAGCAGCAGGCCGCCATCCCGGCTGAAGCCAATACTGTTCGATCAAGCGTTTTGCGGCCGGGTAGGAGCGGCTTCAGCCGCGAAGTGACCGCCTGTTCATAACAGATGCAGTGAGTTTCCTGGCGCTTTCGCGGCTAAAGCCGCTCCCACCTGTCATTCTCCGGCAGCGCGTTCATCCGCAGCGGCCAGGGCCTCCACCAGTTGCCGGACGTAGCCGGGCAGGGCGGCGAAGTCGTTGGCGCACAGCAGCAATTGGCGGTTGGCCCAGGCATCCGCCAGAGGCACGGCTTCGAAGGTCCGTGCTCCCGCCCAGCGTCGCACCGCCGCCTGCGGCACGATGCCCAGCCCGGCGCCGTGGGCGACCATGCGCATCACCCCATCGAAGCCCTCGGCGCGCACGCGGATGCGCAGGCGCTTGCCGCTGTGCAGGGCCTGCTCCTCCAGGTAGATACCCAGGGCGCTGCTGGCCGCCAGGGCAACGAACTCGTGGTCGAGGGTCTGGCTGAAGCGAAGGCTGGCGTTTGCCTGCAACGGATGCCCTGGAGGAATCAGCAGGGTCAACGGGTCGGCGCGAAAAGCGCGGGTCTGCAGGTCACTGGCGTCCACCGCGTCGGTGATGATGCCCAGGTCGGCGCTGCCGTGGCGCAGCGCATGCAGAATGCGCAGGCTGGGTTGCTCCTGCAGGTCGATGTCGACATGCGGGTGCTCGGCGAGAAAGTCCGCCAGTGGCTCGGGCAAGTGCTCGCTGAGGGTCGAAGTGTTGCACAGCAGGCGCACCTGACCCTTGAAGCCTCGGGCGTAGTCGGCCAGGTCGTCCTGCAGGCGCTCGACCTGCTGCAGGATCAGCCGTGCATGCCGGCCCAGTGCCTGGCCCGCTGGCGTTGGTATCACCCCGCGCCGTTCGCGCAGCAGCAACGGGCTGTGCAGCGAGTCTTCCATGGCGCGCACGCGGGCGCTGGCCGAGGCCAGCGACAGGTGGCTGCGCTGCGCGCCGGCGGTGATATTGCCGGTTTCCAGGATGTTGAGGAAAAGCCGCAGGTCGGTGAGGTCGAAATGCATGGTCAGTCGATACCTTGTGGGAACCAGCCTCTGTCTGTGCCGAAGGCTGCCTGAGTGTATGGCAGATTTTCAATGTCGGCCGACTCGATCATGCTCACCCCCATGAACACACTCATCGATTTCTATCAGCAACTGGGCTGGGGCTTGAGTGCCCTGGTGATCGTCACCTTCCTGCTGGCCGGTACGGTCAAGGGGGTGATCGGCCTGGGCCTGCCCACCGTGGCCATGGGCATGCTGGGCCTGGCCATGGCACCGGCGCAGGCAGCGGCGCTGCTGATCATCCCGTCTACCGTCACCAACATCTGGCAGCTGGCCAACGGCGGTGGCTTGCGAGCCCTGTTGCAGCGCCTGTGGCCGATGCTGCTGATGATCGCCGCCGGGACCCTGCTCGGTGCCTGGTGGCTGGGGGATGTCGGCGGCGCGGCGATGACCCGTGCACTGGGCGCGGCACTGTTGCTCTATGCGTTGAGCGGCCTGGCGATGCCGACGCTGCGGGTGTCGGCGCGTGTCGAGTACTGGCTGGGTCCGCTGTGTGGCTTGCTGACCGGCTTGGTGACTTCGGCCACCGGCGTGTTCGTGATTCCGGCGGTGCCTTACCTGCAGGCGCTGGGCCTGGAGCGTAACCAACTGGTGCAGGCGTTGGGCCTGTCGTTCAGCGTCTCGACCCTGGCGCTGGCGGCCGGGCTGGCCGGTAACGGCGCGTTGGGGGGCGCCGAGCTGGGCGCGTCCTGGCTGGCCCTGCTGCCCGCACTGCTGGGCATGCTGGCCGGCCAATGGCTGCGTCAGCGCATCAGCGCGGCGCTGTTCAAGCGGGTGTTCTTCATCGGTATGGCTGGGTTGGGGCTGCATCTGCTGGTGCAGGGTTGAGTGCGCTGACGAAGCGAAATTCGAAGTCGCGGGTCAGGTAGTCCATGCGCTGTTCGAAGAACGCCTTCATGTGCGGCAGCGCCGAGTGCACGTCCAGGTCGGCCTGGCTTGCCCAGGTTTCGAAGAAGATGAACAGGGTCGGGTCTTCACGGTCGCGCAGCATGTGGTACTGGATGCAGCCCGGCTCCTGGCGGCTGGCAGCCAGGTGACCACGGAACAGCGCTTCGAATTCGGCGGATTTTTCCGGGCGTGTGTAGGCGTGGAGGATGAAGCTGACAGGTTCGCTCATGGTGATCTCCAGATCAGGAAAGCCTTGAATGGTAATTCACTAATCAAGCGCCTATTCGTGACTATTGCTCAAAAGTCATTTGCCGCCGGTCCTCTTGGTCCGCCGCGCTCGGCTGTCTACTCTGCGCCCCATTGCTTATCGACGCCCGCAGGCGGGCAGACAGACCGAGGTCATTCACATGCAAAAGATCCTGTTCATCAATGGCGGCAAAGCCTTCGCCCATTCCAACGGCCGCTACAACGCCACCCTGCACGAAACCGCCGTGGCGCACATGGACCGCGCCGGTTTCGACGTGAAGGAATCCTTCATCGACGGCGGCTACGACGTGGCCGAGGAAGTGCAGAAGATCCTCTGGGCCGATGTGGTGGTGTGGCAGATGCCCGGCTGGTGGATGGGCGCACCCTGGACGGTGAAGAAGTACATCGACGAAGTGTTCACCGAAGGCCACGGCAGCCTGTACGCCAACGATGGCCGCACCCGCTCCGACGCTTCGCAGAAATACGGCAGTGGCGGCCTGTTGCACGGCAAGCGCTACATGTTGTCGCTGACCTGGAACGCCCCGCAACAGGCGTTCGACGACCCTACCGATTTCTTCGAAGCCAAGGGCGTGGACGCGGTGTACTTCCCGTTCCACAAGGCCAACCAGTTCCTCGGCATGCAGCCGCTGCCGACCTTCCTGGCGGTGGACGTGATGAAACGCCCGAACATCGAAGCCGACGTGCAACGTTACGAGCAGCACCTGAGCGACGTGTTTGGCGGCCAGGCCTGATTGCGAGCCGGCTACCAGGCGCCTGTAGGCGCGAGGGGGCGCTGGCAGGCCGGTCTTGCGGCTAAGTCCAATACTGGTCAGTTAGGCGCGCTCTGGCTCGTGGGAGCGAGCTTGCTCGCGAAAAGCTGGCAAAGTCTCTGAGTTTGCTGTGAACGTGACGCCGCCTTCGCGAGCAAGCTCCCACAAAGCCACATAACGACTAACTGACCAGTATTGCGGCTAAGCCAGGGTCACGACCTGGGCTACTATCGCGGGGTTGTTCACTGAGGCGATGCGATGAAAACCCGCTCTGATGAATTGCAGGTGTTCGTGGCGGTGATCGAGGGCGGCTCGATTTCCGCCGCGGCTGAGCAACTGGGCCTGACGCCGTCCGGCGTCAGCCGCACCCTGTCGCGGCTGGAAAGCCGTCTGCAAACCACCTTGCTAAACCGCACCACGCGGCGCATGGAGCTGACCGAAGAAGGGCGCTTCTTCCTCGACCAGGCGCGCGACATCCTCGAACGCATGGGTGCCCTGGAAGAGCATCTGGTGCAAAGCCGGCAGCGGCCTTCCGGACGCCTGCGGGTCAATGCCGCTTCGCCGTTCATGCTGCACATGGTGGTGCCGCACATCGGCGAGTTCCGCCAGCGCTACCCGGATATCCAGCTGGAGCTGACCAGCAGCGACTGGAACATCGACCTGCTGGAGCAGAACACCGATGTGGCGATTCGTATCGGCGAACTGAGCGACTCTTCGCTGCGCGCCCGGTCGCTGGGCTGCTGTGCGCTGAACGTGGTCGCCAGCCCGGCCTACCTGACGCGGCACGGTCGCCCCAGTTCGGTGGCTGACCTGGCCGGGCATACCCTGCTGGGTTTCACTCAGGTCGACAGCCTGAATGCCTGGCCATTGCGCCACGCCGGCGGCGACCGTCTGCAGATCCGCCCGACCATTGCGGCCTCCAGCGGCGACACCCTGCGGCATCTGGCCCTGGCCGGCGAAGGCATCGCCTGCCTGTCGCACTTCATGACCCACGAAGACATTCGTCTCGGGCACTTCGAGGTGCTGCTGGCCGATGCCAACAGCGGCTACCGCCGACCGATCAACGCGGTGTATTACCGCAATTCCCGATTGGCGCTGCGCATCGAATGCTTTCTGGATTTTCTGCAGGAAAAGCTGGAGGCGTATGCCTGTCGGTAGGTTTCGCGGCTCGTGACAAAAGTCGGTGTGAGCGCCATGGGATTTTGAGATGTTTCATACAGGCTTTGCAGGGGGGCGTAGTCCCTGAGCATTCATAATGCTTGGTACCGTAACCAAATTGATTTGGGTAGTATCGCGGGTTGTATAGCTTCTTCAGCTTATCCCCGGAAACTGCTGCCATCGCTTTGGATCAGGCAGGTTCATGATGAAGACACGATACAAGAAGTTTAATTTGAAGCGGCGCGTCGCCTCACGTGACACATTGTCTCCTGAACGCCTCACGGAACTGGCAGGTCTCATCTCGTATGGTGGCAATCCAGAGCACAAGAAAAATCCAGGAGATTTCGGTTTGACGCCTCCTGCGGACCCGCGTCCTGGAAAATCTCTGTGCGATATCGCGAATGTTTTTTCTCGAGACCAGGCTTTACACCTGCTTATCCAGGGCGTTGAGCGAGGGTTGGTCAGCGACAGAGAGGACAATGTTTGGCCAAAGAACATCTGGTCTGTCGCTGCGGGGTCCATTGCATTGGAAGCCCAGTTGGAGAATCCGGAAACGGGTCGTTACCACGGTTATCCCATGCCCGGAAGTGATCCTTTGGCTGCAGAGATTCTGGGGCTTTGGAGGCGGCATGGATAAAATCGACATTTCAATGGCCTGGTCATCATCAGGTTCAGAATCCTCCGAGTTCAGTGACACCACTGGGCAGTTGAAGATGTGCGTAGGCGAGACCTGTCTTACTAAGAATGAAGATGTGTGGTCTCGAACGGTCAATGACTCTGTCCTCGTCTCCGCTTATCCCTTGGCGCTATGGTTGGCGTCTTCATGGTGGCGGCTGAATTATGAGGCGTTGCCAACTAGTGGCCTTGTTCCGAAGATCGACTGGCGAATGAGTCACGAACTGGGCGCGGTCAATCATGGATATGTATGGCCCCGAGTGATTATCGCTTCCGACGGGGAGGGGGTTAAGGTCTGGGCAGAACAGGGCGTCATGCAAGGGCAGTCCGTTCAGTACCTGTATGGACTGGATGTACCGCGAGTTATCGCTCTTGAATCGTTCCAGTTGTGTGCGAGCGTTTTTATCGAGAGTGTGCTGGGAAGGTTGAACGCTACAGGGCATTACGACAATGAACTGGCTGAACTATGGTGTTATGTCCAGCAGGGTCTCGCAGACCCCGAGATGCGTGCACGCAGAATTCTGGAAGCGCAGATGGGCTTCGACCCTGAAGAGTGCCCTGAGGGTATTCTCGACAGAGCTTTGCTGTTACAGCGCATGACAGGTGCCGGCGCGATGGCGGAGCTGGCACCCTTCATTGGGCAGCAGCATATGGACGGGCAGGGCATCCCGCTGATTGATGGACTGGTTTCACAATCCGGAATTCAGGCTCACCCCGAGCTGCCCAATCACTTTGAAGTAACGAATGGCCGTCCATGGCAACGAGGCAGACAAGCGGCCAAAAAGCTCCGAGCTGCGATGGATAATATGAATAAGCCGTTTAAGGATATCGACCTTTACCACCTGTTGGGTGTAACTCAGAAACAAGTCGACGGCTTTTCAATTGACCAGCAGCAAAGCGTCGCAGTTATCAAATCTACCGAATCAGGACAGATCAGTCTGATACCGCGTAAACGGCACCCTGTTGCAAAGCGCGTTGAATATGCTCGCTTTATCGCCAGCGTTTACGAAGTGTCGGGTAGCCAGGAAGGGTGGATGGTTTCGACCGATCTCACGACGGCCAAGCAGCAGTATCAACGTGCCTTTGCTGCCGAGTTTCTTTGTCCGATTGATTCTTTACTGGACTGTCTGGCAGGAGATTTTTCCGAGTCTGCACGCGAGGAAGTCGCCGATCATTTTGGTGTGAGCGAAAAAACCGTAGAGGCGTTGCTCATCAATAATGGTTACCTGGGGGGCTCTTCGGTGGAGTCCAAAGTGCCTTACCAGGACGCTTCAATCGAAGCGCGGGTCGCCTAAGGGAATTGCCTCAAAACCGCTTGCGGCCGGGCAAGCATGCTGAGGCTCAAAGCAAGCCTGGCGAATACGGTGATGTAATGACAGGCTTGCTTCAGCGTGGTTGTCTCAATGATGCTCGCGGGTCGCGCGGAATTTCACGTCGGGCCAGCGTTCTTCCATCAGGCTCAGGTTCACGCGGGTCGGGGCGAGGTAGGTCAGGTGACCGCCGCCGTCCACCGCCAGGTTTTCCATGGCCTTGTTCTCGAAGTCTTCGAGCTTCTTCTTGTCATCGCACTCGATCCAGCGGGCCGACCACACGGTGATCGGCTCGTAGGCGCACTCGACCTTGTATTCCTCTTTCAGGCGGCTGGCCACCACATCGAACTGCAGCACACCGACGGCGCCGAGGATGATGTCGTTGCTGCGCTGCGGGAAGAACACCTGGGTGGCGCCTTCTTCGGCCAGCTGTTGCAGGCCCTGGCGCAGTTGCTTGGACTTGAGCGGGTCTTTCAGGCGCACGCGGCGGAACAGCTCCGGGGCGAAGTGCGGGATGCCGGTGAAGCCCAGGTTCTCGCCTTCGGTGAAGGTGTCGCCGATCTGGATGGTGCCGTGGTTGTGCAGGCCGATGATGTCGCCGGCCCAGGCTTCCTCGAGCATTTCACGTTCCGAGCTGAAGAAGGTCAGGGCGTCGCCGATGCGCACGTCCTTGCCCAGGCGCACGTGGCGCATCTTCATGCCTTTCTCGTAGCGGCCCGAGCAGATGCGCATGAACGCCACGCGGTCGCGGTGCTTGGGGTCCATGTTCGCCTGGATCTTGAACACGAAGCCGCTGAACTTCTCTTCCACCGGCTCGACGGTGCGCTCGTGGGCGGCGCGGGCCAGCGGGCGCGGCGCCCAGTCGACCACGGCATCGAGCACGTGGTCGACACCGAAGTTGCCCAGTGCGGTACCGAAGAACACCGGAGTCATCTGGCCGTCGATGAAGGCCTGCGGGTCGAACTCGTGGCAGGCGCCCTGCACCAGCTCCAGCTGTTCGACGAAGTCGTCGTACTGGTCGCCCAGGTGCGCGCGGGCTTCGTCCGAGTCCAGCTTCTGGATGATGCGGGCCTCGGTGCGTTCATGGCCGTGGCCGGGGGTGTAGACGATGATGTAGTCGCCTGAAAGGTGGTACACGCCTTTGAAGTCGCGGTAGCAGCCGATCGGCCAGGTGATCGGCGCGGCCTTGATCTTCAGTACCGCTTCGATTTCGTCGAGCAGTTCGATGGGGTCGCGGATGTCGCGGTCGAGCTTGTTGATGAAGCTGACGATGGGCGTGTCGCGCAGGCGGCACACGTCCATCAGCGCGATGGTGCGCGGCTCGACGCCCTTACCGCCGTCCAGGACCATCAGTGCCGAGTCGACGGCGGTCAGGGTGCGGTAGGTGTCTTCCGAGAAGTCTTCGTGGCCCGGGGTGTCGAGCAGGTTGATCATGTGCTCGCGATACGGGAACTGCATGACCGAGGTGGTGATGGAAATGCCGCGTTGCTTTTCCATTTCCATCCAGTCGGAAGTGGCGTGACGGTCGGATTTGCGCGACTTGACCGTACCGGCCACGGAAATGGCCTTGCCCATCAGCAGGAGCTTTTCGGTGATGGTGGTCTTACCGGCGTCCGGGTGGGAAATGATGGCGAAGGTGCGGCGTTTCGCGACTTCGGCGGCCTGTTGGGTCATGGGCAATCGCCTGAAAAGGGAGTCAAAAAAGGGTGCGGATTATAGCCCAAGTCAAGGGCAAATCCGAACCGCTTGGTCAATTCGGAGTGGCCAAATGATTTCCCACATGGGAACCTTTGCGCCCCCGGAGACGTCCATGCTCTTGTAACAGGCCATGTCAGCCTGGCTTCAAGAGCCTGATTCTTAAGCAATTCGGCTTGACGAAGCTGTGCTCATGGCATGTGTTTTTCGCCTTGACGGCGACCCACCTGCTGCTCTTCGCAAATCTCTGCCGTGACCGTTCGTTCGGTCGCACCAGGCGAGCTTTGCCGACTGAAAACAAGGAGTCCGCCCGTGGCAAATCGCTATGGCAAGGGGCTGTTGGGAGGCGCGGCGATCGTCGTACTCCTCGCCCTGCTGGTCCAGTGGATCGGCACTGAAACGTTCATGAAGTACAAGGGTGACCTGCTGTTCTACCTGCAGGCGCATCTGGTTCTGGTTCTGGTCTCCATGCTGGCGGCCCTGCTGGTCGGTATCCCCGCCGGCATTGTGCTGAGCCGGCCTTCCCTGGCTGGCAGCGCCGAACGCTTCATGCAAGTCTTCAACATTGGCAACACCATTCCCCCTCTCGCGGTACTGGCCATCGCTCTCGGCATTCTCGGGATCGGCAGCGGCCCCGCCATCTTCGCGCTGTTCCTGGCCTCGTTGCTGCCCATCGTGCGCAACACCTACGAAGGCCTGAAAAACGTTCCCGCCTCGCTCAAGGAAGCCGCCACCGGCATCGGCATGACTCCACGTCAGGTGCTGTTCAAGGTCGAGCTGCCCAATGCCGTGCCGATCATCGTCGGCGGCGTGCGCGTGTCGCTGGCGCTCAACGTTGGTACGGCGCCGCTGTCGTTCCTGATCGGTGCGAACAGCCTGGGCAGCCTGATCTTCCCCGGTATCGCCCTGAACAACCAGCCGCAACTGGTGCTGGGTGCGGTGTGTACGGCGCTGCTGGCCCTGGTGCTCGATGGCCTGGTCATCGTGACCAGTCGTGTCTGGCTGGAGCGCGGCCTGAGCCGCTGAGAGAAAGGAATTGCCATGAAAAAGCTAGCTTTGTTACTGAGCCTCGGGCTGCTGTTCAGCGGCGTTGCCCAGGCCGCCGAAAAGCCCCTGTTGCGCATTGGCGCACGGGTATTCACCGAGCAGACCGTGCTCTCGGAAATCACCGCGCAATACCTGCGCAGCAAGAACTACGACGTGCAGATCACCGGCGGTCTGGGCAGCAACCTG
Source organism: uncultured Pseudomonas sp. (assembly GCF_913777995.1). Taxonomy (GTDB): domain Bacteria; phylum Pseudomonadota; class Gammaproteobacteria; order Pseudomonadales; family Pseudomonadaceae; genus Aquipseudomonas. The sequence continues at coordinate 136,657 of NZ_CAJYVE010000034.1, read as the reverse complement.
GCGCGCAGCGCCCAGGAAAGCGGCCAGCTTGACCTGCTGTGGGAGTACACCGGTGTGTCGCTGGTGGCCTACAACCACATCGATGAAAAGCTCGACAGTGAACAGACCTATGCGCGGGTGAAGGAGGTGGATGCCAAGAAAGGCCTGGTCTGGCTTTCGCCGTCGCGTTTCAACAACACCTACGCCCTGGCGCTGCCGAAGAAGGTGGCCGACCAGTACCCGCAGATCAACACCGTGAGCGACCTGACCCAGGTGCTCAAGGATGAAGCCAAAGAGGGTCATGTCGTAGCGCTGGATACCGAGTTCGCCAATCGCTCCGATGGCCTGATCGGCATGGTCAAGCATTACGACATGAATCTCGGCCGCGAGAACATCCGCCAGATGGACGCCGGGCTGGTCTACACCGCCTTGCGCAACGGGCAGGTCTTCGCCGGGCTGGTGTACACCACCGACGGCCGCCTGAACGCCTTCAAGCTCAAGGTGCTGGAAGACGACAAGCACTACTTCCCGGACTACACCGCCGCGCCGGTGATCCGCCAGGCGTACCTGGATGCCCACCCGGACATCGCCACGCTGCTCAAGCCCCTGGCCGACCTGCTGGACACCCAGACCATGATCGAGCTCAACGCTCGCGTCGATGTCGGACATGAAAGCCCGGCTGCGGTCGCCGCCGATTTCCTGCGCCAGCATCCACTCAATTAAGGAAGGAGACGATATGAGTTTCTTTGACGCCTTCTCCCATCTGGACTGGGCTCAGGTCATGCAACTGACCTGGCAGCACGTCATGCTGGTCGGCACTGCCGTGACCCTGGCGATTATCGTCGGTGTGCCCCTGGGCATTCTGATGACCCGCTTCCCGGTGGTCGCCGGGCCACTGCAGGCCAGTGCCACGGTGCTGCTGACCGTGCCGTCCATCGCGCTGTTCGGCCTGCTGCTGCCGTTCTACTCGAAGTTCGGCCAGGGCCTGGGCCCATTGCCGGCGATTACCGCCGTGTTTCTGTATTCGCTGTTGCCGATCATGCGCAACACCTACCTGGCGCTGACCGGCGTCGAGCCTGGCATCCGTGAGGCGGCCAAGGGCATCGGCATGACCTTCGGCCAGCGCCTGCGCATGGTCGAACTGCCGATCGCCGTGCCGGTGATTCTTGCCGGTGTGCGCACCGCCGTGGTGATGAACATCGGTGTGATGACCATCGCCGCCACCATCGGCGCCGGTGGCCTCGGCGTTCTCATCCTGGCCTCCATCAGCCGCAGCGACATGTCGATGCTGATCGTCGGCGCGGTCCTGGTCAGCATCCTGGCCATCATCGCCGACCTGCTTCTGCAGTGGCTGCAACGTTCGCTGACTCCCAAAGGACTCCTGAAATGATCGAACTCCAGAACCTCACCAAGACATTCCAGAGCAACGGTAAAGAAGTGAAGGCGGTCGATTCGGTCAGCCTCACGGTCAACGAAGGCGAAATCTGCGTGTTCCTCGGCCCTTCGGGCTGTGGCAAGAGCACCACGTTGAAGATGATCAACCGCCTGATCGAACCGACCTCCGGCAAGGTGCTGATCAACGGCGAAGACACCACTGCGCTGGACGAAGTGACCTTGCGCCGCAACATCGGCTACGTGATCCAGCAGATCGGCCTGTTTCCCAACATGACCATCGAAGAAAACATCATGGTGGTGCCGCAGTTGCTGGGTTGGGACAAACAGAAGTGCCGCGAGCGGGCCCGCGAGCTGATGAACATGATCAAGCTCGAACCCAAGCAGTACCTGCACCGCTACCCGCGCGAGCTGTCCGGTGGCCAGCAACAGCGTATCGGGGTGATCCGCGCCCTGGCCGCCGAGGCGCCGCTGCTGCTGATGGACGAGCCGTTCGGTGCGGTCGACCCGATCAACCGCGAGATGATCCAGAACGAGTTCTTCGAGATGCAGCGGGCGCTGAACAAGACCGTGATCATGGTCAGCCACGACATCGACGAAGCCCTCAAGCTGGGCGACAAGATCGCCATCTTCCGTGCTGGCAAGCTGATCCAGATCGACCACCCGGACACCCTGCTGGCCCACCCGGCCGACGAGTTCGTGTCCAACTTCGTCGGCCAGGACAGCACCCTCAAGCGTCTGCTGCTGGTCAAGGCCGAAGACGCCGCCGACAACGCGCCGTCGGTCAGCCCGGAAACGCCGGTGGCCGACGCCCTGGAGGTGATGGACGACAACGACCGCCGCTACGTGGTGGTCACCGATGCCGAGAACAAGGCCATGGGCTATGTGCGCCGCCGTGACCTGCACCGCCAGACCGGCACCTGCGCGCAGTACCTGCGCGAGTTCAACGCCACGGCGGTGCATGACGAAAACCTGCGCATCCTGCTGTCGCGCATGTACGAGTTCAACCGCGCCTGGCTGCCGGTGCTGGACGCCGAGCGGGTGTTCCTCGGCGAGGTGACCCAGGAGTCCATCGCCGCTTACCTCAGCTCCGGTCGTTCGCGCGGCGCCAAGACCAGCATCGTCTCGCCAGCGGAGCTGGCGGCGTCCTGATCGGCGGCTTCCTGTGGGGCTTCAGTCGCGAAGCGATTCCCGGCTGAAGCCGACCCTCCTGGGTCAGGCGGCTGTATTCGAACGAGGTCGGCCGCAGGCATTGTCTGTGGTCAGGCCAGCGGATCGTCGATGGCGATCTGCTCGACCGTCATCATCATGCGAATGGGCACGGTATTAGCCGACAGCAGCGGCTCGCCGCTGCGTGCGCAAGAAATGTACGCCCACCATTGCTGGCCGAAGTTGCGGCGGTCGTAGACGCCTAGCGGGTTGCCATTGGGCGCGATGATCTGTACTGGCCCGACCTCGCCGGTCCGTAGTGAGGTTTCATCGAGCAGCTTGTCGTTGAGCAGCACATGCCAACCCGGGTTGCTCTTCAGGGCTTTCTCGGGGCGGATGTAGAGCATCACGTCACGGAAATTGAACGGATCGACCGCCACGCGCTGAGAGGTGGTGGTCAGATTGCCCAGCGACTGCCGGTTGTCGACGAACATGGCGTGCCGGGCCTTGATTTCATAGCTCTCGCTAGCGTTGTCCCAGCTTCGCCACAGAAACCAGAACTTCAGGGTCTCGCGCGGTTGCGTGGTCGCGCTGAGATAGGCGTATTCATCGCTGCGGATGAATACAGGCGGTGCGGTATTGCCTTGGACGACCGTACCCCGCTCCTCGACCTGGCGCGAGAAATCCAGTTGTGCCTCATAGGGGGCCATGGCGCGCAGCGAGGCGACGAACGAGCGCTCTTTGATATACCTGGACATGTCGATGCTCCCAGCATGTTCGGGCTGATCATGGCGCAGGTGCCGGTCGGCTGTTACTGGCACAACCTGCAGGTGAGGCGGCGGTGGCCAGCGCATTTGCCCGGCGAGGGGAACATCTGCCTGTCATGTGAGTCGGTTACACAGGTGGGTGTGATGAACGGTCTGGAAATCTCGTGCGAAAACGCGACATTTTTAGTTGATCTAAAGCCCTTCAGGTCCTAAAGTTCGCGCCGAACGTCCATGCTGGAAACGATCCATCCGGCTCAAGTACTGACGACGAGACAGCAAGGCCAAGGGGAGCTGCCCCATGGCCTTTTTGCTTTCGGCGACATGCCTTGGGAAGTAGGCGAACCAAAGTGGGGATACGGAGGGCGTTCATATTCACCCATTTATTCACTTGTTTGCCCCCAGGAGTCCCTGAGCATGTCGATCAAGGTCGAAGACTATTTCGCACCCGAAACCTTCAAGAAGATGAAGTCCTTCGCTGACAAGCAGGAAACCCCCTTCGTGGTCATCGATACCCAGATGATCAGCCAGGCCTACGACGACCTGCGCGCCGGTTTCGAATTCGCCAAGGTCTACTACGCGGTCAAGGCCAACCCTGCGGTGGAAATCATCGAACTGCTGCGTGACAAGGGTTCGAGCTTCGACATCGCGTCCATCTACGAGCTGGACAAGGTGATGGGCACCGGCGTAGGCCCGGAGCGCATCAGCTACGGCAACACCATCAAGAAATCCCGCGACATCCGTTACTTCTACGACAAAGGCGTACGCATGTTCGCCACCGACTCCGAGGCCGACCTGCGCAACATCGCCAAGGCCGCGCCAGGTTCGAAGGTCTATGTACGTATCCTCACCGAAGGTTCCACTTCGGCCGACTGGCCGCTGTCGCGCAAGTTCGGCTGCAACCCGGACATGGCCCTGGACCTGCTGATCCTGGCCAAGCAACTGGGCCTGGTGCCGTACGGCGTGTCGTTCCACGTAGGCAGCCAGCAGCGCGATATCGACGTCTGGGACGCCGCCATCGCCAAGGTCAAGGTGATCTTCGAGCGCCTCAAGGAAGAAGACGGCATTACCCTGCAGATGATCAACATGGGTGGCGGCTTCCCGGCCAACTACATCACCCGCACCAACAGCCTGGAAACCTACGCTGAAGAGATCATCCGCTTCCTCAAGGAAGACTTCGGTGACGAACTGCCGGAAATCATTCTTGAGCCTGGCCGTTCGCTGATTGCCAACGCCGGCATCCTGGTCAGTGAAGTGGTGCTGGTGGCGCGCAAGTCGCGTACCGCCGTCGAGCGCTGGATCTACACCGACGTGGGCAAGTTCTCCGGCCTGATCGAAACCATGGACGAAGCCATCAAGTTCCCGATCTGGACCGAGAAGAAAGGCGAAATGGAAGAAGTGGTCATCGCCGGCCCGACCTGCGACAGCGCCGACATCATGTACGAGCATTACAAGTACGGCCTGCCGCTGAACCTGGCCATCGGTGATCGCCTGTACTGGCTGTCGACCGGTGCCTACACCACCAGCTACAGCGCGGTGGAATTCAATGGCTTCCCGCCGCTCAAGGCGTTCTATCTGTAAAGAACCCGTGCGGTAAAAAGAACCCATGAGCGATCATGGGTTTTTTTATGTCCCTGTTTGATAAAGGGTCCTAGGAGAGAACAAAGGTTTTCCTTTGCTTTGGATCCAGTGTTCTGCTTGTCTTGCGCAGGCCGTTAAACTTCCTTAGTTGCCGTGGCTTATTCCTACAGTTTGGGTCGGTACCTCTTGCTGTTTATTAGTTTGTTCGTTTGCTAGTTTCTAATGGCCTTGCAAGGAGATGTTTTGGTCTTGATGACCGCTCAAAACAATAAGGACGTTAAAACATGAAAAACGAAGCTATGGAACAGACGCCCGACGCGTCCGGGCATCATCTCGATGACCTGAGTCAGGTCGGTAAAGACTTCATCAATGCCGCCGCCGGCAAAGGCGAAGGTGCTTTTCGTGACCCGGGCTTATTAGTAACCAATGAAGATGTCCGGGCTATTCGTCGCTATGTGAACACCGGCCTGGCGCTGCCCACCGACCTGCAGCAGATCCGCCAGTTGCTCGGCAACTACGAAAGCACCGTGGCTGGTCTAAGCCCTGAAGACATCCAGAGGCTCTACGGCGACATTCGCGAACATGCCGCGAGCTGGAGCGGCTTGGAAGACGATATGCGCGCCGTGGGCAGTGACCTGCATGTCTTCGCTGGCAACCTGGTCAGTACCACCCAGGACACCATCGAATTCATCCAGCATCTGGACTCCTGGCGCACGCTGGGTCTGGAGGACCTCACGCCCGAACAACTCGAGCAGATGCCGCCGACCGAGTTGGTCGAAGGCGACCGCAAGAAGCTGCCGGGGCTGCTGGCGCTGGTCGGCGAGCTAAAGCGCCATATCCAGGTGCACAGCGCCAGTACCCTGCGTGTCCGTGATGGCGCGGCGCAATTCAAGGGGCGTCTCAGGGAAGAGATCGCTCCTGGTGTGGCCTTGAAGATCCAACTGGCCAACTCGGTGGAGGCGGGCAACGAAGTCACTGAGCTCAGGGAAGAGCTGCGGCGCCTCAACGAACGCATTGATCAGAAAACCAAGGAGTACGAGGAGTACTGCAAGTATCGCTGGGTCGGCTTTGTCTGGGGGGTTATTGGTGGAGCGATTTCCTTGTCCATCTATGGCCCCAAGGCCTCTGCTGTTCTCAAGGAGAAAGACCAGCTGGTCAAGGAAAGAAACAGCCTGGAAACCAAACTTCGCCGGCTCGACAAGTTTCTTGCTGACCTGCATGAGTTCGAAACCCACCTGCAGGATTTGAAGATTCGTATCGACGGCGCGATCAGCGGCGTCAGCAATGTGGAAAGTCTTTGGGTGTTGTTGAAAGATCTGGTGGACTCGTCGTACCGGCAACTTGAGAGCATGGACGATGTAAAGTTGCTGGTGATCTTCGTGTCGCGCTTCAGAACCATGATCGCCAACTGGCAGGAAATTCAGAAACAAGCACTCGACCTGCTGACCGCCTTTAATAAAGCCGTCGAAGACAGTCGTCGCTGATGGAAAACCGATAATTATAAAGGATGATGAAACCATGACCGTACACGTTCTGGATATACCCTTCCAGTTGCCGAATATCGATCTGATTGCCGCCAATACCCATCGCGCGCAGATCCGCCATACTGCTGAGTCGCTGGCTGATATCTATTTGCCTGTGAAGCGCGAAATCCTCTTGAGCCTGCTTCAGGAGCTCGCTGGGGTTGATCATGCAGCCCTGGACACGCTGTCCTCGGTGCCAGGCCTGCTGAACAGTGAGGGGGTGGAAGATCTGCTGAGCGCCATCAAGCGGCTCAAGGGCGAGCCCCCTGATGAGCAGACCCTTGGCGCTATCGCAGCCATTGCCGCCGAGATCCAGGAGCAAATGCAGCAGCAGTTGGGCGATATCGGACGCAAGGCCAGCGCGCTGGACGACGCGTTGGTCAATCTGGCGCACGTCAGCGTTGGCGACGTCGATCACCTGATCGCTCCGATCGAGGCCGACATTGTCCGTATCGATGCGCAGCTGGCCGCCGATGAGTCACCGCTGGCCAGGCTCATCGAGGAGGAGAAGACGGTCAACAAGCTGATCGCCGAGATCGAGGCCATCAGCCTGTGGGACAAATTCAAACCGCTGGTCGAGTCGTTGAAGGTGCTGATGGAGTTCGACCCGAAGAACCCGCTGATCGGCTCGATCAAGGCTGGTATCGAGGGTATTTCCAATATCCTCAACCTGGGCAGCAGCCATCTGAAGTATGAACACCTCACCCGTCATCGTGATCGCCTGCAGGCGCAGCTGGACGAACTGGCTGGGCATACACGCGAGCTGCGTCAGCAGCGCCTCCTCGAGAGCCGCAAGTTGGAACAATTGAATCAGCTCAAGCTCATCGACGCGCCGAAGCAGGGCTACACACTGGAGATCGGTAAGCTGTTAGAAGCGCTGAGGCGTTTTATCAGCCTCCATCCTGCGTCGCCCCTCAATGATGTCGAAACGGCCGCTTCGACGTTCCTGGCTCAGGGCCGGCTGCTCAGTGACTACCTGAACGACCTGCGCCGCACCTGGCGAAGCTGAGCCTGCCCTGGCGGAAGCAGACACGGAGGTCACTCGCCCTGCGGCGGGGCGCTGCCGCCAGGTGTGAGCTTCGGCAGGATTGGCCGGATGCAGGCCCGGCCAGGACCTTGCCAGTTTTCAGGAGACCGCCCAGTAGGGCGGTTTTCCTGTTTATTGAAGGGCGACCACTGCATTCAGCCTATGCATGACCTATAAGTGAAAAAAATTTGCAAACGGCAATTCATCTCAATTGCTTGTGGCGCTCGTTTGCAATATGTTTCGCGACCGGCCTGACAGGCGCTTGCATAGCGGTTCAGGCCACTGCCTGGCGCGTTTGCGACGGGTCGATGAGGCTGCGGTGTACCGATCGAGTCGCGCAAGGTACGGGGTGCGCGCCATGACGCAAGTGAGGTGTGGTGGTGTTCAAAAAGGTCCTTTTCCAATTGCACTGGTTTCTGGGTATCAGTGCTGGCTTGGTGCTGGCGGTGATGGGCGTGACAGGCGCGTTGTATGCCTTCGAGGATGAGATTCTCGATGCTCTGAACCCGGACGTGCTGCGGGTGGAAAAGCGTGGCGAAACGCTGCCGCCGGCCGAGCTGGCGCGTCGGCTGGAAGCCGCCCAGGGCATGACCGTCGCCATATTGCGCGTAGAGTTGGACAGCGGTCGGGTGGCGACGGCCTATTTCCAGCCCAAGCCGGGTGAGCGACGCGGGCCGCGCGTGAATTTCGACCCGTACACCGCTGAGGTACGGCCCGAAGGCGTGGGCGAGGATTTTTTCGGCGTGGTACTGGACCTGCACCGCTTCCTGGCCATCGGCCCCTTCGGCCGGCAAATCACCGGCGCCTGCACCTTGATCCTGATCTTTTTCTGTCTGTCGGGCCTTTACCTGCGCTGGCCACGCAAGGTACTGGACTGGCGGGCCTGGCTGACCCTGGACTGGGCCAGGAAGGGCCGCAGCTTCAACTGGGACCTGCATTCGGTGTTCGGCACCTGGTGTTTGCTGGCTTACCTGTTGTTCGCCGTCACCGGCCTGATGTGGTCCTACTCGTGGTGGAACCAGGGCATGACACGCCTGCTCAGCGATACCCCGCCGACCGGCGAGCCGCGTCGTGGGGGCGCGATGAACGGCAAAGGCGCGCCACCCGCCGGCCCGTTGGTGGTGGACTACGACGCGGTCTGGCAGAGCATCCGCGAATCCGCCGGGCCGGGGTTGGCCAGCTACAACCTGCGCCTGCCCAACGGCGCCGGCCTGCCGGCCACGGTGTTCTACCTGCTCAAGGATTCGCCGCACCCGCGCGCCTTCAACACCCTCAACCTGGACCCGGCCAGTGGGCGTATCCATGCGCTGGACCGTTATGCCCACAAGTCCCTGGGCGACCAGCTGCTGACCAGCAACTACGCCCTGCACGTGGGCAGCTACTTCGGCTTGCCGGGGCGGATCATCCTGGCGGTGGCCTCGCTGCTGATGCCGCTGTTCTTCATTACCGGTTGGCTGTTGTACCTCGACCGGCGGCGCAAGAAACGCCAGGTTCTGCAGGCGCGCAGTGGGCTGCAGAACACCGGTGCGGACCACGCATCGGCCTGGCTGGTGGGCTTCGCCAGCCAGAGTGGCTTCGCCGAGCAACTGGCCTGGCAGAGCGCCGGGCAGCTGCAGGCCGCCGGCCTGCCGGTGCGCGTGGAGCGCCTGGCCGACCTGACCGGTGAAGACCTGCAACGCAGCCACAATGCCCTGTTCGTGGTCAGCACCTTCGGCGACGGCGAGGCTCCGGACAGCGCCCGCGCCTTCGAGCGCCAGTGGCTTGGCCAGCCGTTGGCCCTGGAGCACCTCAACTATGCGGTGCTGGCCCTGGGCGACCGGCAGTACACGCAGTTCTGCGGTTTCGCCCGGCGCCTGCATGGTTGGCTGCTGGAGCGAGGCGGGCGCTCGTTGTTCGCGCCGGTGGAGGTGGACAACGCCGACCCGCAGGCCCTGCAGAGCTGGCAGCAGCAGCTGGGCCAGGCCACCGGCAGCCAGCCATTGGCAGCCTGGCAGGCGCCGGCATTCGAAAGCTGGACCCTGAGCCGCCGTGAGTGGCTCAACCCCGGCAGCCAGGGCGCCAAAGTGTTCCTGCTGAGCCTGGCCCCGCCCGAGGCCGTACGCTGGGCGGCCGGTGACCTCGTCGAAGTGCTGCCGCGCCATGGCGAAGCGGTGCTGCGGCGCCTGCTCGATGGCCTGGGCCTGACGGGGGACGAGCCGGTAAGCGTCGACGGCCTGCAGGAGACGCTGTTGCAGGCGCTGGGCAGTCGTCAGCTGCCGCAACACCGTGCGCACTTGGTCGGGCTGCATGCCCAGGCGCTGGTGGATACCCTGGTACCGCTGGCAGCGCGGGAATACTCCATCGCCTCGATCCCTGAAGACGGCAGCCTGCAACTGATCGTGCGCCAGGAAATCCACAGCGATGGGGACTTTGGCGTGGGGTCTGGTTGGCTGACCGAGTACCTGCCGGTGGGCGCGCAGGTCAGCCTGCGCCTGCGCCGCAACAGCGGCTTCCACCTGCCCGAGGCGGGCGTGCCGATGATTCTGGTCGGCAATGGTACCGGGCTGGCCGGGCTGCGCAGCCTGCTCAAGGCACGTATCCAGCAGGGCCAGACAGGTAACTGGCTGCTGTTCGGCGAGCGCAACCGTGCTCATGACTTCCTCTGTGGCGAAGAACTGCAGGGCTGGCTGGACAACGGCCAGCTGCAGCGCCTTGACCTGGCCTTCTCCCGCGATCAGGCGCACAAGGTCTACGTGCAGGACAGGCTGCGCGAAGCTGGTGACGAAGTGCGCGCCTGGCTGGCCGAGGGTGCCGCCATCTACCTCTGTGGCAGCCTGCAGGGCATGGCCAGCGGCGTGGACCAGGTGCTTCGCGAGCTGCTGGGCGAACTGGCAGTGGCCGAGCTGATCGAAACCGGGCGTTACCGGCGCGACGTCTACTGACTCGGATTTGCTGGGACAAGCGGCTTTAGCCGCACTGCTGTTCGGTTAGGTGTCATGGGGCCCTGTAGGAGCGGCTTTAGCCGCGAAAGCGCCGGGAAATTCACTGCATCTGCTGTGAACATGCGACCGCTTCGCGGCTGAAGCCGCTCCTACCCGGTCTAACTGGCCATGATGCCTTCAGAACTGGTACTCGACCCCCGCCCCGGCATACCACGAGCGGCCGGGAGCGGCTTCGTAGTAGCGGCCGTTGCCGTCGCCGACGATCACCGAACCGACGTACTGGCGGTCCAGCAGGTTGTCCAGGCGCACCAGTTGGTGGAAGGTCCAGGGACCATAGCGCTGCTCGAAGCGGGTCCGCCAGTTGAACACCGCGTAGCTGGGCGCGGCTTTGTCCTGGTTGCTGTCCTCGACATACACCTTGCTGCGGTACTGCCCCTCGACGCCCATGCTGATGCCTTGTAGCGGGCGCCAGACCAGCTCGCCGAACAGGCTGCTGCCCGGCACGCCTGGCAGGTGGTTGCCCTTCTCGATGGTCTGCCCGCTGGCCACGAAGGCCTGAGCGTAGGTGGCTTGCAGACGGGTATAGGCCAGGGTCGCTTCCCACTGTTCGCTCAACTGGCTCTGCACGCCCAGCTCGAAACCGCGACGCAGGGTTTTGCCGGCGTTCTGGTAGCTGGTGCGGCCGTCGGTGGAACTGGCGACGACGATCTCGTCGTCGGTGCGGATTTCGAAGATCGCTGCATTGATGCGGGTATTGCCGGCCACCTTGGCCTTCAGGCCGATTTCGTACTGGGTGCTGGTCGCCGGAGACAAGCCGAAGTTGAAGCTTTCCGCCAGGCCCGGCGCGTAGGCCATTTCTGCCTGGGTGGGGGTCTCGAAGCCTTTGCCGGCGCTGATGTAGGCGTGCAGGTCGGGGGTGAAGGCGTACATCACCGACAGCGACGGGGTGTTGCGCTGGTAGGTCTTGGAACCGCTGGAGTCGCCATTGGCCAGGTAGTGGTCGTCGACTTCCATTTTCATGCTGCTGTGCCGCAGGCCGGCCTCGAAGGTCCAGTTGTCCAGCAGCCAGCGCGCCTGAATATAGGGGTCGAGGCTGGTGGCGGTGTCGATCTCGTCGCGGCGCAGTTCGCCTTTGACACCCAGTTGGTCGCCGCTGAAGTTCTGGAAGCCGCGGCGGTCGTCGCGGCTGCGGTCGTAGTCCACCCCGGTGGTAACGGTCAGCTCGCCGGGCACGCCCTGGATCGGCTGGATCCAGCGCAGGGTACCGCCGTGGAACTCGCGGTCGAAGTCCACCACGCCACCGCCGCGCTGGCTGTTGGAGGCCACTGTGCGCGGAATCGACAGGTATTGCACCACGCTGCGCTGGCCGGCGTAGAGGTTGAATTGCAGGGTCGCGTCGCCGAAGTGGCGCTCGTAGTTCATGCCCACCTGCTGGTGGTCGATGCTCTTGCGCGTGTCGTAGGTCAGCGCGGGCGCCGCTACCGAGCGCGGGTCGGCGCGGTAGCCGGCCCAGGTCTGGCCCAGCGGGTCCTGGGTGCCGTTCTGCTCCAGGCTGCTCCAGGTCAGCGCCAGGCGGCTGTCTTCATCGGGCTTCACATGCACCTTGGCGAAGGTCTGGTCGCGGCGCGCGGCGCTGTGGTCGCGGTAGCCGTCGGTGTCCATGCGCGAGCCATCGACCAGAAAGCCGGCCTTGTCGTTGCCGCCTTCGGCATACAGGTGGTTCTTGTTATAGCCGTCGCTGCCGAAGGTGGTCTCGGCGCCGACCTTCGGGCTGCCCTGGCCATCGCGGGTGAACATCTGGATGACCCCGCCGGCGTTGCTGCCGTAGAGGGTCGAAGTCGGGCCACGCAGCACTTCGATACGGTCGGCGACGTCCAGGTTGAGGGTCGCGGCCTGGCCTTGGCCGTCTGGGGTACTGGCCGGAATGCCGTCCATCAGCAACTTCAGCCCGCGAATGCCGAACGCCGAGCGGGCGCCGTAGCCGCGCGAGGAAATCTGCAGGTCCTGGGCGTAGTTCTGGCGGTTCTGGACCACCAGGCCCGGCACGCGCGGCAGCACCTCGGAGAGGTTGACACCCAGTTGGCCGTCGCTGATCTGCTGCAGTTGTACGGTGTCGACGGAGAACGGCAGGTCGTAGCCGGACATCGGGGCGTAGCTGCCGGTGACCACGATGGGGGTGAGAATCTCGTAGCTTGCCGCCGGGCTGTCGTCGGCCAGGCTCAGCGCGCTGGCGCCCAGCCCGCAGGCGAGGGCGTGGATCTGCAGGGCCAGGCGGCCGGGGTGGAGTCGAACGGGCATGCGAACCTCTCGGTTGAACGGGACACAAAAGCCCCGGCCAGCCGGACGTCGCGTGACGGATGTGCGAGGACGCTAGAGCAGACCGCGCCAGAGGCGGAACGTGCACATCCGCTGTGCGAAAGGGCCGGAGGCCCGGAGCGGCCCGCCCCGGAGGGCGGGCAAGAAGGGGATTATGGCAGGGCGTAGGCGATCACGTAGTCGCCACGCTGAGTGGCCTGGCGGGCGCCGCCAGCGGTGATGACCACGTACTGCTTGCCGGTCTTGGGCGACACGTAGGTCATCGGCCCGCCCTGGCTGCCGACTGGCAGGCGGGTTTTCCAGACTTCTTCGCCGTTGGCGCTGTTGAAGGCGCGCAGGTAGAAGTCCTGGGTGCCGGCGATGAACACCAGGCCGCCCTGGGTGGACAGGGTGCCGCCGAGGGTCGGCAGGCCGATCTTGATCGGCAGGCCCATGGCGATGCCCAGCGGGCCGGTGTCTTCGACGGTGCCGACCGGCACTTGCCAGGCAATCTGCTGGGTCTTCATGTCGATGGCGGTCAGGGTGCCGAACGGCGGCGCCTGACACGGAATACCCGCCACCGAGAGGAAGCGGTTCTTGTTCACCGCGTACGGCGTGCCCTTGAGCGGTACCGCGCCCATGCCGGTGTTGATCGCTTCACCACCGCCCGCGGCCTGGCCCTTGTTCTGCGACGGGATCATTTCGACCCACAGGCCCAGGCGCATGTCGTTGACGAAGATGAAACCATGCACCGGGTCGGTAGACAGACCACCCCAGTTCATGCCGCCCAGCGAGCCGGGGAAGCTCAGCGAGCGGTCGGTGCCCGGTGCGGTGTACAGGCCGTCGTAGCGCATCTTCTTGAAGTCGATGCGGCACAGCAGTTGGTCATACGGGGTGGCGCCCCACATGTCCGACTCGGTCAGGGTCTGTGCGCCGATCTGCGGCATGCCCAGCGACTTGGGTTGGGTCGGCGCGTACGGTTCGTTGGGGATGTTGCCGGCCTTGACCGGAACTTCCTCGACCTGGGTCAGCGGCTGGCCGGTGGCGCGGTCGAGCACGTAGATCTGCCCGGCCTTGGTGCCGATCACCAGGGCAGGCACGGACTGGCCGTCCTTCCTGGTGAAATCGATCAGGCTCGGCTGCATCGGCAGGTCGAAGTCCCACAGGTCATTATGTACCGTCTGGTACACCCACTTTTCGTTGCCGGTGGTGGCATCCAGCGCCAGGATCGAGGCGCCGTAGGTATGGTCCAGGCGGCTGCGCTCTACACCGTAGAGGTCGGTGGACGAGCTGCCCATCGGCAGGAAGACCGTGTTCATCGCCGGGTCATAGGACATCGGCGCCCAGCTGTTGGGGGTGCTGCGTACGTAGGTCTGGCCGTCGGCCGGGGCCTGGCGGTCTTGCGGATTGCCCGGGTCGAAGGCCCAGCGCATCTGCCCGGTGATGACATCGAAGCCGCGGATCACCCCGCCTGGCATGTCGGTCTGCACGTTGTCGGCGACGCGGCCGCCGACCACGACCGTGGTGCCGGCCATCAGCGGCGCGGAGGACAGCTGGTAATGCGAGTCCGGCACGTTGCCCAGGCCGGCCTTGAGGTCGACCTGGCCGTTGTTGCCAAAGCCCTGGCAGAACTCACCGGTGTCGGCGTCCACGGCGATCAGCCGGGCGTCGATGGTGTTGGTCAGCAGGCGGCGCTGGCAGTTGGCGCCGGGCGCCACAGTGGCGGCGATGATCGGCGAGTTGCCGGGCTGGCTGGGCTGTGCCAGGGGCGCCGTGGCGTCGAAATAGGCCAGGCCGCGGCAGCGCTGCCACACGGCGGACTTGGCGTTGATCGCGTTTTTCCACAGTTCCTTGCCGGTGTCGGCGTCCAGCGCGATGAGGTTGTTGTGCGGGGTGCAGATGAACACCTTGTTGCCGATCTGCAGCGGGGTGAGCTGGTCTTCGGCACCATTGCCGTTGCTCTCGGCGATGTCACCGGTGTGGTAGGTCCAGGCCACCTTCAGTTTGTCGACGTTGCCGCGGTTGATCTGGTCCAGTGCGGCGAAGCGGCTGCCGCCTTCGGTATTGCCGTAGTGCGCCCAGTCTTTCTGCGCCTTGGCCGGATCCACCGGGGTCAGGCCAGGGCCACTGCCGGTGGGCGCGACGCTGGGGTGGGCGACGAACATGTTGCCCACGGCGATGGCCAGGACGATCGCCAGTACACCGGCGATGCCGTAGGGCGCCTTGCCGGGTTGTGCACCGCTGGCGCGGACCAGTTGTGGATAGACCAGCGCGACCACCAGGCCCATGGCGCCGAACATGAACAGGCGCGAGAACAGCGGCCAGAACTGCAGGCCGACATCGGCCAGTGCCCAGGCCGCCGTGCCGAGCAGAAACGCCGCGAACAGCCAGGCGCCGGCGCGCTTGCGTGCGGTGATGAGCAGGCCGGAAACGGCCATGGCCAGGCCGCCGAGCAGGAAATACCAGCTGCCGCCCAGGCGTACCAGGGAGAAGCCGCCCGCTGCCAGGGCCAGGCCGAGCAGCGCGATGACGATACCCAGCCCGAGCAGGATGAACCTGGCCAGGCCGGAAAGAGGTTGTGGCTGTGTCATTTTGAAGCACCCATGTGTGAATGGGCGCGATTATAGAGCGCAAAATTAACTGGATGGTTAATTGTGCGAATATCGCCCGGTTTTTTTGGCCGAAATGCCCTGTCCGCATTTTTTGTTGCAGCGGTGGTGCTGTTGATTTTTTGAACGGCCAGTTAGACCGGGTAGGAGCGGCTTCAGCCGCGAAGCGACCGCATGTTCACAACAGATGCACTGAATTTCCTGGCGCTTTCGCGGCTAAAGCCGCTCCCACCAAGCCTGTATTGCCCGTAAGGCCGACACCTTTGCTGCGCCCGTGCCGCCGCCTTCGCAGCTGGAATCGCCATGGCAAGCGCCAGCCGAAGTCGTCAGTGGGCTTGCTGCAGCCAGTCGAGAATGCCCTGCGCGGCGGTGCGACCGCTGGCGAAGCAGGCGGTGAGCAGGTAGCCGCCGGTGGGGGCTTCCCAGTCGAGCATTTCGCCGGCGCAGAACACGCCGGGCAGGGCGTTGAGCATCAGATGCTCGTTCATGGCCTCGAAGCGCACGCCACCGGCGGTGCTGATTGCCTCGTCCAGCGGCCGTGTGCGCAGCAACTGCAACGGCAGTGCCTTGATCGAAGCGGCCAGCCGCTGTGGATCATCGAACTGGCCGGCGGGCGCCAGTTCGCGCAGCAGGGCGGCCTTCACACCGTCCAGGCCGAGCTGGCCGCTCAGGTGACGGGCCATGGAGCGCGAGCCCCTGGGCTTGGCCAGGGCCTTCTCGACCTGGGCCACAGACTTGCCCGGCAACAGATCGATCAGCAGCGTCGCGTGGCCGTCGCGTGCGATGCGTTCGCGGATCGGCGCCGACAGCGCATACACCAGGCTGCCTTCCACGCCGGTCTCGGTGACCACGCATTCACCGGGGCGCATCTGTTCACGATGCAGGCCCATGGCGATGTTCTTCAGCGGTGCGCCGGCGAAGCGGCTGCGCAGCAGCTCGCTCCACGCCGTCACTTCGAAGCCGCAGTTGCTCGGCCGCAGCGCCGCCACCTCGACGCCTTTGGCTTGCAGCCACGGCAGCCAGGCGCCGTCGGAACCCAGGCGCGCCCAGCTGGCACCGCCCAGGGCCAGCAGCAGGGCGTCTGTACTGACTGCGCGCTCACCGTCGGGGCCGGCGATGCGCAGGCTGCCGTCGCTGTTCCAGCCCAGCCAGCGATGCCGGGTGTGCAGGTTCACCCCGCTTTCGCGCAGGCGCTTGAGCCAGGCGCGTAGCAGCGGGGCCGCCTTCATGTCGGTGGGAAACACCCGGCCGGAGCTGCCGACGAAGGTCTCGATGCCCAGCCCGTGGATCCACTGGCGCAGGCTGCCGGCATCGAAGTCACGCAGCAGCGGCTCGACCTGCGCCGCGCGTTCGGCATAGCGCGAGATAAAGGCTGGCCAGGGTTCGGAATGGGTGATGTTCATGCCGCCGACGCCCGCCAGCAGGAATTTGCGCCCCACCGAAGGCATGGCGTCGTAGAGATCGACCTGCATGCCCGCCTGGCTCAGCACCTCGGCCGCCATCAGGCCGGCGGGGCCGCCACCGATGATCGCGATGGAGGAGGGCGTAGTGGGGTTCGAAGCGGTCATGGGCGAGCGTGCTGCGTGGTGGTCTGGGCCGGGCATTCTACCTGAGATTCAGGGTCAGGCCCGGCCCCTGTGCCGGGTCGCGATCATTTGCCTAGTTTGCGCAGTTCATCCGACTCGACGATGCGCACGCCATCCTGCTCCTCCAGCGCCAGACGCCAGAGTGCGCGGGCCAGGCTGCACACTTCGATGGCGCCGTACTTGCCGGGCAGCAGCTTGGCGAAGGGCGCGGCGATCTGCTCGGCCCAGCGCGTTTCCGGGCGGCTGCCGACCAGCAGGGAGGGGCGGGCGATGGTCAGTTGCGGCCAGTCCTGATCTTGCAGGGCTTGTTCCATCTCGCCTTTGATGCGGTTGTAGAACACGCTGGACTTGGGGTCGGCGCCGATGGCGCTGATCACCAGCAGATGGCGGGCGCCCAGGGCACGGGCGCGGGCGGCGAAGGCCACCACCAGGTCGAAGTCGACGGCGCGGAAGGCTTCCTGAGACCCGGCCTGCTTGATGGTGGTGCCCAGGCAGCAGAAGGCGATGTCGACCCGGCCACTGAGGTTCGGCAGCAGGCTGGCGAGTTCGCCGACCGGATTTTCCAGGTGCGGGTGGCTGGCCAGTGGCCGCCGGGTGGGGGCCAGCAGCCGGCTGACGGTGGGTTCACTGAGCAGGCGATCGAGCAGGTGTTCGCCGGTCAGGCCTGTGGCGCCTGCGAGCAGGATGTGTTGCGGCGTCAAGTACATGATGTTTCTCCCTTGATACTGAAAGCCTAGGCCATGCGCAGCGACATGGGGTCTGGGCCTAGCGACTGCCGGAGGTTTTCGCGTCCTTGCGCGTCAACGTCGTATTAAGCGCACGTTCTGCCTGGTTCTTGCGCAGTTGCTGCCAGCGGGCGAGCACTGCCTTGGGGGCCCATATCTGGGGTTCGGATGCTTCGTAGTTGTCTTCTATCTCACGTTGCGCCACATAGGCGCTGGCTTGCTTGAAGGCTTGTTGCAGGTCATCGGTTTCGACCAGTGCCCGGGCGAATAGTGCGTCGCCGAAGTAGGTGAAGTCGGCTTCTTCCGAACAGCCGAAGGACACCCGGTCGGCCCGCGAGGCGGTCATGACCAGGGTGTGCTCGTCTTTCAGGGCCGGAATGAAACCGCCGGAATAGCAGGCCGAGATGACGATGATCTTGTCGCGGTTCTTCAGCGGCGCGAGTACCGACGCCAGCTCGTCGGCGGGCAGGTCCGACAGCGACAGGCGCGGTTGGTCCAGAACCAGTTCGTGGTCGTGGGTGCCATGGCTGGTCAGGTAGATGAACACCAGGTCTTCCGGGCCGCTGCGTTGCGCCAGTGCCTGAATGGCGCGGCTGATGCTTTCACGGGTGGCCAGGGGGCGGTCCTGCATGTGGTCGCGGTGGTTGACCAGACTGACCTGGCCGTAGGCGCCGAAACGGGTCTTGAGCAGGTTGCCGACGTAATCGGCCTCGCGCATGAACACGCTCTGCTTGCCGTCGCCGCCGACCACCAGGCTGTACAGCTCCACCGCCGGGGTCGAGGCGGGCAGGGCGGCCAGGGCGTTGTCGAGCAGCTTGCCCTGAGCCAGCAGGCCGGTTTCCAGGCTGTCGGGCAGCAGGTTGCCCTGGGCGTCGCGCACGCGCTGGCCATTGGCCCAGACACCGCGCTGCACACTGCCGTCGGGCAGGGTCAGGGTGCCGTTGCCCTGGTAGGTGTCGTTGGCGAAACCGCCCACGTAGCTGCTGCCGTCGGCCAGTTGCAGGCGGCCTTCGCCGTTGAAGCGCCAGTTGTTGAAGTGACCCTGGTAGCGGCTGCCGTCGGCGCCGACCAGTTCACCCTTGCCGGTGAGCGCGCCCTGGCTGAACTGGCCGGTCCATACGTCACCTTCGCTGTTCTCGTAGCGGCCGCGGCCGCCCAGCTGGCTGTCGTGGAAGCCGCCGACGTACTGGTCGCCCTCGGCGCTGTTGAAGGTCCCGTTGCCTTGCAACTGACCGTGCACGAAGCGTCCGCTGTACTGGTTGCCGTTGGCGTCGCTGCGCACCCCTTCGCCATGCGGCTTGCCCTGGCTGAACTGGCCCTGGTACTGGGTGCCGTCGTCCAGCTCCAGGCGGCCGGCACCGTCGTACAGGTCGGCCTTGAACTCGCCGCGATACAGCAGGCCCTTTTCCTTGTAGGTGCCTTCGCCGTCGCGGCGGCCCTGCTTGAAGCCGCCGATGTAGCTGCTGGTGCGGGTGGTCAGCATGCCCTGGCCGTCGTACAGCCCCTGCTTGAAACCGCCCTTGTAGACGTCACCGTTGCTGGCGTGCCATTCGCCCTGGCCCTGCCACAGCCCGGCTTCGAACTGGCCCTGGTACCAGCTGCCGTTGGGGTAGTCGACACGCCCCTGGCCTTGCATCAGGCCGTTGACCAGGTCGCCCCGGTAGCGACCGCCATCCGGTAGGCGGCCATCGGGCGGCAGCAGCGACTCGCCGTCTCCGCAGCCAGCGATCAGTAAGGTCAGTGCCAGTGGAGCGAGCGCACGCATGTCCAGGTCTCGAGGAGGAGTGAATCCGGGGGGAACGGATACGGAGCCGTATCACGCTTGAGAAGAGTATGCCGCAGGCTGTCAGGAGGACGAAACAGTCTGTTACGACTGTTTCGTGTCAATCGCGGTCAGGTAAAACAGAGTGTGAGCGGCTCGGCAATATAGGCCGGCTTTTCCTGGCCCTCGATTTCCAGCGTGGCGGTACCCTTGAGCAGCCACTGGCCGGGTTTCTTCTCGGTGACCTCGGCGAGCTGCAGCTTCAGGCGCACCCGCGAGCCCACCGCCACTGGCTGGATGAAGCGCACGCTGTCCAGGCCATAGTTGACCACCATCTTCAGGCCTTCGGGCAGCACCAGCAGCTCGCCCATCAGCTTGGGAATCAACGACAGCGAAAGGAAACCGTGGGCGATGGTGCCGCCGAAGGGCGTCTTGGCGGCTTTTTCGGGGTCGACGTGGATGAACTGGAAGTCTTCGGTGGCCTCGGCGAACAGGTTGATGCGTTCCTGGTCGATGGTCAGCCAGTCGGAGTGGCCAAGGTCCTTGCCGATATAGCTTGCGAGCTGGTCTGCCGGTACATAGGGCATGTATCTCTCCTTGATAGGGACAACCTACTGCTGGCGCAGTGGACCGCAGAAGATCAGCAGACTCGGGCGGCCTGGTCAAGTCGCGCCAGGGGGCTTGGCTGGCAAACCGCCTGGCATGCTTATAATGGCCGCCGCTGAATGCTCATCCGGGAGAGTCTGCATGTTGCTACGAGGATTGACGGCGCTGGTGCTGTTCCAGCTGCTGGGCACCGCGCTCAATCACCTGTTCATCCCGATCCTGCCGGGGCCGATCATCGGCATGATCCTGTTGCTGGCCTTCCTGATGCTGCGTGGCGAGGTCGACGAGCCGCTCAACCAGGCGGCCAGCAGCCTGCTGCGTTATCTGCCGCTGCTGCTGGTGCCGCCGGCGGTGGGCGTAATGGCCTACGCCGGCGCCATTGCCCGTGACTTCTGGGCGATTTTCGGCACTCTGGTGGTGTCGCTGGTGCTGTCGATGGTGTTCGTCGGCGTGCTGATGCAGAAACTCATCGAGCGCCAGGCCCGGCGCCGGGAGGCGTGACGATGTTCGACTGGCAGGGCGCCTGGGCGTCGGTCATCCACCATCCGCTTTTCGGTATCGGTATCACCCTGGGTGCCTACCAGGTGGCGGTAGCCGCCTATGAGAAGACCCGCTGGTTGTTCCTGCAGCCGGTGCTGGTATCGATGGCGATCCTCATCGGCGTGCTGCTGGCCTGTGGCCTGAGCTATGACGAATACCGCAGCAGTACGCAGATCCTCGGCGTGCTGCTGGGGCCGGCCACCGTGGCGCTGGCGGTGCCGCTTTATCTGAATCTGCGCAGGATTCGCCAGTTGTTCTGGCCAACCTTGGCTACGCTGGTGCTGGGCGGCGTGTTCGTCACCGGGCTGTGCCTGATGCTGGGCTGGCTGCTGCGTGCCGAGCCGATGATTCTCATGACCATGGCGCCCAAGTCGGTCACTTCGCCCATCGCCATGCTGGTCGCCGAGCAGCTGGGTGGGGTGGCGGCGCTGGCGGCGGTGTTCGTATTGATTACCGGGGTGCTGGGGGCGATCTGTGGTCCTGCGCTGTTGTCATGGGCCGGCGTGAACGTCCCGGCGGCCAGGGGCATGGCGCTGGGCCTGACCGCCCACGCGGTGGGCACCTCCCAGGCGTTGCAGGAAGGTGAGGAAACCGGCGCCTTCGCTGCGCTGGCGATGAGCCTGATGGGGGTGGCGACTGCGCTGTTCCTGCCGTTGGCCGTTTCTTTGGTCGTATGAAGGAGCTTGTTATGACGTTGCCGCTGTTTCCGCTGAACACCGTGTTGTTCCCCGGCTGCGTGCTCGACCTGCAACTGTTCGAGGCGCGTTACCTGGACATGATCGGGCGCTGCATGAAACGCGGTGAAGGCTTCGGCGTGGTGTGCATCACCGAAGGCAGCGAAGTCGGCGTGGCGCCGGCGGGCCACTCGCTGATCGGTTGCGAGGCACTGGTGCGCGATTTCCAGCAGCAGGACAACGGCCTGCTGGGTATACGGGTGGTGGGTGGCCGGCGGTTCAGGGTGGTGAGCACCGAGGTGCAGCGTGACCAGTTGCTGGTCGCCGACGTGCACTGGCTGGAGGACCTGCAGGAACAGCCGCTTCAGGAAGAAGACGCCGATCTGCTGGCGCTGTTGCATGCCCTGGCCGAGCACCCCATGGTCGCCTCGCTGGACATGGGCCTGGATGCCGAGGGCCAGCAGTCACTGGCCAACCAGCTGGCCTACCTGCTGCCGTTCGACGAGCAGGACAAGCTCGAGCTGCTGGAAATCGACGACCCTGAAGAGCGCCTGGGGGCGATCCAGAGCCTGCTCGACGAGATGCAGGGTGACCTGCAAGCCTGAGGAAAACCTACGTGCGTTGGCCAGCTCGCTTGGCAGCGTCACGTTCGCAACAAATGCGCTGACGTTACCGCCTTCTTCGCGGCCGAAGCCACTGCTAGCCGTTTTTCACTGCAAGTACTGGTAGCGCAGCACGGCGTGGGACAGGCCGTGAACGGCGAAGCCGCCCAGCAAGGCGGTCACCGCCGGAACCATCAGCCACCACACCCGTGGCGACATGGCCGGCAGTGGCTGGCGATGCTGCACCAGGGTCAGGCTGGCGGCGCAGACACTCAGGGCGAGCATCATGCCGGCGAGGATGTCGGTCGGCCAGTGCACGCCCAGGTAGACCCGCGACAGCGCGATGGCCAGCGCCGGGATGCCGCCCAGTACCAGCCAGGCCAGGCGCAGGCGCACCGGCTGGCTGCGACCGGCCAGTACCGCCAGGGTCATGAACAGCGCGAAGGCCGCTGAACTGTGGCCGCTGGGCATGCTGTAGCTGGTCAGTGGGTCGACCAGTACTTCAGGCCGGGCACGCGCGAAGAAGGCCTTCAGCGCGCCGTTGGCCAGCGCCGTGCCGAGCAGCGTGGCCAGGGCGAAAGCCGCATGCCGCCACTGCCGGGCGACCAGCAGCACCAGCACCACCAGGGCGGCGGCGAGAAACTGCACCTTGAAGTCGCCGATGCTGGTCACCAGCAGCACGATGTTCTGCGCCGCTTCGCTGCGGTGCTCCTGCACCAGGGTCATCAGGCCGTGGTCGAAGCGGTCCAGGTGCGGCCAGAAGACGAACAGCGCCACCATGGCCGCCAGGCACAAGGCGCTGATCAGCTTGGTCGCATACCGTTGCTGGCGCAGGCTGCTCTGCACGCTGACGCCGGCCAGCACCGCCAGTACGGCGCCGACCACCGCCGCTTCGCTCCAGAAGCCTTCGGGCAGCGGCAGGCGCACTGCCGCACCGGCGGCCCAGCCCGGCAGCAGGTAGGCGATCGACCAGCCGATGGCGGCGACGATGCTGACGGCGAGAAAGCGCGGGAAGGGCATGTCGCACATGCCGGCGATCATTGGCAGCATGGGCCGCAGCGGGCCGATGAAGCGCCCGACCAGCAGGCTGGCGATGCCGTAGCGCTGGAAATACGCCTCGGCGCCGCTCATCCATTCCGGGTGGCTGCGCAGGCCGGGTAACTGGCGAATGTTCTGATGGAAGCGGCGGCCCAGCACGTACGACACCAGGTCGCCCAGCAGGCCACCCGCAAAGCCCAGCAGCAGGACTGTGCTGAGGTCGAGGATGCCGCTGCCGGCCAGCGCCGCGATGGCGAACATCAGTACGGTGCCGGGCACCACGATGCCGGCGATGGCCACGCATTCGACGAAGGCGACGATGAAGATCGCCACGGCGACCCACGACGGGTTGGCACCCAGCCAGCCGGTAATGCTGTCGAGCCACTGGCCCATGCTCAGTTTCCTTGATCCAGAAGAAGGTAATCGCGGCCTTCGACTTGGCCGCGGCGTAACGGGTTCTGCGTACAGAAACGTGCCTGTTCGGCGTCCACGAAGCGGTACATCAGGTGTTCGTCGCGCCCGGCAGGAATGCCCAGGCGCGTGGTCTGCACGATGCGCGGCGGGCGCAGGCCGACATCCTCGACATACAGACGCTGCGGGTCGAAGCGCTGGGCGTCCCACATCGGCACCTTCAGGCCTAGAGCCCGGCACAGCAGGGTCTGGCCGGCGCAGAGACGCTCGGGCGGGCGCAGCGCGCCGCTGGCGTCGGGATTGTTCAGTTGCATGCGGGCCAGGGCGTTGGCGTCGCTCTGGGCGTCGACCCAAGGCATGCCGGACTTGATCAGCACCGCATTGCCGGGGCCCTCGGCGCTGAAGTTCAGCGAGTCGCCGCCGCGTGCGTAATACATGTAGATGTGCCCGCCATCGAGGAACAGCGCCCGGCGTTTCTCGGTGTAACCCAGCGAGGCGTGGCTGCCTTTCTCGGCCAGGTAGTAGGCTTCGGTCTCGATGATGCGCGCCGCCAGCCACAGATCGCCGACCTTGTGGCGGATGATCTTGCCCAGCAGGTCGCGGGCCAGCACCTGGGGATCGCGGTTGAAGAAGCTGTCGGGCAAGGCGTTGGGCATGGGCTGTCGCAGGCAGGGCAGGGATGCCGATCATAACAAGTGCGTGGCTGTCGTCATCCTGACAGCGGTGACGCTTTGTTGTTTCTGAAAATGACAACCGGTGTTACAGAATGCATCCGAGGTGCGATGCAGAGCCTCGCGGCAGGCGGTTGATGAAGTTTTTGCAAGGAACGCAACCATCCGCCTGTCTGCGCTGTCGTTCAGGCGGCCCGACAGCTATAATCGACCGCTTTCCTCGCTGCCAAGACCTCTGAGACCATGACTGAGTCCGTTCTTGACTACATGTCCCGCCTGGGACGCGCCGCCCGTGAGGCCTCGCGCGTGATCGGCCGGGCCAGCACCGCGCAGAAGAACCGCGCCCTGCTGGCCACTGCCGCCGCACTGGATGAGGCCCGCGCCGAACTGTCCGCCGCCAACGAGCAGGACCTGGCCAATGGCCGGGCCAACGGCCTTGAGTCGGCCATGCTCGACCGCCTGGCCCTGACCCCGGCACGCATCGACAGCATGATCGTCGGCCTGCGCCAGGTGGCCAGCCTCCCGGACCCGGTAGGTGCGATCCGCGACATGAGTTATCGGCCCTCGGGTATTCAGGTCGGCAAGATGCGCGTGCCGCTGGGCGTGGTCGGCATCATCTATGAGTCGCGTCCCAACGTGACCATCGACGCCGCGAGCCTGTGCCTGAAGTCAGGCAACGCGACCATTCTGCGTGGCGGCTCCGAGGCCATCCACTCCAACCGTGCGGTGGCCGCCTGCATCGCCAAGGGGCTTGAGGCCGCCGGCCTGCCGGCAGGCGTGGTGCAGGTGGTGGAAACCACCGACCGTGCCGCGGTGGGCGCGCTGATCACCATGCCCGAGTACGTCGACGTCATCGTTCCACGTGGCGGCAAGAGCCTGATCGAGCGCATCAGCCGCGACGCGCGGGTGCCGGTCATCAAGCATCTGGACGGCATCTGCCATATCTATGTCAGCGCCCATGCCGACCTGGCCAAGGCGCAGAAGATCGCCTTCAACGCCAAGACCTACCGTTACGGCATCTGCGGGGCCATGGAAACCCTGCTGGTCGACCAGGCGGTGGCGGCCGAATTCCTGCCGCCGATGGCCGCGCAACTGCGCGAGAAGGGCGTCGAACTGCGTGGCTGCGAACGCACCCGTGCACTGATCGAAGCGGTGCCGGCCACCGAGGAAGACTGGCACACCGAGTACCTGGCGCCGATCCTGTCGATTCGTGTGGTGGCCAGCCTCGACGACGCCATCGAGCACATCAACCACTACGGCTCGCATCATAGCGACGGTATCGTCAGTGACCACCAGGGGCAGATCCGCCGCTTCATGGCCGAGGTCGACTCCAGTTCGGTGATGGTCAACGCGCCGACCTGCTTTGCCGATGGTTTCGAGTACGGCCTGGGTGCCGAGATCGGCATTTCCACCGACAAGCTGCACGCTCGCGGCCCGGTCGGCCTGGAAGGTCTGACCTGCGAGAAGTACCTGGTGATCGGTGACGGCCAGCTGCGTGGACAGGAGCCGGCCTGAGTTGACTGAGCCTGCGCTCGCCTTGCCCCGGCGTATCGGCCTGCTGGGCGGTACGTTCGACCCTGTGCACATCGGGCACTTGCGTGGCGCGCTGGAAGTGGCGGAGCTGCTCGCGCTCGATGAACTGCGCCTGGTCCCCAGTGCCCGGCCGCCGCACCGCGAGCGCCCCAGTGTCTCGGCACAGGACCGCCTGGCCATGGTGCGCTGCGCGGTCGCGGGCGTCGCGCCGCTGACGGTGGATGACCTGGAGCTGCGCCGCGACCGGCCCTCGTACACCATCGACACCCTGGAGTCGATGCGCAGCGACATGGATCCGTGCTCGCCGTTGTTCCTGCTGCTGGGCTGGGATGCCTTCTGCAGCCTGCCGGCCTGGCACCGCTGGGAGGCGCTGCTGGAGCACTGCCACATCGTGGTGCTGCAGCGCCCCGACGCCGATGTCGAGCCGCCCGAGGCGCTGCGCGATCTGGTCGCGGCGCGCACGGTCAGCGACCCCAAGGCCCTGGACGGGCCGGGTGGGCAGATCACGTTTGTCTGGCAGACGCCGTTGTCGGTGTCGGCCACCCAGATCCGCCAGTCATTGGCCACGGGGCGCTCGGTGCGCTTTCTGGTTCCTGACGCGGTTCTGGCCTATATCGAAGCACACGGGCTGTACCGTGCGCCGAATACCGCAGGAACGCCTGGGACCGCTTCGCACGGCAAGCCCCCGAGTGCTTCCACCTTGAAGAGTGAATGAGTTTTTATGAGCAAGCAGAAACTGAACAGTGAAGAAGTCGTCCAGCTGGCCATCAGCGCCCTGGAAGACGTCAAGGGTACCGACATCCTCAAGATCGACGTCCGTGAAAAGACCAGCATCGCCGACTACATGCTGATCTGCACCGGTAGCTCCAACCGCCAGCTCAACGCACTGGCCGAGAACGTTCGCGAGAAGGTCAAGGCCGCCGGCCTGCAGCCGCTGAGCGAAGAAGGCAAAGGCGACAGCGACTGGGTGCTGCTGGACCTGGGTGATGTCGTGGTCCACGTGATGACCGCCGCTGCGCGCCAGTTCTACGACCTGGAGCGCCTCTGGCAGGGCGCCGAGCAGAGCCGTGCCGCCAGCGCCGCGCACCACACGCCAGGCAACGAATAAGGCGCTGTCGTGCGGATACGCCTGATTGCCGTAGGCTCGCGCATGCCCAAGTGGGTGGAAGAAGGCTGGCATGAGTATGCCAAGCGTCTGCCATCCGAACTGGCGCTGGAACTGGTGGAAATCCCGCTCAACACCCGTGGCAAGAACGCCGACGTGGCGCGCCTGATCCGTCAGGAAGGCGAAGCCATGCTGGCCAAGGTGCAGCCGGGCGAGCGTGTGGTCACGCTGGAAGTGCAGGGCAAGCCCTGGAGCACCGAGCAGCTGGCCGCCGAGCTGGACCGCTGGCGGCTGGATGCGCGCACCGTCAACCTCATGGTCGGCGGCCCGGAAGGGCTGGCGCCGGAGGTCTGTGCGCGCAGCGAGCAGCGCTGGTCGCTGTCGCCGCTGACCCTGCCGCACCCGTTGGTCCGTATCCTCATCGGCGAACAGATCTACCGCGCCTGGACAGTCCTGTCCGGTCACCCTTACCACAAGTAGTACACCTCGAATGTCTCAGCCGATCCGCCTCAAAGATCACGAGAAAGACGCACGCCTGGTTCGCAGCCGTGTCGTGGTCGGTGCCGTGGCGGTCCTGCTGCTGGTGTGCGTGCTGATCGCCCGGCTTTACTACCTGCAGGTCATCCAGTACGACTACCACTCGACCCTGTCGGAGAACAACCGCGTCCACGTGCAGCCGATCCCGCCGAGCCGGGGGCTGATCTACGACCGCAACGGCGTGGTCATCGCCGACAACCGCCCCAGCTTCAGCCTCAGCATGACCCGCGAGCGGGCCGGCGACTGGGCCAAGGTGCTCGACACCATTGTCGATATCTTGCAACTGACCCCCGATGACCGGCTGATCTTCGAAAAGCGCATGAAGCAGGGGCGTCGGCCGTTCGAGCCGGTGCCGATTCTTTTCGAGCTGACCGAAGAGCAGATCGCCCTGATCGCCGTGAACCAGTTCCGCCTGCCTGGCGTGGAAGTGGTCGCGCAATTGGTGCGGCATTACCCGCAAGGGCCGCATTTCGCCCATTCGGTGGGCTATGTAGGGCGGATCAACGAGAAAGAACTCAAGAGCCTCGACCCGATCAACTACAGCGGCACCCACCACATGGGCAAGACCGGCATCGAGCGCTTCTACGAGGACGACCTGCATGGTCAGGTGGGTTACGAAGAGGTCGAGACCAACGCCCGCGGCCGGGTATTGCGGGTGCTCAAGCGCACCGACCCGATTCCCGGCAAGGACATCGTACTGAGCCTCGACATCCAGCTGCAGGAAGCCGCCGAGGCGGCGCTGGGCGGGCGGCGTGGCGCGGTGGTGGCGCTGAACCCGAATACCGGCGAGGTGCTGGCGATGGTCAGCGCACCGAGTTTCGACCCCAACCTGTTCGTCACCGGCATCAGCTTCAAGGCCTATGCCGAGCTGCGCGACTCCATCGACCGGCCGCTGTTCAACCGTATCCTGCGCGGCCTGTACCCGCCGGGTTCGACCATCAAGCCGGCGGTGGCCATTGCCGGCCTGGACGGCGGCGCGATCACCCCGACGTCGCGGGTATTCGACCCCGGTTTCTACCAATTGCCCAATTACGATCACAAGTACCGTAACTGGAACCGCACCGGCGACGGCTGGGTCGACCTGGACACCGCGATCATGCGCTCCAACGACACCTACTTCTACGACTTGGCGCACAAGCTGGGCATCGACAAGCTGTCGATGTACATGAACAAGTTCGGTATCGGCCAGAAGGTCTCGCTGGACATGTTCGAGGAGTCGCCGGGGCTGATGCCGTCCCGTGAGTGGAAACGCACCACCCGGCGCCAGGCCTGGTTCCCTGGCGAAACGCTGATTCTCGGTATCGGCCAGGGCTACATGCAGGCCACGCCGCTGCAGCTGGCCCAGGCCACTGCGCTGGTGGCCAACAAGGGCAAGTGGATTCGTCCGCACCTGGCCAAGACCATCGAAGGCCAGCCGCCGGTGGACCCCAATCCGATGCCGGACATCGTCCTGCGCGACCCCAACAACTGGGCGCGGGTCAACCATGGCATGCAGGAAGTGATGCACGGCGCCCGGGGTACCGCCCGCAAGGCGTCCATCGGCGCGCAGTACCGGATTGCCGGCAAGAGCGGTACCGCGCAGGTGGTGGCGATCAAGCAGGGCGAGAAGTACGACCGCAGCAAGGTCCAGGAGCGCCACCGTGACCACGCCCTGTTCGTCGGCTTCGCGCCGGCCGACAATCCGCAGATCGTCGTAGCGGTGATGGTCGAGAACGGCGAGTCCGGTTCCGGTGTCGCCGCGCCGGTGGTGCGCCAGGTGATGGACGCCTGGTTGCTCGACGCCAGCGGCCACCTCAAGCCCGAATACGCCAGTTCGTACAACCCAGAGCGCGGTAGCGCGCCTGCCGTGGAGTCCACCGCCCGTGAAGAGTAATTTCGACCGGGTGCTGTCCAGCGAAGACGTGATGCGCCGCCGCGCCACGCTGCTGCAGCGCATGCATATCGATGGCCCCCTGCTGGTACTGCTGCTGGTGCTCGCCGCCGGCAGCCTGTTCGTGCTGTATTCGGCCAGTGGCAAGGACTGGGACCTGCTGCTCAAGCAGGCCAGTTCGTTCGGTCTCGGCATCGTGGCGATGATCGTCATCGCCCAGTTCGAGCCGCGCTTCATGGCGCGCTGGGTGCCGGTGGGCTATGTGATCGGGGTGGCCCTGCTGGTGGTGGTGGACGTCATGGGCCACAACGCCATGGGCGCGACGCGCTGGATCAACATCCCCGGGGTGATCCGCTTCCAGCCGGCGGAATTCCTCAAGATCCTCATGCCGGCCACCATCGCCTGGTACCTCTCCAAGCGCACGCTACCGCCCCAGCTCAAGCACGTGGCGATCAGCCTCGGCCTGATCGGCATTCCCTTCGTGCTCATCGTGCGCCAGCCGGACCTCGGCACCTCGTTGCTGATCCTCGCCTCGGGCGCTTTCGTGCTGTTCATGGCCGGCCTGCGCTGGCGCTGGATCCTCAGCGTGGTAGTGGCGGTGGTGCCGGCCTCGGTGCTGATGTGGTTCTTCTTCATGCACGACTACCAGAAGCAGCGTGTACTGACCTTCCTCGACCCGGAAAGCGACCCGTTGGGTACTGGCTGGAACATCATCCAGTCCAAGGCGGCGATCGGCTCCGGCGGGGTGTTCGGCAAGGGCTGGCTGCTTGGCACCCAGTCGCACCTGGACTTCCTGCCGGAAAGCCATACCGACTTCATCATCGCGGTGCTGGGCGAAGAGTTCGGCCTGGTCGGCATCTGCGCGCTGCTGATCATCTACCTGCTGCTGATCGGTCGCGGGCTGGTCATCACCGCCCAGGCCCAGACCCTGTTCGGCAAATTGCTGGCGGGTGCGCTGACCATGACCTTCTTCGTTTACGTCTTCGTCAACATCGGTATGGTCAGTGGCCTGCTGCCGGTGGTAGGGGTTCCGTTGCCCTTCATTAGCTACGGAGGAACTTCGCTGGTGACCCTGCTGTCAGCGTTTGGCATTTTGATGTCGATTCACACCCATCGGAAATGGATCGCACAGGCTTGATTAAGGTGAACAATTCAATGCAAGCAGCCTTCAACCTGGCCCGCTGCGTACCGCTGGTCGGCCTGATGGGACTCCTCAGTTCGCTGCAGGATGCCGAGGCCGGCTCCTACGATGGCTCGCCCCAGGTGGCCGAGTTCGTCGGCGAGATGACCCGCGACTATGGCTTTGCCGGCGAACAGCTGATGGGGGTGTTCCGCGAGGTAGAGCGCAAGCAGGCCATCCTCGACGCCATCTCGCGGCCGGCCGAACGCGTCAAGCCGTGGAAGGAATATCGCCCGATGTTCATCACCGACGCGCGCATCGCCCGCGGGGTGGACTTCTGGCGCCAGCACGAGGCCGCCCTGGCCCGCGCCGAGCGCGAATATGGCGTGCCGGCGCAGATCATCGTGGCGATCATCGGCGTAGAGACCTTCTTCGGCCGCAACACCGGCAATTACCGGGTGATCGACGCCCTGTCCACCCTGGGCTTCGACTACCCGCCACGTGCCGACTTCTTCCGCAAGGAGCTGCGCGAGTACCTGCTGCTGGCCCGTGAACAGCAGGTCGACCCGCTGACCATCAAGGGCTCGTACGCCGGTGCCATGGGCCTGCCGCAATTCATGCCGAGCAGCTTCCGTGCGTATGCCGTGGATTTCGACGGTGATGGCCACATCAACATCTGGACCGACCCGGACGATGCCATCGGCAGTGTGGCCAGCTACTTCAAGCGCCACGGCTGGACGGCCGGGCAGCCGGTGGTCAGCCGTGCCAAGGTGTTCGGCGACCAGGTCGAGCAGGGCCTGAGCCCCGGGCTCGACCCGGTGATGAGCCTGGGGGAGTTGCGAGGCCTGGGCTGGTCAAGTCATGATGCGCTGCGCGACGACCTGCCGGTCACCGCGTTTCGCCTGGAAGGTGACAACGGCCCTGAATACTGGATAGGGTTGAACAATTTCTATGCGATCACTCGCTATAACCGGAGTGTGATGTACGCCATGGCGGTCTATCAGCTGTCCGAATCACTGGTTCAAGCTCGAGGCGTCAAGTAATGCGGGCAAGTACCTCTGTAAAACTGCTGCTGTGCGTCGGAATCGGCGTGGTACTGGCCAGCTGCTCGTCGTCCAGCCGTTCGCCCCAGAAGGGCAACAGCCAGGCTGTGCGTTCGATGCCGGGCCTGGACATCAACCGTGCCCACAAGGATGGCGCGCCCTGGTGGGACGTGGATATCTCGAAGATTCCCGATGCCACGCCAACCCTGCACACCGGGGCCTTCAAGGCCAACCCCTACACGGTGCTGGGCAAGACCTATTTCCCGATGAACGACGGTCGGCGCTACGTGGCCACCGGCACCGCCTCGTGGTATGGCACCAAGTTCCATGGCCAGAACACCGCCAACGGTGAGGTCTACGACCTGTATGGCATGAGCGCTGCGCACAAGACCCTGCCGCTGCCGACCTACGTCAAGGTCACCAACCTCGACAACAACCGCAGCGTGGTGCTGCGCGTCAACGACCGCGGGCCGTTCTACTCCGACCGCATCATCGACCTGTCCTACGCTGCCGCGAAGAAACTCGGTTATGCCGAAACCGGTACCGCGCGGGTCAAGGTCGAGGGCATCGACCCGCAGGAATGGTGGGCCCAGCGCGGCCGACCGGCGCCGCTGATGCTCAGTGAACCCCAGGTGACGCCGCAGCCGGCGGCGCCTGCCATCACCGCTTCGACCGGCAGCATCGAACAGTACACGCCGCCGCCCCAGCAGCACGCGGCACCCCAGGTGCCCCTGCAGGCCGAGGCAAAAAAAAACGTTTCCGGATCAGCCGATGGGCTGTTTCTCCAGGTCGGAGCCTTCGCCAACCCGGATGCTGCGGAGCTGCTGCGCTCGAAGCTGAGCACGATGGTCCGGGCGCCGGTGTTCGTCAGTTCGATCGCGCGCAACCAGCAGACACTCTATCGCGTGAGGATGGGGCCGGTCGCGACGCAGGGTGAAGCCCAGCAGCTGCAGGACAGCGTCCGCTCCGCCAACCTGGGGCAACCCAGTGTGGTGACAGCCGACTGATCGCGCCACCCGCTTGCGGGTGGCGGTTTCTTCGCACCATCTCCGAACCTGCCGCGCAGAGCAGAAGAGGCGGTGCAGCCGGCAAGGCCCCGATGGCCTTGCCCGCCAGGTACGGCCTGGTATCACGGAGCCCGGAGGAAGGCGCGACCTTCGAAGGGTTCTTGAGTTTTGCCCGCGAGGGCAGGTTATGCCCATTTAGCAATTTCGAGAGACGGATGAACATCACAACCTTTGCAAAACGTTTGTGCCTGCTGGTGCCATTGATGATCGCCCCGGCAGCCTGGGCCGCTGAACAGATGACTCCGGCCGCACCGCAACTGGCCGCCAAATCCTACGTGCTGATGGATGCCTCCAGCGGCAACGTTCTGGTTGAGAGCAACGGTGACCAGCGCCTGCCGCCCGCGAGCCTGACCAAGCTGATGACTGCCTACATCGCGACCCTGGAAATCCGTCGCGGCCAGATCGGCGAGAACGACCCGGTTACCGTCAGTGAAAACGCCTGGCGCACCGGCGGCTCGCGGATGTTCATCAAGGTGGGTAGCCAGGTGAGCGTCAGCGACCTGCTGCACGGCATCATCATCCAGTCGGGCAACGACGCCAGTGTCGCCATTTCCGAGCACATCGCCGGCAGCGAAGACGCGTTCGCCGACATGATGAACAAGACCGCCGGCGACCTGGGCATGACCAATACCCACTTCATGAACCCGACCGGCCTGCCGAACCCCGATCACTACTCCTCGGCCCACGACATGGCCATCCTGGCGCGAGCCATCATCCACGAAGACCCGGCGCACTACGCGATCTACTCGCAGAAGGAGTTTTTCTGGAACGGCATCAAGCAGCCCAACCGCAACCTGCTGCTGTGGCGTGACAAGACCGTCGATGGCCTGAAGACCGGCCACACCGACGAAGCCGGCTATTGCCTGGTGTCGTCCGCCGTGCGTGATGGCATGCGCCTGATCGCCGTGGTGTTCGGTACCAACAGCGAGCAGGCCCGTGCCGCCGAGACCCAGAAGCTGCTGACCTACGGCTTCCGCTTCTTCGAAACCCAGAACTTCTACCAGAAGGGCCAGGAGCTGGCTCAGGCGCCGGTGTGGAAAGGCACCGCCCGTCAGGTCAAGGCCGGCCTGGCCCAGGACCTGAGCCTGACCATGCCCAAAGGGCAAATGAAGAAACTCTCGGCCACCATGACCATGAACCCGCAGCTGATGGCCCCCATCAACAAGGGTGACGTGATCGGCAAGGTCGAAGTGCGTTCGGAAGACAAGGTGGTACACACCGCCGACCTGATCGCCCTGGAAGGCGTCGAGGAAGGTGGCTTTTTCCGCCGCGTGTGGGATAGCATTCGCCTGTTCTTCTTCGGCTTGTTCAACTAAGCCGCTAAGTCATTACCGCCGACCTTCTCGCGGCCTGCCCTTACAAGGGGCGGGCCGCGTGTCCGTCGTCAGGGCTTGTGAGACCTTTACTGCCATGACCGATACCGACGTCCAGTCGCCCAAAATCGAATTCCCCTGCAACGACTACCCGATCAAGGTGATCGGCGACACCGGTGTAGGCTTCACCGATACCGTGATCGAGATCCTCAGCAAGTACGCCAAGGTGGACCTGAACACCCTGGCCGAGCGGCAGAGCAGCAACGGCAAGTACACCACCGTGCAACTGCATATCGTTGCCACCGGTGAAGAACAACTGCGTGACATCAACAGCGCCCTGCGCGCCACAGGCATCGTGCACATGGTGCTGTGATGGGCGATGTCCTGGGCATCCGCGAGCTGGGGCTGGTCGACTACACCCAGGCCTGGCACGCGATGCAGCGTTTTACCGACACCCGTGGCCGCGAAGCGACCGATGAAGTCTGGCTGGTGCAGCACCCGCCGGTCTTCACCCAGGGCCAGTCCGGCAAGGCCGAGCATCTGCTGCTGCCGGGCGACATTCCGGTGGTGCAGGTCGATCGGGGTGGCCAGGTGACCTATCATGGTCCCGGCCAACTGGTCGCGTACCTGCTGCTGGATGTACGCCGCAAGGGCTGTGGTGTGCGCGAACTGGTGACGCGGATCGAGAACAGCCTGATCGATCTGCTGGCCAGCTACGGTGTGAAGGCCGTAGCCAAGCCCGATGCCCCGGGTGTGTATGTCGACGGGGCCAAGATCGCCTCGCTGGGCCTGCGCATTCGCAACGGCTGCTCCTTCCATGGCCTGGCGCTGAACGTCGACATGGACCTGGAGCCCTTCAGGCGTATCAACCCCTGCGGCTACGCAGGGCTGAAAATGACCCAGCTGAGCGAACATGCCGGGTCCATCGAATTTGCCGAGGTAAGTGCCCGGCTGCGTGCGCAGCTCGTCAGACACCTCGACTATGCTGAGCAGGCGACCCTTACGGGCGGAATAGACTGATATGACTGATACCGTGCAAACCCTGATCCCCACGCTCGACGTGTCCGAGCGAGCGCCCCGTCCCAAAGTCGAAGCCGGCGTCAAGCTGCGTGGCGCGGAGAAAGTCGCACGCATTCCGGTCAAGATCATTCCGACCGTCGAGCTGCCGAAGAAACCCGACTGGATCCGCGTGCGCATCCCGGTTTCCCCGGAGGTCGACCGTATCAAGCAACTGCTGCGCAAGCACAAGCTGCACAGCGTCTGCGAAGAGGCGTCCTGCCCGAACCTGGGCGAGTGCTTCTCCGGCGGCACCGCGACCTTCATGATCATGGGCGACATCTGCACCCGTCGCTGCCCGTTCTGCGACGTCGGTCATGGCCGGCCCAAGCCACTGGATGTCGACGAGCCAAAGAACCTGGCCGTTGCCATCGCCGACCTGGGCCTGAAGTACGTGGTCATCACCTCGGTGGACCGCGACGACCTGCGTGACGGTGGCGCCCAGCACTTCGCCGACTGCATCCGCGAGATCCGCGCGCTGTCGCCCAACGTGCAACTGGAAACCCTGGTGCCCGACTACCGTGGCCGCATGGACATCGCCCTGGAGATCACCGCCGCCGAGCCGCCGGATGTCTTCAACCACAACCTGGAGACCGTCCCGCGCCTGTACAAGGCTGCGCGTCCTGGCTCCGACTACCAGTGGTCGCTGACCCTGCTGCAGCGCTTCAAGCAGATGGTCCCGCACGTGCCGACCAAGTCCGGCCTGATGCTGGGGCTGGGCGAGACCGACGACGAGGTTATCGAGGTCATGCAGCGCATGCGCGAGCATGACATCGACATGCTGACCCTCGGCCAGTACCTGCAGCCGTCGCGCAACCACCTGCCGGTGCAGCGCTTCGTGCACCCCGACACCTTCGCCTGGTTCGCCGAGGAAGGCTACCGCATGGGCTTCAAGAACGTGGCGTCCGGCCCGCTGGTGCGTTCTTCGTACCACGCCGATGAACAGGCCAAGATCGCCAAGAACATGCTCTGATCAAAACAGCGCAAACAGAAAAGGCCGGGTAGCGATATCCGGCCTTTTTCATGCGCGCATGAAAAGCGTTGGGGTCACCTATTCATTTCGCTCTTGTGGGAGCGAGCTTGCTCGCGAAGAGGCCGATGAACGCGGCACATCTGCTGTGAACGTGACGGCCACTTCGCGAGCGACGGGCTGGCGGTCTGCCAGCCGTCTTCAACAGCGCTACAGAGCCCCTCAGGGCTGGCGCAGGCTGTTGAGCAGTTCGTGGGTAGGGTAACCGTCGGCGGGCCAGCCAAGGGCCTGCTGGGCGCTGCGGATGGCCTTGCGGGTATTGGCGCCGATGATCCCGTCCGGGGCGCCGGCGTCGTACTGGCGTGCGCTGAGCAGGGTCTGCAGCTCGATGCGTTCGGAACGGCTCAATGGCAGGTCGGTACGCGGCCAGGTGCCCACGATGTAACCGGCCCCTTTGAAGCGGTCGGCCAGCAGATTGATGGCCAGGGCGTAGGAGGTCGAGTTGTTGTACTTGAGCACGGCGCGGAAGTTGTCCAGCACCAGGAAGGCCGGCCCCCGGTAGCCTGCCGGCAGTATCAGCGAGGCCTGTTGCTGGCTGGCCGCCACTGGCAATGGGGTGCCGTCAGGAAGTTTCAGGCCCAGCGCCTGCCACTGCATCAGGCTCTTGCGGATGCTCGGGTCGGCCAATGCATAGTCGAAGTTGCTGCCCAGCACCACTTCGTAGCCCCACGGCTGGCCACGCTGCCAGCCAGAGCTTTGCAGGTAGTGTGCAGCCGAAGCCAGAGCGTCGGTGGGGCTGGTCCAGATGTCACGGCGCCCGTCGCCGTCGAAGTCCACGGCATGGGTGTTGTAGGTGGTCGGCATGAACTGGGTCTGGCCCATGGCGCCCGCCCAGGAGCCGAGCATGCGCTCGGGCGTGATGTCGCCCTGCTGGAGGATCTGCAGGGCGGCCAGCAGCTGATTCTGTGCGAAGGTCGGACGACGGCCTTCATAGGCCAGGGTGGCCAGAGAGCGGATCACCGATTGCGAACCCTGGAACTGGCCGAAATTGCTTTCCATGCCCCACACCGCCACCAGCGCCTGGCGGTCGACACCGTACTGCTGTTCGATGCGCTGCAGCTCGGTGGCGTACTGGGTCAGCAGGCTCTGGCCCTTGCGTACCCGCGCATTGGAAATCGCGCCCTCGAGGTATTCCCATACCGGGCGGCTGAACTCGGGCTGACTGCGGTCGGCCTTGACCACGCTCATGTCCGGGGTGACACCTGCGAACGCCTTGTCGAAGACATCGGCACGGATACCGGCCTGCAGGGCCTGGTTACGAAAGCCTGCCTGCCACTCGTCAAAACTCATGGTGGGCTGGATGGCCAGGTTCTGGTCGATCTGCAGGGGCTGGGCGGGCGTCAGCACTGCGGGGGCATTGGCCTTGCTGGTCTGCAGGGGAGTGGCGTCGGCGGCAGTCGGTTTTTCGGCGCAGGCGACCAGGGCGACGAGGCTTGAAGCGGTGATCAGCTGGCGCAGTGGCCAGTGCCGGGTAAAACAGGAATGCATGCTGGGGTCCAGAAAGGAATACCGTTTAGATGCAGACCTTAACATGCCAGCGTTGTTGCAGGGGTGCCCAAGGTAACTGCATTTATCGATGGGCCAGAAAGCAAGAAGCCTCCCAGTTTTTCGACTGGAAGGCTTCGCGGCGGTAGCTGCCCTTGCCCTTGGCCGGGCGTTCCTGGCGGCTGCGGAACAATGGCTGGGCGATGATGGATTTGGCCTTGTTGGGCCGCTTCTGTTTGCTCATGGCGGTATCCCTTGGATGAATGGCGAGCGCATGATCGGACATGTTCCGACACGTGTCCAATAGGTCTCTGCTATGGCCGGTGTCGTTACGGTGGGACCGGCTTCAGTCGGGAACGGGCGCTGCACTCATTCGGCCGGCAACCCCAGGCGCTGGCCGGACATCAGCACGGCCAAGCGTGCCAGGCTGCTCCAGGCCGAGCCGGGCGCCTGGCCTTTGATCTGTTCGTCGATGCGTTGCGCTTCCAGCAGCAGCTGGCTCCAGCGCTTGGCGGAAAGCCGCTGCAGGGCCTTGCTCATCAGCGGCTTGCGCTTGTCCCACACCGGTGGCCGGGCCGAGCTGAACACCTTGTCCAGCGGCATGCCCTGGCCGTATTGCAAGGCCATGGTCGCCAGCGAGCGCAGCTCGCGGGTCAGCGCCCAGAGAATCACCGGCGTCTCCACTCCCTCGCCGCGCAGCCCTTCGAGCATGCGCAACGCGTGCGCGGCGTCGCCATTGAGAACCGCATCGGTCAGGCCGAAGACGTCAAAGCGCGCGCTGTCGGCCACCGCCGCCTGTACCGTTTCCACGGTGATCTGGCCTTCTTCGGCCATCAGCTTGAGCTTCTCGATCTCCTGGGCTGCGGCCAGCAGGTTGCCCTCGACACGTGCGGCGATCAGTTCGACGGCGTCCTGGGTAGCGGCCAGGCCTGCCTGCGAAAGGCGCTGGCGAATCCACTGCGGCAGCTGGCCGGCGTCCACCGGCCAGATCTGGATGAACTGGCACTGCGCGCCTTCGATCAGCGCCTTGCCCCACTTGGTCTTCTGCGCGCTGCCATCGAGCTTGGGCAGGCTGACCAGCAGCAGGGTGTCTTCGGCGGGCCGCGAACAGTACTCGATCAGCGCCGCGGCACCCTTGTCGCCAGGCTTGCCCGAAGGCAGGCGCAGTTCCAGCAGGCGGCGTTCGGCGAACAGCGACAGGCTGGCACCCGCCTGCAGCAGCGTGCCCCAGTCGAAGTTGTTGTCGGCACTGAATACCTGGCGTTCGTCGAAGCCCTGCTGACGCGCGGCGGCGCGAATGGCGTCGGCGGCTTCCTGGCAGAGCAGCGGATCGTCACCACTGACCACGTAGACGGGGGCCAGCGGGCCTTGCAGGTGTTTGGCGAGTTGCGCGGGAGCGAGTTTCATCGGCGGGCAGGAGCGGGGCCAGCGAGCTGGCCCCTTGCTGGCTTAGCGGCCAGGAATTTCGATGGGCGACTGTTGCGGGGTCTCGTCACGCAGGCGCTGGGCCTCCTGGCGAGCCTGCTCTTCGGCACGGGCCACGTCATCGGCACGGGCCTGCAGTTTTTCCAGGTACTCAGGCGTCATCTGTTGCAGGCGGGCCAACAGGCGCTGGATCAGGTCGTGGCGCATTTCCTGACGAACCTGGGCGGCTTCCTGGTCGGAACCGGTCAGGTTGTTGCCGTCGTGGACGTACACGCGGTCGACGCTGATCTTCTCGCCCAGCAGGAAACGGTCCTGCATGCCGTGGATCTCGAAGTTCAGGGTCGAGGTCAGTTGGTACTCGGCGGAGCGGCCAGAGCCGGAGTAGCTCGCGGTGCGCTGGGTTTCAGCCTCGTTGACCAGGATCAGCTTGTACTGCGCGCCAGGGTAGATCTTCACGCCACCTGCGGTCAGCAGGCGGTTGAGCTGGGTCACGGTCTCGCCGTAGGCGTTGCGTGCGCTCAGGTCCAGTTCCTTGAGCGGCAACTCGTTGCTGCCGGTGCCGCGCAGCTGGAAGCCACAGGCACTCAGGAGCACGGCCAGGCCGACTACCAGCAGATTGCGTTTGATCATCTCGATACTCCCCTTGAATCCTTGAGGGCCGCGACGCGTACCCCGGAAATTGGTGGGCGCCCGCGTGTGGCGGGCGCCCTGGTCTATCAGCTGGCGACGATGTTGACGAGCTTGCCGGGTACGACGATGACCTTGCGGATGGTCAGGCCGTCGACGAAGCGCTGCACGTTCTCGTTGACCCGTGCGGCGGCCTCGATGTCTTCGCGGCTGGCGCTGGCCGGCATTTCGATGTGCCCGCGCAGCTTGCCGTTGACCTGTACCACCAGTTGCAGGCTGTCCTGCACCAGCGCGCTTTCATCCAGCGCCGGCCAGCCGGCGTCGATGGCGGCACCCTCGTGCCCCAGCTGTTGCCAGAGTACGTGGCTGATGTGCGGAGTGATCGGCGCCAGCAGCAGGACCACGGCCTCCAGGCCTTCCTGCAGCAGGGCACGGTCCTGTGCGCTGGCCTGCGGGGCCTTTTCCAGCACGTTCATCAGGGTCATCACCTGGGCGATGGCGGTGTTGAACTTGTGGAACTGACCGATATCGGTGCTGGCCTGCTTGATCGCCGCGTGGATGGCGCGACGCACGGCCTTCTGGGCGTCATCCAGCGCCGCGACGTCGAGCTGGCCGGGCAGGCCCTGGCTGACATGCGCGTGAGCCAGGCGCCAGACACGGCGCAGGAAGCGGTTGGCGCCTTCGACACCGGAGTCGGACCATTCCAGGCTCATGTCGGGTGGCGAGGCGAACATCATGAACAGGCGGCAAGTGTCGGCGCCGTAGGCATCGATCATGGCTTGCGGGTCGACGCCGTTGTTCTTCGACTTGGACATCTTCTCGGTGCCGCCGATTTCCACCGGCTGGCCGTCGGTCTTCAGGCGTGCGCCAATGATCTTGGCCTTGGCATCGCGCTCGACCTCGACGTCGGCGGGGTTGAACCAGTCCTTGCCGCCGTTGCTGGCGGTGCGGTAGTAGGTCTCGGCGACCACCATGCCCTGGGTCAGCAGGTTCTTGAACGGCTCGTTGGAGCTGACCAGGCCCTCGTCGCGCATCAGCTTGTGGAAGAAGCGCGCATACAGCAGGTGCAGGATCGCGTGTTCGATACCGCCGATGTACTGGTCCACCGGCAGCCAGTGGTTGGCGGCCTGCGGGTCGACCATGCCGCCTTCGTACTTCGGCGAGGCGTAGCGGGCGAAGTACCAGGACGACTCGACGAAGGTGTCCATGGTGTCGGTTTCACGCTTGGCCGCAGCGCCGCATTTCGGGCAGCTGCATTCGTAGAACTCGGGCATGCGCGCCAGGGGCGAGCCGGCGCCGTCCGGAACGACGTTCTCGGGCAGCACCACCGGCAGTTGCTCTTCCGGCACCGGTACGTCGCCGCAGGACGGGCAGTGGATGATCGGGATCGGGCAGCCCCAGTAACGCTGGCGGCTGATGCCCCAGTCGCGCAGGCGGAACTGGGTGCGCGACTTGCCGAGGTCTTTGCTGATCAGCGCCGCTTCGATGGCGTCGAAGGCACCCTGGAAGTCCAGGCCGTCGAAGGCGCCGGAGTTGATCAGCTGGCCATGCTCACCGTAGGCGGCCTGCCACTCGCTGCCGACCTCGTCGCCAGCGCTGGTGCGCACCACGGCCTTGACCGGCAGGTCGTACTTGCGGGCGAATTCGAAGTCGCGCTCGTCATGCGCCGGCACGGCCATCACCGCGCCGTCGCCGTAGTGCATCAGCACGTAGTTGGCGACCCAGACCGGCAGTTTCTCGCCGGTCAGTGGGTGCTCGACGAACAGGGAAGTGGGCATGCCCTTCTTCTCTTGGGTGGCGACGTCGGCTTCGGCGACGCTGCCGCTCTTGCACTCTTCGATGAAGGCTTGCAATTCGGCATTGCCCTGCGCGGCCTGGGTGGCCAGCGGGTGCTCGGCAGCGACGGCCACGTAGGTGGCGCCCATCAGGGTGTCGGGGCGGGTGGTGAAGACCTTCAGCGCGCCGGCATGGCCGATGCTCGCCTGGTCATAGGGGAATTGCACTTCCATGCCGCGCGACTTGCCGATCCAGTTGCGCTGCATGGTCTTGACCTGCTCGGGCCAGCCCGGCAGCTCGTCGAGGCTTTCCAGC
The DNA here is from genome assembly GCF_913777995.1 of uncultured Pseudomonas sp. Taxonomy (GTDB): domain Bacteria; phylum Pseudomonadota; class Gammaproteobacteria; order Pseudomonadales; family Pseudomonadaceae; genus Aquipseudomonas. The sequence continues at coordinate 95,500 of NZ_CAJYVE010000034.1, read as the reverse complement.
AGTTCGTCCGCATAGTCGGTGATGCGGAAGTAGTACATCGGGATCTCGCGCTTTTCGATCAGCGCGCCGGAACGCCAGCCGCGGCCGTCGATGACCTGCTCGTTGGCCAGTACGGTCTGGTCCACCGGGTCCCAGTTCACGGTGCCGTTCTTGCGGTAGATCACGCCCTTTTCGAACAGGCGGGTGAACAGCCACTGCTCCCAGCGGTAGTAGTCGGGCTTGCAGGTGGTCACTTCACGGGACCAGTCGATCGCCAGGCCCAGGCTGTTGAGCTGGGTCTTCATGTAGGCGATGTTTTCGTAGGTCCACTTGGCCGGAGCGACGTTGTTCTTCATCGCGGCGTTTTCCGCCGGCATGCCGAAGGCGTCCCAGCCCATTGGCTGCAGCACGTTCTTGCCCTGCATGCGCTGGTAGCGGGCGATCACGTCACCGATGGTGTAGTTGCGCACATGACCCATGTGCAGCTTGCCGCTGGGGTAGGGAAACATCGACAGGCAGTAGTAGGTGTCCTTGCCTGGCTGTTCACTGACTTCAAAAGACTTTTGCTCGTCCCAGAACGACTGGGCGGCGGCTTCGATTTCGCGGGGCTGATAGAGTTCGTGCATGGCTGCTTTTTACTAAGGATTGGTGACCCTTGGCCTCTTCATCGCTTCGCGAGTCAGGTCGGCACCGGGCGCGATGGCCTGGGCGGTGCGTTGGAGCTCTGCGGGGCGCAAGTGGAGTGACAGGAAACGCCGTAGCATACATGAGCGCCGACGATCGAGGGAAACCCTGATTGCGATGACGGCGGGCAAAAAAGTCCGCCTGCCAGCGCGCTTGCCGATTAGTTCCCGCCGTTGGTCGCAGTTTCGCGCCTGTTTCGGTGGCAGCGCTAAGCTCAAAGACGAGGATGTCCAATCTTCAGTGAGGTGAGCGGATGACAGAGTTGCAGCACACAGTAGTCACTCCTGAGCTGTATGAACGTTTGATCAATCGCCTCGGGCTTGCGCTGGAAACGGCAAGCACCGCAGGCCGGCTGCGCGACGAGATGCCCGAGGAGCTGGAGCTCGACGGGCTCAGTAACGCGGAGTTCGAATTGATCGAGGCCTACCTTGAGAAAGGCGCGAGGGCCGCAAACGGGGCTGTTGAGGGTATGTCACAGGGCAGTTGCATGGCTTCGCCGGAGCGTTCCGTGCCAGTCGAGGTGTCGCAGGATTTGGCCAGGGTCATCTGGCTCAAAGACAAGAGGCGAGCAAACACCGTGGCCAGACCGGGCCGTTACTCACAGAACACTTTCAAGTTCTGATCATCGCGGGCTGCGGGCCCGTTCAGCAGGCATTGTTGCCTGGCACCATTCAATTTAGGCTTCGGGCATCGATGGAGATGCCCAATGCCCTTGCGTTACCTGTTCAAGACCCTGCTGCTGCCGCCTGGCATTCTGTTCCTTCTTTTGCTGCTGGCCTGGTGGCTGCGACGCTCGCGGCCGCGCCTGGCGCTGGCGTGCTTCGCCTGCGGGCTGGGTGGTCTGTGGCTGATGAGCCTGCCGGTGGTGGTGGAGCATGCCGCGCGCCAGCTGGAACGCGTGCCGCCGTTGCCTCAGGCGCAGTGGGCCAGCCTGGCGCAGCGCGCCGATGCCATCGTGGTGCTGGGCAACGGTCGCGAGCGTCAGGCGCCGGCCTGGGGCGAGGATGTACCGACGCCGATGGGGCTGCAGCGTCTGCAGATGGCCGCGCACCTGGCCAGGGTCAGCGGTCTGCCGCTGCTGACCAGCGGCGGCTTGCATTACGGTGAGCCGCCCAGTGAGTCGCGGATGATGGCCGACACCCTGCAGAGAGACTTCGGTGTTCAAGTGCGCTGGCTGGAAGAGCAGAGCCGTACCACCTGGGAGAATGCCCGGTTCAGCGCGCAGCAACTGCTACCGCAGGGGGTCAGGCGCGTGGTAGTGGTGACCCAGGCCTGGCACATGCCCAGGGCTGTGTGGAGCTTCGAGCAGGCGGGCTTCGAGGTGATTGGCGCGCCGGTGGGCTTCCTGGGTGTGGACAACGCCACGCCCTTCGGTGGCTGGTTGCCGGAAGCCCGTGCCTTTGCCCACAGCGCGGTGTTGCTCAATGAGGCGGCGGGCTTGCTGGTCTATCCGTGGGCGTATGCCGACTAGCCTGTTCGACCGGTAGGGGCGGCTTCAGCCGCGAAGCGACCGGGTGTTCACCGATGCCGCGACTTCCTGGCCCTTTCGTGGCCAAAGCCGCTCCTACCGAATCACATGACGCCTAACCGAACTGCATTGCGGCTAAAGCGCCGCATCCAAGGCGATCAGTCCTGGGCTTGCCTGGTGGGCCGTGCCGTCAGCAAGGCCCAGCCCAGCAGTGCGGTGCAGACGATGCCCAGTGGCCAGGAGCGCCAGCGCAGGTAGGGCGTCAGCTCATGCATCGGCACCACTTCGCCGTACATCACCGCGCGCTCGAACTGTGGCACCCGGGTGGTGATGCGGCCGAACGGGTCGATCAATGCGGTGACGCCATTGTTGGTGGCGCGGATCATCCAGCGGCCGGCTTCCAGGGCGCGCATCTGCGCCATCTGCAGGTGCTGCAACGGGCCGATGGAGGTGCCGAACCAGGTGTCATTGCTGATGGTCAGCAGCAGGTCGCTGCGGGCGGCCAGGCTGGCGGCGAATTCCGGGTAGACCACCTCGTAGCAGATGTATGGCGCGATCTGGTAACCCTTGGCCTGCAGCAGTGCCTGGTCGTTGGGGCCGCGGGCGAAGTCGGACATCGGCAGGTTGAAGAACTCGATCAGGCCGCGCAGCGCGTCCTGCAACGGCACGTACTCACCGAACGGCACCAGCTTCTGCTTGTAGTACAGGCCGTCGCCCTCGCCGGTCACGGTAATGCCGTTGTAGTAGCGGTACACACCGCGACCGCTGAGTTCACGCACTGGCACGCCGGTGATCAGCGCCGAGCGGCGTTCGCCGGCAAAGTTGCCCATCATGCTCAGGTAGCCTTCGGCGCTTTCCTTGAGCACCGGCACGGCAGTTTCCGGCCAGACGATCAGGTCGGCCGGCTGTGAGCGGAAGGTCATGTCGCGGTACAGCGCCAGTTGCGCATTGAGGTGCGCGGGGTCCCATTTCAGCATCTGTTCGACATTGCCCTGGATGGCCGCAACCTTCAGCGGCTTGCCGGAGGGCGAGGTCCAGGCGTGGTCCTTGAGCACCAGGGCAATCACCCAGAGAACGACCAGCAGCACTGCTGCCATTCCCAGCCAGGCCGGCTGCTGGCGCAGGCGCGGCAGGTTGCACAGCAGCGCGGCGCTCAGGGCCAGGACGAAGGAAATCAGCCACACCCCGCCCAGCGGCGCCAGCCCGGCCAGTGGGCCGTCGAGCTGACTGTAGCCGGAATACAGCCATGGGAAACCGGTGAGGAACCAGCCGCGGAAGGTTTCTTGCAGCACCCACAGCGCGGCGAAGGCTACGGCATCGGCCAGCGGCCTGTGGCTGCGCCTCAGCCAGCGTACCCAGAGCCAGGCGGGCAGGGCGAAGAACAACGCGATGGCGGCGATGAACGCCAGCATCAGCAGGCCGGCCAGTAGCGCCGAAGCGCCGCCGTAGGTGTGGATGCTGACGTAGATCCAGCTGGTGCCGGCACCGAACAGACCGAAGCCGAAGCACCAGCCGCGGCCCAGCGCCTGGCGTGGGCTCAGGTCGCGCAAGCCAAGATAGAACAGCGCTGCGGCGAGCAGCGCCAGGGGCCAGATATCGAATGGCGCCAGGGCCAAGGTGGTGAGGCCGCCGGCCGCCACGGCCAGCAAGTTACCGGGCCAGCCGGGGCGGGTGATCCAGCGCATCGATTTTCCTTAGTACGGCTCGTTACATTCAGGCTTGCGGTCGGTGGGCATCGCTCAGAGGCGTGAAACCGGGCTCAGGCGCAGCAGGTGGATGCGGCGGCTGTCGGCATTGAGAATGCGGAACCGGTAGGCGCCGATCTCGGTGGTTTCATTGCGCTTGGGCAGATGGCCGAAGGCGTTCATCACCAGGCCGCCGACGGTGTCGAATTCGTCATCGGAGAATTCGCTGTCGAAGAACTCGTTGAAGCTTTCGATGGGCGTCAGCGCCTTGACCAGGAAGTCACCGCTGGGCAGCGGTTTGATGTAGCTGTCTTCCTCGACGTCGTGTTCGTCCTCGATGTCGCCGACGATCTGCTCCAGCACGTCCTCGATGGTCACCAGGCCGGCCACACCGCCGTATTCGTCGATGACGATGGCCATGTGGTTATGGTTGGCGCGGAATTCGCGCAGCAGCACGTTGAGGCGCTTGGACTCGGGCACGAAGGTGGCCGGGCGCAGCAGGTTCTTGATGTCGGTCGCTTCGTCCTGCTGCAGGATCAGCGGCAGCAGGTCCTTGGCCAGCAGCACACCGAGCACGTCATCGTGGCTTTCGCCGATGACCGGGTAGCGCGAGTGCGCGGCGTCGATCACTGCAGGCAGGAATTCGCGTGGGGTCTGGTTGGCCTTGATGCTGATCATCTGCGAGCGCGGGATCATGATGTCGCGCACCTGCAGGTCGGCGACCTGGATGGCCCCCTCGACGATGGCCAGCGCTTCGCTGTCCAGCAGTTTGTTCTGGTGGGCTTCGCGCAGCAGCTCCAGCAGCTCCTGGCGGTTCTTGGGCTCGTGGGCAAAAGCCTGGGTCAGTTTACCCAGCCATGACTTCTGCCCATTGCTCGATCGATCTTCGCTCATGGCCCTTACTCGTGGTCCTTGCGTGGTGTTTCTGAATGATGGGGGGCTTCGCTGTCGTCGTCCGCATAAGGATCCGGATAGCCCAGCTCCTCAAGCAACCTTCGTTCCAGCGCTTCCATTTCCTCGGCTTCATCGTCGTCGATGTGGTCATAGCCGAGCAGGTGCAGGCAGCCGTGGATGACCATGTGCGCCCAGTGTGCATCGCGGGCCTTGCCTTGCTCGGCGGCCTCGCGGTCGACTACCGGGACGCAGATGACCAGGTCGCCCAGCAGCGGGATGTCCAGCAGGTCATCGGGGACGTCGGCGGGGAACGACAGCACGTTGGTGGCGTAGTCCTTGTGCCGCCAGGTGCGGTTGAGCTCGCGGCCTTCCGCTTCGTCGACCAGGCGAATGGTCATTTCCGAGTCGCCCTGGCGCTGGCGCAGGCCCATTTCGCACCACTGGCGGAACTGGGCCTCGCTGGGCGCGGGGGTGTCGCTGGCGATCTGCAGGTCCAGCTCAAGCATCGCGTTCGCCGCCCTTGGCGGTTTCGCCAGTGCCGGTGCGCTCGTCGAAACGCTCGTAGGCTTCCACGATGCGTTGCACCAATGGGTGGCGCACCACGTCTTTGGGGCGGAAATGCGTGAAGCTGATGCCCGGCACGTCCTTGAGCACCTCGATGACATGCGCCAGGCCCGACTTGGTGCCGCGAGGCAGGTCGACCTGGGTGATGTCGCCGGTGATCACGGCGGTGGAGCCGAAGCCGATACGGGTCAGGAACATTTTCATCTGCTCGACGGTGGTGTTCTGACTCTCGTCGAGAATGATGAAGCTGTTATTAAGGGTGCGACCGCGCATGTAGGCCAGCGGGGCGATCTCGATGATCTGCTTCTCGATCAGCTTGGCCACGTATTCGAAGCCGAGCATTTCGTAGAGGGCGTCGTACAGGGGGCGCAGGTAGGGGTCGATCTTCTGCGCCAGGTCGCCGGGCAGGAAGCCCAGTTTCTCGCCGGCCTCGACCGCCGGGCGCACCAGCAGGATGCGGCGGATCTGCTCGCGCTCCAGCGCATCGACCGCGCAGGCCACGGCCAGGTAGGTCTTGCCGGTACCGGCCGGGCCGATGCCGAAGTTGATGTCGTTGTTGAGGATCGCCTTGACGTAGCGCTGCTGGTTGAAGCCGCGCGGACGGATCATGCCTTTCTTGGTGCGCAGGGCCACGCTCGGGTCGCTGGCCGAATTCTGGTTCAGGGCCTCTATGCCCGACTCCTGCAGGAACAGGTGAACCATGTCCGGGGTAAGCTCGGAGCCCTTGGTTTCCCGGTAGAGAAGGCGCAGCAGGTTTTCTGCCGAGGAGGTCTGCTTGGGATCGCCGATCAGTTCGAACTGATTGCCGCGGTTGCGGATCTCGATGTCCAGGCGCTGCTCGATCAGGCGCAGATGCTCGTCGAGTTGCCCGCACAGGTTGGCGAAACGATGGGCCTCGAAAGGTTCGAGGATAAAACGGTGAGGTTCTATGGGTGCGTTCAAGGTCTTTTTTGGCCGCCTGACGGCTGTTGAAGTGAGTTGCAGCATAACCCCAGCTTTCGCTGTGCGAAAGCTCTGACTTGCGCCGCCGTGACGCGTTCCGCGAAAGGCCCGTGGTTGAGCCGTTCGCGGACGGGCGCCGGTTACATCAGCAGCGAGCCACGCAGGGAATGGGGCTGTGCGTCGTCAATGTGGACGTTGACAAACTGGCCGATGAGGCTCGGATTGTTGCAGGTGAAGTTGACGATCCGGTTGTTCTCGGTACGCCCCTGCAACTGGCCCGGGTCGCGGCGCGAGTAATCAGTGACCAGAATGCGCTGGGTAGTCCCCACCATCTGTCGGCTGATCTCGTAGCCCTGCTGGTTCAAACGATGCTGCAGGGCGTTGAGGCGCTGCTTCTTGACCTCTTCGGGGGTGTCGTCCTTGAGGTCGGCGGCCGGGGTGCCGGGGCGCGGGCTGTAGACGAACGAGAAGGAGAAGTCGAAACCCACGTCCTGGACCAGCTTCATGGTGTTTTCGAAGTCTTTCTCGGTTTCACCCGGGAAGCCGATGATGAAGTCGGAACTGATACAGATGTCCGGCACCGCCGCCTTGAGCTTGCGCAGCCGCGACTTGTACTCCAGCACGGTGTGGTTGCGCTTCATCGCCGCCAGGATGCGGTCCGAACCGGATTGCACGGGCAGGTGCAGGTGCTTGACCAGCTCCGGCACTTCGGCGTGGGCCTGGATCAGGCTGTCGGAGAACTCCAGCGGGTGCGAGGTGGTGTAGCGGATACGCTCGATACCGTCGATGGCGGCCACCACACGGATCAGGTCGGCCAGGTCGGCGACGCTGCCGTCGGGGTTGGGGCTGCGGTAGCCATTGACGTTCTGGCCGAGCAGGGTGACTTCCCGCACGCCGTTTTCAGCCAGGTGGATGATCTCGCCGATGACGTCGTCGAACGGTCGGCTGACCTCCTCGCCACGGGTATAGGGCACCACGCAGAAGGTGCAGTACTTGCTGCAGCCTTCCATGACCGAGACGAAGGCCGTGGGGCCGTCGACGCGGGGTTCGGGCAGGTGGTCGAATTTCTCGATTTCCGGGAACGACACGTCGACCTGCGGTTCGCGGCTGACCCGCGCCGCGTCGATCATTTCCGGCAGGCGGTGCAGGGTCTGCGGGCCGAAGACCACGTCCACGTAGGGCGCGCGGTCGCGGATCGCGGCGCCTTCCTGGCTGGCCACGCAGCCACCCACGGCGATGACCATCTCCGGGTTGGCCTGCTTCAGCTCGCGCCAGCGGCCCAGTTGCGAGTACACGCGGTCCTGGGCACGTTCGCGGATCGAGCAGGTATTGAGGAGGATCACGTCGGCATCTTCGGCCCGGCTGGTCACTTCCAGGGCTTGATGTTCGCCCAGCAGGTCGACCATGCGCGAGCTGTCGTACTCGTTCATCTGGCAGCCGTGGGTTTCGATGTAAAGCTTCTTGGCCATGCTCGATCAGTCTGTCGTTGCGAAGAACCGCGCATTATAGGGATGACGGCGATGCTCTTCCAGGGTTGCCGGTCTGCTATAGTCTCTGCCTTTTTTCACCCTTGCGATCATCAGCTACCTGACATGACCAAACGCGAATCTCCCATCTACAAGGTTATCTTCCTCAACCAGGGCCAGGTGTACGAAATGTACGCCAAGCAGATCTACCAGAGTGATCTGTGGGGCTTTCTGGAAGTGGAGGAATTCGTTTTCGGTGAACGCACCACTGTGGTGGTGGACCCCAGCGAGGAAAAACTCAAGGCGCAGTTCGAGGGTGTGGTGCGCAGCTTCGTGCCGATGCACTCGATCGTGCGCATCGACGAAGTCGAGCGGATGGGGACGCCGAAGATCAGCGAAGCCAAGGGTGGCAGCAACGTGATGCCATTCCCGATGCCGATGCCTGAAAAGTAAGCCCTGCGGGCTGGCGGGGGGCTACCGGTGTGGCCTGCCCGCGTTCAGGGCAGTGGTGAAAAGGGCGTACGCCCGTCGGCGCTCTGCAGTTCCAGCAGGTATTTGCGGAAGATCTGCCCCAGGACCTGGGTTGCAGCTTCCAGCTCCTTGCGGTCCATCTTCGCAGCCACCTCGTCGGCGGCGTCCAGTGCATCTTCTGCGCCGTTGACCGCGGCCATCTTCAGGACCACATAGGCCTGGATATTGTTGGCCGGTACCCCTTCGCCCGCAGCGAACATCGAACCAAGCCGGTACTGCGCCTGGGCATGGCCCTGCAGCGAGGCTTTTTCGAAGTAGTCCAGCGCCTGCGCCAGATCGCGGGGTGCCTGCTTGCCCTCGTAGTAGAACTCGCCCAACTCGTATTGCGCCTGGGCATCCCCGGCCTGCGCGGCCTGTTTGCAGGCGTCGAGCGCCGCTGGCAGGTTTTCCGGCAAGGTATTGAGGGTGCAGCGACCCATCGCTGGGATCAACAACGAGTTGCCACCTGCGGCTTGGGCCAGCAGGGGAAAGATAAGCAACAGGCAGCCCAATGCAAGGGTGCGGCCGGTGCGGTTCATGGGAGTCAACTTACCTCTGGAAAAAGGTGCGGGCGAAACACATAGAGCAAATGCATGCTGGCTGCGCATTATGAAATAAGCAGAGGCCACCTTACAAAGTGTTTACGGTTTTTCTGCTGCACGGCTTTAAAAAAGCTTGCTTTTAGAGGCTTGCGAACTAACCGCTGTCGCCGCCCCGCAGGGAGGGACGGCGCCGTTGCGGGTCAGAGCGCAGCGAACGCCTGCTTCGCGGCTTCCAGCGTCAGTTGCAGTTCTTTCTCGCCGTGGGCGATGGAGGTGAAGCCGGCTTCGAAGGCGCTTGGCGCCAGGTATACGCCGCCTTCGAGCATGAGGTGGAAGAACCGCTTGAAGCGCTCGACATCGCTGCTCATTACGTCCTGGAAGGTGACGATGTCCCGCTTGTCGGTGAAGTACAGGCCGAACATGCCACCGGCCTGGGTAGTGGTGAACGGCACGCCCGCCGCATCGGCGAGTGCCTGCAGGCCTTCGAGCAGGCGGGTGGTGAAGGCTTGCAGCTCGTCATGGAAACCGGGGCGGCTGATCAGGCGCAGGGTGGTCAGGCCGGCGGCCATGGCCAGCGGGTTACCCGACAGGGTACCGGCCTGGTAGACCGGGCCCAGCGGCGCGATGTGCGACATGATTTCGCGCTTGCCGCCGAAGCAGCCGACCGGCATGCCGCCACCGATGATCTTGCCGAAGGTCGACAGGTCCGGGGTGACGCCGTAATAAGCCTGGGCACCGCCCAGGGCAACGCGGAAGCCGGTCATCACTTCGTCGAAGATCAGCACCACGCCGTGCTCGTCGCACAGCTGGCGCAGGCCCTGCAGGTAGCCCGGTGCCGGCGGCACGCAGTTCATGTTGCCAGCCACTGGCTCGACGATGATGCACGCCACTTCCTGGCCGACTTCGCTGAGCAGCTGGCGAGCGGCCTCCAGATCGTTGAACGGCAGGGTCAGGGTGTGCTTGGCGAACGCTGCCGGTACGCCGGGAGAGCTGGGTACACCCAGGGTCAGGGCGCCGGAGCCGGCCTTGACCAGCAGGCTGTCGGAATGGCCGTGGTAGCAGCCTTCGAACTTGATGATGCTGTCGCGGCCGGTGTAGCCGCGTGCCAGGCGGATGGCGCTCATGGTCGCCTCGGTGCCGGAGCTGACCATGCGCACCATTTCCATCGACGGCACCAGCGAGCAGACCAGGTCGGCCATCTCGGTTTCCATGGCGGTCGGTGCGCCATACGACAGGCCGTGCTCCAGCTGGGCGCGCACGGCGCCGAGGACTTCAGGATGGCTGTGGCCGAGGATCATCGGGCCCCAGGAGCCGACGTAGTCGACATAGCGCTTGTCATCTTCGTCCGTCACATAGGCGCCAGCGGCATGCTTGAAGAACAGCGGCGTGCCGCCCACGCTCTTGAATGCGCGCACCGGCGAGTTGACGCCGCCGGGGATATGTTTTTGGGCATTGGCGAACAGTGTTTCGGAACGGGACATGATCGGGTCTCTGCTTTGCAACGGAAAATCGGGAGCCCGCTGGCGCGGTACAGGAGCGGCACTATAGCAAATGGCTGTCGGCCGCCGGTTGTCGATGTCCGATTTCAGCCAGACTTTTGCCAGGCCCAGGGTTACAGTCGCGGCATGAACAGATTCGATCCCCAGACCTGCTATGCCGCGTTCGTCGCCCGCGACCGCCGTTTCGACGGCTGGTTCTTCATGGGGGTGTCGTCCACCGGTATCTACTGCCGTCCCGTGTGCCCGGTGCGCGCGCCGCTGGCCAGGCATTGCACGTTCTACGCGTCGGCGGCGGCAGCCGAGCAGGCCGGGTATCGCCCCTGCCTGCGCTGCCGCCCCGAGCTGGCCCCCGGCCATGCCACCATGGACGTTTCCGGGCGGCTGGCCCAGGCAGCGGCGCGGCTGATCGAAGAGGGTTACCTCAGCGGCCGTAGTCTGGAGGACCTGGCGCAACGGGTCGGTGTCAGCGGTCGCCACCTGCGACGCATCTTCGAGGCCGAGTTCGGCGTAGGGTTGATCGATTTTGCCCAGACCCAGCGCCTGCTGACCGCCAAACGGCTGCTGACCGACACCGGGCTGTCGATGGCCGAGGTGGCGTTGGCGGCGGGCTTTGGCAGCGTGCGGCGTTTCAACGACGTTTTCCAGGCCCGCTATGGTCTCAACCCCTCGCGGCTGCGCAAGGCCAGGCACTTGCCGGGCGCGCGCAGCCTGAGCTTCGAGCTGGCCTACCGGCCGCCGTTCAATTGGCCGGGTGTACTGGCGTTCCTGGCGCATCGCTGCGCCGCCGGGGTCGATCAGGTGGTGGATGACAGCTACAGCCGGGTGCTGGAAGTGGAGCGCGCCGGTGAGCGCTTCACCGGCTGGGTTTGCGTACGCCAGCGTGCCGCACGGCATGCCCTTGAGGTGCAAGTGAGCGCGTCGCTGCAGCCTGTCATCGCCCAGGTGCTGGGTGCCGTACGGCGGATCTTCGACACCGGGTGCCGCCCCGACCTGGTCGATGCGCACCTGGGCGAACTGGCCGAAGGCTTGCCGGGCATGCGTGTGCCGTCGGTGCCGGATGGCTTCGAGATTGCCGTGCGCGCGGTGGTCGGTCAGCAGATTTCGGTGCTCAGGGCGCGGCAGATCCTCACGCGAATCGCCGAGCGCTACGGCACCCCGTTGGCCGAGGGTCCCGACGGGTTGCAGCGGGCTTTTCCGACGGCCAGGGCGCTGGCCGAGCTGGCGCCGCAGGCGCTGGTCGCCACGGGGCTGATCGGCATTCGCGCCGAAGCGATCATCGCCGTGGCCCGAGAGGTGGCCGCCGGGCGCATCGTGCTCGAACCGCTGGTGCCCCTCGAACCCACGCTCACCGCGCTGCGGCAGATCCGTGGGATCGGCGAGTGGACTGTGCAGTACATTGCCATGCGTGCCCTGGGCTGGCCGAATGCGTTTCCGCAAGGCGATGCCGTGCTGAAAAAATACCTGGGTTGCGCCACGGCCGCGCAGCTCGACGACCATGCCAGCCGCTGGGCACCCTGGCGGGCCTATGCGGTGGTGCACCTCTGGCATCTGAGTGAGGAGGCGAAGCGATGAAACCGGGCTACCTGTTTACCAGCCCCTTGGGCGATATCGTCCTGCGTGCCGAAGACGAGGCCCTGACCGGTGTGTTCTTCGTTGGGCAGAAGCATTACCCCGACCTGCTGCGGGTCACTGATCAGCAACCGGTGCCGCGCATCATCGCCCTGGCTCGCGAGCAGTTGCAGGAGTTCTTCGCGGGCGAGCGGCAGGTCTTCGATCTGCCGCTGCGTGCGCGGGGAACGCCGTTCCAGGAGCAGGTGTGGCAGGCGCTGGCGCGGATTCCCTACGGCGAGATCATGTCCTACGGTGCGATGGCGCGCCAGATGGGCCTCAGCGCCGGGCATTCCAGGGCGGTTGGCACGGCCAATGGGCGCAACCCGATCTCGATCATCGTGCCTTGCCATCGGGTAGTGGGCGCAGCCGGCGACCTGACCGGCTATGCGGGGGGCGTGGAGAGAAAACGCGCCCTGCTGGCCCTGGAGGCCGAGCAGGGCTTCAGGCTTGCCTGATCAGTGGCCAGCCAGCAGCGCGTTGAACGCCCGGGCGCGACGCGTGACCTCGGCGGCACTGTCTGCCCCGAACAGGCCGTGCACCACTGCAAGCAGGTCGGCACCGTGCTCCACCAGGGGCGCGGCGTTATCCACGGTGATGCCACCGATGACCGCGATGGGCAGGTTGACCTGATTGCGCACGTCCTCCAGCAGGTGCAGGGGCACGCCCGGCGCGTCAGGTTTGGTCTGCGAGCTGAAGAACCGCCCGAAGGCCACGTAGCTGGCGCCTTCGGCCTTGGCCTGTTCGGCCAGCTCCAGGCGACCGTGGCAGGTGGCGCCGACCACTGCGTGGCGGCCCAGCAGGGCGCGGGCGTTGGCCAGCGAACCGTCGGCCTGGCCCAGGTGCACACCGACACCCAGGCGTGCGGCCAGCTCGGCGTCGTCATTGATGATCAGGCGGGTGTTGTAGCGTTCGCAAAGCTGCAGCAGTTCACTGGCTTCGCGCAGGCGGCGTGATTCGTCCTGGCTTTTGTCGCGGTATTGCAGCAGGGCTACGCCGCCTTCCAGGGCCGCCTCGACGTAGGGCAGGAAGCGCCCCGCAAGCAGTTGGGCATCGGTGATGGCGTACAGGCCGCGCAGCCGGGAGGCCTTGTTCATGAGCAGAAATCCAGTGGCAGGCGGCGCGGGACGAATTGCCCCTTGCCCAGCAGGTCGGCGTCGCGCAGCGTCCGCCAGGTGTAGTCCAGGGCCGATTGCACGGCGTTGACCACATCCTGGCCGAGGGCCAGGCGCCCGGCCAGGGCACTGGCCAGGGTGCAGCCTGAACCGTGGTAGCTGCCAGGCAGGCGCTGGCAGGTGAAGGTGTGCAGGGCACCGCTGCGCAGGTACAGACGGTTGTGCACTTGCTGCTCGTCGCCATGGCCACCGGTGATCAGCAGGTGCTCGCAGAATGGCAACAGACGTTCGGCGCACTGGTCGGCACTGCCTTCCGGCAGTTCGGCGAGGATGCGTGCCTCAGGCAGGTTCGGCGTGGCGATGGTGGCGCGTGGCAGTAGGCGTTCGCGCATCGCGTAGCCGACCTCATCCTTGCCCAGCCGACCGCCGCCACCGGCGCGCAGCACCGGGTCGCAGACCACCGGCAGGTGCGGGTGCGCGGCAAGCAGTTCGACCACGGTCTCGACCATTTCCGTCGAACCGAGCATGCCGAGCTTGACCGCCGCGACCGGGGAGTCGGCGAGCACGGCATTGGCCTGGGCCAGCACCCACTCGCGATCCAGTACACGGAAGTCGCTGACGTTCACGGTGTCCTGCACGGTCAGCGCGGTAACGGCCGGGGCCGCGTGGCAACCCTGGGCGAGCAGGGCTTCGATGTCGGCCTGCAGGCCGGCACCACCGCTGGGGTCATGGCCGGACAGACAGAGCACGATGGGGCGGGTGCTATGGATAGTGTTCATGGTCGGCGAGCTTACCACCAAATGCCGGGAAGACTGATGGGCGAGCGGGGCATTTTTGGCGGCCTCGCGCAGCCTGTGCTGGCCCGATGCAGTCAAATGAGTGCGCCTGGCGCCGATTAGCGGCTATGCTTGTGCGTCTGAGCAGTTGGTATACCCATATTCGCTGGTTTTCCGCTGGCCGGGCCCGCAAGGTCCGCCTGCGGCCCTTGTGCCAATGGACTTTCTTCAGCCTGCTTCACGGATGGAAAACTGCAGGGCGTCGCTTCAGGGACTGATGGAACGCGACGGACTACCTTGGGGCTTTCATGCGCTATTTGCTGATACTGCTGGTAGGTTGGCTGCCATTGCTGGCCTTTGCCGTCGCGTTCGACGAAAACACCCGCAGTCTTTCCCTGGGCCCTTGGGTCCAGGTGTACGAGGACTCCAGTGGCCAGGCCGACCTCGACCAGGTCCTGCAGGTCGAGCGGGCCGGAGTGTTCCGCCCCTTGGGAGAACCCACGCTGAATGCGGGGTATTCGCGCTCCGCCTTCTGGCTGAAGGTCGATCTGGCGTACCTGCCCCGTGACCCGCAGCGACACGCCGACTGGCTGCTGGAGCTGGCCTATCCGCCGATGGACCATGTCGATGTGTATCTGCTCGACGCCCAGGGCGAGCGCCGCCTGGAATGGAAAACCGGTGACATGCTGCCGTTCGCCAGCCGGCAGATTCGCCAGAGCAACTACTTGTTCGAGTTGCCACTCGCGCCGGGGCAGGCCATGACCGCCTATGTCCGCGTCGCCAGCAACGGCTCGGTGCAGGCGCCGCTGAATCTGTGGTCCAGCCATGCCTACCTCGAAGAACAGCCGGCGCGCATTTATGTGCTCGGGCTGATCTACGGTGTGTTGCTGGGCATGCTGGTGTACAACCTGTTCATCTATGTCAGCGTCCGCGACATCAGCTACCTCTGGTACATCCTCTACATTGCCTCGTTCGGCCTCTATCAGGTGTCGATCAACGGTGTGGCCATCGAATACCTGTGGCCGGACAGCCCTTGGTGGGCCAATGCGGTGACACCGCTGCTGGTGGGGTGCGCGGTGTTCTTCGCCAGCCAGTTCACCCGCAGTTTCCTGCAGACCCGGCTGTTGGGGCGCTGGGTGGACAACCTGCTGATCTGGATAATGGCCAGCGCCCTGGTGGTGTCGGCCGTGGCGCTGTTCGCCGACTACGGCCTGGCCCTGCGTGCCATGACCTTGCTGGTGCTGGTGTTCACCCCGGTGGTGCTGGCCACCGGCATCCTGGCCTGGTTCCGGCGGGTGCGGGTGGCACGCTATTTCCTGCTGGCCTGGTCGGCCTTCCTGCTCGGCGGGCTGGTCAATGCGGTGATGCTGCTGGGTTACCTGCCCAATACCTTCCTGACCCTGTATGCCAGCCAGATCGGCTCGGTGGTGGAAGTCGCGCTGCTATCCCTGGCCCTGGCCGACCGCATCAACCATGGGCGCGAGCAGCAGGCCCGGCACCTGCTGGAAGCCGGCAAGGACCTTGAGCGCCTCAATCGCCAGCTGGCTACCAGCAACCGGCTGAAGGATGAGTTCCTCGCCACCCTGACCCATGAGCTGCGCACGCCGATGAACGGCATCATCGGCTCGCTGGACCTGATGCAGACCGTGCCGATGGACAGCGAGCTGCAGACCTACCAACAGACGGCATTCACCTCGGCCCAAGACATGATGCGCATGATCAACGGCATCCTGACCCTTACCGAGCTGCAGGCCGGTACCCTGCATGTCGACGAGCGGCCGGTCGAGCTGAGCGCCCTGATCCGGCGCCTGCACGAGCGGTTCATCGCTGCAGCGCAGGCCAAGGGCCTGATCCTGCGCTTCGAGGCCGAACCCTTCCTGCCGCAGGTGCTGCGCGGGGACCCGGACAAACTGTTCCAGTGCATCGAGTGCCTGATCGACAACGCCATCAAGTTCACCCGTCGCGGTTCGGTCACGGTCCGCCTGGAGGCTACGCGCTGGCAGCCTGATCGCTTCATTCTGCGCGTCGAGGTCATCGACACCGGCATCGGTTTCAAGCGCCTGGACGAAGCCGTGCTGTACCAGCGCTTCTTCCAGGTCGACAGTTCCATGACTCGCGAATACGGCGGATTGGGCATTGGCCTGGCGATCTGCCGACAGTTGATCGAGCTCCAGGGCGGTAGCCTCAGCCATCATTCCGAGCCGGGCCATGGCAGTCGCTTCGTGCTCAGCCTGCCGCTGCAGGTGGCGACCGGCAGTGATGGGCAGGAGAAAAGCACCGACAGTTCGTCGGGTATGGCCCTGTTCAAGATCCGGGGGGCGTGATTCACTGATTCCTGACCGATGACCGCCTATTGTCAGGAGGTGCTCGATGGACATCCATTCATTGGCTGAAACCCACCAAGTCACCAATCAACCCCCGCCCCTCGAAGGTCTCAACCTCTATCGCTGCGACCTGCCACTGCAGGCCTGGGTCAGGCATTACGGTGCCGGCTGGGCGCAGATGCGCATCGATGCCTACGGCGCCCTGGCCGGCGGCCCGCTGATGGAAGCGGGTTTTCTTGCCAACCAGCACAAGCCCGTCTTCCACAGCCATGACCGTTACGGCCATCGCATCGACCTGGTGGAGTTTCATCCCGCCTGGCACCTGCTGATGAGAACCGCCATCGAGCATGGCATTCCCTCGCTGCCCTGGCGCGATCCGAAACCCGGCGCGCAGGTAGCCCGGGCGGCGATGAGCTACCTGCATACCCAGGCCGAGCCAGGCAGCGGCTGCCCCTTGACCATGACCTTCGCCAGCGTGCCGGCCTTGCGCCTGCAGCCAGAACTGGCGGAGGTCTGGCTGCCCAAGGTGCTGGCCACCGAATACGACCCGCGTAACGTCGGCATGGCGCACAAGGCCGGGGTGACCCTCGGCATGGCGATGACCGAGAAGCAGGGCGGTACCGATGTACGTGCCAATACCACGCGCGCCTTCCCCACCGGTGTCGGCGGGTCGGGGCAGGCCTATGAACTGGTCGGCCACAAGTGGTTCTGCTCGGCGCCGATGTGCGATGCCTTCCTGACCCTGGCGCAGACCGAGCACGGCCTGAGCTGCTTCCTGCTGCCGCGCCACCGGCCCGACGACAGCCTCAATGCGTTTCAGATCCAGCGCCTGAAGAACAAGCTGGGCAACTGCTCGAACGCCTCCAGCGAAGTGGAGTTTCGCGGGGCGCTGGCGTGGATGCTGGGCGAGGAGGGACGCGGGGTCGCCACCATCATCGAAATGGTCGCCATGACCCGCTACGACTGCATGATCGGTTCCAGCGCGTTGATGCGCCAGGCGCTGACCCAGGCCATTCACCATTGCGCGCACCGCCAGGTCAGCGGTCGCCTGCTGAGCGAACAGCCGCTGATGCAGAACGTCCTGGCCGACCTGGCCCTGGAGAGCGAGGCGGCGCTGGCGCTGAGCCTGCGCATGGGGCATGCCCTGGACCACGCTGACGACGATCACCAGGCGCGTTTCATCCGTCTGGTCACGGCGGTGGGCAAGTACTGGATCTGCAAACGCGCCCCGGCGATGATCAACGAGGCCGCCGAATGCATGGGCGGCGCCGGCTACATCGAAGACAGCATCCTGCCGCGGCTGTACCGTGAAGCGCCGGTCAACTCCATCTGGGAAGGCTCCGGCAACGTGCAATGCCTGGATGTGCTGCGCGCGCTGTCCCGCGAGCCGGGTATCGCCGAGGCGCTGTTCGCCGAGCTGGACGACGGCCGGGGCGACGCCGACCTGAGCCGCCACGTGCTGCAGCTCAAGCAGGCGTTCAGCGACCAGGACGAACTGCCTTACCGGGCCCGGCAACTGACCGAGGACATTGCCGTGGCCTTGCAGGCCCGTCTGTTGCTCGACGCCGGTGTGCCAGCGGTCAGCGATGCCTTCGTGGTCAGCCGCCTGCGCCGCCCGGCGCGGGTCTATGGCGGCCTGCCGCGTGGCGTGGATTGCCCGGCGCTGCTGGCGCGTGCCGCCCCGCATGCGGCCTGAAACCCAGGATGCCAAAGGGGCGCTGAGGTCATCACGGCTTGTGCTGTGACGACCACAGCCCCTAGGATGCAGCACTGCCCGTCAGACAGGATCCCCATCGTGACTCAAGCTTTTGTTGTCGTCGAAACCGCCGAACAGGCCGTCGAACAGTTGGCCGCCCTGCACGAGCGTGCCACTGGCGCGTTGAACCAGGCCCTCAAACGCTACCTGAAGGATCGCATCGAGCCTGACGCCGAGCAGCGCGCGCTGTTCCGCTACCCGGAGCTGCGCCTGACCTACGCGGTCAACGGCGAGGTCCCGGCAACCACCCGCGCCTACGCCAAGGTACAGCTGCCGGGCACCTACAGCGTCACCGTGACGCAGCCGGCGGCCTTTCGCAAATACCTGCTCGAACAGCTCAACCCGCTGATCCGCGACTTCAACGTGACCCTGGAAGTGGGGCTGAGCGACCAGACCATCCCGTACCCCTACGTGGTCGACCAGGGCGACGAGCTGGCCGGTTCCGGGGTGACTGCCGCCGCCCTGGCGCGGGTATTTCCCAGTACCGACCTGTCGGCCACCACCGACGGCATCGCTGACGGCCTGCACGACTGGGGCAATGCCGACCCGCTGCCGCTGGCGCTGTTCGACGCCGCACGGGTGGATTTCTCGCTGCGTCGCCTGGTGCACTACACCGGTAGTGACTGGCGCCACGTGCAGCCGTGGATCCTGCTGACCAACTACCACCGCTATGTCGATCAATTCATCATGCACGGCCTGGAAACCCTGCGCAGCGATCCGCGCTTCGTGCACATGGTGCTACCGGGCAACGTCATCGTCGACAAGCACATGGATGCCGAAGAGGCGCAAAGCGTGGTGGCCGGTGTGGTCTGGCACCGCTACCAGATGCCTGCCTACCATCTGGTGGCCGAAGATGGCCACGGCGTGACCCTGGTCAACATCGGCGTCGGCCCGTCCAACGCCAAGAACATCACCGACCACCTGGCCGTGCTGCGCCCGCATTGCTGGCTGATGATCGGCCACTGCGGCGGCCTGCGGCAGTCGCAGACCATTGGCGACTACGTGCTGGCCCACGCCTACATGCGCCGCGACGGCATCCTCGACCGCGTGCTGCCGCCGCACATCCCGATTCCGGCCCTGGCCGAGGTGCAACTGGCGTTGCAGGAAGCCGCGGCACAGATCACCGGCGAGCGGGGCGAGGAACTCAAGAAGCGCCTGCGCACCGGGACCGTGCTGACCTACGACGACCGCAACTGGGAACTGCGCTGGGCCCAGGAGCGGCCACTGATCAACCTGTCGCGTGCCGTGGCCGTAGACATGGAAAGCGGCACCATCGCGGCCCAAGGCTATCGTCTGCGGGTGCCTTACGGGACCCTGCTGTGTGTGTCGGACAAACCGCTGCACAGTGAGATCAAGCTGCCCGGTTCGGCCAATGCCTTCTACAACCGCGCGGTCAGCCAGCACCTGAAGATCGGCATCGCGGCGCTGGACCTGCTGCGCGCCGAGCTGAATTCGCTGCACTCGCGCAAGCTGCGCAGCTTCGACGAGCCGCCGTTCCGCTGACAGCCTGCGGGTCAATACGAAGGGCCACTCTGGTAAAGTGGCCCTTTGTTTTTTCTGGCCAGATTCATGTCCCGCACCCCGCGCCCACCTTCCAAACCTCCTGCCGCACGCCGCCCTGCCCAGGGCAACGGCAGCGCGCCCCGGCGTGTCGCCAAGGCGCGCCCTGCCGAGCCGAAGCTGATCCTGTTCAACAAGCCGTTCGACGTGCTCACTCAGTTCAACGACGAGCAGGGCCGTGCCACGCTCAAGGACTTCATCGATATCCCTGGGGTGTACCCGGCCGGGCGTCTGGACCGCGACAGCGAAGGGCTGTTGCTGCTGACCAACGACGGACAGCTGCAGGCACGCATCGCCGACCCGCGGCACAAACTGCCGAAAACCTATTGGGTGCAGGTGGAGGGCGAACCCACTGAGGCGCAGCTGCAGCAACTGCGTGATGGCGTGACCCTCAACGACGGCCCGACCCTGCCGGCCGAGGCCCGTGCCCTTGACGAGCCGACGCTATGGCCGCGCAACCCGCCGGTGCGTTTTCGCAAGAGCGTGCCCACCGCCTGGCTGGAACTGGTGATTCGTGAAGGGCGTAACCGCCAGGTACGCCGCATGACCGCTGCGGTGGGCCTGCCCACGCTGCGCCTGGTGCGGGTGCGGATCGGTCCATGGAGCCTGGAAGGGCTGGAGCAGGGGCAGTACCGGCAGCTGGAGGACTGGCGCTTCTAGCAGCCAGGGGCCTGCTACGGTTGCCTTGTGGGAGCTTGATCGCGAAGCGGACAGTGAGGTCACTGCATCCGCTGAGCGTGATGCAATGTTCGCGAGCAAGCTCGCTCCTGCAAAAAACCGTTGACTGAACCCTGCTGCTAGTTGCGCAGGTGGGTCAGCGGCATTTCCGTGCTGGCCAGCACCTGGTTGAGCACGAAGCTGGATTTCACGCTGGTCACCCCTTCGATACGGGTCAGGTGGCCCAGCAGTAGTTTCTGGTAGTGATCCATGTCCGGCACCACCACCTTGAGTTGATAGTCGGCGTCCATCCCGGTCACCAGACAGCATTCCAGCACCTGGGGCAGGTTGCGAATGTGCTGCTCGAAGTTCTCGAAACGTTCCGGGGTATGGCGATCCATGCCGATCAGTACATAGGCGGTGAGGCTCAGCCCCAGCTTCTTGCGGTCCAGCAGGGCCACCTGGCGCACGATGTAACCGTCGTCTTCGAGCTGCTTGACCCGCCGCGAACAGGGCGACGGCGACAGGCCGATGCGTTCGGCCAGTTCCTGGTTGGAGATGCGGGCGTCGCGCTGCAGTTCGGCCAGGATGCTCAGGTCATATCTGTCGAGCTTGCTCACAATGTTCTCCTTTATGTTTCAGATTGCGCCAAATTATTTGTCCTAAGTGAAAAATTGCGCAAGTGAAGTTTTATTGAGCAATATTCGCAATCCTTCGCCTCGGCTGCACGCCTATCATTTTCCACAGAATCACTGCCCGGACATCGCGTCCACGGCGACCCGCCCAATCAGGCGCGTCGCGGCCCGCTACCCAACAGGGTAAACCGAGGCCCCCGGGCTGCATCCCGTCCAGAAGACGGTATGAAGTGAGCCGGCGCCACAAGCGTCGAGCCAGGACGAAGTATCCCAAGGGGGCCATCTGGCCCCCTTTTTTGTTTCACGGGTCTGATACAGTGTGGGGCATGGCGCTGGCGCATGTGGCCACGACGTCTCCCGTGAAGATTCCTAGTGAGGAAAGCATGAAATCCGGCATCTGGCAGCTCGCGATCACCAGTCTGTTGTGCTTGAGCCTCACCTCCCATGCCTTGGCCGACGACCGGCGTGATGCCCTCGACGAATTACGCGACCCGCCGCGCCAGCCGAACCCGGCCGAGCGCCAGCAGCAGATGCAGATCCAGCAACAG
This sequence comes from uncultured Pseudomonas sp., assembly GCF_913777995.1. Lineage (GTDB taxonomy): Bacteria > Pseudomonadota > Gammaproteobacteria > Pseudomonadales > Pseudomonadaceae > Aquipseudomonas. Next base: position 74,288 of record NZ_CAJYVE010000034.1, on the reverse strand, counting down.
CAGAACCAGATGCGCCAGGTCGAGCGCCAGCAACAGTTGCAGATTCAACAGCAGCAGCGTGACCAGCAACGGCAGATCCAGCAGCAGTACGACCAGCAGCGCGATGTCCAGCGCCAACAGGACCGGCAGATTCGCGAGCAGCAAACGCAGCAGCGTCAGGTCGAGCGCCAGCAACAGCAGCAGATCCAGCAGCAACAGCGCGAGCAGCAACGGCAGATCCTCGACCAGCAGAATCAGCAGCGGCAGCAACTGCGCCAGAGCCAGAACAACCTGCCGATCCAGGGGCGCCCTGACCAGGTCTGGCAGACCCAGCCGCCGCGCCAGGGCTATTACCAGGACCTGCCGCGCGGCCAGCGGCCCCAGGACCACTGGGCCGGCCGCCCTGACGGACGCGGTGACGGCTGGGGGCCTGGCCCGCGCTACCGGCCGGGCTACTTCATTGACCGCGTGCCAGGCGACTATGCGCGCATTCCCTGGCGGGGGCAGAACTACTTCTATTCCGGTGGCTACTGGTATCAGTCGCAGGGTTCACGCTACGTGGTGGTAACGCCGCCCTATGGCGCGCGCGTGCGCAGCCTGCCGGACTATTCCCGCGAAGTGTGGGTGGGTGGTTCGCTGCTGTTCCTCGCCGCCGGCACCTACTATGCCTGGCAGCCGGAAAACGAAGAGTACGTGGTGGTCAATCCGCCGCCGCAGCCGGTGTATACCCAGGCGCCGGCGACCAACAATGCCTACGACCCGGTGTTCTCGCCGATTGCCGGGCAAACCCAGGAGCAGGTGGAATTCGACCGCTACCAATGCTACCGCCAGGCCGTGCAGGACACCGGCTTCGACCCGGCCACGGCCACTTACCAACCCGCCCCCGAGGTGCTGGACGGCTACCGCCGCGCCATGGGCGCCTGCCTGTACCAGCGCGGTTATCGGGTCGAATGATCCGCGCTTGGCCTGACCACTTCCTGCGGGTCGGCATGCACCAGCACCTCGGCCAGCGGGTACTGCGCATGAATGGCCGCTGCCGCCTGATCGCAGCGTTCATGGGCCACCGACAGCGTCAGTGAGCCAGGCAGCTCCAGGTGCAGCTGAACGAACCACACCTGCCCGGAAATCCGTGTGCGCAGGTCGTGGGCGCCCAGCACGCCGGGCACCTGGCAGGCCAGTTCAAGCATGTGGGCACTGACGTCGCTCGGCAGTTCTTCGTCCATCAGCACCGAGAAGGTCTCGCGGGCGATCTGCACCGCACTCCAAATGATGTAGCCGGCAATGCCCAGGCCGAACCAGGCATCGGCCTGATGCCAGCCCATGGCGCTGAGCACCAGCGCCAGCAGGATACTGGCGTTGAGCAGCAGGTCGGAGCGGTAGTGCAGCGAGTCGGCCTTTATCGCGCTGGAGCCCGTGGTGTCGATCACGCGCTTCTGCAGCCTCAGCAAGGCCACGGTCAGCACCAGCGACAGCACGATCACCAGGATGCCTGGCAACGCAGACGCCAGAGGCTCGGGGTTCTGAATGCGTTCGACCGCCTGCATGGCGATCAGCACGCCGCTGACCGCGATGAACAACGCCTGGGCCATACCCGACAGCGCCTGGGCCTTGCCATGCCCGTAGCGGTGGTCATCGTCGGCCGGGCGCAGCGCGTAATGCACCGCCAGCAGGTTGAGCAGCGATGCCGCGCCGTCGAGCAGCGAGTCGGTGAGACCGGCCAGCAGGCTGACCGAGCCGCTCATCCACCAGGCGATGGCCTTGCAGATGATCAGGGTGACGGCCACCCCCAGTGAGGCGCGGGTGGCCAGGCGCAGCAGGCGGGCGTGGTCGGCTTGCTGCATGGGTCAGGCAGCCGGCTTCAGGCCCAGGCTGGCCAGTTGCGAAAGGCTGCCGCGGCTCTGGATCAGGCGCGGGTCGTCCAGCGGGATGGAGCGGCCCAGTTCGTCTTCCAGGATGACCTGCAGCTTGCGGGTGTCGACGCTGCCGTCGGCATTGACCGCTGGTTGCAGCTTTTGCGGGTCGATCTGCGCATGTTCGTTGGGACCGTAGTAGATGGCGCCGGTGGCGAAGTCCACACCCAGCGCGATCACCCCGGGAATCACGTAGAACAGCAGGCCCAGGGCATCGAGCACGGCAATCGCCGGGTCGATCTTGCCGTCGATCTGCCCGCGACGGTCGGGATAGAAGATGCTGCCGCAGGCCGACAGTTGGGTGACCAGGGTGGCAGCCAGGACGCCGCCGATCAAACGGGAAGGAATGCGCATGGAAAACTCCTGTAGTGAAGGGGCAACTATACAAGGCATAGCGGGTTGTCGCTGCTCAGACTGCGTCGACGCCTGCAGGTTCTGCGCGAGGCCTCACCATAACGGCATAATGCCTGCTCATGATTGAAGAAAGGATGAACGATGTCGCATGCCAGGCTCGCCGCCCGAGAGGTGTACCAGTTGCTCAAGGATGTGGCGCAGGGCGAGCGCGCGCTGCGGCTGCTCGACGAGACCCAGGGCGCATTGCAGATCGAGATCGACGGCTGGCGCCTGACCCTGCTGCATGAGGGCCGTGTACTGCAGTGCTGTCGGCATTGCCAGGTCACGGACGGTCGGCAGGGCTCGCTGGACGACTGGCACCGCAGTGGCACCGACCCACTGGCCTTTCTGAGCGCATGGGAACAGCGGCAGATCGAGCGGCGCCTGTGGGGCTGAGGTTCAGGCCCACAGGCGCCTGTGCTTATTGCTTGGGCTTGATCAGTTGCAATTGCTGGCGATAGTCATCCGTCACCTGCCGGGCCTGGCTGTTGCTGGTGACCACGCGCGGGGTGATCAGCACCAGCAGTTCGGTGCGCTTCTTGCTCTTGCTGGTACTGCCGAACAACCAGCGCAACCCTGGAATGCGTCCCAGATAGGGCACTGACGAGGCGGTATCGCTGTTGTCCTGCTTGATCAGCCCGCCCAGCAGGACGGTCTGCCCACTCTGCACGGCCACCTGTGTGGACACCGAGCGCGTAGAGATGCGCGGGTTGCCGTTGTTGTCGGAGGCAGCGGAGTTATCGGCGTCACTGACCTGCTGCTGAATGTCCAGGTAGACGAGACCGCCCGGGTTGATGCGCGGCACCACGTCGAGAATGACCCCGGTCTGCACGTATTCGACGCTGCTCAGTGTGGTGTTGGAGACGTTGGTGTTGACCGTGGTCTGGCTGATGGGGATGTTGTCGCCGACCTGGATCTGCGCCTGCTGGTTGTTCATGACCACCAGCGAGGGCGCTGACAGCACCTGCGTGCGGCCATTGGTTTCCAGCGCATGCAGCGCCACCTGCAGGTTGTTGCTGACGAACGAATAGAACAGTGAGTCCGTGGCACCCAGCCCCGCCCCGCCGCCGCCGAGCGCACCCTGGCTGCCCGCAGCATTGGCCACCGTGTTGCTGCCGGAGTTGCCGGCCAGCCGGCCCAGGTACCATTGCACGCCGAGGTCCAGTTCGCCGCTGAGGTTGACCTCCAGAATCCGCGTTTCGATCTGCACCTGCATCGGTGCGTTGTCCAGGCGTTTGATGGCCGACTCGATTTCCGCCCACTGCGCGGGGCGGGTGCGGATCAACAGCTGGTTGCTGCTTTTCTGCGCGGTAATGCGGGTGCTGTCATCCAGGCGCTGGCTGGCGCCGGACGGCGTGCCAGCGGTTTCGCCATAGGTGCTGTCCGTGCCGTCAGCCGTTTCATCGCCGCCCTCGGCGTCGGTGTCTGCGTCGCTTTGCTGCAGGCCGCCCTGCAGGTTGGCATTGCCGCCGTTCAGGCCCATGGCCGATGCCGAGCCCATGCCCTGGCCGGTGCCGTTGAAGCCCATGCCGACCGAGTTGCCGTTGCTGCCATTGAGCGACGACAGCGAGCGGGTACGCAAGCCGGGAGCGACCCTGGCGGCGCTGTCATCCTTGATCTGGCCGTTGCCGTAGATCTGCCGCAGGTACTTGGCCAGATCGGCGGCCTTCATGTTGCGCACGTCATACACGTACATCTGCGGCTCGTTGCCGCCGCCTTCGTCGATGGTGCGAATCCAGTCGCCCACTTCGCTCAGGTACTGCGGCTGGGCCGAGATCGCCACGATCGAATTGGTTCGTTCGATGGGCATGAAGCGCACCATGCCAGCGGTGGGCAGGCCGCTGTCGGGGCCGAACATTTTCGTCAGCTCCGGCATCAGTTCGGCGACGCTCGCGCGCTGCAGGCCATAGACGCCCACCGACATGCCCTTGAGCCAGTCGACATCGAAGGTATCGATGGTGTCCTGGTAGTTGGCCAGTTCATCCGGCGTACCGGCCAGGCTGAGTACGTTGCGCCCAGGGTCGACCAGCAGGAAGGCGTTGTCACGGGCGAAGGGCTTGAGCAGCTTCTGCATCTCCGTCGCCGAGATGTAGTGCAGCGGGAACAGCCGCGCCGACATGCCGCTGGAAGGGCGGGCAACCGGCATCTCGGGGACCAGCTTGCCGGCCACGGCCTGGTTGGCCGGCAGGATCACGTAGCGATCGCCCTGGCGGATCATCGCGTTGTCGGTCCATGACAGCAGGGTTTCCAGAATCGACAGCGCCTGCTGCTTGTTCACCGGCTTGGAGGTGGAGAAGCTGACGTCACCCTTGACCCCCTGAGCGATGCTGTAGTTTTCGTGCAGCAGGTCGCCCATCACGCTGTTGATCACCGCTTCGATGGGCTGGTTGGTGAAGTTGAACACGATATCGCCGACCTCTGCCGCACCGGCCTTGGCACTCGACGCCGGTGCCGGGTTGCGTACGAACCGCTGGCTGCCACGCATGATCTGCTGGCGTGGCCCTGCGCTGGCGCTGGGGTTGGCCTGTGGTGCCAGGGGCTGGGGTTCCGATAGCGGCGGGCGCTGTGATCCTGTGCCGTTGAGTGCTTCCTGCATCAGTGCCGGGTCGTTTTCAAGAGGCTCTGGCGTTGTGGCGCAACCGGCCAGTGCAACCGCCGTGGCCAGGCAAAGCAAGGGACTGCGCAAACGGGGAAACTCAGGATAGCGATTGGTCATGGTGTGCGTACGTCTGGAAGGGTAATGGGTCGGGCTTTCGAAGGGGGTGGAAGGCGAAGCAGGGGCAGGCGCAGTTCACGGGTCTGCCCCTCGTGGGTAAAGGTGGCTTGCCGTGCGCTGGCAGCGGTCAGCGTCCAGCCGTTGTCGAGGCTGCTGCCGACGGCCAGTTTCACGTTGCGCTGGTCGGGCATGCGCAGCAGTACCCATTGAGATTGGCCGTCGATGATCACCCCGCTGAGGCTGATGCCATCCAGCGAGGACGCCTGGTGCTTGTCGGCCACCGGGTCGGGTTTGCGGTCCGGGCTGAACATCGATTGCTGCCAGGTCAGGGCCAGGGCTTGCGACGACAAAGGGGGCAGCGCCTTGGGTTTGCTGGCCGGTGCCGCTGCATGGACCTCGCCCGGTGGCAACCAGTTCACTGTCTGCCCGGCGCCCATGGCCAGGCTGATGGCCGTGGCGCTCAACAGGGCGGTGGCGGCCAGCAGCGCCAGGGTCAGGTTGTCGAGTCTCATGCGTCAGGCTCCTTGGCGGTGGCGGATGCCTTGCCTGGCTGTTTGCCGGCTTGCGCAGGGCTGGACGCCTGTTGCATATAGCCACGCAGCAGCAGGTGGACCTCCAGGCGCCCGGCGCCGCCCCTGGCCGGTGCCGAGGTGGCGCGGCGCAGGCTCAGGTTGTCGACGAACAGAAACGGCTGCCCGTATTCGAAGTCGTGCAGCAGCCTGGCCAGGGGCTCCATGGCGCATTCCAGGGTCAGGCTGACTTTCACCTGGCGATAGGGCTCTGCACCTTCATGCTCGGGGGTGATCGGCATGCGCTGCGTGACTTCGCAGCCGGGGCCCTGATCGGCGTGGGCCTTGACCAGGTCGAGGCTGCGTTGCATCAGGTCGGCGGCCACGGCGCTGGGATCTTCGCCGGGCAGCAGGCTGGTGCGGCTGGATGGGTCGCGGCGCGCCGCCTGTAGCTGCTGCTCCAGGCTGTCGTGTTGCTGCAGGATGGCGGCGTAGCGCTGTTGCTGGCCACGCAGCATCTCGGCCTGTTCGTCGAGCGCATTGAGCGGGTCGAGAAACCAGCTTTGCACCAGCAGCCACCACGCCGCCCAAAGTACCAGTGCGAGGACGATCAGCGCCGCGCCGCGGCGCTCCCTGGCGGTCAGCTCACGGCGCATCGGCGGCCTCCCTGTGCAATTGGGCGCGCAGGGAAAAGCGTTCCTTGCCGGTCGCTTCGTCGGGCTGGATGATGCCCTGGAACTGCGCGTCCCTCAGGGTCTTGCAGTCTTTCATGCGGGTGATCAGGGCGCTGGCTTTGGCGCTTTGCCCGGAAAGCGACACGCCGCCGCCGTCGGTGATTTCCAGTTGCTCGACCCAGGTGTCGGCACCCAGGCAGCCGGTCAGGTCGACCAGCACGCTGGACAGCGTGGGTTGCGCGGCTTTCTGCTGGGCCAGGTAGCGTGCCGCACCCTGCGTGTTGATCAGTTCGCGGCGCAGGTTCTGTACTTGTTGCACCTGCGTGCGCTGCTCGTCGACGCGGTGCTGCATCGTCTCGACCATCGCCGTGCGGGCATCCAGCCAGAGCACCATGCAGCTCACCAGCAACACGCCGCAGGCCAGTGCCAGATAGCCTGGCAATTGCGCACGCGCCGGGCGCGCTGGCCGTTGCTCGGCGGGCAGCAGGTCGATGCCCAGGCGCTGGCCACGGGCGTCATAGCCGTCGACGGCATGCAGCGCCAGCCCTCTGGCCTGGCATTCCTCGAGCGCTGGCTGCAGGCGCTCGCGCAGCACCGCCGCCAACTGCACCTTGGCCAGCGCGCCGTCCTTGCCGATGACCCGGGCCACGTAATGCAGGCGTTCGCGGGGGTAGGGCGTGTACTTGTCGAGTTCGAAGCCGATCACGCTGTGCAGGTCACGCACGGCGGCACTCGGCAGCATCAGGGTCTGGACCAGCAGCATGTTGGCCGGCAGCAGCAGAACCCGACGTTCATCGGGATGTTCGTCGACCTGCTCGGGCAGCGGCCAGTCCACCAGGCGTTCGCGTACCTGAGGCAGCAGGCGCGTGCGAATGGCGGCGGGCAACAGCGCATGCAGCTCGCCCAGCCAGGCCTGCCAGAGGTGTTGTGCCCGGCTGCCACGCCATTGGCCGAGCAGGCGGGCTTGCAGCGCAGCGAGCTGCTTTGAAAGACGATGCTTCATTCTTGCCAGCGCAGGACCCGATAAGGCCTGACACCCTCCTCCGATGGGTTGAGTAGCAGCGTGACGCTCAGCGTCTTGCTGAAGCCGCCGGGCAATGTCGCCCGGCTTTGTACGGTGATGACCGGCCCCGCCTGAGTGGCGGCCCCGCTGCCGCGTGGCAGATTCAGGGCCTGACGCAACCACGGCGAGGCCTGGCCGGCGACCGGGGCGGGCAAGCCGCTCCACAGGGTCAGGTGCGCACTGGCGCACTGGTAAAGCCGCTGGTCCATGGCCGGCAGTTCGCGCACTTCCTCGATGCTGCGCAGGGGCGGACGCTTGTCGCCACGGCGCTGGGTCAGGGCCTGCGACAGTTGCCCGGACTGTTCGGCCGAACTGCCACAGGCGCGCAACAGCCGGGCGAAGGATTCGGCGGGTGCCGCGTTGACATCCAGCTTCCCGGCCTCGCTGGTCAGGCTCACCGCCAGCGACGCCTGGTCAAAGCGCAGCGCGCGCGCCTGGCCATCGGTTTTCCAGTGGCGCTGCGGGTCACGATCCAGTTGCGCCAGCACGGCCATTTCCACCCCCGCCTCGGCGGCCAGCAGCGCCTGGGTCTGCTGGCGTTGCCACAGCGCCTGGCGATTCTGCAGGTGCACCCAGCCCAGCAGGCCGGCAAGCAAGGTGCCCAGCAGTGCCAGGACCCACAGCACCAGGAGCAGGGCCACACCGCGCTGGTTTGTCATAGCGCGTGCGCCTCCGACGACAGGTCCAGGCGCAGGTCGATGCTCTGCAACGGCCATGGCACCGGCCCCCTCAGCTGTGCGTCGATACGTACGTTCAGCGGCAGCCGCCCCGGCCAGGGCCAGTGATCGAGCCAGTCGGTGGCAACGCCTTGGGGCGAGACGCCGCGATAGCTGAATTGCACGTCCTGTACCTGATGCAGCAGCACCTGGGGTTCCAGCGCCGGCTGCAGGCCCTGATCGCTCAGGCGTTGCAGGCTTACCTGCAGGCGCTGCCCTTGGGCCAGCGCCAGGCTGTATCGATACAGACCACCACCCAGGGTGCTGGCGAGCGGTGCATGAAAGGTCATGCTGTGCGGCTCGCCGATGAACACGGGCGCCTGCTCCGACGGCGAGGTCCCGGCCGCCAAGGGCAGACTCTGGCCGATGGCATGGCGCAGGAAATTCTGCGTCGAACGCACTTCGTCGAGTGCCGCGCTGTAGCGTTCGGCCTTGGCCATGGCCCGATTGCCGCCGCTGATCGCGCCGGCAATCAGGGTGAGCAGCACGCCGAGCAGGCTCAGCACGATCAGCACTTCCAGCAAGGTGAACCCCTGGGCACGATGCTTCATTGTCCGGCCCTCGAACCCGCACTGCGCACTTGCAGCGCGCTGTAGTGCGCGTGCCGTTTACCGTCGCTGACATCCAGGTCAAGCCGCCAGGCGTCCAGCGGTGCGTTGCCGGCGGGCATGGCGCTGACGTTCAGGCGCCACTTCACGCCCGACCATTGCCCTTCGGTCACGCCGGCCTGCAAGCGGCGCGCGCGGGCCTCGTCCATCAACGAGCGTGCGGTCAGGCTCAGCAGGTCGCTGCGTTGCACCTGCTGCAGGGCGCGGGCGCTTTGCCCGAAGGCCACCACCAGCACGCTGCTGCACAGCGCCAGCACCGCAAGCGCAGCGAGCATTTCCAGCAGCGTGAAGCCGCGCTCGCCGCTCAATTGAGCCTGCGCAACTGAACGCTGCCGTTCAGCCAGTTGATATCGACCCGCCACTGCTTGTCGTTGCGGCTCAGCAACAGATGCCCACCGCTCGACCCGCCATCGGGATAGAACTCGAATGCCGGGCCGAGGCCGTCGGCGGTCTGCAGTTGCACGTGCATGTCGGCGGGCAGGCGATGGGCTTTCTGCTGCGGCCCCTGGAAGCGCCCGTTCCTGAGATCGAAGCGGGTCTGCGCCGGTTGCCCGGTGACGATCGCCTGCACCCGCGCCGCGCGCAGCGCCTGCACCACCTCGCTCAAGGCGCGGTGCTCGCTGGCGGTGTGCAGGCCTTTGCCCACGCCGAAGCCCACCACGCCGATACCGATGCCGATCAGGACGATCACCACCAGCAGTTCGAACAGGGTGAAGCCGCGGGAGCGGGGCAGGGCGCGCATGTTACTGCCAGTTACCGATATCGGCGCGGTAGCCTTCGCCACCGGGCTGGCCGTCCTGGCCGTAGAAGATCAGGTCGAAGTTGCCGTGCTCGCCAGGGAAGCGGTAACCGAAGGCATGGCCGAACGGGTCCTTGAGGTCGGACTTTTTCGCATAGGGGCCTGCCCAGCCGGTGGCATTGGCGGGCTTGCTGACCAGCTGCTGCAGGTTGGCCGGTGGCGAGCCGACATCCAGCGCGTAGCTTTCGATCTTCATGCTCAGGCTGGCCAGCTGTGCCTTGCCGGCGCCGTACTTGCCCTTGTCGACGTTGCCGCCGACCTGGCGTACGACGATGGTCGCCACGATGCCGAGCAGCACGATGACCGCGAGCATTTCCAACAGGGTGAAGCCGCCCTGGCGACGGCCATTGGCGGATTTGAATCGACGCATGTGTGTGTCCTCAAATGTTACTGGTCAGGCTCATCAGCGGAAGCATGATGGCCAGCATGATCACCGCCACCATGACCGCCATGACCACGGTCAGACTGGGTACCAGGGCCGCGAGCATGCGGTCGATGCCACGCTTGGCCTCGACGTCGAAGACGTCGGCGACCTTGAGCAGCATGCTGTCGAGGTTGCCGGCCTGTTCGCCGACCTCGATCATTTGCAGGGCCAGTTCCGGCAGCAGTGGTTGTTCTCCAAAGGCTTGTGCCAGCCGGCCGCCACCCTTGACCCAATCGGTGGCTTGCTCGACCTGGGCGCGCAGGGCGTGGTTGCCGCATACCTCGCGCACGATGGTCATGGCTTGCAGCAGGGCCACGCCGTTGCTCAGCAAGGTGCCCAGGGTGCGGGCCAGTCGCGCGGCCTCGATGCGTTGCAGCAACGGGCCGATGACCTTCAGTGACAACAGGCGCCGGTCGTGCCGTTGCCGACGCTGTGGGTCGCGGCGCAGCACCGCGATGCTCCAGACCGATGCCACGATGGCGGCCAGCAGCACCAGGCCGTAGGCGCTCAGGAACTCGCCCATGCCGAGAATGGCCTGGGTGATCAACGGCACCGGAACGCCCAGGTCGCGGAAGATCGGCACGAACTGCGGCACCACGTAAGCCAGCAGCAAGGCCAGCGAGCCGAGTACGCCGACCACCAGGAAAATCGGATAGATCAGCGCGTTGACCACTTCGCCGCGCAGCTTCTGACTGCGCTCCAGGTATTCGCCCAGCTGGCGCAGGGTGTTTTCCAGCGAGCCGCCGGCCTCACCGGCGCGCACCATGCTGATGTACAGGCTGGAAAACTCGCCGTGCTCTTCTTCCAGCGCATGGCTCAGTGGCTTGCCGGCCTTGACCTGTTCGCGCACTCGCTCGAAGACGGCCTGGCGGCGAGGCTCCTGGTTCTGTTTGCCGAGCGTGCCCAAGGCCCGTTCCAATGGTTGGCCAGCGCCGATCAGGGTTGCCAACTGCTGGGTGAAACTGACCAGCGCCGCGCCGTTGAGCACGCGACGCCGCATGGCCGTCAGCCCTTGATGGGTGCCGACTTCCAGGCTGAGCAGTAACAGGTTGCGCTTTTGCAGGATGGCCGCTGCGGCGTTCTCGTCGCTCGCTTCCAGCGTGCCATGGTGTGTGGCCCCCTCGGCGTCCAGCGCCCGATACTTGAAATGCGCCATGTCAGTCTCCGCGCGTCACGCGCAGCACCTCGTCGAGGGAGGTCACGCCGGCAACGGCCTGGCGCAGGCCGTCTTCATACAAGGTGCGCAACCCATCCCGTCGGGCAGCCTGTTCGAGTGTCGCGGCATCGGCCTGACGCATCAGCAGGCTGCGCAGTTCTTCGTTCATCACCAGCAGTTCGGTGATTGCGCTACGACCATGGAAGCCACCGCCCGGCAACTCGCTGGCCGGGCGGTAGAGCATGATCGGGCGTTGCTCGGTAAAGCGTTCAAGACCGTGCTCGGCGACCAGTTCAGGCGGCGCTTCGAAGGCGATGCGTGTGACCGGGTCAAGGCGACGCACCAGACGCTGGGCCAGGATGCCCTTGACGGTGGAGGCGATCAGGTAGCTCTCCACGCCCATGTCCAGCAAGCGCGTGATACTCGCCGCCGCGCTGTTGGTGTGCAGGGTGGACAACACCAGGTGGCCGGTGAGGGCGGATTGAATCGCGATGCGGCAGGTTTCCAGGTCGCGCATCTCACCGATCATGATCACGTCGGGGTCCTGCCGCACGATGGAGCGCAGCGCGCCGGCGAAGTCCAGGCCGATGGAGGGCTTGACCTGAATCTGGTTGATGCCTTCGAGCTGGTATTCCACCGGGTCTTCGACGGTGATGATCTTGCGTTCGGCGGTGTTCAGGCGTGACAGCGCCGTATATAGGGTGGTGGTCTTGCCTGAGCCGGTAGGGCCGGTGACCAGCAGGATGCCGTTGGGGTTTTCCAGTACGTCGAGGAAGTTGGCCAGGCGTTCGCCGTCCATGCCCAGGCTGGGAAAATCGAAATTCACCGTTTCGCGATCGAGCAGGCGCATGACCACCGACTCGCCGAAGCTGGTCGGTACGGTGCTGACCCGCAGGTCCAACTCCTTGCCTTGTATGCGCAGCATGATCCGGCCGTCCTGCGGCAGGCGCCGCTCGGCGATGTCCAGCCTGGCCATGATCTTCAGGCGCGAAATGATCGCTGCCGATGAACTCGAGGGTGGTGCCTCGGCCTCGTGCAGCACCCCGTCGATGCGGTAGCGCACTTTCAGCTGGCTTTCGAAGGGTTCGATGTGGATGTCCGAAGCGCGTTGTTCGACGGCGCGCTGCAGGATCAGGTTGACCAGGCGGATGACCGGGGCTTCGGAAGCCAGGTCCTTGAGATGCTCGATGTCTTCTTCGGCACCGCCATGTTCATCCATGGTTTCGATCAGCGAGCCCATGGCCGAGCGGCCCTGGCCGTAGAAACGCTCGATCAGGCCATCGACTTCGCTGGCCAGGCCCACCGACACATACACCGGGGTCTGGCAGGCATAGCGCACCGCCTCCAGCCCATAGGCATTGGCGGGATTGGCGGCCAGCACATGCACGCCATCGGCGTGGCTGCCGATAGGCAACAGCCGGTTGTGACGCATGAAGCGCTCACTCAATACGGGCAGCGTGTCGGTGGGCGGCGGGACGGCATCGGCAACCAGTAAAGGTGCCTCAAGCGTCGAGGCCCAGGCCCGGGCCAGGTCCATTTCCGAGACCAGGCCGAGGCGTGTCAGCAGTTCGCTCAGTGAACTGCCGGGTGATTCCTGCGCGAGTCGCTGTGCCCGATCCAGATCCACCGACTTGAGCCCGGCGTGCTCGACCAGCCAGGCACACAAAGCCTCGGACGAGTGCCCGTTCAGTTGCTCAAGTTGGACAGGATTCAAGGTATCGGACACGACGTAACTTCAAGTGCGACAAACAGCAGGTATTGTGCGTCCCGTGTTTGAGGTTAATAAGTAAGGCGCGAAAGCTTTAGTTGGAAGTGCCCGAAGATTGCTGCACTGGGCGACCCCGCTTATTTTCATCTGCCTGCACTTGTTTCTGTTTTTTCTTTTCGGCTTTCACGTTTTTAGTTTGTGTCATCACCGTGCTGTCCGGCGCACCGGATGCCGAATCCTGAGTGCTCGAATCGGCCGCAAAAGTGGTCGCGGAAACAGCGAGCGCCATGACGGCTACAGCACTAAGAAGTGGCATTTTCATATCGTGGTTCTCCAGTGTTTTTAACAGTGTTGAAACGCTTGGTGCCTGGGTGATCAGCAGCGTTGCTGCATGGGTCAGGCGGTTTTGGCCCCTTATTCATTGGGGTTCAGGCGGTTGTCCGTCGTTTTGCTAAACCTACAGACCAGTAGGTTTTGTGAGAGTTCAGCGAATGTGTCAAAAAATTTCGAGCCTGTATCGGGGCTGAATTTTTTGTTTGACTTCAACTAAAAATGCACGTCTTAATTTAAAAGACGCGTGGTTTTACCGCGCAGTTTACTGGCGCAGTGCCATTAACTTTAGTTTTGCCTAGTTTGTTGCCCAAGCTCGCGGCTTGTCGGCGCCTGTCCCTCTATTTGTCTGCCGTTTCTTGAAGAAGCTGCGGCTGCGGTGTTGTAGTGCCGTTAATAAAGGGGTTCCGTCGGCTCGCTGCGACATTTGCGCACAGGGGATATCTGGAGACTTTTAATGCGAACCCGTAGAACTCTTGCTGCTCATTCGGCATTGGCGCTTTTGAGCCTGGCCGTCAGTCATGCCAACGCAGCGACAACCACCACCCAGGAGCAGTTGGCGGCCCATGAGGCACGCGCTGAAAAAGAGGCCGAGAAGACCCTGGCGAAAATGACCCAGGAAGAGAAGCTGGCCTACATCGGCGGTATTGGCGGTTGGGACGTGAAGCCTTTGTCGCAGTACGGCGTTCCGCAGATCCACGGTACCGACGGCGGCGCCGGCGTTCGTTACGTCAGTGAAGGCAACGATCAAGGTGTGGTCTACCCTGCCGGTCCGAACCTGGCGGCAACCTTCAACCCCCGTCGCGCCATCGACTTCGGTCGTGCCCTGGGCTACGACACGGCCACCGGTGGCTACCAGTTCGTGACGGGGCCGGGCATGAACCTGTACCGCATGCCATGGAGCGGTCGGGCGTTCGAATACCTCTCGGGTGAAGATCCGTTCCTGGGCGCCAGCCTCGCTCCTGCGGTGATCAACGGCATCCAGCAGCGTCGGGTCTGGGCTGAAGCCAAGCACTACGCCGCTAACGACCAGGAAACCAACCGCTTCATCCTCAACCAGGTGATGCCGGAGCGGGTGCTGCGCGAGATGAGTCTGCCTGCGTTCGAGTCGGCGACCAAGAACAGCACCGTGGCGATGATGATGTGTGCGTTCCAGAAGGTGAACGGCGAGTATGCGTGTGAAAACAAGCACCTGCTCACTGACATTCTGAAAAAGGAATGGGGCTTCAAAGGCCTGGTGCAGAGTGACTACAACGCCATCGTCCATGGCTTGCCCGCCGCACAGGCCGGCAGCGACCTGGACATGATGGGCGGGCAGATGAACAGCAAGGTGCTCAAGCCTTACCTGGACAGCGGTGAGCTGGACATGGCGACCATCGATGACAAGGTTCGTCGCATCCTCAAGAACATCTACCTGTACCAGTTCGACAAAATCGCACCGCTGACCACCCACAACATGGCCAGCGCCACCAGCAACAAGGTTGCGCTGAACATTGCCCGTGAAGGCATCGTGCTGCTGAAAAACCAGAACGACGTGCTGCCGCTGGACAAGTCCAAGGTCAAGCGCATCGCCGTGGTCGGCGACCTGGCCAAGTACGCTCCACCGACCGGTTTTGGCAGCGCCTATGTCGATGCCAGCCACTACATCAGCGAGCTGAGCGGTCTGCAACAAATGGCGCCGGGCGCCAAGGTCGAGTTCCTCGACAGCCTGTCGCTGGACCCGGCGGCTTCGAAGTGGACCACCACCGACAGCAAAGGCAACACGGTCGACGGCATGAAGGCCGAGTTCTTCAACAACGCCAACTGGTCCGGCGATCCGTCGAGCGTGCGCATCGACAACCATGTCGATATGGACTGGTCCACCGACGATCTGCCGAGCAATGGCGATGTCAACAACACCTCGATTCGCTGGAGCGGCCAGATCAAGCCGACCATCAGCGGCGACCAGGTGTTCAAGGTCCGCGCCGACGGCGCCGTGCGCCTGTGGGTCAACGGCAAGAAGATCATCGACAACGGCGACGGTGAGAACATCACGTTCGGCAGCATTCCGCCGACCATCCCGGAGTCGGGCAAGATCAAGCTCGAAGCCGGCAAGACCTATGACGTGAAGCTGGAATACTCGCGTCGCGACGGTTACCTCTCCACGCTGGGCGGCCTGGTCGGTGTGCAGATGGCCTGGGCGTCGCTGGCCGCCCCGCAGGATCTGTCGCAGTACGATGCCGTGGTGGTCGCTGTGGGTAACAGCAATGAATACGAAGGTGAAGGCTTTGACCACAGCTTCGACCTGCCCGAGTACCAGAACGAGCTGATCCAGAGCATCGCCAAGGTCAACCCGAACACCATCGTCACCATGCACGGTGGTACCGGGCTGAAGATGAGCGACTGGATCGACCAGGTGCCGGCGGCGCTGCATGCGTTCTATCCGGGCCAGAACGGTGGTCAGGCACTGGCCGAGATCCTCTTCGGCAAGGTCAACCCATCCGGCAAGCTGCCGATCAGTATCGAACGTAACGTCGAAGACAACCCGCTGTACAAGGACTTCCCGAAGTACGACAGCACTCGCAAGCAGGTCAAGGAACTCAGCTACAAGAACGACCTGACCATGCTCGGCTACCGCGGTTACGACAAGACCGGCACCAAGCCGCTGTTCGCCTTCGGCCATGGCCTGTCGTACACCCAGTTCACCTACAACAACATCTCGGTGACTCCGGGCGTTGCGGTGGGCAACACGCCGATCAAGGTTTCCTTCGACCTGACCAACAGCGGCAAGCGCGCCGGTTCCGAAGTCGCCGAGCTGTATGTCGGCCAGAAGAATCCGAAGGTCGAGCGCGCCGTCAAGGAGCTCAAGGGCTACAAGAAGGTCTTCCTGCAGCCGGGTGAAACCCGTCGGGTCACCATCGAACTCAATGACCGTTCGCTGGCGTATTTCGATGAGGCGAGCAAGCAGTGGGTCGTCGATGCCGACACCTTCGACATCAGCGTGGGTTCGGCCTCGGATGACATTCGCCTGAACGGCAGCCTGGTCAACCAGTTCCGTCAGGAACTGTCGACCACGACCAGCAACCCGCTGCCACGTTCGGCACTGAACTCGACCAAGGCGCTACTGCCTGCGGTCAAGACCGGTGGGGTTTTCGACCAGGACGAAAACATCAACGACGGTAACGGCAACGCCGACTATGACGGCAGCACCGACTACTGATTGACCCTCGGGCGCGGAGGGCGCCGGGCTTGAGTGCCCGGCGCCGACTTCGCTGACGGTGAAACGGAACGGGGTGATCCAGCCATGGATCACCCCGTTTTCATTTGGCCTGAATATCCCGCCTGACCTGCGCCATATAGCTTTCGAAGGTCTTGACCAGGTCGATCTGCTCCGGAAAGCGCAGCCATTGCAGCTGCAAGCCGTCCATCATCGCCAGGATCTGCCGGATGAGGCTGTCCAGGTCTACGTCTGCACGTACTTCTCCGGTGGTCACCAGATGGTCGAGGCGCGCGCGCATGCGCCCGTAGATGGTCTGGTAGCGGGTCTGGAACCACTCCCAGGCCGGGTGGCTGTCTACCAGGCTTTCGGCATTGAGAATGCTGAACGCACGAATGACACCAGGCGCCGTTGCATTCGCCCGGTTGATCGCCAGCAGCCCTTCGATGAAGCCGTCCAGGGTCGCTTCGCTCTGGACCTTGTCAAGGACCTTGCGGTTGACCTCATCGCGCCGGGCCAGCACGCCCATGAGCAGGGCGGCCTTGTTGGGAAAGTGGTGCAGTACGCCGGCCACGGAGATGCCGACGTGCTCGGCGATACGGGCGATTGACGCGCCGGCATAACCCTCGAGTGAATACAGCCCAAGCGCCGCATCCAGTAATTCTTCGCGGCGTTTCTGGCCTTTTGGCGCGCGGCGGGTGCGGGGTGCTGACGCTGGTGGGGTGCCTTCCATGTGGATCCTGTGGGTAACGGTTTGCATCTTTATGGTGCAACTTTACGCGAGCCTTTACCCCGGTCGCCAGCCCGGGATTGTCGGACACAGGCAGCGTAGCCGCTTTTGAGCCTGTGCCAGCGGCGTGGGCCGTCAGCCCTGGCGGGGCTTTGGCCGCAAGCCCCTTGGCTTGAACTGCCGCACCGCCTGTTGTGCTCAGGCCGGAACGGGTCAGCGGCTCTCCAGGCGTATACTGCCGCTCTGATTTGGGGGCCTAGATGATTTCTCTACCAATTGACCTCGTACTGCCATCTCTTCGCGAAGCGCTGGCCAAGCGCGACGAGGCTGTCCTGGAAGCACCGCCCGGCGCCGGCAAGACCACCCGCGTGCCACTGGCGCTGCTGGATGAGCCCTGGCTGGCCGGGCAGAGCATTCTGATGCTCGAACCCCGGCGCCTGGCCGCGCGCGCCGCCGCCGAGCGGCTGGCCAGCGAGCTGGGTGAGAAGGTCGGCGAAACGGTCGGCTACCGCATCCGCCTGGATAGCAAGGTGGGGCCGAAGACGCGTATCGAGGTGGTGACCGAGGGGATTCTCACGCGGCGCTTGCAGGACGACCCGGCCTTGGAAGGCGTGGGGCTGTTGATTTTCGATGAATTCCACGAGCGCAGCCTGGATGCCGACCTGGCCCTGGCGCTGAGCCTCAATGGCCGTGAGCTGCTGCGCGATGACCTGCCGCTGAAAATCCTGCTGATGTCCGCGACCCTGGAAGGCGAGCGTCTGTCGACGCTGCTCGATGACGCGCCGGTGGTGCGCAGCGAGGGGCGGATGTTTCCGGTCAGCACGCAATGGGGGCGGCCGTTCCAGCCTGGTGAATTCGTCGAGCCCCGGGTGGTGCAGACGGTCATCGACGCACTGGGCAGCGAAAGCGGCAGCCTTTTGGTGTTCCTGCCTGGCCAGGCGGAGATTCGCCGGGTGCATCAGCAACTCGCTGAAGCCTTGGGTGAGCGCCGTGACGTGTTGCTGTGCCCGTTGCATGGCGAGCTGGACCTCGATGCCCAGCGCGCGGCCATCGACCCGGCGCCGGCGGGCAAGCGCAAGGTGGTGTTGGCCACCAACATCGCCGAGACCAGCCTGACCATCGACGGTGTGCGGGTGGTGGTGGACGCTGGCCTGGCGCGAGTGCCGCGTTTCGATCCCGGCAGTGGCATGACCCGCCTGGACACCCAGCGTATTTCCCGCGCCAGTGCCACCCAGCGCGCCGGCCGTGCCGGACGCCTGGAGCCAGGGGTGTGCTACCGCCTGTGGTCCGAAGCCCAGCATGACCAGTTGGCGGCCTATGGCAGCGCCGAGATTCTCCAGGCCGACCTGGCCGGCCTGGCCCTGCAGCTGGCGCGCTGGGGCGTGGAGCCTGCTCAGTTGCAGTGGCTGGACCAGCCGCCCGCCGCCGCTTTTGCCCAGGCCCGCGACCTGTTGCAGCGCCTTGGTGCCCTGCAGGATGACGGGCGCCTGAGCCGCCATGGCCAGGCCATGGCCGAGCTGCCGGCGCATCCGCGCATCGCTCACCTGCTGTTGCGCGGGCACGACCTCGGCCTGGCAGACATGGCCTGCAATGTGGCGGCCCTGTTGGGCGAACGTGACATTCTGCGCGGCGCCGGTGCCGACCTGCACAGCCGCCTGGCCCTGCTGAGCGGCGAGCACAAGGCGCAGCGTGGCGGGCAGGGCGGGGTGCAGCGTGCGCGGCAACTGGCCCGGCAATACCGCAGCTACCTGCGCGGTACGCCAGGCCAGCCGGTCAGCGACCCGCAGGATAGCCGCTGGCTGGGCGCCCTGCTGGCCCTGGCCTATCCGGACCGCGTGGCACGCCAGCGCCGCGCTGGCGGCGCGGAATATCGCCTGGCCAATGGCCGGGCAGCGCTGTTCGGCGAAGCCGACGCGTTGATGAAACACGAATGGCTGGTGGTCGCCGACCTGGGCAGCCGGCAAGGCCAGCGCGAGGAGCGGATCTACCTGGCCGCCGACCTCGATGAGTCGTTGTTCGACACTGTGCTGAGCGAGCAGGTCCGTCAGGTGGATGAACTGGACTGGGATGAACGCGAAGGCGTTCTGCGTGCCGAGCGGCAGATCAAGGTGGGCGAGCTGGTGCTGTCCCGTGCACCGTTGGCGAATCTGGATGACGAGGCGCGTACGCGGGCGCTGATCAACCATGTGCGCCGCAAAGGGCTGGAGCTGCTGCTGTGGACGCCAGAGCTGCGTCAGTGGCAGGCAAGGGTAGAACTGCTGCGCACGCTCGACGTTGAAGCGGGGGTTGAAAGCCAGTGGCCTGACTTGCGCGACGAGGCTCTGCTGGCGACCCTGGAGCAGTGGCTGGCGCCTTATCTCGGCAAGGTTTCGCGGCTCAGCCATTTCGCCCAGCTCGACCTGTCTTCCATCCTGCGCAACCTGTTGCCCTGGCCATTGCCCCAGCACCTCGATGCCCTGGCGCCGCAGACGATTGCGGTACCGTCCGGCTCGAACATTCGCGTCGACTACAGCGAGCGGCCTCCGGTGCTTGCCGTTCGTCTTCAGGAGTTGTTCGGTCAGGCTGATACGCCGCGCATCGCCAATGGGCGGCAGGTGCTGAAGCTGCACCTGTTGTCGCCGGCACGGCGCCCGGTGCAGGTGACCCAGGACCTGGCGAATTTCTGGAAGTCGACTTACGGCGAAGTGAAGAAGGACCTCAAAGGCCGCTATCCCAAGCATTTCTGGCCAGACGATCCGCTGGTGGCGCAGGCGACGGCCCGGGCCAAGCCAAGGGGAACGTAAAGCGCCTGGTAAAGGAAAGCTGCCCAGCTCCGGCGATGCCGGGATCCGTCAGCTGCGCCGTATGTCTTTACTTCAAGCGAGCCTTTCGAGGTAACGGGGCGCATTGGGCTCTGGCAGTACGGACAGCACCTTGAGCCGTTGCAGGGTGCGCTCGCGGGCTTTGGCGATGTGGTCGCGCAGGCACGAGCAGGCCGACTCGACCGTTCCGTACAACAAGGCCTCGAAAATCAGGCGATGCTCGACCAGCATCGCTTCGTCGTTGCTGGAATGCAGGGCTTCATGCAGTACGCGGCCGACGTTCATGGGGATCTGACACTGGCGAATGACCGCTGCCATGCGGGTGTTGCTCACCCCGGCGATGCAGGTGACGTGCAGGTCTTGCTCCAGCTGTTCGATGGCTGCCCGGTGCACGTCGCGGCCCGCGGCCTGGGCTTCGATCACGCGCTGCAACATCGCTTCCAGGTCGCTGCGAGACACCTGTTCGACACCTTGGCGAAGAGCATCGGGTTCCAGCAGCATTCGCAGTTCGTAGTCTTGCTTGACGGCCTGGGCCGTCAGTGGGCCGGCCAGCCATTGCGAGTAGGGCTCTTTTTCCACCAGGCCCTTGTCGCGCAGGCGCATCAAGGCTTCTCTGATGACCGCTCGGCTGACGTTCAGCTCTTCGGCGGCGCTCTGTTCGTCGATGCGATAGTGACCGAAGACCATGAAACGGATGACCGTCTGCGCGAGGTGGTCATAGATCCGCTCGCCCAGGGGGCGGTAATCGATGAGGTCGTCCTGTGGCTCCAGGCCCAGCAGCTTGCGGGTCAGGGGTACGCGGAGCGGGGTTTGCGTGGTGCCCTCGGGGTCGATCATGAAGCCCCGGCCATCGAAACGGCGAATGAGCCCTTCTTCATGCAGCAGATTCAGGGCCTGGCGAACCGGTACGCGGCTGGTACCGAAAAGCTCGGCCAGCGGGCCCTCGACCAGCACCAGGCCAGGAACCGTCTGACCGCCGAGAATCGCATCGCGCAACGTGTTGCGAATGGTCTCGTAGCGAGAAGACGGACGCTCTTCCAGGGAGGGTGTGGCAGACATCAGGACGGCTCTCATCAAGCGTGGCGGGGAAGTTTCTCACAAGCAGGGGGAGATGTGAGCGAACGCCGGTAACACTTCCATGAGCGATCTTGGGGCGAGCTGTTACTGAAAAGCCCAAAATGGATCATTTATTTAAAAATACATTTTTCGAGCCAGGCGCGTTGCGCAAACCCTTTACCACATTCATCTGCCTGTCATAGAGCCTCCCAATCCAGTATGGGAGCTAAGGTTCAAAACTTGGCACGCTCGATGCTTCTGTAAATGTACTTATTTTTAAAATGTACATTTTGTAGGGTGTGCCATGCGTGTCGATGCTCATTCCCTGGCCCAACGATTCGCCGATGGCACGACCGACCCTGTCGAGGTGCTCGACCACGCGCTGCTGGGCGCGGCGCAAAGTCCCGCAGCGTTCATTAGCCTCACCGAACAGCGCGCCCGGCGCGAGGCGCTTGCCGCCCAGGCGCGCTGGCAGGCCGGTCAACCGTTGTCGCCCTTCGATGGCGTACCTGTGGTGTGGAAAGACCTTTACGACCTGGCCGGCTGCGTCACCACGGCCGGGGCCAAAGTGCGCATGGGCACCCCCCCTGCATCACGCGATTGCTCACTGGCCGTGGCGCTCAGCCGTGCCGGCATGGTGTGCGTCGGCAAGACCAACCTCAGTGAGCTGGCGTACTCGGGGCTGGGCTTGAATCCGCATTTCGGAACCCCGGCCAATCTGCGCTTCAACGGTGAGCTGCGTGCCCCGGGTGGGTCGTCTTCGGGTTCGGCCATCGCCGTTGCCCATGGCATCGCGCCTGTTGGCATGTCTACGGATACTGCAGGTTCGATCCGAGTGCCTGCCGCGTTCAACGGCCTGGTGGGCTATCGAAGCAGCGCGAAGCGTTATTCGTTCGACGGCGTGGCACCGCTGGCCAGCTCGCTCGACTCGCTGGGGCCGATTACCCACAGCGTTCGCGACGCCATCGTGGTGGATAACCTTTTGCTGGGCAACCGCACTGGCATGCCGCTGGAGGTGCCGGGCCTGCCCATCACCGGGCTGCGGCTGTGTGTGGATGTCGAGCTGCTGCGTGATGCGCGCATCCAGGCTGAAGTCAGTGCCAATCTTCTTGCTGCGCTGGAGCGACTGGCCTCGGCAGGCGCCGTGATCGAGCGCCGGAAGGTGCAGGCTTTTCAACAGGCACTGGAGGTCATCGAGCAGGTTGGCTGGCTTGGCAGTGCCGAAGCCTTTGCTCTGCACCAGGCGCTGCTCGACAGCCCGGATGCCGAGCAGCTCGACCCCCGCGTGCGCCAACGGCTTGAGGCTGCGCGAGCCTACCCGGCCAGTAAACAGGTGCGCTTGTACCAGGCTGCCCAGGCCCTCAAGGCACAGATGGCCCGAGAGCTGGATGGGGCGTTCCTGGTGACCCCTACGGTCGGTCATGTTGCGCCGCTTCTGGCGCCTCTCGAAGAGGACACCGAGCTTTTTGTGCGCACCAACCTGGCGACGCTCAGGCTGACCATGCCCGGCAGCATGCTGGACATGCCCGGCGTGGCGATCCCCTGCGGTATCGGAGAGGCAGGGCTTCCCACCAGTTTCCTTCTTTCAAGTTTCAGCGGAAATGACCCGCAACTGCTGCGTGCCGCCCTGGCGATCGAGCCTTTGGTGCGAGGTTGGAGCTGAAGGCCGCCCGGCGGGCAGGCCATTGCGGTGCGCGTTTATTTGAATGAAAACGAGGTATGCGTCATGGCAAAAGAAATCTTTGTATCGATTGGTGTGGATGTCGATGCGGTAGCGGGTTGGCTCGGCTCTTACGGTGGCGAGGACTCGCCGGACGACATCTCTCGCGGGCTTTTTGCGGGTGAGGTCGGCTCTTTGCGCCTGCTCAAGCTGTTTGCCAAGTACGAGCTGCGCACCACCTGGTTCATCCCCGGCCATTCGGTGGAAACCTTTCCTGAGCAAATGAAGGCGGTGGTGCAGGCCGGTCATGAAGTGGGGATTCATGGTTACAGCCATGAAAACCCGATTGCGATGACCCCCGAGCAGGAAGAGATCGTGCTGGACAAGTCGATCGAGATCATCACCCAGCTTTCGGGCAAGCGGCCCACCGGTTATGTGGCGCCGTGGTGGGAATTCAGCAACGTCACCAACGAGCTGTTGCTGAAGAAGGGCATCAAGTACGACCACAGCCTGATGCACAACGACTTCCATCCCTACTACGTAAGGGTCAAGGACAGCTGGAGCAAGATCGACTACAGCCAGCACCCCGATACCTGGATGAAGCCCCTGGTGCGCGGTGAAGAAACCGATCTGGTCGAGATTCCGGCGAACTGGTACCTCGACGACCTGCCACCCATGATGTTCATCAAGAAGTCTCCGAACAGCCACGGTTTCGTCAATCCTCGCCACGTGGAGGAGATGTGGCGTGATCAGTTCGACTGGGTTTACCGCGAACACGACTACGCCGTATTCCCCATCACCATTCACCCGGACGTTTCGGGTCGACCTCAAGTGCTGCTCATGCTTGAGCGCTTCATCGAGCACATGAAAAGCCATGAAGGCGTGCAGTTCGTAACCATGGACGAGATCGCTGACGACTTTATTCGGCGGCAACCCCGCAAGCGTTGAGAGACGTTTGGGTTGACCCATTCATAGGCGCAACAGAAACAAGAGAAATGCCGATATGACCACTACACAAGCCACCACGGCGACGTCAGTCACTGAGTCCGCTGGGGCATGGAAGCCGGTACAACTGCAATCAGGAGACGTCAAATACGCAACCTGGATTGCCTTCTTCGCGTGGGTTTTCGCGGTATACGACTTCATCCTGTTTGGCACACTGCTGCCGGTCATGGGTGGGCATTTCACTTGGAGCGAAGCGGAACAGGCCGAAATCGCCACTTGGGTGGCGGTGGGCGGCGCGGTCATCGCCTTCGTCGTCGGTCCACTGGTGGACAAGATCGGCCGACGTGGCGGGATCATGTTCACCATCGGCGGCACTGCCCTCTGTTCTGCGCTCACGGCCATATGCGCCGGGATGGGCAAGGGGCCGCTGATTGCGGTTCGTTCGGTCGCAGGCCTGGGGTATGCCGAGGAAGCGGTCAACGCGACCTACCTGACCGAGGTCTATGCAGCCTCGACCGACCCGAAGCTGATCAAGCGCCGCGGTTTCGTCTACAGCCTGGTGCAAAGTGGTTGGCCGGTAGGGGCTCTGATTGCGGCTGGGCTGACGGCGCTGTTGCTGCCGCACATTGGCTGGCAGGGGTGCTTCGTGTTCGCCGCGGTGCCTGCCCTGGTCGTCGCGATCCTGGCGCGCAAGCTCAAGGAAAGCCCGCAGTTCCAGGTGCTGCAGCGCATCAACCAACTGCGCAAGGCCGGTGACGAACCTGCCGCCCGCAGCCTGGCGCATGAGTATCAGGTCGATTACGACGAGCATGCCAAGGCCGGTGTGGCCGCCGCATTCCGAGGCGCTGCGCTGCGCCCGACCCTGGTGCTGAGCCTGGCGATTCTCCTCAACTGGTCGGCCATTCAGGTGTTCAGCGTGCTGGGAACCTCAGTAATCGTCAGTGTGCATAAGCTGTCGTTCGAGAATTCACTGTGGATCCTCGTGTTGTCCAACCTGGTGGGCTTCATCGGCTACCTGGTCCACGGTTGGCTGGGGGATCGTATCGGTCGCCGCAACACCGTCGCGCTGGGCTGGATGTCGGGCGGGCTGGCGTTCTTCGCCATGATCCAGGGCCCCAGTGACCTGGTGACCGTGGTGGCGCTGTACAGCCTGGGTCTGTTCTTCCTGACCGGCCCGTACTCCGCCCTGTTGTTCTTCATGGGCGAAAGCTTCCCCACCAGTATCCGTGCAACGGGCGGGGCCATCGTGCATGCCATGGGTCCTATCGGCGCCATCGTCGCCGGCCTGGGCATCACCAGCGTGTTGACGGCCGGTGGCCAGTGGCACGGCGCTGCGCTCTGGTTCGGCGCGCTGCCTTGCTTCCTGTCGGGCCTGGTGATGTTGGCGGCCCGTCACGTCGAACCCCGCTCAGTCAAATGATTCATTCAAATAACCGGGAGCGTAATCATGTCTCAACCCGTGGCCTTGATCACCGGAGCGGCCAGCGGTATTGGCCAGGCGGTGGCAGTCGCCTATGCCAAGAAAGGTGTGCGTGTCGTCGGCGGCTACCTGGCAGGTGACCCACATGACCCTGCGCAGACACAGCAGCTCGTCGAAGACGCTGGCGGCGAGTGCTTGATGATGCCCATGGACGTTACCGACAGCGCGTCGCTGGAGGCCATTGCCGCAGCAGCCGTCGAGCGTTTCGGGCGGCTCGACTATGCCGTCGCCAACGCCGGGCTGTTGCGCAAGGCGCCCCTGCTGGACATGTCGGACGAACAATGGGACGCCATGCTCAACGTCGACCTGACGGGCGTCATGCGTACGTTCCGCAGCGCCAGCCGCCATATCGGCGAAGGCGGCGCCCTGGTTGCGATCTCGTCGATCGCCGGCGGCGTGTATGGCTGGCAGGAGCACGCGCATTACGCCGCCGCCAAGGCGGGTGTTCCAGGCCTGTGCCGCTCCTTGGCCGTAGAGCTTGCGCCCAGGGGCATTCGCTGCAACACCATCATCCCGGGGCTGATCGAAACCCCGCAGTCGCTGGATGGCAAGAACTCGCTGGGGGCCGACGGCTTGGCCAAGGCCGCCAAGGGCATTCCCCTGGGGCGCGTTGGGCGGGCCAGCGAAGTGGCCGATCTGGTCTGCTACCTGACCGGGCCTGAGTCGAGCTACATCACCGGGCAGAGCATCATCATCGATGGCGGCCTGACGGTGCGTTGGCCTGAGTGAAACGACACTACGCCGCATGACGCCATGCGGCTTGGAGGGCATTGAAAAATGAAGCCATTGCAAGATCGACGTGCGGTCATCACCGGTGCTGGCAGCGGTATCGGTGCGGCGATTGCTGTTGCCTATGCCGATGCCGGTGCCAGGCTGGTGTTATGTGACCGCGACGCGGAGCGTCTGGCGGTGATTGCCGGGCACTGCCGTGCCCGTGGCGCCCCAGTGACGCCATGCGTGGCGGACGTGGGCAGCAGGGAAGGGGCTCAGGCAGGAGTGGATGCCTGCATCGAGGCCTACGGTGGCATCGATATTCTGGTGAACAACGCCGGCATGTTGACCCAGGCGCCTTGCGTGGATCTCACCCAGGCGATGTGGGACGAGATGCTGCGTGTCGACCTGACCAGCGTCTTCGTCGCCAGTCAGCGGGCACTGCCGCACATGCTGGAGCAGAAATGGGGCCGCATCATCAACATCGCTTCCCAGCTGGGTATCAAGGGCGGCGCGCAACTGACTCACTACGCCGCAGCCAAAGCGGGGGTGATCGGTTTCACCAAATCCCTGGCGCTGGAGGTGAGCAAGGACAATGTGCTGGTCAACGCCGTCGCGCCGGGGCCTATCGAGACGCCGCTGGTCGATGGCCTCAGCCAGGAGTGGAAGGCGGCCAAGTCCAGGGAACTGCCGCTGGGCCGATTCGGCAGGGCCGAAGAGGTGGCGCCGATCGTGGTGCTGCTCGCCTCCGAGCCTGGCGGCAACCTGTTCGTCGGCCAGACCCTCAACCCGAATTCGGGCGATGTCATGCCGTGAGGTGAGCGATGTGTGGATTGTGTGGCCTGATCGGCGAAGACACGCACTGGAGCGACCCTATCGACACCAGCCTGCCCGGCCGACGCGAGCGGTTGCGTCGTATCGCGGCGATCAACCAGGTGGTCGCCCCTTTCCGGCTCAAGGTCAGCGATGTTCAGGGCGCGTCTTACCTGGTACAGGGGGCGACCGGCAAACAAGGTGTCGCCTCGGGCCTGGAACAGCTCTGGCAGACAACCGAAGAAATTCTCGGGCGTCGCCTCGACCCCCTTGACCCGCGAATTCTCGAACATCTGGAAATGCCCGCATGAGTCTGCAGATCAACGTACTGACCGGCTTTCTAGGCAGCGGCAAGACCACCTTGCTGCAGCGGGTCCTGGCCCATGAAGAGATGGGCGAGACGGCCCTGCTGATCAATGAGTTCGGCGAGGTCGGGATCGATGATCTGCTGGTGCAGGAAATCGCGCCCAATACGGTGCTGCTGCCGAGTGGCTGTGTCTGCTGCTCGATCAGGGGCGATCTGAAGCAGGCGCTCATCGACCTGCACGACAAGCGCAGCCGTGGCCTGATACCGCCGTTTCGCCGAGTGCTGCTTGAGACCACTGGCCTTGCCGACCCGGCGCCGATTCTTTCTACCTTGCAGCGTGACCCGCAACTGCGTGGCCGCTATCACTTGGGACTGATCGTCACCGTCGTGGATGCTCAGCATGCTGCGCTCCAGGAGCGCATCCACCCCGAATGGCTGGGCCAGGTGACGGCGGCCGATCGACTGCTGGTGAGCAAGGCCGATCGGGTATCGGTTGAGGTGCTCGAGCAGGTCACTGCCCATCTTCAATCGCTCAACCCATCCGCCTCGGTGGCACTGGCCAGTGGCGTCGGTGAGGGTGACGAGCAGCTTCTGGGTGAAGGACTCAGGAGCCCTGCGCCTGATGACGAGGTCGCCAGGTGGCAGCTGTTCGCACCCACCCGACAGCCGCAGCATGGCGGGGCCCAAGTCTGTGCCCTGGAGTACGACCAGGCACTGGACTGGCTGGCCTTCGGGGTTTGGCTGTCGATGCTGTTAAGATGCCACGGCGAACGCATTCTCCGGGTCAAAGGGATTTTGGATGTAATGGACTGCGAACAACCTATCGTCATTCACGGTGTCCAGCACTGCCTGCATGCGCCTGTACATCTGAAGGCGTGGCCCGGCGGTGAGCGGCGCTCGCGCCTGGTCATCATCGTGCGCGATCTGGACACCCGGCTGCTGCGTCGATCATTCGAAGCCTTTGTGCAGCGTCTGGGGCGAGCGGCATGAGCGGTCCCGTGACCTTGAGGGTACTGGGCACCTCCGTGACCCTGCTCGAGTCGATTCGCCTGCGCGCCGAGCGAGAGCTGGGCATTCGTATCGACTATCAGGTGCATGACGTACAGACGGTGCAGCGCATTGCCTTGATGCACCCTGAAAGCTACGACCTCTACGATCAATGGTTCCACAGCATGGACTTCGTCTGGCCTGCCGGTGCCATACAGCCCATCGATATCCGGCGCGTCGCCCTATGGGATGAGATCAATGACCTGGCCAAACGTGGCAGGCTGCATGCCCACGACACTCTGGGCGGTGGCAGCCTGCCCTGCGATCGACTGTTCGTTCAGCACGATCGCAGCCTGGGCAACCGACCCACCGACTTCATCAGCATGCTGCCGCTGACCCACAATGCGGACAGTTTCGCCTACCGACCCGACCTGCTACCCCCAGGGTTTTCCATCGAAAACGAAAGCTGGTCGTGGCTGGTCGATCCTGCCTGGTGTGGCCATGTGGCCTTGCAGAGCGATGCGGCAATCGGTGCGCTCGACGCGGCGCTGGCCGTGCAGGCGAAAGGCCTGGCGAGGTTCGACGTCTTGGCCAACCTGCGTCTGGATGAGATCGACGAGCTTGCCGAGGTGCTCATCAAGTTGCAGCGCCAGGGCCATTTCGCGGCCTTCTGGTCGGATGACCGTGACGCGGGCAAGCTCATGCTCGGCCCCAAGGTGCACATCGAAAGCGTATGGTCGCCAGCGCTGATGCAACTGCATCGCGAGGGTATTCAATATCGCCAGGCGGTGCCCAAGGAAGGCTACCGGGGCTGGTTCGGCGGCCTGTCGCTGTCTCGAGCTGTCGAAGGGCCCGTGAAGGATGCGGCCTATGCCTACCTCAACTGGTGGCTGGCCGGTTGGCCGGGGGCCATGATGGCGCGGCAGGGGTTCTACATTTCCAATCCATTGCGTGCTCGCGATCATTTGTCGGCCGCGGAATGGGATTACTGGTACGAGGGCAAGCCTGCCAGGGAGCAACTGCTCGGCAGTGATGGCGAGCCGCTCATCGAGCCAGGGCAGACCCGAGAGGGCGGCTCGTATGCCGAGCGAGTGAGCCGAATCAGCGTCTGGAACTCGGTGATGGACGAGCATAACTACCTGGTCCGCAAATGGGCGGATTTTCTCAGGGCCGGGCGATGCTAGCCTGGTGATTCACCACGTTAGTCTTGCCTGACCAGCTCGACCCGACGGTTTTGCGCTTTACCCGCTTCGCTGGCGTTATCGGCCACTGGAGCGCTTTCGCCAAAGCCGGTGGCCGATAAGCGGGTCGCGTCGATCCCCTGGGCGACGATGGCAGCTACCACGGCCTCTGCGCGTTGGGCTGAAAGCGTCTTGTTATGCGCAGCGTCGCCGGTGTCGTCGGTATAGCCGTTCACTGCCAGTTTCAACACTGAGTCTTGCCTGAGTAACTGCACGACTTGCTGCAGTTGTGCTTGCGAATCAGGCAGGATGCGGCTCTGGTCACTGGCGAAATTGACGTGCAATACCGCCTTGCCCGATTGCTCCAGCTGCGTGCCGAGTTCCTGTGCCGATAACAGGCTGGCGGTGATTTGCAATGGTTTGCTTTCGGCGATCAGCATCCCGGCGCCAAAGGCGTAGCTGCACAGGTGTATCCAGATGTCGCGGTCGGTACGGTGGATGACGAACACCTGCGTCGCGTTGTTCCAGATATCGCCCAGGCCGCTGTTGTATTTCATCGCGAAGTCGCGTGGCCATTCCTTGATGCGTTGGCTGGCCTCTTCCGGGATTTTGCCGTCGAAGATCTTCTTACCGCCCAGCGAGAACACCACGGATTCGAGGTTGCGCTGCAGTTCGAGGTCAGAGAATGCCTTGCCCTGTGCGGCGTCGATATGCGCCGACCAGACTTTGCCTTCGACAGCCTCCAGGCGGTCGCCTGTCCAGAAGGGAATCTGATCGAAGTCCGAGGTATCAGGCGTGGTCGCCACGACATAGCCCTTGGGAAGCGCAAGGTAGGGAAATGCCCCCAAGGGGGTGGTCGATACCGGCAGGCTGGCGGCCTCGAATGCTCGATTGTTGGTTGCCTGCGCGCCAGGCGAGGACAGCACCGCCAAGCCCAGCACAATGGAAAGTATGGGTATCACTACAGTGGTTTTTTTAAAGTTCATCGTTCCGAAACTCTCGGCTGCAAGACGTCATGCATGACCCGCTGAATAACAGGTCGGCGGTGGCGGTTATAAAACCGGCGAGAATGAAACCCCGCAATAGTACAACTGCCCTATTGCAGGGTTCGTGATGTTGCAACAGGGTCAGCCTATTCACCCTGCATGGCTGATATCGAAAGGTATAGTGCAGGTGTACTAGTTCATGTGTTCTATATCTTAAGTCGCCTGGGTCAGAGATGATCGAGCCGTGTTCTCATCGATCTGAACAGGCTGTACTTGCTGATATGAGTTGTCGAATTGTGGTGGCGGATGAGCACCCGCTCTATCGGGAAGGAATGATAGGGCTATTGGAATGCCTGTTGCCGGGCGCAGAAATAAGGCAGGCGGGAACACTGGAGGATGTCTACACACTTATGGCCGGCTGGAAGCCAGTCGCTCTGTTGTTTATCGAAGTGCGTCTGCCAGGGCTATGCTCTCTTAAAGGGCTGGAAAAACTGTGTCAGGAAAAAGGCGCTACCCGAATTATTGTTGTTTCTGCCGTTGATGATAGCCTGGTGGTCGCACGAGTGATGGAAACGGGCGTCAATGGATTCATTGGCAAGAACATGGCGCCTAAAGACGTGCGTAAAGCGATCAGGGATATAAATAGTGGCCAAGTAGTGGCGTGCTATGAGCCGAGTGATACACCGCTGCTCGAAAGCGATGAAGTTCCTCGCAAGCTGACGTCAAGGCAGCGAGAAGTCTGGCAACTGATCGCACAAGGAAAGACCAACAAGGAAATTGCCGCCGAACTGGCCATTTCTCCCTACACCGTGCGTATTCATGTCTCCTCGTTGATTCGCGCCTTGAATGTGCCCAACCGCGCAGTCGCCGCAGTGCGTTTTGCGGACCGCGACGCCTGTTAGACCTCGTACGAAAACCGGCTGCGTTCGATGGATTTGGCCTGCTCGAGCAACACACTGCGCAATTCAGGTGGACGCACGGGCTTGGCCAGCACCGAAATGTTCAGGCTGTGCAGCGATTGGCGAATACGTTCGATCTCGTGTCCGGTAATCACCAGGGCAGGTACTTCCCGGCCGCGTCGCTCACGGATCGTCGCGATGCATTCGGCCCCCGAGGCTTTGGTGCCCAGGTCGAAGTCGGCAATGATGATGTCGCAGTCGGCGTCCAGGATATCCGCATCCGTGTGGACTTCGACCACGCAACCCCATTTCTCCAGCAGGGCCTTGGTCGCCATGGAAACGTTGGCATCGTCTTCGATCAGGCATATGCGTAGACCATGGAGGCGTTCTTGCGGGCTCTTGACGCGCGGGGCCAGCGGCTGGGCAGCGACCTGCTTCAATCCCGTGATGGCCACCCGGGTACCCCGCTCGGGCGTGGAGCGGATATGCACGTTCACATCGAGCAACTGGCTGATCCGCTTGACGATGGACAGCCCCAAACCCAACCCTTCGACATCCTTGTCGCGCGTGCGGCGCACTCGATAGAACTCCTTGAAGACCTCGGGCAGGTGCTCGGCGGCGATGCCGCAGCCTTTGTCATAAACCACCACGGCCAGGCCGTTGGCCTGGCGCCGGGCGCCGATCAATACCGGTTTGCCGGGGGCGTACTTGATCGCGTTGGACACCAGGTTCTGCACCATGGTGGTCAATAGACCGGCATTGGCATCGACCCAGTGTTGGCAAGGACGCAGGCGCATCTCGACACCTGCCCAGCGTGCGGCTTCGGTGTTCTGCTTGACCACATCGCGCAACAGCTCATCCAGACTCAGCGGTTCAGACTGTGGTTCCAGCTTGCCGTTGTCGAGGGTGTAGATGTCCAGGATCGAGCGGAACAGCTGCGAGACGGTGTGCAGCGAACGGTCGATGTTATCCACCAGACGCAGTTCCTCGCTGCCGAGCCTGGCGTCGCGCAGGCAGGCCGTGAACAGGCCGATGGAATGGATCGGCTGGCGCAGGTCGTGGCTGGCCTGGGCGAGAAAACGGGATTTCTCCTGGTTGGCAGCGATGGCTTCTTCCGAGGCGAGACGTGTGCGTTTGAGCAGGATATGCGCGTAGGCCGGCACCACGACGGTGGTCACGATCAGCATCAGGAACAGGTAGGGCTGAGAGCGCCAGAAGGGGTTGAAGAGGAAAATCACCACCAGGGTGGCAAGTGCGATCGCCGTGGCCAGGGCCAGATAATGCGAGCCGAAACGCATGCCATTGCCCAGCGTCACCCACAGCAGGGCGGCGTAGATGGGCAACGCGCCTTCGCCGCCCAGCACCATGGCGAAGGCGATGCCGGTGTAGTCATGCAGCATGGAGAACAGGCGGCGCCAGAAAAAATGCCCGGGCCAGCGCTTGATCGCCATGCGCAGGAATATCGAGGCAATGATGAAGGTCGAAATATACAGAATGATGGGAAGGTACGTCGCCGCATCAGCAGGGCGCAGACCGCTCAGCACCACCATGTATAGCAAGGCGCTGGCACTGACGGTCAGTCGCAGGCTGGCCTGATTGAGTTCGCTGTTCTGTTCCACGCTTACGACCTCAGGGTCATGGGGAGGCATCGCCGGATGTTGCTCCCTTGAGCGCGGCAAGTGAACTTTGGCCGCCGGGCTCTAGGGACCCTGGCGGCCGGGTGGGAGGGAGCGCATCAATACAGCCGGTAGTAGTCCACCACATCGTCGATGAAGTAAATGATCAGCGTCGACCCGGTGGCCTGGTTCGGTGCTTTTTTCGTTCCCGTCACGCTGCTGACGTCCTCGGCGACACCCTGTGCCTTGGACACCTGCGCGGAGGCGTCGTACATCTTCAGGCTCGTCTCGGTCGACACATACTTGTGCGCCAGAGTCATGTATTTCTCCAGCCCTTCTTCTTTTTTCTCATAAGTCCAATTGGAACCGTTACTGCGACTGGTCGAGTTAAGTTCTTCTTGGGAGGGCGCGCCGAACAGTTGCATCACCTGATTCTTGGTGGTTTTTCCCGGAATCAGGGTTTTCTTCAAATAAGTGATCTCGTACTTTTGTGCACCTGGATTCAATGAATTCATCAAGCCGTCCGTATTGGCGCAGCCCGACAAACCGACGGCCAGCCAGCACAGCATGAATCCGATGCCGAGTATTTTTCCATGATTGACGTGCATAGACTTACCTTGATGTGTATTCAGGGGCGTTGTTATTGGCCCGCATTCAGGCAGCAGGCCTTCGAGATGAGCGCTGTATGTTTATCGCCGGCAACAGCCACGCGTGTGCCTGTTCACTGAAGTAATGAACAGGCGCCGGGTTACTGCGCGAGCTGGATAAAACAGCGTGTTCGGACCGTTGTGAGTTTATGAGCGGTACAGGGAGGGGCGCCATAGTACAGGTGTGCTATGGACGGTCATTTAAGGGCTTTCTAGCATGGCGTGATAACTAAGCATTGCCTCCCGGGTTCGATAAGTTGTCGAGTTGTGGTGGTGGCATTTTAATATTTAATAATGATTGGAGTTGTAGCATGAAGCCCTGGGTCGTCCTTTTCCCCGTCCTGTTGTTGTCTGGGTGCGCCGGTTCGCCCTTGGGTAATCTGCTCACGAACCAGCGTTACCAGACCACATCGGACATCACCGCCTCATGGGTAGGCGCCTCAGAGGATGACCTGGTGACTTCATGGGGCGCGCCAAAGAACAGCTATGCCTTGAGCGATGGGTATTCGAAGATCATCGGCTACGACTATGTCTGGCTGACCAACGCCAGTCGTTCGGCAGAGTGGGGTTATGTGCCTGACTACGCCCGTTGTGAACAGCGCTTCATGATCGAGCGGGGGATGGTTACCCGTTGGTATTCGTCCGGCGACTGCCCGAAACGACCCTCGGGAGCCAAGTTGATTCCCGCGAGCACGCCGGTGCCCAAGCCCACGCTGTAACCCTCGCTGCCAGGTCTTTGCGGCGTCATCGACTGTCAGCGCAGGTAAGTTTCAGGTATCGGTTTTTTCCGGCCAGCCATTGCCGCTGGGAAAAATCCCGAACTGCGCCGCCGCGGCCGCACGCGTGGGGACCCCCAGGGACTTGAGCAGCGTGGAAACATGGATGCGTACGGTAAAGGGCGAAATACCCAGCAGCTTGGCGATTTCCTTGTTGGTCTTGCCAGCGGCAACCAGGCTCAGCACTTGCTTCTGACGCGCAGTCAGTGATGAGAGGCTAGGGTCCAACAGCGGATTTTCAGGGTTGTACTTGACCACCACCTCGCCTTCCCGGATGGCCTGAATGGCGTCGGCAATACCCGTCGGGTCGACATTCTTGCCGATGAAGCCGTCAGCTCCCTGGTCGATGACCTGCGAGATGATCTCCGGGTCGTCGACCATCGAGACGACGATGATCGATGTGCGTTTGAACTCGCTGCGCAACTGACCAATGACCTGCATGGAGGTGAGCCCGGGAAAGCGCAGATCCAGAATCAGCGAATCGACTTCCGGGCCCGAACGCGCGAGTGCCAGGACTTCATCCAGGTTGCCCGCCTGCTCGATCAGCGCGTTGGGTATGAGCCGCTCCAGGGTCTTGAGCATCCCTTCGCGAAACAGAGGGTGGTCATCTGCCACTATGATTCTGTGCGTCATGCTCAAGGCCAATTCACCGCAGGGTGGGCGTATCGTACCGCAACTGTAACATCCGGTTTCAGATTTGAAGCGGCTTGTGCCTCGGAGACTTGCCATGCCCCTGATGGAAAAGAACAGCGAGCTTGACCAAGCCACCTTAAGGCTGACGGTCAGCACCTGTGCTTCGCTGTACATCTTCGTGGTGGCTTGCCTGCCTTCCAGTGACTTCGCCACTTATGCGCCCATCCTGTGGTACATGGCGTTTTTCGTCAGCGTGGCGGTGCCCCTGCGCATGGCGATCAAGCGTTGGCCTGGGCATTTCTTCTGGCGCCGCCTGTTCGCCATGGCCCACGACTACAGCGGTATCTCGTTTGCCATGGTCGTGGGTGGGGAGGGCGCCTTGCCCGTGTATGCCGCCTTGCTGTGGGTCACCCTGGGCAATGGCATGCGCTTTGGTTCTCGCTACCTGGCCGCCGCGACACTCATCGCGCTGGGCATGCTGGTGATGATCTTTATCCTGACCCCGTTCTGGCGTGGCCAGCCTTTCATGTTCCTGATGCTGATCGTGACCACCATCGTGGTACCGGCCTATGCGCACATTCTGCTCGAACGAACCCGTGTCGCGTCGGAAGAGGCAATGGCCGCGAATCAGGAGAAGTCCCGCTTTCTTGCCCAGGCCAGCCACGACCTGCGCCAGCCGATCCATTCCATTGGCCTGTTTACGGCCTGCCTGCGCGACGCCAGGCTGGGCAGCGAAGAGCTTCGCCTGGTGGACAACATTGACCGCTCGCTGCACACCGTCTCGCAGCTGTTCCGTTCGATCCTCGACATCTACACCCTCGACAACGGCAAGCTGGAGCCACAGGCGGAGCCCGTCAACCTCGATGCGCTTCTGCGTGATGTGGTCAAGCAGAACACCGAGGCGGCACGCTGGGCGGGGGTCGAGTTACGCCTGCGTCCGTGTCGACAGTGGGTCAACGTCAATGCCGGCTTGTTGACCACCATGGTGCAGAACCTGGTCTCCAATACGCTCAAGTACGCCGCCGGACAACCGGTGCTGATAGGTGTTCGACCCCGGGGCAAAGGGCTGGCCATTGTTATCTACGACAAGGGGCGCGGCATTGCCGCCGAGCATCTGCCGGAGGTGTTCAAGGAGTTCTACCGGGTACGCCACGTCCGTGACAAGGATGTCGAAGGCCTGGGGCTGGGGTTGTCCATCGTCAAGCGAATCAGCCAGTTGATTGGCCTGGATATCCGCCTGGACTCGCGACCCGGTCGGGGTACTTGCGCGACCATCCAGGGCCTGGAGCGCATGGTGCCTGGCATCGAGGCCCAACGGCCGGTGATCATGCAGCGGCGCTTGCAGGGCCTGCGCGTATGCCTGGTGGAAGACGATGCCAATGTGCTGATGGCAACCTCGGCCCTGCTCGAAAAGTGGGGGTGCGAGGTGGAAACCCACAGCGATGGACTGGACGTGGTGACCGACTGCGACATCATCATTGCCGATTTCGATCTGGGGCCGAAGATCTCGGGCGCCGAGTGCATCGCCGCGATACGCGAGCGGCGCGGCTGGGAGGTTCCGGCGATGATCATGACCGGACATGACATCGAGCGCATCCGCAGTGGCCTGATGCATATGAACATTTCCATTCTGTCCAAGCCTGTGCGTCCGCCCGAATTGCGAGCGACCCTGCTCGAATTGACCAAGGATTTTTTCAAAGAGGCCACGTAGTCAATCGACGATGAACAGCGTCGCGCCACTTGCCGTGGAGGAACGATGCGCCTCGGCGTTGTCGGCCACCTGGTAGCTCATGCCGGGCAGCAGGGTGAAGCGACGGCCGTCTTCCAGCTCGGTGTCCAGTTGGCCCTTCAGGCACAGCAGCACGTGGCCTTTGCTGCACCAGTGGTCGGCCAGGTAGCCCGGCGTGTATTCCACCATGCGCACGCGGATGGCGCCGAACTGGCAGGTGCGCCAGTAGGCGATGCCGGTCTCTCCGGGATGGGTTGTGGCCTCGATGGCCGACCAGTCGGTGATGCCGAAGGGAATGTCGTGGATGTGCATGGCGCGCTCGTTCGGATGATCCAGCCGGCAACCTACCTGTGGCGACAGGCTGCCGGTAGATACAGATCCTTGCGAAACCCGCCATACATCGGCCACGCGGCAAGCGATCAGAACGTCATCTTGACCCCCGCCTGTACGCTGCGTCCGGCGGCCGGTACTTCGTCACGCAGGATCGAACTGGCGTAGCGGATGGTCTGGTTGTTCAGGTTGTCGCCCTTAAGGAAGGCCAGCCACTGGCTCTGCCCGATATCGAAGTGGTAACCGAGGCTGGCATTGAGGGTGGTGTAGCCATCGGTGCTGGTCTCGGCTTCCGGCACCCGGTGCTGGGCACTGGCGTGTTCCGCGCCGAGGCTGGCCTGCCATTTCTGGTAGGTCCACAACAGCGCGGTGTTCAGGCGCAGCGGCGCGATGCGCGGCAGCGGCTCGCCGGTTTCGCGGTTCCTGGCGCGGGTGTAGTCTGCCGAGCTTTGCAGGGCGAACTCACCGTACGGGGTTTGCGCCAGACGCCAGTGGTCCTGGGCTTCGATACCCCAGAAATCGGCTTTCACCCCGCTGTACAGGTATTCCGGCAGTGCGCCGTCGTCGCTGGCGGCCACCTGTTCGCCGTCATCGTTCAGGTAGCGCCCGCTGCCCAGCAGACCGATGTAGTTGGAGAAACGGCTGTAGAACACCCCAACGCTGCCCTTGTGGGTGCCATTGTCGAAGCGCAGGGCCAGGTCGCTGGACCAGGACTTTTCCTTCTCGGCGTTGGCGTCGCCCACTTCATAGGTGCCGGTGGCTTCGTGCGGGCCATTGGCGTACAGCTCATAGAAGGTCGGTGCCCGCTCGGTGTAGCTGAGGGTGCTGGCCAGCGACCAGACCTTGTCCAGGCTGTAGATGGCACCGAACGACAGGCTGCCGGCGGTGAAGCTGTGATTGGCCGCGGCGCCCTCGAAGCGCTCGTTGCCGCCGGCGTCCGGGCTCAGGCGTGTATGTTCCAGGCGACCGCCCAGCGACAGGTCGAGGCGCTCGGTGGCTTTCCAGTCTTCCAGGACGAACAGCGCGGCGCTGTCGGTGTCGGTCTTGGGCACGAAGGCTTCTTCGCCCAGGGCCTGGAACTGGCTGCTGGACACCTGGGCACCGATCACCCCTTGCAGCGGGCCGATGGGCTGGTGGCGGGCTTCGATGCGGGCCTCGTAGCCGTCGTTCTTGAACACCGTACCGGTGGCACCGTCTTCGATCTCGCGATGTTCGTACTGGGTGTGGCCGACGTTCAGTTTCACCGAGCTGAACGGCCCTTCCAGGTCGCGGACTTCGGCGGCCATGGCGGCGTGACGCTGCTCCATGTCGATGCGCACGTCTTTCTCGGCGGGGGAGCCGTAGTTGCTGTCGTACTCGTCGTAGGACAGACCGACATAACCGTGATCCCAATGGTAGGCACCGCCGATGGCACCACCGTCCTGGCGGCCGTCGCTGTTGGCCACCCGGTGTTTGCTGTCGTCGCCATCGAGGGCGCGCTGGTCGCGGGAGTGGGCATAGCCGGGGATGCGCAGGTCGTTGAACTCGCGGGAACTGGCGTCCAGATGCAGGGCGAAGGTGCCGTCGCCGGCTTCCAGTTTGCCGGCGCTGCTGCGCGTGGTGTCGGCGCCGCCGTAACGCAGCTCACCGCCGCCGTGCACGCCGTCAACCGGCTCGGTAGGAATGCGGTTGTCGATGGTGTTCACCACGCCGCCCACCGCGCTGCCGCCATACAGCAGCGCGGCGGGGCCACGCACCACTTCGACGCGCTCGGCGTTGGCCGCATCGAAGGGTACGGCGTGATCGTAGGACAGCGACGAGGCGTCCAGCGCGCCGACGCCGTTGCGCAGCACGCGAATGCGGTCACCGTCGAAGCCGCGGATCACCGGGCGACTGGCCACCGGGCCGAAGTAGGTGGACGACACACCGGGCAGGCCGTTCAGGGTTTCGCCCAGCTGCGCCGCCTGGCGCAGGGTCAGGTCATCGCCCTCCACCACGCTGGTGGGGGAGGCCAGCGCGTCGGCACCGAGCGGGTTGGCGGTAATGATCTGTGGCTCGAGGGTCATCGTCTGATCGGCGAGCGCCGGCTGGGCGGCCAGCAGGGCGACCGTCAGGGACGAGAGGGCAGGGAAGACGCGCGTGAACATTGAAAGCTTTCCTTACAATTGGAAATGCAATGTTACAACATAACAATGTCGTCGCCAGGATAAATTTCCCACGCGCTCGCCCGCGCTCCAGGCGGGAGGGGCGCGTGCCGGCGGGGTATCAAGGATGTGCAGGCAGTTGCAGGCGTGCCAGCAGCGGCAGATGGTCGGAAATCTGCAAGGTATCGCCCTGGCGCACCCCGGCCTCCAGGCGGCGCAGGGACGGGCTGTGGATCAGGTAGTCGAGGGTGCGGTCGGGCCCGCTGATCTGCGGGTCGTTGGGCCAGTAGGTCAGCCACAGGCTGCGTTCGATACCACCGGCTTCGGCATTGGAGGGGATCATCGGGTATTTGTCCCAGAGCAGGTGCAGCGGGCTGTCGGGCAGATAGCCGACGCGCTGTTGCTCGTCCAGGCGCGGGTACTGGCCCAGCGGCAACAGGCTGAAGTCGCCGCCGATCAGCCAGGGCGTGCCACTGCGCTCCAGGCGGTCGAGCAGGGCGGCGGTGGCTGCGGTCTGCTGGCGCAGCGTCTCGGGGTCTGGCTCCGGGGTGTATTGCTGGGTATTGATCAATGCCAGACGTCCGCCGCCTTGCAGTGGCAGGTAGCTGACCAGCAGCGCCGGTCTGGGCTGGAACAGGCGCACCAGGGGGGTGCTTGGGTGCAGGGGAAGTTGCAGGCGCTCGGCACTGTCGATGCGGTAACGGCTCAGGGTCGCCAGCTTGAGGCCGACGCTGCCCCAGATACGCGGGTGGGGCACGAATTCGGCCTTCCAGTTGAACGCCTGGGTGCTGCACGGGTAGAGGTCGGCCAGGCGTTCCTGAAGCAGGGCCAGCTGGTTCTGGTAACCGGTGTCGCGGGCGCCGTCGCCGAGTTCCTGGAGCAGTACCAGATCGGGCTGTTCGTCGCGGATCACCCGCACCACTTCATCAAGGTTGAAGGCCAGGTCCTCGGCGCTCGGGCGTTCGTCCGGGCCGCTGCCATCGGGGCGCTCGTACCAGAACACGTAGCGCTTGCCGGCCAGGTACTGGACATTCCAGGTCATCACCTTCACGGCCTGGCCGGGCTTCAGCAGGGCGGGGCGGTCGGTGGTGCTGCACAGGGGCTCGACCGCTTCACGGTCGGCGGGCCGCCAGGTCGATTGATACAGTGCCCCCCAGAGGGCGGCGGCCAGCAGCAGGATGAACAGGATCAGGCGTGGCAGCAGGCGGTTCATCGGACGGTCAGGATTCCTGAACGGGATGCCCGCAGCATAGCCCAATCAGCCGGCAGGGCGCTCCTGCTCGATCAGCATGAACAGGCGGAACAGGGTCACGCCCATGAACAGCTGCAGAAAGCTGGTCAGGCTGTTGAGCAGCACCTCCACGCTCGGGCTTTGTGGGGCCGGCAGCAGGTACATGCCGGCCGCTTCGAACAGCGAAATGGGAATGTAGATGATCAGCAGGCACACCAGGATGCGCGTGAAGTGCCCGGTGGTCATCAGCATGCTTTCACGCATGGCCATGAACGGCGTGCGCTGGCGCAGTACCAGCAGGTACTCGCTGAACGCCAGTTTGATCATCACCCACAGGCCGGGCAGCACGAACAGTGACAGGCCGAACATGATCAGCAGCGTGCTGATCGCCGACAGCAGGGCGAAGGACGGCCACAGGCGCAGGGTCTGGCCCCACAGCTCGGTGATGGGCGGGTTTTCGCCACGGGTGCGGGCGTCCATGAACAGGATCAGCGCGCCACTGTACAGCGGGTAGAACAGCAGGCCGACGATCAGCTCGTAGGCGGTGGATGCCTGGGCCTGGGCGCTGGCCTGCACGGCCTGCTTGACGACGCCTTCGAGGATGACCGGCGGCAGGCACAACAGCAGGATGGCGAGCAGGTTGTGGCGGAAGAAGTACAGCGAGTCCTGGATGATGTTCAGCGGGTTCATGAGGGTCGTCACGGGTAAAGTCGGCGGACACTGTAGCCGATGGCCTGCGACGAACCAAGCGCACGGGTTCGACGGGGCTTTCTTAACTTTTTCGTCATGTGCTTGAACTGCCGCACAGCAGCCCCATTCTGTTTCGCAGGGCCATTGTTCGGCCTTCTGACGATCCGTGCGAGGTCACCATGAACACCCAAGAGCAAACCCTGATCGATGAACTGTTCGGCAAGCTGAAGACCGCCGAGGGGCAATCCGGCGTGCGGGATGCTGCGGTCGAGGCGTACATCAACGACCATCTGCGCCGTCAGCCGGCCGCGCCTTACTACATGGCGCAGGCGATCGTGGTGCAGGAGGCGGCGGTCAATCAGCTCAACCAGCAACTGCGTGAACGTGACGAGCAGATTCGCCAACTGCAGGCCGAACTGCAACAGGCCCGCAGTGGCAGTGCGCCTTCGTCGGGCGGCGGCTTTTTGTCCGGGCTGTTCGGTGGTGGCGCTTCGCGACCAGCGCCTGCACCGGCACCCGCACCGGCTTCTTCTGGCGGTGGCTGGCGCGACCCCGGCTACGCTGCGCCTGCCGCGCAGCCGGCGCCGGCTCCAGCCGCCGCGCCCAAGGGCAGCGGCTTTCTGGGTGGGGCCTTGCAGACCGCTGCCGGTGTGGCGGGCGGGGTGATGCTGGCGCAAGGCATCAGCAGCCTGTTTGGCCATCACAGTGCGCCGCAGGAAATCGTCGAAGTCATTCACGATTCGCCGACCCAGGGCCTGCAGTCGGATGACTGGGGCGGGCGTGACCAGGGCCTGCAGGCCGATGACTGGTCGGCCCGTGACCAGGATTACAGCGCCGGCGATGGCGGCTTTTTCGACGACGACGACAGTTTCGTCTAACGCCCGCGCCTCTGCGCTGCGCGGCGGCCGCATGGAAGTGGCATACTGCGCGCTGCCAGCAGCGCAGGGGAGGCGCGGTGAGAAAGATCGCAGTGTTCGCCGATGTGCAGAACCTTTACTACACCGTGCGCCAAGCGCACGGTTGTCATTTCAACTACGGTGCCTTGTGGGCCGAGGTCAGCCAGCGCGGCACCATCGTGCAGGCCTTCGCCTACGCCATCGACCGCGGTGACGCCCGCCAGCAGCAGTTTCAGCAGATCCTGCGCAACCTGGGCTTCACCGTGCGCCTCAAGCCCTACATCCAGCGCAGCGACGGCTCGGCCAAAGGTGACTGGGACGTGGGCATCACCCTGGATGTGATGGAATTCGCGCCGCAGGTCGACGAGGTGGTGCTGGCTTCCGGCGACGGCGACTTCGATCTGCTGCTCGAGCGCATCATCCAACGCTATGGCGTGGAGGCCGTGGCCTATGGCGTGCCAGGCCTGACCGCGAACTCGCTGATTCGCGCCGCCAGCCGCTACGTGCCCATCGAAGGCGCGCTGCTGCTCAAGAACTGATACGAGGAACGACCTTTGGAACCTGTTGCCGTCATCGACTTCGAAACCACCGGCATCGCCCCCGGTCCCGGTTGCCGGGCCACGGAAGTGGCAGTGGTGATCCTCGAGGACGGACGCATCGTCGACCGCTACCAGAGCCTGATGAACGCCGGGGTGCGCATCCCGCCGTTCATCGAGGCATTGACCGGCATTAGCAACGCGATGATTCGCAGCGCGCCCAGCGCCGATGAAGTGATGGGCGAGGTAGCGGATTTCGTCGGGCGTACGCCACTGGTGGCGCACAACGCGGCGTTCGACCAGAAGTTCTGGGACTTCGAGCTGGCACGCCTGCAGCGCACCCGCGAGCAATCCTTTGCCTGCTCCTTGCTGCTGGCCCGGCGCCTGCTGCCCCAGGCGCCCAACCACAAGCTTGGCACCCTGACTCGCTACGCCCGGCTGCCCGACACCGGCCAGGCTCACCGGGCCATGGCCGACGCGGAGATGGCCGCCAACCTGCTGGGCTACATGACCGCGCAGTTGCGCGATACGCATGGCATTGCGCAGGTTTCCCACCAGTGGCTGTGTCGCCTGCAGAAGGTCCCGGCCGCGCGCATTCTGGAAACCCTCAAGCGTCAGCGCGGCCTTTGACCGGCGCCTTGTCCAGGCGCACGCCGATGCCCAGGTGCCCGGCAGGCAGGCGACGGTCCACCGGGGTGGAGAGCACCATCGAGGTCTTGCTGAAGCCGTAGCGGGTGATGCGGTCGAGCAGGTCTTCCAGATGCTCCATGGAGTCCACCGCCGCGCGCATGATCACGCAGGGGTCGCCGGTCACCCGGTAGCACTGGATCAACTCAGGCAGCTTGTACAGCTCCTGCTGGGCGTTCTGGTTGCCGTGGCTGCCCAGGCGCAGCTCGATTATGCACTGGATGGGCAGCCCGACCTTGGCCAGGTTGACCTTGGCTTCATAACCGGTGATAACCCCGCTGGCTTCCAGCTTGGCCACCCGCTCGGCCACTGCGGGGGCTGACAGGTTGACCTGGCGGGCCAATTGCGCGAAGGAGGCGCGGCCATTTTCCAGCAGCGCGCCGAGCAGCATGCGATCGTATTTGTCCAGTTCCAAGACGGTGCTCCCGCAAGGCTAAAGAGTTGCTTTTCGAATGCAAGGCAAGACCTGACGATTACCGTTGAATCATAGGTCGGTGGCGTATTTAAACAGCTTTTCTGGCTTATTGTTCGGCGCATGCCTTCTTAGAATGGCTGAACCTTATGAAAGGATGCGTGCCTGCCATGTCTGATTCACGTCGCGTTCCCCTGGTGCTGATCGGCGCCTTCCTGGCCCTCTACCTGATCTGGGGCTCCACCTACCTGATGATCCGCATTGGCGTGGCTTCCTGGCCGCCGATGATGATGGCCGGGGTGCGCTTCCTGATTGCCGGGCTGCTGATGTACGGCTTTCTGCGCTGGCGCGGGGTGCCCACGCCGACCCGCGAGCAATGGAAGGCCAGTGCGCTGATCGGCTTTTTGCTGCTGGCCTGCGGCAATGGCGGGGTGACCCTGGCCGAGCACGCCGATGTCTCGTCGGGCGTCGCTGCCCTGGCGGTGGCCACCGTGCCGCTGTTCACGCTGTTGTTCAGCCTGCTGCTGGGCAACCGCACCACGCGTCTGGAATGGGCCGGCATCGCCCTGGGCATGACCGGTATCGGCCTGCTCAATCTGGGTTCCAACCTGCAGGCCAGCCCATTGGGTGCGGCGTTGCTGATCTTCGCGGCGGCGTCCTGGGCCTTCGGGTCGGTATGGAGCCGACGCCTGTCACTGCCGGACGGCCCGATGGCCAGTGCCGCGCAGATGCTCGTCGCCGGCGCCATGTTGCTGCTGGGCAGCCAGATCAGTGGCGAGCGCCTGGAGCAGATGCCCAGCGCCGCGGGTTGGGCGGCGTTGGCGTACCTGGTGGTGTTCGGCTCGATCGTCGCATTCAGTGCCTACCTGTACCTGCTCAAGCATGTGCGCCCGGCAGCGGCCACCAGCTACGCCTACGTCAACCCGGTGGTGGCAGTGGTGCTCGGCATGCTCTTCGCCGGTGAGCGTATCGGTGCGGAAGAGACCCTGGCGATGCTGGTGATCATCAGCGCGGTGATCCTCATTGGCCTGCCCCAGTGGCGGCGCCCGGTGGTCAGGGAGTCGGCGGCCTAACCCAAGGGCGGG
Source organism: uncultured Pseudomonas sp. (assembly GCF_913777995.1). GTDB lineage: Bacteria > Pseudomonadota > Gammaproteobacteria > Pseudomonadales > Pseudomonadaceae > Aquipseudomonas. The sequence continues at coordinate 30,160 of NZ_CAJYVE010000034.1, read as the reverse complement.
GGGACAGGGTAAACTGCGCGCCTTGCGCTGAATCATTACCAACGGTACCCCCCATGACTTTCGCTTCCCTCGGCCTGATCGAACCCCTGCTGCGCGCCCTCGAAGCGCTGGACTACCAGACGCCGACGCCGGTGCAGGCCAAGGCGATCCCCGCCGTGCTGGACGGCCGCGACCTGATGGCCGCGGCGCAGACCGGCACCGGCAAGACCGCCGGTTTCGCCTTGCCGCTGCTGCAGCGCCTGACCATGGAGGGCCCCAAGGTGGCCGCCAACTCGGTGCGCGCCCTGGTGCTGGCGCCAACCCGCGAACTGGCCGAGCAGGTCCATGAGAGCTTTCTCCAGTACGCCGAGCACCTGCCACTGAGCACCTACGCGGTGTATGGCGGGGTGAGCATCAACCCGCAGATGATGCGCCTGCGCCGTGGCGTCGACGTGCTGGTCGCCACCCCGGGCCGCCTGCTCGACCTGCATCGCCAGAACGCAGTGAAATTCAACCAGGTACAGATCCTGGTGCTCGACGAAGCCGATCGCATGCTCGACCTGGGCTTTGCCGAAGAGTTGCGGGGGCTCTATGCGGCCCTGCCGAAACGCCGCCAGACCCTGCTGTTCTCGGCGACCTTCTCCGACCCCATCCGCCTGCTGGCCGGGCAGATGCTCGACAACCCGCTGAGCATCGAGGTCAGCCCGCGTAACGCCGCGGCCACCACGGTCAAGCAATGGGTGGTGCCGGTGGACAAGAAGCGCAAGACCGAGCTGTTCATCCACCTGCTGAAAAAGCTGCGCTGGGGCCAGGTGCTGGTGTTCGCCAAGACCAAGGTCGGCGTCGACCAGTTGGCCGAGCGTCTGCAGGGCCTGGGCATCAAGGCCGACGGCATCCATGGCGATCGCCCGCAGGCCACCCGCCAGCGCGCGCTGGACAGTTTCAAGACCGGAGACATCCAGGTGCTGGTGGCCACTGATGTGGCAGCGCGTGGCCTGGATATCGACGACCTGCCAACCGTCGTCAACCTCGACCTGCCGATCGTTGCCGAGGACTACGTGCATCGCATCGGCCGCACCGGACGCGCCGGGCAGACTGGCGAGGCGATTTCGCTGGTGTGTGCCGATGAAGTGGAACAGCTGGCGGCCATCGAGGTGCTGATCCGCCAGGTGCTGCAGCGCAAGGAAGAGCCGGACTTCGAGCCCGACCACCGGGTGCCGGCCACCGATGCCAGCGGGCAGATCCTGAAGAAACCCAAGAAGCCGAAGAAACCCAAGACCACCGGCGCCAAGGGCAACCTGGGCAAGTGGATCGACAGCGGTGACTTCGATGCGCCAGCACCGAGCGTCAAGCCCGTGCGCAAGGTCCCGGCTTTCAATACCGGACCGCGTAAACGCAAGCCATGAAAAAAGGCCGGGTGTGATACCCGGCCTTCTTGTTTGGCCCGAGGGGAAAGGCCGCGCCCGGTGGGCGTGAGGCCCGTACCGATCAGCCGCGGTGACGACCGCGGAAGTAGTTGATCAGGCCTTGGGTCGAGGCGTCTTCGGCCGGCTCTTCGTTGCCGCCGGTCAGGCGCTGGTAGACACCCTTGCCCAGCTCCTTGCCCAGTTCCACGCCCCATTGGTCGAAGGCATTGATGCCCCAGATCACGCTCTGCACGAACACCTTGTGCTCGTACATCGCCACCAGCGCGCCCAGGCGGCGTGGGCTGATGCGCTCGACCACCAAGGTGTTGCTCGGCCGGTTGCCCGGGATCACCTTGTGCGGCGCCAGGCGCTGCACCTGGTCTTCCGGCAGACCCTTGTCGCGCAGTTCGGCCTCGGCCTCGGCGCGGGTCTTGCCGAGCATCAGTGCCTGGCTCTGCGACAGGCAGTTGGCGTACAGCCACTGGTGATGGTCGGCTACCGGGTTGAAGCTGACGATCGGCACGATGAAGTCGGCCGGGATCAGCTGCGAGCCCTGGTGCAGCAACTGGTGATACGCGTGCTGGCCGTTACAGCCCACGCCACCCCAGATGACCGGGCCAGTGTCGGTGGACACCGGCGTGCCGTCCTGGCGCACGCTCTTGCCGTTGGACTCCATGTCCAGCTGTTGCAGGTGCTTGGTGATGTTACGCAGGTAGTGGTCGTACGGCAGGATCGCGTGGCTCTGCGCGCCCCAGAAGTTGCCGTACCACACGCCCAGCAGGCCCAGCAGCACCGGCATGTTCTGTTCGAACGGCGCGCTCTGGAAATGCTGGTCCATGGTGTAGGCGCCGGACAGCAGTTCCTTGAAGTTGGACATGCCGATGGCCAGGGCGATCGGCAGGCCGATGGCCGACCACAGCGAATAACGGCCGCCGACCCAGTCCCACATCGGGAAAATGTTTTCTTCACGGATACCGAAGGCCACGGCAGCGGCATTGTTGCTCGACACGGCGATGAAGTGACGATGCAGCTCGGCTTCCGACCCACCCTGAGCCAGGTACCAGGCACGTGCGGCCTGGGCGTTTTTCAGGGTTTCCAGGGTGCTGAAGGACTTCGACGAGACGATGAACAGTGTGGTCTCGGCGCGGATGTTCATCGACAGCTCGTGGAACTCGCTGCCGTCGATATTGGCCAGGTAATGGCAGCGTACGCCCTTGTGGGTGTAGGCCAGCAGGGCTTCGGAGACCAGTTCGGGGCCCAGGTAGGAGCCGCCGATGCCGATGTTGACCACGTCGGTGATGGGCTTTTCGGTATAGCCACGCCACAGGCCGTCGTGGATGCGCCCGACCAGCTCGGTCATCTGGCTCAGCACCCGGTGCACTTCCGGCATGATGTTGGTGCCGTTGACCAGCAGCTTGTCGCCTACCGGGCGACGCAGGGCGGTGTGCAGTGCCGGGCGGCCTTCCGACGCGTTGATGGTCTCGCCATCGTACTGGGCCTTGATCGCTTCCTTGAGGCCGACGTCCTTGGCCAGGCGTACCAGCAGGTCGCGGGTTTCGGTGGTGATCAGGTTCTTGGAATAGTCGAGGAACAGGCCGCAGCTGCTGAGGGTGAACTGGTTGAAACGCTGCGGGTCGGCAGCGAACGCCTCGCGCATGCTGAAGTCCTGCATGGCCTGGCGGTGTTCGCTCAATGCCTGCCAGGCGGGCAGAGCGGTCACATCGGAAGGATTGCGGTAGTACGCCATCGCTTGGGGTTTCCTTTAACTTTAACTGCCTGTGGACATTTCGACGCCGCCTGTTCGGCGGCAGGTTGTGCTGCGGTGAACTGCCAGGCGCCTTCGGGGCCCAGGCTCGTCAGGGTCGTGCGCATCGATGTCCGGGCATTCACTCCAGGGTGTCATGCAGACCACGTTGGATCTGTAGGAATAGGGCACTGTCGCACCAGCTTAGTTCATTGCCAAGCGGCCTGGCCGCCGTCAGCGCTTGAGGTGCAGGTTGTCGATCAATCGGGTCTTGCCCAGGAATGCCGCAGCGATCACCACCAGGTCACGGTCGTCGGCCGTGGCCGGACGCAGACTGGTCGCTTCGCGAACCTCCAGATAATCCACCCGCAAGCCGGCGCTTTCAAGCTGGCGAGCGCTTTCGTTCAGCAACGGCTCGAAGGCGTTGTCACCGCCCTGCAGGGCTGCGGCGACACGCTGCAGCTCGCGGTACAGGGCCGGAGCGACGGCACGCTGCTCGTCGCTCAGGTAGCCGTTGCGCGACGACAGCGCCAGGCCGTCGGCGGCGCGCACCGTGGGCTCGCCGATGATCTGGATAGGCATGTTCAGGTCGCGGACCATGGCGCGGATCACCGCCAGCTGCTGGAAGTCCTTCTCGCCGAACACCGCGACGTCTGGCTGGGCCATGTTGAACAGCTTGCTGACCACCGTGGCCACGCCTTCGAAATGCCCGGGGCGGCTGGAGCCGCACAGACCTTCTGAAACGCCCGGCACGCTGACCCGGGTCTGCTCGCCCATGCCGTTGGGGTACATCTCTTCGACGGTGGGGGTGAACAGCAGATGGCAGCCGGCCTGCTGGAGCTTTTCCTGGTCGGCGGTGAGGGTGCGCGGGTAGCTGGCCAGGTCTTCGTTGGCGCCGAACTGCAGCGGGTTGACGAAGATGGTCGCGACGATGAAGTCGGCGTGCTCGGCGGCGCGGGTCACCAGTTGAATGTGGCCGCTGTGCAGGTTGCCCATGGTCGGCACCAGGCCGATACGCTTGCCGGCGCGGCGCGCCTCGGCGACGGCCGCACGCAGGGCCTGGACGCTGTTGACGGTGTTCATGCCTGGAATCCGTGTTCTGGGGCTGGGAAACTGACGTCTTTGACGGCCGCGACGTAGGCCTGGATGGCCGACGGGATGTCGGGCTGACCGATCATGAAATTCTTCACGAAACGCGCCACCCGACCGGTGATCGACAGCCCGAGCATGTCGTGCAGGACCAGCACCTGGCCATCGGTGGCGCTGCCGGCGCCGATCCCGATCACCGGGATTTTCACCGCATGGGTGATTTCCTCGGCCAGGTCGGTGGGCACGCATTCGAGCAGGATCATCGCCGCACCGGCCTGCTCCAGCGCAATGGCATCGGCGCGCAGCTGGCGGGCCTGGGCTTCCAGGCGACCCTGGACCTTGTAGCCGCCCATCACGTTGACGGTCTGCGGGGTCAGGCCCAGGTGCGCGCACACCGGAATGCCGCGGTCGGTCAGCTGACGAATGGAATCTGCCAGCCAGGCCGCGCCTTCGACCTTGACCATGTGCGCACCGGCACGCATCAGTGCGGCGCTGTTGAGCAGGGTCTGTTCGAGGCTGGCATTGGCCATGAACGGCAGGTCGGCGAGGATCAGCGAGCCCTGGTTGCCGCGGCGCACGCAGGCGACGTGGTAGGCCATGTCCTCGACAGTGACTGGCAGGGTGCTGTCATGGCCCTGCAGGACCATGCCCAGCGAGTCGCCGACCAGCAGCACTTCGACGCCTGCGCCACTGGCAGTGTGGGCGAACGTCGCGTCGTAGCAGGTCAGCATGGTGATTTTTTCGCCCTTCTGCTTGAGAGCCTGCAGCGACGTAACGGTTGTAACCGGCATGTAATTTCCTCCATCACCAGGCGCTGTGAATACTACAGATTCATCCTGGAAAGCAGGCACACCGTCGTACCGCGGTGTTTTGCAAAGGCCTGTCTTGCGCCCATTCACCAAGGGGTTGGCGGCGGGAGGCCTATCTTCGTGAGGCGCGGACTTGAAGTCAAATGCAGGTGTTACCGGTCACGGACGACCGGTAACGGGGGGCGGGGTGGCTCACTCGGTAGCGGGCAGACGTTCCAGGCCGACGAATGGGCAATCGGCCAGCATCTGGCTGAGCAGGCGTCCGTCCGGCAGTTGCAGGCCGGGCGCGAGGTCGGCCAGCGGGTAGAGCACGAAGGCCCTGGCGTGCATGTGGTAGTGCGGCACTTGCAGGCGTGGCACGTCGATGGCCTGGCTGCCGAACAGCAGAATGTCCAGGTCCAGGGTCCGTGGGCCCCAGCGCTCCAGGCGTTCACGGCCCTGGTCCAGCTCGATGGCCTGCAGGGCGTCGAGCAGCGCCAGCGGGGCGAGATCGGTGTCCAGCGCCGCCACGGCGTTGGTGTAGCGGGGCTGGCCGGGTAGCAGCGAATCGCTCACATAGAACGGCGAGACGCCGGCCAGCTGGCTGCGGGGCAGTGCGGCCATGGCTTCCAGGGCCGCATGCAGTTGGGCGGCAGGGTCTGCCAGGTTACTGCCCAGGCCGATGTAGGCCCGTTCAGTCATCGTAGCCGCCGCTTTCGGCTCCGGCGCGCTTGCGCTTGCCTCCGCTGCGCCGGCGCTTGCGCGGGCCGCTGCCAGTGTCGTCGGCCTTGCTGCCCAGCTCGCGGATCATGTCGCGGCGTTCGCTTTCGTTGGCGTCCTGATAGTCGGTCCACCATTGGCCCAGACCGTCGGTCTGCTCGCCGGCGCTCTCGCGCAACAGCAGGAAGTCATAGGCGGCGCGGAAGCGCGGGTGATCGAGCAACTGGTCGGCGCGTTTGCCCGAGCGGCGCGGCAGGCGCTCCTGCATGTCCCAGATTTCCCGGATCGGCAGGGTGAAGCGTTTGGGAATCGCGATGCTGCGGCACTGTTCCATGATCAGGTCATGGGCGGCGTCCTGCATGGCGGTGATCGGCGGAACGCCACGCTCCTGCAGGCGCAGCACGCGGTGCGGCAGGGCTGGCCAGAGCAGCGCGGCGAACATGAAGGCCGGGGTGACCGGCTTGTCCTGGCGCACGCGCAGGTCGGTATTGGCCAACGCCTGGCTGACCAGCGTGTGGGTGTAGGTCGGGTTGTGTTCCAGGGCCTTGGCGGTAGCCGGGAACAACGGATCGAACAGCTCCAGGTCGACGAGCATTTCGAAGGTGATCTCGCCGTGCCCGGACAGGAACAGCTTCAGCGACTCTTCGAACAGCCGTGCCGCCGGAATGTCGCGCAGCATCGGCGCCAGCGGACGGATCGGCAGCATGCTGTGCTTCTCGATGCCAAAGTTCAGCTTGGCGGCGAAGCGCACCGCACGCAGCATGCGCACCGGGTCTTCCTTGTAGCGCTGCTCCGGGTCGCCGATCAGGCGGATCAGGCGATTGCGGATGTCGTGTACGCCGTTGGCGTAGTCGAGGATGCGTTCGGTGACCGGGTCGTAATACAGCGCGTTGATGGTGAAGTCGCGGCGCTGGGCGTCGTCTTCCAGCGTGCCGTAGACGTTGTCGCGCAGGATGCGACCACTGGAGTTGCGCGAAGACTGGTTGGTGTCTTCGTCGTCCTCTTCTTCCGGGTGATTGGCGCGGAAGGTCGCCACTTCGATGATTTCCCGTCCGAAATGGATATGCACCAGCTTGAACCGTCGGCCGATGATTCGGGCGTTGCGGAACTCGGCGCGGATCTGCTCGGGTGTGGCGCTGGTGGCGACGTCGAAGTCCTTGGGATCGAGCTGCAGCATCAGGTCGCGGACACAGCCGCCCACCAGGTAGGCCTGGTAACCGGCGTTCTGCAATCGCTCGACGATGCTCACCGCATGGCGGCTGAATTGCGAGCGCTGTAGCGAATGCTGGTTGCTATTGAGCACGACGGGCGTAGAGCGCGTGTGTTGCCGTGGGGTGCGCAGCGGAGAGCGAAATGACTGGAACAGCTTCTTCAGCATGGGATGCACTGTTTGAAGGAATATTCGACCAAAAATGGAGAATGGCCGCACGATGGGCGGGGATTCTAGCATTTGATCGGGCAATGGTGTAGGAAGCCGTCGATCGGCGATGCTGGGCAGGTCTGGAGATGGGGCTGTGCGGGGGCTCTGTGCCCAGAACGGCGGGCTTGCAGAAGCCTGGCGGGCGGGGGTTGCCGGGTGGCAGAAGCTACTAGGGGAGCCGAAGCTCCCCCAAAGTGTGTGCTCTTTATTTTTATTGTCGTTTCGGGCTTCTTGTTTTTGTTGAGTGCCCGTTCGCCGGTCTTTGCCTGCGAAACCTCTCAAATCGAGAGTGAAGAGCAAACGGATTGCTTTGGACGCTGTATTGCGATGATCGGTGATCCAACCAGTTCAGGCGCTACCTTGGGGTAGTTTTTTGTTGTTCTCGGCCTGGTCGCGGGGCAAGCCCCAAATACAACACCTCTCCAAAAGAATCAGTTAGCTGCGCCTCCGCCGTGTTGTTCTTGTTATGCGTGAGTCGTTTCATCTTGTTCTTGTTGTGGGGGTGACACGTGTTTTTTGTTTTTCTTGTACCGAACATATAGCAGGTGCTGTGCCAACTTTTGAAAACCCTTGAAAATCAATGGCTTGAGATGGCTGGCTATTTTCGTGGAGCGAAAAAAACCGGGATTCCGTTACCGTACCTCCCGGTTTTTGTTACGTCTGCAAAGGCTTCGGTAACAGTTTCAGCCTGAGAAGAGGAACTGTTACCGAGGGCCAGGGTCACGTTTCGTTGGCTACGCCCTTGCGCCGTGGGATGCCCAGGCGCTGGCGGCGTTCCCACAGGCACTTGCGGCTGACCCCGAGCTTGCGCGCCAGCTCGGTCTCGGTCATGTGGTCCTGGTGTTCGAGGACGAAGTGCTGGAAGTAGTCCTCCAGTGAGAGGTCCTCGGTGGGCTCGTGATTGGCACCGTTGGCCCCATTGGGCAAGGGCGCCAGACCGACGAACTCTTCGTCTTCGAGGTCGCCCAGCTCGATGTCGATGCCAAGCAGGTCGGCAGAAATCTCGGCCGACTCGCTGAGGATGACCGAACGCTCCACGGCGTTCTCCAGCTCACGAACGTTACCCGGCCAACTGTAATGACGAATGGCCTGTTCGGCATCCTGGCCGAAGCGCAGGTCAGGGCGCCCGGCCTTGGCACTTTGCCGTGCCAGGAATGCGCGGGCGATTTCCAGCACGTCGTTACCGCGCTCGCGCAGTGCGGGCAGCTTCAGCGCGATGACGTGCAGGCGGTAGTAGAGGTCTTCGCGGAATTCACCGTTCTTGGCCAGGGTCTTGAGGTCGCGGTGGGTGGCGGCGATCAGGCGCACATCGACCTTCTGCGACTGCACCGAACCGACCCGGCGGATCTCGCCTTCCTGCAGTACGCGCAGCAGACGTGCCTGGGCCTCCAGAGGCAGTTCACCGATCTCGTCGAGAAACAGCGTGCCACCATCGGCCGCTTCGACCAGCCCCGCACGCCCGGCGCTGGCGCCGGTGAAGGCGCCTTTCTCGTGGCCGAACAGCTCGGACTCGATCAGGCTTTCCGGAATCGCTGCGCAGTTCACCGAGATCATCGGTGCCTTGGCGCGCCGCGACAGATTGTGCAGCGCCCGGGCCACCAGTTCCTTGCCGGTGCCGGACTCGCCCTGCACCAGCACGTTGGAGTCGGTGGGTGCGACCTTGCGGATCTTGCCGTAAAGGTCTTGCATGGGCGGGCAGGAGCCGATGATGCCGATCTCGCCATTGGCGTGGCCGGGCGCAGGCTTGTCTGCCGTGCCGCCCTTGGCAGCGGCGCCACGCTCGGCCGCGGCAGGCGCCGCCTGTGCCGGGGTGCTCTGGCGGTCGCGCAGGATGCGCGCCACGGCCTGGAGCATCTCGTCGTGGTCGAAGGGCTTGGCGATGTAGTCCACCGCACCCATTTTCATCGAGTCCACCGCCGAGCGCAGGCTGGCGTAGCTGGTCATGATCAGCACCGGTTTGCCTTCGCCGAGGCGGATCAGCTCGGTGCCGGGCGCGCCGGGCAGCCGCAGGTCACTGACGATGAGGTCGAACGATGGAATGCTGAAGCGCTCCTGAGCCTCTTGCACCGATCCGGCTTCGCTGACCTGGTACTGGTTGCGCTCGAGCAAGCGGCGCAGGGCTGAGCGGATGATGGTTTCGTCTTCGACGATCAGAATATGCGGCATTGATTCGGTTCTCTCGACGGTCTCAGTTCACGGCGGACGTCGCGTCGACATGGCGCGGCAGTGTCACCCGGATGCGGGTACCACGCTGCCGTTCGATATCGGCCGGGCTGTCGATGGTGATCTGTCCATAATGCTCTTCAACGATTGAATAGACCAGAGCCAGGCCCAGTCCTGTCCCCTCGCCGGGGTCCTTGGTCGTGAAGAATGGCTCGAACAATCGGTCCATGATTGCTTTTGGAATACCGCTTCCTTCGTCTTCGACGATCAGATCCACGGTGTGTTCAGACGCTTCGCTCATGACCCGTACCGCGCTGCCCGGCGGCGAGGCGTCGCGCGCATTGGACAGCAGGTTGATCAGTACCTGGGCCAGGCGCTGCGGGTCGCCGTCGGCCCAGTGGTCCGGGTTGCAGAGGTTGTAGAACTGAATCTCGAAATTGCGCCGGTTGAGCGCCAGCAGACCGATGGCGTCCTGGGCGACTTCGGCCAGGCATACCGGCTCGTCACTGTTCTGGTGCGCGCCGGCATGGGCGAAGCTCATCAGCGACTGCACGATGCGCGACACGCGCTTGGTCTGTTCGATGATCTGGCTGCTGATTTCCGCCAGCTCCGGCTCGTCTTCGCGTTCTTCGCGCAGGTTCTGCGCCAGGCAGGCGATGCCGGTGATGGGGTTGCCGATTTCGTGGGCCACACCGGCGGCCAGGCGGCCGATGCTGGCCAGGCGTTCGGAATGCACCAGCTTGTCTTCGAGCATCTGGGTATCGGTAAGGTCCTCGACCAGCAGCACCAGGCCGCTGTTGCCCGGTGCCAGGGGTTCGTCGATGGCAGCCTTGTGCAGGTTCAGCCAGCGGATCTGCCCGTCCAGTGACAGGCGCTGCTTGTGCAGGTGCTCGTCGGGCACGCTGATGAAACTGGTCAGCAGGCCCTTCCAGGGTTCGGCGATGGTGCCCAGCCGCGAGCCGACCACGCGTTGCGCGGGCACCCCGGTGAGTTCTTCCATGGCTTTGTTCCACATGAGGATTTCCTGGTCCTTGGCCAGCGAGCAGACGCCCATCGGCAGTTCCTGCAGGGTCTGCCGGTGGTAGCGGCGCAAGGCGTCGAGTTCTGCGGCCAGGCCGGTGAGGCGCGAGTGGTAGTCCTCCAGACGGCTCTCGATGAAGTGGATGTCTTCGGTGACGTACTTTTCGCTGCCCGACTTGTAGGGCAGGAAGGTCTCGACCATGTCCTGGGCCACGCTGGGGCCCATCAGGCCCGACAGGTTGGCTTCGATGCGGTCGCGCAGGCGCCGCAGGGCATAGGGTCGCCGTTCGTCGAAGGGCAGGTACAGGTCATGCAGGGCCTGTTCGACTTCCTTCTGCGCGGCCTTGGGGCCTAATGGCTTGGCCAGCTGGGTGGCGAACTCCTGGGGCGAGGCGACGAACAGTTCACGGCGCTGCGGGCGGCGTACGTTGTCCACTGCACAGGCCTCGGCGGCGCTGGCTTCTTCGGCGCTGGCATTGGTGAACAACGACACCAGGGTGAACACCAGGACGTTGGCGGCCAGCGAGGCGATCGCCGCCATGTGCCAGCTGGTGTCGTCCAGCACATAGATCATGTTCAGCATCGGAATGTAGATGCCTTCCATGTTGCCGAGCAGCGGTAACAGCATGCTGAACAGCCAGACGGTGATGCCGGCCAGGATGCCGGCGATGAAGCCGCGACGGTTGGCGGTCGGCCAGTACAGCACCGAGAGCACGCCGGGCAGGAACTGCAGGGTGGCGACAAAGGCGACGATGCCCATGTTGGCCAGGTCCTGCTGAGCGCCGAGCATCAGGTAGAAGCAGTAGCCGGCAGCGATGATGGCGATGATCAGCGCGCGGCGGGTCCATTTCAGCCAGCGGTAGATGTTGCCTTCGGCCGGGGGCTGGTAGAGCGGCAGCACCAGGTGGTTCAGTGCCATGCCCGACAATGCCAGGGTGGTGACGATGATCAGGCCGCTGGCGGCCGACAGCCCGCCCACGTAGGCCAGCAGGGCCAGGGAGGGACTGTGCGCGGCCATGCCGATGCCCAGGGTGAAGTATTCCGGGCTGGTCGGTGCGCCGAGCTTGAGACCCGACCAGAGGATCAGCGGCACTGCCAGGCTGATCAGCAGCAGATAGAAAGGCAGACCCCAGCTGGCGCTGACCAGCGAGCGCGGGCTGAGGTTTTCGGTGAAGGTCATGTGATACATGTGCGGCATCACGATGGCCGAGGCGAAGAACACCAGCAGCAGGGTCCGCCACGGGCCTTCCTGCAGCGGCGTGTGCAGCGAGGCCAGCGCGGTCTGGTTCTGCAGCAGCCACATCTCCAGCTGCTGTGGGCCGCCGAACACGCCATACAGCGCATAAATGCCCAGGCCGCCGAGGGCGACCAGCTTGATGATGGACTCGAAGGCGATGGCGAACACCAGGCCCTGGTGCTTTTCCCGCGTGGCGATGTGGCGTGAGCCGAAGAAGATGGTGAACAGGCTGATCAGCGCGCAGAACGCCACGGCCACACGATTGCGCACCGGCTCGCCGGTGAGGATGCCGATGGAATCGGCCACCGCCTGGATCTGCAGGGCCAGCAGCGGCAGAACGCCGATGAGCATGAAAATGGTGGTCAGGGCGCCGGCCCAGGTGCTGCGGAAGCGGAAGGCGAACAGGTCGGCCAGTGACGACAGCTGATAGGTGCGGGTGATGCGCAGGATCGGGTAAAGCAGCACCGGCGCCAGCAGGAACGCCCCGGACACCCCAAGGTAGCTGGACAGGAAACCGTAGCCGTACTGGTAGGCCAGGCCGACCGTGCCGTAGAAGGCCCACGAGCTGGCATAGACGCCCAGCGACAGGGTGTAGGTCAGCGGGTGGCGAATGAACCGGCGCGGGATCAGGCCGCGCTCGCTGATCCAGGCCACCGCGAACAGCACCAGCAGGTAGGCGGCGCTGACCAGCAGCATCTGGGTGAGGCTAAAGCTCATCGGCGTCTCGCTGGCTCTGCAGGATGAAAGTCACCACGATGAGAATCAGCCACAGCATGTAGGGCCGGTACCAGGCCCCCGTGGCGTCGATCCACCAATCCATGATGGCCGGGGAAAACAGGTAGATGCCTACCACCAGGAGCAGGACCAACCGATAGATGTACATGGTGCCTCCCGGAACTCTGCGAGCGGTCGCGGCGTACGGCGTTGGCCGACGTGCAAGCGCTGATCCCTGCGGGTTGCCTGCCCTGTGATGGGGCAGGTAAGGAGCGGCATGTTAACCAATGCCGCATAACCTGCAAGCAGCGATTGTGGGCAATTTCGCCAGCCGCTCTGGATCAGTCTATTCCAGCTTCCGGCAGGCTGGGTACCCGGGCAATGGCCTCGGCGTTCCAGTGCTGCACGCCCCACTTGAGCAGTTCCTCGGGCGTGGCGTAGCGCAGCTGTGGGTCCGGGTTCTGGCCCAAGGCCCGCAGCGCGCGCAGCAGCAGTGGCGTGGCCTGGTCGGCCGGGAGCGGCGGTGAGCGATAGGACTTGCCCAGCTTGTGGCCGTCGGGCTGGGTGATCAGGGGCACGTGCAGGTAGCGCGGCTGGGCGATGCCGAGCAGCTCCTGCAGGTACAGTTGGCGAGGCGTGGAGTCCAGCAGGTCGGCACCGCGCACGATGTGGTTGATACCCTGCCAGGCGTCATCGATCACCACCGCCAATTGGTAAGCATAAAGGCCGTCACGGCGGCGAATCACGAAGTCACCGGACTCCCGCCCCAGATGCTGGCGGTACTCGCCCTGCACGCGGTCAGTGAAACGGTACTCGACTTCCGGTACGCGCACGCGAATCGCCGCGCCTTCAGGAGCATGGCCCAGGTTGCGGCAGGTGCCGGGGTAGATGCCGCCGAAGGGCTCCAGCTGCTTGCGTGAACAGGTGCAGGCGTAGGCCAGACCCTGGCTGAACCAGCGCTGCAGAACCTGGGCGTAGGCTTCATGGCGCTCGCTCTGGCGTACGCAGGGTCCGTCCCATTCGAAGCCGTAGGTTTCCAGGGTATGCAGGATCGCGGCCTGGGCGCCCGGCACTTCTCGGGGCGGGTCCAGGTCTTCCATGCGCATCAGCCACTGGCCGCCAGCGGCCCGGGCGTCAAGGTAAGAGGCCAGGGCGGCGACCAGCGAACCGAAATGCAGGTAACCGCTGGGGGTGGGCGCGAAGCGCCCGACATAAGAAGAGCTGTTCATCAACTGAAGTGTCCCGCCAACAAAAAAGACGCCGAAGCGTCTTTTCAGTCGAGTCGTCGCTGTTACTTGCCGACTTGCTTTTCCTTGATTTCTGCCAGGGTCTTGCAGTCGATGCACAGGTCGGCGGTCGGACGGGCTTCGAGGCGGCGGATACCGATCTCGACGCCGCAGGATTCGCACCAGCCATATTCTTCATCGAGAATGAGTTGCAGCGTCTTGTCGATCTTCTTGATCAACTTGCGTTCACGGTCACGGGCGCGAAGTTCGAGGCTGAACTCTTCTTCCTGGGTGGCACGGTCTGCCGGGTCCGGAAAGTTGGCTGCTTCATCCTTCATGTGGTCAACCGTACGGTCGACCTCCTGCATCAAGTCGTGCTTCCACTTGTTGAGGATCTTGGTGAAATGCGCGCGCATCCGCTCGCCCATATACTCTTCGCCCGGTGTTTCCACATAAGGCTCGAAGCCGCTGATTAGATGCTGTTGCTTTTCTTGCGTGGGCATGTATGGACCGCCTCTCACTCTTCTAATCTATTGCGCAGGATGTTCCATCACCGACACCCGTCGGCCCTGCAGGTGCAAGCCGGCGAACTTACCAGATCGATTCGTCGTCCGCTACTCCCGGTTGTCGAGCATGGTGGCGGGGTGTGAACGGGTTTTCGAAAGTCGGCTGGCCGGCCTTCAACTCTAGACATTAAAGCGCGGCGGAGTTTCTTTTTTTATTTTCTTGCCGACCGATTTTTTACCCCGCGTCAATCGACCCTGTTCGAGTCGGTGTTGGGTAGAATCGTGCCGGACTGTCTTGCCGGCATGGCCGCTGGACAAGCCGATACTTTCCGAAGCCTATAGGAATGCCCCATGGTCCAGCACTACAGTGCGCGCAGTCGCGCCATCGAACCCTTCCATGTCATGGCGCTGTTATCACGAGCCAATGAACTGCAGGCGGCCGGCCACGATGTCATCCACCTGGAAATCGGCGAGCCCGACTTCACCACCGCTCAGCCCATCGTCGAAGCCGGCCAGGCCGCCCTGGCACAGGGCAAGACCCGCTACACCGCCGCGCGCGGGCTGCCCGAGCTGCGTGCGGCGATTGCCGGCTTCTATGCGCGGCGCTATGGCCTGGACGTCGATCCGCAACGCATCCTGGTCACGCCGGGCGGCTCGGGGGCGCTGTTGCTGGCCAGCAGTCTGCTGGTCGATCCTGGCAAGCACTGGCTGCTGGCCGACCCTGGCTACCCCTGCAACCGCCACTTCCTGCGTCTGGTCGAAGGCGGCGCGCAGCTGGTGCCGGTTGGTCCCGAGGAGCGTTACCAGCTGACGCCCGACTTGGTGGAGCGCTTCTGGAACCAGGACAGCGTCGGAGCGCTGGTGGCCTCGCCCGCCAACCCGACCGGCACCTTGCTGCACCGCGACGAACTGCTCGGGCTGTCCGATGCGCTCAAGGCCCGGCGGGGGCATCTGGTGGTCGACGAGATCTATCACGGCCTTACCTATGGCACCGACGCTGCCAGTGTGCTGGAAGTGGACAATGACGCCTTCGTGCTCAACAGCTTCTCCAAGTACTTCGGTATGACCGGCTGGCGGCTGGGCTGGCTGGTAGCGCCCACGGCGGCGGTGGGCGAGCTGGAAAAGCTCGCGCAGAACCTCTACATCAGTGCGCCGAGCGTGGCCCAGTATGCTGCACTGGCGTGTTTCGAAGAGCCGACCCTGGAGATCCTCGAGCAGCGCCGCAGCGAGTTCGCCCGGCGCCGTGACTACCTGTTGCCAGCCCTGCGTGAGCTGGGCTTCGGTATCGCCGTGGAGCCGGAAGGGGCGTTCTACCTGTATGCCGATATCAGTGCGTTTGGCGGTGACGCCTTCGCCTTCTGCCAGCACTTTCTGGAAACCCAGCACGTGGCGTTCACTCCGGGGCTGGACTTTGGTCGCCACAAGGCCGGGCACCACGTGCGGTTCGCCTACACCCAAAGCCTGGAGCGCCTGGAGCAGGCGGTCGAGCGCATTGCCCGTGGCCTGCAGAGCTGGCAAGGCTGATGCGTTTTTCTCCTGCACTGGAAACCGGTCGCCTGTTGCTGCGTTACAAGCGCTTTCTGGCCGATATCGAGACCGACAGCGGCGAGCGTCTGACCATCCACTGCCCCAACACCGGCTCGATGCTCAATTGCATGCGGCCCGGCGGGCGGGTGTGGTTCAGCCGTTCCAACGACCCGAAGCGCAAGCTGCCCGGCACCTGGGAAATCAGCGAAACACCGCAGGGGCGGCTGGCCTGCATCAATACCGGGCGGGCCAATACCCTGGTCGAGGAAGCGCTGCGCGCCGGGGTCATCGAAGAGCTGGCCGGGTTCACCGCGCTCAAGCGCGAAGTGCCCTATGGCGTGGAAAACAGCCGGGTGGATTTCCGCCTGCAGTATCCCGAAGGCGACCTGTACCTGGAGGTCAAGAGCGTGACCCTGGGATACGACGATTCGCCGGTGGCGGCGTTTCCGGATGCGGTCACCCAGCGTGGTGCGCGGCACCTGCGCGAGTTGGCAGCGCTGGCCCGGCAAGGGGTTCGGGCGGCGCTGCTGTATTGCGTGAACCTTTCCGGCATCGTCGCGGTGCGTCCGGCGCGGGAAATCGATCCGGCCTATACGGCGGCCCTGCATGAGGCGATCGTCGCCGGTGTTCAGGTGCTGGCCTACGGCGTGGACATCAGCGCAGAAGAGGTACGCCTGGTCAGACGCCTTGAGGTCGTCGATACCTGAGCCCGGTAATCGGCACGAAAAGTTTGATTTACGCGTAGTCCTTTTCTCTGATTCCTGGGTAACCCATTCAGACGAGTGTGGCTGGTTTATTGTCCTGCTTCATTTGCGAAGTGGATGGGCAGGACATGGCAGCAGACACCGAGCCGCTGGCGTTTCAGGCGTTGGGCCTGGTGGAGTTGCTGGCGAGGGCTCACGACAGCAGCGAGCAACGTATCGTCAGCCTGTGCCGACGGGGCGTGACCTCGCTGGGACCGGTGGCGGCCGTGGGGGTGCCGGCGGCGTTCGCGGGCCTGGCGCGAACGACGCTGGATCAGCTGGGCGCGCAGCAGGCGGCGGTGGTGGCACAGATCAGGTTTCCGGCCGGGGGCACGGCCATCGAGGCGATTGCCGGGGAGGTGCGCGGCGCGCTGCTGGTCGGAGCCGACGAGGTCGATGTGGTATTTCCGTTTCGCGCACTGTTGTCGGGCAACGCCGACGTCGGCCACGACCTGGTGGCCGCCTGCAAGGCCGAGTGCCGACTGCAAGGCCGGCTTGTGGTGACGCTGGAAACCGGTGAGTTGCGTGACCCGCAGTTGATTCGCAGTGCCTGTCGCATCGCCATCGGGGCGGGGGCGGACTTCATCAAGAGCTGCACGGACCGGCTGCTCACGCCGTTGAGCGACCAGGCAGCGCGCATCATGCTCGAATGCATCGCCGAGGCCGGAGGCCAGGTGGGCTTCAAGGCCGCCGGAGGGCTGCGCAGCCTGGAGGATGTTCGGCCCGTGCTGCGGCTGGTCACAGAGCGTTTCGCACCTTCGTGGGTGGCGGGGCAGCGCCTGCGTCTGGGGGGCTCGGTCTTGCTGGACGACCTGCTAGGCCGGCTCGGGCTGATCGAGACAGGAATGCTTTATTGAAGGCAAAAAAAGACCCGGCAAAAATGCCGGGTCAAAAACCGTGATTAGCCTGATGAGGAGATAATCTGAGAGTCCGAACCAAGGTCTTTCAGGTTACCGACCAGTCTCGCGACCGGATGCGATAATCATAACGATTCTCATTTCTATGTCAACACCTGCTCATCGAAGTTTTTCTGCGCCCGCGCAAGAGCCGGGCGCTCGTGCGTCGTGGAGGCGAAAACGGATTAAAAGAAAAGCCACCCGCGGCAGGTGTGTGCAGGTGGCTGTGGGAGTCTCAGCGGGTGTTGTAGCGCAGGCGGGTGCCGAAATTGACCGACATCAGGATCTCGTCTGCGGTGAGTTCCCGCGGGAAGTAGGCTCCGGAGATCTGCGCGTGGGCGATGCTGGCACCTTCCATCGGCGTGTTGCGCAGGTCGAGCCCGCGCAGGTCGGCGGAGCGGAAGTAGGCATCGGTGAAGTCGATGCCGGTAATGTCCAGATTGCGCAGGTCAAGACCACGGAAATCGCCGCCACGCATGTCGATCACGCCACTCTTTGGCTTTTCCTGATTGAAGCCTGCAACGTCATCCTTACGCAGTAACAGATACAGCGGCGAGTCGATCTGTTTAGGCTGGCTCATAGCGGTTCTCGATTTCGTTGGAATTATGGCGCCATTATATCGCCACTAATGGCGCGCCGTGAAGCGGCAACCGCTCAACGGCGCGCCTTTTATCAGAGCCCCGGGAGGCGTCGACGGAGGTCGTCGGCCAGGCTGTCGAGTTCGTTGGCGACGTGGGTTTGCACCCGCTTGCTCGACAGCACTTCCTCGGCGCTCAGTGGCTCGCGGTTCGCCTGTTGGGCCTTGACGACCTCCAGAGTGGCCTGCGAAGGATCGCCGCCTTCGGCCTGGCGCTGTTGCAACCACTGCTCGATGATTTCCTGGGGCGCCTCGCAGTCCAGAATCAGGAAAGGTACGCCGCTGTTTTCGGCGACCTGAGCAGCGGCCTGACGCTGCGCCTGCTTGAGGTATGTGGCATCCAACACTACGGAGAAACCGGCATGCAGCACGTGGCCGGCCAGATCGTTGAGGCGCTGGTAGGTCGCCTCGCTGGCCTGGCTGGCATAGCGACTGGCGTCATCGGCATACAGGCGCTGGCGCTCGACGTCGGAGCGAATGCGGATGGCGCCCAGGTCCTCGACCAGGCGTTGGGCCACGTGGCTCTTGCCGCTGGCCGAGACACCATGGGTGATTGCCAGAAAGCGTGATGGTACGGCGCTGTAGCTTTCGGCCAGGTTGGCGTAGTTGCGGTACTGGGCCAGTACGCTGGCGCGGCGCTCGGCATCGGCATCTGCACCCAGGCCGAACAGTGCGACCTTGGCGCGCACCATGGCGCGGTAGGCCTTGTAGAAATTCAGCAGCTCCAGGCCCTGGTAGTCGCCGGTCAGCTCCAGGTAGCGGCTGATCAGGCGGTTCGACAGCGCCTTGAGGCCGCGGTCTTCGAGGTCCATGGCCAGGAAGCCGATGTCGGCATAGACGTCGGTCTTGCGGAATGGCTCGTTGAATTCGATGCAGTCGAACAGCACCACTTTGCCGTCGATGAGCGCGGCGTTGCCCAGGTGGATGTCGCCATGGCATTCACGGATGAAACCTTCGGCCTTGCGTTGAACCAACAGCGGGCGCAGCCGCTCAAAGCTCGACTGTGCCCAGGCCTCCAGAGCATCGAGCTGCTGCAGGTCGGTTTTTTCACTGATGAAGGGGCGAATCTGCTCGAAGTTCTGCGCGACCGGGGCCATGACGGACTCTGGCGAACCCAGCTCGGTTTCCGTGCCGACCTTGGGCGCGCTGAGGTGGAACTGGGCGATCTGCTCGGCCAGCTCGTCGATCTGCGCGCTGTGCAGATCGCCATTGGCCTGCACGGTGCTGAGCAGGCCGCTTTGCGGGAACTGGCGCATTTTCAGGGCGAATTCGATGGGTTCGCCAACGCCACCGAGCTGGGGCGCTTCGGCGCTGCCGGTCAGGGGGATGACTTCCAGGTACAGGTCTTGGGTCAGTCGCTGGTTCAGGCGCAGTTCTTCATGGCAGAAATGTTCGCGGGCCGCCAGGGTGGTGAAATCCAGGAAGCCGAAGTTCATCGGCTTCTTGATCTTGTAAACGTAGGGCCCAGTGAGCAGCACCCAGGAAATATGCGTTTCGATGACCTGGAACCCCTCCACCGGATGGGGGAACAGAGCAGGGTTCTGCAAGGCTGCGATCAGTGACTGGCTCACGGGCGGTCCTTCAATGATGATGTGGAAAATATATGCCTCAAGCCGGCCATTATGGCGACTCCGAACCGTGCTGCAAACCGCTGTCCGGGGCGTCTGTCGATCCTTTTCAAAGTGCGTATAATCCGCGCCCATGACTCGATCCCGCTCTTCCCGTACTCCCAAGAAACGCCCACCTTCCAGCCGTCTGCGGACCATACTGGGGTGGGGGCTGAAACTCGGTATCGTCGGCCTGGTGATCCTCGCCGGCTTCGCGGTCTACCTCGACGCCGTGGTGCAGGAGAAATTCTCCGGCAAGCGCTGGACGATTCCTGCCAAGGTCTATGCCCGTCCGCTGGAACTGTTCGTCGGCCAGAAACTGAGCCGTGATGACTTCCTGCTCGAACTCGACGCCCTGGGCTATCGCCGTGAAAGCGTGGCCAACGGACCGGGGGCTGCTGCGGTGAACGGCAATACCGTGGACCTCAACACTCGTGGGTTCCAGTTCTATGAAGGCACCGACCCGGCGCAGCAGATCCGGGTGCGCTTTGCCGGAGATTCGGTGGCCGACCTGACCTCGGCCAAGGGTGACAAGCTTGCCGTGGCACGCATGGAGCCGCTGTTGATCGGCGGCCTGTACCCCAAGAATCTCGAAGACCGCATCCTGATCAAGCTCGATCAGGCGCCGCCCTACCTGCTCGACGGTCTGGTGGCTGTCGAGGACCGCGACTTCTACAGCCACTTCGGTGTTTCGCCCAAGTCCATCGCCCGCGCCATCTGGGTGAACGCCACGGCCGGGCATATGCGCCAGGGCGGCAGTACGCTGACCCAGCAGTTGGTCAAGAACTTCTACCTGACCAACGAGCGCAGCCTGTCGCGCAAGCTCACCGAGGCGATGATGTCGGTGCTGCTGGAGCTGCATTACAGCAAGCAGGAAATCCTCGAGGCCTACCTGAACGAAGTGTTCGTCGGTCAGGATGGCCAGCGTGCAGTGCACGGCTTCGGCCTGGCCAGCCAGTATTTCTTCAGTCAGCCGCTGTCGGAGTTGAAGCTGCATCAGGTGGCCTTGCTGATCGGCATGGTCAAGGGGCCTTCCTATTACAACCCGCGACGTAACCCGGAGCGTGCGCTGGAGCGCCGCAACCTGGTGCTCGACCTGCTGGAACAGCAAGGTGTGGCTTCTGCCGAGGCGGTGGCCGCTGCCAAGCAGATGCCGCTGGGCGTGACCCGCACCGGCAGCCTGGCAGACAGCTCGTTCCCGGCGTTCCTCGATCTGGTCAAGCGCCAGTTGCGTGAGGATTACCGCGACGAGGACTTGACCGAGGAGGGGCTGCGGATCTTCACCAGTTTCGATCCGATCCTGCAAATGAAGTCCCAGGCGGCGATGGACGAGACCTTCAAGAAGTTCACCGGACGCAAGGGGGCCGATGAGGTCGAGGCGGCCATGGTGGTCACCAACCCCGAGACCGGCGAGGTGCAGGCCCTGCTGGGCAGCCGTCAGGCCGGTTTCGCCGGGTTCAACCGCGCCATCGATGCAGTACGGCCGATCGGCTCGCTGGTCAAGCCGGCGATCTACCTGACCGCTCTGGAGCAGCCCAACAAGTACACCCTCACCAGTTGGGTGGCCGACGAGCCGTTCCAGGTCAAAGGGGCCGATGGGCAGGTCTGGAAACCGCAGAACTACGATCGCAAGGCCCATGGCAATATTTTCCTGTACCAGGGGCTGGCGCATTCCTACAACCTGTCCACGGCCAAGCTGGGCCTGGAAGTCGGCGTGCCGGCCGTATTCAAGACACTCAACAAGTTGGGCGTGAACCGCGAGTGGCCGGTCTATCCTTCGATGTTGCTGGGCGCCGGTGGCCTCAGCCCGATGGAAGTGGCCACCATGTACCAGACCATCGCCAGCGGCGGCTTCAATACGCCGATGCGCGGTATCCGCAGCGTGCTGACCGCCGAGGGCGAGCCGCTCAAGCGCTATCCGTTCCAGATTCAGCAGCGCTTCGATCCGGGCGCCATCTATCTGGTGCAGAACGCCATGCAGCGGGTGATGCGCGAAGGCACCGGCAAATCGGTCTACAACGTACTGCCCAGCTCGCTGAACCTGGCGGGCAAGACCGGTACCAGTAACGACTCGCGTGACAGCTGGTTCGCCGGCTTCAGCCAGGACACTCTGGCGGTGGTGTGGATGGGCCGTGACGACAACGGCAAGACACCGTTCACCGGTGCCACCGGCGCGCTGCAGGTCTGGACCAGCTTCATGCGCAAGGCCGATCCTTTGCCGCTGGACATGGCCATGCCCGACAACGTGGTGCAGGCCTGGGTGGATGCCGCCACCGGGCAGGGCTCCGATGCGAGTTGCCCGAATGCCGTGCAGATGCCGTATATTCGCGGCAGCGAACCGGTGCCAGGCCCCAGCTGCGGCAGCGGCCCCGCCCCGGCCGAGTCCGTGATGGACTGGGTCAAGGGATGGTTGAATTAAGCGAAGAGGGTTTGACGTGAATAAATGGTGGATTCCGGCTGTAACAGCGCTGACCGTGCTCAGTGGTTGCGCCAGTGTTCCGCAAGGCTCGATCCCGGTGGTGGATTCGGGCTCCAAGGTGTCCAACAGCGAGCGGGTCAATGCTTCGCGCAACACCGGCTACCGTCCAGGCGCCGCGCAGCCCCAGCAACCGCAGGCGCAGTCGATTCCCGAAGACTCGGGCGTGACCGTCATGGTGCCGGCCGGTGGCAGTGGCGGCGCGATCCAGACCTATTCGGCCCCGACAGGCCAGGCGCCGATCAGTGTTGATTCGCCACCCATCGACACCTCGGGCAGTTATCAGATGCCACCGGCCTCCGCGCCTGCCGCAGGGGGCTATAACCCTGCCTCCGCACCGACGGGTATTCCGTCCAGCAGCAATAGCGGTGGCTTGTCCGCCGACGAACAGCTCGATGGCCCGGTGCTGGCGCTGCTGACCACCGCTCAGCAACAGCAAAGCGGTGGCGACCTCAATGGCGCCTCTTCGAGCCTGGAGCGCGCCCAGCGCGTCGCCCCACGCGAGCCTCAGGTGCTGTACCGCCTGGCTCAGGTGCGCCTGGCCCAGGGTGATGCGGCCCAGGCCGAGCAGTTGTCGCGGCGCGCCCTGACCTATGCCAACGGTCGCCCGAGCCTGCAGGCCAGTCTGTGGGAGCTGATCGCCCAGTCACGTGAGAAACAGGGTGATGCTGCGGGTGCAGCGCTGGCGCGCCAGAAAGCCAAGGTCAACCTGTGATGGACAAGCGAGTTCCTGCACTGGCTGACCAGTTGCTGTCGATCGAACAGGCCCTGCGTGAGCTGGGCTGGTGGGAAAGCAGTGCACCGGCACCGCAGGCGCTGGCCAGCCAGCAGCCGTTCTGCGTCGACACCCTGTCGTTCGAGCAGTGGCTGCAGTGGATTTTCCTGCCGCGCATGAAGGCCATCGTCGAGCAGTCGCTGCCGTTGCCCAGTGTGTCCGGCATTCGCGAGATGGCAGAGATGGTCTACGTCGAGCGTCCCGAGCAGGTGCGCAACCTGCTGGCGTCGCTCAGCCGTTTCGACCAGTTGATCGGTAAGGCCGGCTGAGGGAAACGCGGTTTCCCTCAGTTGCAGTACTCGGCAATCATCTTTTCGGTTTCATCGATGCGCGCCTGACGCTCTTCCTGGGTCAGGCGTTTGTATCCGTCTTCCACCGGCTCGCGAATGCGCGAGTAGGTCTTCAGCTTGGCCAGGTTGGTGCGGATGATTTCGCAGTTGGCTTGGCGCTTCTTTTCTTCTACGGCGGCCTGCTTCTTGACCTTGGCGTCGATGGCGCGCTGCTGCGCTGCCGGGTCGGGCTCCGTATTGCGCGGCGCGCTGCTGCCGCTGCTGGGTGGCGGTGATGCCTGCAGGTCGACCTGCTCGGCGGGGGCGCCGGCCGGTGGTGTCGCGTCGTAGTGGGTCACGCCCTGGGCGTCGACCCATTTGTAGATCTGCGCCGCCTGTACGCTGGCGCCCGTGGCCAGCCATAACAACACCGCTGAAACGATCATTGCGCGCATCGTGCTTCCTTGAAGTGCTCGTCAGTGGCGCACGCTATCACATCGGCCGCATGACGTCCGTGACTGGCGGTTTTCATGGGAATCATGGAAGAAAGCTTACGGATGACTTGACTTGCAGGGGGCGAATCACAACAATTCAAAGTTCGCTGTAGGGGGACTGCCAGAAGCAGACCGTCTCGGTAGATCATGAGGCGCACATCCGCGTCGACCTGTAACACCCGCAACGCGTTACCTCGCGCTGGGTGGGACCGTTCCGCAACACTCAGGGACATCCCAATACTTGCT
Organism: uncultured Pseudomonas sp.; assembly: GCF_913777995.1. Taxonomy (GTDB): domain Bacteria; phylum Pseudomonadota; class Gammaproteobacteria; order Pseudomonadales; family Pseudomonadaceae; genus Aquipseudomonas. The sequence continues at coordinate 6,478 of NZ_CAJYVE010000034.1, read as the reverse complement.
CAGTCAGTGCTGACGTAGTCGGCGACCACCGTCGCTCATGCTCTGCTAGGCAGTAAACCTATTAAGACCCGTCCGCCCATGGACGGTATTCTGGCGTTTTAGAGGTGAACAACGTGGAGCTTTTATCTGGCGCTGAAATGGTCGTCCGCTTCCTGCGTGACGAAGGCGTTAAGCACATCTATGGCTACCCGGGCGGCGCGCTCCTGCACGTATACGATGCGCTGTTCAAGGAACCCGAGGTCAGTCATATCCTGGTCCGCCACGAGCAGGCCGCTACCCACATGGCCGATGGCTATGCCCGTGCGACCGGCAAGGCCGGCGTGGTGCTGGTGACTTCCGGCCCAGGTGCAACCAACGCCATCACCGGTATCGCCACTGCCTACATGGACTCGATCCCCATGGTGGTCATCTCTGGCCAGGTGCCCAGCACCCTGGTCGGTACCGATGCCTTCCAGGAAACCGACATGATCGGTATCTCCCGTCCGATCGTGAAGCACAGCTTCATGATCAAGCACCCGACGGAGATTCCAGAAGTCCTGAAGAAAGCCTTCTATCTCGCACAATCCGGCCGTCCCGGCCCGGTGGTGGTCGACCTGCCCAAGGACATGACCAACCCGGCCGAGAAGTTCGAATACGTCTACCCGAAAAAGATCAAGCTGCGCTCCTACAGCCCGGCGGTCCGCGGCCACTCCGGCCAGATCCGCAAGGCCGTGGAGATGCTGCTGGCTGCCAAGCGTCCGGTCATCTACTCCGGTGGTGGCGTGGTCATGGGCAATGGTGCCGCTGCGCTGACCGAGCTGGCTCGCCTGCTCAACGCACCGGTGACCAACACGTTGATGGGCCTGGGTGGCTACCCGGGTACCGATCGCCAGTTCATCGGCATGCTGGGCATGCACGGCAGCTACACCGCCAACGTCGCCATGCACCACACCGACGTGATCCTCGCGGTGGGCGCGCGCTTCGATGACCGGGTCATCAACGGCGCTGCCAAGTTCTGCCCGAACGCCAAGATCATCCACATCGACATCGACCCGGCGTCGATCTCCAAGACCATCAAGGCCGACGTGCCGATCGTGGGACCGGTGGAGAGCGTGCTGACCGACATGGTCGCGACCTTCAAGGAAATCGGCCAGGCTCCCGACAAGGAAGCGGTCGCCGCCTGGTGGAAGCAGATCGACGAATGGCGCGCCAGTGGCGACCTGTTCCCGTACGACCGTGGCGATGGCAGCGTGATCAAGCCGCAGAAGGTCATCGAGACCCTGCACGAAGTGACCAAGGGCGATGCCTACATCACCTCGGACGTCGGCCAGCACCAGATGTTCGCCGCGCAGTACTACCGCTTTGACAAGCCGAACCGCTGGATCAACTCCGGTGGCCTGGGCACCATGGGCTTCGGTTTCCCGGCAGCCATGGGCATCAAGCTGAACTTCCCAGATGCCGATGTGGCGTGCGTGACCGGTGAAGGCAGTATCCAGATGAACATCCAGGAGCTGTCCACCTGCCTGCAGTACGACCTGCCGGTGAAGATCATCCTGCTCAACAACGGCGTGCTCGGCATGGTCCGTCAGTGGCAGGACATGAGCTACGGCGGCCGTCACTCGCACTCCTACGTGGAGTCGCTGCCTGACTTCGTCAAGCTGGTCGAAGCCTATGGTCACGTTGGTGTGCGCATCACCGACCTCAAGGACCTGAAGCCGAAGCTGGAAGAAGTCTTCGCCATGAAGGATCGCCTGGTCTTCGTCGACATCCAGGTCGATGTGAGCGAGCACGTCTACCCGATGCAGATCAAGGACGGCTCGATGCGCGATATGTGGTTGAGCAAGACGGAGCGGACATAATCATGCGGCACATCATTTCCCTTCTGCTGGAAAACGAACCGGGTGCACTGTCTCGCGTCGTGGGTCTGTTTTCCCAGCGTAACTACAACATCGAAAGCCTGACCGTGGCGCCGACCGAGGACCCGACCCTGTCGCGTCTGACGCTGACCACGGTGGGGCATGATGAGGTGATCGAGCAGATCACCAAGAACCTCAATAAACTGGTTGAAGTGGTCAAGCTGGTCGACCTGTCCGAGAGCGCGCACATCGAGCGCGAACTCATGCTGGTCAAGGTCAAGGCCACTGGCGCGCAGCGTGCCGAGATCAAGCGCACCACGGATATCTTCCGCGGGCAGATCGTCGACGTCACGGCCAGCGTGTATACCGTGCAGTTGAGTGGCACCAGTGACAAACTCGATAGCTTCATCCAGGCCATCGGCACCGCGTCCATTCTGGAAACGGTCCGCAGTGGCGTAACGGGCATCGCCCGTGGCGATAAAGTTCTGAGCATCTGACCAATTTGCAATTTGGCCCGAGTGGCCAAGATAAACAGGGGATTTCCATGAAAGTTTTCTACGACAAAGACTGTGACCTTTCGATCATCCAGGGCAAGAAAGTCGCGATCATCGGCTACGGTTCCCAGGGCCACGCTCAGGCGTGCAACCTGAAGGACTCGGGCGTTGACGTCACTATCGGCCTGCGTAAAGGTTCGGCTACTGTCGCCAAGGCCGAAGCCCACGGCCTGAAAGTGACCGACGTTGCCAGCGCCGTTGCCGCTGCCGACCTGGTCATGATCCTGACCCCCGACGAATTCCAGGGCCAGCTGTACAAGCAGGAAATCGAGCCGAACCTCAAGCAGGGCGCTACCCTGGCGTTCTCCCACGGCTTCGCCATTCACTACAACCAGGTCGTTCCTCGCGCCGACCTGGACGTGATCATGATCGCGCCAAAAGCGCCGGGTCACACCGTACGTACCGAGTTCGTCAAGGGCGGCGGTATCCCTGACCTGATCGCCGTTTACCAGGACGCTTCGGGCAATGCCAAGAACGTCGCTCTGTCCTACGCTTCGGGCGTCGGTGGCGGCCGTACCGGCATCATCGAAACCACCTTCAAGGACGAGACCGAAACCGACCTGTTCGGTGAGCAGGCCGTTCTGTGCGGCGGTACCGTCGAGCTGGTCAAGGCCGGTTTCGAAACCCTGGTCGAAGCGGGCTACGCGCCAGAAATGGCCTACTTCGAGTGCCTGCACGAGCTGAAGCTGATCGTTGACCTCATGTACGAAGGCGGTATCGCCAACATGAACTACTCGATCTCCAACAACGCCGAGTACGGTGAGTACGTGACTGGCCCAGAGGTCATCAACGCCGAATCCCGCCAGGCCATGCGCAACGCTCTGAAGCGCATCCAGGACGGCGAATACGCGAAGATGTTCATCAGCGAAGGCGCCACCGGCTACCCATCGATGACCGCCAAGCGTCGTAACAACGCTGCCCACGGCATCGAAGTCATCGGTGAGCAACTGCGTTCGATGATGCCTTGGATCGCGGCGAACAAGATCGTCGACAAGACCAAGAACTGAGTTCGCGGTGATTGCGAAGAACGCGGCCAGGTGCCGCGTTCTTTCGTTTCAGGGGTATGGATATTTTCCGCTGTTCAGCTTTGCGACAAGTGCCGGAACGTCAAGCGCGGCGAGTTCTGGTATAAAGCTGCATCGTTTGCCGGCAACGTGCCCGGCAGACAGCCTGTCAACATTTCAAACCGCTGCAAGGTAATCTTCATGAGCGAACGTCCTGAAGAACCCCGCCAGGGTTCCGACGCCGAAAGCCTGCTACCGATCGATGAACACGTTGAAGAAGGACATGACGCCGAAGGGCGCAAGGTCCGGCATCGCGGCATCTACCTGCTGCCCAACCTGTTCACCACCGCGAACCTGTTCGCCGGCTTCTATTCCATCATCAGTTCGATGAGTGCCATGAGCGCCGGCGATGCCGCCAGCGCCAGCAAGTACTTCGCCTTCTCGGCCATCGCGATTTTCGTTGCCATGGTGCTCGACGGCCTGGATGGCCGCGTGGCGCGCATGACCAATACCCAGAGCGCCTTCGGCGCAGAGTACGACTCGCTGTCCGATATGGTCGCCTTCGGTGTCGCGCCTGCCTTGCTGGCCTTCGGTTGGGCGCTGGGCGACATGGGCAAAGTCGGCTGGATGGTCGCCTTCATCTATGTTGCGGGCGCTGCGCTGCGCCTGGCGCGCTTCAATACCCAGGTGGGCAAGGCCGACAAGCGTTATTTCATCGGCCTGGCCAGCCCGGCGGCCGCCGGCGTAGTGGCCGGTACCGTCTGGGCGTTCAGCGACTACGGTATCCAAGGCTCGAAGCTGTCGTTCCTGGTGGCGCTTCTGGTGGCGGCCGCCGGCATGCTGATGGTCAGCAATATCAAGTACAACAGCTTCAAGGACCTGGACTTGAAAGGTCGTGTGCCCTTTGTTGCCATTCTTGTCGTGGTGCTGATCTTCGCCGTGGTCTTCAGCGACCCGCCACGCATTCTGCTGCTGATTTTCCTGGCTTACGCCTTGTCAGGTCCCGTTCAGCATCTGTTACGTTCGCAGCGTCGCAACTGAGTTGATTTTGGGCATACTCCACAGTCTAACGGTGCGTCAGCACTCAAGCCTGTGGAGTTGTCATGCTCATCAAGCGCCCCTCGGCTTCCGACTCGCGTGAGTCGGAAGTCACGCCTGAATCCATTTACCTTTCCCGTCGTACATTGCTGGGTGGCTCGCTGGCCGGACTGGCCGTGAGCGCCATGCCGTCCTGGGCTCATGCAACCGAGCAGTCCCGCTACGCGGATGTCGAGCCCGGCAAGCCGCCTGCATGGTTCACCGACAAACTTGGCGCCACCCGCTGGCAGGCCGTCACGGCCGGCAGCGAGGCCATAACGCCTTTCAAGGACGCGACCCATTACAACAACTTCTATGAGTTCGGTACCGGCAAAGGGGATCCAGCGCAAAACGCCGGCTCCTTGAAGACTGAGCCATGGAGCGTGGTGATCGATGGTGAGGTTGGCAAGCCCGGGCGCTACGCGCTCGAAGACTTCATCAAGCCTTATCAGCTCGAAGAACGTATCTACCGGCTGCGCTGCGTGGAGGCCTGGTCCATGGTCATTCCGTGGATCGGCTTTCCGCTGGCCGCCTTGCTCAAGCAGGTCGAGCCCACCTCGAAGGCGCGCTATATACGCTTCGAAACCCTCAAGGATCCGGAGTCGATGCCGGGCCAGCGCTCCGGTTTCGCCTTGATCGACTGGCCTTATGTAGAAGGGCTGCGCCTGGATGAAGCCATGCACCCGCTGACCATTCTGGCAGTCGGTATGTATGGCCGCGAGCTGCCCAACCAGAACGGTGCTCCGCTGCGGCTGGTCGTCCCTTGGAAGTACGGCTTCAAGGGCGTGAAGTCCATCGTGCGTATCAGCCTGGTCAGCGAGCAGCCGAAGACTACCTGGCAGAGTATCGCGTCGGACGAGTACGGTTTCTACGCCAACGTCAATCCGACGGTGGATCACCCACGCTGGAGCCAGGCCCGGGAGCGGCGCTTGCCCAGTGGGCTGTTCAGCCCCAATCTGCGGCAGACCGAGATGTTCAATGGCTATGCAGAGGAAGTGGCCTCTCTCTATAGCGGTATGGATCTGCGCAAGGACTATTGATGCGACATGCTTATTGGCGGGTAGGAGTGTTTCTCGCGGCGCTGGCCTTTCCGGTGTGGTGGGTGTACCAAGCGTGGATTTTTGCCCTGGGGCCGGATCCGGGGAAGGTGCTGGTGGATCGTCTCGGGCTGGGTACGCTGATCATTCTATTGATTACCCTGAGTATCACGCCTATGGCGAAGCTGACCGGCTGGTCTGGCTGGATGGCAGTGCGTCGGCAACTGGGCTTGTGGAGCTTCGCGTATGCCGTGCTGCACCTGAGTTTCTATGCCTTGTTCATTCTGGGGCTGGATTGGAGGCAGTTGGGTGTGGAGCTGGTGAAGCGGCCCTACATCATCGTTGGTGCCGTGGCCTGGGTCGGACTGCTGGCGCTGGCGCTGACCTCCAATCGATACAGTCAGCGTAGGCTGGGTCGGCGCTGGAAGCGCCTGCACCAGCTGGTTTACGGGATTCTGATTCTGGGCCTGTTGCACATGCTCTGGATCGTTCGCGCCGATCTTGAAGAGTGGGCTATCTATAGTGCGATCGGTGTATTTCTTCTGGCGCTGCGTATCCCGGCCGTGGCGCGCCGCATCCCTCGTATTGGTTCAGCGAAGCGGTAAATTCAAAAAAGTTGAAATTAACAGTTGACGGCCTTTCAGATGTCCTTATAATGCGCACCACTTCCAACGCGGAATGCACCGAAAACTCCTTGATAATCAACGAGTTAAGGTGAAGCGAAAGAAGTGGTGCGAATCTTCGGATTCCGGCGGTGAAAAAGGCAGTTGACAGCAACTTAGGATGCTGTAAGATTCGCCTCCCGCTGACGAGATGATCGAATGATCGCTCGGCACGCAAGCGCTTCGAAGTTTGAATCGAGATTGAAACTTCTGAAAATAAACGCTTGACAGATTAAGAGGTTAGCGTAGAATGCGCGCCTCGGTTGAAGCGAAAGGCTCAACCAACCGCTCTTTAACAACTGAATCAAG
>NZ_CAJYVE010000033.1 GCF_913777995.1 uncultured Pseudomonas sp. | reverse complement strand
CCGCCGGAATCCGAAGATTCGCACCACTTCTTTCGCCTCACCTTAACTCGTTGATTCTCAAGGAGTTTTCGGTGCATTCCGCGTTGGAAGTGGTGCGCATTATAAGGACATCTGAAAGGCCGTCAACACTTATTTCAGATTTATTCGCGATTCAGCGTAATACGGGCAAAAGCCTTCTTGCCGGCCTGGCAAACGTGCGTCACACCCAGCTTGAATACGAAGCCGCGATCGACCACCTCACCATCTACGCGAACACTGCCCGCCGCCAACAGGTCACGAGCACCCGCCGCGTTCTTCACCAGGCCTGCCTTATTAAGGACGGCCGAGATCGGCAGATCTTCAGCGGAAGCGATAGCCACTTCCGGCAGGTCTTCCGGTAGCTCACCATCTTTCATGCGATTGCCCGCAGAGCGATGAGCATTGGCCGCTGCTTCTTCGCCATGGAAACGCGCGACGATCTCTTCGGCCAGCTGGATCTTGATGTCGCGCGGATTGGCACCCGCCTCTACATCGGCACGCAGCGCATTGATCTCGTCCATGGAGCGGAAGCTCAGCAGCTCGAAGTAACGCCACATCAGAGAATCAGGGATCGAGACCAGCTTGTTATAGATGACGCCTGGTGCCTCCTGGATACCCACGTAGTTGCCCAGGGACTTGGACATCTTCTTCACGCCATCCAGACCTTCGAGCAACGGCATGGTCAGAATGCATTGAGCTTCCTGGCCATAGGCACGCTGCAGCTCACGCCCCATCAGCAGGTTGAACTTCTGATCGGTACCACCCAGCTCGACATCGGCACGCAGTGCAACAGAGTCATAGCCCTGCACCAACGGATAGAGGAATTCGTGAATGGCGATCGGCTGGCTGCCGGTGTAGCGCTTGTGGAAGTCGTCACGCTCGAGCATGCGCGCCACGGTGTAGTTCGATGCCAGGCGAATGAAGTCGGCAGGACCCAGCTTGTCCATCCAGGTGGAGTTGAAGGCCACCTCGGTCTTTTCCGGGTCGAGAATCTTGAACACCTGAGCCTTGTAGGTCTCGGCATACGCCAGCACCTGCTCGCGGGTCAGGGGCGGACGAGTCGCGCTCTTGCCACTCGGGTCACCGATCATGCCGGTGAAGTCGCCGATCAGGAAGATCACCTGATGCCCCAGGTCCTGGAACTGGCGCAGCTTATTAATAAGGACAGTGTGCCCCAGGTGCAGATCGGGCGCAGTCGGGTCGAAACCAGCCTTGATTCGCAGTGGCTGACCACGCTTTAGCTTCTCGACCAGCTCCGCCTCGACAAGAAGCTCATCCGCGCCGCGCTTGATCAGCGCCAACTGCTCTTCAACCGACTTCATATCACCCCCGATTCAAAAGGACACCAACCTTACAAGATCAGCGCCCAAATACAAGTTTTTGCCCGGCACACGCCCGCGACACCTGACCGGTGCTCGGTCAGGGTTGCTTCATAGCGATTTTGATTATATTTTATACAGTTATTTCATCTTCATCATGTCATTCATCTTTTCCATTTCACCTTTTTCAAAGTCAAATTACTCATGAACGACACTCCGCCTAAGGCGCCCCCGCTGTACCCAAAGAGCCATCTATTGGCCGCCAGCGGGATCGCGGCCCTGCTGAGCCTGGCACTGCTGGTATTTCCCTCCAGCGAAGTCGAAGCGAAACGCACCAATCTCAGCCTTGACCTGGAAATGCCGGTCGATCAACAGGCTCAGAATCAAGACGCAACTAAAGGCAGCGAAGCCACATCCCAGGACAGCGCCTCTCCTTTCGCGCAGATCGACCAACCCGAAGACGCTACCGAAGACACCGCCGCTACCGAAGGCGAGCAGTCTCAGGCAGCCGTTGCAGCAGTCCCCGCCGAGAAGAAAGACCCCAACCATCGTGAAGTGCTGGTCGCACGGGGTGATACCTTGTCGACCCTGTTCGAAAAGGTCGGTCTGCCCGCCTCCTCGGTTCACGAAGTACTGGCCAGCGACAAACAGGCCAAGCAATTCAGCAAGCTGCAGGACGGCCAGATCCTGCAGTTCGAGCTTTCCCAGGACGGCCAGCTGAAGAAGCTGCACACCAAGCTCAACGAGCTGGAATCCATCAGCCTGTCGAAAAGCGCGAGCGGCTACACCTTCGATCGCGAAGTCAGCAAGCCCGACACCCGCAATACCTACGCTCACGGCGTGATCAACAGCTCGCTGTCGCTGTCGGCGCAACGCGCTGGCCTCTCGCATTCGATGACCATGGCCATGGCCGAGATCTTCGGCTATGACGTCGACTTCGCCCAGGATCTGCGCAAGGGCGACGAGTTCGACGTGGTCTACGAACAGAAATTCGTCAACGGCAAGACCATCGGCACCGGCAACATCCTCGCGGCCCGCTTCACCAACCGCGGCAAGACCTACACAGCCGTGCGCTACGTGAACAAGCAGGGTGTTGCCAACTACTACACCGCCGAAGGCAACAGCATGCGCAAGGCGTTCATCCGCACACCGGTGGATTTCGCGCGCATCAGCTCGGTCTTCTCCCTGGGCCGCAAGCACCCGATCCTGAACAAGATCCGTGCCCACAAAGGTGTCGACTATGCCGCACCGCGCGGCACGCCGATCAAGGCCACCGGTGACGGCAAGGTTCTGCTGGCCGGGCGTCGTGGCGGCTACGGCAACACCGTGATCATCCAGCACGGCGACACCTACCGCACTCTCTACGGCCACATGCAGGGCTTCGCCAAAGGCATCCAGACAGGCTCGAGCGTCAAGCAGGGTCAGGTCATCGGCTATATTGGCACCACCGGCCTGTCGACCGGCCCGCACCTGCACTACGAGTTCCAGGTCAACGGCGTTCACGTCGACCCGCTGGGCCAGAAACTGCCAATGGCCGACCCGATCGCCAAGGCGGAAAAGCAGCGGTTCATGCAGGTCAGCCAACCGCTGATGGCGCGCATGGATCAGGAAAAGGCCACCAAGCTGGCCATGAACAAAAGGTAAGCCATGGCCCACTTCTACATTGGTGTAATGTCCGGTACCAGCCTCGACGGGATGGATATCGCCCTGCTGGAACAGGATGACCGGCCCAGGCTGCTGGCCACGCATTACATTCCCATGCCGGCAGATCTGCGTGCCGAGCTGCTCGATCTGTGCGCCACGGGCAGCGACGAACTGGCCCGTGCCGCCCTTGCTGAACAGAAGTGGGTACGCCTGGTCGCCCAGGGCGTATTGGCCCTGCTGCAAGAGCAGAACATGGTCGCCGGCCAGATCCGCGCCATCGGCAGCCATGGCCAGACCATCCGCCATGAACCCGCCCGCGGTTTCACCATCCAGATCGGCAACCCGGCACTGCTGGCCGAGCTGACCGAGATCACCGTGGTCACCGACTTCCGCCGCCGCGACATCGCCGCCGGTGGTCAGGGCGCACCGCTGGTACCGGCCTTCCATGAAGCCCTGTTCGATGACAATCGTGATCGCCGCGCCGTGCTGAATGTCGGGGGCTTCACCAACCTGACGCTGATCGAATCGGATCGGCCGGTGTCCGGCTTCGACTGCGGTCCTGGCAACGTGCTGCTGGATGCCTGGATACAGGCGCAGCGCAATCTGCCCTTCGATCGTAATGGCGACTGGTCAGCCAGCGGCCAGGTCAACGACTTGCTGCTCAACAGACTGCTCGCCGACCCGTTCTTCCAGACCCAGGGGCCGAAAAGCACCGGACGCGAAGTCTTCAACCTCGCCTGGCTGAACCGCCACCTGCAACAGTTCCCTGGCCTGGCAGCAGAAGATGTCCAGGCTACCCTGCTGGAACTGACCGCGCAGAGCATCACCCAGTCGCTGCAGAGCGCCCAGACCGGGACCATCGAACTGCTGGTCTGCGGTGGCGGCGCCCACAACCAGGCGTTGATGAATCGGCTGGCCGCCCTGCTGCCGAATACCCGGGTCAGCAGCACGGCAAGTTTCGGTGTCGACCCCGATTGGGTCGAAGCCATGGCCTTTGCCTGGTTGGCACATTGCTGCCTGGAAAGCGTACCGGCCAACCGCCCAACGGTGACCGGCGCACGTGGCCTGCGTGTGCTCGGCGCAATCTACCCGGCCTGAAGCCAACGCTCGCAAACGAAAAAGCCGCGCAGATGCGCGGCTTTTTGCTAATCGGCGTGACGAATCAGATCGAGAACGACGAACCACACCCGCAGGTGGTGGTGGCGTTCGGATTCTTGATCACGAAACGCGAACCTTCCAGACCTTCCTGATAATCCACCTCGGCACCCGCCAGGTACTGGAAGCTCATCGGGTCGACCACCAGGCTCACGCCCTCGCGCTCGACGATGGTGTCATCTTCGGCCACGTCTTCATCGAAAGTGAAGCCGTACTGGAAGCCCGAGCAGCCACCGCCCGTTACGAAAACCCGCAGCTTCAGGCGATCGTTGCCCTCTTCCTCGACCAGGGTTTTCACCTTGTGCGCGGCACCGGGGGTGAATTCCAGGGCCACTGGAGTGAAGGATTCCACACTCATGTCAGATATCTCCCGGCGTTAAGCCGTCGTGATGCGTAATGACGGGCATTATCCGCTTGTCCGAGAAAACAGGTCAACTATTGCGACGAGATCGGCCGGGCAAGACGTGCTCGGCCGTACAGCATCAAGGCATCATGCCAGCGTGGGACAGCCCCATGCGCTCATCCAGGCCGAACATGATGTTGAGGTTCTGCACCGCCTGGCCCGAAGCCCCCTTGACCAGGTTGTCGATCACCGACAGCACCACGACCAGGTCGCCGCCCTGCGGACGGTGTACCGCGATGCGGCAGACGTTGGCACCACGCACGCTGCGGGTTTCCGGATGGCTGCCGGCCGGCATGACATCGACGAACGGCTCGTCGGCATAACGCTTCTCGAACAGCGCCTGCAGGTCGACGGTCTTGTCCGCCACGGTCGCATAAAGGGTGGCGTGGATGCCGCGGATCATCGGTGTCAGGTGCGGTACGAAGGTCAGGCCGATGTCACCACCGGCGGCGCGACGCAGGCCCTGGCTGATCTCCGGCAGGTGACGGTGGCCCTTGACCCCATAAGCCTTGAAGCTTTCGTTGGCCTCGGAATACAGCGAGCCGACGCTCAGACCGCGCCCGGCACCGCTGACCCCGGACTTGCAGTCGGCGATCAGGCGGCTGTTGTCGGCCAGGCCGGCCTCCAGCAGCGGCAGGAAACCCAGCTGCGTGGCGGTGGGGTAGCATCCTGGCACGGCGATCAGGCGTGCGCCCTTGATCTGCTCACGGTTGACCTCGGGCAGACCATAGACGGCATCCTTGAGCAGGTCCGGCGCACCATGCGGCTGGCCGTACCACTTGGACCACTCCACCGGGTCCTGCAGACGGAAGTCCGCCGACAGGTCGATGACCCGGGTGCCGGCCGCCAACAGTTCGCCGGCCAGGGCATGGGCGACACCATGCGGGGTGGCGAAGAACACCACGTCACAGGCCCCCAGGGTCTTCACGTCCGGTACGCTGAAGGCCAGGCCATCGTAGTGGCCACGCAGGTTCGGGTACATGTCGGCCACTGCCATGCCGGCTTCGGATCGCGAGGTGATGACCTCCACCTGTGCCTGTGGATGCTGTGCCAACAGACGCAGCAGCTCGACTCCGGTGTAACCCGTGCCGCCGACGATACCGACCTTGACCATGACCTGCCCTCAACAAAACGACTGGAAAGCCGGTGATGATAGGGGCCTGACGCCTGCGCGACAACCGACAGCGTGACGTACGGGCCATCGCCGCCCTACTATTCGGCCACCGTGAACCTGGAGGACCCTCCTGATGCTCTACCTATGGATCAAAGCGCTGCACATCGTCGCCATCGTCTGCTGGTTCGCTGGCCTGTTCTACCTGCCTCGTCTGTTCGTCTACCACGCCATGAGCGAAGACACCCCCAGCCGCGAACGCTTTTGCGTCATGGAGCGCAAGCTTTACCGTGGCATCATGGGCCCGTCGATGATCGCCACTCTGCTGCTCGGCGCCTGGCTGGTCTGGCTGAACCCCGGCTGGCTCAGCCAGGGCTGGCTGCACGCCAAGCTGACCCTGGTGGTCCTGCTGGTCGGCTACCACCATATGTGCGGCGCGCAGATCAAACGCTTCGCGCGTGGCGAGCCAGGCCGCAGCCACGTGTTCTATCGCTGGTTCAATGAAATTCCCGTACTCATCCTGCTGGCCGTGGTGATTCTCGTGGTGGTCAAACCCTTCTGATTACCTGGCCCTCGCGGCTGGTGATGAACCGCCAGCCCGCCGGGCTGCCCAAGCATCGACACCCTCTCTTTCGGACAAGGAAGCCTTGCATGACCGAAACCCACTTCAGAATCGTTTTCGAAGGCCAGCTGTTCGGCGACGTGGCGCCCGAGACGGCCAGGGCCAACCTTGCACAACTGTTCAAGAGCGAGCTGGCGGCCGTCGAGCCCCTGTTCAATGGCCAGCCTCACGTGCTCAAGCGCGGCCTGGATCAACCCCAGGCCCAACGCTACCTCCAGGCCTTGCAGGAGGCCGGCGTGCAGGCGCACATCGAGCCGGAAGTGAGCCTGAACCTGGACAAGGTCGAGCCTCTTGCGCCTACGCCGCCTGCGCACCCCGCACCGCCCGCCGAGCCCTTTTCGCCCTACGCCCCGCCCAAGGCCGAGGTGGAGGTAGAAAGCCCGCAAGGCTATGGACAACTGAAGGTCTTCAGCCTGAGCGGCCGCATCGGCCGCCTGCGCTACCTGGCCTGGTCACTGGCGCTGATCAGCATCTTGTTGGGCGCGATGATCGTGGGCAGCGTATTCATGCCGCTTTCAGAAGGCCTTGCCAGCATGGGCATGATCGCCATTTCCCTGGTGGTGGTCGCCGCAACGCTGCCCATCGGCGTACAGCGGCTGCATGACATGGGCTGGTCGGGCTGGCTGTTACTGCTCAATCTGGTGCCGTTCGTCGGCAGCCTGTTCCCCTTGGTGATGATGTTCATGCCGGGCACCCGCGGCCCTAACCGCTACGGCCCGCCGCCGCCCCCCAACAGCCGGGCCGTGAAGATCCTCGCTGGTGTCTGGCTGGTCCTGGTGGTGATCATGACCCTGCTGGTCATCATCGGCGGCCTGGTGTCGGAGTAAACCAGGCCAAAGGCGTGACTCGCTGCGCGCTTTGGCAGTCGATATGCCGCAACGATGCAATTGCCACACGATGGAGACCCGCATGACCCGTTACGCCCTGATTACCGGCGCCTCCAGTGGCATAGGCCTGGCCATGGCCGAAGCCCTGGCACGCCGCGGGCACAACCTGATCCTGGTGGCCCGTCAGCGCGACCTGCTGGAGAGCATCGCCCTGGAGCTGACCCAGCGCTTCGGGGTCGAAGTGCTGTTGCGGGCCTGCGACCTGGGCGAGCCGCTACGCCTGTCGGGCTTCCTGCTGGAGCTGGAAGACAGCCCGCACCAGATCGACCTGCTGGTCAACAGCGCCGGTATCGGCACCTGCGGTCCGTTCCTGGGTCAGGAATGGGCTGCCGAACAAGACCTCATCGACCTCAACATCCTCGCCCTGTCGCGCCTGTGCCACACGGTGGGCAACCTGATGGCCCTGCATGGCGGCGGGCAGATTCTCAACATCGCCTCCATGGCTGCCTTCCAGCCCGGCCCGTGGATGAGCACTTATGCCGCCAGCAAGGCCTACGTGCTGCACTTCTCCGAGGCGCTGCGCGAAGAAGGCCGCAAGAACGGCGTGAAAGTCTCGGTGCTCTGCCCGCCCCCGACCCGTACGGCGTTCTGGCGCACGGCCCAGGTACGCGCCGATGAAGCAGCGCTGATGAGCCCGGAAGAACTGGCGCTGTATACCGTCAGGGCGCTCGAGCGCGATCAGGCGGTCATCGTACCGGGCTGGGGCAACCGCCTGCGGACACTGACGCCACGGCTGGGTTCTCGCTGGCTGGTACGGCGCATCAGCGGCCTGCTCAACCGCAAGCGCTGCCTGAATTACTGACGAAGCGCCACTTGCTCAGTACACTGCGGACAGACCCATCCACCCTAAAAGGAGCCCATGGCAGTGGATACCATCTTCACCAAGATCATCAACCGGGAAATCCCGGCAAACATCATCTACGAGGACGATCAGGTCCTGGCCTTCCACGACATCGCCCCGCAAGCGCCGGTGCATTTCCTGGTCATTCCGAAAAAGCCCATCCGCACCCTCAACGACCTGACCGAAGAAGACAAGGGTCTGGCTGGCCACATCCTGTTCACCGCCCAGCGTCTGGCCCGCGAACTGGGCTGCGAAGAAGGCTTCCGGGTGGTGATGAACTGCAATGAACTGGGTGGCCAGACCGTGTATCACATCCACATGCATGTGCTCGGTCAGCGCCAGATGAACTGGCCACCGGGCTGAGTCCCGACCAGCGGTCGCAGCCTGCCGCGAATCGGCAATATCGTGGCAGGATGATCCGCCTCAAGCCTCAGGCCAGGGATTGCAGTAGACTGGGGCCAATGGATATCACCGGAGGTGCCCATGGCAACCGAACGTCATTACTCCGTCCTGGACAAGCTTTTGTTGCAGGCCGATAGCGCGATGCGCACTTTGCTGCCTTCGAGCGGCCAGTCTCCCCGCCCCTCGCCGGCCATTCCACTGCCCGAACACAAGATGAGCGAGGACGAGACCCGGCATATTGCCGGCCTCATGCGCATCAACCACACCGGCGAAGTCTGCGCCCAGGCGTTGTACCAGGGCCAGGCCCTGACCGCCAAGCTGCCACAGGTGCGCAAGGCCATGGAGCATGCCGCCGAGGAAGAAATCGACCACCTGGTATGGTGCGAACAGCGCATTCACCAGTTGGGCAGCCACACCAGCGTGCTCAACCCGCTGTTCTACAGCCTGTCGTTCGGCATCGGTGCCGCCGCCGGGCTGATCAGCGACCGCATGAGCCTGGGCTTCGTGGCAGCCACCGAAGATCAGGTCTGCAAGCACCTCGACGAGCACCTGACCCAACTGCCGGCCGAAGACGCCAAGTCCCGCGCCATCCTCGAACAGATGCGCACCGATGAAGCCCAGCATGCCGAAACCGCACTGGATGCCGGCGGCTTCCGCTTCCCGGCACCGGTCAAGTTCGGCATGAGCATACTGGCCAAGGTCATGACCAAGAGCACCTATCGGATCTGACCGCACACATGAAAAAGGTGCCCGCAAGGCGCCTTTTTCATTTAGGACAGGGCAGTCAGCCCAGCTCGACGATCTCGTAGTCGTGGGTGATCTTCACCCCGGCGTTGCCGAGCATGATCGAGGCCGAGCAGTACTTCTCTGCCGACAGCTCGATGGCACGTTTGACCTGCGCCTCCTTGAGGCCGCGGCCCTTGACCACGAAATGCAGGTGAATGCGGGTAAACACCTTCGGGTCTTCGCTGGCGCGTTCGGCGTCGAGGAAGGCCTCGCAGCTTTCCACCGGCTGGCGGGCTTTCTTGAGAATGCTCACCACATCGAAGTTGCTGCAGCCGCCCAGACCGATGAGCACCATTTCCATCGGCCGCACACCCAGGTTACGACCACCGCTCTCCGGCGGGCCATCCATGACCACCACGTGACCACTGCCAGACTCGCCGAGGAACATGGCTTCGCCAGCCCATTGGATGCGTGCTTTCATCGCCAGACTCCACTGCTGAAAAAAAGGCCGCCAGATTAGGGGGTGTTGCGCATCCAGCGCAAGGTGCGCGTACAGGGCGGCACGCCAGATGGATAAGCCATGACTTGCGCAGTACTTGTGTAGGAAACTTCGCAAACAATGCCAAAGTTAAAGCAAAGTGCTGGGGATAAAAGCGCTTTGGCCGATACGCATAACAAGCAATCAGGCGCAGAACTACCTCGGGACATACGCATGGCAGCCCTACCCGTCACTTCGAAGATAAAGAGCATCGATAAACTGTTGGTTCACGCGCAACGCCGTCGCTGCGCCGCCAGAAGCAATATCATCTGTGCTGGCGAGCCGGCGGATTCGCTGTTTCTGATCCTCAAGGGCTCGGTAACGATCCAGATCGACGACAGCGAAGGCCGCGAAATGATCGTCGCCTACCTCAACAGCGGCGACTTCTTTGGCGAACTGGGCCTGTTCCAGCCACCCGGCCTGGCCACCGTGCGCAGCGCCTGGGTACGCGCCAAGACCGAATGCGAAGTCGCGGAAATCAGCTACGCCAAATTCCGTGAACTGGTGCTGCAGGAGCCGGAAATCCTCTATGCCCTGGGCGGACAGATGGCCGAACGACTGCGCAACACCACTCGCAAGGTCGGCGACCTGGCGTTTCTCGACGTCACCGGCCGGGTAGCCCGCACGCTGTTGGACCTGTGCAAGCAGCCCGATGCCATGACCCACCCCGACGGCATGCAGATCAAGATCACCCGCCAGGAAATCGGCCGCATCGTCGGCTGTTCACGGGAAATGGTCGGTCGCGTACTCAAGTCGCTGGAAGAACAAAGCCTGGTCCACGTGCGTGGCAAGACCATGGTGGTCTACGGCACCCGCTGAGCAGCGCTCTACAACGCCGCCAGCAGGTGTCGATAGCGCTCGGCCAGGCCGTCGAGCAGCGCATCCCCGGCGAAGACCTCATGCAAGGCAATGTGGCTGGCCGACCTTACACGTGCCGGCAGCCCGCACCCCAGGTAGAAGCGATTCACCGCGGCCACCATCTCGTCACGCTGGTTGTCCAGCAGCAAGGCGCCATGCACCAGCACCACCGGGCGCGCCCCGCCTCGGGCCTGGCGCCAGCGCTGGGCGGTACCGACCAGCTTGCGACCGTCGAGGTTGACGTTGTAGCGCCCGTCACAGAATGCGCCGTCCACCTCGCCCAACGATGCTCGCTCACCGAGTACATCGAGCAGTGGCTGGCACAGGCGCAGGTAGGCGGTCTCGATCCGCTCGCGGTCCAGGTCGTCAGAGGGCTGGGCGTAGACCAGGGCAATGTTCACCGTCGCCGACGACTGCGGCACCGGCTCACCACCGGTTTCACGCAGCAGCACCGGCCAGCCGCTGTCGGCCAGTGGCTCGCAGGCGGCCTCGAAACCCGGCAGGCGACTCATGCGCCGCGGCATCACCAAGGCCTGGTCGAGGGGCCGCCAGAACAGCAGCCCGTGTTCGGCCTCGCCGGCACACACCGATGCCAGCAGGTCCTGCTCGAACTGCAGGCCCTGCTCCACGGTTGTGTCGAGCACCTGAGCGCTCATGCCCGGCTCAGTCGATGGCCGGGCCGACAGCGCTCACTGCCGGAGCACGCTCGGGGAAGAACAAGCGCTGCAGCTCGATACCCGGCTGCGCTGCCCGCATGAAGGCCTCGCCGACCAGGAACGAATACACGTCGTTGATTTCCATCAGCTCGACGTCGGCACGGTTGAGAATGCCGCTCTCGGTAATCACCAGGCGGTCACGCGGAATGCGCGGCAGCAGGTCGAGGGTGGTTTCCAGGCTGACGTCGAAGGTGTGCAGGTTGCGGTTGTTGACCCCCACCAGCGGCGTGTCGAGGGTCTTCAGGGCACGCTCCAGCTCATCGCCGTCATGCACCTCGACCAGCACGTCCAGGCCCACGCCCTTGGCGGTGGCGGCCAGTTCGGCCATGCGCGCGTCATCCAGCGCAGCGACGATCAGCAGAATGCAGTCGGCACCCAGCGCCCGCGCTTCGACCACCTGGTAGGGATCGATCATGAAGTCCTTGCGGATCACCGGCAGTTGGCAGGCGGCGCGCGCCTGCTGCAGGTAGGCATCGGCGCCCTGGAAGAAGTCGATGTCGGTCAGCACCGACAGGCAAGTCGCCCCGCCCTGCTCGTAGCTGCGGGCAATGTCTGCGGGATGGAAGTCTTCGCGGATCACGCCCTTGCTGGGCGAAGCCTTCTTGATCTCGGCAATCACCGCCGGCTGCTTGCGCTTGACCTGCTCGATCAGTGCATTGGCGAAGCCGCGCGGCGCGTCGGCCTGCGCGGCCTGGCGTTCGAGGTCGGCCAGGCTCACCTGGGCACGCCGGGCGGCGACCTCCTCGGCCTTGCGGGCGAGGATTTTTTCCAGAACCGTTGGCACGCTCATCCTTCGTTCTCCTGCTTGAATACGGCGGTAAAGGCGCCCAGCTCTTCGAGTTTCTCGCGGGCCAGACCAGTATGCAGCGCATCATGGGCCAGCTCCACGCCTTCCTTGAGGCTGGTGGCATGGTCGGCGGCATACAACGCGGCACCGGCGTTGAGCACGATCATCTCGGCGGCCTTCTGCCCGCTTTCGGTCTTGCGCCGGCCCAATGCATCACGAATCAGCGCCAGCGATGCCTCCGGGCTGTCGACCACCAGGCCGTACAGGCTCTGGCTTTTCATGCCCAGGTCTTCAGGCTGTACCCAATACTCGCTGATCTCGCCCTTGTTCAGCTCGGCCACATAGGTCGGCGCAGCGAGGCTGAATTCGTCGAGGCCGTCCTGGGAATGCACCACCAGCACATGCTGGCTGCCCAGACGTTGCAAGACTTCGGCCAGCGGTCGGCACAGCGCCTGGTTGAACACGCCGACCACCTGATGACGCACGCCAGCCGGGTTGGTCAGCGGGCCAAGCATGTTGAACAAGGTACGCAGCCCCATATCGCGGCGTGGGCCGGCGGCGTGCTTCATCGCCCCATGATGGGCCTGGGCGAACATGAAGCCGATGCCCACGCTGTCGATGCAGCGCGCCACCTGCACAGGGGTCAGGTTCAGGTACACGCCGGCGGCTTCCAGCAGGTCGGCGCTGCCGCTCTTGCCGGACACCGCACGGTTACCGTGCTTGGCCACGGTGCAGCCAGCGGCGGAAATCACCAGCGCCGCTGCCGTCGACACGTTGAAGATGTTCGCGCCATCGCCACCGGTGCCGACGATGTCCACCACCCGCTCCAGCGACTGCAGCTCGACCTTGCCGGCCAGCTCGCGCATCACCGAGACCGCGCCGACGATCTCGTCGATGCTCTCGCTCTTCATGCGCATGCCCATCATGAAGGCGCCGATCTGCGCGTCGGTGCATTGGCCAGTCATGATGTCACGCATCACCTGGCTCATTTCCTCGGTGCTCAGGTCCAGGTGATTGACCACTCGGTCCAGGGCGAGCTTGATATTCATTGGGGTGCTCATGGGAAATCCTTATGCCTGACGCGTGCCGCCGGTCTGTTTGAGGAAATTGGCGAACAGTTCGTGGCCTTGTTCGGTCAGGATCGACTCGGGGTGGAACTGCACCCCCTCGATATTCAGGGTCTTGTGGCGCAGGCCCATGATTTCGTCGACCGCGCCATCTTCATGGGCGGTCCAGGCGGTCACTTCCAGGCACTCGGGCAAGGTGTCGAGCTTGACCACCAGCGAGTGGTAACGGGTCACCACCAGCGGCTGGTTGAGGCCGGCGAACACGCCCTTGCCCTCATGTACCACCGGGCTGGTCTTACCATGCATCACCTGGCGGGCACGCACCACATCGCCGCCAAAAGCCTGGCCAATCGACTGGTGCCCCAGGCACACGCCGAGGATCGGCAGCTTGCCGCCGAAATGACGGATTACCTCCAGCGAGACGCCGGCTTCATTGGGGGTGCAGGGGCCTGGAGAAACGACGATGCGCTCGGGATTAAGGGCCTCGATCTCGGCAATGCTCAGCTCGTCGTTGCGGATCACCTTCACGTCGGCGCCCAGTTCGCCCAGGTACTGCACGACGTTATAGGTAAAGGAGTCATAGTTATCGATCATCAGCAACATGGGCACACCTCTTGAAATCGCTGACTGTTGAAACGGCCTCACGCCGGGATGTCGCTCACAGGCTTGCACGACCGGTCCGTTCGGGTAACCGAGTCGAAGTGGCAGACATTCACGGGGGGCATAGCATTACGAGTCCGGCCAGGCCGGAAGAAGAAGCAGTCAGGCGCGCCAACGCCAACGGGCGTGGGCCTTGATAACGCGCATCAAGAGTTTGCTGACAGTCGTCACGGAAGGAGTCTCATCTAAACGTTTCGGGACATTAGCGTACCGAGTCACACGGCGCAATGATTGTACGCAAGAAAACCGCCGGGATATCCCATCAGAAACGCCTGGATAAAGCACACCAGCCTGCCAGCGGCCTTTGCACGACCGCCTGGCGGGTGGCGGGCGCGTCACTGGCGAGCTGGCAGGAGCTTGCTAGGGTCAGTGAAAACAAAAACAAGGGATGTTCGCGATGCACCACTCACTCTTGCCGTTTCGCGCCTGGCGCAAGCCTCTGCTGGCCGGTCTGCTCACCCTGGCCTGCCTGCCGGCTACGGGCCATGCCGCGCCCTACTCCACGATGATCGTGTTTGGCGACAGCCTGGTGGATGCCGGGCAGTTTCCCGATGTCGACGGCCCGCCCGGTGCCACCCTGCGTTTCACTAATCGCGTCGGCCCGACCTACGGCGCGACCGAACCCATCGGGTTCAGCTCCTCCACGCTGCTGGGGCGCATGCTGGAGGTGCCAGCCGGCGACCTGGCCGCCTCGACCTCTCCGGTGAATGCCGCACTCGGCCTACCCGACGGGCAGAACTGGGCAGTGGGTGGCGACCGTACCGACCAGATCTACGACGCCATCACGTCCGAGTCGCAGGTAGCGGACCCCGATTCCGGCACCGTACTGCGCACCCGCCCCGGCTACCTGCCCAGCAATGGCCTGCGCGCCGACCCGAACGCCCTCTATTACCTGACCGGTGGCGGCAATGACTTCCTGCAACTGCGCGTGCTCAGCGCCGGCGATGCCCGCGACGCCGGCGGCCGCCTGGCCGACAGCGTGCAGGTGCTGCAGCAGGCCGGCGCGCGCTACATCATGGTCTGGCTGCTGCCGGACATCGGCCAGACGCCGGCTTTCGAAGACACGCCCCTGCAGTCGACCCTCTCGTCACTCAGCGAAGCCTTCAACGAGCGGCTGGTCGAACGCCTGGAAGGCATCGACGCCCAAGTGATGCCGCTGAACATTCCACTGCTGATCAGCGAGGTCGTCGCCGACCCGGCACGCTTCGGCTTCGCCGCCGACACCAATCTGGTCGGCACCTGCTTCAGCGGCGACAGCTGCCGCGAGAACCCCGTGTACGGCATCAGCAGCGCCACGGCCGATCCGAACCGGCTGTTCTTCAACGACCGCGTGCACCCCACCACCGCCGCCCAGCAACTGCTCGCCGACTACGCTTTCTCGGTGCTGGCCGCGCCCTGGGAACTGACGCTACTGCCGGAGATGGGCCACAACGCCCTGCGCACCCAGCAGGACGAACTGCGCACCCAGTGGCTGGCCGACTACGCAGCCTGGCAACCCGTAGGGCAATGGCGCAGCATCCTCTCGGCCAACGGCCAGCACCTGGATCTGGATGCTGAGGACGGCAGTGCCCAGGCCGATGCCCGGGGCTATAGCCTGACCCTGGGCGGCAGCTATCGCTTCGCCGAGCACTGGCGCACCGGGCTGGTGGGCGGAGCCTATCGCCAGCGCCTGGAGGCCGGTGCGCAGGATTCGCGCTATCGCCTCAACGGCTACATCGCCAGCGCCTTCCTGCAGTACCAGGCCAATCACTTGTGGGGCGACCTGGCCGCCTCGGGCGGTTACCTGGATTACGACCAGGCCAAGCGCACCTTCGCCCTCGGTGCCGGCGAGCGCCAGGAAAAAGGCGACACCCGTGGCGAACTGTGGGCCGTCAGCGCCCGGCTTGGCTACGACCTGGCCGGCAGCCAGCGCACCTGGCACCTGTCGCCTTTCGTGAGTGCCGACTATGCGCGGGTGGACGTGGACGGTTATCGGGAGAACGGTGCAGACTCGACAGCCCTGAGCTTCGCCGACCAGCAGCGCACCTCGAAACGCGCCGGAGTCGGCGTGCAGGGCAAATGGCAGTTCACTGCGGCCACGCAGCTATGGGGGGAATTTGCCCATGAGCGCGAATTCGAGACCGATGCGCAGCAGGTGCGCATGGCCTTCAACAGTTTGCCGTCGGTCGACTTCGAACTGCCCGGCTACACCCCGGCGCGCAGCCTGAACCGCGCGACCCTGGGCGTCGCCCACAAACTGACCGAAGACCTCAGCCTGCGCGCCGGCTACAACTGGCGCAAGAACGACGCCCTGACCCAACAGGGCGTCAGCCTGGGCCTGACGTTGGACTTCTGACTGACGGAAGCGGCTTGACTGCCTGTAGGAACGACTTCAGTCGCGAAGACTACAGGTCAGTCGGCGCGCTCTGGCTTTTGTTGGAGCGAGCTTGCTCGCGAAGAGGCCGTCATGTTCACTGCATCTGCTGTGAACATGACGCAGCCTTCGCGAGCACGCTCTAAAGTCCTGGCTGACCAGTATCGCGGTCAAAGCCGCCCCTAGCAGGCCTGCGCCTCAATCCTGGGCGGTCTGCTCGGCCAAAGCCACGGCGCGGAACATGGCGCGGCGCTTGTTGATGGTTTCTTCCCATTCCAGCGCCGGCACCGAGTCGGCAACGATGCCGCCACCGGCCTGCACATGCAGTTCACCGTTCTTGATCACCGCCGTGCGGATGGCAATCGCGGTGTCCATGTTGCCGTTCCACGCCATGTAGCCCACCGCACCGCCGTACACGCCGCGCTTGACCGGCTCCAGCTCGTCGATGATTTCCATGGCACGGATCTTCGGCGCACCCGACAGCGTGCCGGCCGGCAGAATGGCGCGCAGGGCATCCATGGCGGTCAGGCCGCTCTTCAACTGGCCGGTGACGTTGGAAACGATGTGCATCACATTGGAATAGCGCTCGATGACCATCTTCTCGGTCAAGCGCACGCTGCCGATCTCCGAAACCCGCCCGGTGTCGTTGCGACCCAGGTCGATGAGCATCAGGTGCTCGGCAATTTCCTTGTCGTCTGACAGCAGGTCTTCTTCCAGGGCGCGGTCGGCTTCCTCGGTGGCGCCACGCGGGCGGGTACCGGCGATAGGCCGTACGGTGACCAGGTTGTCTTCGACGCGCACCAGCACTTCCGGCGAGCTGCCCACCACATGGAAGTCACCGAAGTTGAAGAAGTACATGTACGGCGTGGGGTTGAAGCAGCGCAGCGCACGGTACAGATCGATGGGCGCGGCCTTGAAGTCGATGGACATGCGCTGCGACGGCACCACCTGCATCACGTCGCCGGCGAGGATGTACTGCTTGATGCTGTCTACGGCGCGCTCGTAATCGCCCTGGGTGTAGCTGGAACGAAACGCCGGCTCGGCGGCTGGCGGACGCGACAGGTCCAGGCCACGGCGCGGGGTAATCGGCTGGCGCAGTTTTTCCAGCAGGCCATCGAGCTGCGCCAGACCGTTTTCATAGGCCTGGGGCTGAGCGGGGTCGGCCAGAACGATGGCGTGCATCTTGCCGGCCAAGTTGTCGAACACCACCACGGCGTCGGACACCATCAGCAGGATGTCCGGTACGCCCAACGGGTCCGGGTTAGGACAATGCGCCAGGCGCTTCTCGACGTAGCGCACGCAGTCGTAGCCGAAGTAGCCCACCAGTCCGCCGTTGAAACGCGGCAGGCCCGGCAAGGTCGGGACGTTGTAGCGAGCCTTGAAGGTCTCGACGAAGGCCAGCGGGTCTTCGACTTCCAGGCTCTCGGTCTCCACCCCATCGACAGTGACGCTGACCTTGTGGCCATGTACCCGCAGCACCGTGCGGCACGGCAGGCCGATGATCGAGTAACGGCCCCATTTCTCGCCGCCCTGCACCGACTCCAGCAGATAGGAGTTCGGCTGGTCGGCCAGCTTCAGGTAGATGGACAGGGGGGTGTCGAAGTCGGCCAGGGTGTCGAAGGCCAGGGGAATGCGGTTATAGCCTTCAGCGGCCAGACGCAGGAATTCTTCGCGGTTCATGAGTCACCTCGTGGTTCGGGACAAAGGGTCAAGCAGGCAAACGTGCCGCGCGAGCGGCCGCGAACGAATCAGGCGCGCCAGCGCCAACGCGCCAGAGCCTTGATGACCTTCATCCAGAGTTTGCGGGTGACCACCACGATGGAACCTCGTTGCGAGGGCTGTTCGATGTCGGGCAACAGTATCTCAGCGCCCTGGTCCAGGCAACCGGGAATCAGCTTGCGCAGGTCGTCGATGACCAGCGAGGGCTGCTCTTCGGCAATCGGTCGGCCATGGTTGTAGCCATAGGTCAGGCCAACGCTGGCCACGCCGGCCGCCTTGGCGGCCTGCACGTCGCTGCGCGAGTCGCCGACGAACAGGGCCTGGCCGGCCGATACACCGGCCAGCGACATGACCTGGAACAAGGCCGCCGGGTCGGGTTTCTTCTGTGGCAGGGTGTCACCACCAATGATCCAGCGGAAGAACCGCCCCAGCTTCATTTCATCCAGCAAGGGGGCGACGAAACGCTCCGGCTTGTTGGTGATCAGCGCCATCTCGACGCCTTTCTTCTGCAGCCACTTGAGGGTTTCCCGTACACCGGGGTAGACCACGGTGTGCTCGTGCGCCTCGGCATAGGCCTGCATGAACAGCTCCAGCCCCTGCTCGGCCAGAGCGTCATCGACGCTGTCGTGCTCGATACTGCCAGCCAAGGCACGGCGCACCAGCACCGGCGCACCATTGCCGACCCAGGCGCGCACCGCCTCCAGGCCAGCTGGCGGCCGCCCCAGGGCGACCAGCATCTTGTCCACCGCCACGGCGAGGTCTGGCACCGAGTCCACCAGGGTGCCGTCCAGGTCGAACATGATCAGCTTCGGCAGCTGACCTGGAAAAAGCTGCTCGAAGCCACTCATGAGCGGGCGGACGCCAGTTCGCTGCGCATCTGCTCGATGACCGCCTGGTAGTCCGGGGCGTTGAAGATCGCCGAACCGGCAACGAAGGTGTCGGCACCGGCGGCGGCGATTTCACCGATGTTCTTCACGTTCACGCCGCCGTCGATTTCAAGGCGGATGTCACGCCCCGAGGCGTCGATCAGCGCACGCGCCTGGCGCAGTTTGTCGAGGGTGCCGGGGATGAACTTCTGCCCGCCGAAGCCGGGGTTGACGCTCATCAGCAGGATCATGTCGACCTTGTCCATCACGTATTCCAGCACGCTCAGCGGCGTGGCCGGGTTGAATACCAGGCCGGCCTTGCAACCGCCGTCGCGAATCAGCTGCAGCGAGCGGTCGATGTGCTGGGAGGCTTCAGGGTGGAAGGTGATGTAGGTGGCGCCGGCCTCGATGAAGTCACCGATGATGCGGTCCACGGGGCTGACCATCAGGTGCACGTCGATGGGCGCAGTCACGCCATATTTGCGCAGCGCGCTGCAGACCATCGGGCCGATGGTCAGGTTCGGCACGTAATGGTTGTCCATCACGTCGAAGTGAACGAAGTCGGCCCCAGCGGCGAGTACGTTCTCGACCTCCTGCCCCAGGCGGGCAAAGTCGGCGGAAAGAATCGATGGAGCAATGACGAAGGGCTGCATGGCGCACCTGTTGGCAGAATCACGGTGGCGCGCATTGTAACTCAGGAGCAGCGGCAAGCCATAAGCGGCAAGCTACAAGCGGTTCGCGGCCACACCATGTATGGCTTGTGGCTTTTGGCTTGAGGCTTGCCGCTTGTGGCTGCCTTACTCCGCCTGGGTACGCAGCTTCTCGCTGCGCCCGCGCAGCCATTCCAGCACCAGTAACAGCGCCACGGAGAAGGCGATCAGCAGGGTCGCGGCGGCGGCGATGGTCGGGCTGAGGTTCTCGCGGATACCGCTGAACATCTGCCGTGGCAGGGTCGCCTGCTCCGGGCCGGCGAGGAACAGGGTCACCACCACTTCGTCGAACGAGGTGGCAAAGGCAAACAGCGCGCCGGAAATCACCCCAGGTGCGATCAGTGGCAAGGTCACCCGGCGGAAAGTGGTCAGCGGCGAGGCGCCCAGGCTGGCGGCAGCGCGCACCAGGTTATGGTTGAAGCCCTGCAGGGTCGCCGACACGGTGATGATCACGAACGGCACACCCAGCACCGCGTGCACCAGAATCAGCGAGGTGTAGCTGTTGCCCAGGCCCAGCGGCGCGAAGAACAGGTAGCTGGCGACGCCAACGATCACCACCGGCACCACCATAGGCGAGATCACCAGGGCCATCACCAGCGACTTGCCAGGGAAGTCGCCACGGGTCAGGCCGATCGACGCCAGGGTGCCGAACACCATGGCCAGCAGGGTCGCCGCCGGGGCGACGATCATGCTGTTCTTCAGGGCTCGCATCCATTCGGCCGAGTCGAAGAAGTTCTCGTACCACTGCAGCGAGAAGCCCTGCAGCGGGTAGACCAGAAAGCTGCCGGAGTTGAACGACAGCGGCACGATCACCAGCACCGGCAAGACCAGGAACAGCAGCACCAGCGCGCAGAGGGTGCGCAGGGCGTAGTACCAGATGCGCTCGATGGGCGAAGTGTAGGGGCTCAGCATGGTGATTCTCCTCAGCTCAAGCGCAGGCGGCTGGCGCCGACCAACCAGCTATAGATCAGGTACAGCAGGATGGTGGCCAGCAGCAGCAGGCCGCCCAAGGCCGTAGCCATGCCCCAGTTGATGCTGGTGTTGGTGTAGAAGGCCACGAAGTAGCTGACCATCTGGTCGTTCGGGCTGCCCAGCAGCGCCGGGGTGATGTAGTAGCCGATGGACAGGATGAACACCAGCAGGCAACCGGCACCGATACCGGCGTAGGTCTGCGGGAAGTACACCCGCCAGAAGCTGGCGAACGGGTGGCAGCCCAGCGAGATGGCCGCACGCATGTAGCTTGGCGAGATGTTCTTCATCACGCTGTAGATCGGCAGAATCATGAACGGCAGCATGATGTGCACCATGGCGATGTACACACCCACTCGGTTGAACACCAGCTCCAGCGGCTTATCGATGATGCCCATGGCCATCAGCGCACTGTTGATCAGTCCGCTGGACTGCAGCAGCACGATCCACGCCGCGACGCGCACCAGGATCGAGGTCCAGAACGGCAGCAGCACCAGAATCATCAGCAGGTTGCTCTGCCGGGCCGGCAGGCTGGCCAGCAGGTAGGCCAGCGGGTAGGCCAGCACCAGGCAGAACGCGGTGATCACCAGCCCCATCCAGAAGGTACGGGCGAAGATGTCCAGGTAAATGGCCTGGTCCGGTGCCGCCGGGGCGATTTCGCCGACGTCATCAATGCGATGGTCCAGCGCGGCCAGCAGGTAGTAAGGGGTGACGCTGCTGGTGTTGCGGCGAATGGCCTGCCAGTAGGCCGGGTCGCCCCAACGCTCGTCCAGCGCTTCCAGGGCATCCTTGTAGGACGCCGGTTCGCTGGCGAATGGCAAGGCCCGTGCGGTCTTGCTCAGCAGGCTGCGGTAACCGGCCAGCTCCTGGTTCAGGCGCTTGGCCAGGTCACCCACGGTGGAATTCTTGCGCGCTTCGGCCAGGTCCAGGCTCAGTGCCTTGTAGGCCGATTCGGGCGGCAGGCCCTTGCCGTCCCACTTGTCGACTTCGACGATGGTGGTGGGCAGGGCTTCGACGACTTCCGGGTTGCCGACACTCTTGTACAGCAGCGCAGCGATGGGCACCAGGAAGACCAGAAGCAGGAAGATAACCAGCGGCGCGATCAATGCCTGAGCCTTGAAGCGGTTGACCCGCTCGGCACGAGCCAGACGTTGCTTGAGGGTGGGGCTGGCGCCTTCAGACAGGGGCACGGCGGTGGCCATAACGAACTCCGAAAAATCCTTGAACGAGAGGAGTGCCCCCCTTGTGGGGAGCACTCCAGGGTCTGACCGGGGTCAGGGGTGTTACTTGGCGGCCCAGGCGGTGAAGCGCTGCTCCAGGGATTCGCCGTTGTCGGTCCAGAACGCCACGTTCATCTGCACCTGGTCCTTGATGTTTTCCGGAGTGGTCGGCATGTCGCCCAGGATGTTCTTGTCCAGCAGGGGCACTGCCTGGGTGTTGGCCGGGCCGTAGGCGATGTTTTCCGAGTAGGTCTTCTGCTGTTGCGGCTGCAGGCTGAAGGCGATGAATTTCTTCGCCGCTTCGGCGTTCTTCGAACCCTTCGGAATGGCCCAGGCGTCGAAGTCATACACGCCACCGTTCCAGACCACCTTCAGGTTGCTCTCTTTCTGCACCGCGGCGATCCGGCCGTTGTATGCCGAACTCATGACCACGTCGCCGGAGGCCAGGTACTGCGGCGGCTGGGCGCCCGCTTCCCACCACTGGATGTAAGGCTTGAGTTCGTCGAGTTTCTTGAACGCGCGATCCTGGCCGTCTTTGCTGGCCAGTACCTTGTAAACGTCAGCCGGCTTGACGCCGTCGGCCATCAGGGCGAATTCCAGGGTGTACTTGGCGCCCTTGCGCAGGCCACGCTTGCCCGGGTACTTCTTCACGTCCCAGAAGTCGGCCCAGCTGGTCGGTGCGGAGGACACCTTGTCGGCGTTGTAGGCCAGCACGGTGGACCACACGAAGAAGCCGGCACCGCAGGTGGTGATGGCGCCGGACACGTAGTCCTCAGCCTTGCCGAACATCTTCGGGTCCAGCTCTTCGAACATGTCTTCGTCACAGCCGCGCGCCAGCTCCGGGGACTCGACCTCGACCAGGTCCCACGACACGCTCTTGGTGTCGACCATGGTTTTTACCTTGGCCATCTCACCGTTGTATTCGCCGGCGATGATCTTGCCATTACCCGCTTTTTCCCACGGCGCGTAGAAGGCCTTTTCCTGGGCCGCCTTGTTGGCGCCACCGAAGGAAATGACCGTCAGGTCGGTTGCCATGGCGTGCGCTGCACACATCATTCCCAGCGTGATAGCGGTGAACTTCAATGGTTTGAGCATTTATTCTTCTCTCCACGGGCAGTGTTGGTTATGCAAAGGGGGACGATGCTTCGTCTCTATAAGGTTTAGTGCACTTGCTCCAGCGGATCGAGCGCGCGGGCGTGCTCGGTCTGCCAGCCGATCGGTACGACATCGCCTACGCGCATGGCGGGGTCGAGTTCGGCAATCGGTTGTTTCACGAAGAAATCGTTCTTGTCGGCCACTTCCATGCGGACACGCACGTGGTCACCCAGGTAGATGAACTCGGCGACACGTCCCGAGAAGCGGTTCGCGCAGCTTTCGCTGCGGCCGTTGAGGCTGATGCGCTCGGGGCGAATCGACAGGGTCACCGGGTCGCCTGGCTGGCCGACGTTCACCGCCAGCGCCTGGACCTTCTCGCCACGGCTGAGCTCGACCACGCAGCGCTCGCCGTCCTGGCTGACCAGGCGGCCATTGAGGCGGTTGTTCTCGCCGATGAAGTTGGCCACGAAGGTGTTCTTCGGTGCCTCGTAGAGCGTGCGCGGGTCGTCGATCTGCTGGATCTCGCCCTGATGGAACACCGCCACGCGGTCCGACATGGTCAGAGCCTCGCCCTGGTCGTGGGTCACATAGACCACGGTCACACCCAGGCGCTGATGCAGGTGCTTGATCTCCATCTGCATGTGTTCGCGCAGCTGTTTGTCCAACGCCCCCAGCGGCTCGTCCATCAGCACCAGCTGTGGCTCGAACACCAGGGCGCGGGCCAGGGCCACACGCTGCTGCTGGCCGCCGGACATCTGGGTCGGGTAACGGTGGGCGAAGGCGTCGAGCTGGACCATGCCCAGTGCGCGCTTGACCTTCTCACCGATGTCGGTCTTGCTCAGGCCGCGCACCGACAGCGGAAAGGCCAGGTTCTCGGCCACGGTCATGTGCGGGAACAGCGCGTAGTTCTGGAACACCATGCCGATGTCGCGCTTGTGCGGCGGCACGTTGTTGATGGCCCGGCCAGCGAGAAGAATCTGCCCGGCGGTCGGCGTTTCGAAGCCGGCCAGCATCATCAGGCTGGTGGTCTTGCCCGAGCCCGAGGGGCCGAGCAGGGTCAGGAATTCGCCCTTGCGGATGTCCAGGTTCAGGTCTTTGACGATCAGTGATTCGCCGTCGTAGCTCTTCTGCACACCACGAAAGCTGACCAGAACGTCTTTGGCCCCAGCGCTTGAATCGACGTCGCTCATTACCCACACCTTTGTTATGACTATGACTGCATGCGTTCAAGACTAGTGCAGGCCATAGGCCAGGCAAATCGGGGGCCGGGAGAGAATGAGCTAGGCGGGCTGGAAGGTGTCTTGTAGGGAACGCCCTACACGCATGGCGCGCATGGATATGCCCCTGACTGCAGGAACCGCGTGCACCACGAAGAGCCCTGCCCCCTCTTGGTCCTGGCGCTTTCCACAGGCGTGTCGCTTATGGATATGCACCGCTCAGAGCAGCTTGTGTTCCATGGCGTACTTGACCAGTTCGGCCACGGAATTGACGTTGAGCTTCTGCATCAGCCGCGCCTTGTGGGTGCTGATGGTCTTGCTGCTCAGCGCCAGTTGCTGGGCGATGTCGTTGACGTTGGCGCCCTGGGCAAGACGCTCGAACACCGAGAACTCGCGTTCGGACAACAGTGAGTGCAGCGGACGGCTGTCGGTCAGCCCCACCTCGAACACCATGCGGTCGGCCAGCGCCGGGTCGATGTAGCGGCCCCCGCCCGCCACCCGGCGAATGGCGGTGAGCAGCAGCGCCGGGTCGCTGTCCTTGGTGGCGTAACCGGCGGCCCCGACCTTCAGGGCACGGGCGGCCATCTGCGCCTCGTCGTGCATCGAGAGCATCAGGATCGCGGGCGGGTTGGCCAGGGCGCGAATGCGCGGGATCGCCTCCAGGCCGTTGACGCCAGGCATGGAGATGTCCAGCAACACCACTTCGCAGGCCACATGACGCAAGGTATCGAGCAACTGCTCGCCATTGCTCGCCTCGCCAGCCACCAGCATGTCCTTGGCCAGGCCGATGAGCTGCTTGATGCCTTCGCGCACGATGGTGTGGTCTTCGGCCACGAGTACACGGATCACGGGGCTCACTCCTGCCTGGGGTTCAAGGGAATATGGATATGCAAGGTTGTGCCCTCGCCCGGCTCGCTGTCCAGCTCCAGTCGCCCGCCGAGCATCAGCACGCGTTCGCGCATGCCGACCAGGCCGAAGGATGCCGGGCGCTCGGCATCCGGGTCAAAGCCTTTGCCATCATCGGCGATGCTCAGACACAGCAGGTCATCGACCAGGGTCAGGCTGATCTGCACCGAATGCGCCGCCGCATGGCGCATGACGTTGGTCAGCGCCTCCTGAAGGATACGGAACAGCCCGACGGCACGCGCATCGCTCAGGGCCGGCAGATTGTCCGGCACGTCCACCAGGCAGGGGATCTGCGTACGCTCTTCGAAGCGCCGCGCCTGCCATTCGATGGCCGAGGCGATACCGGCATCCAGGATCGGCGGGCGCAGCGCCGTGGCCACGTCACGTACCAGCTGGAACAGCTGGGCGATCAGGCGCTTCATGCTGGTCAGCCGCTCGCCCAGGCCAGGGTCCAGATCCGCATAGGCCAGCTCGCACATGGAGGTTTCCAGCTTCAGCACGGTCAGCATCTGCCCCAGTTCATCGTGCACCTCACGGGCGATACGCGCCTTTTCTTCTTCACGCACGCTTTCCAGGTGCGCCGACAGCTCGCGCAGCTGTTCATGGGCACGCCGCCGCTCGCTCACGTCGTTGAGGAACACCACCAGGTATTCGGCCTCGCGAAAGCGCAGGAAGCTCAACGACACATCGGTCGGCAGCACGCTGCCATCGGCGCGCACGCAGTTGGTCTCGAACACCAGCGGGCTGTCTTCGCTGGAGCGGGCGGCGCGCCACAGGTTCAGCCAGCGGTCCATGTGCAGCCCGGGGTCGAAGTCGATCAGCGGCCGATCCACCACCTGCCCGGCGAGGTAGCCGAGCATTGTCTCGGCCGCCCGGTTGGCATAGCGCACCCGGCTGTCCCAGTTGACCCAGAGAATGCCCACCGTGCTCTGGTCGATGGAGAACTGCGCCAGGCGCAGGGCTTCTTCGTTGGCTAGGCGTCGGGCGATGTCGTCGCGGGCGTCGAGCAGCTCCTGCTCCAGCTTGTGTTGCGCACGACGCTGCCAGATCACCAGGGCCGCGCAGCCCAGGCACAGCACCAGCAACAACAGGCAGAGGTTCTTCCACAACCCGGTGGATTCGGTGAAGCGCGACGACGTCAGGGGCATCCAGCGGCTGTGCAGCTGGTCCAGCTCCTTGGCCGGAATGGCCAGCAGCGCTTCGCTGAGGATCGCTGCCAGTTCCGGCGAGTCGCGCCGCGAGGCGATGCGCAGCAGCTGTGGCAGGCCGATGTCGCCGACGATGGCCAGGCCGGCGAACTCCGGCTCGCGGAACAGTCGGCTCAGTTGCGCCTCGTCCACCACGGCATATCGGGCCTGCTGGCTGAGCAGCAATTGCAAGGCCTGGCGCTCCAGCGGCACGCCTTGCAGGTTCAGGTTCGGGAAGTTGCTGCGCAAGTATTCGGCCGTGGCACTGGGCATGCGCACCACTACGCGCGAGCGCGGGTCGAGGGTTTCCAGGTCGACAGTGCCGCTGCCATCGCGCTCGCCCACCAGCAGTTGCGAAACCCGCAAATAGGGGTCGGAGAACAGCCAGTGGCGCAGGCTGGCGGGGGTCTGCATCAGCCCCGGCGCCAGGTCCAGCTCACCCGCGCCAAGAGCGTGCTCCATCGCCGCCTGGTCCGGGTAGGTGCGCCACGACAGCTCTACGCGCAGGGCGGCGGCGACCGCATTCATCAGGTCGACGTTGGCGCCGGAAAGCTGCTGCAGGCGCTGGTCGAATTGCGCATAGGGCGCGCGCAGCACCAGGCCCACGCGTAGCGGCCCGTGCTGGTTCAGCCAGTCGCGCTGGGCCTGGGTCAGCGGTGCGAGCGCGGTCGGCTCGGGCTCATCGGCCCGCGCCAGGCTGCTGGCCAGCATCAAGAGCAGCGTCAGACTGCCGATAAAAAATCCACGCACAACCGCTATCATCAACGCTTCATTCCCGTCTGTTCCCCTGTCGGGCAGGCTTACCCTTGTTCACGCTGACGGCCGTGTCCGGCAGCCGGTATCGATTTTGGCCCTGGAATATCCAATGTCCTACACCATTCGCGCAATGTTTCCCGCGCTGTTGTTGTCACTGAGCCTGACGCACACCCTGCCCGCGATGGCTGCCGATCCCGCCCCTGCCAGCGATGCCGCCGCCCAGACGCCTGCCGAGCGCCCGGCGCTGCTGCCTCGCGAAGAGGAGGAAGCCCAGGCACTGGCGCGTCGGCTGCCGGCCGAAGAGCTGCAACGCCTGCAAGCCGGCAGTACAGAGTTCCTCGCGCTGTGGCGCCCGGCCAATACCGAGGACCCGCAAGGCGCGGTAATCATCGTGCCGGGTGCCGACCAGTCGCCAGACTGGCCCGACGTGGTCGGCCCGCTGCGCCGCAAGTTTCCCGATGTTGGCTGGGCGACCCTGAGCCTGGCCATGCCCGACATCCAGGATCCGGCCCTGCAACCCCGCGAAACAGACGCCACCCCCACCAGCGCGGAAGGCAAGCCCGCCGAGAGCAAGAGCGACGCTCCGGCCGATGACCAAAGCCGCCAACAGGCCGAGGCCGATCAGGCTGCCGCCGCCCAGGTGCTGGCCCAGGCGCAGGCCGAACAGATCTTCAGCCGCCTCGACAGCGCCATCGCCTTCGCCCGGCAAAACAAGGCACGCAGCATCGTGCTGGCCGGCCACGGCAGCGGCGCCTACTGGGCTGCGCGCTACGTCAGCGAACGAGCCGGCGTACAAGTGCAGAAACTGGTGATGATCGCCGCCAGTGAGCCGGCCGCCGCTTCGCCGTCGCTGACCAGCGTCATTCCAGCGCTGAAGATCCAGACCGCCGACTTCGTCTACAAGAACCCGCTGTCCCGCGCCGCCGAAGAACGCCTGCAGGTCAGCCGGCGCAACAAGGGCGCAGGCTACACACAGGTCGGGCTGGTCAACATGGCAGGCACCAGCGACGCCGAACAGGAACAGCTGTTTCGCCGCGTGCGTGGCTGGGTGCAGCCGGAAGCTGGCGACAATTAACGAAAGCCGCGCCGCGCCTTGATCAGCACGTAGGCGGCATGCAGCTCACCGGTCTTTTCCGTCGCCTCACGAACCTGCCAGGCGTTGGCGCCGGAACCTTCCAGTTTGTCCGGGTGATGACGGCTGAGCAGGCGCCGATAGGCCTGCTTGATGGCCTGCGGCTCGCTGTCATCGGCCACCCCGAGCAGCGCCAGGGCCTGCTGGTAGGCATCCCCTGGGCTGACCCGTTTGCGCTTCATGGGGTCATGCTCGTCAGCCAGGGCCTGCAGGCGCAACGCCGACCAGCCCAGCCATTGCCCCCAGGCATTGATCATTTCCTGCTCGACACGCCCGACCTTGCCGTCCGCCCAGGCCATGCGCCAGCAGGCGCGCAGCAGGGCTTCGGCGCTTTGTGGCTCGCCACGCAGGCGGCGCAGGTAACTGCGCAGCCCCTCGTCACCGTCGCGCCCACGATTGAAGGCCTGGATGGCCTGGCGCTGGGCACTGTCGTCCAGGCGCAGGCTGCTCATCTCTGCCCGCGCCTGATGGATATGGCTGGGCTCCACACGCCCACCACTCTTGGCCAGGCGCCCCAGCAGCACGAACAGCAGATCCTCGTCACGAATCGCCGGGCGTCCACCCAGCTTCTCGCGGATGTGCGCCCAGCTGTAGAGCTTCAGGCGACGGTCCAGCACCTGGCCCAGCATGCCGCCGAGCAAGGCGCCGGGAATGCTCGCGATGGCGTAGCCGGCACCGGCACCGATCAGGGTTCCCGGCCAGAGCATCAGCGCCGCTCCGCCAGCAGCTGCTCGACTTCGGCCAGACGCTCGTGGGTGCCGACATCCACCCATTGCCCACGGAAGTGCTCACCGCTCACCTGCCCGGCCTGCATGGCCTGGCGCAGCAAGGGTGCCAGTTTGAAGGCGCCCGGCTGGCAACCGGCGAACAACGCCGGGTCGAGCACCGAGATGCCGCTGAAAGTCAGCCGCGAGCCGACCGGTCCATCGTCACGCAACTGGCCGTCGAGCAGACAGAAGTCGCCCTCGGGGTGGTGCGCCGGGTTGTCGATCATCACCAGGTGCGCCAGGCCGCTCTGCTGCCCGCGCAGGCGGGCGAAGTCGTAGTCGGTCCAGACATCGCCGTTGATCACCACGAACGGCTCACTGCCCAGCAAGGGCAAGGCGCGATGGATGCCGCCGCCGGTTTCCAGCGGTTCGCCTTCCGGGGAATAACGGATGCTCAGGCCCAGACGCTGGCCATCGCCCAGGTAGTCTTCGATCTGCTGGCCGAGCCAGGCATGGTTGATCACCACATCGGTGAAGCCAGCGACACGCAGTGCCCGTAGGTGGTACTCGATCAGCGGTACGCCGGCGACACGCACCAGCGGCTTGGGGGTGGTCAGCGTCAGGGGACGCATTCGCTCGCCTTTGCCGGCGGCGAGAATCATCGCTTTCATGCAGCTCTCTTCAGGTTCGGGCCAGGGTCCAATACGGGTCAGTCAGGCCTGGTAGGAGCGGCTTCAGCCGCGACGCGAAGTCATGTTCACAGCCGACGCGGTGAACGCTCTCGCCATTTCGCGGCTGAAGCCGCTCCCACCCTGTCACATACAGCCCAATTGGCGAGTATTGGGACAGGGCCGGCACTCAGGCCGGCGTTGCAGCGTTGTGGCGCAGTTCGGCCAGCAATTGTGCCAGTTCCGCCAGCTCCGGACGGCGGGCCAGCACGGTGTCTATATAAGAGAAGAAACGTGGCACGTCGCCAAGGTAACGCGGCTTGCCGTCCCGGTGGCAGATCCGCGCGAAGATACCGATGACTTTCAGGTGGCGCTGCACGCCCATCAGGTCACTGGCACGGCGGAACTCGTCGAACTCGGCCTGCACGGGAATGCCGGCCTCGCCCGCGCGCTCCCAGTACTGGCGCAGCCAACCGCCGACACGCTCTTCGGGCCAGCTCAGGAAGGCATCCTTGAACAGGCAGGTCACGTCATAAGTCACCGGGCCGTACACCGCATCCTGGAAGTCCAGCACGCCAGGGTTGGGCTCGCTGTGCATCAGGTTGCGTGGCATGTAGTCGCGGTGCACCAGCACCTTGGGCTGCGCCAGCGCGCTGTCGATCAACAGGCTGCTGACCCGCTGCCAGGCCGCCTGCTGCTCGGCGCTCAGGGTCAGGCCCAGATGCCGTTGCACGTACCACTCGGGGAACAGCTCCAGCTCGCGGCGCAGCAGGGCCACGTCGTAGCTGGGCAACGGTGCATCCATGGGCAGGCGCTGGAAGGCCAGCAGCGCGTCCAGGGCATCGCTGAACAGGGCGTCGGCATTCTCGGCGTCGATCACCTCCAGGTAGGTCTGGCGCCCCAGGTCGCTGAGCAGCAGGAAGCCCTGTTGCAGATCATGGGCGTGAATGACTGGCACATTGACACCGGCGCTGGCCAGCAGGTGATCGATGTCCACGAAAGGCCGGCAGTTCTCCTGCGGCGGCGGCGCATCCATCACGATCAACGTGCGGCCACCACCGTCCCAACGGAAATAGCGGCGGAAACTGGCGTCGCTGCTGGCGGCGGTCAGGCTGGCCGCGGGGACTTCACCCCAGCCGTTACGCAGGAACAGTGCAGGCAACTCCCCGGCGAGCCAGTCTTCGAGCTTTTGCAGGCGTATATCTTGATCGGGCATTACAAGGGTCTCCGACGGCGCTAGCCGTCAAGCGGGTCATGCTTTATCATCCGGGATCTTTTTCAGCCCATCGAGAAGGCGTGCGGCCCCCCGCGGGCAGATGGCGCGCAGGAAGCCCGGACTAATAAGATGGCATTGAAATCCCCCGCGTTTCGTAAAAAATTTCCGTTGCTGGTAACCGGCAGTCTGCTGGCCATGCAACCTCTGGCTACCTCGTATGTGGTTGCCGCCGAACAGTATGACTGTTCGGTGTCGGCTTCGGGAGCCTGGAACTGCGCTCCGAAAGCCAGCGCCAGTGCCGCGCCATTGCCGCCTCGCCCTGCACACAGCACCACGGCGGTCAGCTCCAGCGGCGCTGAAGCATCGAGCGCAGCGTCGGCCAGCGAGCCGAAGCCCGTGCTGGTCACCGAAGCCAAGGGCAAGGCCCTGAAGTCGCGCAGCGCCGACTACAGCCATCTCGACTGGGTCCCGCGTGAAAAGCTCACTCCGGCGCAGCTCGCCGAAACCGCCCCGTATTGCGCCGGCGCCTACATCGAGCCCATCCGCCCAGGCATGGACGACACCACGCCCAAGAGCGAAGCCCCGACCTTCATCGGCGCCAAGGCCTCGCGCTACGAGCAGGAACAGCAGGTCGCGACCCTCGCCGGTGACGTCGTCATGCGCCAGGGCAGCATGCAGGTCGAGGCGCAGGAAGCCTCGCTGCACCAGGCCGAGAACCGCGGTGAGCTGAACGGCGACGTGCGTCTGCGCGACAAGGGCGCGCTGATCGTCGGCGACCATGCCGAGCTGCAGCTGGATACCGGCGAAGCACAGATCGACAACGCCGAATACGTGCTGCACAAGTCGAACGTGCGCGGCAACGCGCTGTACGCCAAGCGCTCCGAGAACGCGATCATCCGCCTCAAGGACGGTACCTACACCTCCTGCGAACCGGGCAGCAACGCCTGGACACTCAAGGGCAACAACGTCACGTTGAACCCGGCCACCGGTTTCGGTACCGCGACCAACGTCACCCTGCGGGTCAAGGACATTCCGGTCCTCTACACCCCGTACATCTACTTCCCGATCGACGATCGTCGCCAGTCCGGCTTCCTGCCACCGACCATCGCCAGTACCAGCAAGACCGGCCTCATGCTGGTCACGCCGTACTACTTCAACCTGGCGCCGAACTACGACGCCACGCTCTACCCGCGCTACATGACCAAGCGCGGCCTGTTGATGGAAGGCGAATTCCGTTACCTGACCAAGAGCAGCGAAGGCCAGGTCGGCGGTGCGTACCTCAACGACGAGGACGACGATCGCAAACTGCAGACGGACTACGACAAGACCCGCTGGATGGTCAACTGGCAGCACAAGGGTGGCCTGGATTCGCGCCTGTCGACCAAGGTCGACTACACCGACATCAGCGACCCGTACTACTTCCAGGACCTGCAGACCGACCAGATCGGTGTCAGCCGCACCGACTTCGTCAACCAGCAGGGCGTGCTGACCTACCGTGGCGACAGCTACACCGCGCAGCTCAACGCCCAGGCGTACAAGCTGGCCACCGTTGCCAACATCACCCCGTACAACCGTCTGCCGCAGCTGACCCTCAACGGCACCCTGCCCTACAACCCGGGCGGGCTGCAGTTCGACTACCAGACAGAACTGGTGCGCTTCGAGCGTGACCTGCGCAGCGGTGCTTTCATCGACGAAAACGGCAACGCCAGCCCGCGCCTGGACAACAACGTCACCGGCCTGGCCCGCGCCAACGGCGACCGCCTGAACCTGGCGCCATCGGTCAGCCTGCCGATGAACTGGACCTGGGGTTTCCTGACACCCAAGCTCAAGTACGTCTACACCCAGTACGACCTGGACCTCGACGGTCGCGGCCAGGCCACCCTGCTGCCCGACGAGCAGTACAAGAGCACCGAGAGCCGCAGCGTGCCGGTGTTCAGCGTCGACAGCGGCCTGTACTTCGACCGCGACACCCAGCTGTTCGGCAAGAACTATCGCCAGACCCTGGAACCGCGCCTGTTCTATCTCTACGTACCCGAGAAAGACCAGACCGACATCCCGGTCTTCGACACCGCCGAAACCACGTTCAACTACTCGTCGCTGTTCCGTGACAACCGCTTCGTCGGCTCCGACCGCATCGGTGACGAGAACAAACTGTCGCTGGGCGTGACCAACCGCTGGATCGAAGACAACGGCTTCGAACGTCAGCGCTTCAGCATCGGCCAGGCCGTGTACTTCGCCGACCGCAAGGTGCAGCTGCCCGGCGTCGTCTTCGCCGACCGCAAGGACGCCCAGGCCGACGTGTCGCCTTACGCCCTGGAATACGAATACCGCTTCAACCGCGACTGGCGCTTCTCGTCCGACTTCAACTGGGACCCGGACAGCCACAGCACCCGTTCCGGCAGCGCGATGTTCCATTACCAGCCTGAAGAGAACCCCGGCAAGATCGTCAACGTCGGCTACCGCTACCGCAACGACCTGGTCCGCTACGACCAGACCACCGGCAAGTGGAGCGTGGGCGGCGGCGACTACGGTACTCCGGGCCAGCCTGGCTACGTGAAGGACTACTACAAGATCGAGCAGCACGACTTCTCGGTCATCTGGCCGATCGTCGAGCAGTGGAGCCTGATCAGCCGCTGGCAGTACGACTACAACCGTGCCCGCACCATCGAGGCATTCGGTGGTTTCGAATACGACAACTGCTGCTGGAAGCTGCGTCTGATCAACCGCTACTGGGTCGACTACGACGAATTCAGCCAGGAAGCGCCTCAGAACGAAAAAGGCGACCGCGGCATATTCCTCCAAATTGTGCTGAAAGGTCTCGGCGGCGTCACCGGCGCCAAGGTAGAGAGCTTCCTCGACAAAGGCATCCAAGGTTATCGTGAACGTGAAGACAAAGCTTTCTGACTGCCTGCGCCCGCTGATGCTGGGCGCCCTCCTGCTGAGCGGCGCGGCCCACGCTGCCGTGCAACCGCTCGACAGCGTCGTGGCCATCGTCGACAACGACGTGATCATGAAGAGCCAGCTTGACCAGCGCGTACGCGAAGTCCAGCAGACCATCGCCAAGCGTGGCGGTGGTACGCCACCCGCCGAGGCCCTGCAACAGCAGGCCCTCGACCGCCTGATCCTGGAAAATCTGCAACTGCAGATGGGCGACCGTGCCGGCATCCGCATCAGCGACGAAGAACTCAACTCCGCGGTCGAAACCATCGCCCAGCGCAATGGCATGACCCTGCAGCAGTTCCGCGCCGCCCTGGCCCACGACGGCCTGTCGTACAACGATGCCCGCGAGCAGATCCGTCGCGAGATCATCATCAGCCGTGTGCGCCAGCGCCGCGTGGCCGAGCGCATCCAGGTGTCCGAGCAGGAAGTGAAAAACTTCCTCGCCTCCGACCTGGGCAAGGCGCAGATGTCCGAAGACCTGCACCTGGCCAACATCCTGATCGCCACTCCGGACAGCGCTTCCTCCAGCGACATCCAGAAGGCTGCCAGCAAGGCCCAGGACATCTACGCGCAACTGCAGCGCGGTGCCGACTTCGGCCAGCTGGCCATTGCCAACTCGGCCACCGAGAACGCCCTGGACGGCGGCGACATGGGCTGGCGTAAAGCCGGCCAACTGCCCCCACCGTTCGGTGACATGCTCAGCTCCATGCGTCCTGGCGAAGTCACGCCGCCCGCCCGCACTCCAGGCGGCTTCATCATCCTCAAGCTGCTGGAAAAGCGCGGTGGTGAAGGCCAGGTGCAGCTGCGTGACGAAGTCCATGTACGCCACATCCTGATCAAGCCGAGCGAGATCCGCAGTGAGGCCGAGACGCAGCGTCTGGCGCAGAAACTCTACGACCGCATCCAGGCCGGCGAAGACTTCGGCGAACTGGCGAAGAGCTTCTCGGAAGACCCGGGCTCGGCGCTCAACGGCGGCGACCTGAACTGGGTCGACCCCAACTCGCTGGTTCCCGAGTTCCGCCAGGTCATGAACGAAACGCCGCAAGGCGTGCTGTCCAAGCCGTTCAAGACCCAGTACGGCTGGCACGTCCTGGAAGTCCTGGGCCGTCGCTCCACCGACGCCACCAATCAGGCTCGCGAGCAACAGGCACTGAACATCCTGCGTAACCGCAAGTACGACGAAGAGCTGCAGACCTGGCTGCGCCAGATCCGCGATGAAGCCTACGTCGAAATCAAGCTGCCTGGCGCCGCCCAGGCCCAGAAGTGAAGCCACGGCGCTTCGCGCTGACGCCCGGCGAGCCGGCCGGCATAGGCCCTGACCTTTGCCTGCTGCTCGCCGCGCAACCCCAGCCACACCCCCTGATCGCCATCACCAGCCACGCCCTGCTCACCGAGCGGGCCGTGCAGCTGGGACTGGCCGTCAACCTGATCAGCGTCAGCCCTGAAGCCCTGCCAAGCGCCCCGGCGCCGGCCGGCAGCCTGTACGTCTGGGATACGCCGCTGGGCGCGCCGGTTGTCGCCGGGCACCTGAACACCACCAACGCCGGCTTCGTCCTGGAAACCCTGACCCGCGCCGGCAACGGCTGCCTGAACGGGCTGTTCGCCGGGATGATCACCGCCCCGGTGCACAAGGGCGTGATCAACGACGCCGGCATGGCCTTTTCAGGGCATACCGAGTTTCTTGCCGACCTCACCGCCACCGAACAGGTGGTAATGATGCTGGCCACCGGCGACCTGCGCGTGGCGCTGGTCACCACCCACCTGCCGCTGCGCGAAGTGGCCGATGCCATCACCGCCGAGCGCCTGGAGCGCGTCACGCGTATCCTGCACGCCGACCTGGTCGGCAAGTTCGGCATCGCCCGACCGCGCATCCTGGTCTGCGGGCTCAACCCGCACGCTGGCGAGGGCGGGCACCTGGGCCGCGAGGAACTCGACATCATCGAGCCCACCCTGCAGCGCCTGCGCCTGGAGGGCATGGACCTCCAGGGCCCGCTGCCGGCCGACACCCTCTTCACCCCCAAGTATCTGGCGCATTGCGACGCCGTGCTGGCGATGTACCACGACCAGGGCCTGCCGGTCCTCAAGTACAAGGGCTTCGGCGCTGCGGTCAACGTGACCCTGGGCCTGCCCATCGTCCGCACTTCGGTCGACCATGGCACCGCCCTCGACCTGGCCGGCAGCGGCCAGGTCGACACCGGCAGCCTGCAGGTCGCCTTGCAAACCGCCTACCAGATGGCCGAGACCCATTCATGACCGAGCAATACCAACACCGGGCGCGCAAGCGTTTCGGGCAGAACTTCCTGCACGACGCGGGCATCATCGACCGTATCCTGCGCGCCATCCGTGCGCGCCCTGAAGACCGCATGCTGGAAATCGGCCCGGGCCAGGGCGCCCTCACCGAAGGCCTGCTGGGCAGCGGCGCACACCTGGACGTGATCGAGCTGGACAAAGACCTGGTGCCGATCCTCAACAGCCAGTTCGCCGGCAAGCCGAACTTCAACCTGCACCAGGGCGACGCGCTGAAGTTCGACTTCAACAGCCTGGGCGCAGAGCCGCACAGCCTGCGGGTGGTCGGCAACCTGCCGTACAACATCTCCACGCCGCTGATCTTCCACCTGCTGGACAACGCCGCGCTGATCCGCGACATGCACTTCATGCTGCAGAAGGAAGTGGTCGAGCGCCTGGCGGCCGGTCCCGGCGGCGGCGACTGGGGTCGCCTGTCGATCATGGTGCAGTACCACTGCCGTGTGGAACACCTGTTCAACGTCGGCCCCGGTGCGTTCAACCCGCCGCCGAAGGTCGACTCGGCCATCGTGCGCCTGGTGCCACACGAGACCCTGCCACACCCGGCCAAGGACCACCGGCTGCTCGAACGCATCGTCCGCGAGGCCTTCAACCAGCGCCGCAAGACCCTGCGCAATACCCTCAAGCTGCTGCTCAGCGGCGAAGAGATCGAGGCCGCCGGCGTGGACGGCAGCCTGCGCCCGGAGCAACTCGACCTTTCAGCATTCGTCCGCCTGGCCGATAAGCTCAGCGAGAAAAGCAGCGCGCAATAAGGTCCGGAGCATTACGGGGCATTTCACCTGCGGTGATTTTCCCCGTACATGACCTAGACTGAGCCCTTGCTTGAGTCATTCGCCCTGGGTTTTCTACGAAACCCAAGTATTCAAGGCACACCGCATGTCCGATCCTCGTTACCAGGTTGATGTCAGCGTCGTGACGCGCTACCTCGCCGAGCAATCGAATCCCGAGCAGAACCGCTTCGCCTTCGCCTACACCATCACCGTGCACAACAACGGCCTGCTGCCGGCCAAGCTGCTGTCACGGCACTGGGTCATCACCGATGGCAACGGCAATGTCGAAGAAGTG
Source organism: uncultured Pseudomonas sp. (assembly GCF_913777995.1). Classification (GTDB taxonomy): domain Bacteria; phylum Pseudomonadota; class Gammaproteobacteria; order Pseudomonadales; family Pseudomonadaceae; genus Aquipseudomonas. The sequence goes on along the minus strand of NZ_CAJYVE010000033.1, from coordinate 14,729 downwards.
CGTGGCGAGGGCGTGGTCGGCCAGCAGCCGCTGATCAAGGCCGGGCAAAGCCACACCTACAGCAGCGGCACGGTGATGCCCACCCAAGTCGGCGCCATGCAGGGCAGCTACCAGATGCTCGCCGAAGACGGCAAACGCTTCGACGCGGTGATTGCGCCCTTCCGCCTCGCCGTACCGGGCGCCCTGCACTGATGGCGGTGTATGCAGTCGGTGACCTGCAGGGTTGCCTGGAACCGCTCAAGTGCCTGCTCGACCATGTGCGCTTCACCCCTGGCCAGGACCAGCTGTGGCTGGTCGGCGACCTGGTCAATCGCGGCCCGCAATCGCTGGAGACCCTGCGTTACCTGTATGGCATCCGTGACGCGGTGACCTGCGTGCTGGGCAACCACGACCTGCACCTGCTGGCCGTGTCACGCCAGGCCGGGCGCCTGAAGAAGGGCGACACCCTCAACGAGATCCTTGAGGCCCCCGACGGCGCGCAACTGCTCGACTGGCTGCGCCGGCAGAAGCTGCTGCACTACGATGCCGAGCGCAACGTGGCCATGGCGCATGCCGGCATCCCGCCGCAGTGGACCCTCAAGAAAGCCCTCAAGCTGGCGGCCGAGGTCGAAGCCGTGCTGCGCGACGACGCCCGCTACGACGACTACCTGGCCAACATGTACGGCAACGAGCCAGCCAAGTGGGACGGTGATCTGCAAGGCGTCGTGCGCCTGCGGGTCATCACCAACTATTTCACGCGCATGCGTTTCTGCACCGCCGATGGCAAGCTCGACCTCAAGGGCAAGGAAGGCATCGACACCGCCCCGCCCGGCTATGCCCCCTGGTTCAGCCACAAGGAGCGCAAGACCCGTGACCTGAAGATCATCTTCGGCCATTGGGCGGCCCTGGAGGGGCGCTGCGACGAGCCCGGCGTGTTCGCCCTCGACAGCGGCTGCGTATGGGGCGGTGGCATGACCCTGCTCGATGTCGATACCCTGCAGCGCCACTACTGCGATTGCGACCCTGACGGGCGGGCCGTGGCCCAGCGCCCGATCACGACCACCCCGAACTGACCCCAGCCTGGAGCCCAGACATGACCGACTTCAAACGCATTTCCGCCGAGCAGGCCCACACCCTGCGTGAACAAGGCGCCGTGCTGGTCGATATCCGCGACCCACAGACCTTCGCCGGCAGCCATATCAGCGGTGCCCGCCACCTCGACAACCACTCGCTGGCCGGCTTCATCGCCGACACCGAGCCGAGCCAGCCGGTGATCGTGGTCTGCTACCACGGCAACTCCAGCCAGAACGCCGCCGCCTACCTGGCCAGCCAGGGTTTCACCGACGTCTACAGCCTCGACGGCGGCTTCGAGGCATGGCGTGGCCACTACCCGAACGAAACCGAGCAAGGCTGAACGAAAAAAAAATTTAATCCGGCTCACCCCGCGTAGCGCGTGGGCTGGCGCCCTGAACCGACGAACGGCTCGGGGCTCCTTTCGCACATCCCTTCTTTACCTTCCAGAAACCGAACTATTCTTACCCACAGGCCATCCGTAATCCGGGGAGAGCCGGTACACCGGCGCGTGGGTCATCGGTAGTTACTTTTATGGTGTTCTGGGGGGTAACGGCATCTGGATACTCAGCTGCTGCCAGCATCGACTGACGATCCGCCGCCGGCTCAACGTATCGAGCGAGGTGACGTCATGAGTATTTTTAGCCACTTCCAACAACGCTTCGAAACCACACGGCAGGAAGAGCTCTCACTACAGGAGTACCTTGAGCTCTGCAAACGGGATCGCAGCGCCTACGCTTCGGCAGCAGAGCGACTGCTCATGGCCATCGGGGAGCCCGAACTGGTAGACACCTCTACCAACTCGCGCCTGTCGAGGATCTTCTCCAACAAGGTGATCAGACGTTACCCGGCCTTCGCCGATTTCCACGGCATGGAAGAGTGCATCGAGCAGATCGTCTCCTACTTCCGCCATGCCGCGCAGGGCCTGGAAGAGAAGAAACAGATCCTCTACCTGCTCGGCCCGGTCGGCGGCGGCAAGTCGTCCCTGGCCGAAAAGCTCAAGCAGCTGATGCAGAAGGTGCCCTTCTACGCGATCAAGGGCTCGCCGGTATTCGAGTCGCCGCTGGGGCTGTTCAACGCTGCCGAAGATGGCGACATCCTCGAAGAGGACTTCGGTATCCCGCGCCGCTACCTCAACACCATCATGTCGCCCTGGGCCACCAAGCGCCTGGCCGAATTCGGCGGTGACATCAGCCAGTTCAAGGTGGTCAAGCTCTACCCTTCCATCCTCAACCAGATCGGTATCGCCAAGACCGAGCCGGGCGACGAGAACAACCAGGACATCTCTGCGCTGGTGGGCAAGGTCGATATCCGCAAGCTGGAAGAATTCCCGCAGAACGACGCCGACGCCTACAGCTATTCGGGCGCGCTGTGCCGGGCCAACCAGGGCCTGATGGAATTCGTCGAGATGTTCAAGGCGCCGATCAAGGTCCTGCACCCCTTGCTCACCGCCACCCAGGAAGGCAACTACAACAGCACCGAAGGCCTGGGCGCGATTCCCTTCAACGGCACGCTGCTGGCCCACTCCAACGAGTCCGAGTGGCACAGCTTCCGCAACAACAAGAACAACGAGGCTTTCATCGACCGGATCTACATCGTCAAGGTGCCGTACTGCCTGCGTGTCAGCGACGAGATCAAGATCTACGAGAAGCTGCTGATCAACAGTTCGCTGGCCAGCGCCCATTGCGCGCCTGACACGCTGAAGATGCTGGCCCAGTTCACCACCCTGTCGCGCCTCAAGGAGCCGGAGAACTCCAACATCTATTCCAAGATGCGCGTCTACGACGGGGAAAACCTCAAGGACACCGATCCCAAGGCCAAGTCGATCCAGGAGTACCGCGACAGCGCAGGCGTCGACGAGGGCATGACCGGGCTTTCCACCCGCTTCGCCTTCAAGATCCTCTCCAAGGTGTTCAACTTCGACCCGCACGAGGTCGCCGCCAACCCGGTGCACCTGCTCTACGTGCTGGAGCAGCAGATCGAACAGGAGCAATACCCGGCCGAAACCCGCGAGCGCTACCTGCGCTTCATCAAGGAGTACCTGGCACCGCGCTACATCGAGTTCATCGGCAAGGAAATCCAGACCGCCTACCTGGAGTCGTACAGCGAGTACGGGCAGAACATCTTCGACCGCTACGTGCTGTACGCAGACTTCTGGATTCAGGACCAGGAATATCGCGACCCGGAAACCGGTGAAATCCTCAACCGCGTGGCCCTCAACGAAGAACTGGAGAAAATCGAGAAGCCGGCCGGCATCAGCAACCCGAAAGACTTCCGCAACGAGATCGTCAACTTCGTCCTGCGGGCACGTGCCAACAACAATGGCAAGAACCCAACCTGGCTGAGCTATGAAAAGCTGCGGGTGGTGATCGAGAAGAAAATGTTCTCCAACACCGAAGACCTGCTGCCGGTCATCAGCTTCAACGCCAAGGCCAGCAAGGAAGACCAACAGAAACACAACGACTTCGTCACTCGAATGGTCGAGCGGGGCTACACCGACAAGCAGGTGCGTCTACTCTCCGAGTGGTACCTGCGCGTACGCAAATCGCAGTAAGGCAGCGACAAGCGGCAAGCTTCAGGTCAGCAACGACGTACCTGTCGCCCCACAGGGGGCAGCAGGTGCGCCGTTGACTGCGTGAAGCCGGCGTTTGGATAGGCAACTTGCAGCTTGTAGCCTGGAGCTTGCAGCTCCCCTAAGGGGCCCCTATGAGTTACGTGATCGACCGACGCCTGAACGGCAAGAACAAGAGCACGGTGAATCGCCAGCGTTTCCTGCGGCGTTACCGCGACCACATCAAGAAGGCGGTTGAAGAAGCCGTCAGCCGCCGCTCCATCACCGACATGGAGCACGGCGAACAGATCAGCATCCCCGGCCGCGACATCGACGAGCCGGTCCTGCACCATGGCCGCGGCGGCAAGCAGACCGTCGTGCACCCCGGCAACAAGGAATTCACTGCGGGCGAGCGCATCGCCCGTCCCCAGGGCGGCGGTGGCGGCAAGGGCGCCGGCAAGGCCAGCAATTCCGGCGAAGGCATGGACGAGTTCGTCTTCCAGATCACCCAGGAAGAATTCCTCGAATTCATGTTCGAAGACCTCGAACTGCCCAACCTGGTCAAACGCCACCTCACCGGCACCGACACCTTCAAGACCGTGCGCGCCGGCATCAGCAACGAGGGCAACCCCTCGCGCATCAACATCGTCCGCACCCTGCGCTCGGCCCACGCCCGGCGCATCGCCCTGTCGGGCAGCAGCCGCGCGCGGCTCAAGCAGGTGCAGGCCGAGCTGGAGCGCCTGAAGGTCGAAGAACCGGACAACTTCGGCGATATCCAGGAACTCGAAGGCGAAGTCGAACGCCTCAAGGCGCGCATTCGCCGTGTGCCTTACCTCGACACCTTCGACCTCAAGTACAACCTGCTGGTCAAGCAGCCCAACCCCAGCTCCAAGGCGGTGATGTTCTGCCTGATGGACGTCTCCGGCTCGATGACCCAGGCAACCAAGGACATCGCCAAGCGCTTCTTCATCCTGCTGTACCTGTTCCTCAAGCGTAACTACGACAAGATCGACGTGGTGTTCATCCGCCACCACACCAGCGCCCGCGAGGTGGACGAAGAAGAGTTCTTCTACTCCCGGGAAACCGGCGGCACCATCGTTTCCAGTGCCCTGAAGCTGATGCAGGAGATCATGGCCGAGCGCTACCCGGCCAACGAGTGGAACATCTACGCCGCCCAGGCCTCCGACGGCGACAACTGGAACGACGACTCGCCCATCTGCCGGGAAATCCTCACCAAGCAGATCATGCCGTTCGTGCAGTACTACACCTACGTGGAAATCACCCCCCGCGAGCACCAGGCGCTGTGGTACGAATACGAGCGCATCAGCGAGGAATTCGCCGATACCTTCGCCCAGCAGCAACTGGTGTCCGCCGGTGATATCTACCCGGTATTCCGTGAACTCTTCCAGCGCAGGTTAGTGACATGACCGCTAGAGATCAGAAACGCCAGCCCCTCTCCACGGGGTCAGAGTGGACCTTCGAACTGATCCAGGCATACGACCGGGAAATCGCGCGTATCGCCGAACGCTATGCCCTGGACACCTACCCCAACCAGATCGAGGTGATCACCGCCGAGCAGATGATGGACGCCTACGCCTCGGTGGGCATGCCGCTGGGCTACCATCACTGGTCCTATGGCAAGCAGTTTCTCAGCACGGAAAAGTCCTACTCGCGTGGACAGATGGGACTGGCCTACGAGATCGTCATCAACTCCGACCCGTGCATTGCCTACCTGATGGAAGAAAACACCATGTGCATGCAAGCACTGGTGGTGGCGCATGCCTGCTACGGGCACAACAGCTTCTTCAAGGGCAACTACCTGTTCCGCACCTGGACCGATGCCAGTTCGATCATCGACTACCTGGTGTTCGCCAAGCAGTACATCACCCAGTGCGAAGAGCGCCACGGCATCGACGCCGTGGAAGACCTCATCGACTCCTGCCATGCGCTGATGAACTACGGCGTCGACCGCTACAAGCGGCCCTACCCCATCTCCGCCGAAGAGGAGCGCCGTCGCCAGAAGGACCGCGAGGAGCACCTACAGCGGCAGATCAACGACCTGTGGCGCACCATCCCGAAAAGCGCCGAGAAGAACAGCCAGGCCGACAACGCGCGGTTTCCAGCCGAGCCGCAGGAGAACATCCTCTACTTCATCGAGAAACACGCCCCGCTGCTGGAGCCCTGGCAGCGTGAAGTGGTGCGCATCGTGCGCAAGATCGCGCAGTACTTCTACCCGCAACGCCAGACCCAGGTGATGAACGAAGGCTGGGCGACCTTCTGGCACTACACCCTGATCAACGACCTGTACGACGAAGGGCTGGTCACCGACGGCTTCATGTTCGAGTTCCTGCAGTCGCACACCAGCGTGATCTACCAGCCTGGCTTCGACAGCCCCTACTACAGCGGCATCAACCCCTACACCCTGGGCTTCTCGATCTTCCAGGACATTCGCCGCATGTGCGAGAACCCCACCGACGAAGACCGCCGCTGGTTCCCGGACCTTGCCGGTGGCGACTGGCTGAGCACCATCAAGTTCGCCATGAGCAGCTTCAAGGACGAGAGCTTCATCCTGCAGTACCTGTCGCCCAAGGTGATGCGCGACCTCAAGCTGTTCAGCATCATGGACGACGACCAGAAGGAAGAGCTGCTGGTGCCGGCGATCCATGACGAAGCGGGCTACCACATCATTCGTGAAACCCTGGCCGCACAGTACAACCTGGGTAATCGCGAACCCAACGTGCAGATCTACAGCATCGACCGGCGCGGCGACCGCTCGCTGACCCTGCGCCACCAGCAGCACAATCGCAAACCGCTGGGCGAGTCCACGGACGAAGTGCTCAAGCACCTGCACCGCCTGTGGGGCTTCGACGTGCACCTGGAAACCCTGCAGGGTGACCAGATCGTCAAGACCCACCACGTACCGCCCCGTGGCGAAGGCGCCGACAACGAATACCCGCGCCTGGACCTGGCGGTAGTCCATCACCTCTGACTCCCCTGCAACGCCTCATCACGCAGTTTTAACCTCCTGCGGCCCGTACAAGGTTTATCCTGTCGGGCCTACGGAGGTTCTTATGCAGATTTACAAAGTCGGCGGCGCGGTTCGCGATCGCCTGTTGGGGCAACCCGTCACCGATACCGACTGGGTGGTGGTTGGGGCCACCAGTGAAGAGATGCTGGTCAAGGGCTACCGCCCGGTGGGCACTGACTTTCCGGTGTTCCTGCATCCGCTGACCGGCGAGGAATACGCCCTGGCGCGCACCGAGCGCAAGAGCGGCGTGGGCTATGGCGGCTTCGTGTTCCATGCCAGCCCAGAGGTCACCCTGGAACAGGACCTGATCCGCCGCGACCTGACCATCAACGCCATGGCCGAAGACAAGGACGGTCAGCTGACCGACCCCTATGGCGGCCAGCAAGACCTCGAAGCCCGCATCTTGCGTCACGTTTCCCCGGCATTCGCCGAAGATCCCCTGCGTGTGCTGCGTGTGGCGCGCTTCGCTGCACGCTATGCCCCGCTGGGTTTCAGCATAGCCCCCGAAACGCTGGCCCTGATGCGCCAGCTCAGTGAGTCCGGCGAACTCAAGGCGCTGACCCCGGAACGCAGCTGGAAGGAAATCTCCCGCGCCCTGATGGAAGAGCGCCCCGACGTGTTCATTCGGGTATTGCACGACTGTGGCGCCCTGCAGGAACTGATGCCAGAGGTCGAAGCCCTGTTCGGTGTGCCGCAGCCGGAGGCGCATCATCCGGAAATCGATACCGGCGAACACATTCTCCGCGTCCTGCTGCAGGCCGCCCGCCACCAGCAGCCGCTGAGCGTGCGCTGGGCCTGCCTGCTGCACGACCTCGGCAAAGGCGCCACCCCGCCGGACGAATGGCCGCGCCACATTGCCCACGAACACACCGGCCTGCCGCTGATCAAGGCGGTCAACGAGCGGGTCAAGGCGCCAAAGGAGTGCCAGGAACTGGCCCTGCTGGTCGGCCAGTACCATACCCACGGGCATCGCGCCCTGGAACTCAAGCCTTCGACCCTGCTGGACCTGCTGCAGAGCTTCGACGTCTACCGTCGGCCGCAGCGCTTCGAAGAATTCATCGCCGCCTGCGAAATGGACGCCCGTGGCCGACAGGGTTTCGAAGAGCGAGATTATCCCCAGGCCATCTACCTGCGCGGCGCCGCCGACGCGGCCCGCGCGGTGTCCGTGCAACCGCTGCTGGAAAAGGGACTCAAGGGCCAGGAACTGGGCAATGCCCTGCGCGAAGCCAGGCTGGACAGACTGAAAGTCTACAAGGCCAGCCAGCAAGCCTGATGCCTACCGGGAGGCGCGGCTTCAGCCACGAAAAGCATCCCGGCTGAAGCCAATACAGCTCGATTAAGCGCTTTGCGGTTCTGTGGGAGCGAGCTTGCTCGCGAAAAGGTGGCAAAGTCGCTGATTTCGCTGTGAACGTGACCCCGCCTTCGCGAGCAAGCTCGCTCCCACGGCCTAACTGATCAGTATTGGCTTCAGCCGCGAAAGGCCTGGCCCCGGTCAGGCACGGGTCAGCATTTGCGCCGGGGTCAGCGCCTGGCCTTGCCACTCGAAGGCCACCGGCCACAGCTGCTGGTCGATCTGCGCCTCGGCCCACAGGCTGGCGAACGACTGCCCCGCACCGGGATGAACCTGCTCCGGCGCGATCAACGACAATGGCCACAATACGAAGGCATTTTTCAGGATTTCGGCACGCGGCAGCACTAGCCCATCGAAATTGCCCACCTGCTCGCCATACAGCAACACGTCGATATCCAGCGGCAGGCCGACACGGTCGGGCGCATAACGGCCATTGTCGGCCTCGATGAATTTCAGCCGACGGTCCAGCTCCATCAACGGCAGGTCGGTCAGCGCGCTGACCACCAGGTTGAAGAACGGCCCGCTCTTGATACCCACGGCATGGCTCTCGAACACCGGCGAGCACTGCAGGTCGCCGAGAAAGCCCGCCAGCGCATCGAGGCCGGCGGTCAGGTGCCGTTCGCGCTCGATGTTGCTGCCCAGGCCCAGGAAAATCCGCGTCAGCGACATCCGCGCTCGATCTCCACACCCACGCCACGAGCGGCCGCCACGGCGCCCGGCTTGGTCAGTTTGATATGCAGCCAGGGAATGCCGAACTCGCTCATCAGCACTTCGGCCAGGCGCTCGGCAAAGGTTTCCACCAGCTGGTACTGGGTCTGCGCGGCGAAGGCCTGGATGCGCTCGGACACACTGGCGTAATCCAGCGCCTTGCTCAGGTCGTCGCCCGCCGCTGCCGGGCGGTTATCCCAGGCGAAGCTCAGGTCCAGGCGCAGGCACTGGCGAATGCCGCGCTCCCAGTCATAGGCGCCGATCACCGTCTCGACTTCCAGCCCCTCGATGAACACTCTGTCCAAGCACTACTCTCCACAGCACGACAAGGGCGCAATGCGCCGTTAGAATCAGGGCCATCCTTGCCCGGAATGGTTAGCATGTTTTGGTTACTGGCGATACTCGCCTACCTGCTTGGCTCACTGTCCTTCGCCATCCTGCTCAGCCGCCTCAGCGGCAGCCCGGACCCGCGCGCCAGTGGCTCGGGCAACGCCGGCGCCACCAACATGCTGCGCCTGGCGGGCAAGAAGCTCGCCATCCTGACCCTGGCCGGCGATCTTTGCAAAGGCCTGTTGCCCGTACTAATCGCCCAGCACTACGGCTTGGGCCACGGCCAACAGGCCTGGGTCGGCCTATGCGCAGTGCTCGGCCATCTGTTTCCGCTGTATTTCCGCTTCAAGGGCGGCAAGGGCGTGGCCACTGCCGCCGGCATGCTGCTGGGCCTCTACCCGCCCGCCGCCGCACTGGCCGTGGCCGTGTGGCTGCTGACCTTCTACCTGACCCGCACCAGCTCGCTGGCGGCGTTGATCGCCACACCCCTGACCCTGCCGCTACTGGCCTGGCAGGAACCCCGCGCCTTGTTGCCGGTGAGCCTGTTGACGCTGCTCATCGTGTGGCGCCACCGGGGCAATCTACGCGACCTGCTGGCAGGGCGCGAACGACATTTCTGACGCAGCCCGGGCTTAAAGGCTGGGCAACTGCTCCATTGGCCAACGCGCCTGCACATGAATGCCCAGGCCTTCCTTCTGCCCGGCCAGCAAACGCTGGCAACCGGCGTAGGCGATCATCGCGCCGTTGTCGGTGCAGAATTGCGGGCGGGCGTAGAACACCTGGCCCTTGAGGCCCGCCAGCATGCTTTCCAGCGAAGCCCGCAGCGCCTTGTTGGCACTCACCCCACCGGCGATCACCAGGCTGTTCAGCCCGGCCTGCTTGAGGGCGCGTTTGCACTTGATGGTCAGAGTCTCCACGACCGCCTCCTGGAAGGCCAGGGCGATGTCGCAACGGGTTTGTTCGCTGTCGTCGCCAGACGCCTGGCACTGCTGCCAGGTGTTCAGGGCGAAGGTCTTCAGGCCGCTGAAGCTGAACGCCAGGCCGGGGCGGTCGGTCATCGGCCGCGGAAAGGTGAAACGCCCCGGCACGCCACTGGCGGCCAGCTTGGCGATTTCCGGGCCACCGGGGTAGCGCAGGCCCATCATCTTGGCGGTCTTGTCGAAGGCTTCACCGGCGGCGTCGTCCAGCGACTCGCCCATCAGCTCGTACTGGCCGATGCCATCGACCCGCACCAGCTGGGTATGGCCGCCCGACACCAGCAAGGCGACGAACGGAAACTGCGGCGGCTGCGCCTCCAGCATCGGCGCCAGCAGGTGGCCTTCCATGTGGTGCACGCCCAGCGCCGGGATGTCCCAGGCGAAGGCCAGGGCCTGGGCGCAGGAGGCGCCGACCAGCAGCGCACCGACCAGGCCGGGGCCGGCGGTGTAGGCGATGGCGTCGATATCGGTGGCCACGCGGTCGGCTTCGGCCAGCACCTGGCGGATCAGCGGCAGCATGCGCTTGACGTGATCACGCGAGGCCAGCTCGGGCACCACGCCACCGTAGACCCGGTGCAGGTCGATCTGACTGAACAGCGCATCGGCCAGCAGGCCGCGCTCGCTGTCGTAGAGGGCGACGCCGGTTTCGTCGCAGGAGGTTTCTAATCCCAGTACTAGCATGGGTGCGCCTTTTCAGGGGGGCAGACGTGACGCGGCGGGGCGATTACACTGCCGCCCGGCCTTCGAAGGCGCGCATGATAGTCGTCGGCCCGGGTGCCGACCAGCGGTTTTCGATCAGAGGCTTTGCAATCCCTCGCCCGAAGGGGTAACATCCGCAACCCTTAAAAACCGACGTATTCAGTGCAACGTTTGCACGAAGCGTTGCCCCCGGTAATGAATGAAGGTAGCTCTGGATGCCAGCCGTCAAAGTAAAAGAGAACGAACCCTTCGACGTAGCTCTGCGTCGTTTCAAGCGCTCCTGCGAAAAAGCCGGTGTTCTGGCTGAAGTTCGTAGCCGCGAATTCTACGAGAAGCCAACTGCCGAGCGTAAGCGCAAAGCAGCGGCTGCCGTTAAGCGTCACGCCAAGAAAGTTCAGCGCGAACAGCGCCGCGCCGTTCGTCTGTACTAATACAGACTGACGCCGCAAGCTTTCTGCCATGCCCGGCCCTGAGCCGGGCTGTCGGCAGTTCAGCTTCACTGACAGCAGGTCCCGCTTGACGGGCTTCGCGGTCAGCGCACATCTCGCCTGATTCCAGGCCGTGCGGTTCGCTTCCCTGGCGAAGCGATTCACGCACAGAACGTAATGCCCTGCAGGCTTTCCAAGCAAAGTCGACAGGGCAGCGTTTTATATAAGGCAGCCGCGCAGATGGCTGACCCCGTCACATCATTCAAGAAAGCACCCTGTCGTTTCAGGGCTCGAGTGCATCCCCGTCAGCCATGCTTCACAATGACGCGCACCGATAATTTGCATTTCGCCTGATGAGAACACCATGGCCGGGCTGATACCCCAGAGTTTCATTGACGACCTGCTGAACCGCACCGACATCGTCGACGTGGTGAGCTCGCGCGTGCAACTCAAGAAGGCCGGCAAGAACCACGTCGCCTGCTGCCCGTTCCACAAGGAAAAGACCCCTTCGTTCAGCGTCAGCCCCGACAAGCAGTTCTATTACTGCTTCGGTTGCGGTGCCGGCGGTAACGCGCTGGGGTTCATCATGGACCACGACAACCTGGACTTCCCCCAGGCCGTGGAAGAACTGGCCAAGGCCGCCGGCATGGAAGTGCCGAGGGAACAGGGCAACCGGGGCAACAAGCCGCGCCAGCCCACCGACTCACCGCTGTACCCGCTGCTCGAAGCCGCCGCGCAGTACTACCGCCAGGCGCTCAAGAGCCACCCGGCGCGCAAGGCAGCGGTGGAATACCTCAAGGGGCGCGGGCTGTCGGGCGAGATTGCCCGTGACTTCGGCCTGGGCTTCGCGCCGCCGGGCTGGGACAACCTGTACAAGCACCTGAGCAGCGACAGCCTGCAACAGAAGGTGATGATCGACGCCGGGCTGCTGATCGAGAACACCGAGACCGGCAAGCGCTACGACCGCTTCCGCGACCGAGTGATGTTCCCGATTCGCGACACCCGTGGCCGGGTCATCGCCTTCGGTGGCCGGGTTCTGGGCGACGACAAGCCCAAGTACCTGAACTCGCCGGAAACCCCGGTGTTCCACAAGGGCCAGGAGCTGTACGGCCTGTTCGAGGCGCGCAAGCACAACCGCAACCTCGACGAGATCATCGTCGTCGAAGGCTACATGGACGTCATCGCCCTGGCCCAGCAAGGCCTGCGCAATGCGGTGGCGACCCTGGGCACGGCGACCAGCGAAGAGCACCTCAAGCGGCTGTTCCGCGTGGTGCCCAGCGTGCTGTTCTGCTTCGACGGCGACCAGGCCGGCCGCAACGCCGCCTGGCGCGCCCTGGAGGCGACCCTGTCGAGCCTGCAAGACGGCCGCCGGGCGCGCTTTCTGTTCCTGCCCGAGGGCGAGGACCCGGATACGCTGGTACGCGCCGAAGGCACCGACGCCTTCAAGGCACGCATCAACCAGCATGCCCAGCCGCTCGCCGACTACTTCTTCGAGCAGCTGACCCAAGAGGCCGACCCGCGCTCGCTGGAAGGCAAGGCGCACCTGGTGACCCTGGCGGCACCGCTGATCGAAAAGGTCCCCGGCGCCAACCTGCGCACCCTGATGCGCCAGCGGCTGAGCGAGATCACCGGGCTGAGCGGCGACGCCATGAGCCAGATGGCACAAAGCGCCCCCGCGCCGAGCCAGCCCAGCCACGACCCGTTCGCCGACTATGGCGGCATGCCGGACTACGGCGACTATCAGCCCGCCGGCGGCTACGAAGGCCTGCACGACGAAGCGCCGCAATGGACCCCGCAAAAGCAGGGTGGCGCCGGTCGTCAGGGCCAGAAGAAGTGGGACAACAACAAGCAGTGGGGCAACAAGGGCGGGCGCAAGGACTTCGAACCGCGCCAGCCGCGTACACCGGTCACGGTGGAGCAGCCCATGCAAACGGCGCTGCGCACCCTGCTGCACCACCCGGAACTGGCCGAAAAAGTCGACAATGCCAGCCAGTTCGCGGATGAAGACAATTTTCAGGCACAGCTGCTGGTCGCCTTGATCGAAGCCCGGCAAAAGAATCCGGGTTTGCGGTCGTTACAGTTGATAGCGCGCTGGCATGGCACCGAACAGGGCCGCCTGCTGCGCGCGCTGGCCGAGAAGGAATGGTTGATCGAAGCCGGCAACCTTGAACAACAGTTTTTCGACACTATAACTAGGTTATCCGCCCGCCAGCGCGAGCGACTCCTGGATCGATTGATCAGCAAAGAGAAACAAAGCGGGCTGACTGCGGAAGAGAAATCGCAACTGCTCGGCTTGCTCTGTCGTAAAGAGCAGACACAAAACCCGACCTCAACTGGCGTGTGAGGTCATAGCTCGGGTATAATCCCCGGCTTGTTTTTTGCCCGCCAAGACCTTCAGTGGATAGGGTGTTATGTCCGGAAAAGCGCAACAGCAGTCTCGTATCAAAGAGTTGATCACCCTGGGCCGTGAGCAGAAGTATCTGACTTACGCAGAGGTCAACGACCACCTGCCGGAGGATATTTCAGATCCGGAGCAGGTGGAAGACATCATCCGCATGATCAACGACATGGGGATCCCGGTCCACGAGAGTGCTCCGGATGCAGACGCCCTGATGCTGGCCGATGCCGACACCGACGAAGCCGCCGCTGAAGAAGCGGCCGCAGCGTTGGCCGCGGTAGAGAGCGACATCGGCCGCACCACCGACCCGGTGCGCATGTACATGCGCGAAATGGGTACGGTCGAGCTTCTGACCCGCGAAGGCGAGATCGAAATCGCCAAGCGTATCGAGGAAGGCATTCGTGAAGTGATGGGCGCCATCGCGCACTTCCCTGGCACGGTCGAGTACATCCTCTCCGAATACGATCGCGTCACCAGCGAAGGCGGTCGTCTGTCCGACGTTCTCAGCGGCTACATCGACCCGGACGACGGCATCGCGCCACCGGCCGAAGTCCCGCCGCCCATGGACGAAAAGGCCACCAAGGCCGATGACAAGGACGACGACGAAGACGAAGAGTCCGAAGGCAGCGACGAAGAGGAAGAGACCGAAAGCGGTCCCGACCCAGTGGTCGCCCAGCAGCGCTTCGGCGCCGTCGCCGATCAGCTGGCCATCACCCTCAAGGCCCTGAAGAAAGGCCGTGAAGACAAGCAGGCCGTGGCAGAAATGCTCGCCCTGGCTGACCTCTTCATGCCGATCAAGCTGGTGCCCAAGCAGTTCGAAGTGCTGGTCGAGCGCGTGCGTGGTGCCCTGGAGCGCCTGCGTGCCCAGGAACGCGCCATCATGCAGCTGTGCGTGCGTGATGCGCGCATGCCGCGTGCCGAGTTCCTGCGTTCGTTCCCGGGCAACGAAGTCGACCTGTCGTGGAGCGACTCGATTGCCAGCAGCAAGAGCAAGCACGGCGAGGCCATCGTACGCTTCCAGCCTGATATCAAGCGTTGCCAGCAGAAGCTGCGCGACCTGGAAGAAGAAACCGGCCTGACCGTTGCCGAGATCAAGGACATCAACCGTCGCATGTCCATCGGTGAGGCCAAGGCCCGCCGCGCCAAGAAGGAAATGGTCGAGGCGAACCTGCGTCTGGTGATCTCCATCGCCAAGAAGTACACCAACCG
>NZ_CAJYVE010000032.1 GCF_913777995.1 uncultured Pseudomonas sp. | reverse complement strand
TGTGCGTGACCTTCCCGGTACTCTCGGCCCTGCAGGAAGGCTTCGAAGTCTTCGTGGTCACCGACGCCTCCGGCACCTTCAACGAGACCGTGCAGCAGGCCGCGTGGAACCGCATGAGCCAGGCCGGTGCGCAGCTGATGAACTGGTTCTCGGTGGCCTGTGAGCTGCACCGCGACTGGCGCAACGACATCGAAGGCTTGGGCAACCTGCTGAGCCAGCGGATTCCCAACTACCGCAACCTGATGAACAGCTACGCGGCGCTGAGCGCTCGCTGAGCGAGGACCGCACAGAGCTGCAAGACCACAAAGAACAAGGCCCGCTGATGCGGGCCTTGTCGTCTGCGCTTAGAAAACGTTGATCGGGTAATCAACGAAGATACGCACTTCGTTGCCGTCGTCGTTGTAGGCGCTGGCGTTGTTCGACACGCGCAGGAAGGAGTTGCGCAGGCGCAGCGACAGGTCCTTGGCCGGACCGCTCTGCACCACGTACTTCACCTGGCTGAAGATTTCGCGCTCCGAGCCGTTGCCACGGTTGGTGCCGTCGTCGATGTTGCTGCCACGCACGAAGGCCGCCTTGTAGCTCAGGCCCGGCAGGATCACGCTGGACAGGTCGACGTCGTAGGCCACTTGCCAGGAGCGCTCGTCCTTGGCGTTGAAGTCCGACCAGTAGGAGTTGGCCAGGTAGATGGTATTGCCGCCATCGCCGAAACCACCGGCATTGCGGTAGCCGCCATAGTTGTAGCCGGTTTCACCGGTGCTGCGCTGGTGCGCCAGGGTGAAGCTGTGGATACCCACCGCCCAGGTCGCGGCCAGGCTCCAGATCTTGTTGTCACGCTCGCCGGCGGCCGCCGCTGCGGAGTAATCGCGATCCAGCTTGGTGTGGTAGCCGTTGAAGTCGAAAGTCAGCGACTGGTTGTCCGGCATGGCCAGCACGTAGTTCAGGTTCACGTACTGCTTCTTGAACACGTCCTCGTTGTCCGAGGCATAGGCTGCCGCGCTGAAGGCGTCGCTGAACTTGTACTTGGCACCGTAGACGTTGATGCTCTTCAGGCCACCGCTGTCATGGCCTTCGGCGCTCTTGCGCACTTCGCTGGTGAAACGGCCGGCGACCAGTTCCAGGTTGTCGATTTCCTTGGAGCTGATGTAAGTGCCGCGATAGCTCTCTGGCAGCAGGCGGCTGTTGTCGTAGCTCAGCACCGGCAGCTCAGGCATCTGGTCGCCGAACTTGATCACGGTGTTGGAGATGCGCGCCTTGACCGCAGCGCCTACGCGGGTCAGGTCGTCAGCCGGCTGGCCACTGTCGCCACGCTTGAAGAAGTCGATACCACCGGCACCGCTGCGGCCCTTGCCGCCATCCAGGCGCACGCCGTACAGGGCGAAGGCGTCCACGCCGACACCGACGGTGCCCTGGGTGAAGCCGGAGGTGAAGTTGCCCATGAACGCCTGGCCCCACTCGGCCTTGTCCTGGTTGCCATGCTTGTAGTCGCGGCTGATGTAGGCGTTACGCATGTTCAGGGTCAGGTGGCTGTCTTCGACGAAACCGTTGGCGTCCGCCTGGCCTTGCGCCATGGCTTGGGAAGCGCCGAGCACGCCCAGGGCGAGCAGGCTGATTCGGGTAGCGAGCATCTTGTTTTCCTTGTGCGAAGTGCGGATCAAAACCGCGCTGTGGTCGCAGCCGCTTGCGGAAAATCCGCAGAGCCGCACCTGGGCTTCCTGCCTCGGGAGAGCGGGGAGACCGCACGCAATCATCGCAGTGGACTACTGATGCACGTACATGGCGCTAGGCCACAGCCGGTGGGGGGCGAATGCTAGTCGCCGCCCGGCGGGGTGTCAAACGCGCACAAGCCTGTTCCAGAGCCATCGGCCCTGCTGGCAGGTCATTCGTAGAGGATTTTCAGCAGCGCTTCCAGCTCGGCTTCGTCGAGCAGGCCCAGGGGGTAGCGCTGCAGCAGCATGAGGCGCGGGTCGGCCTTGGCCTTGGGTGCGCGATTGACTTTCAGCCAGGCGGCCAGGATCTCTCGGGCCTGGTTACTGGCGGCAATTGCACGCGGGGCATATGGGCGGAGAGCAGCGTTCATGGAGACACCTCCTGCGTCATGAGCGGCCAAATGTACGAAGGCTTTGTTACAGGCAGACGAATCGCTGCACCGCTTGTTCAGAGAATAGACCGTCAACGGCGAAGCAATGGCTACAAAACGTTACCCATGAAAAAAGCCCATCGAATGATGGGCTTTGCTCAGCAAGATCAGGACCAACCGGCTGCCGTTCAGGCGTCTGCGCTGCGCCCTGCAGGCTGCTGCTGGGTCAGGCAATGGATGTTGCCGCCGCCGAGCAGCAGCTCGCGGCCGGGCACCATGACCACCTCGTGCTGCGGAAACACACGCTGCAGGATGTCGCGGGCGGTGTTATCCAGCGGGTCGTCGAAGGACGGTGCGATGATGCCGCCGTTGACGATCAGGAAGTTCACGTAGGAAGCGGCCAGACGCACCGAAGGCGAGCGTTCCTGGCTGCCCTGCACCTTGTCGACACCTGCGCACTCCTCGGCCGTGGCATACAGCGGGCCAGGGATCGGCATCTTGTGCACGATCAGTTTGCGGCCCTTGGCATCCAGGGTGTTCTCCAGCACCTGCATGGCGGCCTGGCAGCGCGGGTAGTTGGGGTTCTGCGGGTCGTCAGTCCAGGCCAGCAGCACCTCGCCGGGACGCACGTAGCAGCAGAAGTTATCCACATGACCGTCGGTCTCGTCGTTGAACAGACCTTCAGGAAGCCAGATGACCTTGTCCACGCCCAGGTTGTCGCCCAGCACCGCTTCGATCTGCTCGCGGGTCAGGTGCGGGTTGCGGTTGCGATTGAGCAGGCATTCCTCGGTGGTGACCACGGTGCCCTCACCATCGACGTGGATCGAGCCGCCTTCCAGCACGAAGCCTGGCGTGACGTAGCGCGCACAGCGCTCCATGCCGAGGACTTTGCTGGCCACCTGGGAATCCCGATGCCACGGCCAGTACAGGCCGCCGTCGAAACCGCCCCAGGCATTGAAGTCCCAGTCCACGCCGCGGACTTCGCCTTGCTCGTTGATGACGAAGGTCGGACCGGTGTCACGCACCCAGGCGTCATCGTTGCTCAGTTCCACCACCCGAATATTGGGCACGTTCAGCGACGCCACGGCGTTGTCGTACTGGGCCGCCGAGACGCCGACGGTCACCGGTTCGAAACGCGCGATGGCCTTGGCCAGTTCGACATGCGCGGCCTGCGCCGGCTTGCCGCCCAGGCGCCAGTTGTCCGAGCGCTCGGGCCAGATCATCCACACTTGGGTCTGGGGCGCCCATTCGGCGGGCATGTGGAAGCCATCGGCGCGGGGCGTGCTGTCGAGGGTAGTCATGGTCATCGGGGCTCCATGGAAGCGTCTGACTGCGTGCATGACCCCGGCCCGGCGGCCAGGGATGAAATGAACCGCCTTTATAGCCGATAAATATCGGCATATGCATCAAGGTTTTTCAAAAAGAAAGATCAACCAGCCAGGTTGATCGATATAAATCGTACATCCATCCTCTGAACGGCCCTCCTGAAGCCCATACAGTTCAGTGAGTCTGCCATGGGGCTCGGTAGGAGCGGCTTTAGCCGCGAAAGCGCCAGGAAACTCACTGCATCTGTTGTGAACATGCGGTCGCTTCGCGGCTGAAGCCGCTACCCGGTCTAACTGACCAGTATTGCGCCTAAAGCTCGTCCAGCACCTTCGACACGCTGTCGACGAAGAAGTCCACGCTGTGCCGAGGCGTGCACATCGGTGGCTTGATCTTGAGGATGTTCAGGTGGTCACCGGTGGGTTGCATGAAGATCCCCCGCTCGCGCAAGCGTTCGCACAGGTAGGCGGTCTCGGAGGTGGCCGGCGCCAGGGTCTGGCGGTCGCGCACCAGTTCCAGCCCCAGGTAGAAGCCCATACCGTGCACCGCACCGACCAGCGGATGTCGCTCGGCCAGGGCCTGCAGGCGGGCCTTGAAGTAACTGCCCAGCACCCGCGCGTTGTCGCGCAGCCTGTCCTGCTCCAGCACATCCAGCACCGCCATGCCGATCCGACAACTGACCGGGCTGCCGCCAGCCGAGGAAAAGAAGTAACCCTCGGCTTCCAGCGCCTCGGCGATTTCCCGGCGAGTGATCACCGCACCCAGTGGGTGACCGTTACCCATGCCCTTGGCCAAGGTGATGATGTCGGGCACCACCCCCTGCTCTTCGAAGCCCCAGAAATATTCGCCCAACCGCCCGTAGCCGACCTGCACCTCATCGGCGATGGCCACCCCGCCACGGGCGCGGACCTGCTCGTAGACCGCTTGAAGATAGCCCGGCGGCAGGACGATGCCACCGGCGTTGCCGTACACCGGCTCGCAGATGAACCCCGCCACCTGGCGGCCCTGCGCGTCCAGCCGGGCCAGGGCCTGCTCGACACTGCGCAGGTAGTCGGAAGTACTGCTCGGCCCACGATAGGGGCCGCGATAGGTATTCGGCGCCGTGACCGGGTGGACCCAGTCGGGGCGGGTTTCCAGGGCCTGGGGGTTGTCGGCGATGGACGTGGAAATCGCATCGGTGGCCACCGACCAGCCGTGGTAGGCCTCCAGCACGCTGAGCATGTCGCGCCCGCCGCTGAACGCCCAGGCGAGACGAATCGCCAGGTCGTTGGCCTCGGTGCCGCTGTTGACCAGAAAAACCCGATCGAACCCCGGTGGCGCCAGCTTGAGCAGGCGCTCGGAAAACTCGCTGATGGCCGCGTAGTGAAAGCGCGAGTTGGTGTTGAGCAGCGACCACTGGCGCGCCGCTTCACGGGCCATGCGCGGATGACCATGGCCGAGCACGGCCACGTTGTTGAGCATGTCCAGGTAAGAGCGGCCCTGCATGTCGATCAGGTGGTTGCGCCAGCCGCGCTCGATCTGCGGTGGCGCCTGGTAGTAGTGCTTTTGCGAACGGGCCAAGCTGGCGTCGCGCCGGGCCAGCAGCGCCTGCGGGTCGGGCAGCGGCCGGGCGTCGCAGTCGAAGCCCAGCAGGCCGGCCGGTGACGGGCACAGCTGCCGCCAGGCCGACGCCCAGGCGGGCG
The DNA here is from genome assembly GCF_913777995.1 of uncultured Pseudomonas sp. Lineage (GTDB taxonomy): Bacteria > Pseudomonadota > Gammaproteobacteria > Pseudomonadales > Pseudomonadaceae > Aquipseudomonas. Next base: position 11,506 of record NZ_CAJYVE010000032.1, on the reverse strand, counting down.
TGCAGAACAACGGCGCGTTGAGCCCCGCCTCGCGGCAAAGTTGCACCAACAGGATGCCGCTGCACTCGCCGAGCCTCTGCCCGGCGCTCAACGAGGTGTCGCACGGCAGTGCACTGCCGACGCCCCACAGGCGCAGCTGGAAGCCATCGCCGACCAGCACCAGGGCGGCGTCGGCGGTCTGCCGCAGATACCCGGCGAATGGCGCATGCACCGGGGTGCCGGCAGGGATGTGCAGTTCGACATGCAGGGCGAAGGTGTCCGGTTCGCGGGCGCTGTCAGGCTGGGTGCGCGACAGGCGGTATTCGCCGTAGCGACTGGTGGCCAGGCCGGTCTGCCGCGCCGTTTGCGCCAGCAGGCGTTCGTCGATGCCATCCTGCTCCCAGTTGCCGGCCTCGAAATGCTCGCTCAACACCCCCAGGTCGACCCCGCAGAAGGCCCGGTCGCGCAGGCCGGGCAGCAGCAGACTCCAGGCGGGCTGCGGCGCCGGATCGGGCTCCAGGCCCACGGCGGCCAGGATCGCCGCTTCCATCAGCGCCATCGGCACCGAGGTGGCGGCATCGAAGATCGCCCACTCGCTGTCCAGGTTGCCCTGGATGTAGGCATTGCCGGGTTCGACGCTGACCTGCTGCTCGCTGCTGAGCACCAGCACCGTGGCGCGCGCGACGATCAGCGGCCACAGCGCCTTGAGTTCCTCGACCCGCAGCGGGTTGCGCGCATGGTAGGCGCGGATGATCGGCAGGATGTACAGCGGGTCGCCTTCGGCATGGTGCAGAAGTGCCGCGCAGGTCACCGACAGGTCGGCGACCCGCCAGGTGGTGACCAGGTCGCCAAAGTCGATCAGCCCCTGGGGCTGCCACCGGCATTGTTCGTCGCGAGCCCACACCACGTTGTCTTCGGTGATGTCCAGGTGGATGGCCTGCAACGGCAGCAGGGAAATCAGCGGCGCCAGGCAGTGACGCGCCTGGTCGGCCGCTTCGCGCAGGCACAAGCGTTCGTCGCCATCCTCGATCACCGGCAGCAGGTGCCGGGCCAACGCACCGGCATGGCGCGGGTCCCACTGCAGAATGCGCTCCAGGCCCGGATGGTTGAAGTCTTCCAGGGCCAGGTCGACGTTGGCGCACAACTCGCCCAGCGCCGTCAGCACGTCCAGGCCCAGGTGACCGGCATCGCCCAGCGACTGGCCATCGATGAACTCCAGCAGGCGCGCATGCACGGCCTGGCCGCCCAGGGTCAGCGACAGCAAGGTCTCGCCATCGCGCGCCGGAATGACCTGCGGTACCCGTACCCCGACCCGCCCGGCCAGGTGTTCGAGGGCGGCATGCTGGGCTTGCAGCTCCTCGCGGCGATAGTCGCCGTGGCAGATCTTCAGCACATAGCGGGCCGCCCCGGTGTCGAGCAACAGGTTGCAGTCCTGCTGGCTGCCCAGCCCCTGCAGCGCGCCGCCCAGGCCGTAATGCGCCTGCAGCAGCGACAGGGCCTGGTCGTTGCTCACCTGCGGGCACGGCAAGCTGGAACGGCGGATCAGGGTAGCAATCGGCATGGGCGACCTCGGCAGCGGAACGGCGATGCAATCGAGTAACTATAGATTGCAGGCTACACCCGCCCCCACCCGCAGCGGAACGGCGACGGCAGGTTTACGGCGGTACAGGGGCCGGCCATCGAATATTTTCATTACCAGGGGCCACTGTCTGGCCTGATCCTGCTTGCGCACATCGCGTGGCCCCCACAAGCTATGCTTCTGCATAAATTCCACGCCCACTTCACAAGGAAGAAAGGCCAGCACATGCGAATACTCGTCACCGGCGGCGCTGGGTTCATCGGATCAGCCGTGGTCCGGCACCTGATCGACAACACCGAGCACGAAGTCCTCAACCTCGACAAGCTGACCTACGCCGGCAACCTCGAATCCCTCAGCCGTATCGCCAGCAATACCCGCTACGAATTCGTGCAGGCCGACATCGCCGACCAGGCCACGGTCAGCGCCGTGCTGGCGCGCTTCGAGCCACAGGCGATCATGCACCTGGCCGCCGAGTCGCATGTCGACCGCTCCATCGACGGCCCGGCGGAATTCATCCAGACCAACATCGTCGGCACCTACGCCCTGCTGGAAGCCACCCGCGCCTACTGGACCCGGCTGCCGGAAGCCGAGCGCAAGGCGTTTCGCTTCCATCACATTTCCACCGACGAGGTGTACGGCGACCTGCATGGCGTCGACGACCTGTTCACCGAAACCACGCCCTACGCGCCCAGCTCGCCCTACTCGGCCAGCAAGGCGGCCTCCGACCACCTGGTACGCGCCTGGCATCGCACCTACGGGCTGCCGGTGATCGTCACCAACTGCTCGAACAACTACGGCCCGTTCCATTTCCCGGAAAAGCTCATTCCGCTGATGATCCTCAACGCCCTGGCGGGCAAGCCCCTGCCGGTGTACGGCAACGGCCTGCAGGTGCGCGACTGGCTGTACGTCGAAGACCATGCCCGGGCGCTGTGCAAGGTGGTCACCGAGGGTGTGGTGGGCGAGACCTACAACATCGGCGGGCACAACGAGCAGAAGAACATCGACGTGGTGCAAGGCATCTGCGCCCTGCTCGAAGAAATGGCGCCGCAGCATCCCGAGGGCGTGCAACGCTACGCCGACCTCATCACCTACGTGGTGGACCGCCCCGGGCATGACCTGCGCTACGCCATCGATGCCGGCAAGATCGAAAAGGAACTGGGCTGGGTTCCCGAAGAGACCTTCGAATCCGGCCTGCGCAAGACGGTTTCCTGGTACCTGGAAAACCTGGAGTGGTGTCGCCGGGTGCAGGATGGCAGTTACCAAGGCCAACGACTGGGCTTCACTGACCACAAGGATCTGATTGCATGACCAAGGGAATCGTACTCGCCGGTGGCTCCGGCACTCGTCTGCACCCGATTACGCTCGGCGTCTCCAAGCAATTGCTGCCGATCTACGACAAGCCGATGATCTACTACCCGATCTCGGTGCTGATGCTCGCCGGTATCCAGGACATCCTGGTCATCTCCACGCCCCAGGACCTGCCGCAGTACCGCAACCTGCTGGGCGACGGCAGCCAGTTCGGCGTGCGTTTCCAGTACGCCGAGCAGCCCCGCCCGGACGGCCTGGCCCAGGCCTTCCTGATCGGCGAGCAGTTCATCGGTAGCGACTCGGTGTGCCTGATCCTCGGCGACAACATCTTCCACGGCCAGCACTTCAGCGAACAGCTGCTCAAGGCCGCCGCGCACAGCTCCGGCGCCACGGTGTTCGGCTACTGGGTCAAGGACCCCGAGCGCTTCGGGGTGATCGACTTCGACGAGAACGGCCGCGCGCTGTCCATCGAAGAGAAGCCCAAGGCGCCGAAGTCCAGCTACGCGGTCACCGGCCTGTACTTCTACGACAACGACGTGATCCGCATCGCCAAGGACGTCAAGCCGTCGCCACGCGGCGAGCTGGAAATCACCGACGTCAACAACGCCTACCTGGAACGCGGTGACCTGCGCGTGGAACGCTTCGGCCGCGGTTTTGCCTGGCTCGACACCGGCACCCACGACAGCCTGCTGGACGCCTCGTCCTACGTGCAGACCATCGAACATCGCCAGGGCCTGAAGGTCGCATGCCTTGAGGAGATCGCCTACCAGAACGGCTGGATCGATCGCGCGCAGTTGCTCAAGCGCGCCGATTACTTCGGCAAGACGGGTTACGGTCAATATCTGTTCAAGCTTGCAGGGGAAAACCAGTGAATGTGATTGCCACACAGTTGCCCGAAGTCGTCATCATCGAACCCAAGGTGTTCGGCGATGACCGGGGCTTCTTCTACGAGAGTTTCAATGCCCGGGCCTTCAGCGAAGCCACCGGGCTGAATCCGCAGTTCGTCCAGGACAATCACTCCCGTTCGCAGAAAGGCGTGCTGCGCGGCCTGCATTACCAGATCGAAAACGCGCAGGGCAAACTGGTGCGGGTCACCGCCGGTGAAGTGCTCGACGTCGCGGTGGACATCCGCCGCGGCTCGCCGAACTTCGGCCAGTGGGTGGCGGTGCGCCTGTCGGCCAGCAACTTCCGCCAGCTGTGGATTCCCGAAGGCTTCGCCCACGGCTTCGTGGTGCTCAGCGAATCCGCCGAATTCCTCTACAAGACCACCGACTTCTATACCCCCTCGGCCGAGCGCTGCATCCGCTGGGACGACCCGGAGCTGGCCATCGACTGGCAGCTGGAGGGCGTCACGCCGCTGCTGTCGGCCAAGGACCAGCAGGGCAAGCGCCTGAGCGAGGCCGAACTGTTCATATGAAGATCCTCATCACCGGCCAGCACGGCCAGGTTTCCCGCCACCTGCAGCACAGCCTGGCCGATCTGGGCGAGCTGTGCGTGCTGGGCCGCGAACGCCTGGACCTGGGCCAGAGCGGGCAGATTCTCGCCGCGGTGCGCGCCGAGCGCCCCGACCTGATCGTCAACGCCGCCGCGCACACCGCCGTGGACCAGGCTGAAAGCGAGCCCGACCTGGCGCACGCACTCAACGCCACCGCACCCGGCCTGCTGGCCGAGGCCGCCGCCGAGCTGGGCGTGCCGCTGATCCACTATTCCACCGACTACGTGTTCGACGGGCGCAAACCCGCACCCTACACCGAGCAGGACGCGCCCAACCCGCTGAGCGTCTATGGCACCAGCAAGCTGGCCGGCGAGCGGGCCATCCAGGCGGTCGGCGGCCAGCACCTGATCCTGCGTACCAGCTGGGTCTATTCGCTGCAGGGCCGCAACTTCCTGCTGACCATGCACAAGCTGCTGCAGGAGCGCGAGGAACTGCGCGTGGTCGCCGACCAGATCGGCGCGCCGACCTGGGCCGGCAGCATCGCCCACAGCACCCGGCAACTGATCGAGCGCTGGCGCGACGGCCAGGCCGGTGAGTGGGGCGTCTACCACCTCACGGCACAGGGCGAGACCTCGTGGTTCGGCTTTGCCCAGGCCATCGGCGCGCAACTGGCCGCCCAAGGCAAGCCCTGCGCACGCCTGGAGCCGATTCCCACCAGCGCCTACCCCACGCCGGCCACCCGGCCGCTCAATTCGCGCCTGGACTGCAGCCGCCTGGCGCAGCAATGGGGCGTCAGCCAGCCCGACTGGCACGACGCGCTGCTGGAGTGCCTGGCGGCGCAACGGCAGGCATAATGCGGTCTTGATGCCCCCGGCCCGCGCCGGGGGTCCCATCGACCGCCCAGATGCCGCCACCATGATCAAGACCTCCGCCCGTGCACGCCGCCCCCGCTGGCGCAGCCTCGCCCTTCTGGCGATCTGCCTGGCGCCGCTGCTGTGGCCGCTGGAGCATCTGGCCGAGCGCTATTACCAGAGCGAACTGACCAGCCAGAACCGCCAGACCCTGGCGCTGTACGTGGCCAACCTGCTCGGCACCCTGCACCGCTACGAGTCGCTGCCGCCGATCCTCGGCGACCTGCCGGCATTGCGCACCGCGCTGGCCAACCCGGCCAACACCTCGGCCATCGAGGGTGCCAACCGCGCCCTGCATGACGTCACCCAGCAGACCGGCGCCGACGTCATCTACCTGATGAACAAGGAAGGCCGCACCCTGGCCGCCTCCAACTACGACCAGCGCGACAGCTTCGTCGGTCGCAACTTCTCGTTCCGCCCTTACTTCAACGACGCTCTGGCCGGCAAGCTGGGGCGTTTCTTCGGCCTGGGCACCACCTCGGTCAAGCGCGGCTACTTCTTCGCCGCACCGGTACGCGACGGCGACGAAGTGGTCGGCGTGCTGGTGATCAAGGTCGACCTGGACTACACCGAGTCGCTGTGGGGCAAGACGCCAGTGCAACTGCTGCTCACCGACCAGAATGGCGTGGTGATCCTCACTTCCAACCCCGAATGGCGCTTCCACGCCACCCGCGCCCTGACGGAAGACGAAAAGAAAGCCATCGTCGCCATCCAGCCCTACCCGACCCGCGACCCGCGCCCGCTGAAGCTCGATGCCAACGCCTGGCTGACCCAGACCCAGGTCATCGATGAAACCGGCTGGACGGCCAACGTCATGGCCCCGCGCGTGCTCATCGACCGTCCGGTGCGCACCGTGGTGGCGGTGGGCGGGGCCACGCTGCTGGTGGTCATGCTGGTGCTCGGCCTGACCATGCAGCGCCGTCGCCATTACCTCGACCGCCTGGCCTTCGAGAGCAAGGCGCGCCGCCAGCTGGAACAGCGGGTAATGGAGCGCACCAGCGACCTGGAAGGCCTCAACCGGCGCCTGCGCCAGGAAGTGCTGGAGCGCGAACAGGCGCAGCAGGAACTGGTACGCGCCCAGGATGAACTGGTGCAGGCCGGCAAACTGTCGGCGCTGGGCACCATGTCGGCGAGCATCAGCCACGAACTCAACCAGCCATTGGCGGCGATCCGCAGCTATGCGGAAAACGCCGAGATCCTCCTCGACCACCAGCGCACCGACGAAGCGCGCGGCAACCTCAAGCTGATCGGCGAGCTGACCGGGCGCATGGCCTCGATCATCGCCCACCTGCGCGCCTTCGCCCGCCGCGACGCCCACGCCCCGGAGAGCGTGGCCCTGCAACCGGCACTGGAAGATGCCCTGGCGCTGGTCGCCAAGCGCCGCCGCGCCATGGACGTGGAGCTGATCCGCGACCTGCCGGCCGCCACCCTGTGGGTGCAAGCCGGTGAGACCCGCCTGCGCCAGGTGCTTGGCAATCTGCTGGCCAATGCCCTGGATGCCCTCACCGAAAAAGGCCCGCCACGCAAGCTGTGGCTGAGTGCCGAGAGCAGCCCGGAGGGCGTCAGCCTGTACATCCGCGACAACGGCCCCGGCTTTTCCCAGGAAGCCCTGGCCCGCGCCCGCGAGCCGTTCTTCACCACCAAGACGCGCACCCAGGGGCTGGGCCTCGGGCTGGCGATCTGCGATACCCTGATGCACGCCCTGGGTGGCGAGCTGCAGTTCGCCAACCACCCCAGTGGCGGCGCGCTGATCACCCTGCGCCTGCGCTGCGGCGCGTCCGGTGCCAACCTTCAACCCCCCGAGGACCTTTCTGCATGACTCCGGATACCACCATCGACAGCCAGGTTCAGGTGGTGCTGATCGACGACGACTCGTTCCTGCGCCAGGCGCTGAAGCAGACCCTGGACCTGGCCGGCCTCAACGTATTGAGCCTGCCCGAGGCGACCGGGCTGGCCCGGCGCATCGGCCGCGACTGGCCCGGCGTGGTGATCAGCGATATCCGCATGAACGGCATGGACGGCATGGAGCTGCTGGAACAGTTGCACGAGCAGGACCCGGAGCTGCCCGTGCTGTTGATTACCGGTCATGGCGACGTGCCGCTGGCGGTCAAGGCGATGCGCGCCGGGGCCTACGACTTTCTGGAAAAGCCCTTCCCCAGCGATGCCATGCTCGACAGCGTGCGCCGTGCCCTGGCCCTGCGCCAGCTGGTGCTGGAAAACCGCAGCCTGCGCCTGGCGCTGAGCGACCGCCAGCAGCTGAGTACCCGGCTGGTGGGTCACTCGGCGCCACTGCTGCGCCTGCGCGAACAGATCGGCGCCCTGGCCGCAACCCGCGCCGACGTGCTGATCCTCGGTGAAACTGGCGCCGGCAAGGAAGTGGTGGCCCGCGCCCTGCACGACCTCTCCGGGCGTCGCAATGGCCCCTTCGTGGCCATCAATGCTGGCGCCCTGGCCGAATCGGTGGTCGAAAGCGAGCTGTTCGGCCATGAAGCCGGAGCCTTCACCGGCGCGCAGAAGCGCCGCATCGGCAAGTTCGAATTCGCCAATGGCGGCACCGTGTTCCTCGATGAAATCGAAAGCATGAGCCTCGACGTGCAGGTCAAGCTGCTGCGTCTGCTGCAGGAGCGCACCGTCGAGCGGATGGGCAGCAACCAGCTGATCCCGCTGGATATCCGGGTGATCGCCGCGACCAAGGAAGACCTGCGCCAGGCCGCCGACCAGGGGCGCTTCCGCGCCGACCTGTATTACCGCTTGAATGTCGCCTCGCTGCGCATTCCGCCACTGCGCGAGCGCGGCGAGGACGCACTGATCCTCTTCGAGCACTTCACCGAGGCGGCCAGCCAGCGCCATGGCATTGCCAAGCGCGAACTCGGACCGGCGCAACGCGCCCTGCTGCTGCGTCACACCTGGCCGGGTAACGTACGTGAGTTGCAGAACGCCGCCGAACGCTTCGCCCTGGGCCTGGAGCTGGAACTCGAAGGCATGACCAGCGCCCAGGAACCGAGCAGCACCGGCGGCCTGAGCGAACAGGTCGAGCGCTTCGAAAAGGCGCTGATCGCCGCCGAGCTGAGCCGCCCGCACAGTTCGGTGCGCAGCCTGGCCGAAGCCCTCGGGCTGCCACGCAAGACCCTGCACGACAAACTGCGCAAACATGGCCTGACCTTCGGTGACAGCCATGCGGAGGACGCCGAATGAATACGTCAGCAGCCCTGAACCTGGAGCAACTGCTGCACCACGACATTCCGTTGACCCGCGACATGGGCGTGAAGGTCATCGACTGGCAAGACCATCGGCTGCGCCTGCACCTGCCGCTGGCGCCCAACGTGAACCACAAGAGCACGCTGTTCGGCGGCAGCCTGTATTGCGGCGCGGTGCTGGCCGGCTGGGGCTGGCTGCACCTGCGCCTGCGTGAAGCGGGGGTCGAGGATGGGCATATCGTGATTCAGGACGGGCAGATCAGCTATCCGCTGCCGGTGCGCGGTGATGCCATCGCCTGCTGCACGGCGCCTGAGCAGGCTGCCTGGGAGCGTTTCCTGGCCACCTACCAGCGCCGTGGCCGCGCCCGCCTGGAGTTGCATAGTGTGATCACCGCCCCGGACAACGACGCCGAAGCGGTGCGCTTCACCGGGCAGTTCGTGGTGCATCGCTGAAGCGCTACAGGTGAGTTGGGCGCGCTCTGGCTCTTTTGCGGCTAAAAGGCCGGGTAAGCGGCTTCAGCCGCGAAGCGACCGCCTGTTCACAGCAGATAAAGTGGGTTTCCTGGCGCTTTCGCGGCTAAAGCCGTTCCTACCGAGCCATATAGCGACTAACTGAACTCGCAATCCCGGCTGAAGCCGGTCCTACAGCCGCACAGTGCTTAATCGAGATCAACCTAGCCTTGGGCCAGCTCCAGCAGTTTGGTGCGCCAGGGGGCCTCGGCCGGCAGGGCCAGGAAGAATGGGTTGAGCAGCGACTCGCGCGGCGGGTAGCTGAACGGCTGGCCATCGAGCTGCAATACCACGCCGCCTGCGCCTTCCAGCACGCCCTGGGCAGCGGCGGTGTCCCACTGCGAGGTCGGCGCCAGGCGCGGATAGCAGTCGGCGGCGCCTTCGGCGAGCAGGCAGAACTTCAGCGAGCTGCCGATATTCGCCAGGCGCAGCTCACCCAATACCCCAGCCAGGCCGTTCAGCAGGCTTTCCTGCTGCGCACTGCTGTGCCGACGACTGGCGACCACGGTAAAGGCCTCACTGCCCGGCGGCTGCGTACGCACCTGGATGGCCTGCGGGGCCTGCCCCGGCTCGCTGCACCAGGCGCCCAGCCCGGCGCCACCGAAGTAGCAACGCCCGCTGGTCGGCATCGACACCACACCGAACACCACCCGGCCACGCTCGACCAGCGCCACGTTGACGGTGAACTCTTCGCTGCCCGCGATGAATTCCTTGGTGCCATCCAACGGATCGACCAGCCACCAGCGCTCCCAGGTGGCGCGCTCGCTGGCAGGGATGTCGGCGTCCTCTTCGGACAGCACATGAATGTCCGTGGCAAGGGCACGCAATCCCTCGACCAGCACCTTGTGTGCCGCCAGATCGGCGGCGGTGACCGGCGAATCGTCAGCCTTGGCGGTCACCGCCACGTCGCTGCGCCAGAACGGCAGGATCGCCTCGCCGGCACGCCGCGCCAGGTCGATCACCGGGGCCAGCAAGGGATGGGGCAGGTTGTCGGGCATCAGGCTCATGGCAGGAACAGTCCACGTTGGGTGAGAAGATCACGGGCAAGATACAGCGCGGCCAGGGCGCGGCCTTCGCTGAAGCAGGGATTCTGGGCCAGCAGGGCAAGGTCGCGCAGGTTGACCTTGTCGACGCGGATCGGCTCCGGCTCGTCGCCCTCCAGGCGCTCCTCATAGAGGTCGCTGGCCAGCACCACCTGGATTTTCTGGCTCATGTAGCCCGGCGACAGCGACAGCTCGGTCAGGTGCTCCAGTTGCCGCGCGCCGTAGCCGGCCTCTTCCTTGAGTTCGCGGTTGGCGGCAGCCAGCACGTCTTCGCCGGGCTCGACCAGGCCCTTGGGCAGCGACAGTTCGTACGCTTCGGTACCGCCGCAGTATTCCTCGATCAGCAGCGCGTGGTCGGCATCCATCATGGCCACGATCATCACCGCGCCATGTCCGGTGCCACGCCCCACCAGCCGCTCGTAGGTGCGCTCCTGGCCGTTGCTGAAGCGCAGTTGCACGGCCTCGACCCGGAACAGGTGACTGCTGGCAACGATTTCACGGGCAAGTACGGCGGGTTTCTGGCGCATGACAGACTCCTGGGCATGAGCGCAGTACTATACGTGGCTTTTCCCGGATATTCCCTTCAGTGAGCCATAGAGAACCCGGTATGCCTGCCTTGCCCTGGAACGCCATCGACACCGTCCTGCTGGACATGGACGGCACCCTGCTCGACCTGCATTTCGACGAGCATTTCTGGATGCACCACCTGCCGCGCCGCTACGCCGAACGCCACGGCATCAGCGAGGCCATGGCGTGGCTGGAGATCAAGCCGCTGTTCATCGACAACGCCGGCACGCTGAACTGGTACTGCCTGGATTTCTGGAGCCGCGAGCTGAAGCTGCCGATCCGCGAGCTGAAGCAGGAAGTCGCCCACCTGATCGCCCTGCGCCCCGACGCGCAGACCTTCCTGGCCGCCATTCAGAAGGCCGGCAAGCGGGTGATCATGATCACCAATGCGCACCGCGACTCGCTGTCATTGAAGCTCGAACGCATCGAGCTGGCGCCCTATTTCGAGCGTCTGATCAGCTCCCACGACTACGGTTTCCCCAAGGAAAACCCGCAGTTCTGGGATGCCCTGCATGCCGACACCGGCTTCGACCCGACGCGCAGCCTGTTCATCGACGACACCCTGCCGATCCTGCGCAGCGCCCGCACCTACGGCGTGGCACACCTGCTGGCGGTCCGCGAACCTGACAGCCGCAAGGGCCCGAAAGACACCGAGGAGTTCGCGGCGGTGGACAGCTACCTGACACTGATCGACAACCTTGCCGGCCCGACTTGAGCCGCCATGCCGAACCCGGTAGCGGCTTCAGCCGCGAAAAGACATTGCGGCTAAAGCCAATACAGTTCAGTTAGTCGTTATGTGGCTTGGTGGGAGCGGCTTTAGCCGCGAAAGCGCCAGGAAACTCACTGCATTTGCTGCGAACATGCGGTCGCTTCGCGGCTGAAGCCGCTCCTATGTATGGACTCGCCCCACACTGTCAACACGCTTTGCTTTAAACACTGCTGCCCGGTTGCATCTATGTATCAGGCCTATTCGAGGA
>NZ_CAJYVE010000031.1 GCF_913777995.1 uncultured Pseudomonas sp. | reverse complement strand
CGGGCAGACTTCCCTCCTTCCGGCGCCATTCCAGGGGGCCGGCGCAATGGGCCGTCCCTGGCCCAGTGCGCCTAAGCCGGCTTCCCTGCCGGCTTACCCCCTTCCATGACACCTCCACTCGGCCTGCACCGAAGTCGCGTTTGGCGGCGTCTGTAAGTTCTGCGCTTGAAAAGCAAAAGCGACGCCAGATCGGATTGCTTTGGTCTAAAAGATCAGTATTGCGGCTAACCCCGGTTCAACCGGGAGGTCGCCAGACCTTGACCACGCCAGCCTTCAGGTCTGTGCAACCTCAGCCGTGCAGCGCCTCGTTCACCAACCAGTCATGCACCGCACGGCGTGACGGGGTGCTCAGGGCACCTTCGCGATAGACCAGCACGTACTTCTTGCGCGCCTGGATCGGATGACCGAACGGCACGATCAGCGAGCCTTCTACCAGTTCATCGGTGATCAGCGTCTTGCGCGCGATCGCCACGCCCATGCCCATGCGCGCAGCCTCGATGGTCAGGTGGTTGCGGTTGAAGGTATGCCCGCGCCGCACATCCACGCCCTCGGCACCGATGGCGGTGAGGTAGAACTCCCACTCGGCGTATTCATAGCTGCCACGCCAGGCGGTGATGTCGTGCAGCAAAGGGTAATGCACCAGCTGGCTCGGGCCGTCCAGCGGCGGGCGACCTTCAAGCAGCGCCGGTGAGCAGACCGGGAACAGCTCTTCTTCCAGCAGCGGCGTAGTCAGCAGCCCAGGGTAACTGCCGTCGTTGAGGTCGATGGCCAGGTCAAAGTCATCGTCGCGCAGCGAGCCGCTGCTGTCCTCGGCGATCACCCGCAGCTGGATGTCGGGGAACGCCTGCTGCAGGCGTGGCAGGCGCGGCATCAGCCATTTATGCAAGAAGGACGGAATCGAGCGCAGCTTGAACACCCCGCCGATCTGCCCGGAATACAACAGGCGCAGTTCATCGCTGATACGGCTCTGCACCTCGTTGGCGACCAGGGCCAGGCGCTGGCCCTCGGCGGTCAGTTCCAGGCCGCGCCCCACGCGATGGAACAGCGCGAAACCCAGCCGCTCTTCAAGCTGGCGCATCTGCTGGCTGATCGCGCCAGGGGTGACGTGCAGCTCATCGGCACAACGGGTGAAAGACAGGTGCCTGGCGGCACAGGCGAATACCTGCAGCCAGGCATGCATCTGTGCGTTGACGATTCGGCTCATTGAACAGTTCCGCTAAAGCGTTGCATAGGAACAATCGTTTGTTGTTTCGGCAGCGCAGCCCAAAGATAGCCTCCACGAGTGGGGGCCTGAGGCCTCAGGCTATTTATCCGAGGGTTATACGGCATGGCTATCAGCGTCTTCGACATGTTCAAAATCGGCATCGGTCCATCCAGTTCGCACACCGTAGGCCCCATGCGCGCCGGGGCGACCTTCGTCGGGGATCTGCGCCAACGCGAGCTGCTGCCCAGTGTCGAGCGCATCGAGGTGCGATTGTACGGTTCTCTGTCGGCCACGGGTATCGGCCACGCCAGCGACCGTGCCACGGTCATGGGCCTGATGGGTGAATGGCCCGACACCGTGGACATCGCCGACGTCAACCAGCGTATCGAGAAAATGCTTCAGGACGGCCGCCTGCAAGTTGGCGGCGAGCGGGAAATCGAGTTCACCTGGGCCCGCGACATGCGCCTGCTCGACGAGAACCTGCCGTTCCACCCCAACGGCATGACGATCTGCGCCTACGGCCCCACCGGCGAGCTGTACGAGCAGACCTACTATTCCATCGGCGGCGGTTTCATCATCGATGCCGAGCAGGCTGCCAGCGGCCGGCTCGACAGCGACAGCACCGAGCTGCCCTACGATTTCTCCAGCGCCCGCGAACTGCTGCACCTGTGCAAGACGCACAACATGAGCATCTCCGCGCTGATGCTGGAGAACGAAAAGTGCTGGCGCTCCGAAGCGGAAATCCGCGCCAAGATCCTGCACATCTGGGGCGCCATGCAGGACTGCGTGAACAAGGGCCTGAACGAACAGGGCATCCTGCCCGGTGGCCTCAACGTACGCCGCCGTGCCTGGCGCCTGCACCAGAGCCTGCAGGCCATCGAACAGCCCAACGTGATCGGCTCGACCCTCAGCGCCATGGAATGGGTCAACCTGTTCGCCCTGGCGGTCAACGAAGAGAACGCCGCCGGCGGGCGCATGGTCACCGCGCCCACCAACGGCGCCGCCGGCATCGTGCCAGCCGTGCTGCACTACTTCATGAAGTTCAACCCGGCGGCCAACGACGACGACGTGGTGCGCTTCTTCCTCGCGGCCTCGGCAGTGGGCATCCTGTGTAAGAAAAACGCCTCGATTTCCGGCGCTGAAGTCGGTTGCCAGGGCGAAGTCGGCTCGGCCTGTGCCATGGCCGCCGCCGGACTGGCGGAAATTCTCGGCGCCACCCCACAGCAGGTGGAGAACGCCGCCGAGATCGGCCTGGAACACAACCTGGGGCTGACCTGCGACCCGGTCGGCGGTCTGGTGCAGGTGCCGTGCATCGAACGCAACGCGATTGCCGCCGTGAAGGCCATCAACGCCGCGCAGATGTCGTTGCGTGGCGATGGCGAACACTTCATCTCCCTCGACCGGGCGATCCGCACCATGCGCGACACCGGTGCCGACATGCACGACAAATACAAGGAAACCTCCCGCGGCGGCCTGGCGGTCAGCCTGGTGGAGTGCTGAGACCGTCGGGTTCCGATCCGGGCCGCTCAGGCTTTGCCGCGAGCGGCTGTTGCTGCAGCACAGATCGATCAGAGCGCAGTACAAGGAGCGGCTTCAGCCGCGCAGCGACCTCGTGCTCACCGCAGAGGCTGTGGGTTCTCGGCCTCTTCGCGGCTGAAAGCGCCTACTACGCCTGATCGTCCTGCCCCTCCTGCTGCTGCGTCTGGGCGACACTCTGCTCGGCGATGCGGGTCAGCTTCTCGTCGGCGGATTTCTCTTCCTGGAGGGTCTCCTCCAGCAGCGAAGCGGCGTCCTCCATGCCCAGTTGCCGGGCCATGGCCACCAGGGTGCCGTAGCCAGCAATTTCGTAATGCTCGACCTTCTGGCAGGCCGCGATCAGCCCGGCATCGAGGATCGGGCCTTTTTCGATTTCATCCAGCAGCTCTTTGCTCTCCTCGATCAACCCTTCCATGGCCACGCATTTCATGCGTTTGAGTTTCAGCCCGGCGGACTCGACCAGTTGATCGATACGCTGGATCTGCCCGTGGGTTTCCTCCAGGTGCGAATTGAAGGCCTCGGCCAGCTCCGGATCGCTGGACGCCCTGGCCAGCTTGGGCAGTGCCCGGGTGATCTGCTTCTCGGCGCTGTAGATGTCCGAAAGCTCATGGACGAACAGATCGTCAAAGGTCTTTCTGCTTGCGCTTGCTTTGCTCATCACGAACCTCATTGCTCGATGTGGTGGATGGAGAAGGAACCGCGCATGTCTCCCTCGTGAACATCGACCGGGACCACCCCGGCCTTGCTCCAGGCCGCCGACGAACTGCCTGTCCGTTGGTCCAGCGGCTCCGGGCGCGGCTGAACCATCGTTGCCACGCCGGGTTCCTCTGCTTGAACAGGCCATTCACAAGGGAGCTGGAACGCCATGCGAGCGCTGACCTATCAAGGTGCCTACCACGTCAAGGTCGAGGATGTGCCCGACCCGACCTTGCAGGACGACGACGACCTCATTCTGCGTGTCACTGCCACGGCCATCTGCGGGTCTGACCTGCACCTGTACCACGGCAAAGTGCCGTCGGTTGCCCATGGCGATATCTTCGGCCACGAGTTCATGGGCATCGTCGA
The DNA here is from genome assembly GCF_913777995.1 of uncultured Pseudomonas sp. Classification (GTDB taxonomy): domain Bacteria; phylum Pseudomonadota; class Gammaproteobacteria; order Pseudomonadales; family Pseudomonadaceae; genus Aquipseudomonas. Next base: position 138,451 of record NZ_CAJYVE010000031.1, on the reverse strand, counting down.
AGAAACCGGCCCGGCGGTGACCCGCCTGCAACGCGGCGACCGGGTGGTGATCCCCTTCGTCATCGCCTGCGGCGACTGCTTCTTCTGCAAGCTGGAGCAATACGCCGCCTGCGAGACCACCAACAGCGGGCGCGGTGCGATCCTCAACCGCAAATCCATTCCGCCAGCGGCGGCGCTGTTCGGCTACAGCCACCTGTACGGTGGCGTGCCCGGCGGACAGGCCGAATATGTGCGGGTGCCCAAGGCCAATGTCGGCCCGATCAAGGTGCCGAGCGTGCTGGACGACGAGCAGGTGCTGTTTCTTTCCGACATCCTGCCCACCGGCTGGCAGGCGGTCCTTAACAGTGGCGTGGGGCCCGGTTCCAGCCTGGCGATCTACGGCGCAGGCCCCGTCGGCCTGATGTGCGCGGCCTGCGCGCGCATGCTGGGGGTCGAGCGGTTGTTCATGGTCGACCATCACCCGTACCGGCTGGCTTACGCCCAGCAGGTCTATGGCGTGATACCGGTGAATTTCGCCGAGGACGACGACCCGGCCGACACCATCATTCGCCAGACCCCCGGCCTGCGCGGCGTGGATGCGGTGATCGATGCGGTGGGCTTCGAGGCCAAGGGCAGCACCACCGAGACAGTACTGGCCACCCTCAAGCTCGAAGGCAGCAGCGGCAAAGCGCTGCGCCAGTGCATCGCCACGGTACGACGTGGCGGCGTGGTGAGCGTGCCAGGCGTGTATGCCGGCTTCATCCACGGCTTTCTGTTCGGCGACGCCTTCGACAAGGGCCTGACCTTCCGGATGGGCCAGACCCATGTCCAGAAATACATGCCCGAGCTGCTGGGCCACATAGAGGCAGGCCGACTGCGCCCGGAGGCCATCATCAGCCATCGCCTGTCGCTGGAGGACGCCGCCCTGGGCTACCGGCTGTTCGATCGCAAGGAGCAGGACTGCCGCAAGGTGATCCTCACCCCCGGTCGGGTGTCCAACCCCCTGCCGGTGGATGACTCTCTAGGTGGCGCCCAGGCTGTCTGAGCTGAAGGTGCCCGATGGGCCAGGACCAGGCGCTCAGGAACGGATCTCGATCAGGTCGGCGCTGTAGCGCTCGGCCCCCTTCGCGTCGAACACCCGCACGGCCGCATTGTCACCGTCGACTTCGACGCTCAGGTGGCCTTGCGACAGGCGATCGCAACGTCCCGCGCCGACACCGGCAAAGACGTAACGGCGCGCCTGGCCGTCGCCGTCCGTCGCGCGCAGCTGCAGCTGGCACATCCACGGCTCGGCCATGCGCAGTTGCCCCGCCCGCTCGCCGGGCTTGGCCGACGGTTCCAGTTGCAGAATCATCAGCACCCGGGACTGACCATCCGTGAACAACCCCTTGTATACCGAGGCGGCGTGCGCCTGCGCCATGCACGCAATGGCGAGGGTGGCCGCAATGGCGGTGGTGACGGACTTCATTTCGCTCTCCTGGCAGATATCTCCCTGTGTCGCTCACACCGGGCATGCCGCAGAAGATAGCCTGAACGCGCCCGCCAGGCCATGTCGGCGTTCGCTCAATGGCCCGCCAGACCGCTGAAGAAGCGCAAGGCGTTCTCGTCGAGGGTGGCGATGTCGTAACCGCCCTCCTGAACGATGACGCACGGCAGGCCCAGCGCGCGAATGCGCTCACCGAGGCGCTGGAAGCCGGCATGAGTGACGGCGACCTTGGACTGCGGGTCGTTTTCATAGATGTCGAAGCCCAGCGACAGCACCAGCACCTCGGGGGCGAAGTCGCGCAGCGCGGTTTCCGCCTGGGCCAGGCACGCAAAGAAGTCTTCTTCGCTGGCGCCGTGGGGCATCGGCAGGTTGAGATTGAAACCCTCGCCACGCCCTTGGCCGCGCTCGTCATCGAAGCCGGCGACCACCGGGTAGAAATTGGTGGGGTCACCGTGGATCGACACGTACAGCACGTCATCGCGCTCGTAGAAGATTTCCTGGATGCCCTGCCCGTGATGCATGTCGGTGTCGAGAATCGCGACCCTGGCGAAGCGCGACCTGAGCTGCTGTGCGGCAATCGCCGCGTTGTTGAGGAAGCAGAAGCCGCCCGCCGCCTCGGCCCGCGCATGATGGCCGGGCGGGCGACACAGGGCGTAGGCCGCCGGTTCGCCATCGGCGACCGCCTGGGCTGCAGCGATGCAACTCTGCGCGGACCAGTAGGCCGCTTCCCAGGTGTGGGCGCCAATCGGGCAGCTGCCATCGGCCAGGTAACGTGCCGTCTTGCCGAGGATGCCGCGCAGCGGATTGTTCTCGCGGATGAAGATGTTCGACATCACCTCGTCGCCCCAGTCTTCCGGCACGGCGTGCCACTCCTGGTAGGCACTGCGCAGGTAATCGAGATAAGCCTGGCTGTGTACGGCGGCGAGCGGCGCAATGCCCTGGTCGGCAGGTTCGACCAGCGGATAGCCCAGGCGCTCGACCATCGCCAGCAACGGGTCGATGCGTGCGGGGATTTCCTGAGGCTCGCGCATCTGCCCACGGGACAGGTAGGAGCGCGGGTGATGCAGGCGTTGCTTGGGGTGGAAAAAGGCTTTCATGCATGACCTCGTCTTGCAGGGCGGCACATGTGGCCCGCCGTTCAGTAACCCAGTTCGGGATCGACCCGGTTGTTCAGTGCCAGCCCGGCTTCCAGCCGCCCGACGTTGGCGGCCACCTGGCTGGCGATGCAGGCATCGGAAGCCGCCGAAGCCATGTGCGGTGTTACCCACACACCCGGCGTGTGCCACAGCGCTGCATCGGCGGGCAGCGGCTCACGCTCGAAGACATCCAGCAAGGCTCCGCGCAGCTGCCCAGTGGCCAGCGCGGCCTGCAGGTCGGCTTCATTGACGTGCTGGCCTCGCCCGGCGTTGATCAGTGCCGCGCCAGGCGCCAGGCAGGCAAAGACCTGCCGGTCGAGCAGGCCATGGGTCGCTGAGGTAAGCGGCAGCAGGTTGACCAGCAGGTCGAGCCCATCGAGAAACGCCGCCCGCCCTTCGCTACCGGCGAAGCTCTGCACCCCGTCGATGTGCCGGGGCGCACGGGCCCAACCGCGTACCGCATAGCCTGCCGTCGCCAGGCGCTGCGCGACCGGAGCGCCAATGGCGCCCAGGCCCATGACACCCACGCGATAATCCCGTGCCTGGCGCTGTACCGGGCGCTGCCAGCGCTGGTCGACGCGCCCGGCCAGCACCTGATCGAAACCACGATGGAAATGCAGCACGCCCCAGTGCACGTACTCGCTCATGCCCTGGATATGGTCCGGATCGACGACCCGGCATACCGGCACCTGCGGATCGCGGGACGGGTCCTGGGCCAGGTGATCGACGCCTGCGCCAATCGAATGGATCAGGCGCAGATTCGGCAGCTCGGCCAGGCTGCCGGCCGGCGGGAACCAGCACACCGCTACCTGCGCCTGGCGCGCCTGCGGCTCATGCGCACGCAACACCTGCAAGTGCGGGGCGTGACGGGCGAACAGGCCGGCCAGCCAATCGCTGAGTGCCGGGTCCTGGCAAAGCAATACGATGGCCGTCATGGTCAGCTGCACCACTGCATGCGTTGTTCTTCGATCAGGCTCAGCGCCGCGCGCCAGGCCAGGTCGATGATGCCGTCGATGCCATCACGGCCGAACTGCTCGGCGGTGTGTCGGCACACCTCTTCACTCGGGAAGTTCAGCGCCACACCGGCCGACATGGCCTGGATCTGCGCCTGGCAGGCGCGCTCCAGGAAGTAGATCTCGTGGAAGGCTTCGGCCACGCTGCCACCGGCGGCGAGCAAGCCATGGTTGCGCAGGATCATCGCCTTGTAGCGGCCCAGATCGGCGACCAGACGCTCGCGTTCATCCAGCGACAGAGCGATGCCTTCATAGGTGTGATAAGCCAGTCGGCCGTAGAACTTGAGCGCGTGCTGGGTCAGCGGCAGCAGGCCGTCGCGCTGCGCCGCCACCGCCATGCCGGCAGCGGTATGGGTGTGGATGATGCAGTGCAGGTCGGGGCGTGCCGCGTGAATCGCCGAGTGGATGACGAAACCGGCGGCATTCACCGGCCCATGGTTGTAGTCGGCCTCGACCACCTGGCCGTTCAGGTCGATGCGTACCAGGTCGCTGGCGCGCATTTTCTCGAAGGCCACGCCATAGCGATTGATCAGAAAATGCCCTTCCGGCCCCGGTATGCGCAGGGTGATATGGGTGTCGATCAGGTCAGTCATGCGGTAATAGGCAATCAGCCGGTACAGCGCCGCGAGGTCGCAGCGAGCCTGCCATTCGGCTTCGGGCATGGCGGTAGGCCGGGTCATCAGGCAGCTCCTTCGGAGGTAGACAGGGCAACACGCGGTGCAGCGGCGCCGCGCAGGTGGGACAGGCCGAGCACGCCAACCAGCGACATCAGCGCCAGGACGCTGAAGAAAATCGCCAATGGCCACCACTGGCCGGTGTACTGACCGGCGATGAAGGTGCCAAGCATGGGCGTGGTGCCCCCGGTCACGGCGCTGCCGAGCTGGTAGGCGATGGAAATGCCGGAATAGCGCACCTGGGCCGGAAAGGCTTCGGCCATGTAGCCGGCGATCACGGCGTAGAGGGCCGCCAGCAGCACGACGGCCAGGGCGATACCGGCGGTCATGTAGACCAGATTGCCGGTTTGCACCAGCAGGAACATCGGATAAGGCGCCAGTATGCACAGCGCCGCCACCCACTTCAGGAAACGCCCTTCGCCGACCCGCTCGGAGAGCAGCGCCGAGCAGGGCTGCGAGATGAATTGCAGGACCGTGACAACGAACAGGCAATCGAGGATGGTGGTCTTGGCGATACCCATGTACTGGGTCACGTAGGTAATCATGAAGGTGTTGGTGAAGAAGAACCCCGCCGAACCGATGGTGACCGCCGACGCCGCAAACAGGATCTGCTTCCAGTAGCCACGCAGCACCTCCATTACCGGAAAGCGCGCCGTCTTGTCACGCTCACGCACCTCGGTGAACTCCGGCGACTCCGGCACGCCGAAGCGAATGGCCAGGCCGACCATCATCAACACCCCACTGAGCAGAAACGGAATGCGCCAGCCCCAGCTGAGCAACGCTTCCTGGTCCATCTCACTGATCACGCGAAAGGCGATCAGCGCCAGCAGCAGACCGGCCGGACTGCCCCACTGGGCGAATGAAGCGAAGAACACCTTGCGCCCCTTGGGCGCGTGCTCGCTGGCCATCAACACCGCACCGCCCCACTCGCCACCGACCGAAATGCCCTGCAGCAGGCGCAGCAGCACCAGCCCCGCCGGCCCCCAGATCCCGGCCTGGGCATAGGTTGGCAACAAACCGATGCACGTCGTCGCCAGGCCCATCAGCGCCATGGTGAACAGCAGCATCTTCTTGCGTCCCAGGCGGTCGCCCAGATGGCCGAACACCATGCCGGCAAACGGGCGGGCGATGAACCCCACGGCAAAGCTGCCGAACGCGGCCATGGTGCTGAGCGTCGGGTTGTCGCTGGGAAAGAACAGTTGCCCGAGCACCAGTGCGGCCGCGAAGGCGTAGATATAAAAGTCGTAGAACTCGATGGTGGTGCCGATAAAGGCAGCTGCGGCGGCGCGTCTGGGCGTTGAGGTCTGGCTCATCTTCGCAGGCTCCTGAAGGGTCGTTGTTATAGGCAGGAGAAAAAGCGGTGGTGCGGCAAGGCATGGGCACTCTGACGGTGCGTTGCTGGATCATGCGCCAATGCCTATGCTAGGCAAAGCTTCTAATCCGAATAGTTCAGTATAAGCAGCGACAATAATGACCGTTCCCTCCTCTGGCCTGCGCTCCCCCGAAGCTCGGCGTTTTCTCAACGACCGCCTGGACTGGAACCTGCTACGCACTTTCTTAGTGATCGGCCAGGAAGGCAGCCTGAGCCGCGCGGCCGCGCGCCTTCACTTGAGCCAGCCGGCCATCAGCCAGGCGCTGAAAAGGCTTGAAGAACAGTTGCAGGTGTCGCTGGTGATCCGCCGTGGTCCACGTATCAGCCTGTCGAGTGCTGGCCAGGAGGTCCTGCAGATCGCTGCCGAGCTTTACGGCACGGTGTCACGCCTGGGCCCGGCCCTGGAAGAGCCCGCCGAGACGGTGACTGGCAGGGTGCATCTGCTGAGCATCAGCCGTATTCAGTCACGCTGCTACGACGACTTCCTAGCCCGCTTCCATCAGGACTATCCCCAGGTCGAACTGGAAGTGGACGTGCTGCGCAGCTCGGACGTGATCAGCGCACTGCTGCAGAAAACCGCCTCGTTCGGCCTGAGCCTGTGCCGTACGCCGCAGCCGCGCCTGGAACAGCGGTTGGTGCTGCAACAGCGCTACGCCTTCTTCTGCGGTCGCAGACACCGGCTGTTCGGTCGCAAGCACCTCAATCTGGCAGACCTGCAAAGCGAGAACTTCGTGAGTTTCACCAGCGACCAGTTGGGCGGGAATCTGTCGCCGCTGACCGTGTTTCGCGACCAGCAGGGCTTTACCGGGCGGATCGTGGCCTCATCGGCCAGCCTGGACGAAATTCTGCGCCTGGTGGATTGCGGGTTCGGCATTGGCTGCCTGCCCGAGCACATCGTCGCGGCCGATGTGCAGGCCGGCAAGATGTGGCGCCTGCCGCCGGGGGATGGCGTCAGCGATGTGAATGTCTATCTGTTGTGGAATCGGGAGCAGAAACATACCCAGGCCGAAGCCCTCTTCCTAGAGCGCTTCGAACACATGCTGCTGACCACCGAGCTGGGCGAACGCTTTTGAATCTGCGGTCCCGACCGGCAGCCGGGACCACGCGCTTGAAGTCAGGCAGACACCTGGCGCTGATGACGCTCCTCCATGATGTTTTTGGCCTGTCGCGAATATTCCTGCCTGAGTTCGTGCACCAGGCTGGAGATGGCGCGGGAGGTCGTCAACTCGGCCGCATTCAGGTTATGGGCCACGAACGCCGGTTGCACGCGCTCGGGGTGGTAAAGGCTGATCGTCATCAGGTGATTGACACCGATGCTGCATACGCAACGGGTAGGCAGAAAGCCGGATTCAATGATCTGGCGTAATTCAAGTTGCGACATCATGGCTATTCTCCGTGGCCAGTCATTGGCCTGCATGCAGTGGAAAAAACGCCGCGCAAATCGTTCCGTGAATCAGCCAGGCGGTCGACGCATGAACGGCAGGGCTGGCCTACAGGAAGGTCGATACGCAGGAAGGTCGATGAGCCAAGGCAACGGCCTTGGGAAACCTGAAGGGCGGGTCAGGAAGAGAGGATGTGTCCCCTGCAGGAATCGAACCTGCATCTAGCCCTTAGGAGGGGCTCGTTCTATCCATTGAACTAAGAGGACGCAACGCAAGAAGGCCCGATGCGAGGCATCAGGTGCTGGGCATTCTACGCAAAAACAAGCATTTAGCAAAAGGTTCAGGCCTGCCTGAGGCGTAGGCTCTTTCCCCGCGCGATGCAAGGCCAGCGGCCGGAACCTGACCCATGCATTTCGCTTTGGTTCCATCAGGGATCGTGCAAATTGCAATTCAGCAAAAGGCCATTATTGCAAAACGCATGAGCCACCTGCCGCTGAAACAATTCAAGCTGTTGATTTCAAAGGTTTTTTTATGGATTTTGATTTGGCATGCAGACTGCAATATGTCTATCTGCCAATACACCCTTTCTTTCTCATTTCCGGGCAGGGACAAGAAAATGAACATGATCCTCACCACACTGAACGCCGCGACCCTGGTTGCTCTGGTGGCCTTTCATTTTCTGCAAAGTCCCGCTCAGCCCGTGCAACAGGTTCAGGTGCAGACCGGTGTGCACCAGGTTCCTCAACTGGCGATCATGGCGGAAAGACCTGCCAACCCGGCTATGCTGACCAATGACGCGCAACAGATGCCCCAGGCGACCGGCAGTGCGACACAACGCTGGGTATTCTGAAACGCCTCGTAGAACCTTGATCAACGAGAGAGTCGCCATGTCCAAATCCGCACTGTCATTCCTGATCCTTACCGTGATGTCGATTGCCGTCGGTCTGCTGCTGCCCGCTCAGGCCGTAGAAGGCAATCTGCTGGCCAAGATAGCCGTCGGCGTATTCGCCAGCCTGTTCGTCGGCGCGCTGGTCGTGGGCCGGCGCATCAAGTTCGATCCTGTTCTGCGCTAGACCCAGACGACTCACCCCATCAGTCGGCGGTCGTACGGCGTGCAGGCATCTGCCGGTAGCCGTCGCTGACGCCCCCCTCCCCCCGCTTGCTGCGTACGTTTGTCGGAGCAGGTTCGTATTCCACGCCGTAACCTTCTACGCTCTGAATACAGATAGCCATGATGGCAAAAAGCAGTCAGGCGATCGGCATCCTGTCGGAGCATGGAATCGGTCCTATGCAAATTCCTTCGCAATTCTGATAATTGGTGCTGGCCATACGCCTTTATCTGAGTCAATATTTGTCACAGATTTGGCGCCAAAGATCCGGCGTCTTGGGGCATGATGCTGACCCCTTGATAGCGCGGTTGAACATTTAGCCAAAAGTGCTGTCACACAAAGACAACTTGCGGCCACTTGCTAGAACCGCTTTCCCTGAACTAACCGGTTAAATATATGAGCCCTATGAAACAGGCTACTTATTCCAGCCGTACGGCTGACAAGTTCGTCGTCCGCCTACCTGATGGCATGCGTAACCGTGTCCAAGAGGTAGCTAAAAACCACCACCGCAGCATGAACTCGGAAATCATCGCGCGGCTTGAACAGAGTCTGCTGCAGGAAGCGGCCTTCGGCGATGAGCCGGCGGTGCGCATCGACAGCCCTGAGCTGACCCTGAATGAGCGCGAGCTGCTTCAACGTTTCCGTCAACTTTCCCATCGTCAACAGAACGCCCTGGTATCGTTGATCGCTCACGATACCGAACTTGCGGCCGAAGAGTCGTAAGCGGCAAGCAGTACCTGGAGCCAGCCTAGTGCTGGCTTTTTTCTTGTAGTCCTTTTCTTTTATTGTTGTAAGAAGCAGCGTTAATAAAAAACCGCCAGTTAAGGCGGTTTTTTTATGTCGACCGATCAGCACGTCAAAGCAGGAAGACAGTGGCCAATCCAAGGAAGATGAAAAAGCCGCCGCTGTCGGTCATCGCCGTGATCATCACGCTGGCCCCCATGGCCGGATCCTTGCCAACCCGCGCCAGCCCCATGGGGATGATGACGCCCATGAAGGCCGCCAGCAGTAGATTGAGGGTCATCGCCGCGGTCATCACCACGCCCAGCGACCAACTGTCGTACAGCACATAGGCCACGGCGCCGATCACTCCGCCCCAGATCAGGCCATTGAGCAGCGCCACGACCAGTTCCTTGCGCAACAGCCGCGCGGTATTCCCCGTGTTGACCTGGTCCAGGGCCATGGCCCGGACAATCATGGTGATGGTCTGGTTGCCCGAGTTGCCACCTATGCCCGCCACGATAGGCATCAAGGCCGCCAGCGCCACCAGCTTTTCGATGGAGCCTTCGAACAGGCCGATCACCCGCGAAGCCAGGAAGGCGGTGATCAGGTTGATCGCCAGCCAGGACCAACGGTTACGCAGTGAGCGCCACACCGAGGCGAAGATATCTTCGTCCTCACGCAGACCGGCCATGCTGCGCACTTCGCTTTCGCTTTCTTCACGAATCAGGTCGACCATCTCGTCGATGGTAAGACGGCCGATGAGCTTGCCGTTCTTGTCGACGACAGGCGAGGAAATCAGGTCGTAACGCTCGAACGCCTGGGCCGCATCGTAGGCGTCCTCTTCGGGATGGAACGTCACCGGATCATCGGCCATGACCTCGGCCACCTGCTTGTCGGGGTCGTTGACCAGCAGGCGCTTGATCGGCAGCACGCCTTTGAGCACGCCATCATGGTCGACCACGAACAGCTTGTCGGTATGGCTGGGCAGTTCCTTGAGGCGACGCAGGTAACGCAAGACCACTTCCAGGCTCACATCCTCACGGATGGTGACCATCTGGAAGTCCATCAGGGCGCCGACCTGTTCCTCGTCATAGGACAATGCCGAGCGCACACGCTCGCGTTGCTGGACGTCCAGGGCTTCCATGAGCTCATGGACGACGTCGCGAGGCAGCTCGGGGGCCAGGTCCGCCAGTTCGTCGGCGTCCATTTCCTTGGCCGCCGCCAGCAGCTCGTGGTCATCCATGTCGGCGATCAGGGTTTCCCGGACCGCGTCGGATACTTCCAGGAGAATATCGCCATCGCGCTCGGCCTTGACCAGCTGCCAGACGGTCAGACGGTCTTCCAGCGGCAGGGCTTCGAGAATATAGGCGACGTCGGCGGAGTGCAGGTCATCGAGCTTGCGCTGCAGCTCGACCAGGTTCTGCCGGTGAACCAGGTTTTCCACACGATCCTGGTGCTGGCCCTCCTGGCGGTGGGTCAGGTCTTCGACCAGGCGCTGGCGATGCAGCAGGTCAACGACCTGGGCCAGGCGGTCCTGCAGGCTTTCCTGCGTTTTCTTTACTTCTCTTTCGGTCATAGGCGAACTCCACTCCCAGCAGCGGAGCACGCCGGGAGATCAATCAGGTAGAGCTAGATTGCTGAAAACGGGTGTCAAGTAACTACTGGGTAAGTCCATGGTGGTATTCCACAAGCCCCGGCGGGGCTGACGGGCGCAATGATACACCGCTTTGACCGGATAGCACGTGTGAAAATTCGGGCAAGAACAGATGCTTGCAGCACAAAGCTAACAATCGTACGAGTCAGTATTGCTACGACGTCACATCCAGCCAAGAAAACACGCTCGCCGACGCCCCTGTTCGAATCTAGGCTGGACGCGCCGATAGCCATGGAGGACTCGACGATGCGCCACCTGATGCACCCCGCCCTGCTGAGCGCCCTGCTCTGCCTGCCCGTCACCGGCCATGCCGGCACCATCCAGCGCTGCGAAGATGCCGCCGGGCACGTTACCTTCACCTCGCTGGGCTGCGACGGCCGGCAGGCTTCGCGCACGGTGGATGCCTACAATCCATTGCCCGGCAGCGTGACACCCGAACAGCTGCCCGAGCGCTACGACGCCTATCCGTCGAAGCGGCAAAAGGAGATCGTGGTCGTCGGACAGCGCGACGACGGCTGCGGCAATCGCCTGAGCCCCGAGCAGCGGCGCCTGGCGATCATCGATCGGCGCACACCACCTGGCATGACCCGCAGCGATGTCGAGAATCTGCTGGGGCGCCCAGACCGGATCACCCAGCGCAATGGCGAGCTGCGCTATCACTATGCGCAGAAGAATGGCCGCAGCAATCAGGTCAGTTTCGACCCGCAAGGCTGCGTAAAAGGCAAATGAAACGCAAAACAAAAAGCCCGTATCAGGCGATACGGGCTTTTTGACGTATGGTGCACTCGACAGGATTCGAACCTGTGACCGCTCGGTTCGTAGCCGAGTACTCTATCCAGCTGAGCTACGAGTGCGTTTCGTGGGGCGCATTATAGGCTAATTCAGTAGCTTGTAAAGATCTTTTTTCAAATAATTCAATAACTTATGCGAAGAAAGACAACTACTGAAATTCAGCCCTGGCAAAAAGACAAAGCCCGTATCGTTTGATACGGGCTTTGTCAGGTATGGCGCACTCGACAGGATTCGAACCTGTGACCGCTCGGTTCGTAGCCGAGTACTCTATCCAGCTGAGCTACGAGTGCGTGTTATGGCGGAGAACGGGGGATTCGAACCCCCGACACCCTTTTGAGGTGTACTCCCTTAGCAGGGGAGCGCCTTCGGCCACTCGGCCAGCTCTCCGCAACAAGGCGCGTATGATAATCGCCTCGCCTGCCGCATGCAAAAACTTTTTGAATTCAACGGCCTGCCAGCCATTACGGAACCAGTCCGGCAGAAAGCAGAAAGCCCATGCCTTTCGACATGGGCTTTCTCTATATGGCGCACTCGACAGGATTCGAACCTGTGACCGCTCGGTTCGTAGCCGAGTACTCTATCCAGCTGAGCTACGAGTGCGTATGGAGGTTTTATACCAGACCTACCGCTGGTTGTATCAGATCACCCAACATTCATACGGCTTGCCGATGACAGCTAAGGATCTTGAAATGGCGCACTCGACAGGATTCGAACCTGTGACCGCTCGGTTCGTAGCCGAGTACTCTATCCAGCTGAGCTACGAGTGCGTATTTGGGTGTTGCGCATTTTAGGTCGTCGAATCGATTTGTAAAGCGCTTTCTTTACCGGAAAGCCACGCTCAACGAGCCTTGAATAATGGCGGAGAACGGGGGATTCGAACCCCCGACACCCTTTTGAGGTGTACTCCCTTAGCAGGGGAGCGCCTTCGGCCACTCGGCCAGCTCTCCGCAACACGGGGCGTATAATAACTACGCTTTTTCCCGTTTGCAAACAAAAATTCCAAATAAATTAATGGCTTGGTTCCTCATCCTTCTCTTTCTTGATACGCAGGTAGATTTCCTCGCGGTGAACCGCGACTTCCTTGGGCGCGTTCACACCGATGCGCACCTGGTTACCCTTGACGCCCAGCACCGTCACGGTGATTTCGCCATCACCAATGATCAGGCTCTCTGCGCACCGACGAGTCAGAATCAGCATTACCTACCTCCTCACGCAATACATTCAGGGACAACAGTCTGAAAACCACGAGGCACGAGCCGGAGACCGAATGGCCACCAGCCAAGCCTGAGTATTGACTAACGCAACGAAAAGAACAGTCTTTGTGCGCAGATCAGAAAACAAAAGGCGCGGATTATCCGCGCCTTGGCACAAAATGACTCACTCGCCCTGGCGAGGAGCGTCCAGTTCGAAGGCCGTGTGCAGTGCGCGCACGGCCAGCTCCAGGTACTTCTCTTCGATCACGACGGACACCTTGATTTCCGAAGTCGAGATCATCTGGATGTTGATGCTTTCCTTGGCCAGCGCTTCGAACATGCGGCTGGCGACACCGGCGTGCGAGCGCATGCCGACGCCGACGATGGACACCTTGGCGATCTTGGTGTCGCCACCGGCTTCGCGGGCACCGATGTCACGCGCGATGTTCTCCAGAATCTGCAGGGCAGACTGGTAATCGTTGCGGTGCACGGTGAAGGTGAAGTCCGTGGTGTTATCGTGCGAGACATTCTGCACGATCATGTCGACTTCGATGTTCGCGGCACTCACCGGGCCGAGAATCTTGAAGGCTACGCCCGGAGTGTCCGGCACACCACGGATCGTCAGCTTGGCTTCATCGCGGTTGAAGGCGATGCCGGAAATGATCGGCTGTTCCATGGATTCCTCTTCATCAATGGTAATGAGGGTGCCTGGACCCTCCTTGAAGCTGTGCAGGACGCGCAGCGGGACGTTGTACTTGCCGGCGAACTCCACCGAGCGGATCTGCAGCACCTTGGAACCGAGGCTGGCCATTTCCAGCATCTCTTCGAAGGTGATCTTCTCCAGGCGACGAGCCTGCTGCACGACACGCGGGTCGGTGGTGTAGACACCGTCCACATCGGTGTAGATCTGGCATTCATCGGCCTTCAGGGCCGCCGCCAGGGCTACACCGGTGGTGTCCGAGCCGCCACGGCCCAGGGTGGTGATGTTGCCGCTCTCGTCGACCCCCTGGAAGCCGGCGACCACGACCACCCGACCGGCTTTCAGGTCGGCGCGGATCTTCTGGTCGTCGATGTCCAGGATGCGCGCCTTGGTGTGCGCGCTGTCGGTGAGGATGCGCACCTGGTTACCGGTGTAGGACACCGCCGGGACGCCCCGCTTGATCAGCGCCATGGCCAGCAGGCCGATGGTCACCTGCTCGCCGGTGGAGACGATCACGTCCAGCTCGCGTGGCACTGGCTGGTCGGTGATCTGCTTGGCCAGCTCGATCAGACGGTTGGTCTCACCGCTCATGGCCGACAGAACGACCACCAGGTCGTCACCGCCCTCGCGGAATTTCTTTACCTTTTCGGCCACCTGCTCGATACGCTCGATGGAACCGACGGAGGTGCCGCCAAATTTCTGTACGATCAAAGCCATCTCAAAGCCGCCTCAGAGCCCTGTAAAGGGCACCCGTTAAACATTCAGATCCGCACCGGGCCGGCCGACAGGCAGCCGGCCCGGCGCCACGGATCAGATACCCTGTTCCACGAAAGGAACGGTCAGTGCCAGCGCTGCATCGAGAGCGCTGGCATCGACACCGCCACCCTGGGCCATGTCGGGACGGCCACCGCCCTTGCCACCTACGGCAGCGGCGGCCTGCTTCATCAGATCACCGGCTTTGAGTTGGCCAGTCAGGTCCTTGGTCACGCCTGCGACCAGTACGACCTTGTCTTCCTGAACCCCGCCGAGCAGGATCACTGCGCGGCCGAGCTTGTTCTTCAACTGGTCGACCAGCGCCAGCAGCGCCTTGCCGTCCTGACCATCCAGGCGCGCGGCCAGGACCTTCACACCCTTGACATCCAGCGCCTGGCCCGACAGATCGTCGCCCGCTGCGCTGGCCGCCTTGGCCTGCAATTGTTCCAGTTGTTTTTCCAGCTGGCGGTTGCGCTCGAGCACCGCCGACAGCTTGTCCAGCAGGTTGTCGCGGTTGCCCTTGATCAGGCTGGCCGCTTCCTTGAGCTGATCTTCGGCCGCATTGACCCAGTTCAGCGCGGCTTCGCCGGTCACCGCCTCGATACGCCGCACGCCGGAGGCCACGCCGCCTTCGCTGACGATCTTGAACAGCGCGATGTCGCCGGTGCGTTCGGCATGGATACCGCCGCACAGCTCGACGGAGAAGTCACCGCCCATGGTCAGTACGCGCACGGTGTCGCCGTACTTCTCACCAAACAGGGCCATGGCGCCTTTGGCCTTGGCGGTCTCGATGTCGGTGAGCTCGGTCTGTACCGGGGTGTTCTTGCGCACCTCGGCATTGACCATGTCTTCCAGGGCACGCAGCTGCTCGGGCTTGATCGCCTCGAAATGGCTGAAGTCGAAGCGCAGGCGCTGGCTGTCGACCAGCGAGCCCTTCTGCTGCACGTGGTCGCCCAGCACGCGGCGCAGGGCCTCGTGCAACAGGTGGGTGGCCGAGTGGTTCAGCGAAGTGGCCTGGCGTACTTCGGCGGCCACCTGGGCCTGCACTTCGGTGCCGACGCTAAGGCTGCCTGCGGCGACGACGCCGTGGTGCAGGAAGGCGCCGCCGGTCTTGGTGGTGTCACGCACGTCGAAGCGCACGGCGCCGGCCTGCAGGTAGCCGCTGTCGCCGATCTGGCCACCGGACTCGGCGTAGAACGGCGTGGTGTCGAGCACCACGACGCCCTCCTCGCCTTCGTTCAGCTGGCTGACCGACTGGCCGTCCTTGTACAGCGCCACCACCTTGGCCGCACCGCTGGTCGCGGCGTAACCGGTGAACTCGGTGGCTACGTCGACCTTGACCAGGCTGTTGTAGTCCATGCCGAAGGCACTGGCAGAACGAGCGCGCTCACGCTGGGCTTCCATCTCGCGCTCGAAGCCGGCCTCGTCGAGGGTCAGCTCGCGCTCACGGGCGATGTCCCCGGTGAGGTCCATCGGGAAGCCATAGGTGTCGTACAGCTTGAAGATGACTTCGCCCGGCACCACGCTGCCTTTCAGCTCGGCCAGATCCTGCTCGAGGATCTTCAGACCCTGGTCGAGGGTCTTGGCAAACTGCTCTTCCTCGGCCTTGAGCACGCGCTCGATGTGCGCTTGCTGCTGCACCAGCTCCGGATAGGCCTGGCCCATCTCGGCGACCAGTGCGGCGACGATCTTGTGGAAGAAACTGCCCTTGGCGCCCAGCTTGTTGCCGTGGCGGCAGGCGCGACGAATGATGCGGCGCAGCACGTAGCCACGACCTTCGTTGGACGGCAGTACGCCATCAGCGATCAGGAAGCCGCAGGAACGGATATGGTCGGCAACCACTTTCAGCGACGCCTGGCCCTCATTGCCACAGCCGATGGCTTGCGCCGAGGCCGCCAGCAGGTTCTGGAACAGGTCGATCTCGTAGTTGGAGTGCACGTGCTGCAGCACCGCACTGACTCGCTCCAGCCCCATGCCGGTGTCGACCGACGGTGCTGGCAGCGGATGCAGGACGCCATCGGCGGTGCGGTTGAACTGCATGAAGACGTTGTTCCAGATCTCGATGTAGCGGTCGCCGTCTTCCTCGGGCGAGCCGGGCGGGCCACCCCAGATGTCCGCGCCGTGGTCGAAGAAGATCTCGGTGCACGGGCCGCACGGGCCGGTATCGCCCATGGTCCAGAAGTTGTCAGAAGCGTACGGGGCGCCCTTGTTGTCACCGATGCGCACCATACGCTCGGCGGGCACACCGACTTCCTTGGTCCAGATGTCGTAGGCCTCGTCGTCGGTGGCGTAGACCGTCACCCACAGCTTGTCCTTGGGCAGGTTCAGCCACTTCTCGGAGGTCAGGAAGGTCCAGGCGAAGGTGATGGCATCGCGCTTGAAGTAGTCACCGAAGCTGAAGTTGCCCAGCATTTCGAAGAAGGTGTGGTGACGGGCGGTGTAGCCGACGTTTTCCAAGTCGTTGTGCTTGCCACCGGCGCGCACGCATTTCTGGCTGGTCACGGCGCGGGTATAGGCACGTTTTTCCTGGCCCAGGAAGCAGTCCTTGAACTGGTTCATGCCGGCGTTGGTGAACAGCAGGGTCGGGTCGTTGCCCGGGATCAGGGAGCTGGAGGCTACACGGGTGTGGCCTTGCTCTTCGAAGAAGCTCAGGAAGGCTTCACGGATTTCTGCGCTTTTCATTTGGTTCTTCCACGGAGACTGCAGCCAGGCCCATCCGAACGTCGCGATGACGTAACGACGGCAAAGGGCCGCATTATATAGGCGTTGCGTCCCCGGTACAGTGTGTTTGTACGATAGAGACGATTCACTGGATTATCGGTCGCCTAGGTGTTCAGGAAGGCGGCGAAGATTTCCAGCACCTGCTCGACCTGTGCCGCCGAAACGTCCAGGTGTGTAACCAGGCGCAGGCGCGGCGCGGCATTGATGGCCACCCCTCGCGCAGCGCAGAAGGCCTTGAGCGCGGCCACCCGCTCGCCCGCCTGCACGTAGACCATGTTGGTCTGCACCGGCTCCACAGCGTAGCCCAGCCGGCGCAGCCCCTCGCCCAGACGCTGGGCAGCGGCATGATCCTCGGCCAGGCGCTCGACCTGATGGTCCAGGGCATACAGCCCGGCCGCAGCCAGCCCCCCGGCCTGGCGCATCCCGCCGCCGAGCATCTTGCGCAGCCGCGCCGCCTTGCCAATCAGTTCACGGCTGCCGCATAGCACCGACCCGACCGGCGCGCCCAGCCCCTTGGACAGACATACTGAAACCGAGTCGAAATGCCGGGTGATCTGCTGTGCCTCGACGCCCAGTTTCACCGCTGCGTTGTACAGCCGCGCGCCGTCGAGGTGATGGCCCAGGCCCTGTTCGTGAGTCAGCTGTCGGGCTGCAGCCAGGTATTGCAGCGGCAACACTTTGCCCTGCATGGTGTTTTCCAGGGCCAGCAGGCGGGTACGGGCGAAGTGGAAGTCATCGGGCTTGATCGCCGCTCGCACCTGCTCCAGGTCCAGCGAGCCATCGGCCTGGTGATCCAGCGGCTGCGGCTGGATCGAGCCGAGCACGGCAGCACCGCCGCCCTCGTACTTGTACGTGTGGGCCTGCTGGCCGACGATGTATTCGTCACCGCGCTCGCAATGCGCCATCAACCCGAGCAGGTTGCTCATGGTGCCGGACGGCACGAACAGCGCCGCCTCGAAACCCAGGCGCTCGGCCAGTACCGCCTGCAGGCGATTGACCGTCGGATCTTCGCCGTACACATCGTCACCCAGCGGCGCCCGAGTCATGGCCTGGAGCATGCCGGCAGTGGGCTGGGTCACGGTATCGCTGCGCAAATCGATCACTGTCAGACTCCCTGAACTGACTGCTTATAAGCAAATGACTGGACACCCTACCAAAGTGTCCAAGCATGTTGTCCGCAACTGTGATAAAAAACCTGCGCCGCCCGTCAAAAGGGCCGGCAACGTTCTCAGGGCGGGGTGCAAGTCCCCACCGGCGGTAATGGCGCAACGCGCCTAGCCCGCGAGCGCTTCAGGCACCCGTGCCTGAAGGTCAGCAGACCCGGTGCGATTCCGGGGCCGACGGTCATAGTCCGGATGAAGAGAGAACGGGATGTGTCGATCGTATAAGGAAAAGCTTCCGCGAAGGCCGCAGGCCCTAGATGTTTTCCTACGCAGCCAGTATCCCCTTCGATCCAAACGCCCTGTTTTATTCATAAACAGGAGTCAGAACACGTGCAACCCACTTCCATCGGCAGCAAGAGCCACGCCGGCGAGCGCATCGCCTTCATCCAGGCCTGCTGGCACAAGGAAATCGTCGACCAGAGCCGCCAGGGCTTCGTCGCGGAAATCACCCGTCTGGGCTACAGCGAGCAGGACATCGACTTCTTCGAGGTCGGCGGTGCCTTCGAAATCCCGCTGCATGCCAAGCTGCTGGCCGAAAGCGGCCGCTACGCCGGCATCGTCGCGGCAGGCCTGGTGGTCGACGGCGGTATCTACCGCCATGAGTTCGTGGCCCAGTCGGTGATCAGCGGCCTGATGCAGGTGCAGCTGGAAACCCGCACCCCGGTATTCTCGGTGGTGCTCACCCCGCACCACTTCCACGCCGGCGAAGAGCACCAGAAGTTCTTCTTCGAGCACTTCGTGCACAAGGGCCAGGAAGCCGCGCGCACCTGCGCCGACACCCTGGCCAAGGTCCGCCAGCTGCACCACCTCAGTACTCCGCAGAAAGCGGCCAGCTGATCGGCATCACCCTGCAGGCGTGACCCGCGCCTGCAGGACATCCTCGCCTGCCGGGACAATCAGGATCCCCGCCCGCAACCCGTTGGCGACCCGAGGGTTGGGGAAGATGATCCGCGTGCCTTCCTGCTCCACCACCCAGCGCGTGGCGCCGTCCTCGGCCAACAGAAAGCCTTTTTCCAGTTCGGAGAAGTTCTCCACATCACCGGCCAGATGCAGCACGAAGCTATCGCTGCGCTTGATCAGTTCCTGGGCGACGCTGAACAGCTGCAGGCCCTCCAGGCTGTCATCCTCGTTCTCCGGCTCACGCCCTTCGATCATCTGGACCAGCCGCGTGCGCAATGCCGACAGGTCGACCTGCTGGTTCTGCCCGAACGGCCGGGCCTTGCCCAGTTCCAGGGTGAAGGCTTCGGCATCCAGCTTGTCACGGGTATAGGCGCTGAACACCGACGAAGGCTTGCTTTGCAGCAGCGCCGCGCGGATGCCGGCCGCTCGCAGACAGGCCAGCTCGTGGCGGGAGGTGGGTCGGCCTTCCTTAAAGGGGCACAGGGCGAACTGCTCGATCTTCGAACCACGCAGGGCGGTATGCAGGTCGTAGTGCAGGCGGTAGCGCTCCGCCAGGCTGAAAAAGCTGGCGGCCAGGCGCTCCAGCTCACAGGCGCGCAACGCCTCGACACCGCCGCTCTGTTCATGCAGGCCATTGAACAAGCGGTTGACGTCCTGTTCGACATACCGCACTCCGCGACGCATCGCCTCGGGATTGCCGAACAGGAAGAGAATGCGCGCGCGGGGCTTGAGTTCACCCCGGGCGATGCCGCGAATCAGCTCGTCGAGCAACTCGATGGGCGCGGTCTCGTTACCGTGGATACCGGCCGACAGCAGCAGGTCCAGGCCGTTGTCGCCGCCCTG
This sequence comes from uncultured Pseudomonas sp., assembly GCF_913777995.1. Taxonomy (GTDB): domain Bacteria; phylum Pseudomonadota; class Gammaproteobacteria; order Pseudomonadales; family Pseudomonadaceae; genus Aquipseudomonas. The sequence continues at coordinate 118,858 of NZ_CAJYVE010000031.1, read as the reverse complement.
GGGTGGGCGCACTTCCAGGGCGCCCTCGCCCAGCCAGCGCATACGCACGCCGCCGACGGTCAGTTGAGTCTTTTCCGCCGGCTCACGGCCGGCTAGGGTCAGGTCAAGCAGCTTACCGAGGGCCAGCATAGGCGTTTCCCTGTCTTAGTGATTGCAGTCCGGTCCATGGACGTGACCGTCTTCTTCCTCAAGATCGGCGGGTTCCATCTCCAACTGAAGGCTCATCAGGTTGGTCGCCAGGGGCCGCAGCAGCAGGTTGGCGTATTCGGTGTCACCTTCCTCGACATCGACCCCGATCAGCAGCTGGCCACGGCCGTCGTGCTGGATCCACACTTCCTTGCCTTGCCAGACCACGGCCAGCCGCGAGCTGGAAACCGTGCGGGTGCTGCCATCGGCGTCTTCAAGGATCAACTGCAGGGCGTCGCTCATGTTCCGGTGCTCCAGGCATTTTGATAAGGCGGGCGCAGCCAGCTGCGCCGCGAAGGTCAGTCTGTTTGAAACGGATAAACGGCGCCCAGTTTAAGGATTTGCGTCAGCTCGTCCAATGCCGTGCGGCATTCGATGAGCAATTGCGGGTCGGCCAGGTCCTCTTCATGCATGCGGTCGCGGTAATGCCGAACCACCCAACCGGTGAGCGTCTGGTAGAGCGCATCGTCAAGCAGCACCGCCGGGTTGACTGCCGCCAACTCCGCCTCGGTAAGGGCCACGCGCAGGCGCAGGCAGGCCGGGCCACCCCCGTTGCGCATGCTCTGCTTGAGATCGAAAACCCGCACCTGACGAATCGGCCCGCCGCTGGCCAGCAGACCCTGCAGGTAACTCCATACCTTCTGGTTGGCCTGGCACTCCTGCGGCACCACCAGCAGCATGGAGCCGTCGTCACGGCTGAGCAGCTGGCTGTTGAACAGGTACGAGCGCACCGCGTCCTCGACGCCAACCTCGGCGCGCGGCACGGCGATGGCCTGCAGGCTGGCGCCGACCCGCGCCAGCTTGTCCTGCAACTCGCCCAGCACCGCCGGGCCATTGAGGAAGGCGTCTTCATGGTGGAACAGCACCTGGGCGTTGGCCACGGCGATCACGTCGTTGTGGAACACCCCCTGGTCGATCACCGCCGGATTCTGCTGGGCGAACACTACGCGGTCGTCGCTCAGGCCATGCAGGCGGGCCACGGCGCGAGAGGCCTCCAGGGTCTGGCGCGCCGGGTAGCGCTGCGGGGCCGGATAGCGGGTGTCGAAGGCGCTGCGACCGTAGACGAAGAACTCCACCCCCGGCTGGCCATGATCCCGGCACAGGCGGCTGTGGTTCGCCGCGCCTTCGTCACCGAACTGCGCGACGTCCGGCAATGCCGGGTGATGGGCAAAGTGACGGGGGTCACTGAACATCGTCTGCAACAGGCGGCTGGTCGTGGGGTGCTCCAGGCTGCGGTGGTACTTGCAGTTGAGATTGGCGGCCGTGAAGTGCACGCGGCCATCGCCGGTGTCGGCACTGGGGCTGACCGTCGCGGCATTGGCCACCCACATGCTGGAAGCCGAGCAACTGGCAGCCAGCAGCGGCATGTCCTGGCGCGCCGCCTTCTCGATGACCTGCGCGTCGCTGCCGGTAAAGCCCAGACGGCGCAGGCTGGCGACGTCCGGGCGCTCCTGTGGGGCGATGACCCCCTGGGTGAAGCCCAGGTCCATCAGCGCCTTCATCTTCGCCAGGCCCTGCAAGGCAGCCTCGCGCGGGTTGGAGCTGAGCTGGCCGTTGTTCTGCGAAGCGACGTTGCCGTAGGACAAGCCGCCATAGTTGTGGGTCGGGCCTACCAGGCCGTCAAAATTGACTTCACGGGTTTTCATCGGCACGGCTCCACGGCTCTGTTTTCTTATGCTGCAACACGCCTGGCTCAGCCCAGGCAGACGCCCGGCGACAGGCTGGCCGGCAAGCCCAGCGCCGGGCTTTCCAGCGACGCCACCGGCCAGGCGCAGTAGTCGGCGGCGTAATAGGCACTGGCGCGGTGATTGCCCGACGCCCCTACCCCACCGAACGGCGCGCTGCTGGCGGCACCGGTCAGGGGTTTGTTCCAGTTGACGATACCGGCGCGGCTCTGCAGCCAAAAATCGCGGTACAACGCCTCGCTGTCGGACAGCAGCCCGGCGGCCAGGCCGTACTGGGTGGCGTTGGCCTCGGCCATGGCCGAGGCGAAATCGGCATGGCGGATCACTTGCAGCAACGGGCCGAACAGCTCCTGGTCAGGGCGCTGAGCCACGGCAGTGACATCGATGATGCCTGGGCTGAGCAAGGCGGTGCCGTCCTGTACCCGGGTCATGGCCAACAGCGGCGTGGCGCCATCGGCAAGCAGTTGCGCCTGGGCCTGCAGCAGCGCCTCGGCAGCTGCCAGGGAAATCACCGCGCCCATGAACGGCGCCGGCGTGCTGTCGAAGGCACCCACCCGCAAGCTGCCGCTGACCTGCACCAGGCGCGCCAGAAAGGCATCACCCCAGGCGCCGCGCGGCACCAGCAGCCGACGCGCGCAGGTGCAGCGCTGGCCGGCAGAGAGAAACGCCGACTGGATCACCGTGTACACCGCCGCATCGACGTCCTGCACCTCATCGACCAGCAGGGGGTTATTGCCGCCCATTTCCAGGGCCAGGATCTTCTGCGGCTGGCCGCCGAACTGGCGATGCAGGGCCTGGCCAGTGTGGCTGGAACCGGTGAAGAACAGGCCATCGATACCCGGGTGCGCCGCCAGCGCCTTGCCGGTGTCGCGCCCACCTTGCAGCAGGTTGAGTACGCCGGCGGGCAGGCCGGCCTCGGCCCAGCACTGCAGAGTCAGTTCGGCCACGCCAGGGGTCAGCTCGCTGGGCTTGAACACCACGGTATTGCCGGCCAGCAACGCCGGGACGATATGCCCGTTGGGCAGGTGGCCAGGAAAATTGTAGGGGCCGAACACCGCCACCACGCCATGCGGCTTGTGGCGCAGCACCGCGGTGGCATCGCCCAGCGGCCCGCTCTTCTCCCCGGTACGCTCGCCGTAGCTCTGGATCGAAATGGCCACCTTGTTGATCATGCTGGTGACTTCGGTCGCAGCTTCCCACAGCGGCTTGCCGGTTTCCTCACCGATACGGCGGGCCAGTTCATCGGCCCGCTGCTTCAGGCGGACGGCAAAGGCCTGCAACAGATCGATGCGTGCCTGCAGCGGACGCACGGCCCAGCCGGCGAAGGCCCGACGTGCTGCCTGCAGCGCCTGGTCCACCTGCGCCGCCGTGGCCGCCTGGCCGGACCAGACCACCTGCTGGCTGACCGGGTTGCGTGAAGCGAAGGCCTCGCCCTGCCCCTGCAACCAGACGCCGTCGATGTACAGGCCGTTCATCAGGCACCCGCCGACAGCGGCACGGCGCGCACGTTGTCACCCGGCCCCATGCGCAGGCGCCGGGCCGTGGCCGGGTCGACCACCAGGGTGCCGGCCACCGACCGCGCACGCCCCACGGTAATGCGGCAGTCTTCGCGTTTGCGGTTATGAATGAGGAACAGCGGCGCTTCGTCACCGGCGGTGCCGATCGACAGCACCAGCGCCTGGCTGTCGCGCACGGCGCGAATCTTGTTGGTCTCGCACTCGATGGCCGGCCCGGCGTCGAAGATGTCGACATAGCCCTGGTAGGTGAAGCCTTCGCTCTTGAGCATGGTCAGCGCCGGCTCGGTCTCGGCGTGCACGCGGCCAATGACGTTGCGCGCATCATCCGAGAGGAAGCAGGTGTACAGCGGAAACTTGGGCATCAGTTCGGCGATGAACGCCTTGTTGCCCACCCCGGTCAGGTAGTCGGCCTGGCTGAACTCCATCTTGAAGAAGTGCCGCCCCAGGCTTTCCCAGAATGGCGAACGGCCATGAGCGTCGGAGATGCCGCGCATCTCGGCGATGATCTTCGGTCCGAACAACTGCGGGAATTCGGCGATGAACAGCATGCGCGCCTTGGACAGCAGACGGCCATTGAGGCCTGTGCGCGAATCGGCGTGCAGGAACAGCGAGCACAGCTCGGAATTGCCGGTCAGGTCGTTGGCCAGGAACAGCGTGGGAATCTCGCGGTAGATGTTCAGCTCCTGCGAGGCGTTGACCGTCAGCCCCACCCGGTAGTTGTACCAGGGCTCGCGCAGCCCTACGGCACCGGCGATGGCAGAAATGCCGATGACCCGCCCATCGTCGTCTTCGAGAACGAACAGGTAGTCGGAGTCGGCGCGCTCGGCCTCGCCGCGAAAGCTTTTTTCCGCCCAGCCGACCCGGTGGGTCAGGCGCTGCTCATTGGCTGGCAGGGTCGTCAGGCCGGCGCCGGTGCTGCGCGCCAGGTCGATCAGCGCGGGCAGGTCACTGCTGCGTACGGAACGAACGATCATCTCTTCTCCTCAACGGACCCTCTGCGGGCCCGGCTAACCTGGCGACCTGGGCCGTCAGACCGAAACGATGCGCACACTGGCGCCTTCCCCGACCCCCAGGGCCAGCGCTGCTGCCTGGGTGAGAGTGACCGGACGACCCGGCGCCCAGTCCAGCTCCAGCAGCACGGCACGGTAATCCTGCAGCAAGTCATTGGCCACCAGATACAGGCGCCCGCCACGCGGTACGTCCTCACCCGCCTGGATCTTCACCGGCACCAGGCGGCTCTGGGCAATGGAACGAATGCCCGAGACCCGCGCATGCAGGGTCGGTCCACCGTCGAAAATGTCTATGTAGTGATCGGTTTCGAAGCCTTCGCGCATGAGGATGTCGAAGGTGATCTGCGCACGCGGGTGCACCTGCCCCATGGCCTCTTGCGCGTCGTCGGACAGCAACGGCACGTAAATGGGGTAATGCGGCATCAGCTCGGCCAGGAAGGTTCGGCTCTTCAGGCCGCAAAGGCGTTCGGCGTCGGCGTAGTTCAGATTGAAGAAGTGTCGGCCGATGGAGTCCCAGAACGGCGAGTCGCCATGCTCGTCGCTGTAGCCGACGATCTCGGTAACCAGCGAATCGGCGAAGCGCTCCGGGTGGTTGGCGATGAACAGCAGGCGCCCGCGGGAGTTGAGTTCCGACCAGGCGGTGCCGACCAGTTCGGGAATCACATAGAAACTGGTCAGCAGGCTGTTGCCCGTCAGGTCGTGGCACAGCGACAGGACGTGGGTCTTGTTGTGGATCTTCAGTTCACGGGAGGCGTGGACGAAGGTCTCGTTGCGAAAGCTGTAGAACGGCTCGGAATACCCGGCCGAAGCCACGATGCCGGAGCAACCGACCAGGCGCCCGGTCTCGCTGTCTTCCAGCACGAAGAAATAGGTTTCTTCACCGTTGAAGCTGACTTCGGCGGCGAAGGACGACTCCGATGCGGCGATCTTGTCACCCAGGCGGCCTGCATCGTCAGGCAGGGAGGTGACACCGATCGGGCTGTCGGCGGCGAGGCGCTGGACCTCGGCCAGGTCGGCCATTTGCGCAGGGCGCATCACCAGCATGGCGTCACTCCTTAGCGTGTGTCGCGGTCAGGGCTGCACGCCGACAGCCGGCATGCAGTGGAAACGGGCACCGCGACCGGCCAGAAGCTGGCAGGTCGCGGCGGTCTGGATCAGGCAGTCAGTTTGGCGATGGCACGCTCGAAGCGGTCCAGGCCTTCCTCGATGTCCGCATCAAGAATCACCAGGCTCGGCGCGAAACGCACCACGTCCGGGCCGGCCTGCAGAATCATCAGGTCCTCGGCCTCGGCGGCAGCGAAGATGTCCTTGGCACGGCCTTTCCAGGCATCGCTCAGTACCGCACCGATCAGCAGACCCAGGCCGCGCACCTGGCTGAATACGCCGTACTGCTCACCGATACGCTCCAGGCGGGTGCGGAACAGCTGGTGTTTGGCGGCCACGCCTTCGAGCACCTGCGGGGTATTGACGATGTCGATTACCGCCTCGCCCACCGCACAGGCCAGCGGGTTGCCGCCGTAGGTGGTGCCGTGAACGCCGACCGCAAGGTGCTTGGCCAGCTTCTCGGTGGTCAGCATCGCCGCCAGCGGGAAGCCACCGCCAATGCTCTTGGCGCTGGAAAGGATGTCGGGCGTCACGCCATAGTGCTGGTAGGCGAACAGCTTGCCGGTACGGCCCATGCCGCTCTGCACTTCGTCGAAGACCAGCAGCGCGTTGTGGCGGTCGCACAGCGCGCGGGCGCCCTGCAGGTAGGCCAGGTCACCGGGCAGCACCCCGCCCTCGCCCTGGATCGGCTCCAGCACCACGGCGCAGGTCTTGTCGCTGATCGCCGCTTCCAGCGCAGCCAGGTCGTTGTACGGCACATGGCTGATACCGGTGATCTTCGGCCCGAAGCCGTCGGAATACTTGGGCTGGCCACCCACGCTGACGGTGAACAGGGTACGGCCATGGAAGCTGTTCAGCGCAGCGATGATCTCGTACTTCTCCGGCCCGTACAGGTCATGGGCGACACGGCGGGCCAGCTTGAAGGCCGCTTCGTTGGCCTCGGCGCCGGAGTTGCAGAAGAACACCCGCTCGGCGAAGGTGGCGTCGACCAGCTTGTGCGCCAGGCGCAGCGCCGGTTCGTTGGTGAACACGTTGGACACATGCCACAGGTTGTTGGCCTGGGCGGTCAGCGCGCCAACCAGTGCCGGATGGCAGTGGCCCAGGGCATTCACCGCAATGCCGCCGGCGAAATCCACCAGTTCACGGCCCGCCTGGTCCCATACGCGCGAACCGGCGCCACGCACGGGAATGAACCCGGCCGGCGCATAGTTGGGAACCATGACCTGGTCGAAATCGGCGCGTTGCACCGCAGCATGCTCAACGGACATCAGAATCTCCTGGAGAGAAGCACCTGCCTGGAACTGGCAAGCGCATCGAAAAGAATTGTAAGGACTGCATTTTGTCCGGCCTTGCTGGCAGGCGACAAGTTGTTACAGCTCAGGAGCAGTAGCGCAGGCCGTTTTTCAGAGAGGCGACATATTGCTTCACAAACCGGTAATTGAAAACAGCCAGGGCTTGCGCTGCAAGCTGCAAGAAGTCTGGCGACGAGCGCCAATCTCTGCCTGCAACCTGCGGCTTATGGCTTGCCGCTGCGCTCAACCGCGCTCAGCAGGTACCGAGGACAGTTCGAACGGGCTGTTGCTGCGTCGCTGGTTGCGGTCTTCGCGCGGGGTGGCGCCAAAGAAGTTGCGATACGCGCTGGAAAAATGCGGGCCGGACGAGAAGCCGCACGACAGGCCGATCTGGATGATCGACTTGCTGGTCTGCATCAGCATCTGCCGCGCCTTGTTCAGGCGCAGCTCCAGGTAATACTGGCTGGGCACGCGGTTCAGGTACTGCTTGAAGATGCGCTCCAGCTGGCGGCGCGATACGCAGACATGCTGGGCGATCTCGTCGGTGGTCAGCGGTTCTTCGATGTTCGCCTCCATCAGCAGCACGGCCTGGGTCAGCTTCGGGTGGCTGGACCCCAGGCGATTCTGCAACGGAATGCGCTGGCGCTCGCCGCCTTCGCGAATGCGCTCGACCACCAGCTCTTCGGACACCGCGCCGGCCAGTTCCGCGCCGTGGTCGCGGGACAGCACCGCTAGCAGCAGGTCGAGTACCGACAGGCCGCCACAGGCAGTAAGGCGGTCGCGATCCCAGTCGAACAGGTGGCTGGTGGCGATGGCCTTGGGGAAGCGCTCGCTGAAATCATCCTGCCAGCGCCAGTGCACCGCCACGCGGTAGCCGTCGAGCAGGCCCAGCTGCGCCAGCGGGTAGACGCCGGCCGACAGGCCGCCAATCATGCAGCCGCTACGCACCAGGAACTTGAGCGCGCTGCCCAGGCTGGCAGAAACCGGCGCCGGTGGCTCGTCGGCCAGCAGAAACAGCTTGCCCAGCCCCTCGAGCGCGGCAGGCGACCAGGGCTCGCCCGGCAGGCGCCAGCCCTCCTCGGCCACCGCGCCGGCCGCCTCGGCCTGCAGGAACACGGCTTCGTAGCGCACTTCGGGGTGGACCCTCTGGGCCACGCTCAAGGCTTCCTCGGCCAGTGCCAGCGTAAGGGCCCTGGTGCCGGGCCAGACGAGAAAACCTATTCGATGGGCAGTCATTCGGACATCCAGTACTGATAAGACCCGCACCCACAGCCACCTTGGCTGGCGGCACACCCGCTGACGCTGCCGGCCCCGCGGGCCTGACGCAGCATGCCTTGTTCAACGGCAAAAAGCACCTTCACAGGGCGGTACTACTTGAGACTGCCCGACAGGAACTGGCGCAGGCGCTCGGAACTGGGGTTGGCCAGCACCTCGCGGGGGTCGCCCTGCTCCTGAACCAGCCCCTGGTGCAGGAACACCAACTGGTTGGACACCTCGCGGGCAAAGCCCATCTCATGGGTGACCACCACCATGGTGCGGCCTTCCTGGGCCAGGCTCTGCATGACCTTGAGCACGTCACCGACCAGCTCCGGGTCCAGCGCCGAGGTCGGCTCGTCGAACAGCATCACCTCCGGCTCCATGGCCAGGGCACGGGCGATGGCCACGCGTTGCTGCTCGCCACCGGACATGTGCCCCGGGTAGGCGTCCTTGCGATGCGCTACGCCCACCCGCGCCAGATAGTGCTCAGCGCGCTCGATCGCCTCCTTGCGCGACACCCCCAACACCTGGATCGGCGCCTCGATGACGTTCTCCAGGGCGGTCATGTGCCCCCACAGGTTGAAGTGCTGGAACACCATCGACAGCCGCGAGCGCATGCGCTGCAACTGCTTGGGGTCAGCGGCGCGCAGGGCGCCGTCCTTGCCCGGCACCAGGCGCAGCTCTTCGTCGTTGAGCAGGATCTTGCCGGCGTGCGGCTGTTCGAGCAGGTTGATGCAGCGCAGGAAGGTGCTCTTGCCCGAGCCGCTGGAGCCGATGATGCTGATGACATCACCGGCCCGGGCGGTCAGGGACACACCCTTGAGCACCTCGTGGGTGCCGTAGCGCTTGTGCAGATCCTGGACTTGCAGTTTGTTCATCTGGTTTTCCCGAAAAGAGCGGTCAGTCACTGAGCAGGCGCCCCTGGCGTCGCGCCGTGCGCCCCGCCACCTTGGCCAGCCAGAAACCGGGTTGTGCGTAGCGAAGCCGCTCGACGGCGAACAGCACGCCAGCGGTGGTCGAACAGACGGTGCTGGCCTGGTCGGACAACGGGTCGATGACCTCGAACAGCGGCTCGCCCTCCTCGACCCATACCCCCGGCTGACGCAGGAAGCTCACCACGCCCGGATGCGGTGCATAGAACAGCTCGGTACCCTCGAACGGCATGCCCTCGCACGCCTCGCCGGCAGCCTGTGGCCAGGCGCCTTCGATGAAGCCCTGCTCGGCAAGGAACGCCAGGATACCGTCGGCGTGCGCCTGCACCTGCTCGCGGCGGGTGTCGGCCTGGCCACCCAGTTCCAAGGTAGTGGCCAGGCAGGCCAGCGGAATCTGCGCCTGTGGGAAGATCCGCGACAGGCGCAGCCACGGCAGCGAGCAGGCTTCGTCGAATGAACTGCCGCCGGAGTCCTCGGCCAGCAGCGCGACCTTCATGCCCATGTGGGCGGCCAGCGAGCGCCACTGCGGCCAATGCTGCGGCAGGGCGTACATGTGCAGCGCCGCTTCGGCGTCACAGTGCAGGTCAAGCACCACGTCGGCATCGCAGGCATGGGTGATCAGCAGGCGCTGCAAGCCTTCCAGCTCGCTTTGCGCGGCCGGCAGCGCGGCCAGCGCGTCGCGCATGGCCTGGCGAATCAACTGCACATTGGCCCGTGGGTCGTCGCCCAGGCGCCCCTCGACCTGCGCCGCCACCGGCTCGCTCAGCTCGAAGAAGTCCCGGTTGAAGTTGCGCCCACTGGCGAATTCGAAGCGCCCCTGGTGCGCGCCTTGCAGCAGTTGGCCCAGGCCCAGCGGGTTGGCCACCGGCACCAGCTCGACGGTGCCCTTGAGCGCGCCCTGGGCCTCCAGTTGCGCCAGGCGCTGCTTGAGTTCCCAGGCGGTGCGCATGCCCGGCAGTTCATCGGCGTGCAGGCTGGCCTGGATGTAGGCCTTGCGCTCGCCGGCACCGAAACGGAAGACCGAAAGCTGGCGCGAAGTGCCCAGGCTGCTCCAGGGCAATGAATGATCGATACGTTGCATGTCAGACCTTCCTCGGGGCCAGATACCCCAACCAGCGGCGTTCAGCCAACCTGAACAGCCGCACGAGAATGAAAGTCAGGCACAGATAGAAGACGCCTGCGGTGATATAGGCCTCGAAAGGCAGGTAGTACTGGGCATTGACGGTACGCGCCGCGCCGGTGATGTCGATCAGGGTGACGATGGAGGCCAGGCTGGTGGTCTGCAGCATCATGATCACTTCATTGCTGTATTGCGGCAGCGCACGACGCAACGCCGAGGGTAGCAGGATGCGCCGGTACAAGGTCACTGGCGACATGCCCATGGCCCGCGCCGCCTCGATCTCCCCCGCCGGGGTGGCCTTGAGGCTGCCGGCGATGATTTCGGCGGTGTAGGCGCTGGTATTGATGGCGAACGCCAGGCAGGCGCAAAACGTCGCGCTGGACAACCAGGGCCACAGGAAGCTCTCGCGCACTACGGCGAACTGCGCCAGGCCGTAGTAGATCAGGAACAGCTGCACCAGCATCGGCGTGCCGCGAATCACGTAGGTGTACAGCCAGGCTGGCAGGTTGACCCAGCGGTTCCTGGAGACGCGCATGATACCCAGCGGCAGAGCCGCCAGCAGGCCGAAGAACAGCGCAATGCCCAGCAGCTTGAGGGTGGTCAGCAGGCCGCTGAAGTACAGCGGCAGGCTGTCCCAGACCACGTTGTAATCGAAAATCATAGCTCGGCCGCCCTCACACCCACGGTGTAGCGTTTTTCCAGCCAGCGCAGCGCCAGCAGCGAGACGCTGGTAATCAGCAGGTACAGTGCCGCCACCGCCAGGTAGAAGGTGAACGGTTCACGGGTCGCGTCCGCCGCCTGCTTGGCCTTGAACATCATGTCCTGCAGGCCGACCACGGAGATCAGCGCGGTGGCCTTGGTCAGCACCAGCCAGTTGTTGGTGAAGCCGGGAATCGCCAGGCGGATCATCTGCGGCACCTGGATGCGCCAGAACACCTGGAAACGGCTCATGCCGTAGGCCATGCCGGCCTCGGCCTGGCCCTTGGGAATCCCCATGAACGCGCCGCGGAAGGTTTCCGACAGGTAAGCGCCGAAGATGAAGCCGAGGGTGAAGATGCCCGACGCCATCGGGTCGAGGTCGATGTAGTCATCGAAGCCCAGCAGCGGCGCGATGCGGTTGATCAGGTCCTGGCCGCCATAGAAGATCAGCAGGATCAGCACCAGGTCGGGAATTCCGCGCACCACGGTGCTGTACAGGTCGCCCAGCCAGGCCAGCCAGCGCAGGGGCGACAGGCGAATTGCCACGCCAAGCAGGCCCAGGACGATTGCCAGGGCCATCGACGACAATGCCAGCTGCAGCGTCAGCCAGGTGCCTTCGAGGATCACGGCCCCGTAGCCATTCAACATGTTCAGTGGTCCTCAAACAGGCAGATAAAAAATGGCGCAAACCGGGATTTTCCCGTGTTGCGCCATTTCGACAGCAGCCATTACGGCTTTGCTTGCCGCCGGTATCACTTACCGTAGATATCGAAGTCGAAGTACTTGTCCTGGATGGCCTTGTACTTGCCGTTGGCGCGAATGGCCGCGATGGCGGCGTTCAGGCGCTCGAGGTTTTCCTTGTCGCCCTTGCGCACGGCAATGCCGATCCCTTCGCCGAAGTATTTCGGGTCGGTGAAGGCCGGGCCGGTGAATGCGTAGCCCTTGCCGGCGTCGGTCTTCAGGAAGCCGTCCTGCAGCAGGGTGGCGTCGGCGACGGTGCCGTCCAGGCGGCCGGCGGTGATGTCCAGGTAGATTTCGTTCTGCGAGCTGTAGGGCGTGACCACTGCGCCCTTGGGTGCCAGCACTTCACGGGCGAAGCGCTCGTGGATCGAGCCACGCTGCACGCCGATGCGCTTGCCGGAGATTTCCGCCAGGCTGTCGCTGACCGCTACGCCTTCCTTGAGCACCAGGCGTGCCGGGGAGTTGTAGTACTTGCCAGTGAAGTCCACGGACTTCTTGCGGTCGTCGGTGATGGACATGGACGACAGAATGGCGTCGATCTTGCGGACCTTCAGCGCCGGGATCAGGCCATCGAACTCCTGCTCGACCCAGGTGCATTTGACCTTCATCTCTTCGCACAGGGCATTACCGATGTCGTAGTCGAAGCCCACGATGCTGCCGTCGGCGGCTTTGGAGGCGAACGGAGGATAGGCCGCTTCGATGCCGATCTTCAGGGGTTTCTCATCGGCGAATACCGGCTGGACGATCATCGACAACGCCAAAGCGCCAAAAAGCACTAGCTTCTTCATTCCTGGAACTCCATCGGTAGATCATGTGGGCGACAGATTGAGCATAGAGCCCAATGCGCCAAGCGGTAGCGGATGTGCGATGCGCAATGTCGAGCAACTGCATGGGACATTGCGAATGGGCGGGCATTTTAACGGCAGGGCGAAAGTCGATATTTCTTCAATGCGACAACTAGTTACAGAAGCTCTAGCTTTGCATGAAAGCCACATTGACAAATCTGAAGCGAGCTGCTTTGCGCAAATCATTTGAAACAGAAATCCGCGCAGCAAAGCCGCACATTATTCGCAAAGCCCCGCTGCACGGCAAGCCCGACAGCGTCCAGCCTGCATGGCGGTGCGCGCCCAGACGGGCGGCGAGACCGGATGATGGCCCTGCTGCCCGCCTGGTAACAAACGGATAAATATCCTGCTTGCCAGACGAAAACGCCCCACCCGGCCAGGCCGGATGGGGCGTCGTGGGCATCGGCGATCAGGCCGCGCTCATGGTCTTGTGGGTGTCGATCAGGTGCTGTACCACGCCCGGGTCGGCCAGGGTGGAGATATCACCCAGCGCGTCGTACTCGCCGGTGGCAATCTTGCGCAGGATACGTCGCATGATCTTGCCGGAACGGGTCTTCGGCAGCCCCGGCGCCCACTGGATGACGTCTGGCGAGGCAATAGGACCGATCTCCTTGCGCACCCAGTTGCGCAGCTCCAGGCGCAGCGCTTCGTCGGGCACCTCGCCAGAGTTGAGGGTCACGTACACGTAGATGCCCTGTCCCTTGAGGTCGTGCGGCACGCCGACCACCGCCGCTTCGGCGACTTTCGGGTGGGCGACCATGGCGCTCTCGATCTCGGCGGTGCCCATGCGGTGGCCGGAAACGTTGAGCACGTCGTCCACGCGACCGGTGATCCAGTAGTAGCCATCTTCGTCGCGGCGCGCACCGTCGCCGGTGAAGTACATGCCGCGGAAGGTCTTGAAGTAGGTGTCGACGAAACGGTCGTGGTCGCCGTACAGCGAACGCGACTGGCCTGGCCAGGAGTCGAGAATCACCAGATTGCCTTCGGCCGGCCCTTCGATCAGGTTGCCCAGGTTGTCGACCAGCGCGGGGATCACACCGAAGAACGGCCGGGTCGCCGAGCCTGGCTTGAGCGCCGTGGCGCCGGGCAGCGGGCTGATCAGGATGCCGCCGGTCTCGGTCTGCCACCAGGTGTCGACGATCGGGCACTGCTGCTTGCCCACGGTATCGTAGTACCAGCCCCAGGCCTCGGGGTTGATCGGCTCGCCCACCGAGCCCAGCAGGCGCAGGCTGGAGCCGTCGGCGCCTTCCACCGACTTGGTGCCCTCGGCCATCATCGCGCGAATGGCGGTAGGCGCGGTGTAGAGAATGTTGACCTTGTGCTTGTCGATGATCTTCGACACGCGGGTGATATCCGGGTAGTTCGGTACACCCTCGAACAGCAGGGTGGTCGCACCGTTGGCCAGCGGACCGTAGACGATGTAGCTGTGGCCGGTGACCCAGCCCACGTCGGCGGTGCACCAGTAGACCTCGCCGGGGCGGTAGTCGAATACGCGCTCGTGGGTCAGCGCGGCATACAGCAGGTAGCCCGCCGTGGTGTGCAGCACGCCCTTGGGCTTGCCGGTGGAACCGGAGGTGTAGAGGATGAACAGCGACTCTTCGGCGCCCATTTCCTTCGGCGCACAGGTGCTCGACGCCACTTCCAGCAGGGCGTGGTACCAGATGTCACGGTGACGGTTCCACTCGATCTCGCCACCGGTGCGCTTGCACACGATGACTTTCTGCACGCTGCTGGTCTCGGGGTTGGTCAGGGCGCGGTCGACGTTGGCCTTCAGCGGCGTCTTCTTGCCACCCCGCAGACCTTCGTCAGCGGTGATCACCACCTTGGAGCGGCAGTCGATGATGCGACCGGCCAGTGCCTCGGGAGAGAAGCCACCGAACACCACCGAGTGGATGGCACCGATGCGCGCGCAGGCCAGCATGGCCACCACGGCCTCGGGAATCATCGGCATGTAGATGGTCACCACGTCGCCGCGGTGCACGTCCTGGCCACGCAGGGCGTTGGCGAACTTGCAGACTTCGGCATGCAGCTCGCGGTAGGTGATCTCGCGGTGTTCGGACGGGTCGTCGCCTTCCCAGATGATCGCGATGCTGTCGCCGCGCTCTTCCAGGTGACGGTCGAGGCAGTTGTAGGCGACGTTGAGGGTGCCGTCGGCGAACCACTTGATGTCGACGCGATGATCGTCGAAAGAGGTCTGCTTGACGTGGGTAAAGGGCTTGATCCAATCGAGGCGCTTGGCCTGCTCACGCCAGAAGCCATCGGGGTTGACCACCGACTGCTGGTACATGGCCTTGTAGGTCGCCTCATCGGTCAGCGTATTGGCCGCGACTTCCGGGCGGACGGGATACAGGGAAGCTGCACTCATCTTGGTTACCTCGGTGAATAGTTGTTGTTGTATGCCGTTGTTGTATCCCGCTACCGGATGAGGGGCCATTCGACGATGGTCTTACCGTTCGGTGCCTGTCCTGCGCCGGCCGCAGCCCGGCGCCCACCCGGCGCATTGTTGCAGTTTTGCCAAAGACGCTTATCAGCATGACTCGTATATCCCCCGCCGTCAGCTCCCTAGAATGGGCCTCGCCAATCGGCAACCAAGCGACATCCCCCCACGCAAAAAGGCTCGCCCATCGACCTGAAAACGGTCGATGCGCCCCCTTGCACACTGAATTTGGCACTTGAAGAAGGTCCGAAAATGAAACGCTCACTCTGGGTTCTGGCACTCTGCGGTTTCAGCACACTGGTCATGGCTGACGAACCCGCTGCCCGAACGGCCAGCCAGACAGACTCCGCCATCCCTGCAGTCGAAACCTACACCTACGGCTCGCACCCGGATATCGCCCGGGTGATCTCGATCAGCCCCACCCCCAACGTCTGCAAGGTGGTGCCAGTGCGCATGACCTACGAAGACTCCCACGGCCAGCGGCACGTCATGAGCTACCAGATCATGGCCAACGGCTGCGGCAACAGCTGACCCTCATAACAACAAGAAAACGCCTCCCGGCACGCCCGGCGAGGCGTTTTTTCGTCCATGCCTGCAAAGCGCCGCGCCGGGCAGGCTATCCTGTCGGTTCAGCCTGCCACTCGGAGTCTGCTCATGACCACCCTGGACCAACGCCCCTGCCAGCCCTGTCACGGCCAGGCCAGCCCCGTTACCGATGAAGACCTGGTCGTGCTGATGCCGCAGCTGCCCGGCTGGCAATTGCACACCCGCGATGGCATCAAGCAGCTGGAAAAGACCTACGCCTTCAAGGATTTCGCCAGCGCCCTGGCCTTCACCAACACCATAGGGGCCCTGGCCGAGGGCGAAAATCATCACCCTGCCCTGCTGACCGAATGGGGGCGGGTCACCGTGACCTGGTGGACGCATGCCATCGGCGGCTTGCATGCCAACGACTTCATTCTTGCGGCGCGCACCGAAGGGGCCGCCGAGCAGGCGCCAGGCCATCAATGAGCGGCCCGGCCAGACAGCCGGAAACGGCGTTTGTTTCTTTCAGGGCAAATAAAAAAGTCTGATTGTCATCTTCACTGCGTTATCCTGTCGCAGCTTTGTTAAGCACGGTTCTATCTGCAAACCCCTTGCGAGGAGCAATGACTATGCATGAAATCCCGAACTTTCCCTTCACAAGCAACCAGGAAACCGCCCAGTCGGCCCTGGCGCAACAAGAGCTCGGCGTCGCCGCCGAACACCAGAGCACCCCGGCTGACGACAGCCAGCAGACCCTCGGCGAAGACTGAAGGCTGACCACAGGCGTATCGAAAACGGACCCTCCGTTTTCCATGCGCCTGTCATGACCGATCTACCCCGTTCTGAAGAAGTCCCTCATGAGTGAATTCACCCCGGAGCAAGCCGACACCCTGATCGGCACCGCCGAACAAATGATCCAGATCTGGAGCCGCCTGAGCCCGGAAAAGCAGAGCGCCCTGCTCAGCCGCTTCGGCACCCGGGAAAATGCCCTGGCCGCCCTGGTGACCACCCGTCTGCTGTCCCCCGCCAACAACTGATCAGCGCTACGCCTGGGCGAATTCGCCTGCGAGCGGCTATCGGTTAGCCATCCTCTCCCACACTTGTCGTACATCAATGCATTGACGGTATGATGGGCGGTGATCGTGAGCAGGCTAAGTTTCCAGGCTCTCGACGCTTTCGACCGCCTTCACTACCTGCGACGCCTGATGACCACACCTGAATCCGCTCCACAACCGACCCAACTGCAGGTAACCCTGCAGGTCGTGTCCATCGTGATGTTCACCTTCATCGGCTACCTGTACATCGGCATCCCCATCGCCGTATTACCGGGCTATGTGCACAACGAGCTGGGCTTGGGCACGATCACCGCCGGCCTGGTGATCAGCGTGCAGTACCTGGCCACCCTGCTCAGCCGGCCCTGGGCCGGGCGAGTGATCGACAACCTGGGCTGCAAGAAGGCCGTGCAGTTCGGCCTGCTCGGCTGTGCCGTCAGCGGTGTGTTCATGCTGGTGGCGGTGTGGCTGCAGCAATGGCCGCTGCTCAGCGTGGCTTGCCTGTTCGTCGGCCGGCTGATCCTCGGCAGTGCCGAAAGCCTGGTAGGGTCCGGCGCCATCGGCTGGGGCATTGGTCGGGTCGGCGCGCAACATACCGCCAAAGTGATCTCCTGGAACGGGATCGCCAGCTACGGCTCGATGGCCATCGGCGCCCCATTGGGGGTCTGGATGGTCAAGACTTTCGGCCTGGCCAGCATGGGCACAAGCCTGATCCTGCTGGGGCTGCTCAGCCAGTTGCTGGCCTGGAAAAAAGCCCCGGTGCCGATCGTGCACGGCGAGCGCATGCCGTTCATCCATGTGCTGGGCCGGGTATTCCCGCACGGCATGGGCCTGGCGCTGGGCTCCATCGGCTTCGGCACCATCGCCACCTTCATCACCCTCTATTACGCCAGCAAGCAGTGGCCCAACGCCGCGCTGTGCCTGACCCTGTTCGGCGCCTGCTTCATCATTGCGCGGCTGCTGTTCGGCAACCTCATCAATCGCCTGGGCGGCTTTCGCGTGGCGATCGCCTGCCTGAGCGTGGAAACCCTCGGCCTGCTGGCGCTGTGGATGGCCAATACGCCGGAGCTGGCGCTGCTCGGAGCAGCACTCACCGGCTTTGGTTTCTCGCTGGTGTTCCCGGCGCTGGGAGTCGAGGCGGTGAATCTGGTGCCGGCGTCCAGTCGTGGCGCCGCAGTGGGCGCCTATTCGCTGTTCATCGATCTGTCGCTGGGCCTGACCGGCCCATTGGCCGGTGCCATTGCCGCCGGCTTCGGCTTCGTGTCGATCTTCCTGTTCGCCGCCCTGGCCTCACTGGCCGGCCTGGCACTCAGCGTCACCCTGTATCGCCGCAGCCGACTGGCCCGTAGTCAGTAATCGATCTTGCCGCGCCCGGCCTTGATCGAACCGCGCTGGCTCTTGGCTTCCAGGCGGCGTTTCTGTGAACCGAGGGTTGGCTTGGTCGGCCGGCGCTTCTTCTCCACCCTGGTCGCGGCCTGGATCAGCTCCACCAGGCGCAGCAGCGCATCGGCGCGATTCTGCTCCTGGGTACGATACTGCTGGGCCTTGATGACGATCACCCCCTCGGCGGTAATGCGGCTGTCACGCCAGGCCAGCAGGCGTTCCTTGTAGAACGCCGGAAGCGAAGACGCCTGGATGTCGAAACGCAGGTGAATGGCACTGGAGACCTTGTTGACGTTCTGCCCACCCGCGCCCTGGGCGCGAATGGCCGACCATTCGATCTCGCTGTCCGGCAGCTGGACCGTGTTGGAAATGACCAGCATCAGCGCCTCCCGTCGAAGTGTTCAGCCACGCGCCCAGCTCAGGCGAGCTTGGCCCGGCGCGGCTTGAGCCAGTAGAACACAGCCATCACCGCCAGCCACACCGGTATCGCGAACACCGAGATGCGAATACCGGGGATCAACAACATGATGCCCAGGATCAGCCCCACGAAGGCCAGGCACAGGTAGTTGCCCCAGGGATACCACAGCGCCTTGAAGGCCGGAACCTGGCCACTGCGCTGCAGATGCTGGCGAAACTTCAGGTGCGAGTAGCTGATCATCGCCCAGTTGATCACCAGTGTCGCCACCACCAGCGACATCAACAGCTCCAGCGCCTCGCCGGGCATCAGGTAGTTGAGCAGCACGGCAATCACGGTGACCGCCGCCGAGGCGAGAATCGCCGGCACCGGCACGCCGCGCCCGTCGACCCTGGCCAGGCCGCGCGGCGCATCGCCCTGCTCAGCCATGCCCACCAGCATGCGGCTGTTGCAGTAGGTGCCGCTGTTGTACACCGACAGCGCCGCGGTCAGCACCACGAAGTTGAGCAGATGAGCGGCGGCATCGCTGCCCAGCAGGGAGAACACCTGCACGAAAGGACTGCCGCTGTAGGCATCGCCAGAGGCGTTCAACGTACCGAGCAGACTGTCCCAGGGCGTCAGCGACAACAGCACCAGCAACGCACCGATGTAGAAGATCAGGATGCGGTAGATGACCTGGTTGATCGCCTTGGGGATGACCGTTTTCGGCTGTTCGGCCTCGGCGGCGGTGAAGCCGAGCATTTCCAAGCCACCAAAGGAAAACATGATGAACGCCAAGGCCATGACCAGGCCGCTGACGCCGTGCGGGAAAAAGCCACCATGCGCCCACAGGTTGCTCACCGAGGCATCCGGGCCACCCTGACCGCTGAGCAGCAGGTAGCAGCCCAGGCCGATCATGCCAACGATCGCCGCGACCTTGATGATCGCGAACCAGAACTCGGTTTCACCGAAAACCTTCACATTGGTCAGGTTGATGGCGTTGATCAGCAGGAAGAACGCCGCTGCGGTGACCCAGGTCGGAATCTCCGGCCACCAGTAATGCACGTACTTGCCCACGGCGGAGAGTTCCGACATGCCCACCAGAATGTACAGCAGCCAGCAGTTCCAGCCCGACAAGAATCCGGCGAAGCCACCCCAGTAGTTGTGCGCGAAATGACTGAACGAGCCGGCCACCGGCTCTTCGACGATCATCTCGCCGAGTTGGCGCATGATCAGGAAGGCGATGAAGCCGCAGATGGCATAGCCCAGGATCATCGAGGGCCCGGCACTCTTGAGCACACCGGCCGAGCCCAGGAACAGGCCGGTGCCCACCGCACCACCCAGGGCGATGAGCTGGATATGGCGGTTCTTCAACCGGCGCTTGAAGCCGGAGTCGCTTGCAGTCATTGAAGCTACCTGATGTCTGTTGCGGGTACGAAAATACAAACGCCGGTCGAAACCGGCGTTTGCAGGAGGCAGGAGAACTCAGTTACGGCTTGCGACCCGGGCCAGGGCGCTTGCCTGGGCGCTGACGCACTTCGCTGGGGCGCTCGGCGACCGGGGTACCACGGCCGCGACCGCCGGAGCGCGAATCACCGCCCTTGGCATCGTTGCGCAGGTTCGGCCGCGGGCGCTCTTCGCCCTTGGGCTGGCGCGGGGCACGTTCGCCCGCGGCGGGCGCGTCGGCCGCCGGACGCAGCTGACGCACACGCTCGCCCTTGCCCAGTGGACGCGAAGACTGGCGCTGCTGGCGCTCCAGCTTCTCACGGCTCTTGCCGCTCATCGCCGGCAGGGCCACAGGCTTGAGGCCCACTTCCGCCGCGAGGATGTCGACTTCCTGCTGGGTCATTTCGCGCCAGCGGCCCATCGGCAGGTCGGAGTTGAGGAACACCGGGCCGTAGCGCACGCGCTTCAGGCGGCTGACCACCAGGCCCTGGGACTCCCAGAGGCGACGCACTTCACGGTTGCGGCCTTCCATCACCACGCAGTGGTACCAATGGTTGAAGCCTTCGCCGCCCGGCGCCTTCTGCACGTCGGTGAAGCGCGCCGGGCCGTCTTCGAGGATCACGCCGTTCTTCAGGCGCAGCAGCATGTCATCGTCCACCTCGCCACGCACACGCACCGCGTATTCGCGGTCCATCTCATAGGACGGGTGCATCAGGCGGTTGGCCAACTCACCGTCGGTGGTGAACATCAGCAGGCCTGTAGTGTTGATGTCCAGGCGGCCGATGTTGACCCAACGGCCTTCCTTGGGGCGCGGCAGGCGGTCGAACACGGTCGGACGGCCCTCAGGATCGTCACGGGTGCAGATCTCGCCGTCCGGTTTGTTGTAGATGATGACCCGGCGCACGGTCTCGCGGGCTTCCTCACGCTTGACCAGTTGACCGTCGACGCTGATCGCGTCGTGCAGGTCGACGCGCTGGCCGAGAGTGGCGACCACGCCATTGACCTTGATGCGGCCTTCGCCGATCCAGGCCTCGACGTCGCGGCGCGAGCCGACGCCGATACGCGCCAGCACTTTCTGCAGCTTCTCGCCAGCCGGCTTCTCGGCCTGGGGTTCTTGCAATTCTTTTTCACTCATCTGGGCACCTCCCGGTGTGTCGATTCAGGGTTTGCCGAGGACCGGCAATGCCTGTTGCCCGGCGGGCAGTGTGTGCCGCGCCCTGGCGAAATTCAATAAGCCTGCGGCCATAGCGGGCCGGAGGGGCGCGCATGATACGCGCTTGTGCCCGCTGGCGCACGCCGAGTCACTTCTTTTTCCGCCGGCCGGTGCGCTTGAGCGTGTCCAGGCGCTGACGCGCCAGGGCCAGGATCTCCTTGCGCTCTTCCTTGTCGAGCTTCTTCCAGGCCTTGATTTCCTTCTTGCTGCGCCCGCAGCCGATGCAGATGTCAGCGTCGAACTTGCACAGGCTGATGCAGGGGCTCTTGCTCATTGGCTACCTCATGTTCGCGGTCACAGGGCAGACACGCGGCCCGCTCAATGCGGACCGTTCAATGGCCGGTCCTGATCCTCTTCACTGTCTTGGTCTTGCGGGTCGTCCTGCGGTTCCTCGGCAAGCAAGTCATCGAAGTCGGTCTTCAAGCCGTGTTCCATGGAATCCAGTTCCAGCAGCAGGCTGCGGAAGCTGGTTTCCTCCTTCGGAGGCGATGCCTCGCCGGCCTCCTCGTCGAAGTCCAGGCTTGCATCGGCCAGTGCCTGCAGGTGTGCCGGCACGGGCGCGTCGTCGATATCCAGCAGCGGCTCGGGCTCCATCTCCCGCAGGTCGGCCAGCGGCGGCAGCTCTTCGAGACTCTTGAGGTTGAAGTGGTCGAGAAACGCCTTGGTGGTGGCGAACATCGCCGGTTTGCCCGGCACGTCGCGGTAGCCCACCACACGGATCCACTCGCGCTCCAGCAGGGTCTTGACGATCTGGCTGTTGACCGTCACCCCGCGCACGTCCTCGATCTCCCCTCGGGTGATCGGCTGCCGGTAGGCGATCAGCGCCAGGGTTTCGAGCATCGCCCGGGAATAGCGCTGCGGTCGCTCTTCCCACAGGCGACCGACCCAGGGTGCGTAACGCTCGCGGATCTGCAGGCGGTAACCGGAAGCCACCTCCTTGAGTTCGAAGGCCCGCCCTTCGCAAGACTTGCCGAGAATCTGCAGGGCTTTCTTGAACACCGTCGGCCCTGGCCTTTCCGCTTCTTCGAACAGCTCGTAAAGGCGCTCCAGCGGTTGTGGCTTGCCCGAGGCCAGCAGGAAGGCTTCCAGCAGAGGAGCCAGATCACGGGGTTCGTTGAGATTCATGACTAGGGGCTCTATTCGGCTCGGGCACGCACGTGAATGGCGGCGAAGGGTTGGTTCTGCACCAGTTCGACCAGTTGTTCCTTGACCAGCTCGAGCACCGCCATGAAAGTCACCACCACACCCAGGCGGCCCTCCTCGGCGCTGAACAGCTCGGCGAACGGCACGAAGCCACTGCCCTTAAGGCGTTCGAGCACATCGCTCATGCGTTCGCGGGTCGACAGTGTCTCGCGGCTGATCTGGTGGCTTTCGAACAGGTCGGCACGCCGCAGCACCTCGGCCATGGACATCAACAGCTCTTCCAGGGCGACATCGGGCAGCAGCTTGCGCGCCTTGGCCTGCGGTGCCTCGAGGCGCGGCACCACGACGTCCCGACCGACCCGGCTCAGTTCATCGATACCTTCGGCGGCGTTCTTGAAGCGCTCGTACTCCTGCAGCCGGCGGATCAGTTCGGCGCGCGGGTCTTCTTCCTCGACCTCGGCTTCTTCGGAACGTGGCAGCAGCATGCGCGACTTGATCTCCGCCAGCATGGCCGCCATCAGCAAGTACTCGGCAGCCAGCTCCAGGCGCACGCTCTTCATCAGCTCGACGTAACCCATGTACTGCCGGGTGATTTCCGCCACCGGGATGTCGAGAATGTCGATGTTCTGCTTGCGGATCAGGTACAGCAACAGGTCCAGCGGCCCTTCGAAGGCTTCGAGGAAGACTTCCAGGGCATCGGGCGGAATGTACAGGTCCAGCGGCAACTGGTTGAACGGCTGCCCGTACACCAGCGCCAGTTGTTGCTGCAGCCCGGCCGGGCCGTCGAGTTCGGTCATCAGGCAGGCTCGGCGAACGGCGTCGGGTCGCCACAACCGACGCGGACGATCTGCGCTTCGCCTTCGGCCAGGTTGATCACCGTAGAGGCCGAAACGCCCCCGATGCCGCCGTCGATGATCAGATCGACGTGGCGCTCGAGGCGCTCGCGCATGTCTTCCGGGTCACTGAGCGGTAAGGTATCGCCGGGCAGGATCAGGCTGACGCTCATCATCGGCTCGCCCAGCTGGGCCAGCAGCGCCTGGGCAATGGGGTGCCCCGGCACGCGCAGGCCGATGGTGCGGCGCTTGGGATGCAGCACCAGGCGCGGCACTTCGCGGGTGGCATTGAGGATGAAGGTATACGGGCCGGGGGTGTGCGACTTGAGCGCACGGAAGGCTCCGGTATCGACCTTGGCGAACAGCCCCAGCTGCGAGAGATCGCAGCACATCAGGGTGAAGTTGTGCTTGTCGTCCAGCTGGCGCAGACGGCGAATGCGCTCGATGGCGCCCTTGTCACCGATCTGGCAGCCCAATGCATAGGACGAGTCGGTCGGATACACCACCAGCCCGCCGGCCTTGATGATCTCCACGGCCTGTTTGATCAGGCGCGGTTGCGGGTTCTCCGGGTGGACCTGGAAGAATTGGCTCACGGTAACTTCCTGTATCAGCCAGCAGCGACGCTGGATTCTTGTTTGAAACGCTCACACAGCGATGGCAGGTCTTCGGGCAGTGGCCGGTAAATGCCAATCTCCGACCAGTGGCCCGGGCCGTGGAAGTCACTGCCGGCACTCACCAGCAGGCCGAACTCCCGGGCCAGGATGGCCAGGCTGCCCACCTGCTCGGCAGCCTGCATGCCGTTGACCGCCTCGATGGCATGGCCGCCGGCCTGGATGAACTCGCCGACCAGCCGACGCCGCTTGCTGCGGGTGAAATCATAGTGCATGGGGTGGGCCAGGCTCACCCAGGCGCCCGAGGCCCGCAAGGTGGCCACGGTGTCTTCCAGGGTCGGCCAGTGCTGCTTGACGTCACCCAGCTTGCCGGCGCCCAGCCACTTGCGGAAGGCTTCGCTGCGGTCCTTGACGAACCCGGCGTTGACCAGAAAGTCCGCGAAATGCGGCCGGGCCGGAGCGTTGCCGCTGTCGCCCAACGCCTGCTGCACCGCCCTGGCTCCCTGAAGAGCCCCGGGCATGCCCTTTAGTTCCAGCTTGCGGCTGATTTCCTCGGCGCGCAGCCAGCGGCCCTCATGCAGCCTGGCGATGGCCTCGTTGAGCGCCGGCGCGTCGGCGGCGAAGCCATAGCCCAGCACGTGGATGGTCGCCCCGCCCCAGGTGCAGGACAACTCCACACCGTTGATCAGTTGCATGCCCAGTGCCTGGGCGGCGGCGCGGGCTTCAGGAAGCCCTTCGAGGGTGTCGTGGTCGGTCAGGGCCAGGACGCGCACGCCGTTTTCATGAGCCCTGGCGACCACCGCAGAGGGCGCTAGGGCGCCGTCCGAAGCGGTGCTATGGCAGTGCAGGTCGACAATCATGGGAAAGCTTTCGCGGTCATTGATGTTTGTTATTATGCCGTCACATCCCGCTTCTGGCTGCCATTGTGAAACAATTCATCGATTTCATTCCGCTGCTGCTGTTCTTCATCGTCTATAAAACCGAACCTCGCGCCGTCGAACTCCTGGGTCACGAAGTGACGCTGGGGGGCATCTTCAGTGCCACGGCGGTGCTGATCATCAGCTCCGTGGTGGTCTACGGCATCCTCTACCTGAAGCAGCGCATGCTGGAAAAGAGCCAGTGGCTGACCCTCGGTGCCTGTCTGGTATTCGGCAGCCTGACCCTGGCCTTCCACAGTGAGACCTTCCTGAAGTGGAAGGCGCCGGTGGTCAACTGGCTGTTCGCCCTGGCCTTTCTCGGCAGCCATTTCATCGGCGACAAGCCACTGGTGCAGCGCGTCATGGGCCACGCCCTGACCCTGCCGCAGCCGGTATGGGTACGTTTGAACATCGCCTGGATCGTCTTCTTCATCTTCAGCGGTGCCGCCAATCTCTATGTAGCCTTCACCTATCAAGACTTCTGGGTCGACTTCAAGGTCTTCGGCAGCCTGGCCATGACCCTGCTGTTCCTGGTAGGCCAGGGCCTTTACCTGGCGCGCTACCTGAGCGACGCCTCTTCCACGACCAAGACCAAGGACTGACATGCTCTACGCCATCATCGCGACCGACACCCCGGACTCCCTGGAAAAGCGCCTGAGCGTGCGCCCGGCGCACCTCGAGCGCCTCAATGCCCTCAAGGATGCCGGCCGCCTGGTACTGGCCGGCCCGCACCCGGCCATCGACAGCAACGACCCGGGTCCGGCCGGCTTCAGCGGCAGCCTGATCGTGGCTGAGTTCGATTCACTGGCCGCCGCCGAAACCTGGGCCAAGGCCGATCCTTTCGTGGCCGCCGGTGTCTATGCCAATGTGGTGGTCAAGCCATTCCGCCAGGTCCTGCCCTGAGCCACGCGCCAGTCACTACTGGCGCATCGCCTCCCTCATCATTGCGGGTTCGCTGCCGACACTGTTGGTGCAGCGAACTGACGATCAGGGGATGACGAATGCGTTCAGGATGGTGGCTGGCGGTATGGCTGGCATGCGGCCCGATGGCCCAGGCCGAAGAGGTGCAACAGGATGCCGGGGCCGCCTCGCAAGCGGTGGCTTCGCCTGATCCGGTACAAGCCGAGCTGACCCAGCTCAGGCAACGCCTGGAAAGCCGGGAACGCGAACACGCCGAACGCATCCAGCAGCTCGAAGCGGCCGCCGGCGAGCGGGAAACCACCCAGGTGGCGCGCCTGCGCCAGGAAAACCAGCGCTTGCGGCTGCAACTGCGCGAAGCCCAGGCCGCCATACCGCCGCCTGTGCTGAGCGAACCCCAGCAGTGGTTCGCCGTCGGCGGCAGCCTTACCCTGATCGCGCTGCTGCTCGGCATGCTGGCCGGCGGCTGGCGCAAACAACGTCGTCACTGGCTGAATTGAGTGAGTCATGAGCGAGCTGTTACTGATTGATGATGACCAGGAACTCTGCGAGCTGCTGGGCAGCTGGCTGTCGCAGGAAGGGTTTCAGGTACGCGCCTGCCACGACGGGCAAAGCGCGCGCAATGCGCTGGCGCAGAACGCCCCGGCAGCCGTGGTGCTGGATGTGATGCTGCCCGACGGCAGCGGCCTGGAACTGCTCAAGCAACTGCGCACGGAGCATGCCGAACTGCCGGTGCTGATGCTCTCGGCCAGGGGCGAGCCGCTTGACCGCATTCTTGGCCTGGAGCTGGGCGCCGACGACTACCTGGCCAAACCTTGCGACCCCCGCGAACTCACCGCCCGCCTGCGCGCCGTACTGCGCCGCAGCCACCCGGTCAGCGCCCCGAGCCAGCTGGAGCTGGGCGACCTGAGCTTCAGCCCGGTGCGCGGCGTGGTCAGTATCGATGAAAAGGAAACCACCCTCACCGTCTCCGAAAGTCGCCTGCTCGAAGCGCTGCTGCGCCA
Source organism: uncultured Pseudomonas sp. (assembly GCF_913777995.1). Taxonomy (GTDB): domain Bacteria; phylum Pseudomonadota; class Gammaproteobacteria; order Pseudomonadales; family Pseudomonadaceae; genus Aquipseudomonas. The sequence continues at coordinate 92,594 of NZ_CAJYVE010000031.1, read as the reverse complement.
GCCCGGCGAGCCGCTGGACAAACAGGAACTGGCCCAGCTGGCGCTGGGCCGCAAGCTGACCCTCTACGACCGCAGCCTGGACATGCACGTCAGCAACCTGCGCAAGAAAATAGGCCCGCATGCCGACGGCAGGCCGCGTATCGTCGCGCTGCGCAGCCGCGGCTACTACTACAGCCCGTGAGCCAGGGCGCCGCCGCGAATGCCAGCTTCGCGGCGGCGTCCCTTTACAAAGGCTTTACCCACCCCTGACCGCGCTTGACCTTGCTCTCCCTAGACTGTCCACCAACGGCCACGAGCCGCAATGGAAACCAGGAGAGACACCATGCGCAAGACCCTGATCGCCCTGATGTTCGCAGCAGCCCTGCCCACCGTGACCATGGCCGCGCCCCCCGTACCGCCCATCGACGGCCCTGACGCCGGCCCACGCATGCACCAGGACTTCGGCCCCGGCAAGCCACGCGGTCCTCTCGCCTACCTGGACCTGACCCGCGAGCAGCGCATGCAAGTCGGGCGGCTGATGGGTGAACAGGCTCACGAGCGCCGCGAGATCAACCAGCGCTTCCTCGCCAAGCTGCCTGCCCCTGAGCAGAAGGCCATGGACGCCGAGCTGCAGGCCAGCCGCGACAAGACCGATAACGCCATTCGCGCCTTGCTCACCCCCGAGCAGCAGAAGGCCTTCGACGTCGAGAAGCAAAAACGTGACGAGCGCCGTGCCGAGTGGGCAGAGTTCCAGGCCTGGAAAGCCGAAAAGGCCAAAAAGGCGCAATAACCCAGGCTTCTCGCGTAACCTTCGCTCCATCCCGACCCGACATGCCGCGCATGTCGGGTTTTCCTGTTAGAAAGAGGTTGCTCCGTGCGCTCATTGTTCTGGCGAATCCTGGCCAGTTTCTGGCTGGCCATCGCCCTGGTGGCAGGCCTGTCGATCCTGGTCGGCCACATGCTTAACCAGGATGCCTGGATCCTCAGCCGCCATCCGGTACTCAACGAGCTGCCCAAGCGCTGGGCCACGCATTTCGAAGAAGAAGGCCCAGGCGCGGCGCAGGACTTCCTGGAAAAGCTCAAGCGTCGCCACCGCATCGATGTGCAGGTGCTCAACAGCAGCGGCGAGCCGGTCATACCCGGCACCTTCCCGCCGCGTGCCGCCGCCTTCGAAGCCCGCCAGAAGGACGACCCGCAGCAGTTGCCCTGGCGCCGCCTGACCACTGAATACACCAGCCCGAACAGCGGTGAGACCTACCTGCTGATCTACCGCATTCCGCACCCGGAGCTGGACCAGTGGCACCGTCAGAGCCTGGTCTGGCCCATCAGTGCACTGCTCATCGCGCTGGTGGTCCTGACCCTGTTCAGCCTGCTGGTCACCCTGTCCATCACCCGCCCGCTGAGCCGCCTGCGCAGTGCCGTGTACGACCTGGGGCAGACCAGCTACCAGCAGCACAGCCTGGCGCAGCTGGCCAACCGCCGCGACGAATTCGGCGTGCTGGCCACCGACTTCAACCGTATGGGCGCGCGCCTGCAAAGCCTGATCGCCAGCCAGCGCCAGCTGTTGCGTGACGTGTCCCATGAACTGCGCTCACCGCTGGCGCGCCTGCGCATCGCCCTGGCCCTGGCCGGCCGTGCCTCTCCCGAAGAACGCGAAAAGCTCTGGCCACGCCTGGACCGCGAATGCGACCGCCTGGAGGCGCTGATCAGCGAAATCCTTACCCTGGCGCGCCTCGACGCCGACATGGCCAAGGCCGAACCGGTCGACCTGCAGGCACTGCTGCAGCGGGTCAGCAACGACGCGCTGCTCGATGGTCTGCCACCGCCGATCGACCTGCAGGTGCAGGCGCCGCTGAGCGTCGAGGGCTGGCCCGACATGATCGAGCGGGCGGTGGATAACCTGCTGCGTAACGCGCGGCGCTTCAGCCCGGCCGATCGTGCCGTGGAGCTGCATGCCAGTCGCCGTGACGGGCGCATCCGTATCAGTGTCCGCGACCACGGCCCTGGGGCGGCCAGCGAACATCTCGTGCAACTGGGCGAGCCCTTCTTCCGCGCACCTGGCCAGGCCAGCGCCGGACATGGCCTGGGGTTGGCCATCGCCCGCCGCGCCGCCGAACGCCACGGCGGCAGCCTGACCCTGGCCAATCACCCCGAAGGCGGCTTTCTGGCGGTGCTGGAGCTGCCGCCAGAGCCGATCACTGCCAGCCTCTGAGTCGCCTCAGCCCTGCCAGGCACTGACGAAGGTAGCGGTGTCTTCCTTGGCGGCGACACGCGGCGGGTTCTGCGGGGTGCCCAGGTAGAGGAAGCCCAGCACCTCTTCGTCGTCCGACAGCCCCAGGCCTTTGGCCACATGGGGCGAAAACGACAGTTCGCCGGTGCGCCACACACCGCCCAGGCCGAGGGCGTAGGCGGCCAGCAGAATGCCGTGGGCAGCGCAGCCAGCGGTGAGCCGCTGTTCGGAGCGCGGCACCTTGGGGTGATCCTGCAAGCGCGCGATGACCACCACCACCAGCGGCGCGCGCAGCGGCCCCAGGCGCGCCTTGTCGAGCTGCTGTTCGGTCGGGCTGCCGCCTTGCAGCAGCAAGGCCTCGGCCAGCAGATCGCCCATGCGTTCGCGAGCCGCGCCCTCGACGCAGAGGAAACGATAGGGCTTGAGCAGGCCGTGGTCAGGGGCGCGCAGCGCCGCGCCAAAGAGGATTTCCCGCTGCGCGGCGTCCGGGGCCGGTTCGACCAGCCGCGGAACCGAAACGCGATTGAGCAATACATCGAGTGCCTGCATGGGGTGAATCTCCTTGAACGATGGTCGGGCATTGTAGGGGCTGTGCGCCGGGCAATCGAGTGCCAGGCACGCGACGGGCAGGCGGTTTACTTGGCAGGCGACGCGGGTAGAATGGCGCCTCTTTTCCAGCAGTCAGAGCAGTTTCATGGCGTTGCCGACCCTTCGCATCATCGGTTTCATCATCGGCATCTTCCTGATCACCCTGGCGGTCGCCATGGTTGTGCCCATGCTCACCCTGGTGATCTACGACCGTCTCGACGACCTGCGCTCGTTCCTCTGGGCCAGTGCCATCACTTTCATCGCCGGCCTGGCGCTGGTGATTCCCGGCCGCCCCGAACACGTACACCTGCGCCCTCGGGACATGTACATGCTCACCGTGTCGAGCTGGATCGTGGTGTGCGTCTTCGCGGCCCTGCCCTTTCTGTTGACCCAGCACATCAGCTACACCGACTCGTTCTTCGAGAGCATGTCGGGGATCACCGCCACCGGCTCGACAGTGCTCAATCATCTGGACGACATGTCGCCGGGCATCCTGATCTGGCGTTCCATGCTGCACTGGCTGGGCGGTATCGGCTTCATCGGCATGGCGGTGGCGATCCTGCCGCTGCTGCGTATCGGCGGCATGCGCCTGTTCCAGACCGAGTCCTCGGACCGCTCGGAAAAAGTCATGCCGCGCTCGCACATGGTGGCCAAGTACATCATCCTCGCCTACGTCGGCTTCACCGTGCTGGGCACCCTGGGCTTCTGGTGGGCGGGCATGAGCCTGTTCGACGCCATCAACCATGCGATGTCGGCGATCTCCACCGGCGGTTTTTCCACCTCAGACCTGTCGCTGGCCAAGTGGCCACAACCGGCGGTGCACTGGGTGGCCATCGTGGTGATGATCCTTGGCAGCCTGCCCTTCACCCTGTACGTGGCCACCCTGCGTGGCCACCGTAAGGCACTGATTCGCGATGAGCAGGTGCAGGGGCTGATCGGCCTGCTGCTGGTCACCTGGGCGCTGATGACCCTGTGGTACGGCCTGACCACCGACCTGCCCTGGCTGGACGCCTTGCGCCACGTCGCGCTGAACGTGACCTCGGTGATCACCACCACGGGCTTCGCCCTGGGCGACTACAGCCTGTGGGGCAATTTCTCGCTGATGCTGTTCTTCTACCTGGGCTTCATTGGCGGCTGCTCGGGCTCGACCGCCGGCGGGGTGAAGATCTTTCGCTTCCAGGTCGCCTACATCCTGCTCAAGGCCAGCCTCAACCAGCTCATCCACCCGCGGGCGGTGATCAAGCAGAAGTACAACGGCCATCGCCTGGACGACGAGATCGTGCGATCGATCCTGACCTTCTCGTTCTTCTTCACCATCACCATTTGCGTGATCGCCCTGCTGCTGTCGCTGCTGGGCCTGGACTGGATGACTGCGCTGACCGGCGCGGCCAGTACCGTGTCCGGCGTCGGCCCGGGGCTGGGTGAGGTCATTGGTCCGGCGGGCAACTTCGCCAGCCTGCCCGATGCCGCCAAGTGGATTCTCTCGGCTGGCATGCTGCTCGGCCGCCTGGAGATCATCACCATCCTGGTGCTTTGCGTCCCGGCCTTCTGGCGCCATTGATGACGAGCTGGTGCGCATGGGGCTAGACTCACGGCACTGGACCCAATAGAGGACGCAGCCCATGGAACAGGTCAGGCAATTCTCAAGCTTTGCCCAGTTCTATCCCTTCTATTTGCAGGAGCACCTCAACAGCACCTGCCGACGCCTGCACTTCGTGGGCACCAGCCTGGTGATCTTCCTGTTGGCATTCGGCATCGGCAGTGGCCGCTGGTGGCTGCTGTGGCTGGTCCCGCTGGCCGGTTATGGCTTCGCCTGGATCGGCCACTTCATCTTTGAAAAGAATCGCCCGGCGACCTTCCAGCATCCCTTCTACAGCCTGCTGGGCGACTTCATGATGTTCCGCGACATGCTGCTGGGGCGTGTGCCCTTCTAGGCAGCGCAGTCAGGCGGCCGGCACGGTTTCGCTCTCGCGCTGCTTTTCCAACTGCTGGGCGTCGGCCAGCCGGTACAACTCGATGGTGCCGTCCAGGTGTTCGATCAACGCGGTGCAGGACTCCACCCAGTCACCGCAGTTGAGGTATTCCACCCCGCCTACGTCACGGATCTCGGCATGGTGGATGTGCCCGCACACCACACCATCCAGGCCGCGGCGCACGCACTCGTGGGCAATGGCCTGCTCGAAGTCGCTGATGAAGTTCACCGCCGTCTTGACCTTGTGCTTGAGGTAGGCCGACAGCGACCAGTAGCCATAGCCGTAGCGGGCGCGCCAGTGATTGAGCCAGCGGTTGAGGGTCAGGGTGAATTCGTAGGCCGAGTCGCCCAGGAACGCCAGCCAGCGATGATAGCGGGTAATAACGTCGAACTGGTCGCCATGAATCACCAGCAGGCGGCGGCCATCGGCGGTGACGTGCTCGGCCTCGTCCAGCAGCTGGATGTTGCCGAGGATCAACTTGGAATAGCGGCGCAGGAATTCGTCATGGTTGCCGGTGATGTAGATCACTTCGGTGCCACGCTTGCTCATGGTCAGCAGGCGGCGGATCACGTTGGTATGCGCCTGCGGCCAGTACATGCCGCCGCGCATCTTCCATCCATCGATGATGTCGCCCACCAAATAGATACGATCGGCCTGATAGCCCTTGAGGAAACTGGACAAGTGCTCGGCCTGGCAGTCGCGGGTGCCCAAATGCACGTCAGAGATCCACAGGGTGCGCACGCGTTGCTTGCGGCTGGGTTTGGCGAACTCGGCGCTGCTCATGGGAGGACCTCCGCTGGGTTTTGCCCAGCTTGCCCGGCAGCGGTGACCTGAATGTGACGCCTGCATGGCAGTACAGTGACAACCACCCAGGCAGCGGCCTGTGTAGACTGCGCCTGCCTTCCTGTTTTCTATTGCAAGGACGCTCATGACTCCACGTACTGCACTGGGTGCCCTGCATGGCGGGGCCCTGCTAGTGGGTTTTGCCGGTGTACTCGGCAAGCTGGCGGCCACCACCCCGACGGTTATCGTGTTCGCCCGCGCCGGTTTCGCGGCACTGGCTCTGACGTTGTTCATACGCTGGGCCGGTAAACGGCGCTGGCAGGCCCTGTCACTCACACACGGGCTACGCCAGGTCCTTGCAGGCGTGCTGCTGTGCGTGCATTGGGTGGCGTTCTTCCTGGCGGTGAAAACGGCCGGGGTCGCGGTGGCAACCCTGGGCTTCGCTACCTTTCCCGCCTTCACCGTGGCGCTCGAAGCGCTGCTGTTCCGTGAGCGGGTCGGCGCCCGGGAAATGCTCCTGCTGGCTCTGGTCAGCGCCGGCCTGGTGCTGGTTACGCCACACTTCGATCTGCGCAGCGAGGCCACCGGCGGGCTGCTGTGGGGTGTGTTTTCCGGCTTGACCTTCGCCCTGCTGTCGCTGGCCAACCGCGTCAGTGCCGGGCAGCTGCCCGCCGCCCAGGCCGCGTTGTGTCAGAACCTCATCGTCACCTTGTGCCTGGCGCCACTGGCCGCCCCACAGTTGACCCAACTGAACCCAATCGACTGGCTGTGGCTGGGCCTGCTCGGGGTGTTCTGCACCGGGCTTGCCCATGGCCTGTTCATCGCCAGCCTGGCGGTGGTCAAGGCGCGAGTCGCGGCGATGGTGTTCACTCTGGAGCCGGTCTACGGCATCGCCTTCGCCTGGCTGCTGTTCGCCGAAACGCCCAGCCCGCGCATGCTGGCCGGCGCGGCGCTGATCGTCGCAGCGATCCTGCTGGCCGGACTCAAGCCACGTCGCCAGCCGGCACCCTGAAATCGTCAGCGGGCCACGCGATCGTTGTGGCCAAGGTCGCGCTCAGGATCGATCTGGTCACGGACCCGCTGCTTGAGTTCCTTGGCCTCCGGGAAGCCGCCATCGGCCTTGCGCTCCCAGATCTGCACCGTGTCGCAGGTTATGCGGAACACCCCGCCACTGCCCGGCTCCAGGCACACCCGCCCCAGGTCGTCGCCGAAAGTGCTGAGCAGCTCCTGGGCCAACCAGGCAGCACGCAACAGCCATTGGCACTGGGTGCAGTAGGTGATGACGATTTCGGCTTTGGCGTCGCTCATGCAGGGCTCCGGGCACGGGAATGAAGAACGCCCATGATACGCCCGTCGAGCCTACCCTGCCCCCCTCCAACCTTCAGATGCGCAGCATTCTGCGCGCCGGTGTCGAGCTGATGCGCCTCCATGAGCCGTAAAGGCCTGTCATGCATGGCGTTGGCAGCGCGCGCAATGGCTTGCACACCAGCAGGCAGGAGATTGCGCGAAAACCGCCTGAAGTCTCCCCGCTCGCCCCCCTAAAAAGCCATAAGCCATTGATATAAAAGTAAATAAGAGGCATGGCACGGATCTTGGTAAAGGTTGCATCCACAGCCTGGCCTTCCCGCCCGGGCGCGACCAGAAACCGCTGCTGACCAAGGAGATCCGGCATGCCCGCTGCCGACCGTGCGGCCTTCACCCTGAACCTTGCAGGCCAGCACGACTTTCAGGTTCTGGCCTTCGATGGCTTCGAGGCGCTCAACCAGCCGTTTCGCTTCGACCTGCAACTGGTCAGCGAACGCCATGACCTTGACCTGTCCACCCTGCTCCATCAGCCGGCCTGGCTGCAACTGGACGCCGCCGGCCACGGCGTCCACGGCCAGGTCGCGCGTATCCTGCAGGGCGAGCGCGGTCAGCGGCTGAGCCATTATCAGGTCAGTCTGCAGCCGCGCCTGGCCAATCTGGCCTACCGCATCAACCAGCGGATCTTCCAGAACCTCAGTGCCCCCGAAATCATCGGCCGACTGCTCAAGGAGCACGGCATCCTCGCTAATGCCTGGCGCTTCCATCTCTATACCCCCTGCCCGCCACGCGAATACTGCGTGCAGTACGACGAGTCCGACCTGCACTTCATCCAGCGCCTGTGCGAAGAAGAAGGCCTGCACTATCACTTCGAGCACGATCGGCAGGGCCATGTACTGGTATTCGGCGACGACCAGACCTTCTTCCCCAGCCTGCCAGCGCAGAGCTACCACCCGGACACCGGCATGGCGGGCGACGGCCCGGCGGTGACGCGTTTCAACCTGCGTCTGGCGACCCGCAGCAACCATACGGCGCGACGCGACTGGCACTTCGAGATTCCCCGGGTGCCGCTGCACAGCGAAGCCGGCAGTGAAAGCCTGGTGTTGCTCGAAGACTACGATTACCCGGGCCGCTTCACCCATCGTGAACGCGGCCAGGTCCTGGCCAACCGTGCGCTGCAGCGGCACCTTCACGACCAGTACCAGGCCGACGGTCACAGCGGCCAGCCACAACTGCGCAGCGGCCACCTGTTGCCCTTGACCGATCATCCCCGGGACACCTGGAACACCTTGTGGCTACTGACTGAAGTCCATCATGAGGGGCGCCAGCCACAGGTGCTGGAAGAGTCCGCAGGCACATCGCGCGCAAGTGGCGAGGGGCTGCGCCAGGGCTATCGCAACCGCTTCCTGGCCATCCCCGCCAACACCTTCTACCGGCCGCCGTTGCGACACCCCAAGCCGCGCGTGCTCGGCAGCCAGACCGCCATCGTCACCGGCCCGGCCGGGCAGGAGATCCACTGCGATGCCCATGGGCGAATCAAGGTGCGCTTCCACTGGGACCGCGAGGCGCAGAGCGACGAACACTCCAGCTGCTGGATCCGTGTAGCCAGCAGTTGGGCCGGCAACCGCTACGGCGCGGTCAGCCTGCCACGGGTCGGCATGGAAGTGCTGGTCACCTTCATGGAGGGCGACCCGGACCAGCCGCTGGTCAGCGGCTGCCTCTACCACGGCGACCACCCGCTGCCCTACGCCCTGCCGGAACATCGCACCCGCAGCCTGTTCAAGAGCATGAGCAGCCCCGGCGGAGGCGGATTCAACGAACTGCGCATCGAAGACCGCCAGGGCCAGGAACAGATCTACATCCATGCGCAACGCGACTGGGACGAAGAGATCGGCCACGACCAGAAAATCCATGTCGGCCATGAACGCCACGAGCGCATCGAAGCCAACAGCTACAGCCATTTCCAAGGCGAGGAACACCGCACCACGCTAGGTGATCGCCTTACCGACGTGCAGGCCAGCGACCACCTCAGCGTGGCGCAGACCCAGCACATTCGCATCGGTAGCGCGCAACTGATAGAGGCCGGCCAGGAGATCCATCTCAAGGCCGGCAGCAAGCTGATTCTCGATGCCGGCCAGCAGATCACCTTGATGGCCGGCGGCAGTTGCATCACCCTCGACCCCGGCGGCATCAGCCTCAGCGGCCCGGACGTGCGGATCAACTGTGGCGCCAGCCCAGCCACCGGGACCCCGGCTCAGCCGCGCCTGCCGGGCCACGCGCAAGCCGCAGAACAAGGCCAGGCCGGCCAGTTGCTGGTGCCGGCACAGAACGTCGCGTTCAAGCGTACCGGTCGTTGCGAGGTCTGTGAGCGCGCTGCCCAAGGGGACACGGCATGAGCGGTGCGCTGTTCCTGCTGGTCGACGGCCTGCTCAAGCCAGACGCGCTGCGGCAGTTATACGCTCGCCAGGAAAATCTCGATATCGAACCGCTGTACATGGGCACCCGCTGGAGCCAACTCAAAGACAAGGGGCCCATCCTGGTCAAGGCCAGCGAGCGCCTGAGCCAAGCCTGGCGCAGCGATGCAGACTGGCGACGCTGTGCCTGTCTGCTGCAGTCCCGCGCCTCGATGGTCGACCTCGCCCGGCACCTACGACGCTTCCTCTGCCCGCCAGACTACCTGGGCAATGCCAGCCTGCTGCGGTTTGCCGACCCACTGGTGCTGTACCACTGGCTGGGCAGCTTCGATCAGTCACACAGGGATCGAGTGCTGGGTCCTATAGACAGCCTGTGGGTAGAAAGGCCCCGGCAACCCTGGCAACCACCTCACGCCAGCGCGGAGGAAACCGTGCAGTTCGCCGTGCTGGCCCCGGTGACCACCTGGGACCCCGGCTTCGCCCTTCAGGGCCAGGCGCAACTGGATGCACTGGAGCAAGCCCATGACTTCCTGTTCCAGCGCCGCCTCTACCAGGCCATACACCATGAAGACCCTGCAGCCTTCACCGCCCTGCCCAGCGCAGCCATCGATGCCTGGCTGGCCGATGCGCTCTGTAGCGGCCGCGACTGGGGGCTGACCAGCGAGTTCGCCCTGGCCACCTGGGCCTGGTATCGCCATGAACTGGGCACAGACTTCATCGACGTGGCTGACGGCCCTTACCAGACCTGGCTGCAACTGCAGCCCCAGTGCGCCGAACTGCCACCCGAGCTGCGCCTGGACGCCTTCGACCAGTACCGCATGCAGCCAGCCCCTCAAGCCTGTGAGCCTGACCATGACTGACAAAACCGGAAACCGCCGCCAGCGCCTGGCCAGTTGCTTCGACAAGACACCGGCCAGCGGCACCAGTACCTGCCCATTCAAGGGGCCGGACATTGCCATCGTGCCGGTGCGCTACGCCCTGGACAGATCGCGCCACGACAGCAACCCCGATGCGCTCAAGCCACTGCCGGCACAAGGCCGATGGACCGTGCTGCCGCAACTGCAAACTCGCCCTTACACACTGCGCCAGTTGCAGGACGGCTACCTCTATGTTTTCGACGAAACCGCGAAAACCCTGCATGAATACCGCTATCGCGCCAAGGATGCCTGCCTCACGCGCATCATCTGGAGCGACGCCCATATCGGCCAGGACCAGCGCAAGCCCAAAGCCGACCAGAACAGCGACGCCAAGCCCTACCTGCTCTACCCGCGCAAGCATGTGCTGCATATCGCCTACGCACCCATGCAATGGACCTGGCGCATTTGCGAACACCTGCGCTCGCATGAAGGCAGCCGCGCCCAATGGATGAAACGCCTGGACCTGGCCGCCTACAGCCTGAGCATGAACGAACCGGATACCTTGCCGCTGAGCGAACTGGCACTGGCAGTCGCCGACATCGACGCGGGCCAAGTCACCGAAGACGCACGTTTCGCCGACACCAGCGTGCCCACCCAGGCACCACCAGAAGCGCCGACGAAGGGCCAGAAGCCTAACTGGGTCGCGGTGGGCGCCGACGTGCACTGGCTGGGCAGCGTGCCCGACAAAGACAGCGCCCTGCTCATTGCCCTGGACGATCCACTGGCCGTCCTCCAGGACCTTGGCCTGCAACTCGCTGCGGATCAGGCGGCTTATCACGTCTGGCAGGAAGAGCATGAACATCGCATTCAGATCGCCAACATCGTCTCCCAACTGTGTGGCTTGCCTAGCGAGCCCAAGGAAAAGCTGCCGGAAGCGGTACGGGGAGATCCGGGCAGGACGCAGGCGTATCTGCTGGAGGCGGAGGCGTATCTGGTGCAGTGGAAAATGGACCGCGGCGATATTGTTCCCCATCCCCCATCGGAAGATGGGACGGAAGGTCTATATGAAAGTTCGCGCCTGTTTTATGCCTTGCGCGAAAACTACAGGAGCCAACCCACAGACAGCGACTTCCTGGAATGGAAAGAGCGCGACAAATGGCGGCGTGAAGTCGACCTGCCCGGCGCGCGTCGATATCTCCAGCAACAATACGCCACGAAGAAAACACTGCTTGATCGCGTGAAGCAGACCCAGGCCGACTTCAAGCGCTGGTCCAACCATATCAGCCTGGACCCGCTCAAGCTGTTCATCGATACCAGCAACCCACGCACGCTGTTCTACCTCAAGGAACTCATGCTGCACCTGGCGGAAATCTTCGTGCAGGGCGAAGACCCCATTCTGTGGATGTTGAAGCAGGAGCAGAACGCCACGACCCTGTTCGGCACGCTGCGCTACGGCTTCTCACCGGAGCTGAAGGAGGCGCTGCAGCAGGAATCCGGCAAGCTGATTGACGGGTTCTCGGATATCGCCAATATCGCCAGCCGTGCCGGGGAGCTGAACAGCGTACTTAACCACACCGAGTTCGCGAATTCGCCATTGATGAACACTCTAAAGCAACCGGCCCGCGATACATTCGCCGCTCTGCAGACCCTGACGCGCAGCGGCACCGACGCCATGGCCGCTCTCACCGAAAAACTACTTATGGTCTTCACCCCGATCGACGCCAGACTGGCCGCTGGCGAGCATCAGAACCTACCAGCACTGCTGCGCAACCTGCTGATGGGGCAGGTGCTGATCAATTCGCCGAACAGCCTGAAGATCGACCGGGATATCGCCGGCAAATTGCACGAGTGGAAGCAGGAACGGGCAAACCTGCATCAGCAGCTACAAAGCCTGCAGCGCCGCTGGTTCATCACCGAACCCAGTAACCGTAAAGGCCTGACCCACGAACTGGAAAGCTTGATGCGGAAGGCTCAAGCCCACGATACTAAGATCCCGGCTCTGCTCGACTACCATAACGGCCGGTACACCACCGCAGTCACGACGATGATGAGCGACTTCATCGCTCAGGGTAAGACCACAGCAGCCGACTGGAACGCACACAAGAAGCAGTGGATGCAAAGCCGTGGACTCAGCCTGAGTTCGGGATTCAGTGTGGGCGTGATTTTCATCAACCTCATCAATACCGCGTTGGTGACAAAAGCCGCTACTCACGACGGCAAGGTAAGCAGTCCAGAGCTGATCAAGATCGGATATAACCTGGGGTATACCGCAAACCTCTTCATGTCGCTGTTCGTCGATGCGCCTTGGAGCATCATTAAGGAGGCTCCGGCTATCCGGGTAGGCAATAACAATCTTTCGCTCCTAGAGCGCTCTGCACACTTCTGGAAAGCACAGGGTCATGCGCAGTTGAGCAAGACGGTTTCGGCTTTTAGGGCCAGGATTTTTGCAACTGGGCTTTTCTTGCTCACTGCCGCATTGCTGGAGCTAATGGAGATACAAAGCGATTTGAGTAAAGCCAAAGACTCTGAAGAACGGAACCTGCTTCGGATAAAGTCGGCGTTTGTCATGGGCATGGGGGTCGCCGGTTTCCTGCAGATCACCAGCGCGCCAACCGTAGTCGGAAAATATACTTCCCGTATTGTCGGAAACGTGATCTTTTTCATAGTCGCAGTGGTCCTAGGGCTTGGCTACTTAGCCACATCTCTTGCACTGAATAAACTTAAACGGGACGCGCTAGGTACATGGCTCGCCAAATGCAGCTGGTCTATCCATCAGCCACTCAGATACTCGAAAACACCAGAAGGTCGCCTTCAGGAAAAAGAAGATTTCCGCGAAATTGAGCTCAGCCCCTTGATTTTTAGTAAGAGCACTTACTACGACCCTTACGCAGCCGGCGACACCATGGAAGACACGCCTACCGTACAGAATGGAGCATGGATACAAGTTCTTATCCCTGGCGAACTGCGTGGACAGTACGTCAACATTGAAATTTGCAGCACTCGGCAATTTTTAGCAGCTGCACCACAGAAAAAGATAGAAGAAAATCTGAACAGCGCTTTCTTCCACAACGGCGAATTCAAAAGTGACGCCGACTGGGGTCACGTTGAAAATGAGAGACCGAGCACACATCGCTCAGCCGTTTGGCCAAAGTTAGAGTACAAACAGAGCGTCATCTGGGAAGTCTGGGTACCGCTGGACAAACACGCCGAGTACATGGAAATGCAAATATGGTACCCAGAAAACCTGTTTCAATTTAATAAAAAAGACAGAGCCTATCGTTTTCACATCAAATTAAAAACATCCGGCTCCATTCATAGTGACGGGTTAACCAGTCCAGATAAGCTAATCACCTACAAAAAAGATAGAGAGGGCACGGAAAAAATCTGGATCATTCCGTAAAGCTATTCATTACCTCCATATCGAAAAACCCCTTTACAAGAATCTGTCCTTGCATGCCATCCCACCTCCTTCTCTCGCAGCAAAGCGCCATGTCCGCCCAAGAAGAGACATTCGCCAGCACTCAGGTGTTGAACGAATGGAAAATAATCACGTTCGATAGCGATAGAAAAGGCGTCATACGCGTTAGAGCCTTTTTCACCCTCACGATATTTACGATATGGCTTGCGGCCGGCTTCTTCATTTGGGTCGGTCCAGACGACGCCCTTTACCTGGTGTCTTATCCGGCCATCTCCGCGACCGTGCTGTTTATTTACTTTTTAAATTTTACCCCTCAAAAAAATGTATATCATTACACACTTTTCGACCACTTCGCCAAGTACAGCTTCTGCCCTTACTTCCACCGAGACTCTAGACTCATCCTTCGGTATTTCATCATGGGATGCTTCATTTTCGTGATTATACTGGCCGTGCAACTGGACTCCATGGAGGTCCTGCTGCTAGGAAACCTGTATCTGATTTTTAACGGTGCTCTCCATCTGCTGTACTGGAAAGCTCCGGATCCGGAACTAGTAAATAGTCCGCCTTGGGGTGCGATCAACTCGGCGATTATTGACAAAAAAAATCGCATTATCGCTCTAGTCGTCGACGACACGACCGCTGGCTTCGAAATGTACTTACATGATCATGAGCACCTCGAACGATGCCTTGTATTTCTCAAACGTCATTTACCACAGCATGTTGCTTACATCGAAAGGTGCTGGCGGCAATAACAGCCAGCAGCGGACCTGTAACTAAGTACCCTTCCTTTTCTTCAGCGCGGAACAACGCTCGCCATGTCCCTGCACACCTTACTTTCAAGCATAAACCTCGAGAACAATCAAGCCAAAGAAATCAACCATAGCGAGTACTCCCCCGAATGGACGGTAAAAGCTTATGACGCCTCCCCAACGAAGATCATAGGCATAAAGCTAACCTTTGCCGGCTTGATCGCGGTCGTGTGGGGGGTGGCTAGCTGGACGTGGCAGGTAAATTTAGAGGTTGACAAATTTGCTGTTGAAGCCACTGCGGTGATTCTGACCACTATTTTGCTTTTTCTTTTTAAGTTCGTTATGCAGAAATCGGTCTTTCACTACACCCTGCACTCCACACACGGTCAATACCGCTATAACCGTTACCAATACAACAATACAGAAATCCTGCTCCAATACTTTGCAATCGGACTTTTCTCGCTTTATATCATCATCGCGTTATATATGGAGTCACTCATCGCCATTTTTCTTGGAGCAGCCTACCTGCAAGCCAGTAGCCTGTTCAACCTCATGAGCTGGAAGAATGCAAAGCCGCAAATTATAACGAGCGCCCCATGGACTCAATTCGACACCATGCTCATTGATCGAAAACACAACTTTATCGTGCTAAGCACCGAAAAAATCGCACATGACTTTAAGTTATATTTTATTGAAGAAACGCACCTCGATCGCCATATAGCCTACCTGAAATCGGTATTACGGCCCAACATTCGGCACATTGATAAAAAATAAAACTTGCACATAAAAATCTCACCAGCCTGACGACTTTCAGATGTATATCTAAACGTGCAACCACATCATCCCCTTAGATTACGCCGTCTCAAATTCCTCATGCATTGACTGGGAGTGCTCCGCAATTGATGCGCTGGCAACGACCTGAGACGACTGAGTTACAAATTGGTATCCGCCCACTCTGGCGCTCCCTAAAAACTTGGACTTAGATTATCGCCCTCAATTCAACCTCGGGCTTTTTGCGAAGAACAGTAATGAGGGGCTGACATAATCAACTGGTTTATCATTTATGAAAATCGTGACAGCGCACAACCAATCCTGGTCATACCTTAGAGACTGGAGCGCCCTTGATGTCACTAAAAGCGATAATCGCAAGCGAAAACACAGAACTTTTAGCGGATACCGAGAACCTCGAAATTCGGCCTATGGATGAATGGACAATAAAAGCCGTGGATGGCAGTAGAAAAGGCGCGAAAAATACGAAAATCTTCTTCATCACGCTGATCGTACTGATGTGGCTAGCCGCGAGCTGGTTCATAGGGTACGGCACCGATGAGGATAAATTTCTAGCAAAGTTTCTCGCTAGCTTCTGCACCTTTTTAGCTTTGCTGGCCATGAAGGAGGCATTTCAAAAATCTATCTTCCATTACACCTTGTACTCCACGCACGGGCAGTACAGCGTCGCTCTCGATTACCACAAACATACGGAAAGCACCGTAAGGTACACCGTTATAGGACTGTTTATCGCTTATGCGCTCTTTGCGCTCTATATGAAATCCCTGCAAGTCTTTCTAGTGGGCGTCATCTACGTGCTGCTCAGTGGAGCGGTGAGGCTCATGCACTGGAAGCGCCCAGATCCAGAGTTGGTCAAGAGCTCACCTTGGAAAGATTTCAATTTCGTGATTGTCGACCGTAAGTACCGAATCGTCGTGCTATTGATCGACGAACCCACCATCGGCTTTGAAGCACGCCTGCTCGACAACCAACATGTGGAGCGTTATCTGGCCTTCTTGCAAACAGTCTTGCCCCCCTGTGCGGTACCGAGAAGAAACGTGGGAATGGTAATAGGGACGATGCATGCTCGTCTCGCCTTAACATTCAAACTTGCACTTTAACAAACAGCACCTCTATTCACCCCAGACAAGCATAACGGAGCACTCAGCGTGGAACACTTCATGGGCCAGCGAGACGGCCTCACACAGTCCAAACTCATGAAAAACTCGCGACCCGCCCCACTCAAGTGGACAATCAAAGCCATTAACGCGCCACGCAAATCGATTTCATTCACAATAAAGCTCTTTGTCGGAGCTATTTTATTAGCTTGGGCCGTCGTAGCATGGACCGCATGGACAGGCTCGGAAGACAGCCACATGTTCGTATCCATAATGGCGACAGGCCTGACGTTGTTTTTACTTTGGATTTTGAAACATTGCCTTCAAAAATCCGTCTTCCACTATGTCGTCCACGCCACCCACCTGCAATATACCCATTACCTTGACTACCCTGAAAATGCAGAGGCCCGTTTAAAACGGTCGATCATCAGCCTCTTTGTCGGCGCTGCCGTCATTGCCGTCGTTCTGAAATCTCTGTCGGTCTTTGTGATAGGCACCGCGTACTTGCTCTTGAACGGCGCGCCACAATTGATGTGCTGGAAACGACCCGAACCAGAACTCGTCGTCAGCCCGCCTTGGAAAAAATTCCAGCGGATGATCATCGATCGCAAGTATCGACTCGTCGTGCTTCTGATCGACGACCCCACCATCGGCTTCAAAGCTCACCTGCCCGATGACGCGCATCTGCAGCGCTACGTGGCGTTTCTCAAGGCTGTGCTGCCGCCCCATGTCCAGTACAGCGAAGAACGCTGGGAGTGGTAAGGCGTGGAAATCATCCCACCCGCATCGACCTGCCGGGGGACGGGTTGGCCCCCTGCGTCAGTCACTCCGCTCGCGGCTGCGCTGTCGGGAATAACCCTTTTCTTTATAGGGGTATCAGATTAAGATCGAAAAAACGATTCAGCAGAAAAATAATATTAATCACTCTCATTAAATATTTTCATGAACAAAAATACTTAGAACCCTTATAGTCAGCACCCTATCGAATTAGTGGACGCACCAGGCTGCTCCCCTAGATGCCGCATAGCATTGCTGCAGCCGTCTGCCAATCACCCCTGCGACGAAGGCCTTCATATTTTCGTCATAAAAACACGATGAAAGCGCTCAACCTTGCCTACAACCCTTAAGGAAATTTCCTATGCGTGTGTATGAAACACACGTTTTGCATCCGCGCTCTACGCCAGGAACTTACTGAATCGCCAATCTTTTCTTGATGCATCATGCACTGGATCCAAGAAAAAATTCGGCGAAAAATTTTGTAAAACCGTTGGTCCGGCTTAAGGGTTACCCCGATATTGGCGTCAATTTGCCACCGATATGATCCTCGAACTTTCCAGTTTTCGAATGGATGCGAGGATGTTGATTAATCTTGCTCTTTGGGTCGGCATCGCCATTGGTGCTACAGGACTGGTAGTCGCACAAACCACCGTCGTGATCATCGGCCTCGCGGTCATCGCCGCCGCCACCTTGGCACTGCATCTACGCAAACCGGCAGCACCGCCCCCGGCCATCGACCCCGTCGAACGCGTTGCAGCGACCTCGCAAGCGGATATCCCTGCCCTGCTGCACACCGTGGTCCCCAGCTGGAGTGACAGCATCGCGCAAAGCCGCGATCTGCTGCAGAGCAACATCAGCGATCTGTTCGAACGCTTCAGCAATATCGCCAGCCGCCTCGAAAGCAGTCTTGGCAATTCCGAGAACATTCTCGCTAATGGCGGGGTCGGGGCCAGCCTGCGTGATGCCAACCAGCGCCTGGCGGAAGTCACCCGGGCATTCGAGACCAGCAGCCAGCGCCAGCAGACACTCATCGGCACCATCAGCCAGCTCGGCAACTATGCCGACCAGTTGCAGCAGATGGCCAAGCGAGTGCAGGAAATCGCCAGCCAGACCAACCTCCTGGCCCTCAACGCGGCCATCGAAGCCGCCCGTGCCGGTGAGCATGGCCGGGGCTTTTCGGTGGTGGCGGATGAAGTGCGCAAGCTGTCTTCCCTGTCGGCGGAAACCGGCCAGGGCATGGACTCCAAGGTCGAAGAAATCAACCACGCCATCCAGTCCACCATCACCGCCGCCGCCGAGCTGGGCGAAAACGAGCGCAGCAACCTGGAGTTCCTCGACGCCTCGGTCACTACCGTCATGGGCCGCCTGGAGGAAAACCTCAACGAGCTGTCCAGTGCCTCCAATGACCTGCAGCGCGATGCCCGCGATACTCAGCAGGACATCCAGGCCATCATGGTCAGCCTGCAGTTTCAGGACCGTGCCGACCAGATGCTCGACCACGTACAGATCGACCAGCAGCATTTGCTCGATGCCCTGCGCAATCAGGACGACAGCCTGCACGATCCGCGCGCCTGGCTCGAACGCTTGCACCAGCGTTTCACCACCGAGGAAGAGCGCCACGGGCGAACCCAGACCAACGCCAGCGAAGTCACCTTCTTCTGAGCGGCGTCAATGAGTGAAGCCTGGTTTACCAGAATTATTGACTACAGCCTTTCCTTAGCGAGGACCTGAAACATGGCCAAGACCGTAATGATCGTCGACGACTCCGCTTCGATGCGCCAACTGGTGAAGATGAGCCTGACCAGCGCCGGCCACCAGGTCATCGAGGCCAGCGATGGCCGTGACGCGCTCAGCAAGCTGACCGGGCAGAAGATCAACCTGATCATCAGCGACGTCAACATGCCCAACCTGGATGGCATCGGTCTGGTCAAGGCCGTCAAGGCCCGCCCGGAATACCGTTTCACGCCCATCATGATGCTGACCACCGAGAGCGAGCAGTCGAAAAAGGCCGAAGGCCAGGCGGCTGGCGCCAAGGCCTGGATCGTCAAGCCCTTCCAGCCCCAGCAGCTGCTTGCGGCAGTCGAAAAGCTGATGGGCTGAGCCCATGTTTACCCTCAGCCAGCCGTCCCCTGAAGCTCCGGCCCTGCTGCAGGCGGCCGGCGACCTGACCATCTACGAAGTCCAGCAGGCCCATGAGCAGCTCAAGGAGCTGCTGGCTGCCGATGCCCCGGCCTGGCAGCTGGATCTTTCTGGCATCGGGGAGCTGGACAGCGCGGGGGCGCAGCTGTTGCTGGCCCTGCACCAGTACCTCACCGAGCAGGGTCGGCCCACCGAGGTGGTGGCGGCTTCGCCCAGCGTGATGGAAATGGCCGGGCTGCTGGCTCTGGATATGCTCCACCCCATGCCCCCTGGCGAGGATTGACCGATGCTCAGTGGCGATCAATGGAATCAGTTGCTGCAAGGCTTTCTGGATGAAGGCCGGGATCTGCTCAAGGACGCCGAGGACAGCCTGTTGCGGCTGGAGACCTCTCCCGATGACGAAGACGCCGTCAACCAGTTGTTCCGCGCGGTGCATACGCTCAAGGGTTCAGCGGGCATCTTTTCCCTGACCGCACTGGTCAACCTGACCCACCATCTGGAAAGCCTGCTGATGCTGGTGCGCGATGGCCAGCTGACCCTGACCTCGCAAATGACCTCACTGATGCTGACCTGCATGGACGAACTGAGCACCCTGCTCGAAAGCGTCGATGAAAGCGGCCAGTTGAATGTCGATGAATCTCGCCACGCGCCGCTGATTGCCGCCCTCGGGCAGGCCCAGGGGCACGTTGCCGCGCCCGTGGAGGCGTCCGCGCCGGCGGTTATCGAAGCCACGGTCGAAGACGCAAACGATTGGCGCATCAATATCGAATTCGCCCCTGAACTCTTCGAGAACGGTTTCGACCCCGCAGCCTTCGTGCGCTATCTGAGCAAGCTCGGCACGCTGACCCGCATACAGACCCGAACCGATCGCCTGCCCGCCCTGCACGCACTGGACCCGCACCAGTGCTACCTGGCCCTGGAGATCGAGCTGCACAGCTCGGCCGGCGAGCAGGAAATCGCCGATGTCTTCGAGTTCATCCAGGACTTCTGCACCCTGCGCATCGAGCGTATCGCCGGCCTGCCGGTGCTGGCCTCGGCGGATGTTCTGCCGCCGGCGGCGACCGTGGCCAGCCAGCAGGTCCAGCCCATGCCGCCGATTGCGGTTCAGGCCAAGGCGTCGCCCGCACCGGCGGCCCCTGCCGAACGCGGGGCCGCCAGCGCTGGACGAGAAAAACGCAGCATTGAAAACACCCTGGTCAAGGTCTCGGCCAGCAAGCTCGACGAACTGATCAACCTGGTCGGCGAACTGGTGATCAGCACCGCTGGCGCGCAGATGCAGGCGCGTCTGTCTGGCGACACGCGTTGCATCGAGAGCACCCAGGCGGTGTTCCAGCACGTCGAACAGATCCGCGAAAGCGCCCTGAAGCTGCGCATGGTAGAGGTCGGCGAGACCTTCAACCGTTTCCACCGCGTGGTCCGTGACGTCAGCCAGGAGCTGGGCAAGAAGATCCAGCTGACCATCCGTGGCGGGGAAACCGAACTCGACAAATCGGTGATCGACAAGATCGCCGATCCCCTCACCCACCTGGTGCGCAATGCCATCGATCACGGTATCGAGTCGGCCGCCGCACGCCTGGAGTCCGGCAAGCCGGAAGAAGGCAGCCTCAGCCTCAATGCCTATCACGACTCCGGCATGATCGTGCTGGAAATCAGCGACGACGGCCGTGGCCTGAACACCGCGCGCATCCTGGAAAAGGCCATCGCCAAGGGCATGGTCGAAGCCGACGCGCAACTGAGCGACCGCGACATCCACGCGCTGATCTTCGAAGCCGGGTTCTCCACCGCCGAGCAGGTGTCCAACCTGTCCGGGCGTGGTGTGGGTATGGACGTGGTGCGCAGCGCCATCGATCAACTGCGCGGCACCATCGAGATCGACTCGGTCGCTGGCCAGGGGTGCACCTTCCGCATCCGCCTGCCGCTGACCCTGGCGATCATCGACGGTTTTCTGGTCAGTGTCGGCGATGACAGCTTCGTCATTCCGCTGGACATGGTCACCGAGTGCATGGAGGCCACCGAGCTGCCCCTCGACAACGGCTATGGCTACCTCAACCTCCGGGGTGCGCCCCTGCCGTGCATCACCCTCGACAGTCACTTCGGCCTGGACAGCAAGCCGGCGCGGCGGCGCAATATCGTGGTGGTCAGTCAGGGTCGCCAGCAGGCGGGCCTGATCGTCGACCAGTTGCATGGCGAACTGCAGACCGTGATCAAGCCCCTGGGCAAGATGTTCCAGCACCTGCGCGGGATCAGCGGCTCGACCATTCTCGGCTCCGGCCAGGTGGCGCTGATTCTCGATATACCCAGCCTGTTCCGCCATTTGCAGTCACTGGTGGACACCCCCTCACCCAGCTCGGCCAACGCGGCCAATGCCTACTGATACAACAGCCCTTCAGGAGATTCATCATGCAGTTCGTACGCAATATGAAGATAGGAGCAAGGCTGACACTGGGCTTTCTGGTGGTCATCATCCTGACCGCCATCATCGGCGGGCTGGGCATTCGCAACCTCGACCAGGTCAATACCCTGTCGGACCGCATGTACAACACTGACGTCGAAGGCATGGTGCAGCTGCAGGAAGCCAACATTCAGCTGATCACTTCCGGGCGGGCCATCCGTACCGGACTGCTGGCCACCAATCCGGATGAACGTAACAGTGCCTTCGCCAGGGCACAGGCGGCTCTGGACGAGACACGCAGGCAGATGACCCTGGCTCGCGAAAACTTCGTGACCAAGGACGGCCTGGAGCGTCTGGATAAATTGAACGCGCCACTGGCTGACTATGAAGCGAAGTTCAAGCAGATCATCAACCTCAGCAACCGCTCCGGCCAGTACCAGGATACGAGCGATGTGACGGCCATGATGCCGGTGTTCAAAACCAGTGCCGACCTGATCGACGGCATGCTGGGCGATATGGTCCAGGAAAAGAAAGCCCGTACCGGCCAGGCCAATGATGAAATCACCAGCATTGCGGAAAGCTCACGCGTGCAGATGATCGGCCTACTGATTGCCGCCACTCTGCTGGGCATGCTGATTGGTGTGCTGGTCACCCGCAGCATCACCAGGCCGCTGAACGTCGCCGTCGAAGCCTCCAACCGCATGGCCGCCGGCGACCTGAGCAAAGACCTGGAAGTCAACAGCAAGGACGAGACTGGCCAGTTGCTGAGTTCGATGCAGAACACCACGGTGCGCCTGCGCAGCATACTGGGCGATGTACGCAGCGCTGCCGACGCGCTGTCTTCGGCGTCCGAGCAGGTCAGTTCGACCTCGCAGTCGCTGAGCCAGGCCGCCAACGAACAGGCCGCCAGCGTCGAAGAAACCACGGCGTCGGTGGAGCAGATGTCCGCCTCCATCGCGCAGAACACCGAAAGCGCCAAGATCACCGACGGCATCGCCGGCAAGGCCGCCAACGACGCCGTCCAGGGTGGCGGTGCAGTAGTCGATACCGTCGAAGCCATGAAGCAGATCGCCGACAAGATCAGCATCATCGACGACATCGCCTACCAGACCAACCTGCTGGCCCTCAACGCGGCCATCGAAGCGGCACGCGCCGGTGACCACGGCAAGGGCTTCGCGGTGGTGGCCGCCGAGGTACGCAAGCTGGCCGAACGCAGCCAGGTCGCGGCCCAGGAAATCGGCCAGGTGGCCTCCAGCAGCGTGCAACTGGCCGAGCAGGCCGGTCGCCTGCTCAACGAGATCGTGCCGAACATCCAGAAGACTTCCGACCTGGTGCAGGAGATCACTGCCGCGTCCCAGGAGCAGAGCGGCGCGGCCGGGCAGATCAACATCGCCATGGGCCAGATGAACCAGATCACCCAGCAGAACGCCTCGGCCTCCGAGGAACTGGCCGCCACCGCTGAAGAAATGAACGCCCAGGCCGGCCAGCTGCAGGAACTGATCGGTTTCTTCCGCTTCGACGAGAACGCCGCCAGCCGTCCGCTGCCGCGTGTCCAGGACACGCACTCGGGTGGCTCGTCCTCCTGGCAGCGCAGCAAGGGCCAGGTGGATGAAGGTCAGTTCGTCAGTTTCGGTTGATGGAGTGTGACCATGAACCTTGCCAAGCCCATCGACTCAACGTTCGACAATGCCCACGACATGAGCGTGCAGCATCTGTCGTTTCGCGTGCGTGACGCCGCCTACGCCCTGCCCATCGACCTGGTGCGGGAAATCATCGAGTACCACGACGTGACGGCGGTACCGATGATGCCGGCGTTCATCCACGGGGTGATCAACCTGCGCGGCAACGTGGTACCGGTGCTCGACCTGGCTGCACGCTTCGGCTTCGAGCTGACCAAAGCCGGCAAGCGCACCTGCATCGTGATCATCGACCTGCCCATGGAAGACCAGCAACAGCGCATCGGCCTGGTGGTCGATGCGGTGGACGCGGTGCTGGACATCGACCCGCAGCAGGTGGTGCCACCGCCGCCGTTCGGCGCGGGCATCCGTACCGACTTCATCGCCGGCATGGCGCGCAACGAGCAGACCTTCACCATCATCCTGAACATTCCGCAGGTGTTGTCCCTCGACGATATCCGCCAGCTCAGCCTAGCGATTGCCAAGGGAAGCTGAGATGGCCGATGCACTCAAGATGCCGACACTCGGTGACAGCGAGTTCCGGCAGCTGCAAAAGATGATGGCCGAGGCCTCCGGCATCCAGCTGGCCGACAACAAGCGGCCACTGGTGGCCGGGCGTCTGATGAAGCGCCTGCGCCACTACCGTCTGGGCAGCTTCAGGGAATACCTGCAGTTGATCGAACAGCCGCAGTACCGCCAGGAAAAACGCCTGGTGGTCGACCTGCTGACCACCAACGAAACCTACTTCTTCCGCGAGCATCCGCATTTCGACTTCCTGGGCCAGTGGGCAGCGCGGCAGCGTGGCTCGCTGCGCCTGTGGAGCGCCGCCTGCTCTTCCGGCGAGGAGCCCTACAGCATCGCCATGGTGCTCAGTGAACATGCTGCGACCAAGGACTGGTCGATCACCGGCAGCGACCTGAGCCTGAGCGTGCTGAAAAAGGCCCAGGACGGCATCTACGATCTCGCCCAGGCCAAGTACTTCCCCGAAGGTTGGTTGCAGCGCTACTGCCTGAGCGGCATCGGCGACATGAGCGGGCGCTTCCGCGTGCAGGCGGCCCTGCGTGAACGACTCACCCTGCGCGAGGTCAACCTTGTTCAGCCGCTGGCCGAAGACCTGGGGCCGTTCGACGCTATCTTCCTGCGCAATGTCCTGATCTATTTCGACGGTGACGAGAAGAAACGCATCCTGCAACGCGTCATCGGCCAGTTGCGCCCAGGAGGGCTTCTGTTCATTGGTCATGCCGAGAGTATCCATGGCCTGCAGTTGCCTGTGCGACTGGTCCAACCCTCGGTATACGAATGTCTGTGATTTCTTCGCTTTTCCTGCGTCCAGGCGACTATTTCTTCGGTCGCCACGATGGGCCGGTCACGACGCTGCTGGGCAGCTGCGTGTCGATCATCCTCTGGCACCCGCGTTGGCGGCTGCTGTCGGTGTCCCACTACGTACTGCCACGCGACCCTGCACGCAGCAACGGCCCAGACGAAGACGCCGATACCCGTTACGGCGAGGCGGTGTTCCGTCGCCTGGAGCAAGACATGCAACGTTTCGGCACCCGCCCCGGCGAGTACCGCAAGAGCCTGTTCGGTGGCGGTACGCTGAACGGCTCACCGCGCCGCGGCATGCGCCAGGTTGGCCATAGCAACAGCGAATTCGCACTGCGCCAGTTCCAGCAACGCAACTGGCAAGTAGACCATTGTGACCTGGAGGGCGACCTCTATCGGCGCCTCAGCATCGACGGCCACAGCGGCCGCATCGACTGCGAGCGCAAGCTGATGAGGCTGGCCTTACAGCAGAGACGGATATCATGATCAAGGTTTTCATCGTCGACGACTCGGCCCTGGTACGCCAGGTTCTGACCGGCTGCCTGGACAATCATCCGGGTATCAAAGTCATCGGGCAGGCCGGCGATCCGTTGTATGCCATCGAAAAGATGCGCCGCGACTGGCCCGACGTGCTGATTCTCGACATCGAGATGCCGCGCATGGACGGCCTGACTTTCCTGCGCCAGATCATGAGCGAGCGACCGACGCCGACGCTGATCTGCTCGACCCTGACCGAAGACGGTGCCGGGGTTTCCGTAGAAGCGCTTTCGGCCGGCGCCGTCGGCGTGTTCACCAAAGCGCGCCTGGGTCTGCGCCAGAGCCTGGAGCAAATGTCCGGGGACCTGATCCGCAAGATCGAAGAAGCCGCCCGCACACGCCCGCGGCTATTCAACGCTGTGCCTGGGCTGGCAGCGAAGAAAACCCAGGCCCCTGCCCCGGTCAGCCCACTCCTGCAGACCACCGACCGGGTGGTCGCGCTGGGCTGTTCCACAGGCGGCACCCAGGCACTGGAATACGTACTTCGGCAGTTGCCGCGTGACTGCCCGGGCATTGTGATCGTTCAACACATGCCGGAGAAATTCACTGCGGATTTCGCCCGGCGCCTGGATAATCTGTGCCAGATCGAAGTTCGCGAAGCCAAGCACCTTGATCGCGTGCATACTGGCCTGGCCCTGATCGCTCCAGGTGGTTTCCACATGCAGCTCAAGCGCAGCGGTGCGCATTATCAGGTCGAGGTACTCGACGGCCCACCGGTGAATCGTCACAAACCTTCGGTGGACGTGCTGTTCCGCTCCGTGGCGCGCCATGCAGGGGCTAACACACTGGGCATCATCATGACCGGCATGGGTGACGACGGTGCTCGCGGCCTGCTGGCCATGCGCGAAAGCGGCGCACAGACGGTGGCGCAAGACGAAGCCAGCTGCGTGGTGTTCGGCATGCCCAAGGAAGCCATCCGCATGGGCGCGGCGCAGACGGTGGAACCGTTATCCAGGGTACCGCTGCTGATCCAGCAGTTCGGTGACCATGCTCGACACGGCTGACGGATCAGCTGGAATCACAGGACAAGGACGCCTGCCTGTGGCGTCCGCGTCAGCACGACGGATGCGGATCGAAGTATTCGCTTCGATATGGCAACTCAGCCAGATCTGCCACGGGATACAACAACGCCACCTGAACGCACAAGTTGCGCGAAGACTTGACGGGAATGAACCTTGGCGACGCACGATTCACCGGACGGGGTAAACCTCGGTACAGGCTCCTGGAGTGAATGCCGAAAAGTAAACAGGCGAAAAATCAAAGTTTACTTATAGTGAATAAACACATTGCACCTGGTCTCGATGCAGTACGGCACAACTAACAACGCAGCGCTAACGCCCGCAGAAGTTTTCAAACCACTTGCGAAGACGGCATCCCAACACTCATGCGCCACAGGCCTGATCTATGCCTTGCCGAATCTTGCTCGCCGATGACTACCCGCTATTCAGGGCCGGCATCCGGGCACTGCTGGAAAAACACAACGAATACGAAATCGTCGGTGAAGCCGACGACACCCTGAGCGCCATCGAGCTGGCCGTCGTGCTGGCTCCTGAAATCGTGCTGTTGGACATGTCGGTGGAGCGCACCGCCAGCGTCCAGACACTGGAGGAACTTGCGCTGCACGCACCGCATTGCAAGGTGCTGATGCTGTCGATGCACACCGATTCGGAATTCGTCATGAAGTGCCTGCAACTGGGCGCCCATGGTTACCTGCTCAAGAGCGCCAGCGTGCTGGAGCTGGAACTGGCGCTGCAGGCCCTGCGCCGTGGCGATCAGTACCTGTCTTCGGCCGTGGTGCCACTGGTGGTCAGCCAGGCCGTCAAGAAAGCCCAGGGCCAGACGGTGCGCAACGGCAGCGTGGCACTGACCGAACGGCAACTGGAAATCCTGCGCCTGATCGCCCGTGGTGAATCGACCCGCTCCATCGCGGTTGGCCTGGGCCTCTCGGTGAAGACCGTAGAAGCCCACCGCTCGCAGGTCATGCACCGCCTGGGCATTCACGATATCGCCAGCCTGGTGCTGTTCGCCGTGCGCGAGGGCATCATCGAAGTCAACGACTGAGCAGCCTGCCGCCACCTGGGCACATCCCCTCAATCCGCCAGGCCTGGCCACCGCGATAGTGTGCCTTTGACAGCGGAGGCTTCAGGCATGCGTGGATTCATCTGGCTGAGCGGTCTCTGGCTGGGGTTGCTGGCTCAGGCGGCGATGGCCGATGAAGGTGGTTTCTGGGAAGACGCCAGGGCCAACCTGGACTTGCGTAACTACTGGCTGTACAGCGACTACCGGCATGATCGCCAACGCGAACAGAACTACCGACGCGAATGGGCGCAGGGCTTCACCGCCCGCTTCAGTTCCGGTTACACACCCGGCCTGGTGGGCCTGGGCGTAGAGGCGCACGGTTTCGTCGGCCTGCGCCTGGACAGCGGCCGCGGCACCGCAGGCACCGGCCTGCTGCCGCTGGACAGCGATGGGCGCGCCGAACCGGACTATTCATCCGCAGGCGCGGCGCTCAAGCTGCGCCTGGGCGATACCCGGCTACTGGTCGGCGAAATGGAGGTGGAAACCCCGGTGTTCGACACCGCCGACAAGCGTCTGCAAGCCGGATATGCACGGGGCTGGCTGCTCGACAGTCAGGCCCTGCCGAGCTTGCGCCTGGTCGCCGGGCAGTTCGATGCGTTCAAGAACCAGGACCAGTCCAGCGGCCACGGCGACTTCCAGGGCTACGGTGCCAGCACCGCCGGTCGCAGCCTGCGCCTGGCGGGCGTCGAGACCCGCGGCGACCAGCCGCTGGGTGCCGCCTTGTATGTCGGCGAGCTGAGCGACACCTGGCGGCAGTACTACTTCAACCTGCATGGGCTGCATCCGCTGGCGGGTGACGCGACACACTTTTCCTGGGACGCCAACCTGTACCGGACCCTGGACAGCGGCAACGCCAGGGCCGGCGCCATCGCCACCACGGCCGCAAGTCTCATGCTCAAGCTGCGTCACGGTATTCAGGTCTTCAGCCTCGGTTACCAGAAGATCCACGGCGATACGCCATTCGACTTCGTCGGCGGCGACTCGATCTACCTGGCAAACTCCATCAAATATGCCGACTTCAACGGCCCCGGCGAACAATCCTGGCAAGCCCGCTACGACCTGGACCTGAGCCGCCTGTGGGACGGCCTGAGCTTCATGGGACGTTATGTGCGCGGCAGCCACATCGACGGCAGCCATGCGCCCGAGGGCGGGGCCTACAACCCGTTCGACGCCGACCTGGAGCGCTACGTGCCCGCCCAGGGCAACGGCGGCCGACATTGGGAGAGCGACCTGACCCTGGCCTACAAGGCCCCAGGAGGCGCGCTCAAGGACCTCTCGGTGGAACTCTCCTACGTCACCCATCGCGGCAATGCCGCGCAAGGCAACGATGACCTGGATCGCGTCTACCTGATCGTGCAATACCCGTTCGACCTGCTGCCGCGCTGACCATCGGCGCCGC
The DNA here is from genome assembly GCF_913777995.1 of uncultured Pseudomonas sp. Lineage (GTDB taxonomy): Bacteria > Pseudomonadota > Gammaproteobacteria > Pseudomonadales > Pseudomonadaceae > Aquipseudomonas. The sequence continues at coordinate 64,093 of NZ_CAJYVE010000031.1, read as the reverse complement.
ACACCATGCAGGCCTCAGGCCGGGTCGCGATCACCCGCCTCGATGCTGCCTTCCAGACGCTCCTTGAGGAATTCGATGAAGGCCTGCACCGGTCGCGACGTCTGGCGATGCTGCGGGTACACCGCCGAGAGGGTCAGCGGTGCCGGGCGCAGGTCGTCCAGCACCCGAACCAGGCTGCCGCTGCGCAGTGCCGCGCCGACGATGAAGGTCGGCAGGTAAGTGATGCCCAGGCCGGCGACGGCTGCATCACGCAGCAGGTCGCCGTTGTTGACGCGCATGCGCCCGGCGACGTTCACGGTGGTCGGTTTGCCCGCCCCTTCGAAGCGCCACTGCACCTGGCGGCTATGGCCGTAGGGCAGGCAGTCATGTTCGTGAAGCTCTTCCGGGCTGGCTGGATGCCCCCTCTCGGCCAGGTACAGCGGGCTGGCGCAATACACCCGCTCAATGCTCGCGATACGCCGGGCGACCAGCGAAGAGTCCTCCAGCGTGCCGATACGCAACACCAGGTCGTAGCCCTCGCTGATCAGGTCCACGGGGCGGTCGCTGAGGTCTACCTCGATACTGACCTCCTTGTAGCGCTGCAGGAACAGCGGCACCAGGCACCCCAGGTGAGCGATGGCGAACGACAGCGGCGCACTGATGCGAATGGTGCCGCGCGGCTCGCTGTTCTGCCCGGCGATGCCCTGCTCGACCTGTTCCACTTCGCTGAGCAGGCGCAACGAGGCTTCGTAATAGCTGCGCCCCAGTGGCGTGACGTCCAGGCGTCGCGTCGAGCGGTTGAGCAGGCGTACGCCGAGCCGTTCTTCGAGCTGCATCAGGCGCCGGCTGACGAACTGCTTGGACAACCCAAGCTTCTCGGAAGCAGCGGTGAAGCTGCCCGACTCCATCACCTGGCAAAAGATACGCATGTCTTCGAAGGGGTTCATTGTCTCTTCCTGATTGACAGTTAAACGCCTTATAGCCGCTTTTTCCCCTGATGGCACCAAATTAATCTGTGTCCACGTTGCAAGCGAGCCCGAACGCTCACCACAACCAACACTTATCCAATTGAAAAGACTAGGGAAAAAGCCATGAAACCGATTCGCCAAGTACTCGCCGCCAGCCTCCTCGCATTGTCCGTCAACAGCGCCTTCGCTGCCGGTAGCCCCGGTGTGGAACACGACACCCAGGCGTTCCTGGAGGCCCTCGCCGCTGGCGGTGGCAAGCCCCTGGAGCAACTGAGCCCGAAAGATGCCCGGGCCGTGCTGACCGGCGCCCAGGCCTCGGTGAAGGTGGACCTGTCGGGCGTGGAAGTGACCCCGCGCACCATCAAGGCCGACGGCCAGGAGATCCGCCTGCAGATCGTCCGCCCCGCCAAGGTCAAGGGTGACCTGCCGGTGTTCATGTTCTTCCACGGTGGCGGCTGGGTGCTGGGGGACTTCCCGACCCACCAGCGACTGATCCGTGACCTGGTGGTGGGTTCGGGGGCCGTAGCGGTCTACGTCGACTACACGCCGTCGCCGGAAGCCCACTACCCGACCGCGATCAACCAGGCCTACGCCGCTACCCGCTGGGTCGCCGAGCACGGCAAGGAAATCGGCGTCGACGGCAAGCGCCTGGCCGTGGCCGGCAACAGCGTCGGTGGCAACATGGCGGCAGTGGTCGCGCTGATGGCCAAGGAGCAGAAAACCCCGGCGCTGCGCTTCCAGCTGCTGCTGTGGCCGGTGACCGACGCGAACTTCGATGACGGCTCGTACAACCAGTTCGCCGAAGGGCACTTCCTGACCAAGGGTATGATGAAGTGGTTCTGGGACAACTACACCACCGATGCCAGCGAGCGCGCGCAGATCCACGCCTCGCCGCTGCGTGCCAGTGCCGAGCAACTGCGCGGCCTGCCGCCGGCGCTGGTGCAGACCGCCGAGTTCGACGTGCTGCGCGATGAAGGCGAAGGCTATGCCCGCAAGCTGGACGCCGCTGGCGTACCGGTCACCGCCGTGCGCTACAACGGGATGATCCACGACTACGGTCTGCTCAACCCGCTGAGCCACATCCCGGAAGTCCGCGCCGCGATGCGCCAGGCCGCCGGCGAGCTGAAAGCCCACCTCAACTGACCCTGCCCAGCCAGGCCGTGCGAACGGCCTGGCGCCTTGCCTTGCGGAGCCGCCGTCATGTCCCTGCTACTCGATCACCCGCTGTTGTGGAGCGCGTTCATCCTGCTGGCCGATGTCTCGCTGTGGCACCTGCTGCCCCAGCCCCTGCGCATCGCCCGCGCCGCGCTGCGCCTGACGCTGTTCATCGCCTACGGCAGCCTGCTGATCAACAGCGGCATCAGCCCGCTGCTGGCCCCGGCCTGGGGTGACGACAGCGTCATGCAACTGGGCGCCACGGCGCTGGCGATCCTCTGGTGGCTGTACGCGGCGCGGGTCATGACCGTGCTGATCGGCCTGGCGCTGATGCGTCGGGTCGGGCAGTCGGGCCGCCTGCTCCAGGATGTGTTCGGTGCGTTGATCTTCCTGGCCTGTGCAGTGGCCGCCGCCGGCTATGTACTGGAACTTCCGGTCAAGGGCCTGCTGGCCACTTCCGGGGCCATGGCGATCATCGTCGGCCTGGCGTTGCAGAGCACACTCAGCGACGTGTTCTCCGGCATCGTGCTCAACGCCACGCGCCCCTACCAGGTGGACGACTGGGTGACCCTCGACGGCGTGGAAGGCAAGGTAGTGGACGTCGACTGGCGCGCCACTCACCTGCAGACCAGCGCCGGCGCCACGGCGGTGGTGCCCAACTCGGTGGCGGCCAAGGCCAAGATCGTCAACCTCAGCCGGCCCAGCCACATGCATGGCGTGTCGATCAGCATCCAGGTGCCCAAGCACGTGCGTCCACGCCGGGTGCTCGACGCCCTGCAACGCGCGCTGCAAGGCAGTGACAGCCTGCTGCTGACCCCGGCGCCCAAGGCCGTGCTCAAGGAGTCCGGGGAAAGCATGGCCGAGTACGTGGCCAGCGGCTTCATCGCCGACCTGTCGCGCAAGGGCGAGGTGCGCAACCAGCTGTTCGACCTGGCCCACCGGCACCTGGAAGCGGCCGGCATCATCCGCCAGAGCGAAGGCAACAGCGCACCCACCTCGCGGGCCAGGGCGCTGCTCGACGAGGTCAAGGTATTCCGTTCGCTCAGCGATGCCGAACGCGACCGCCTGGCCGAGTCGATGATCGCCGAGCAGTACGTCGCCGGGCAGGTGGTGCTGGATGTCAACGAGGTGGCCGACTCGCTGTTCGTGATCGGCACCGGGGTGGTCAGCGCAGCGGTGATGGACGGTGAGCAGCGTGTCGAGGCCGGGCGCATGGGGCCGACCGAGATCATGGGCGAGCAGAGCGTCTTGGGCGACACGCCATCGGAGGCCAGCTTCACGGCATTGACCTCGAGCATCATCTACCGCATCGACAAAGCCACCGCGCGCGCCTGCCTGGAACAGTGCAAGCAGGTCAATCGGGCTTTCAACAAACTGCAGGCGGTACGTCAGGAAAACAGCCATGCGGTGTTGCTCGCCCGCCCCGTGCAAACCCGCAAAGCGGGTTTCCTGAGCTGGCTGCAACGCCGCGTCTGAGGCCGCCGGGCGCTCTGGCCCGGGACCTGCCGGGCCTGCATTGCAAAGCAAAAAGCCACTATCGAAGCCGCCAGAATTAACAACGATTAACTCGTCATACCTCTTCGTCCCACCAAAAATGAAGGCCTCTGTGCGGACGTTTGCCCATGGAAGGTGCGGGCTAGTACCAGGCAGCGATGCCTCCCCGAAACTTACGGACAATGGCCATGACTCAAAATTCCCGACTCCCGCGAAGCCTACCCTGTGCCCTCTGCGTGCGCCTGCATACGCCGACACGCCCGGCGAAAACGGCACCCGGCGGACTCAGCCCATGGCGAGAAAAGCTGGCCAAGCAACTGATCCTCGACAATCTGGGGGAGAACATCGAAGTCACGGTTCTGGCCCAGGCCTGCGCCCTGTCGCGCAGCTACTTCTCGCGAGCGTTCAAACGCAGCACCGGCCTGTCACCGCAAGAGTGGATCCGCGAGCAGCGCATCCTGCGTGCCAAGTGCCTGATCGCCCACACCGACCTGAGCCTGACCCAGATCAGCCAGGAATGCGGGTTCTGTGATCAATCGCACTTTTCGCATATCTTTTCACGCAGCGAAGGCATCACGCCCTTGACCTGGCGCGGTCATGCGCTAAAGAACCCCCAGGGCCGCGACATGCAGATCGCGACCTGACCTCATCGGCTCATGCTCAGGAATCCGGCCGTGCTGCCCACTTGTGACCAGGCTTTGCAATTCGGCCCCTACCGTATCTACCCGCAGCAGCGCCTGGTGCTCGACACCGACCAGCCCTTGCGCCTGTCCAGCCGCGCCCTGGACATCCTGCTGGTGCTGCTCGAACAGCCTGGCGAGGTGGTCAGCCGTCAGCACCTGATGAGCCGCGTATGGCCCACCAGCGTGGTCGAGGACAGCAACCTGCGCGTGCACATGGCGGCGCTGCGCAAGGCCTTGGGCGACGGCCAAAATGGCCAGCGCTACATCGTCACCGTCGCCCAGCGCGGCTACAGCCTGGTGGCGCCGGTGGTGCGTCTGCAGCATTCAGCGCCGAGAGTCGAGCCCACGGAGCCCACGATGGCCAGCCACAACCTGCCACCCCGCCAGGCGCGGCTGATCGGCCGCCAGGCCGTGGTCGAGCAGGTGCTCCAGCACATGCACGAGCAGCGTCTGATCACCCTCACCGGGCCGGGCGGCATCGGCAAGACCTGCGTGGCCCTGAGTATCGCCGAGCAGCTGATCGGTCATTACCGCGATGGCATCCGCCTGCTCGACCTCGCGACCCTTTCCGACCCGCTGCGCGTGGCACCGCAACTGGCCGCGCTGCTGGAGCTGGCACCGGACGCCGGCGATCCTCTAGGCCCACTGTGCCACTGGCTGCGTGACCGGCACCTGCTGCTGGTGATCGACAACTGCGAGCACCTGATCGATGCGGTGGCCGTACTCTGCGAACAGATCCTGCGCAGCGCCCCCCAGGTGCATATTCTCACCACCAGCCGCGAGCGCCTGCGTGCCGAAGGTGAAACCGTACAGCGACTGGACGGCCTGGACTGCCCACCCGGCGAGCTGCCCGAGGCCCAGGCCCTGGGTTTCGCTGCCGTGCAACTGTTCCTGGAACGGGTCGCGAACGGCTCGGAACCCGTGAACCTCGATGCGCATGACATCGCCCTGGCCAGCGACATCTGTCGGCACCTGGAGGGCATTCCGCTGGCCATCGAACTGGCCGCCGCACAGGTGGCCGAGCTGGGTCTGCAGGGCCTGCATCAGCAATTGCAGAACGACCCCGGGCTGAGCATCGCCGCTCGTCCGGACGGCACACCGCGCCAGCAGACCCTGCTGGCCACCCTGGACTGGAGCTTCAACCTGCTCGCCCCCGGCGAACAGCTGTGCCTGAACCGCCTTGCGGTGTTCAAGGGGCGCTTCGCCCTGGACTCGGCCCTGGCGGTGGCCGGCGACGCCCGGTTGCCCAGCTCGGATCTGAGCCACGTCATCGGTCAGTTGGCCAACAAGTCGATGCTCAATGTCGAGATCGACGATGACGAAGTCTTCTATCGCCTGCTCGGCACCACCCGCCTCTACGCGCTGGACAAACTGCGCCAGAGTGGCGAGTTGCCCGCCACCCTGGAACGCTATGCCGAACACTGTCTGGCACTCATGCAGCAGGCTCGTGACGACTGGCAGCGGCTGCCCACCCGGCAGTGGCTGGCACGCTATGCGCGCTGCCTGGATGACGTGCGCGAAGTGCTGGACTGGGGACTCAACGGTGAAGGGCCACGGGCGCTGGCGGTGTCGCTGGTGGCGCATTCCGCACCGCTGTGGCAGGAACTCTCGCGACTCAAGGAACATGGCAGCTATGTGCGCAAGGCCCTGCAGGCCCTGCATCAGGGCAGCAGCCGCTGCCCGCGCCTGGAGCTGCAACTGCGCCTGGCACTGGGCAATGATCATTACCACAGTCGCGGGCCGGACCTGGAAACCGTGGATGCCTTCGTAGAAGCGCGCCGCCTCGCCGAACAGGCCGGTGAAGCCGATGGCCTGATGCGCGCAGTATCCGGGCACATGGCGGTCAATCTGTGCCGTGGCGACTATCAGGCCGCCTGGCGGCAGAGCCAGCAATTCGACCAACTCAACGGCGCTGCCGCCAACGACCTCAGTGCCCGTCGCCTGCAGGTACTGGCGCTGCACTACAGCGGCCGACAGGGCGCCGCCCGGCAGCTGGCCGAGGAAGTCATCCAGAGCCTGGCCTCGAGCGGACACGCCAATCGCTTCAGCTACGGCTTCGGTATCCAGTACGACCAGCGCGTCGCGGCGCTGACCGTGCTGGCACGCATCCTCTGGCTGCAGGGTGAACTCCGGCAGGCCCAGCACATCGCGCATCAGGCCCTGGAACTGGCCCTGCAGATCGATCACGGGCTGTCGGTGTGCTACACCCTGGCCCTGGCCGGCTGCCCCATCGCGTTGTACAGCGAGCAGCCGCAGCAGGCCAACGAACGTGTGCAACTGCTGCTGCGCCACGCCCATCGACATTCGGTAGTGCTGTTCTATACTTGGGCCCAGCACTATGCGCGGCTGCTGAACCTGCCGGTGCAACCCGCCAGCCCGGCCACCGGCCTGCTACGTGACATCCTGCTGACCCTGCGTGGCGGGCCGGTCGGCAGCGAGCAGCTGCAACGCGCCCGGCTGGGCGAGGCCGGCTGGTGCACGGCGGAACTGCTGCGTTGCCACGCCGAAGCTCAGGCCGACGAGCGTACCGAGGGGCAACTGCGCCAGGCCCTGGAGATCGCCCGCCAACAAGGCGCCAAGCTCTGGGAACTGCGCAGCGCCATCAGCCTGGCGCGCCTCTGCCAGGCCGAGGGCCGCAATGCCGAAAGCCAGGCCCTGCTGGTGCCGGTGCTGGCGGGGTTTGCCAGCGACTGCGAAGTGCCGGAACTGCCCGCAGCGCGAGCGCTGCTGAGTGGGGAATGAGCACGCTTGGCAGCTCAAGCCGCGGTCGGGTGGCGATCCACCGGGCTGGTGGACCAGCCTTTTTTAGCCGCACGGCCGAGCGCCAGTACTTTTCGTACAAAACCTAACCTGTAGGACCGGCTTCAGCCGTGAAGACACGGGACTCCCGCTCTTCCAGCCTTCGGGTGTCGCCATCCCGCCCCATGGCTGTCCAGCGTTCCACAGTCCACCCCAGCGGCCAGTCCTGGCGCCCGGCCAGGGCATGCAGGCGCACGATCTGCAGGAGTCGGTAACGCCCACCCTGCTGATCGACGACCTGAACAAGCAGCGACTCTTCCTTGAGCCGCAGCAGCCCTTCGCGCAGTTGCTCCACGGCGTAATCGGCGCCACACAGCGCACAGGCCGCCGAAGCGAACGTGAAGACGGCGGGCAAGGCCGCCAGACCCATCAACAGCCTCTGCTGCTGTTCCTCCAGCCGCGCATGGCGCCAGTCCAGCGCCGCCGCCAGCGACTGCTGGCGTGCGATACCGGTACGCCGTGTCAGGCCGAACAGCCAGCGCGGGTCGGCCATCTGCGCCCGCAGGCCGGTGAGCGAGAACACATCGAGCTGCGCTGCCAGCAGTTCGATGGCCAACGGCAGGCCGTCCAGTTCCTGGCACATATCGGCCACCACCGTCAGCTCGCCGTCACGCAAGACATAACCCGGCTGGCAGGCCTGGGCGCGACTGATCCACAGTTGCACCGCCGCGCCCTGCACGCCGCCCTCCAGCCCGCTGACCCGATGCAGATATTCCCCTGGAATATTCAAGGGCCGTCGGCTGGTGGCGAGCAGTGTCAGCTGCGGCGCAGCCGCACACCACTGCAGCAGCACCTGCCGGCACTCGGCCGACAGGCACTCGGCGCTGTCGAGCAGCAACAGGCCCTGAAGGGTGGCCTGCGCCGTCCCGGCCGGCCACAGCGTCTGTAGGCGCGACGACAACTGCCCTGGCCCGAGCGTGGCGCAATCGATCAGCCAGACACCGTCGCGGTACAGGCCGATACGCAATTCGGCCAAGCGGCAGGCCAGACGGCTCTTGCCCACCCCGGCAGGCCCGACCAGGGTTATCTGGCGTCTGGCTGCCAACTGGTGCGCCAGCGCCGCCAGCTCCGCATGCCGGCCGATCATCGGGGTCAGGGCCGCCGGCAGGTTGTGCAGCGAGCAGGTCGCGTCAGTGCCAGGCTTGCCCGTTTCGACGGCGTGGCTCACCGGAGCGATGAAACTGTAGCCACGTGGCGCGACGGTAGCGATGTAGCGCTGGCCATTGCGCCCACCTCCCAGCGAGCGTCGCAAGGCAGCGATCTGCACGCGCAGGTTGACTTCCTCGACCACCGAGTCGGGCCAGACCTGTTCGATGAGTTCCTGCTTGCTGAGTACCGTACCGGCACGCGTCACCAGAGCGTGCAGGATATCCAGGGCGCGACCGCCCAGTGGCAGAGGCGTGCCGTCGCGCAGCACCTGGCGGCGCCGTACGTTGAACACGTAGGGACCGAACACCAGCACCGCTTCGGCAGAAAGAGCGACCAGACTGTTCATGCGCACTCCCACGCACTGCCCGAACGTGTCCGCACAGCGCCTGATGGTCAGGAATTAGAGAGTGTTTATCTTCGCAGCCAGGGGAATCGAAACAATCGCGGCGGGGGACTCGATCCGGTCATTGCGGTGCCCTATGCGGACACCCGCCTGAAAGGCACGGCCAGCGCGACACTCAGCCGGTCAGCTGAACTGCTCGCGGTACTGCACCGGGGTCAGCCCGAGCCGGGCATTGAACAGCTGGCGCATGTGCCGAACGCTGCCAAAGCCACTCTTGTAGGCAATGGTCTTGAGTGGCAGGTCGGTGATTTCCAGCAGGCTGCGGGCACGATCGATACGCGCGTTCTGCAGGAACTCCATGGGCGTCATGCCCATTTCACGCGCGAACAGCCGCGAGAAGTGCCGGGCACTCATGTTCGCCAGCGTCGCCATGCGCTCGACGGTAAAGGGTTCTTCAAGCTGCTCCAGCACCTGATTCTGCACCCGGTTCAACAAGGTCTCCGGCCCCGCCAGGGTATTCATCAACGGGCTGAACTGCGCCTGCCCGCCCTGGCGCTTCATCAGCACCAGCAGCACCTTGGCCACGTCCTGGGCGACCTTCTTGCCATGGTCACGGGCGACCACGGCCAGGGCCATGTCGATACCGGCAGTCACCCCGCCGGAGGTCAGCAGCTTGCCGTCCTGCAGGTGAATGTGATCGGTTTCCACCAGCGCCTTGGGAAAGCGCTTGATCAGCCGCTCGGTGTAATGCCAGTGAGTGGTCACCCGCCGCCCGTCCAACAGGCCCGCCTCCCCGAGGATGAAGGCGCCGGTGCAGATCGAGCCATAGCAGTCGGCACGCTGCACGGCCTCTTGCAGCCAGGCCAGCACCTGCGGCATGTGCCGGTCATAGGCCCCCGGACCGCCCGGTACCAGCAGCAGGTCGCAGGGCTCGCTGGCCTGCGCCAGGGTCAGGTCGGCGTGCACCACCACACCGTTGGAGGCACGCAACCCGCCCGGCTCGGAACCGACGGTAACGATGCGGTAATGATCCTCGGCCGGCAGGTAGCGGTTGGCGATGGAAAACACTTCCAGCGGTCCGGACATGTCCAGCAGCAGCAAGTCCGGAAAGACCAGCATGAATATGGTTTTCATGGGCAGGCAGTCATGGCGTCAGAAAGAGTCATCAGGGTAAGGCCGAGTCGTACACAGCTGCTTACAAGAGTTAACAGATAGTCAGATGCGCGTCGAAAACTGTCAACTCAAATGTGACAGTCATTCATGATTGAGCTACTTATTGCGACAGTGCTTCGGCGGTAACCTTGCTTCCAACACACCGACACCTGAATCAGCAGGGTCGGCAAAGAATGGAGATTCCATCATGCTCACTCTTCGCAAGGCTTCCGAACGCGGTGCGGCCAACCATGGCTGGCTGAACTCACACCACACCTTCTCCTTCGCCAACTACTACAACCCGCAGGAAATGGGCTTTTCCGACCTGCTGGTGATCAACGACGACCGTGTCCAGGCCGGCAAGGGCTTCGGCCAGCACCCGCACCGCGACATGGAAATCTTTTCCTACGTGCTCGAAGGCGCGCTGGAGCACAAGGACACCCTGGGCACTGGCTCGGTGATCCGCCCTGGCGACGTGCAGTTGATGAGCGCCGGCAGCGGCGTGGCGCACAGCGAGTTCAACCATTCGCATGACGAACTGGTGCATTTCCTGCAAATCTGGATCGTGCCCAACGTCAGCGGCGCCACCCCGAACTACCAGCAGCAGCACTTCAGCGCCGAAGACAAACGCGGCCAGCTGAAGCTGATCATCTCGCCGGACGGCCAGGACGGTTCGCTGCAGGTGCGCCAGGACGCGCGAGTGTATGCCGGCCTGTTCGACGGCGCGGAAAAGGCCCAGCTGCAACTGGCCGCCGACCGCTACGCCTATGTCCATGTGGCGCGCGGCAGCGTGACCCTGAATGGCCAGGCCCTGAATGCCGGTGACGGCGTCAAGGTGCGGGACGAGCAGCTTCTGGAGCTGAGCCAAGGTACCGATGCCGAAGTGCTGGTGTTCGACCTGCGTGCCCAGGAACGCCCTAGCCGACCATGACCCCGACACGCAAAACCCGTGTCTTCACGCCCTCCAACGCCGCGGATTCGCGGCGTTGTCCTTTCCGCGAAGGCCCTGCGTCGGGCCTGCCAGCGCCTCTGCCATCGAAATTTTCGATTAACACGCTTTTACAGACCGACAGATCCTGACACAATTATTGCTAACGATTCTCATAACCATAAGCCTTAGCAGTTCATCAGGAGCCCCTTTCATGTCGCGTCGTATCGCTCGGCAGCGTTTCAGCCCGTCCCGTGATCTCTTGGCCGTGGCCATCTGCATGGCCTCGATAGGCCAGGCCTGGGCCGCCGAAACCTCCCCGGATAAACCGGCCAGCCTCAGCCTGGGCGCGATCGCCATCGACAGCAGCGCCCTGCCGGCCGAGCTGGGCAGCACCACCGAAGGCAGCCGGTCCTACACCACCGGCAGCATGGCCACGGCGACCAAGCTGCCGATGAGCCTGCGCGAAACGCCTCAGTCCGTGACGGTGATCACCCGTCAGCGTATGGACGACCAGGACATGACCAGCATCAACGACGTGGTCAGGGCCACACCGGGGCTGTTTCTCGACTATTCCAGCGGCCCGGGCCGACAGACCTATTCGGCACGCGGTTTCGACATCGACAACCTGATGTACGACGGCATCCCCAGCGGCTACAACGGCAACAGCGTTGGCGCCCAGCCAAACCTGGCGATGTTCGACCGCGTCGAGATCGTGCGCGGTGCCACCGGCCTGGTGACCGGGGCCGGCAACCCCTCGGCGGCGGTCAACCTGGTGCGCAAGCGCCCGCTGGCCGAGCAGAAGGTGACCCTGACCGGCGCCTTGGGCAGCTGGGACGACTACCGGGGTGAGGTGGATGCTTCCAGCCCGCTGAACAGCAGCGGCACCCTGCGCGGCCGCGTGGTGACCTCCTACCGCGACGCCAACAGCTTCATCGACCGCGCCGAGGAAGACCACGGCCTGTTCTATGCCGTCACCGAGGCCGACCTCAGCGACGACACCACCCTGACCCTGGGCTTTTCGCACCAGAAGGACAAGACCAACTACTTCTGGGGCGCCTCGATGGTCGGCCTGGACGGCCACCACCTGGATCTGCCGCGCTCCTACAACCCCGGCACGAGTTGGGAAAACAAGGACCAGGAAATCAACACGGTGTTCGCCGAGTTGCGCCAGCGCCTGGCCAACGACTGGCAATTGCAGGTCAACGCCAACTATGCCGAGCAGAACGCCCTGTTCTCCGGCTCGTATCAGTCGCGCTGGGTCAACAACAGCCTGGCGCGTACCGTCTACCAGGCCACCTACGACGAGAACCAGGCCGGCGTGGATGCCTTCGCCAGCGGCCCGTTCCAGGCCTTTGGCCGCACCCATGAACTGGTGGTCGGCGCCAGCAAGCGCATCTACGACATGACCACCCACAACTACAGCCCCTATGACCTGAACTGGCCGCTCAACGGCGGCAAGCCGAACTTTACCCATACCAACAACGCCCGCACGGTGACCACCCAGGACGGCGTGTACCTGACCACCCGCCTGAGCCTCGCCGACCCGCTGAAGCTGATCCTCGGTGGCCGCCTGGACTGGTACGACTACGACAACCGCGATGGCGACGGCGACTACAAGGTCACCCGCAACGTGACCCGCTACGCCGGCCTGATCTACGACCTGGACGAGCACCACTCGGTGTACGCCAGCTACAGCGACATCTTCACCCCGCAGAGTGAGAAGGACACCTCCGGCAGCCCGGTACGGCCGATCGTCGGCAAGAACTACGAGGTGGGCATCAAGGGCGCGTACTTCGACGGCGCGCTGAACGCCAGCCTGGCGCTGTTCCGCATCGACCAGGAAAACCGTGCGGTGGACGTGGTGGTACCGAACTGCCCGCAAGCCAGTTGCGCGGAAGCCTCCGGCGAGATCCGCAGCCAGGGTATCGAACTGGAACTGCAAGGCGCGCTGACCGAAAACTGGCAGGTCGGCGGTGGCTACACCTACGCCCGGGTGCATACCCTCAAGGACGCCGCCAATCCGCAGAACGTCAACCAGCGCTTCGACACCGACACCCCGGAACACCTGTTCAAAGTGACCACCACCTACCACCTGCAGGGCCCGCTGGAAAAACTGCGCGTCGGTGGCAGCGTCTACTGGCAGAGCCGCCTGTACAACGACATCGCCCTGGCCGACGGCGGCAGCTACCGCCTGGAACAGGGCGCCTACGCGGTCACCGACCTGATGGCCGGCTACCGGGTCAACCAGAACCTCGACCTGCAGCTCAATGCCAACAACGTCTTCGACCGCAAGTACTACTCGTCGATCTCCAACTCGACCAGCTACGGTGGCGACACCTACGGCGCGCCGCGCAACCTGATGCTGACTGCCAAGTACAGCTTCTGAAGCCGGGTTCACGCAGCCCCTCTGCCAGCCCTGGCAGGGGCGGCTGGGCCGCAATACAGTGCAGTTAGGCGTTGTGTGGCCCGGTGGGAGCGGCTTTAGCCGCGATAGCGCCAGAAAATTCACTGTATCTATCGTGAACCTGCGGTCGCTTCGCGGCTAAAGCTCCTACCCGGCCTAACTGACCCGTATTGGCCTTGGCCGGGATACGGCTGCACGCCGGCCAAGAACTCCCGATCAAGCTCGGGGTCTGTGCAGGATCAAGGCGCGTCAATTCCAGCAGTCTGCGGACCATGGCATGATCGCCCGGTCCCAGCCCTGCTCCCTGCCTGAGAAACCTGAATGCCTGTCATCGACCCTGCCGTGGGTATCTGGATCGTGGCCGCCGTCGCCACCTGTGGTGTCATCCTGCGCCCCTGGCGCGTGCCGGAGTATGTCTGGGCGCTGCTCGGTGCCCTGTTGTTGGTGGTGCTGGGCTGGATCACCCCCGGCACCGCGCTCAAGGCGGTGGCCGAAGGCGGTGATGTGTACCTGTTCCTGGTGGGCATGATGGTGCTGGCCGAGCTGGCGCGCCGCCAGGGCCTGTTCGACTGGCTGGCGATGTACGCGGTGCAGCACGCCAGGGGGTCGGGCACACGGTTGTTCAACCTGGTGTTCCTGGTCGGTACTTTGGTGACGGTGTTTCTTTCCAACGACGCCACGGCGGTGGTGCTGACTCCGGCGGTGTATGCCGCCTGCCGCGCTGCCAAGGCCGAGCCGCTGCCCTACCTGTTCATCTGTGCCTTCATCGCCAATGCCGCCAGCTTCGTGCTGCCGATCTCCAACCCCGCCAACCTGGTGGTGTTCGGCACCCAGATGCCGCCGCTGCTCGACTGGCTGCGCCAGTTCACCCTGCCCTCGCTGGCGGCCATCGGCCTCACCTACCTGGTGCTGCGCCTGACCCAGCGTCGGCAGATCACCCAGCCGCTGGCCACCGCCATCGAACTGCAACCGCTGTCGGGCGGTGCCCGCCTGTGTGCGCTGGGCATCATGGTTACCGCGCTGGTGCTGGTGAGCACCTCGGCGCTGGACCAGCCACTGGGCCTGCCGACCTTCTGCGCCGGCCTGGCCACTGCCGCCCTGGTGCACCTGGGCCAACGGCGCAGCCCGCTGCCGCTGCTCAAGGGCGTGGCCTGGGGCGTCCTGCCGTTGGTGGCCGGGCTGTTCGTGCTGGTCGAGGCGGTGGCGCAGACCGGGCTGATCGAACGCCTGGCCCATGGCCTGGCCGACCTGGCCCGCCACGACCCGGTGCAGGCCAACTGGGCCGCCGGACTTGGTTCGGCGCTGGCCGGCAACCTGATGAACAACCTGCCCACCGGCCTGATCGCCGGCTCCATCGGCCATATCGTGCAGCTGCCCACCGCCACCACCGCCGCGCTGCTGATCGGCGTCGACCTGGGTCCCAACCTGTCGATCACCGGCTCGCTGGCGACCCTGCTGTGGCTGGTGGCGATTCGGCGCGAAGGCAAGCACGTCGGCGCCCTGGACTTCCTGCGCCTGGGCGTACTGGTGATGCCGCCGGCGCTGCTCGGTGCGCTGCTGGCCTTGCATATCTGAGCGGCCACCGGTGAACGAAGCGGCGCCCGGCGCAGTCAACACCACGACTCGCCACCGGACGCCGCTTGCATGCCTTTACGCCCCGTCGCCCTGGCCACGCTGTTCGCGCTGGCCGCCCCCACCCTCGCTGCCGAACCACCCCTGCGCCTGGCAACCCTGGCCCGCTGCGGCGACCTGCTGGACAGTCGCCAGCAGGACTGGTGCCTGGGCGTGCGCGGCCTGGGCAGCGCCACGCCCACCCTCCGGCTGGGCGACCAGCCATTGCCCGCCAGCAGCGTGCAGCGCGACGGCGACACCCTGCGCCTGCGCATCGATGCCCAGGCACAACACAGCGCACCGCTGTGGCTGGAAGACGGCGCCCGGCAAAGCAACGCTGTATGGCTGACCACCGGCAACAACCATGTGGTCGCCGCGCGCCCCGATGAAGTGGCGCAAAACATGGATGGCCTGACCACCTATGTAGACCTGGTCAGCGTGATCATCGAAGAAAGCCACGACGGCCGTCAGGAGGCGCAGCGCCTGGCGGACAAATACGGCGCCCAGGTGGTGGGCAGTATCGCCCCGCTGAACCTGTACCAGTTGCGCTTGCCCGCCCACGACCTGACCCAGCGTGACGCCCTGGTGCTGCGCCTGGGCAGCGAGGTCAGCGTCGACGCCGTGGTGATCGAAGAGTCCGCCGCCGAAGAAGCCGAGCAGGCCGCCGCACCACGCCCGAAAACGGAACCAGAACCGGAAAAACCTGCCGCCGACTCGGACGAATGGGCGGCCAATCGCTTCGTCGATGCGGTGAACTACTACCAGCGGCGCATCCCCGGCCGCCAGGCGCCGATCCAGCCACAGCCGGTGCGCATCGGCCTGATCGAGCGCGATGTGGACTTCGACACCGCCGACTTCGCCGACTACCTCGGCCCCTGTGCCGTGCCGCGCACTTGCGTGTACGCCCGTGATGCGGCCAAGCCCGACGCCCATGGCAGCACCGTGGCCGGCATCCTCGCCGCCAGCTGGAACAACGGCGGCAACACCGGCCTGCTGCGCGGGCTGGATAAATCCTCCGGCGGCTTCGAGGTGATCGTCGAACGCAATTCCGATGCCGGCATCACCGCCAACATCGCCGCCTCGGTGAACCTGGTGGAAGACGGCGTGCGGGTGCTGAACTGGAGCTGGGGCATCCACCGCGTCGGCGCGCGTACCGTAGAGGGCGAAGAAGTGGACTCGCTGCTGCGCTCGGGCATCGCCATGAGCGGCTACGAGGAACTGCTCGAAGAGTTCTTCCTGTGGTTGCGCAAAGAGCATCCGGACGCGCTGGTGGTGAATTCCGCCGGCAACGGCGCGTCGTTCTCCGGCACCGACGACTACCGCCTGCCGTCCTCCTTCGTGACCAGCCAGCTGCTGGTGGTCGGCGGCCACCAGCGCAGCGAACGCCCCGGCCTGGCCGTGCAAGACCCCGGCTATGCGGTACGGCGTCGTTCGTCGAACCTCGACCGCCGCGTGGACATCACCGCCGCCGCCTGTGCCCATGCCTCCACCACCGAAGCCGGGCAGACCGGCGCCGTGCACTGCGGCACCTCCTATGCCACGCCCATGGTCGCCGGTATCGTCGCGGCGATGCTGTCGATCAATCCGCAACTGCAACCGGCGCAACTGCGCACCCTGCTGCGCCGCAGCTCGCTGCCGATCGGCGCCAACTACGACTTCGAACCGGTGGATGCCGAAGACCTCACCGCGCCGATCCTGCCGTCGGAGCGCCAGCATCGCCTGGATGACCCGGATGTCGGTCGTTCAGCGCGCCTCGACATGCAACAGGCGCTGGAGCTGTCGGTGCAGAGCCGCGACCGACCCCGCTGAGTGCGCGGCTTGTGATCACTGGCCCGATTGTTGTGCCCGGCGGCCAAGGCGCTTGGCAGCACCACGACGGGGTACTTCAATAGCGTGCCATCCCTTGCTCGGATACTCCGATGCCCGCCTTCGCTCGATCATCGCGAGGTCGGCCAGACGCCTGCCTCACAAACACCCGAACCGCACGCCCGGTCGCGCCCGCCAAGGCGGCGCAGCCATGAACCGCTGGCGCTGGTTCCTGCCCATGTGGCTCGTGCCCCTGGCGCTGATGACATGGAGCACCCTGCAAAATCATCGAGGCGATTACCCGATGGCCACGCTCAGCTACTGGCTGGCGGTCGCCGCACTGCTGGTCGGCCCGGCCTGCTGGCTGAAACTGCGCCTGGATGCCTGGCGCGCGCGTCGCTCGCAAGACTTCCTGCACGAGCACCTGGCCAGCAGCTGGCAGGCGCTGGGCCGCTGGTTGAGTGCCTATGTCGGGTTGCTGGTGATGTCGCTGGGCTGTGGATTGCTCTACGAGCTGCACTGGGGCTGGAACCACCTCAAGGACGGCGGCTGGACCATCCTCATCTTCGGCATACCGGTGGTCTCCGGGTTGCTCATCGGCGCCCGCCTGGTCCAGCGCCTGCGCCAGCGCTGGCAGGCCCTGGGTGAGCCGGGGTCGAGCTTCCTCGGCCGCCGCCTGACACGCGAACAGATGCCTCAGGTGTGGCGCTGGGTAGAGGCACTGGCCGAGCGGGTCGGCGCCCCCAGACCTGAGCACATCGTGGTCGGTATCGACCAGTCGTTCTTCGTCACCAGCGTGCCGGTGCTGCTGCAACCCAGCGGCGAACAACTGAGCGGACGCACCCTGTACCTGCCACTGACCTACCTGTCCTCAATGAGCCAGGCGGAAAGCGCGGCCATCATCGGCCACGAACTGGGGCATTTCCGCCACCAGGACACGGAGCGCAGCAGCGAGGTGTCGGCGCAGTTCAGGCTGATGTCCGTGCATTTCGCCAGCCTGCTGGACGACGACGGCCACCCGCCGGGCTGGTTCGAACGCCCGGTCATGTGGCTGGCCGGGGAATTCCTGCATCACTTCCAGGTGGCGGTGCATCACTGGCGCCGCGCCCAGGAACTGCTGGCGGACCGCGCGGGCGCCGAAGTCGCCGGCGAGCGACTGTTCTGCCAGGCCCTGCTGCGAGTCATCGCCCTCGACCGGGTCATCGACCAGCTGCTGGGCGAGGGCCGCCAGGGCAACCTGGTCCAGGCGCTGAGCGAACACTTGCGGCATACACCGCCAAGTCTCGACCAGAGCCTCATGGCGCAGGCCCTGGCCCACCCGTTCGACACCCATCCGCCTACCCAGCAGCGCCTGGTGGCGCTGGACATCGCACTGGACGAGCCGCTGCTGGCCGAAGCCACTCGCCAACCCACCGATGCCGACCGCCAGTGGTTCGCGCAACTGACCGGGACCTGGCAACCGGCGGAGGACACCCCTCGACACGGAGCCCCTGCATGATCTGCCGCGATGCCCGTCTGTTCGACATGGCCGAGTCCCTGACCGAGGCGTTCGCACAGCATAGCGTGGAACAGCTGCACCTCGCCGCCGCCGAGCGCCAGCGCGTGCTGGCCGCCGTGCCAGACATCACCACCCTGGTGCTGACCCGCCGCGTGCAGCGACGGCTGCTGTGCGTCACCTTGTTGATGTTCGTGCTGGGCGGCCTGTGCCTGGGTGAGGCGAACAGCCGCCTGCTGGGCGGCGCTTTCGTGGTCTGCGGCCTGTTCTTCTGCGCCGGTCTCTGGCAACAGCGCCATGCGAGCCGCCAGCCGCTGCTGCGTCTGACCCCGAACAGCCTGTGGTTTCGCAACCTTGATAGCGAGCTGGCGTTGCGCGACATCGTTCAGGCACGGGTCAAGGGAGGCCGCCAACTGAGCATCACCCTCACCTTGCGTGAAGGCACCTCCCTGCCCTCCTGCCACAACGCCTTCGGCGCCCTGCAGCCGAAAGCGCGTGTGCGGCACGCGCGGCGACCCCAGGTGCAGCTGTCGATACCCGGCCTGGAATACCGTGGGCAGTGGCTCGACACCCAGCGACTCATCAACCTGCTGCTGTCCTACGGCGCCGCGGCCCAGGCCAAGGAAGAGCTGCTGGCCATCCGCATACTGCAGCCGCGCTGGTAGTCAGCGCGCCTGCAACGAGCCGATGACGAACAGCCCCAGGCCCAGCAGGCAGACCGCAGCCTGGGTAGCGCCCAGCGTGGTAACCGGTGCGTAGCTGAGCACCGAGCCCAGCCAGGTGGTCAGTGCGCCGCAGCCCATGGTCAGGAAGCCCAGCAGCGCTGAAGCCAGGCCCGCCTGCTTGCCGAACGGCCCCATGGCAATGGCGGTACCCAGCGGGTTGGCCAGGCCCATGCCACAGAGAAACACCACCATCGAGGTGCTGTACCAGGCCAAGCCCGGCTGGCTGGGCCCCCACCACAGCAGGCAGGCCGCCAGCAGCGCGGTGGCCAGGCCCAGGGTGGTGATGGTCCGAGCACCGAAGCGCCGTGCCAGTCGCGGTGCGGCCAGGCCACTGCCGAACACCATGAACACCGTGGCGGCAAAGTACCAACCGACCTGCAGCGACGACAGGCCGATGCCGGTCATCAGAATGGCCGGTGCCGCCGCGAACGAGGCGAACAGGCCACTCATCAGCAGGCTGACGGCCATCGCCGGGAAGAAGAACCGCCCGTCTCTCAGCAGTCGCAGATAAGCGACGATGACCTGCCCTGCCGACAGCCGTGTACGACTTTCCGGCGGCAGGGTTTCGCCCAGCCTGCGCCAGTAGAACCAGGCGGTGAGCAACGCCGCCAGGCCCACGACGACGAAGATCGCCCGCCAGCCCAGCGTGGCGTTCAACACCCCGCCCAGCAGCGGTGAAAAACCCGGCGCCATGGCCGTGGCGATCATGGTCAGCGACAGCGCGCGGGCCAGGGTGTCGCCCTCGAACAGGTCGCGGGCAATGGCCCGGGCCAGCACCGCCGCCGCACAGATGCCCAGGGCCTGGATGATCCGGCCGACGATCAGCATCTCCAGGGTCGCCGCACTGCCGCCCACTGCGGTACCGATCACGAACAGCAGCAACCCGCCCAACACCAGGCGCTGGCGGCCATGGCGGTCAGCCAGGGGTCCGACCAGCAGTTGCGCCAGGGCGAAGGTGAGAAAGAAGCTCGACAGGGTCAGGCCCAGCTCGCGGGCTGACACGCCCAGTTGCGCGCCCATGTCCGGGAAAGCCGGGATGATGATGTTGGTGGACAGAATGCTCAGCGCCGACAGGCCAGCCAGCAGCGCGATGATCCGGCCATTCAGGGTCGGCCCGTCAGCGCGCTCGGCGTTGCGGGCGGCGGTCTCCAGGGCGGTGTTCATCAGGCCCCCTCCCAACGGCGGAACAGCACGCTGGCGTTGACCCCGCCGAAACCGAAGCCGTTCGACAGGGCATGAGTGATCGCCATGTGCCGCGCTTCAAGGGCCACCAGCTCCAGGCCTGCGGCGGCCTCGTCGGGCTGCTGCAGGTTCAGGGTGGGCGGCACCACCTGGTCACGCAGCGCCAGCACGGTGAAGATCGCCTCGATGCCGCCAGCGGCGCCCAGCAGGTGGCCGGTGGCCGACTTGGTCGAACTGATCGCCACGCCGCTGCCGGTGCCGAACAGCGCACCAATGGCCGCCAGTTCACCCTTGTCGCCGACCGGCGTGGAGGTTGCATGGGCATTGATGTGTTGCACCTCGGCAGCACTCACGCCGGCTTGCTGCAAGGCCGCCTGCATGGCCCGCCGGGCACCATTGCCATCTTCCGGGCCGGCGGTGAGGTGATAGGCATCGGCGCTGGTGCCATAGCCCACCAGCTCGGCCAGCGGGGTCGCCCCGCGCGCCAGGGCATGCTCCAGCGACTCGATGACCAGCAGCCCGGCGCCTTCGGCCATGACGAAACCGTCACGCTCACGGTCGAACGGCCGCGAGGCCTGCTGCGGGTCGGCAGAGGTGGACAGCGCACGCGCGGCGGCGAAGCAGCCGAGGGTGACACGATCAATGGCCGCCTCGCTGCCGCCGCACAGGGCGATGTCCGCTTCACCGCTGCGGATCATGCGCGCCGCATCGCCAATCGCCTGCACGCCTGCGGCGCAGGCGGTAACCGGCGCGCCCAGCGGCCCCTTGAAGCCATGGCGGATCGACACGTTGCCAGCCGCCATGTTGGCCAGGAACGACGGTGCGGTGAACGGCGACAGGCGTCGCGGGCCGCGCTGGTCGGTGGTGCGCACCGACTCGGCCATGGCCCCGAAGCCCCCCACGCCCGAAGCGATGAGGGTCGCAGTGCGCTGCTGCTCGGCCTCACCCTGCGGCTGCCAGCCGGCCTGGCGCAAGGCTTCGTCGGCGGCCACCAGGGCGAACTCGATGAAGCGGTCCATCTTCTTGCGCTCCTTGGGCGGGATCACCGCGTCCGGGTTGTAGCCAGCCAGCGGGTCGTCGGCCAGCTCCGGCACCTGCCCGCCGACGCTGACGCCAGTGCCCTCGGTGAAGTGCTCAGGCAGCCGAACGATGCCCGACTGCCCGGCCAGCAGGCGCTGCCAGGCGTGTTCGACGCCACACCCCAAGGGGCTGACCAGGCCCATGCCGGTGACCACGATGCGTGTGTGCTGCTGATTGTTCATTGCCATTTCCTCGTCGTCACTCAACTCGAACCTGTTTGTCTTGGCCGCGTTCACCCTGTGGGCGGATGCGAAACCAGATCGCGTACATCGCCGGCAGGAACACCAGGGTCATCGCCGTTCCCACCAGGGTGCCGCCGATCAGGGTGTAGGCCAGGGTTCCCCAGAACACCGAATGGGTCAGCGGGATGAACGCCAGGATCGCTGCCAGCGCGGTGAGCAATACCGGCCGGGCGCGCTGCACCGTGGCCTCGATGACCGCCTTGAAGGGATCCAGGCCGTCGTGCTGGTTCTGGTGAATCTGGCCGATCAGGATCAGGGTGTTGCGCATCAGAATCCCCGACAGGGCGATCAGCCCGACCAGCGCATTGATACCGAAGGGCTGCTGGAACAGCAGCAGCACCGGCACCACACCGATCAACCCCAGCGGCGAGGTGAGGAACACCATGACCATGGCCGAGATCGAGCGCACCTGGAGGATGATGATCAGCAGGGTCACCGCGATCATGATCGGCAGCAGCGGCAGGATCGCCTGGCTGGCCTTGCCCGACTCTTCGATGGAACCGGCCATCTCGATGCGGTAGCCGGCCGGCAGGCGCGCGATCAGCGGTTGCAGGTCTTTCCACAGCGCAGCGGAGACATCCGGCGGCTGCAAGGCTTCGTCGATGTCACCCCGCACCGTCAGGGTCGGCGTGCGGTCGCGACGGCGCAGCAACGGGTCTTCCATGCGCACCTCGACCTCACCGACCTGGGCCAGCGGGATGCGCTGGCCGTTCGCGCCGGCCAGGGTGAAGTCAGCGATCCTCGCCGGGTCCAGACGCACGTCGCCGGCGGCACGCCCGGTCACCTGCACCGAACGAATGTCTTCGCGCACGGCGGTGATCGGCACGCCGGACAACAGGAACTGCAGCTGCTGCGCCACCTCGGCGGAGCTCAGGCCCACCGCCTGCAGGCGGTCCTGATCGAGGCTGAAGTGCAGGGTCGGCACGCGCGGCCCCCAATCCATGTTGACGGTGCGCATCATCGGGCTGGCCAGCAGCACGTCCTGCACCTGGCTGGCGATCTCGCGCAGGCGCATCGGGTCCGGCCCCATCACCCGATAGGCCACCGGGTACGGTGAGTACGGGCCGAACACCAGTTGCGCGACGCGCACCCGCGCCTCGGCGGCCAGGCCTTCGGCCACTGCTTGGCGCAAGCGCTGCTTGAGCACTTCGCGGGCCTGCTCGCCGGAGGTCAGCACCACGATCTTGGCAAACGACGGGTCGGGCAGTTCCGGCGCCATGGCCAGGAAAAAGCGCGGCGGACCCTGGCCGATGTAGGTGGTGACGATCTGCGCCTCCTGCTGCTCGCGCAGCCAGGCCTCGACCTTGATGGCGGCGGCCTGGGTCTTCTCGATGGCGCTGCCATAGGGCAACTGGATATCCACCAGCACCTCGGGGCGGTCGGAGGTCGGAAAGAACTGCTTTTTCACCGCGCCCATGCCCAGCACGGCGGTCACGAAGAGGCCCAGCACCGCCCCGGCGACCAGCCACTTGCGCGCAATGACCTTCGTCAGCACCCGGCGGAAACGGTTGTAGCGCGGGGTGTCGTAGATGGCCGCATGTCCGCCCTCGACCCTGGCGATGTCCGGCAGCAGCTTGACCCCCAGGTACGGGGTGAAGGCCACCGCCACCAGCCAGGAGGCGATCAGCGCGATGCCGACGATCCAGAACATGTTGCTGGTGTACTCGCCGGCGGTCGACTGGGCGAAACCGTTGGGCAGGAAGCCCACGGCGGTGACCAGGGTCCCCGACAGCATCGGTGCGGCGGTGTGGCTCCAGGCATAGGCCGAGGCACGCAGGCGGTCATAGCCCTCCTCCATTTTCACCACCATCATCTCGATGGCGATGATGGCGTCGTCCACCAGCAAGCCCAGGGCGAGAATCAGCGACCCCAGGGTGATGCGGTCGAAGTTCTTGCCGGTGGCGGCCATCACCACGAAGACCATGGCCAGGGTCAGCGGCACAGCGGCCGCCACCACCACGCCCACGCGCCAGCCCATGCTGAGGAAGCACACCAGCATCACCACCAGCAAGGCGACGAAGAACTTGATCATGAATTCGTCGACCGCCGAGCTGATGTTCACCGCCTGGTCGGTGACCTTGCTCAGGCTCATGCCCAGCGGCAGCTCGGCGTTGATTGCCGTGCTTTCGGCCTCCAGCGCCTTGCCCAGGGCCAGGCCGTTCCAGCCCTCGCGCATCACCACGCCAAGCAGCAGCGCCGGCTCGCCGCCATTGCGCACCCTAAAGGCCGCCGGGTCTTCATAGCCGCGCTCGACGCTGGCTAGGTCGGCGAGTTTCAGGGTACGCCCACGCACATTGATCGGCGTATTGCGGATCTGCGCCAGCTGATCGAAGGCACCGTCCAGACGCAGCACCACCTGCGGCCCCTGAGTCTCGATGGAACCGGCCGGGGTCAGGGCGTTCTGCCCGTTGAGGGCGGCGAAGATGTCCTGCGGTGCCACGCCCAACGTGGCCAGGCGATCATGGGAAAACGACACGAAGATGCGCTCGGCCTGTTCGCCGATGATGTTGACCTTCTTGACCCCAGGCACATGCAGCAGCCGCTGGCGCAGGGTTTCCGCCTCGCGCACCAGCTGACGTTGCGGCTCGCCCTGGGCCTTGAGGGCGAACAGCGCGAAGGTCACGTCGGCAAACTCGTCGTTGATCATCGGCCCGATGACCCCGGCCGGCAGGTTGCGGGCTTCGTCGCCGAGCTTCTTGCGCGCCTGATAGAACTGCTCCTGCACCTCGCCCGGTGGCGTCTTGTCGAGCAGCGATAGCATGGTGAAGGCCAGCCCGGCCCGGGTGTAGGTTTCGCTACGGTCGTACCACTTCAGCTCTTGCAGGCGCTTTTCCAGCGGTTCGGCCACCAGGTCCTGCATCTGCTGCGCGGTGGCCCCAGGCCAGGCGCTGATCACCGTGAGTTGCTTGACCGTAAAGGGTGGATCTTCAGCGCGCCCGAGCTTGAAGAAGGCCAGCACGCCGGCCACGCCGATCAGCACGATGAGAAACAGGGTGATCGAGCGCTCGCGCACCGCCAGCGCCGACAGGTTGAAACGTCCGTCGCTCATGGCCGACCCTCGGCGACGCTGAGCGTCTGGACCGCTGCCAGACGCACCTCTTCGCCTTCGCGCAGCAAATGCGCACCCAGTGCCACCACCGACTCGCCGACCTTCAGCGCACCACTGACCCGCGCCGTCTCGTCACCCAGCCCGAGCACCTGCACCGGACGCCAGCTGACCTTGGCCGGGTCGCCTGTCACGATCCACACGCCCGGCCCCTGGCCGGGGTCATGCAAGGCGGCGATAGGCACCTGCAGCAGCTCTAACGCCGGGCTGTCGGCGACGATATCCAGGCTGACCGTGGCGCCCAGGGGGGCATTGGCCAGCGGGCCGTCGAGCACATAGCGGGCCTCGAACGTGCGCGTCGCGCTGTCGGCGGCATCCGAGAGCAAGCGCAATCGCGCCATTACGGCCTGGCCTGGCTGGCCATAGAGACGCGCCTGGGCGCTGGACCCGGTCGCCGGGCGCAGCGTCTCGGGCAGGTGCACCAGCGCCTCGCGCTGCCCGGCGCGGGCCAGGCGGATCACCGGCTGCCCCGCCGCGACCACCTGGCCCGGCTCGGCCAGGGTGTCCATCACCACCCCGTCGGCATCGGCCAGCAGCACCGCGTAACTGCTGGCATTGCGCGCCACGTCGGCCTGCGCCTGGGCAGCGCTCAACTGCGCCCGAGCGGCCTCGGCTGCCGCCTTGATCTGATCGTAGAACGAGGCCGAGACCGCCCCAGCGGCCACCAGGTTACGGTAACGCGCCTCATCATCCGCCGTTTGCCGGGCGCGGGCCTGCGCCGAGGCGACCGCCTCCTGCTGGGCACGCGCCTGCAGTTGCAGATCGATGGGGTCCAGACGCGCCAGGGGTTGGCCACGGCGCACGCTCTGACCCGTGTCCACCAGCCGCTCCAGCACTTTGCCGGCAACCCGAAAAGCCAGGTCGCTCTGAGTACGCGCCACCACGACACCGGTGAACGAGCGGGCCGTCTCGGCAGACAAGCTGACCGCCGCGGTTTTTACCAGCGGCGGTGCAGTGCGTGGGTCCCGGCTGACAGAGGACTCACCACAAGCCACCAGGGCGAGGGGCAGCGTACAAGCGGCAATGGCGGCAAGAAGGCGCATGGATTCCTACTCGAGAGCAATACGAGGAACCCATTCTCAAACCAGTGACCAAATCTGTCAACGGTCACAACTTTTCACGGTGCAAGGCTGCGCAAGATCAAAGCCGACAATTGCACCGCCGCCTCAGGTGCCGAATCGAGGTTGTATTGCAGCTGCGCCGGGCTGACGTACGGGCGCATGACCAGGTAGATGGCATTGGTGGTTTCATCCAGCGGCGTCTTGCGCTCGAACTCGCCACTTTCACGCCCTTCCAGGAGGATCTGCTGGATCAGCCCGCGAATGCGCTGTTCATGCCCCTGCACCGAGGGCCACTGCTCGCGAGAGGCCACCGCAGCGATGTCATAGAGCTTCCGGTCATGGAAAAACAGCTCGCTGCCAGCCTCGGTAATCGAGCGAAACAGCCGTCTTAGACGCTCCGAGGCGGTGGGGGCATCGGCTATCGCGGCATCCACGACCTGCATGATCATCGCCAGGCGGTTGCTGCAGATCACCCCGCCGATGGCCTGCTTGGAATCGAAGAACTTGTAGATGTAGGCCTTGGAAAAACCGATGGCCTTGGCCAGGTCCGAGACCGTGGTCTTTTCGTAACCGTAGTGGCCAAAGTAGCGAGTGGCTGCCTCGATGACCTGTTCGCGTACGCCATGGTCGGACGGACCGCGTGGCGCTGGCGGGCTGAGATTATCGTTCATGCGACTGCTGGACTCCGTGCTGAGCTGCTCAAGTGACCAAAATACACATTAGTCACAATTCATTCAAAGCGGCATGCCCAAGGCTTGAGCTATGCAATGGCTGGGCAAGAGGCTCGCCAGCATGCCGTTTCAGGGGCCGCTATGGTAATGGCGGCGCCATGGCGAAGCGACCTTGACCTGCAACCCCGTGACGCCCCCCTGAGCACCCCGGGTCAGCCTCTGTTGACTGCCTTGGCGAGACCGAAGGTGATCAGCACCGCCAGCAGCACCGCCACGCCGATCGACGGCAGCGCCCCCCAGGCCAGTACACCGTGCGCCAGCATCAGGTAGAAGCCCACCACCCCCACGGCGCCGATGGCGTTGCCGCGCACCACGGCGGCCAGTTCATGCCGGCCACCCTGAACATGGGCGAAGACCATCAGCGGCCAGGCAATCACCGGAATCGGCGCTACCAGGCCGCTGGCGGTCGGTCCGAGCCATTCGGCGCTGGCGGTGATCGCCAGCAGCAGCCCAGTGGCGGCCAGCATGCGCATCGGGATGACCCAGCGTGGCAGCACCACCGGGCCGGATGCCGCAGGTGGCGTGGGCTGCCGAGCGGTGACGATGACGATGGCCGTCACCAGCAGCAAGGTGATCAGCACCGGCAGCGCCACACCGCCCAGGCGGCTGATCGCCCAGGCCGTGAGCGCATAGAAACCCAGCCCCGCCAGGCAACCGAGCAGCGCCGGCACCCGACGCGTGACCAGGAAATAGAACAGATAGGTCGCCTGGATCGCCGCCAGCCCGGCCAGTGCACCGGGCACCGCCCGGGCCACGAAGGCGCTGCCCTGCTCCAGACTGAGAAACAGCATCACCAGCGCGGAGGTCACCGGCAGGCCGGACAACAGTCCGCCGAGCTGCGTACCCCAGCGCCGCGAAGCCGAGGAAATCGCCCACATCAGCGCGGGAGTGATGAACAGCTTGAGATAGAAGGCAGTCATGACACGGCAGGTCCAGGCTCGCAAAGCCATGAGCCTAACGTGTTGCCGCTGTATTTGCCCGCCTCTTCACATTCCTGACGGGCAGGCGTTCAGTCGTGCGGCGCTTCCAGATACCAGGGCTGCCCTTCGGGGGCGTACACATGCTTCTGCTTGGTCGGCGTGAACGGCGTATCCAGGGTGCCCAATGCGACAGACACCCAATCAGCGAACTCACCCTCGGTCCGCGACCAGAACAGCGTCGAACCGCAGCGCGAGCAGAACGCGCGGCGCACCGTCGGCGATGAGTCGAAGGCAGTGAGGTTTTCCATCCCCACGACGATGCGCAAGGCCTCACGCGGTACGCTGCCATAACTGGCGAACATCGCACCGTGGCCCTTGCGGCACTGCCCGCAGTGGCAGTGGCTGACGGCCCTGGGCGAGCTGAGTAACTCATAGCGGATCGACTGGCAAAGGCAACTGCCTTGATAGTGGTCGTTCACCGGACCTTGCTCCTGAATGACGAATGAAAAGCCTTGGCGCTGCAGCCGACCCCGTCGCGGCTAACGCCAATACTGGTCAGTTAGCCCGTGGGAGCGAGCTTGCTCGCGAAGGCGGCGTCACGTTCACAGCAAATTCAGCGACTTTGCCCGCTTTTCGCGAGCAAGCTCGCCACCAAGCCGCAAAGCGCTTAAGCGAACAGTATTGCGGCTAACGCCAATACTGTTCGCTTAAGCGGCATGTGGCCCGGTGGGAGCGGCTTTAGCCGCGAAAGCGCCAGGAAATTCCCTGCATCTGTCGTGAACATGCGACTGCTTCGCGGCTGAAGCGCTCCTACCCGGTCTAACCGACCAGTATTGCAGCTAAAGACGATACCTTGTGGGAGCGAGCTTGCTCGCAATGACGGCGTCACGTTCACAACAGATGCAGGGACTTTGCTGACCTGTTCGCGAGCAAGCTCCAACAAAAGCCAAAGAGCACCTAACTGACCTTTAAAGTACCCAACCATGCATTGACTTGCGCGTCACTGCGAAAAAGCACCACAAGCAAACCATACCGCCTGCCCAAGCGGCGGGCCAGGGTCGACTTGCCGCTGCCAGCGTTACCCAGAATCACGATACGTTGCATGACGCTGCCTCAAGCATCTGGATCAGGGTTTCCGGCCACACCTGCTCCGCCGTGGCACGTAGTTCTGACACCGACCACCAGCGATGCTCGGCCATCACCCGCTGCTCATGGGCCGTCCATCCCGAACGGCTCAGCACTTCATCGCTGACCCGCACCAGGAAGTAGCGCTCGACCGAAATCACCTGCTCGCCACTGGGCAGCATCATCGGAAACCGCCTGAACCCTACCGGCGCCTCAACGCTGTCGACGCGGATACCGGTTTCCTCGAACAGCTCGCGAATGGCCGCCGCTTCGAAGCTCTCACCCACCTCCAAACCACCACCCGGCGTGGCCCAATGGCTCTGCCCGGCCAGTGCATCGTCGGTGTGGCGGAAGTGAAACAGCAGCACCTCGTTGGCCGGATTGACCACCAGCAGCCGCGCCGATTGTCTTTCACGCATGGCTAAACCCCTCATCCTTGAATGGCCGCGCAGGATACTCGACAGAAGACTGCATGGCGCTTTTTCTTGTGTGTTGGCTATGA
The DNA here is from genome assembly GCF_913777995.1 of uncultured Pseudomonas sp. GTDB lineage: Bacteria > Pseudomonadota > Gammaproteobacteria > Pseudomonadales > Pseudomonadaceae > Aquipseudomonas. The sequence goes on along the minus strand of NZ_CAJYVE010000031.1, from coordinate 35,450 downwards.
AGCGCTACCCCTCAACACCGCCACATTCCCCCCCTGCTACACTCGCCGCCCTCACTCACGAACGAGCCTCGCGCATGGACGCCTTGCTGGTTTACTTCGGTCGCCTTATCCCGGCCCTCGCTCTGTTCACGGCGTGGCTGGCTCTGACGCCACGTACGCAGACCAGCCACCGCCTGCTGGTCCTGATCATCGCCTTCATGTTCACCCGCGACCTGATGACCCCCAGTGGCTTATGGTCGCTCGGCGGTGCCGAACCGCTGCGTTTTCATCACGATCCTGCGGTACTGGCAGCGCTGGGCCTGGCTTCTCTGGGCGTGATCGCGCTGTTGGCGCGGCTGCTCCCGGAATGCTGGCGGTCAGTAGTCGGCTTCAAGGGGCCTCGCCTGGGTGGCATCGTAATGGGCATTGCCGCAGGCTGCGTCATGGGCCTGCCCTTGCGGCTGTATCTAGGACTGGAGGTCGGCTCGTTGACCTGGCTGGCGGGTTTCGCGCTACTGGCAATGGGCGGCAATGCCCTGGAGGAAGTGCTGTTTCGCGGCATGCTGCAAGGATCTCTGGAACAGCAAATGGGCCCCTGCAAGGCAGCACTGGGCAGCGCCGTCGCCTTCAGCGCCTGCCATGCCTACCTCGCCTTCGTGCTCACCGACATCGGCTGGCCGATCCTGCTGTTCACCTTCATCGAAGGCCTTCTGTGCGCCTTCGTTCGCCTGAAACGCGGCACGGTGCCGGCGATTGCCACCCATGCCGTGATCATCGGCCTGCTGGGCGCGCCATTCAGGTGATGCGCGGCTCTGGCGCTAACCATTCAGCGCAAACACCAGGGTAAACACCGTCCCCCGCGCATCACTGGCCACCCGTACCTGCCCGCCATGCGCCTGCATGATCGAGCGGACGATGGCCAGGCCCAGGCCGCCGGTGTCGTCAGGCTGCTGGCGTGAGGGGTCGCAGCGGTAGAAGCGCTCGAACAGGTGCGGTAGGTGCTGGGCGCCGATCGGCTCGCCGAGGTTGTGTACGCTGATCTCCAGGGTGCTGCCCACAAGGTGCGTGGCCAGGGTCACCGGGCTGGACGGTGCGGCGTAGCGCAGGGCGTTGGCCAGCAGGTTGGCCAGCGCGCGACGCAGCAGAGCAGGTTCGGCGATCAGCTGGCCGTGGCAGTGGTTGAGCAGTTGAATGTCGCGGTCCTCGGCCATGCCCTCGAAGTAATCGCAAAGCTGCTCCGCCAGCCCGTACAGATCCACGCTCTGGCGCTGCAACAGGCTGCGCGGCTGCTCGCAGCGGGCCAGCAGCAGCATGCTGTCGACCATCCGCGCCAGACGCTCGTACTCCTCCAGGTTGGAGACCAGCAGGTCCTGGTATTCAGCCACCGGGCGCTCGCGGTCCAGGGCCTGCTGGGTCTGGCCCATGAGGTTGCTCAGCGGCGTACGCATCTCGTGGGCCAGGTCTTCGGAGAACCGCGACAGTTGTATGAAGCCCTGCTCCAGGCGCAGCAGCATCTGGTTCAGTGACTCGCTGAGGGCGCTCAGCTCGGCCACCTGGCCAAAGCCATCAAGGCGCACATGCAGGCTGCGCACGTCGATGCCCGCAGCCTGGCGCGCCAACGCACGCACCGGGCGCAGGCCACGCTGGCTGATCAGCCAGCCGATGACAAAGGCCAGCACGGCGGCCACAGACAGTGCCATCCAGACTTTCATGCGGTAGGCGGCGAGCATCTGCTCGCGCTCGTCGCTGCGTTTACCGGCGATAAGGCGCAGTGTCTGCCCACCGCGCGGCACGTCGAGCCAGGCCAGGCGCAGCGACGGGTTGGCCGGCGCATCGGCCAGGCGCGGCACGGCGGCGGGCGCCAGGCTCGGCATGGCAAGGCCCGCCGGATTGACCTCGATCAGGCGCTGGCCCTGACCATCGACGATCCACAGCACGCTGTCGCGGTTGCCGAGCATGTTCTGGTACAGGCGCGGGCGGGCGCGCAGGGTCTCGATGCTGTCGGCGTCGTCGAGCAGCGCCTGCATGTGTTGCAGGCGCCCCAGCAGGGCCTGGTCATCGCGCCAGCGGATCTCCTTTTCCAGCGAGTGGTACAGGTAGCTGGCCACCGCACCGAGCAGCGCGACGCTGGACAGGGCGAACAGCAGCGCCAGGCGCAGGCTCAGGGTGTGCGGCCACAGCCTCATGGCTGCAGGTCCAGCTTGTAGCCCATGCCGCGTACGGTATGGATCAGGCGAGGCTGGTACGGGTCGTCGACCTTGGCCCGCAGGCGGCGAATGGCGACGTCCACCACGTTGGTGTCGCTGTCGAAGTTCATCTGCCACACATGCGAGGCGATCAACGCCCGCGACAGCACCTCGCCCTGACGGCTGAGCAGCAAGTGCAGCAAGGCGAACTCCTTGTTGGTCAGGTTGATGCGTTCACCCGCACGGCTGACCTTGCGCTGCAACAGGTCCAGCTGCAGGTCGGCAACCTGGAAGTGCTCGGTCTCCCGTGGCGGCCCACGACGCAGCAAGGTGCGCACCCGCGCCAGCAGCTCGGCATAGGAAAAGGGCTTGATGAGGTAGTCATCGGCGCCCAGCTCCAGGCCCTTGACCCGGTCTTGCACGGCGTCGCGGGCGGTCAGGAACAACACCGGCGTGGCGCAGCGGCGGCGAATGATCTGCAACAGCTGCCAGCCATCCAGGCCGGGCAGCATCACGTCGAGAATGATCAGGTCGAAGTCGAACTCCTGCACCCAATGCTGGCCGTCCAGGCCATTGCGGGCGACCTGAACGGTATAGCCCGACTCGCCCAGGCCCTTGCTCAGGTAGTCGGCGGTCTTGGCCTCGTCTTCAACCACCAGAATGCGCATGCGTGTCCTCCCATCGTTGCGCATAGCCTAGGCGTTTTGCCCTGCTACCGGCATTACAACTTCGTAATGCGTACGCAATCTGTCTGACATCCGGGCTTGTGCAGCATGCCGGCATCCGCTCGACAGAGCCTGCCCAAGGAGACCGGCATGCCGCTTCGCACTCTCGCCTTTTCCACCCTCGCCCTGCTGGGCGCCAACGCCTTCGCGGCGCCGCCCGTAACCAACCGCCCGGACATGACCCTGCCGCTGGCCAACGCCCTGCTCGACGCCACCCTGGCCGCCTGTCATGCCGAAGGACGCACTGGCGTGGCAGCGGTGGTCGACCGTGGCGGCAACCTGGTCGCGGTGCAACGTGACGACAACGTCGGCCCGCACAACACCCTGGCAGCGCAGCGCAAGGCCTACACCGCGCTGTCGACCAAGACCCCGACCCGCCTGCTGGCCGAACGGGCGCGCAACAACCCCGAAGCCGCCAACCTCAACACCCTGGGCGAGCTGTTGCTGCTCGGCGGTGGCGTACCGCTGAAGGTTGGCGATCAGGTGATCGGCGCGCTCGGTGTCGCCGGCTCAGGCGGCGCCGCCGAAGACGAAGGCTGCGCACTCAAGGCCATCGCTCACGTAATGCCCACACTTCAATGACCCGGAGAATCAACATGAAAGCACTGCAAACCCTGCTGGCCGGCGCCCTGCTCTGCGGCCTGTCCAGCCTGGCCCTGGCCGACACCAACCCGCTCAGCGTCCATGTGCTCAACCTGCAGGACGGCCTGCCCTCCGCTGCGGTGAACGTGACCCTGGAAAAACGGACCGGGCAGAACTGGCAACTGCTCAACCAGGGCGTCACCAACCAGCAGGGGCGCATTCCGGCGCTGTACCCGGAAGGCAAGGCGCTGGAGAAAGGCACCTACCGCGTCACCTTCAAGACCGGCGAGTGGTTCCAGCAGCACCACACCCAGACCTTCTTCCCGGAGGTGCCAGTGATCTTCGAGGTGGACGGCAGCGTGCCGCACTACCACATTCCGCTGCTGCTCAGCCCGTATGGGTTTTCGACCTACCGGGGCAATTGAGCCATGTCGGCCTGAGGCCACTCCCAACTGCCGATTGACAGCTGTCAGGCCACTCGGCAGTCTCGTGCTTTCACGACCTCTGTACAGGACCGCGCCATGGACAAGGAAGCTCTCAGAGACAAGCTGGACGGCATGATAGCTGTGCAATTGGGTATCCCCGTGCGCGAGGTCAGGTATGGCTATGGATCGACCCTGGGCGATCTGGGGGCAGACGAATACGACCTGGTCGAGCTCGTCATGGCGCTGGATACCGAATTCGACATCAGCATCAGCGATGACGACCTGCAACGTCTTGAGACCCCCTGGTCGATGTATCAATACATGCTTGAACGCCTCGGCGACTGAAGTGCGTCAGCGGTGTGTCCCCTGCCAAGCTCGGCACTGAAGTTCACTGAGATAAAGCGCCTAGGCCGTGTGCTTTCAGATGGCATGAATCCGTTTCCGTGACATCTGAACCGCTGCCTTGAGCTGCCGCATCGACCTCCACACCTTCACCTATTGCACCGATCAAATAAGGAAAGAACTCGGCGAGCAAAAAAATCGGCGAATCGCAAGTCATTGATTTTTTCTCGACATCATTTCGGGACCGATTGAGCGAGAAGTTCGGCAAGGCCGCCGATTATTCACTGGGTAACTTTTCAGGCAGTCAGGATCGAAAATTCGCCGATTTCTTTGCAGGTACCGACTCGTCCTGCGTCCTCATAGAGTTCAAGGAGTTCGAACGCGAGATCAGTGACGAGCACAAGAAACCGCTGCGCGAAAAACTCTGCAGGACGCTGGACCAGAACACCGCAGCCCTCTCCAGAACGAGCCATTTCATTGCTTACCGGTCGCGTAACAGTGCGGTGAACATTGAGCTGGCCCCTTATGTCGACGTCGTCTGCCCGCACTTCTCGGTGGGTCAGCCGCCCTTGGAGGCCATTGTCCGAAACACGCACGACGCATTCATCGACGCTTTCCTGGAAGGCCGAAGCGGTACTCCATTCGATGCGTTTCTGAAGTACGCAGGGCACATGAACTCCACGGCTGGAGGCACCGCAGATGGCGCCAACGCCTCCTTCAAATCGATTCTTTACAGCCGCGACAAACAGGGCAGAGTGCTGGGCACTTTATTCCACTCACTGGGCGAGCTGAAACAACTGTTGGCCAAGAAAGCCAAGCTGCGAAGCAGACTCAAACCTTGACGGCGTATCGATCAGTGTCTGCCGGTCGGGCCTCTTGGCAGATCCTCTATTGGCCATGGAAGCCGACCTATCGGATATCTTCCGTAAGGCAGAAAACGACGGCCGATAAGATCCGCATACCTCTTGTGAATGCCTTTTTCAGGATCTAGCGTTGTTTTCGTCACCTCCTGAACGGTGACCGCTGCTGGGTCCTCCAGCCCAGAAGCACAGCAAAGCCTCACCTCTTCTTCATCACCCGCATGGCTCAGCAAACAGATGTTGTTGATTCCTCCATGGTCCGGTCCAAGCGCTCTAAGATCAGTGACGTTCTCGAAGAACTGCGGATACTCGGGATGGCTTCTGCCTCGTTTGAGCTGAACCACATAAATGCTGTTTGTCATCGATCCTTTACCTGCATGGTGAAAACGCGCTGTACCCGTGATTTTGCTTGCCGGTGTGCCATTCCGAATATCACCTCAACGGTTGCCAAGAACCCGGCTGTTTTCAACGCGGCATCAGCGAGTGCCAGGACTTTTCGTACAACTTCTAATGGCATGGCCACCCCGCCCAGGCATTCAGATCGGTCGCTGGGTGACCCGTGCATTCCACTGTTCGCGAAAGCGCTCACGCCAGCCGGGGCTGCCCTGGTCGAGCCAATCCAGGGTCGCGTCGATGGTGGCGGGGTTGATGATGAACCGCTCGATATGGCTTTCGATGGACGCGTCAGCGATGTGCAGCAGGTCGAGATAATCGTTGAACGACTCGGCCAGCACCACGTACTCGTCGCCGTTCTGGCGTCGCCCGGTCCAGGCCGGTAGGCCGGCGACCATGGCCGCCACTTGCTGGCGGCCGTCGCGCAGGTCGAGCAGCAACAGGCTGGAACCGCCGTCACGGCCGATGGGCAGCAGGCCGCTCTCGGGAAAGTCCGGCACCTCACGCAGTTGCTCCAGCTCATGAGGGTTGAACTCCCAGTCTTCGTCCGGGTCCAGGCCGAACAGGGAAAAACTCATGGTCTCCTGCGCGCCATCGGCCAGGGTCACCACCACGTCGTATTCCTGTTCGGCAGCGTTGCAGGCGGCCAGGTACTGCCGATAGTCATCCGGCAGCCGCGCGCCGAGCCTGGCCTCCAGCTGTGCGATCGCTTCGTCGCTGGGGCCTTCACGGGGGTCGTCCAGGATCAGTCCACGGTATCGGGCCATGCTCACCTCGTAAGAACGCTCAAGTCCTATTGGGTGGCCTGACTACCGAATGGTTCAGTACTGCCGTGCACGATCACCTCCAGCCCCTCGTCCGCGGCGGGCGCAGAGAAATAGCGGGTAATCAGCTCGAACTCGGCATCGGTGGCGGCGAAGTCATGTTCGCCACGCGCATTGCGCGCGTGCAGCCGCTGGCGGCAGGTGGCATCGTCCACCTCCAGGTAATGCAGGCGATGCGGCACCTGCGCAGCATCGGCCAGGCCACGCAACCACTGCCGGTTGGCAGGCGTGTTGGCCGGAAAATCCAGCACCACGCTGACACCCGCTTTCAGCAGGTCGCTCACCAATGGCCCGACCACCTCACGCAGGCGTTGGGCATGCGCAACGTAATCGGCCACCGAGCGGATCTGCTGCGGATACAGACGCGCCAGCCAGTGATCCTCGCTCAGCCGGACCGCCGAATGCTCGGTCGCCAGTGCACTGGCCAGGGTGGATTTGCCTGAGGCGATCTTGCCGCACAACAGATGAAGTACCGGTTCAGCCATGATCCGCCTCCTGTTATCGAAAACAGAGCATGGCCGTCCGTGCACGCTTAAGCAATCAGGAACAGAGGTTCAGCACGGTTCGGGAGAGAAATGACTCATGAAACTCAGGCTCTCGATGGCGGCCATGTAATCCGCGAAACGCGGGTCGCCGTCATTGAACGCCTGGGCGACGGCCTGAGCGTTCTCGAAACTGCTCCACAGCGCGAGGTCGACGAAGATCCGGTCGTCGTTGATCGGGCAATAGCCGCGATAGTCGATCAGGCCGGGAAACGCCTTGAGTGTCTCGCGCAGGCCGGCGCGCAGCGCGGGCACCTGGGCAAGGTAATCTTCCTTCACCTGGAAAATGGCCAGTTCAAGTACAGGGGATGCGTGCGACACGATGGAAAGCCTCGGTTGGTTTGAGAGGTGCCCATGTTCAACGGCTCATACTGACAGCGTACTGTCAGTGCCGACGCGAGAATCCCACTGGTCCTGCTGGTAACGCATGTAGGTACGCAGGTCGATGGCCGGATTGTCCGCAAACGCCTGTTCAGCAGGAATGATGGCGGCGATACGGTCTACCCGGAAGTCCCGATAGGCGCCACGGGCTTCGCACCAGGTGCCTACCGTCCACTTGCCGCCCCAATAGAACAGCCCAAGGGGATAGACCAGACGCCGAGACACCTCGCCGTCGGCACGGGCGTACGTGATGGTCAGCGCCTGGGCCTGTTCGATCGCCTTGCGCAGTGCCGCCAAGTGCAGGCGTGTGCGGCCCGACATCTCGCCCAGCGCGCGGATCGCGGCGCTGTCCGGGTTGGGTGGCCGTACCACCGACGCGCTGATCTTGCCCAACAGGGCGCGCGCTGCCGCACCCAGTTCGGCGTCGGCTGCGGCGGCCAGCATCTCCACACCAAGCACCAGCGCGTCCCACTCCAGCCTGTTCAAGGCCAACGGTGGCAGCTCGAAGTCGGCATCCAGTGCATACCCCACCCCGGCGGTGCCATAGATGGGAATGCCACTGACGGACAAATCGTCGATATAGCGGTAGATCGAGCGTACCGACACACCGATCCGGCTCGCCAGGCGCTCGGCGGTGATGGGCTGATGCGCACGTATCAGGTTGACCAATTGAAACAGCCGATCGGCTTTACGCATGGTGAAGGCCCAAGGCAGATGGAAGCAGAGTGGAGCGGGTAGCGGTGCGCTAGCTTGAACGCTGGACCTGCGGCTGTATACCCAGTGTGTTAACGTCCGCCAACCCGCGTTGAGCCCTCCGACTCAAGGAACCGAGCCGTGTCGCTTTGCCCTGAAAAGATCCTCTTCCTGCCCGGTGCTTCCGGCAATACCCACTTCTGGCGCCCTGCCGCCGACTTCCTGCGCACGCCGCTGCCCACCCAGCAGTTGGGCTGGCCGGGCTTCGGCGACGTGCCGCGCAATACCACGATCAACAGCCTGCAGGACCTCGCCGGTCTGGCTCTGGAGCAGATCGACCGGCCCACGGCGTTGGTCGCGCAATCCATGGGCGGTGTGGTGGCGGTGCAGGTCGCGCTGCAACGGCCAGAGCTGATCAGCCACCTGGTGCTGAGCGTCACCTCCGGCGGCCTGGATGTTTCTGCACTCGGCGGCGAGGACTGGCGTGATGAGTTCGCCGCCGACTTTCCGACCCTGCCACGCTGGTTCCTCGACGACCGCACCGACCTCTCCGAGCGCCTGCACGAGCTGCGCATGCCGGTGATGCTGGTATGGGGCGGCAGAGACCGGATCAGCCCGCTGCGGGTCGGCCAGCGCCTGGCCGAGCTGATTCCCGGCGCCCGCCTGGAAGTGTTCGCCGAGGCCGGCCATGACCTGGGCTTCACCCATGCCCAGGCAGTGGCGCGATTGATCGACCAGCACCTGGGCGTGTGATGAGCGCCGTGCTCCCGCCACCCTGGCTGATCGTTTTCAGCGGCCTGCCGGGTACCGGCAAGACCACCGTGGCCAAGGCACTGGCAGTGGCCCTTGGGGCGGTGTACCTGCGTATCGACACCATCGAACAGGCGATTCGCGACGCCGGGGTGCTGGCGGGCGATGTCGGCACCAGCGGCTACCGGGTCGCCCATGAACTGGCCACCACCCAGTTGCTGCTGGGCCACAGGGTCATCGCCGACGGCGTGAACCCCGTGGCCGAGAGCCGCCAGGCCTGGCGCGAGGTGGCCCGCCACGCGAACGCTCGATTACTGGATATTCAGGTGGTCTGTTCGGACCGCGCTGAACACCAGCGCCGAGTGCAAAGCCGCCTTACAGATATCGCGGGCCTGACACCGCCCGACTGGCAATCTGTGCAGGCCCATGAGTACGAGCCCTGGGCTGAAACACCGCGCTGCATCGACACGGCGCTGCAGTCACCGCAGCAGGCCGTGGCCATGATCGAAACCTGGCTGGGGGCTGATTGGGCCTGAGCGCAGGGGCGCAGATCGGTACTTAGATGCAATACAGGTCAGTTAGGCCGGATAGGCGGCTTCAGCCACGAAGCGATCACCTGTTCACAACAGATGCAGTGAATTTACTGGCGCTTTCGCGGCTAAAGCCGCTCCCACCGGGCCAAATGACGCCTAACCGAACAGTATTGGCCTTAGCCGCAATACAGTTCAGACCGTGGGAGCGAGCTTGCTCGCGAAGGCGGCGTCACGTTCACAGCAAACTCATCGACTTTGCCAGCTTTTTGCGAGCAAGCTCGCTCCCTCAATTGCGCTACCCCCCAATACCCGTTATCCAGACAGCCAACACGCAGCATGCCGGGCTCAAGCCAGGGTGGTGCCGACCTTGTTCATCAGTTCCATCAACCGCGCATCCCCCTGCACGGACTCGTGGAACTGCGTCTTCAAGCGCTCGTTCAACCCCGGCACCGAAGTGATCGCCTTGTAGCGCTCACCCAAATCCGACAGGCCATTGTTCGCATACAGGGTTTGCAGATGCTGCTGGAGACGCTCGCTGTACTCGGCCAGTTCGGTGTCCGACGCCGCGTCGAAACGGGCATTGTAGGCATCCGCTTCAGCCCCGCCGGAAAGCACCTTGTAGAACCCGGTCGTCCAGGTCGGGAGGGCATAAGCCTGCAACGGCAGGTCTTCACTCGTACGCTTGGCAACCGGCGTGGTCTCTGCCTGGGTTTGTGCAGCGACCTGGGCCGGCGTGGGGGTCGCCTTGACCGGGGCCTGCTGTTTAGCGGCCAGTGCCGGGTTGGTGTAAAGCGAGCTGGAACTGATGATCACGTGAACTCCTTGTGCCGGATGGCAACGTCCATGGTTGAAACCTTCGGGCAGGGGTTCAGCAAATTCCGTTCCCGCCAGGCTGCGGAGGCGGATGGATATGAAGCCAGCCTTCTAGACCGGGCCTTGGCAAGCTGTTCGGGTCACCTTGCCAACGCTGCAGGTAAAGGTCCCTCACCGGCATAGGCTTGCCACGGGTGGCAAATGGCGGGCAGGTTCAGACTGGCGCGGCCTTGCTCTCGCCGTAGGTTTTGTACGAAAAGTGCCTGCGCTCGGCCATGCTGCGTTAAAAACAGGCTGGATCGCCAGCCTGGTCGGAATGCTCATTTACTCCAGTAAAGTCGCCCGCGACTCCGACCGTTCCTCGCCTGTTTTGACTCGCTGGCGCTCGCCCTTCGGGTCAGCCTACGGCTGTTACTCGCTTTGCTCGTTGCGCCTTGCCTGACCTTCGCTCGCCGACTTTTCGTACAGAACCTAGCGCACACTCTGCGCCATCTGCCCACTGATCCACTCCAGAAACACACGGCATTTGGCGCTTTCCTCGAACGGCCGGGGCGACATCAGGCAGTAGCGCGAACCGTCGCGGATGAAGCCGAACGGTGCGATCAACTGCCCGGACTCCAGCTCCCCGTGAACCATCAGCAGCGACGCCATACCGACACCCAGCCCTGCCGCTGCGGCCTGGATGCACAGGTAGAAATGCTCGTACTCCTGGCGCGTGGTGCCTGCCGCTGCAACCTGAGCAAGGCGCAGCCAGTTGTCCCACGCCAGGGGCCGGGTCTTGCTGTGCAGCAGGCGCATGCCGTCGAGCGGCTGGCCGGCGGACCACAGCGCCGGCGTGCAGACCGGGCCGGTCCACTCTTCGCCGATGGTCGCGCAGTGGATCGAGTCGTCCCAGTAGAAATCGTCGCGGCGCACCGCCAGGTCCACGCCGGAGCGCCCGAAGTCGATGGGGCCGCCCGCGGTGAGCAGTTGCACCTGCAGGTGCGGATGCGCGGCGTGGAAATCCGGCAGGCGCGGGATCAGCCATTTCATGGCGATGGTCGGTTCGCAGGACACCACCAGCACGTCTTCGCGGGTTTCGCGTTGCAGGCGGTAAAGAGTGCCCTCCAGCTGTTCGAAAAATGGCCGGGTCACGCTGTACAGCTCGCGCCCGGCGTCGTTGAGAAAAATCGCCCGGTTACGCCGTTCGAACAGCTCCACGCCGATGGCGTCTTCCAAGGCCCGCACCTGGCGACTGACCGCGCCGTGGGTGACATGCAACAGACGCCCGGCCTGCACGAAGCTCTGGGTCTGCGCAGCGACGTTGAAGAACTGGAAGGACGTAAGGGCTGGCAGCTTCATATAGGCGATGATTTCTCACAGATTTGGCGGACTATAAATCGTTTTTCAGAGCGCGCACAAATCGCCATCCTTCGGCAGAAATCCATACCTGAACATTTTATTAGAGGGAACTATGAAGTCCGTCACCCGGCTAACAAGCCGCTCCGCCTGGACAAACCTGCTGCCGCTCGGGCTTGCGCTTATGTGCGTATCCCTCACACAAATGCCCGTCTGCCCCCGCCCCGCAGGAACCCGCCCATGACCGAACTGCTCGCTGTCGCCGTCATCACCATCCTGGCCGTGATCAGTCCAGGCCCCGACTTCGCCATGGTCACACGCAACAGCTATGCCTACGGACGCGGCAGCGGCCTGATGGCCGCTTTCGGCATCGCTTGCGGGGTGCAGGTCCATGTGTTCTACACCGTGCTGGGCATTGCGCTGATCATTACCAGTTCGCCAACGCTGTTCATGGCCATGAAAGCCTTGGGCGCGGCCTACCTGATCTACCTGGGCTACAAATCATTGACCAGCCGCTCGACGCTGGAACTGAGCAGCGCCAACGGCCCCCGCCCATCGGCCGGCAAAGCCTTCGCGATGGGCTTTCTGACCAACGCCCTGAACCCCAAGACCATGCTCTTCGTGGTCGCCACCTACAGCCAGGTGGTGCAGGTCAGCAACAGCCTGGCGGTCAACTTCGCCTACGGCCTGTTCATGTCGTTCTCGCACTGGGTGTGGTTCAGCTTCGTGGCCCTGTTCTTCTCCGCCGAGGCCCTGCGCCAACGCATGCTGGCTCGCCAGCGCCTCGTTGACCGGGTAATCGGTACGGCGCTGATCGGGCTGGGCGTAAGCCTGGTACTGCCTGGGCTGGCACGCTGATGAGCGGTGTAGCCAAACTGGCCTGTATTGACCTGGAAGGCGTGCTGGTGCCAGAGCTATGGCCGACTCTCGCAGTGCGTACCGGCATCCACGAGCTGTTTGCCACCACTCGAGAGCTGCCCGACTACGATGCGCTGATGCGCCAGCGCATCGACTTGCTACGTCAGCACGGCATGACCCTGAGCGATGTGCAGCGCATTACCCGGACAATCAGGCCATTCAGCGGCGCAGCGGGCTTCCTGCAGGCGTTGCGCGACAGGGGCTATGAGGTACAGATCATCTCCGACTGCTTCCACGAACTGGCCGACTCGATGCTGCGGGCACTGGGCAGACCGACCATCTTCTGCCATAGCCTGACGACGGACAGTGAGGGGTTCATTTCCGGCTGCGACTACTATCGGCGCCGAGATAAGGAGGAGCACGTAAATCAGGCACAGGTCGACGGCCTGCATGTGTTGGCGGTGGGCGACGCCTTGAACGACATCGCCATGCTGCGACGGGCCGACCAGGGCTTTCTGGTCAACCCGTCCATTACCACCCTGGCCGCTGCGCCGGATCTGCAGGCGGTGGAAAACCTAGAGGAGGTCATCAAACGGATCGCCTGAGTGCCGTTCAGTCAGGCACCGCCTGCCATTGTGGGAACGACCTGGGTCGCCAAAAGGCCGGGAGCGCTAGCAAATCGGCGGTAAAGGTGGTGCGTGCTTCATGAGCAAGCTCATTCAAGGCCTGACTGAACAGCAGAGGCATCAACCGGACACAGCTGATACGTCCAAGATTAAATCAACCTGTTCTATCAAGAAGTCCTTTGCAAAAGGTTTCCGAAGTCGTGGATGCTAGGGCAGCGTTCACCCGCACCAGCCCAACGTTTTCCGCCCGCAAGGAGATCCACATGAAGCTGTACTTCGCCCCGATGGCCTGCTCCCTTTCCCCGCACATCGTGCTGCGTGAGCTGGGCCTGCCGTTCGAACTGGTCCGCGTCAATACCAAGACCAAGGCCACCTCGGAAGGCCGGGACTTCCGCGAAATCAACCCCAAGGGCTATGTCGCCGCGCTGCTGCTGGACAACGGCCAGTTGCTGACCGAAGGCCCGGCGATTGTTCAGTACCTGGCCGACCAGGTGCCCGGCAATAGCCTGGCGCCAGCCAACGGCACCTGGGAGCGCACCCGCCTGCAGGAAATGCTCAACTTCATCAGCACCGAGATCCATGGTGGCGCCGGCCCGCTGTTCAACCCTGAACTGCCGGAAGCGGCCAAGGCGATTTTCCGCGAGAAACTGTTCAAGCGCCTGGCGTACGTCAACCAGCAGTTGGCGCAGCAAGACTACCTGCTGGGCAGCTTCGGCCTGGCCGATGCCTACCTGTTCACCGTGCTGAACTGGCTGCCGTTCTTCAACGTCGATGTGAAGGATTGGCCGGCACTGGCCGCGTTCGTGGAACGGGTCAAGGTCCGCCCGAGCGTGCAGGAAGCCATGGCGGCAGAAGCGGCGACCCAGCCAGTCTGACTGCGGCGGCGCCGATGATTGCGAAGCGCGGGGTGAGAAAGCCCTGCCCTTCGCGCGCAGCGCCAGTACCCAAATGGCGACACGCTCCCTGGTAGGACCGGCTTCAGCCGGGAAGCCTTTCGTGGCCTGAATAGCTCTTTCAAAACGTCTGGGCATCAGCCGCTGAAGCCCGCCTACCAGCAACGACTTTTCTGATAGAGAACAGGCGTACTCAGGTGGCTCGGCAGCCGATATTGATTACTCCCTTATCGACCACTTTCATGAACGCCAGGCCTGGCAATTTACCCGGCCAGCAGTGGAAGCAACTGCGAAACCAGACCTCGCGCATCCTGCTCATAGCCTTCACGCCAACGCGACGACCAATCACGCGCAGAGCCGTCTTCCTCCCACTCGGCCAATGCAAGCCCGTTGAGGATTTCCATCTCGAACCAGAGGGTCTGCCACCCTGCTGTATCCGCGACGCACGCAGGGTCTTGCCAGACAAACTCGGTTTGCGCCACAAAGCTCGACCAGGACATCAGATCTTCAGGGGCTTGCCGCGCCAAGGCCGCAAGCTGTGATGCCGTTAGCATCATGTTCTCCACAGAGCTTGAATCGGACGTTCGACATGATGCCAGAGCGCTGTGGTGACGGCAGCGAATCCCTTGGACTCACTCCTTGCTGAACCGACTTCCCCTGCTGAAGTCGAACCGACACGCTTGAATAGGATGAAGCCAAAACAGTGATGATGAGATTGACCACCCTGTCGCTGGGGATACTGCTGAGTGCCTGCACCCACTACCGCTACATCGACCCGCAAACCTCAGAAGGTCTGGACTGCTTACGCAAACTCGACGCAAAGGTGAATGCCTGCGAAAGCGAAGTTAGAGACAGGCAGGCCAGTTATGACAATCTCTACAACTCTCTATCGATGTTCAGGCAGCAATGCACCATGGAACCGAACGCCTGCCCACCACCGCCCACGCGCACTCAGGTGTCCAATTATTGTCGTGACGACTACGATGAAAAATTCGTAGCCTGCGGTGGCCGGATCGAAGAGGTCGAGCGTTAGGTTTTCTGGGAACCGATGCTTGCCAAGGCCGTTATCCGGCCTGCCCTGCATAAACTGTCAGCCGGGTTGGAGCGAACGTGCGAAAAGGCAACCACGCCCAATACATCTGTATGAACCAGTTGCAATCATGGCGAGTTCTCCAACGATCTAACTGATCAGCATTGCTCCTAATCCCAGTACATTTTGATGTTCTGCTGCTTTCTGAACGAGTCTAGTACGTTCTGAAACTGCAAGCGTTCGAAAGTCAGACTCGGTATTGACTCGTACCAATCAACAGTGGGGGATTGCAGTGTGATTGAGTCCCTCAGCAAGCCAAATCGACGCCAGTGGATATGCTGCTCATCAGCATGCTGCTCAGTGACAATGACGGTACACGTAAGGTCCAGGTCATCAGAGCAAACGAGCAGAGGAACCAATGTCTTCCAGCCCGGCGCAGTGGAATAGATCCGATCCCATATCAGACAGGTGTCGTCATCGCTGTGCAAGCCTGAATGAGCCGATACGAGGTGTAGCTCAGTTTCTTGATTATGACGGGAGAGCCAAACCTCAAGCGGCACCGCATCAATTGCAAAGGTCGGGTAGAAGCCGATGCTGTACTTGGATTTATGGCTTGCAATGGATAGCAGATTACTCACTTCACCTCTCCATTCCCTCAAGTATCTGGAGACTACTTTTCCAAGTCTCGGTGTCTGCTGTTAACCGAAATCATGTTCCGATAAAGGGTCATGATCAAAGGCCCTGAAATCTGTCGCCAAAGGTTCAGCAAATCCCATATGAAACAGAGGTACGCATCAGCGGTCAGGCATCTTCTGCCAATTTTCGTCTTCATGGGCGTACCTGCCGCCCCAGACCACATCCTTCTGGCGCTCAAGTTGCCACTGTCCCTGCTCATTTTTGAACAGTTCATAGGGCAAGCCTCGACACTGGCGCAGGCGCAGATCGACCTGCAGGCCAAACTGGTAATAGTGTCCCTTCTGCGGCACAAAGGTCATGATGCTGCTGCACCGGTTAATACCGCCTTCATAGGCGAGGCCGATGCTGGTTTTGCGGCCGGCCACCACCGGCGTCTCGTAGTAGTCGCTCCAGTTCGATTTATCGTGCCCGCTGGCCACGGGCATTCCGAGATCCTGGGTGTGGGTGAGGACGAATTCGCTGCTGCGCACCAGGCCGCCCGTGGTCTGGCCATTCAATTCCTGCTCGATGGAGGCCAGTTCAGTGCCGCCCACGATACGCACCCACGCCGTGTCCGGGCCTGCGGCGGGCGGGATGAAGAAGCTATGGTGCGGAAACTGGCTACAGGCACTGGCTGATACCAGCAGCAGGGCTGCAACGGCTTGACGATACATGCACTTCTCTCGGTGAGGCAACGGTAATGCCTGCAACCCGACTGCCTTGGGCGATTAAAAGTCCGAGGGTGGGTTGTAACCATCTGGCAACTGAGTGACCGCGAAAAAGTGCTGCAGTTCGTCTTGCGGCTACCGGGGAAGCCTTCCAGTTCCGCCAGCAACGGTTTCAGCCCAGCGGCGAGATCAGGGTAGCGCTGATTGCGCTTCATGTGGCCAAGCTTCAAAAATGAAGCCGATCATAGCTGAGTACCCTACGCACAATGGAACCTAGGCCCAGTTCACGGGGATGACCTGGACCGAAAATTGCCGTTTGATGTTGGCAGCTATCAGCCAGCAACAATGAATCGACTGAGTTGGCCTGTGGCCATTACGCTGGGATTGTTGGCAACAGAGAGAGGAAAGGCAGCGACATCTTTCGTCTTCCCTACAAACCCGCTCCGAGGACAACGTCTTGGATGCAATGAATACACAGCTGCTCGCAGAACGCCTTTTCGAAGAAGGATGCAACCCTGACATCTATGCCATAGGTTCCCGTGGCGTTCTGTCAGACGGCTGGTATCTCGCCCATAAGGATGGGCAATGGCAGGTCTGCTATACGGAGCGCGGTCGCGATTCAGAGCCGATTTTTGTTTCAGGCAGTGAGTCGCAGGCCTGCACGTTCTTTTTCCAACACATCACGGCCATGCGTCACGACCATTGCGTTGGTTTTTTCAAGTCCAGAGACAATGCCGTGGCCCTGGAACACGACCTCAGCGTGCTCGGGATACAGAGTTGGTCTGATGAAATTCCCTATGCCGGTATTCATGATCCCCGGTACCGGGTGTTTGTCTCGGGGAAGGCGATATTCTTGGCCCGGAAAGCGTTGGGTGTGGTGCCACGGCGGGATATAGGGGTTTAGCTGCGGTGCTATGGAAATGGCAGTTTTCGGCTAATAGCGGACGTCAGGAGTTAGGAGAGATAAACCTGGCCCGTTTACACTCAGATTTTTCAGCTCTTTTGTTCACGAGGCTTCGAGCGTGTTAGCCAATTCAGCAAACATTTCCCTGTGGGAATGGTATGGACAGGACGAGCACAAGCGGTTATTGGCGATCTGCGATGCCATAATCGCACTCGAATTCCTGGCAAAGAATGCCGATGAGCAAATTGACCTCATCCCGGACTGCGCGGCATGCGAAACCTGGTATTCGATGGTAATTCCTCTCAGCGATGCACTTTCAGCCTCCGGAAAATTACTACCAGCCCCCATACTGACGCAGATGACAACCTTGTGGGATCTGTGTAACAGCCCCGAGTCGGAAGCAGCATTTCGCTGTGGTGACCGGAGCATTTTTCATGAAACTGCTTGGCAACCGATACGAGAGCAGGCAAGCGAACTGCTGGCGAGCACACTCTTCAGTGAAGTCCGGCCATATTTGGAAAGCTTGATGGACGACTGCCGGGAAGCACTTGGGTTAGCGCACCTCTGTCGGTAGCAGGAGGAAGCAGTTAAGTACCTTTGCTCGGACCGATCATGCTTTATAAGCGCATTCGAAATTCTTCTATCGGCCGATCGCGCCCCTTCAAATTATCTGAAGTTAAAACCTGTACCGGCACCAAACCTATCGACCCACCAGCCACAACCTTTCCGCCAGAAAGTCCACAAAAGACCGTAAGATCTGGCCTCTACGAATAATAGACCTGTCGTATTTGCTGTAACGAACGCCAGAGCACAGGCATCTGGGGTTCAGGTGCGCAGCCCCTCGCACCGAGCAATCGCTCAGCAGCACGGCTGGCCATCACTTGTCCCCCTCTCCCGCTTTCGCTACCCTGCGCGCCGCTCGCTGCCAAATCAGCGAGCCGGGTTTGGCGACCTGAATTCCATCGCATGCTGCGGCTATCCATAGAGGCTGCGGGCAGCTTCTGCCTGCCTGTCCGTTATGGCGGCTGTACGTGGGAGACCTTCGGGTCTGCCGGGGTACGCATGCGATGACCCGGTTCGCCAACCCGCGTACAGCTGCCACCCTTACCGTTTGGCGACGGTACGTGGCGGTTCCATCGCATTGAGGAACGAACCATGGAAGTCATCAACCCCAACGCCCCCTGTAGCCAACACCTACACGCCACCCTCTTCTACCGCCATCGCCGCCGACTGCGCGCCGTGCTCAGCGATGGTCAGGGCTGGTTCTGCCTGGCTGATCTCAGCCGCCTCATGGGCCGCGCCATCGACGAACGCGCCACCCTGAAACTCGACCCCGACCAACGCCGCACCGCCTGGGTAGAAAGCCACGAGCATTGGGAAAAATGCATCCTGGTCAGCGAGTCCGGTGTCTTCGCCCTGCTCGTGCACCACTACGTGCCGGAGAACCGCCGCCTGCGCCAATGGCTCACCCACGAAGTGCTGCCCGAGCTGCACCAGCGCGGCGACGATGCCGGGCTGCTGCCGAGCATCAACAGCCTGGACTGGCTGGGCAACTCGCTGCAGGTGCTGCATTGGCGCAATGAAGACTGGATACGCTGGCGGGATATGCCGGGGGTCTTGATGGAGAGGCCTTGGGCGGCGAGACGTGGTTTTTTGCGGCGGGTGTTTGGCTGGAGCGAGCGATAGGCGCAACAGGTTGGTGATTAATGCCCGATCGATCCCGGCTGATGAACCTGTCCGCTCGGGTGCCGATGCCGGACGTTGCATCAGCTCAGGCGGCAAGCCAGCTGAGCTGGCGCCATGCAAGCGGCGTGAGGCCTTCGGCCTTGGCAAACACCCGGCAGAAATGCGCTTGATCATAGAACCCACAGGCTACCGCGATCTCCGTAAGCAGCAGGGTCGAGGTCGCTAACAGCGACTTGCTGCGTTGGACGCGCTGCTGACGCAACCATTCCTGGGGGGCCAGCCCCGTGCTCTGCTTGAACCTGCGCGTGAAGTGGCTACGCGACATGGCGCATGCCTCGGCGAGCGCGGGCACGGAAATCCCCGTATCCAGGTTATCCAACATCATCTGTTTGGCGAGCCTCTCCTGCCAGGTCCTCAGCGGCCTGGCCGAAATGCAGGCGACGTTGGGCAGCACAGTGCATGGGTCCATGTTCATGGCGATTCCTGTGAGACGCAAATACGGGGGATTGATCGAAGCCGGGCCGGCGATCGCGCAGCCGCAACCTGGCAGCGGTGCGTGCTCAGCGCGCACCGTTGTTCGCGTATTGATTGCTGTGTTCCGCGCTGCCTGGCGGACAGCCGTACCAATGGATCCGGCTGCCAGGCAGTGCTGTGGCGCGTTACTGTGCGGCCGGTACGGGGGCCAGGGTCGGGCCGTGGGCGACGCGCTCAGGTGCCTTGTGCACCATGGTGTAGGCATAGTCGACGCCCATGCCGTAGGCACCGGAGTGTTCCTTCACCAGGTTCATGACCGCGTCGTAGGTCTCGCGGTTCTTCCAGTCGCGCTGCCACTCCAGCAGCACCTGCTGCCAGGTCACCGGCACCACACCGGCCTGGATCATGCGCTGCATGGCGTAGTCATGGGCCTCTTTGGTAGTGCCTCCGGAAGCATCGGCGACCATGTAGATCTCGTAGTCGGCGTCGTGCATCGCAGACAACGCGAAGGTGGTATTGCACACCTCGGTCCACAGGCCGGACACGATGATCTTCTTGCGCCCGTTACGCTTGAGTGCGTCGCGTACCTTCTGGTCGTCCCAGGAGTTCATCGAAGTGCGCTCCAGCAGCGGCGCGTCGGGGAACACGGCCAACAGTTCGGGGTAGGTGTGGCCGGAGAAGCTCTCCGTTTCCACGCTGGTGATGGTGGTCGGCACGTTGAAGATCCGGGCGGCCTTGGCGAGCGCGACCGTGTTGTTCTTCAGGGTCTGGCGATCAATGCTCTGCACGCCGAAGGCCATCTGCGGCTGCTGGTCGATGAAGATCAACTGGCTGTTGTAAGGGGTCAGTACTTCGGTTTTGGAAGTGTTCATGCGTAGCGTCCTTTCAGTGGAATGTTGTCTGTTCAGGCGTCCCGGCGGCTGGGTCGACAGGGAATGGCCGCAGAGTCGTCAGCAGCGTTCGTGATGGCTGCTGCCCCGAGTTCGAGAAAAAGTTAACCGAAAGATCACGCCTTTGCTGGCGCAAGATTGCGCTTCCAGGAAGGCAAAAATGCGCCATTAGATTTTCCGTTACGGTGCTAGCCTCTGCGTCCAGATGAATCAGGCGGCCGCACTTCAGCGGCCCTTCAAGCAAGGAGATGGGCAATGGCAGCTACGCAACCGTTCGACAACAAGACCGCTTACTGGGGTGTGCCGTGGGAGGAAAGCTATGGCTATCCGCAGGCCAGAAAGGTGGGCAACGAGATCTACATCTCGGGTCAGTTCAACCACGATGAAGCAGGCAATCTGGTCGCCCCCGCACCGCTGGACAGCGAGGGCAAACCCAGCGATTTCTCGTCCATGGGCGAACAGATGCGTGTCTCCTATGACAACATCGCCAAGCTGCTCGCGCTTTATGGCGCAACGCTTGAGGACGTCGTCGAGGAAACGCTCTACGTGCTGGACATGGACGCCGCATTCGCCGTGGTGGGCAAGGTTCGCAAGGCCGCGTATGGCAGCGAGCGGCCACAATGCGCGAGTAACATCATCGGCGTTTCGCGGCTGGCTCAGCGCGCGCAGTTGATCGAGATCGCCTGCAAGGCCGTGATCGGCGCGCGCGAGGCGTGAGTGACAGGCCCGTGCGCTAGTCGATCAGGCGCGGGCGCTGCCCTTCTACCAGAGGCTTGAGCTGCGCAACAGCCGCTGCACAGAAGGTCATGAAGGCCTTCACCCGCCACGACCTGCGAATGTCCTGGTGGGTGAGCAGCCACAGTTCGTCCTGAAGCTCGGCCACCACCGGGCCAACGCGCACCAGCTCTGGCGTGATATCGCCCAGCATGCAGGGCAGGAATCCGAAACCCAGCCCGGCGGCAATCGCCGCACTGGCGGCAGCCACCGAATCGGTGCGATAGGCAATGCAGTGCGCCGGCACCCGGCTTTCCACGTAGCTGGTCGCCCGCAGCGCACACAACCCACCGGAGTACGATACCCAGGGGTGCTCATCGCCGAACGGTTCGCTCGTCTGCCGGTCTTTGACGCTACCGTAGGGCGCCCAGGCAATCGTGGCGAGCTTGCGCCCTACCAGGCTTTCCGACGGTTTGCAGGTCGCACGGATGGCGATATCCGACTCGTCGCGGGCCAGGCTCAACGTCTGGTTGCCGACCAGTACCTCAATGGCAATACCCTCGTTGAGCGCCCGGAAGTCGGCAATGATCGGCGTAAGGAAATACAGCAGCAGCGAGTCGCTGGTGGTAATGCGCAGTTTGCCCAGCGGCCCTTCGCCGGCTCGCGATACGCGTCGCGCGACACTCACGATATCCAGTTCGACCCGCTCACCCAGGGCGCGCAGCTCCTCCCCTTCGGCCGTGAGCATGTAACCCGAGCGCCGGTGATCGAACAGCGCGACGCCCAGGGTCTTCTCGACCTGGGCCACGCGCCTGGACACGGTGGAGACGTTGATACCCAGCTTCTTTGCCGTGTCGGCGCGATTGCCGTAGTGGCTGAGGGTCTTGATGATCCGCAGATCGTCCCACGACAGCTGACTGACCGCACGGCTCAAGTCCCACGGAGCACTGCCTCCGGAAGCCGGGCTCGTTGGGGCACTTTCAGTTAACGATTTCACGCCAGCAGATTCCAGGTATCGGGCGGCAATCATACGAAAAGCGTATGGATGAACCAAGGCACGCTCGACTGGCCTGGAAACAACGAATCGATGACAAAGGTCACCCGGCGAGCCATGGCCTAACGCCGCTGCATGGCTTCAAGGACCACGCTCGCGACGCGTCGCACCGACTCATCGTCATCCTGTGTTGCCCGACGCAGTCCCTCGATGGCTCGCAGCGCGTCGTCGGGCTGCAGGTCACGGTTGTTCAAGCCGCTGGCCGCGTGTCGCCGAATGGCGACGTGGGGTGAAAGCAGACCGCGCAGGGCTTCACTCACATCGGCGGCGGTGGTGTCGATCTGGGCGTGGAGGTCTTCGAGGGCCTCGGCGACGGCAGCACTCACCTCAGGGCGTTGATCAAGCAAACGCTCAATGGGCCTGTAGTTCAGCACCGGAGGCTGCACGCCCCGCCAGCGGAAACCGTCGAAGTTGGCGCAGATACCCACGACAGCAATGTCCGGGGCTTGCTGCATCAACCAGTCGAAGTCCTCGAGGTAGCCCAAGGCATTGGCGCACCAGTTGCGAGTCGGCTGTTCATCAGCCTCGATCACCTGCCGGCGCAGGGCCTGGATGACGGGCGCATCCGCCAGGCCGGCCAGCCCGAGAATGCGCGCGGCAGCGGTGGGCTCTGCATGCTCGCTGAGTTGCTCGATAAGCGCGGCCTGTGCGGGGCGGCCATGGGCAATCAGCCAGCGCTCAGCCTCTTCCCCCGAAATGCCATCGGCACAATGCAGGCGGCTGACGTAGAACGCGGCCTGCTCGGCAAGCGGCAAGGCAGCGACTTCGCGCCGAGTGTTTTCGATGGCCCGTTCGACTGGGAAGTTATCCTCGAACTGCTGGCGGGTCATGCTGCGCTTGGCCAGGGCGATATCGCCGGCAAAGTCATGAAAAAACACCACGAAGCCGGGCGTCACCCCCGGATGCGCAGCGAAATGGCGGCCCAGCGCCCTGGCGGCACGGCTGACGGTGACCAGAAAACGCCGCTCAGCCGCTTGCCATTGGCGCGGGCCAAACCGGTTGGCGTGGGCTTGCAGCGCGTCATCCAGCCGCGTGAAGGGCTCGCCCTCGCAGATTTCCCAGTCCCAACGCCAGTCCACCGGGTTCCACTTCACAGAACTGAAGCTTTCATCTGTCTCCTCGGGGTGGTCTTCGCAGAGGGCCTGCAGACTGTTGGCGGCAAAGCTGGGCAACGATAGAGTCGCCTCCTCCTCCCGGTAGCTGGCATGAAAGGCGGCGGCATACAAAGGGCTGCCGCCCTCATCGAGCAGCGTTTGCAGGGTTTGTCTGGCGGCGTCGAACAGCGCCTGCTCCAGAGCTTTCCAGTTCATCATTCAGGTCCTTGCTGATAAGTGCGTTCAGCCGAGCCGGTCGAGCATCCCCTCAAGGGTGCTTTCCAGGCGGGCCAATTCGACGTGCGTGCCATCGCCATACTCAGCGGTACGCCGCACACATTCAATGATCACCGTGATCCCCAGAGGTGCCCGATGACCGGGGTATTTGCGCAGCTTGAGTTCGACGCGGGTCGGGCTCAGCCAGGTACTGAGGTCTGCTGACCAGCGCGGATCCTCGAAGCCAAACACCCGGTCCGAGGTTTGGGTATCGATGATGTGCGGTGGCAACAGCCAGTGCGAGTGGCCGGCTTCCCAGGGGGTTGCCTGGACCTGGTAGCGGCCGTCCGGAGACCAGGACAGTATTTCAATATCGTTCATGCGTATGCGCCTGCCTTTGTAATTTTCTTCACACCTGTTGGCCAGTCGCATCTTTATATGTGAATATCCACATATTCGACTTTCCACATATGTAGTCATCATGCTGACCCCACCCGAAGCCTTCAAGTGCCTGGCAGACGAGACCCGTGCTCGCGCCACCCTGCTGATCGCCGAACACGGAGAGCTCTGTGTCTGCGAGCTGATGTGCGCCCTGCAAGACAATCAATCCAAGATCAGCCGCCACTTGGCGCAGCTGCGTGCTTCCGGGCTGCTGCTCGATCGTCGGCAGGGACAATGGGTGTACTACCGGCTCAATCCCGAACTCCCCGTGTGGTTCAACGATGTGCTGCGCATCACATCGGAAGGCAACGCGGCCTGGCTGAGCGACAGCAACGCGCGCCTGAGCCAGATGGATGGGCGCCCCCAGCGCGCCTCCCGTTGCTGCTGATGTTTGCCGGGAGTCCTGGAATGGTCATTGCCGCCGCTGTATTTGTCTTCACCCTCGTTCTGGTCATCTGGCAGCCCCGAGGCCTGGGGGTTGGCTGGAGTGCGACCCTGGGCGCCGTCCTGGCGCTGACGGTCGGTGCAGTTTCCTTTCAGGACATCCCGACTGTCTGGGCGGTAGTGTGGAACGCGACCGCCACGTTCATCGCAATCATCATCATCAGCCTGTTGCTGGACGAGGCCGGTTTCTTCGAGTGGGCGGCCTTGCACGTGGCCCGCTGGGCGAACGGCAACGGTCGACGTCTCTTCGCGTTCACCGTGTTACTGGGCGCCGCCGTGTCGGCGTTGTTCGCCAATGACGGTGCCGCGCTGATCCTCACCCCCATCGTCATTTCGCTGTTGATGGCATTGCGCTTTTCCGCCGGCGCCACTCTGGCGTTTGTCATGGCGGCAGGCTTCATTGCCGACACCGCGAGCCTGCCGCTGGTGGTCTCCAACCTGGTCAATATCGTTTCTGCCGACTTCTTCAGGCTGGGCTTCGCCGAATACGCCTCGGTCATGCTGCCGGTTGCCGGGGCCAGCGTGGCGTCGACGCTGCTGGTGCTGTTCATCTACTTTCGCCGTGAAGTGCCAGCCGCTTACGCCCTGGAAGATCTGAAACCACCGTCATCCGCCATTCGCGACCGCAGCACCTTTGCATGTGGCTGCTGGGTGCTGGCCCTGCTGCTGGTCGGGCTTTTCGCCCTGGAGCCCGTGGGCGTGCCGATCAGCGCGGTCGCGGCTGTGTGTGCGGCCATCCTCTTCGCGGTGGCGTCCAGAGGGCAGGTCATTTCGACTCGCCGCATACTGCGTGAGGCGCCCTGGCAAATCGTGGTGTTCTCGTTGGGCATGTATCTGGTGGTCTACGGCCTGAGCAATGCGGGCCTTACAGGCTACCTCACAGCCGTGCTCGACTGGCTGGGCGAACAGGGTCTGTGGGCGGCTGCGCTCGGTACCGGGCTGTTGTCGGCCCTGCTGTCGTCGGTGATGAACAACATGCCCAGCGTACTGATCGGTGCGCTGTCCATCGAGGCCAGCAGCAGCTCCGGCCTGGTGCGCGAGGCGATGATCTACGCCAACGTCATTGGCTGTGATCTCGGCCCGAAGATCACGCCCATCGGCAGCCTGGCGACCTTGCTGTGGCTGCATGTCCTAGAGCGCAAAGGCATCCGCATCAGCTGGGGGTACTACTTCAAGGTGGGCGCCTTGCTGACCCTCCCCATTCTGTTCATTACCCTTTCGGCACTTGCCTGGCGCTTGAGCCTTTGATGTCCGCCATTGGCGGCAGGAGTTAGCATGCGAGTCCTGTTCATGTGCACGGCCAACAGCTGCCGCAGCATTCTTTCAGAGGCGATGTTCAACCATCTTGCGCCTGATGGATTCGAGGCCGTGAGTGCGGGCAGCTTCCCCAAGGGTGAAGTGCTGCCTCGCAGCCTGCGAACGCTGCAAGAGGCAGGCATTTCGACCGTGGGTTTAAGCAGCAAGGGTAACGACGCCTTCGAGGCCAACCCGCCCGATATCGTCATCACCGTGTGCGACAAGGCAGCGGGTGAAGCCTGCCCGGTGTACTTCGGCCCGGCACTCAAGGCGCACTGGGGGCTGCAAGACCCTTCCGATGTGCAGGGCGACGAAGCCGAGGTTTCAGCTGCGTTCAACGCCACGCTTGCGCAGATCGAACGCCGTTGCCGCGCCTTCCTGGCGCTGCCATTCGGCCGCTGGAGCCGTGACCAGCTGCATCGCGAGCTAGAGCGTATTGGCCAACTTTGAGGGACTTCTCCATGACCGCTGAACTTCCCAACCTCGAACACGACCTGATCGGCCAGTTCTCCTGCCACGTCGAACCCAGTCAGCACCCGCCGCGGATCCTGTTGCTCCACGGCTCCACCCGTGAGCGCAGCTTCAGCCGCCTGTTGGTCGAAGAAGCCGCACGACTGCTTCAACATTTCGGTGCCGAGACCCGTATCTTCGATCCTTCCGGCCTGCCCCTGCCCGATGATGCACCTGTCGAACACCCCAAGGTGCAGGAACTGCGTGATCTTGTGCTGTGGTCGGAGGGACAGGTCTGGTGCTCACCGGAGCGGCACGGCGCCATGTCCGCCGTATTCAAGGCGCAGATCGACTGGATTCCCCTGGCGCTGGGTGCGGTCAGGCCCAGCCAGGGCAAAACGCTTGCCGTCATGCAGGTATGCGGCGGTTCGCAGTCGTTCAACGTGGTCAATCAATTGCGGGTTCTGGGTCGCTGGATGAGGATGTTCACCATCCCCAATCAGTCGTCGGTGCCCAAGGCCTTCATGGAATTCGACACGGACAATCGCATGAAACCCTCTGCCTACTACGATCGTGTGGTCGATGTCATGGAAGAACTGATGAGGTTCACCCTGCTGCTGCGCGATCAGAAGGACTTCCTCGTGGATCGCTATTCGGAGCGCAAGGAAACGGCGGAGCAACTTTCTGCCCGCGTAAACCAAGGTTCAATCTGAGGAGCCGGCTCGTGATCAATGTGGGGTTGGCTTCGCAGCGAGGCGGTTTGAGCCGGCGATGACAAGGCGTCTGTATCCAGCCCCCCCAGAAAATCTGGCGTACGTGTCGGTCCTCAGCCCGCGCCCACGAATGACAGCATTGCGTCCCCCTCCATGAGCACAGGCATCTGCCCGATAGCGGATAACCGCTTCAGGCCGCTGATGGCGCCTTGGGGTGCTCAACACTAAACCGGTGCCGAACCCCATCTACCCAGCGCTCGCAGCACTCATCTCCAGCAAAAAATCCACAAACACCCTCACCCTCGCCGGCATCGCCTCCCCGCCCACGAACACCGCATGAATCGGCTCCCGATCCCCCGGATTGAAGTCCTCCAGCAGCGCCACCAGCTCCCCGCGCTGCAACTCGTCTACCACGGTAAAAGCGCCGATCCGCGCGATACCTGCCCCCAGCCTGGCCAGTTGCGCCAGCGCCTCGCCGCTGCTGCATTCGATGTTGCCGCGCACCTTGAGCCGAAAGATCTGGCCGTCGCGGATGAAGGGCCAGTCGGGTTCGCTGCGACGGAAGTTGAAGCGCAGGCAGTTATGGTTGGCGAGGTCTTCGGGTTGGCGCGGGGTGCCGTGGCGTTCTAGGTAAGCCGGCGAGGCGACGATGACCTGGCCGTTGCTGCCGATGGGGCGGGCGGTGAGTGGGCTGTCGGGCAGGTGGCCGAAGCGCAGGGCGACGTCGGCTTCACCGGCAAGGATATCAACCACTTCGTCGCTCAGGCTCAGGTCGACGGTGATCTGCGGGTAGCGGGCGCTGAAGGCGGCGATCAGCGGCACCACTGTCACGCGGCCGTGGCCCAGGGCGGCGCTGACCCGCAGGCGGCCTTTGGGCACGCTCTGGTCGGCGATGGCGTCTTCCACTTCGTCGAGGTCGGCGAGAATGCGCCGGGCGCCGCGCAGGTAGGCTTCGCCTTCGCAGGTCAGGGTGATGGCGCGGGTGGTGCGCAGCAGCAGCCGGGTGCCGAGGCGCTGTTCGGTGCGGGCGATGATGCGGCTGACCGCCGAAGGGGTCAGACCCAGGGCCCGGGCGGCAGCGGAGAGGCTGCCGGCCTGGGCCACCTGGGCAAACACGAGCAGCTCGCCAGATCGGCCATTGAGGTCCATTTGTGCCTCCCACGCAAAGGTGATTGTCCGCAGAACGGTCTACCGCCTGCAAAACGCGGATCGTAGCATTTGCAGCACAGATAAGGAGACTTCCATGCGTATCAACCCTCCCCTTGCCGCACTCGCCATGGGTGCCTTCGGCATCGGCGTGACCGAGTTCGCGCCCATGGGCATGCTGCCGGGCATCGCCGATGACCTCGGCGTGTCGATTCCGGCGGCTGGCCTGCTGGTCAGTGCCTATGCCCTGGGCGTGCTGATCGGTGCCCCGCTGATGACCCTGGCCACCGGGCGCATTCCGCGCCGGCTTTTGCTCATCGGCCTGATGGCGATTTTCACCCTGGGCAACCTGATGTCGGCCCTGGCCACCGACTACCAGAGCCTGCTGATCGCTCGGGTGGTGACCTCGCTCAACCACGGTGCGTTCTTCGGCGTCGGCTCGATCGTGGCCGCCAGCGTGGTGGCGCCGGACAAACGTGCCGGGGCAGTGGCGGCGATGTTCATGGGCCTGACCCTGGCGACCATCGGCGGCGTGCCGCTGGCCACCTGGCTGGGCGAAATGCTCGGCTGGCGCACCACCTTCTGGGGTATCGCCGGGCTGGGCCTGGTGGCGATGACCGCGCTGTGGTTCGCGCTGCCGAATATTCCGCTGGGCAAGAGCGACGGCGTGCTGGCCGAGATCCGCGTGCTGGGCCGTGGCCCGGTGCTCGCCGCACTGGCGCTGACGGTGGTGGGCTCCAGTGCGATGTTCACCGTGTTCACCTACATCGCGCCGATCCTGCACAGCGAGACCCATGCGGATACACCGTTCATTACCGGCATGCTGGTGCTGTTCGGCATCGGCCTGACCTTGGGCAACATCTGGGGCGGCAAGGCCGCGGACCGTTCGGTGGAGCGCACCTTGGTGGTGTCGCTGGCAGTGCTCATTGCGGTGCTGCTGGCCTTCACCGTGCTGATGCGCTGGTCACTGCCGGCAGCGCTGGCGATTCTGCTCTGGGGTATTGCCAGTTTTGCCTTGGTGCCGCCGCTGCAGATGCGCGTGATGCAAGCCGCCCACGACGCGCCGAACCTGGCCTCGGCGGTGAACATCGGCGCCTTCAACCTGGGTAACGCCATCGGTGCGGCGCTGGGCGGCGCGGTGATCAACGCCGGGCTTGGCTACCCGGCGATTTCCCTGGCCGGTGCCGCCATGGCAACGCTGGGCTTGCTGATGGTCTGGGCCTTCAGTGCCCGTGGCCGGCAGGCGCCTTGCAACGGGCTGGATGCTGTTTGAGGCAGTGGGTCAGTCGGCGTCCTGCTCCAGCGCATAGCGCCGACAGTGCGCGAGGTAGCCCATCTCGTGGGCGCCGACCAGTTCCACCACGCTGCTCCACAGCCACGACGGCGCATCCAGGGTGCGGGTGCGGTTGTTCTGCAGGTCGTTGATCCAGTCCAGGCGGGTTTCCAGGTCCATTTGCCGGGCATGGGCCTGGCCGACCACTCGGGCCAGGTAGCTGGCCGCTTCCATGGCTTGGCGCGGGTCGAGCTGGTCCAGCTCCAGCTTGAGGTCCTGAGGCAGCAGTTCACGGATGAAGAACGAATGCTCCAGCAGGCGCACGGCGAGCATGCGGTTGCCCAGGCCGGGTGACAGTTGCCGGGCGCCTTCCACTACGCGCCGACCATTGTCGCGCGGCATACCGGCGCGGGCGGCACGCGGTGCAGCGGCGGCCACCGCCTGTTTGATGTCCAGCAGGCAGTAGTCTTCATCCTCGCCATCGCTGACGCTGAGCAGCACCGCATAGCGACGCAGCCCCAAAGAGCTGCAGCCCTTTACCCAGTAGGCGCAGTCGAGCAGCGCGACTTCGTCGTCATGACTGCGGCCCTTGAGTGCGGTGACCAGTGCGTGGATTTCCGGGGTCTGGCACAGCACCTCGATGGCCTGGCGCTCGGCCTTGCTCAGGCGCCAGAAGTGCTTGCCCAGCGGCAGGGTCAGGCGGCTGGCCTGCATGCGTTCACGGGCCAGGTGCTTCCAGGTACGGCGCACCGCGCTGCGCATGCCGGCCTTGACCTGCTGCGGGCGCGGCGGCTCGTGGTCGAGGCTGGTCTGGAACGCCAGCTCGTAGCCACGCATCATTTCTTCGAGCATGCGCGCAGTGGTCACCCCTGGCAGGTCGGAGCCCCGCGCAGCGGTGGCCAGCGACAGCGCCAGGCGTACGAGGTCATGGGCCGGGTTGCCGACCACGGTCTGGTCCAGGTCCCGTATGTGCACGTCGATACCGCCCTTGAGGTCGCCGGTGGGGCCGAGGTTGCCGGCATGGCAATCCCCGCAGATCCACACCGCCGGGCCGCGTGGCAAACGTCGGCCCGGCTGGCTTTGCAGCCACTCGTAGAACTGCACGGTACTGCCGCGCACATAGGCGTGGGCGGAGCGGGCCATTTTCAGATTACGCAATTGGTTGAGCTGCGGCAGGCGGCGGGCGGGGTCGGGTGTTTTCATGAAAGGCCAGGCAGTGGACGAGACAGGCGGTTGACCGCAGAACCGTCACGAATGTTTCAAGGTGTGTCAGCAACAGAGTGGTTTTTCTCACGCCAGAGGAGTCGCTGCCATTCAGGCCGCCACTCGCGCCAGCCTGCCCTGACAAGCCGATCACCCGCGTCGCTTTCCGCCGGCTGACAGGGCCACCGAGGTCCTCGGTCCGTCTAAAAGCGTAACGACCCGGCGCAGCGTGCGCCTGGGATCCCAGTGCAGGCGTGG
This sequence comes from uncultured Pseudomonas sp., assembly GCF_913777995.1. Taxonomy (GTDB): domain Bacteria; phylum Pseudomonadota; class Gammaproteobacteria; order Pseudomonadales; family Pseudomonadaceae; genus Aquipseudomonas. Next base: position 5,078 of record NZ_CAJYVE010000031.1, on the reverse strand, counting down.
GTTAGAATCGCCCCCATGAAAAAGCCACGCTCAAGCCTCGCTACCGTCCTCTACATCTTCGGCATCGCCACTGCCCTCATCGCCGCCTTCGGCGTCTTCGGCCTGCTGGTCGCACTGTTCTTCCACGGCGCCATCTTCATCGATGGCGTGGCCAGCATCGGCATTCTGGTGGCGTTCAGTGCGGCCATGTGGAAATTCCGCATCACCTGGGCCAAGCCCGCTGCGGCGGCGATCGTGATCGCTTTCGTCGCCTACGTGGCGATGCTGCTCGATGCCCGTGGCAACTACCTCTACAACCAGCCGCTGGAATGGCTGTTCGCCCCCGCCGGCACGCACCTGCAAACCCATGAAGACATCAGCCACGGCGGCAGCAGCACCGGGGTCAATTACGATTTCCGTTTCGTCGATGCCGAGGGCCAGGTGGTGCGTGAGCTGAGCAACTGGCTGGTGGTGCCTTTCCGCTTTTTCGAGTACCTGCTGATACTCTCGGCCGCGCTGTCGGTCATCACCTGGCTGCGCCCCCGCCTCGGCGGCTCGCAATGGCTGCCGCCGCCTTCGCGCTAACGCGCACAGACAACTTTCATAACCCCGCTCCAAGCGCCGCCACCTGATGGCGCGCTGACGCACGCCTCACGGAAGACCTCCAACATGCATTGCCCTTCTGCCCTCGCCGGCCGGAACGTATCCGGCTTACCCACGCAAAGCCGAACACTGTCACCGCTACCGCTGCGTTTGATGGTGGTGATGATGATCTGCTGCCTCCTGAACATCGCGGTCCGCTACCTCTGCGGATGGTTGAACGACTCCCCTGAAGACTTTCAGCGCTCCGTGGAGGATATCTGGAACGCGGCCATGTCCTGGCCGGGCGCCCTGGCCCTTGAGGGCTGCCTTGCCCTGCTGCTGACACGCTGGTATCTGCAGCATCATGGCCTGCTGGATCTCACTGGCTACACCAGAACCATCGCGCTACTCGCAAGCCTCAACCTGCTGAGCAGTATCGTCCTCAACCGGCTTTACAGAATGTTCTGGCAGACTGTGATCGACATGCAGGACCCAGTACTCAGCAGAACGCTCATCGGTTTGCTCCAAGAGCCTATGAACATACTGTTCTACGTGCTCACCACCCTGCTGCCGTTGTGGCTGAGCCTGCACGTTGCACGCATTTCGGGGCACTTCGAAGCCGGACGTAGCGCCGTCGGACGCACTGAACTGGCGCTGGCCTTCGGCCTGACGTTCAGCCTGTTCTGCACCAAATTTCTCGACTGGCTGAAATGGATCACCAACGGCTACCACTCGAGCGATGCGTGGGCGCTCGCTCATATGGTCTGCGCCCTATACGCCCTGGTGGCGTGCATCGCCGCACTCAGGTACTGCGCACCGTATACAGCGGCACTGCCTGTCGGCCGCCTGCTTTACCGCGTCACACTGTGCGCCGGGCTTTGGCTGGCGGCAGTTGCGCAGCTCTATTGGGGGCTGGCCATGCTGGGTCATCTCGGCCTTGAGTTCTTGATAAAGGGCTTCGTTCCATTCTCTGCGCTGACGCTGGCGATGTTGCTCTGGGCGCTGACAAAGCACGCGCTGCAACATTTCAACTCGCCTGCTCCGGGCGAGCCCTGTCAGCGCGCGCCACGGGTGCCGGGCGAATCACGCCTGCTGCGCCAACTGCCTGTTCAGGCGATGATCGCAATGATGATCTGCTCTGCGCTGTCGATTGCCTCCCGCTGGTTTCGCCGCTGGCTGCAGATGCCCCCCGAAATGTTCCAGTACTACCTGCACGACCTGTGGAGGTGGGCGGCGACCTGGCCTGCGGAATTGGCCACTAAAACAGGCTGCGCCCTGCTGCTGGTCCTCTGGTACATGCAACGCCATGACCTGAAGCAACTCATACGGCCCGGGCGTTGGCTGGCACTGTTCTTTATCCTCTATTTAATCCTCTATCTGATCCTCTACTTCGGTCTCGGCACGCTCTACCAACTGCTGGAGCAACTCTTGCGGCCCTGGCTGGACGACCGCGAGACTCGACATATAGCGCGTCTGCCTCGCATCCTGCTCAATCAAGGCCATTTCCTGCTCCTCGCGCTGCTGCCGCTGTGGCTCAGCCTGCACCTGACGCGCACCCACGGTCAGGTAGAGTCCGGACCAAGCCCGGTCACGCGGGCTGAAGCCGCCCTGCTGTTCGGGCTGATGTTCCATCTGGCCTACCAGACCCTGTTGACGCTGGCGCTGACGTTCATTGATTCGACCTACGAGTTAAGGGGCGCCATCGCGGTCAGCCAACTGGCCGGGCTCCTGTATGGAGCAGTCGCAATGGCCGCTGCCTACCGGTTCTTCGCGCAGCCGTTGCCGCGCCTGCAGGTACGACGTCTACTGGGCAGCCTGGCCGTGTGCATGATGGTCTGGCTGGTGGTCTTGGCACAGATGGGATCCTTTCTGTTCGTCCTGATCGAAAGCCGCCGTTACGGTGACGCGGAGTTCTACACCCTGCCGTTCGGGTTCATTCTGCTCGGGCTGCTGTGGCCATTGACGCAACTGAGCCTGCGTTTGGTCTACCGCCCCACTACGGCCTGAGCATTCAGGGAACCGTGTTGCCATTCACACGGGATAGCGCCACAGGCTCGACACGCTTCACAGGCGAGCGCGATGCCGGTATATCTGCCGGCATCCGCTAAACATTGTGAAAGCACTCAGCATGTACGACACGCCGCCAACCGCTACCCAAGCTGCCCCCAACGCCACGCTCAAACCTGCTGCACCTTCGCGGCTGCCCGTGCAGATGCTGCTCGCCATCATGGCGTTCAGCATGGTCGCGCTGGTGCTGCGTTGGGTGGTGATGTGGTTCACCCTGCCGCACGAGCATTTCACGGCCTACCTGAACAACCTGTGGCAGGTCGCCGCCTACCTGCCCGGCGGCCTGGCCGTCGATGGCTGCTGTGCCTTGCTGATGACACGCTGGTACCTGCAACGCCACAACCTTGTCGACGTCACCCGGCCGAAGCGGCTCATCATGATGTTCCTGGGGCTTTATTTCACCGCCGCCGTGCTGGTGGCGGTGCTCTACAACATGCTGTGGTGGCTGCTGGCAGGCTGGGCCGAAAACCAGGCCGACGCGCCCGACTTCACGGTGCTGATGCAGCCCCTGAACCTGCTGTCGTTCGTACTGACCACCCTGCTGCCGCTGTGGCTGAGCCTGCACCTGATGCGCATCAAGGGTCTGGTCCAGCCGGGGCAAGGCGTGGTCAATCGAGGTGAAGCGGCACTCGCCTGTGCGCTGTTGTTCAGCGCCATCTACGTCAAGCTGCTGACTCTGGTGCCCATGGCCAACAGCAGCGCCTACAACGGTGACTGGCTGATCCCGGTCGGCAGCGCCGTGGGCCTGCTGTACGGCCTGGTCGCGCTGCTGGCCGCCCACAAGGCGCTGCCGCCACAGCTGTCGTACCTGGCCATCGGCCGTCTGCTGGTGAGCATGCTGCTGTGCGTGTCCATCTGGCTGTCGGTGGCCTTGGCACTGTGCTTCGTGCTGTTCACCGCGCTGCTCAGTGGCTCGCAGATGCTGGTGCTGTCGCTGCTGCTGATCTTCTGGCTGGTGCTGCTGGCGCTGCTGTGGTTCATGACTCAACTGAGTCTGCGGTGGGTGTATGGGACTAGTTCACTGAGATAGGCAACGCCACATGGCTCGTTCATAAAAAAGGACGGCCTATTAGGCCGCCCCTTTCATCTTTTCAGGCTCATCTCTTGACTATGGGAGCCTTGATTACACCGTCACGCGAACATCGCGCTTGAGCTGGTCGGCAGGCTGATCAACTGGATATCAGAGGTCTGAATTTGTTCGATGGTGTTGTAACCCGCGAACCAGTCCTTGAGCAATACGCCCTCCTTAGGCTCCTCCCCTGCTGTGTATTTAGACCTGTGCAGATAGAGGTCGGCACCGATACGATCCATTAGAAGATCAACGCTGCGGATATAAGATAGAACGAGCTTATCGCCCCGGCTTGCGCCTGTGTCCTGGATTGTTACCAAAGCACTGGTATCGACCGTATAGGTGTCATCACCTTCCCCGCCCTCTGCCCTGCCGCTGGCCTTGAGCACTAGCTTGTCATCACCCGCGCCGCCGAATAGTGAAAAATCAAGTCCAGTACCAGTCAACACATCATTGCCATCGCCGCCGTCGGCCGTGCCGTGTACGACAGTGATAACATCAGCACCTGCCTCACCATACGCTCGGCTGCCTCGGTCATCTGCGGCAGTCACGATATTGTCGTTACCGCTACCGCCATAAAGCGTGTCTGCCTGCGGGCCGTTGGTCTGGCCTTCGAGCGTGAAGGGAGCGATCTGGGAGTACAAGCCACCATAGATGTAGTCGTTCCCGTCGCCCCCGTTGATAAGATCGTTGCCAAGGCCTCCCTCCAAGTAATTGGCGCCCGAGTCTCCGATCAAGACGTCGTCAAAATGGCTGCCTACTACCCTTTCAATATTGAGCAGTACATCGCCCTCGGCATCCCCGCCTTGGTTGATCTGTGTCTGCAAATTGATACTGACCGCGGTCGAGTTGGTGATGTACCAAACGCCGTCCACGCCTGCGCGACCGTCAATGGTGTCTGCGCCAGCTCCGCCTATAAATGTGTCTCCCACATTTGAGCCTAAGAGCGTGTCATTGAGCCCGCTACCCTGAAAAATCTCGACTCGAGTATAGGTATCGCCTGCGGCATCACCTTTGTTAGCGGTACTAGTAAGGAGATCAATAGTCACTGCTTCTTCAGACAGTTCGTACGTAACCATATCCTGGCCACCCGCACCATCAATTCCAGTGGCCGTGCTACCGCCGTAAAACACGTCGTTGAAATTAGATCCGCCGAAAGCCTCGATGCTTGTGAACGTATCTCCGGTACCGATTCCTGAGACAACATTCGTTCTCAGATTAAGAACCATGGCCTCCTTACTATCGATGTAGCCAGCTGTGTCGTAGCCAGCGCCGCCGATGAATTGATCGGCACCTGCGCCACCGTAAAGGGTGTCGTTGCCCGAACCGCCGGTAATGACGTTGTCCAATCCGTTGCCATAGCCCGTGAAGTTGCCAGCAC
>NZ_CAJYVE010000030.1 GCF_913777995.1 uncultured Pseudomonas sp. | reverse complement strand
AACCAAAAGTAACCCGCCGTAAAGGCGGAAAGGTGACTCAAGGGCACTGATGCTGCGGCGGGTGTACCCGGTCCAGATAGCCTGCCATTCGCGAGCAAGCTCCAACGGTCTAACTGATCAGTATTGGCTTTAGCTGCGAATCAGGCCAGCCAAGCCATGGCATGGGGCTGCTTCGCCACTGAAGCCGCTGCTGGCCACTCAGGTCCCTGACTTGATCCGTGTCCAGGCCCGGGTCCGGGCGCGTTCGCCGTCGCGGTTCAGCGGTTTGAGGGTATAGAGCGTGGCCATCGCCGCTTCGGTCGGGTACAGGTCCGGGTTGTTGCGAATCGCCGGGTCGACCTTGTCGGTGGCGTCCTTGTTCGGGTTGGGATAGCCCACGAAATCACTGATCGGCGCGATCACTTCCGGGCGCAGCAAGTAGTTGATGAAGGCGTGCGCATCCTCCGGGTTGGCCGCGCTCTTCGGAATCGCCAGCATGTCGAACCAGATCGGCGCGCCTTCCTTGGGCAGGCGCATGTCGACCACTACGCCGTTCTTGGCATCTCTGGCGCGATTGGCGGCCTGCGAAAAACTACCCGAGTAGCCGACGGCCACGCAGATGTCGCCATTGGCGATGTCGGCCATGTATTTGGACGAGTGGAAGTAGGTCACGTCCGGGCGGATCTTCAGCATCAATTGTTCGGCCTTCTGGTAGTCGGCCGGTTTGCTGGAGTTGGGGTCCAGGCCCAGGTACTGCAGGGCCAGCGGCATGATTTCCGAAGGCGAGTCGAGCATCGCCACGCCGCATTGCTTGAGCTTGCTGATGTTCTCGGGCTTGAAGATCAGGTCCCAGCTGTTCACCGGTGCGTTGTCACCCAGCACGGCCTTGACCTTGGCCGGGTTGAAGCCGATCAGGATGGTGCCGTACATGTAGGGCACCGCGTACTTGTTGCCGGGGTCGTTGGCTTCCAGCAGCTTCATCAGTTTCGGGTCCAGGTGCTGCCAGTTCGGCAGCTTGCTGCGGTCCAGCGGCTGGAACACCCCGGCTTCGATCTGCTTGGCCAGGAACATGTTCGACGGCACCACCACGTCGTAGCCGGAGTGTCCGGTGAGCAGCTTGGCTTCCAGGGCCTCGTTGGTGTCGAAGATGTCGTACACCAGGTTGATTCGGGTCTGTTCCTTGAAATCGGTAAGGGTCTTCGGCGTGATGTAGTCGAACCAGTTGTAGACCTTCAGGGTGCGGGGTTCGTCGGCCTGCACCAGGCTGCTGGCCAGGCCCGCACAGAGGGCGGCGGCCAGGGTGTTCTTGAGCAACTTGACCATCATTGGCCCTCCTTGCGGGCGGTTTCATAGCCTTCGAGCACGTTCACGGCATTGATGCCGATTTCTTCCACGGCGTAACCGCCTTCCATCACGAACAGCACCGGCAGGCCCAGTGCCGCGATGCGCCTGCCCATGGCCAGGTAGTCGGGGCTGTCGAGGGTGAATTGCGAGATCGGGTCTTCCTTGAACGTGTCCACGCCCAATGACACCACCAGCACCTCGGCCTGGTAGTCGTCGATGGCCGAACAGGCGGTTTCCAGTGCCTTGCGCCATTGCGCCCAGTTGCTGCCATGGGGCAGGGGCAGGTTGAGATTGCAGCCCTCGCCGTCGCCTTCGCCGGTTTCATCGGCATAACCGAGGAAAAACGGGAATTCGTTGTTCGGGTCGCCGTGAATGGAGGTGAAGAACACATCGCTGCGAGCGTAGAAGATCGACTGGGTGCCGTTACCGTGGTGATAGTCCACGTCGAGGATGGCCACACGCTGGCGACCCTGGTCGAGGAACGCCTGGGCGGCGATGGCGGCGTTGTTCAGATAGCAGTAGCCGCCCATCAGGTCGCTGGCGGCGTGGTGCCCCGGCGGCCGGCACAGCGCGAAGGCACTGTCGGCCCCGGCCTGCACGTGGGCCTGGGCGGTCAGTGCCACCTGCGCGGCACTGTAGGCGGCCTGCCAGGTGCCGGCGGTGATGGGGGCGCCAGCATCGAAACTGTAATAGCCCAGCTCGCCATGCAGGCCCTTGGGCTTGACCCGGCGCAAGGTGCGCGCCGGCCAGGTGAAGGGCAGCAGGTCGCCGTCCTGGCCCAGCGCCTCCCAGCGTGCCCAGGCGCCTTCGAAGAACGCCAGGTAATCAGCGCTGTGCACACGGGCGATGGGTGCCAGGCCATGGTCGCGCGGCGCTTGCACCGGCCCCAGCTCACGGGCCTTGACCCGGGTGAGAACGTGATCGGCGCGTGACGGCATCTCGAAGCAGGGCATCAGTTGCCCGTTGATCAGCTCGCAGCGTCCGTGGTGCAGATGATGGTCATCCGAGTAGATGGTCAGCATGGTCGTGCTCCGTGTGGCGGGTTGCCTGGCATTGTTTCGCCAGGCGGGCCGATTGGAGAACGGTGCGAACGGCCATAAGGGGATAGATATGGCCAATCTGTTTGACCGTATTTCGCCCTTTTTCAGGGCGCGCGCGCACGCTTCAGGTGCGGTAGTGACTGGGCGCGATGCCGCTCCAGCGCACGAAGGCATGGCGAAAACTCGCGGTTTCGCTGTAGCCCAGGGCTTCGGCGACGCGCTGCACCGGCCACTGCTGTTCGGCCAACAGCATCTTGGCGCGCTCGAAACGCAGGCTGTCGAGCAGGGCCTGGTAGCTGCTGCCCATGTCGTGCAGGTGGCGGCGCAGGCTGCGCGACGAGCAGTTCATCTGCCGCGCCAGGCCTTCCAGGCCCGGCGGACTGGCCAACTGCTCGGCCAGGTGCTGGCGAATCCTCCCCAGCCAGGCCTGGCGCCCGGTGAACTCGGCATTCTGTTGTCGGCAACGTTCGGCCATGGCGCGATGGGTCAGCCGGTCGGCCAGCGGCAGCGGTCGGCGCAGCCACTCGGCAGGAAAGGCAAAGCCGTGCTCCACGGCGTCGAAGCTTACCGGGCAGGGAAAGTTGCGTCGGTAGCGCTTGCTGTAGACGGGCGCCGGGTGGGCGAAGCGGGCCTGCTGCAAGGGCAGTGGGCGGCCCAGCAGGTCGTCGCAGATCACTTTCAGCGAGCCCAGGCACAGTTCGGCATTGAACACCGCCAGTTCAGGCTCCGAACGATAGTGCGTGGCCAGCAGCCAGGCCTGCTCGCCGCGCACCTCAAGGTGCAGCTCGAACAGCGTGCCGAGCAGGGCCGGGTAGCGCAGCGCCAGCTCCAGGGCGCTGCCCAGGGTGTCGCTGAGCAGCATCGCGTAGCCCAGCACGCCATAGGACGACACGTGCATGCGCTGGCCCAGCTCCAGGCCGAAGGTCTCACGCAGGGCCAGCGCATTGGCGCACACCCGGGCTTCCTGGGCAGTGGTGATGCGCGGGTCAGGCCGCGCCAGGTCGGCTTCGTCGATACCGCTGCCGACCAGCAGCTCGCGGGCCGGCACGCCGTCTTCACGCAGGGTTTCGAGAATCAGCGAGACCGCATTGAGGGTGGTGAGGTGGGTGTGGAGCATGCTGTGGACCTGCTGGAGGCGGGGCAACCTGGCCGATGGTGCCGTGCTTGCAGGCAAAAACCAAGCCGCTCACACCACCGGCGCGACCTGCCGCTGCGACCAGTTCGCCGGGTCGTGCAGCTCCAGAACCTGCCAGTGGAAACGCTCCAGCGAGGCATTGTGGCCAACGCTGATCAGAATGCTGTCGGGCAGGTGCTGCTTGAGCAACTGGTAGCAGCGCGTTTCGTTGGCGGCGTCCAGGGCCGAGCTGCTTTCGTCGAGAAACAGCACGGCAGGGCGGGTCAGCAGGGCGCGGACGAAGGCGCAGCGCTGTTGTTCACCGACGCTCAGGGTCTGCGCCCAGTCGTGCTGCTGGTCCAGTTGCTCGGTCAGGTGCTGCAGGCCGACCTGCTGCATGGCCTGGCGAACCGCCCCATCGGCGTCAGCTTGCGGCGGCTTGGGATACCACAGGGCTTCGCGCAGGCTGCCCAAGGGCAGGTAGGGCTTCTGCGAAAGGGTCAGTGCCTGCTCACGGTCGTAGCTGGCCGTACCTTGGGCGTGTGGCCACAGGCCGGTGATGGCGCGGATGAGCGTGGACTTGCCAGACCCGGACGGTGCGCTGATCAACAGGCTGTCGCCGGGTGCCAGTGACAGGTTGAAGCCTTCGAGCAGGCGCCGGCCGCCGGGCAGCCAGATGTCCAGGTCGTGGATGGCGAGGCCGTCACGCTGTTGCCGGGCTTCGACACCCGACTTGACTTCGACGTTGTCCAGGCGCTCCTGGAAGCCGATGAGCCGGTCGACCACCGATTTCCACGCCGCCAGCTCCGGGAACACCTCGACCAGGTAGGCGATGGCCGCATGCACTTCGCCAAAGGCGGCGCTGATCTGCGTCAGGCGGCCAAGGGGAAAGGCGCCGGCGAAGAACTGCGGGGCCATGATGAACATGGGGATGACCGTGGCACTGCGCAGGTAGAAGGTCGAGTAGCCCATGATCAGTTTCTGCTTCTTCACCAAGGCCCAGAAGTTCTCCAGGGCCGCTTCAAGGCGTTGGTGGAAACGCTGGTTCTCCACTGCTTCGCCCTGGTACAGCGCCACCGAGTCGGCGTTTTCCCGTAGGCGCATCAGCGCGAAGCGAAAGTCGGCCTCGCGGCGCTGTTGCACGAAGTTCAGGCGCGGCAGGGCACGGCCCAGCCAGAACGCCAGGCCGGTGCCGGCCAGGGCATAGAGCAGGGCGATCCACACCAGCAGCCCTGGTATGACAAGCGAATCTCCGGCGAACGGCACGCTGACCAGGCTGGAGGCTTGCCAGAGGATGTGCAGGAAGGAAAACAGCGACACCACCGAGGTCAGCACGCCCAGCGACAGCTTCAGCGACTTGACGATGAACAGGTCGATGTCCTCGGCGATGCGCTGGTCGGGGTTGTCGACTTCGTTTTCCGTCAGCTTGAGCTTCTGGTAACGCTGTTGGCCCAGCCACTGTTCGAGCATGTTGTGCGTGGCCCAGCGGCGCCAGCGCAGGGTCAGCTTCTGTTGGAAGTGGAAGGCCGCCACGGTGAAGGTCGCGGTGCCGATCTGCAGCAGGATGAACTGCAGGCCACCGATCAGGAAACCGTGGTAGTCCTTCTCTTGCAGCGCATTGTAGAAGTGCAGGTTCCAGAAGTTGTTGAGAATGTTGACGCCGACCAGCCCCAGGGTCATCGCCACCGTGGCCACCAGCAACAGCAAGGCCGGGTATTTCTCTTCCGAGGTCCAGAAAGGCTTTGCGATGCGCCAGAAATTGCGAAGAGTGTGCATGAAATCCTGGTAGGTCCGGTCGCGTGCGACGTTGAGTTTGCAAGGGAGGAAAGATAGGATCGGACAATGCTAATTGTTTGCATTCATTAGGGAAAGTAACGGGGGACCTGTCATCGAATTTCCAGCGTGGCTCAACCAGGCCTGGCCGCCCATCCAACGGGTGGTGCGGAGTAACGCCGATGGCGAGCCTTCCATTCCCCTGAACCGGCTGGCCGACCCGGCTCGACTCAAGCCGCAGCTCGAACGTTTCGCGCTGCTCTATCCGGGGGTAAACCGCGCTGCCGTGGTGTCGCAGTGGTCGATGAACTACATGAGCATCACCTTGCCCGCCACCCTGGCCTGTGTGCTGACCCGTGGCGTGGCGGTGGACTTCTGGAGCGGCCAGCATGCGCTGGTTCATGAGGACGGCCAGCCCCGCGCCCTGGCCCTGGACAATCCGCCACAGCCCCTGGCTGAAGCCGAGCGTGCCGCCTACTGGTCACGACTGGTCCACGAGCATCTGGCTCCGCTGTTCACCACCCTGGCCGCTGCCGGAGGTCTGGCACCGAAGATTGTCTGGGGCAACATGGTGGCGATCTGGGACGGGGCTTTCATGCGCATGGACCCTGACCTGAGCCATGCCGGCTTCGCCGAGGCGCACGCCTGGCTGGAGCCGGTGGCGGTTAATGACGGACGTCTCAAGCTGCGCGGCCTGCAACGCATGGTCGAGTCACCGGCCCCCGAACTGTGTGCACAACTGCCGTTGCGCCGCCACTGCTGCCTGCATTACCAGCTGCACGCGCCGGTGGAAGGCGAACCCCCGGTGCTCTGCGAGTCGTGCCCCAAACTGCACCGCCTGCCGGTGGCGGAGCAGATCAGCTACCTGCATCACATCTACGATTGACCCGTCGGGTTGGTTAGCACTGATCGATTAAGCGCTGTGCGGCGTGATGGGCTCGGTGGGAGCGGCTTTAGCCGCGAAAGCGCCGGGAACTTCACTGCATCTGTCGCGAACACGTGGTCGCTTCGCGGCTGAAGCCTCTCTTACCCGGCCTGACTGGCCCGTATTGCGGCTAAGGCGGCTCCGAATCATGCCCGAATAGGAGGGGGTCAGCCGGCCTTGCGAAAGGTCAGGTTGATGCGCTGGGCGCCGAAGCGGGGGTGTTCGCCCTCGGCCAGCGGCAGGATGCCGTGGAAACGCAGCCGGTCGGCGCCGCCCCATACCAGCACGTCGCCGTGGAACAGCGGCACGCGCTGGGTCTTGTCAGTGCGCTGCAGCCCACCGAACTGGAACACCGCCGGCAGGCCGAGGGAAACCGAGACCACCGGCCATGAATGGTCGCGCTCGTCTTTGTCCTGATGCAGCGACATTTTCGCGCCCGGTACGTAGCGGTTGATCAGGCAGGCGTCCGGTTCGAATGCCTGGAAACCGGCCTGTTGCGCAGCCTCGCCCGCCAAGGCCCGCCAGGCGTCGGGCATCGGCGGCCAGGGCTGGCCGGTCAACGGGTCGGTGGCGCTGTAGCGGTAGCCACGCCTGTCAGTGATCCAGCCAAGCTCGCCGCAGCAGGTCATGGCGGCCGACATCCGGTAGCCACTTGGCGTGTACATATGGCGAAAGGGCGAGCGCGCCTCGATCTGTTCCAGCAGTGCCGGCCAGCTTTCGGCTTGCGGCAAGGCATGGCCACGCAGCAGCACAGCCGAGGGCCCCAGGGTTTCGCGGCCTTGGGGCGTGTCGTCGGAAAACAGGTCGAAGGTCATGGGGGCGGCTCTCTAAAGGCGCCGGGCGGTGGTTCCGCCCATCCGCGGCAGGTCGCGCTTGGCCGGTAACCCGCCAGACTGATCTGGCGGGCGTGGCGTCTTACAAGGCCTTGCTGACCTTGACGTCGCTGATCACGTCGTCGCCCTGGCCATGCATCTTTTCCAGTGCGGCACGGGCCTCTTCGACGCTGGCCGATTGCAGGTAGGCGAATTCGAAGCGGCGCTCACCGTTGAGTTTGTAGCTGACGGCGAACTTGGTGGTCGGGGTAGGGCTGGTCACGGTCACTCCTGGATTGTTACGGCTTCAGCCAAGCCGCGAAGGCGAGCGGCGCACGATCTTGATCGAGTGGGTGAAGGTCGGCTTGTGGCTGGGGTTCTTGTCCGGCTTGCGGCCGGTGGTGTCGATGGTGATGTTCCAGAATCCGGAGCTGGGTACGGTGATCTTGGCCGGGAACCGGTCGAAGGCGCCGCCATGGTACGTATGCCGGCCGCCGTTCTTGAAGCTGCGGAAATTCGCGTCGTTCATCAGGCGGATATTGCAGGTACGCGAGCATTCGATGACGACCAGGTCGTCTTCGTTGAGGTGCTCACGCTGGTGTACGAACTTCATGGGTGTCTCCGGAAACAGGCTGTCGCGCAAAAGCGAAACGATAACACGAGGCAATCGGGGTTTTGTGCAATGGCGCACAGTTATTTGCCCGTGATGGCAAAAAGTTAAGCGGCTGGGGATCTTATTCACCTGCCGCTGGTCCTACCGGCTTTCATATTGGAGCAACGACATGAAACTGGCCGTGGTAATCCTGGCCCTGGCGACCTTGGCCGGGTGCGCGACTGTCGAGGACATCGAGCATTCGCCGGCGACGCTGAGCGTCATTTCCGGCAAGAAACCCAACGAATACGCCGATTGCGTCATCGGCAAGCTGGGTAGCGACCGTGAGCCGCCAATGATGACGGCGCGCAATGACGGCGTGCGGCTGATCGTGGCGCAGAAACTGACCGACAGCCCTGCGGCGGTGATCGACATCGACGAGCGCTCCAGTGGCAGCTCGATCAAGGTGCATGAGCGTATGAACAACCTGCCGATCCGTGGCGACGTGAAGCGCGCTGCCGAGGCGTGCATTTCCGGCTGATCGCAATCCGGGCCGTCAGGGCCTGTAGGCGCTTTCGCGGCTAAAGCCAATACTGGTCAGTTAGGCCGGGTAGGAGCGGCTCAGCCGCGAAGCGACCGCATGTTCGCAACAGATGCAGTGAGTTTCCTGACGCTTTCGCGGCTAAAGCCGCTCCCACCGGGCCACATGCCGCTTAACCGAGCAGTATTGCGACTAAAGCCCATACTGGTCAGCTCGCTCCAGCAAAAGCCGGGAAGCGCCTGATCGGTATTCGGCCAAGGCCGTTCCCACCGAGCCTGACTGGCCCGTATGGGGTTGTGATCGCTTATTTGCACACCACCAGGACGCTGCGGTGCTTGTAGTTGCCGACATCCAGGCCCAGGGTCTTGTCTTCGGCTTCCGGTTGCGGCGTGCCATCGGTGCCGATGATCTCGTAGCCGGTACCGGCACAGGAGTCGTCCGCCTTCTCATAGCATTTCGCCCAGGAATTGGCTTCGCCCGAACAGTCGATGCTCAAGCCCTGTTGGCCGTTCTTCATATAGGTCGGGGAGGCGGTGGCGCACGCGGTGAGGCCCAGTACGGCAATCAGGGGCAGCAGTCTGATCATGGTGTTCGCTTCGGAAAATAGGCTCTAGGGTAGGCGTTTCAGGCATACCTCTGCGCAATTTGCCGGCCCTGGCGGGCTGGTGGCGCAGTGGGCGTCCTGATCGAGGTGTTGGACAGGGCGCGCATGCCATCGTTCCGCCATAAGTTACCGCATCGAGAGGGTCATGCGGCTGTCTTTCGATGGTCACGATGCTGCAATCCGCTACAGGTGCAATTGTTGCAAATCCTGTCAGGAGACACGGTCATGCGACTTTGCATCATTGGCGCCGGTTATGTCGGGTTGGTCACCGCCGCCTGCTTCGCGGAAATGGGCAACCAGGTGGTGTGTGTCGAGCGCGACCCCGACCGCCTGGCGGCGCTGCGTCGCGGTGAGTGCCCGATTCATGAGCCGGGGCTGGACGCGATGCTCGCGCAGCAGCGGCTCAGTGGCCAGCTGTTGTTCACCGGGCAGTTGCTCGAAGGATTGCGCCAGGTCGACATCGTGTTCATCGCCGTCGGTACACCGGCCCAGGAGGACGGTTCGGCGGACCTCAGCCACGTGCTGGAAGTCGCCGATCAACTGGGGCGCCACCTGAGCCGCGCCTGCCTGGTAGTGAACAAGTCCACCGTGCCGGTCGGAACCTGCGAGGCAGTGGCCCAGCGCATCAATCGCCAGCTGGCCAGCCGCAGCCTCGACTGGCGCATCAGCGTGGCCAGCAATCCGGAGTTTCTCAAGGAAGGCGCAGCCATCGAGGATTTCATGCGCCCGGACCGCGTCATCATCGGCTGCGATGAGCCGCACAGTGCCGAACTGCTGCAGCGCCTCTACAGCCCGTTCCTGCGCAATCGTGACCGGGTGCTGGTCATGGGCCTGCGTGCGGCGGAGTTCAGCAAGTATGCGGCCAACGCCTTTCTGGCGACGAAGATTTCCTTCATCAATGAAATGGCGGCGCTGTGCTCGCTTCTGGACGTGGACATCGAGCAGGTGCGTCATGGCATCGGCAGTGACCGGCGTATCGGCACCCACTTCATCTATGCCGGGTGCGGTTATGGGGGTTCGTGCTTTCCCAAGGACGTGCGTGCGCTGATCAGCACGGCCCGGCAGCAAGGCTTCGACCCGCAGATCCTGCGTGCGGTACAGGCGCGCAACACGTTGCAGAAGACCCTGCTGTTCGAGGCGCTGCACCAGCATTTCGGCGGTTACCTGCAGGGACGGGTGGTCGCGGTCTGGGGGCTGGCGTTCAAGCCGGGTACCGACGATATCCGCGAAGCCCCGAGCCTGGTGCTGATCGACGCCCTGCTGGCCGCCGGGGCGCGGGTACAGGCCACTGATCCGGCGGCCATGGCAGCAGTGGCGCGGCGTTATCCGGACGCGATCGGCAATGCTCAGCTAGTCTTGTGCGAGACCTTGTACGGCTGTGCGCAAGGCGCCGACGCCGTGGTGCTGGTGACCGAATGGAAGCAGTTTCGCCAGCCCGACTTCTTGCGGATTCGCGGCGCCATGCGCATGCCGGTGCTCTTCGATGGTCGCAATATCTATGACCGGGCGGAACTATCCGGCCATGGATTCCTCTATCACGGGATAGGACGGCCAGTGGCGGGGCATTGTAAGGTGACCGCCGCCTGATTAGACTGCGCCGACAATGCCCACAGCCCTTGACTAAGGACTTATATGATCAAGAAATGCTTGTTCCCTGCAGCCGGTTACGGCACTCGCTTTTTGCCAGCGACCAAAGCCATGCCCAAAGAGATGCTGCCAGTGGTCAACAAGCCACTGATTCAATACGGCGTTGAAGAGGCACTTCAAGCAGGCCTGCGGGAAATCTCCATCGTGACTGGCCGCGGCAAGCGCGCGCTGGAAGACCATTTCGACATCAGCTACGAACTCGAGCACCAGATCAAAGGCACCGACAAGGAAAAATACCTGGTCGGCATCCGTCGCCTGATCGACGAGTGCAGCTTCTCGTACACCCGTCAGACCGAAATGAAAGGCCTGGGCCATGCGATCCTCAGTGGTCGCCCGCTGATCGGCAACGAGCCGTTCGCCGTGGTGCTGGCGGACGACCTGTGCGTCAACCTCGACGGTGACGGCGTGCTGCAGCAGATGGTCAAGCTGTACAACCACTATCGTTGCTCGATCGTTGCCATCCAGGAAGTCGATCCAGCGGAAACCAACAAGTACGGCGTGATCGCCGGTGAAGAAATCAAACCGGGCCTGTACCGCGTCAACGACATGGTCGAGAAGCCGAAGCCCGAAGATGCACCGTCCAACCTGGCGATCATCGGTCGCTACATCCTGACCCCGGACATCTTCGAGCTGATCGAGCAGACCGAGCCGGGCAAGGGCGGTGAGATCCAGATCACCGACGCCCTGATGAAGCAGGCTGCCCAGGGCAATGTGCTGGCCTACAAGTTCAAAGGTCAGCGTTTCGACTGTGGTGGCGCCGAAGGCTACATCGAGGCCACCAACTTCTGCTTCGAGAATTTCTACAAGACCGGCAAGGCGTTCTGATTCCGCCTGCGTCGCCCCTAAAGCCATCCCGCACAGGCCGTGCGGGATGGCTTTTTAGTTTCTGTGTAATGCGCCGGGCGGTTATGCTCTGGAACATTTCTGCCAACTGAAGGAGAAGACAGTGGCTTACGACTTCGATCTGTTCGTCATCGGTGCCGGCTCCGGCGGTGTGCGCGCTGCGCGTTTCGCCGCCGGGTTCGGGGCCAGGGTCGCGGTGGCGGAAAGCCGTTACCTGGGCGGCACCTGCGTCAACGTCGGCTGCGTGCCCAAGAAGCTGCTGGTCTATGGCGCGCACTTCGCCGACGATTTCGCCAACGCCAGGGGGTTTGGCTGGAGCCTTGACGAGCCGACTTTCGACTGGCCAACCCTGATCGCCAACAAGGACAAGGAAATCCAGCGCCTGAACGGTATCTACCGCAAGTTGCTGGCCGACAGCGGCGTGACCCTGGTCGAAGGGCATGCCCGGCTCACCGGCCCGCATGGGGTGGAAGTCGACGGCAAGACCTATAGCGCCGAGCGCATTCTGATCGCCACCGGCGGCTGGCCGCAGGTGCCCGACGTTCCAGGTCGTGAGCACGCCATTACCTCCAACGAAGCCTTCCACCTGGACAACCTGCCCAAGCGCATCATCGTGGTTGGCGGTGGCTACATCGCCGTGGAGTTCGCCTCGATCTTCAATGGCCTGGGCGCGCAAACCACCCTGGCCTATCGTGGTGAACTGTTCCTGCGTGGTTTCGACGGCGGCGTGCGCACGCATCTGCACGAAGAGCTGGTCAAGCATGGCCTGGACGTGCGTTTCAACTGCGACATCAGTCGCATCGACAAGCAGGCCGATGGCAGCCTCAAGGTGAGCCTGAAGGACGGTGGCATTCTGGATACCGATTGCGTGTTCTACGCGACGGGGCGCCGACCGATGCTCGATAACCTCGGCATGGAAAATGTCGACGTGCAGCTTGACGAGCAGGGTTACATCAAGGTGGACGAGCACTATCAGACCAGCGAACCGTCGATTCTGGCGCTGGGCGACATCATCGGTGGTGTGCAGCTGACACCGGTGGCGCTGGCCGAAGGCATGGCCATCGCGCGCCGTCTGTACAAACCCGAGCAATATCGCCCGGTGGACTACAATCACATCCCGACGGCGGTTTTCAGCCTGCCGAATCTCGGCACCGTGGGGCTTACCGAAGAGCAGGCGCTCGAACAGGGCTATTCGGTGCAGGTGTTCGAAAGTCGTTTCCGGCCCATGAAGCTGACCCTCACCGATGATCAGGAACGCACTTTCATGAAGCTGGTCGTCGATGCCAAGAGCGACCGTGTGCTGGGTTGCCATATGGTCGGTCCGGATGCCGGGGAGATCGTGCAGAGCCTCGCCGTGGCGCTCAAGGCCGGTGCGACCAAGCGTGTGTTCGACGACACGCTCGGGGTGCATCCGACCGCTGCCGAAGAGTTCGTCACGATGCGCAGCCCGGTATCGCGCTGAGCAGTACCTGCCATGCCCGGGATTCAGGATGATGACCGGGCTGACCCCTTCTTCAAGGATGGATTCCACAGTTGAGAACCCCTACGCCGACGGCGGCCATGCCCGTGAACCCAGCACATCCGGATGATGACGAGCGACGACAGCTCGATACTCTGCGCGAAAGCGAGCGGCAGTTCAGGAGTCTGGCCGACAACATGAGCCAATTGGCCTGGACGGCGGATCCCGCCGGGCATATCCATTGGTACAACGAGCGCTGGTACGCCTATACCGGGGCTTCGCTGGAGGCGATGCAGGCGCTGGGCTGGCGCGCGCTTCATCATCCGGATCACCACCAGCGGGTCACGGCGCGCCTCAGGCATTGCTTCGCCACCGGCTCGGTGTGGGAAGACACCTTCCCGCTGCGCAGCAAGGACGGCGTGTTTCACTGGTTTCTGTCGCGAGCCTTGCCGATCCGCGATTGCCAGGGGCACATCACCCATTGGCTGGGTACCCACACCGATATCACCGCCCAGGTCAACGCGGAGGAGGCCCTGCGCGAACTCAACGAGAGCCTGGAGCTGCGTGTCGCCGAGCGCACCCGTGAGCTGGCCGAAGCCAATCAGCGCCTGCAGGTGGAGATCGCCGAGCGAGCGCAGGCCGAAGAAGCGCTGCGCCACGCGCAGAAGATGGATGCCATCGGGCAACTGACCGGAGGCATCGCCCATGACTTCAATAACATGCTCACCGGTGTGCTCGGTGCCCTGGATCTGATCCGTCGGCGCCTGGCGGCGGGTCGTGTGCAGGAAGTGGGCAAGTACATCGAGGCGGCAGTCACCTCGGCCAACCGCGCGGCAGCGCTGACCCAGCGTCTGCTGGCCTTCGCGCGGCGCCAGTCGCTGACTACGCGGCCCGTGCAGTTGAACGAGCTGGTCGCGTCGATGGAAGAGCTGCTGCGGCGTACCATCGGCGAGAGCATCGAGTTGTGCATCGACCTGCAGGATCAGCAGCGAGTCATTCGTACCGACGAGCACCAACTGGAAAACGCCTTGCTCAACCTGGTGATCAATGCTCGTGACGCGATGCCGGAGGGCGGGCGCCTGTGGGTGCGCAGCCAGGTGGTGCAGGTTGACGTGCGTCAGGGCGACCTGGCGCCTGGCGAGTATGTACAGCTGAGCGTCGAAGACTCCGGTTGCGGCATTCCGGCAGATGTGCTCGAACGGGTCTTCGATCCGTTCTTCACCACCAAACCCATCGGTCAGGGCACCGGACTGGGTTTGTCGATGGTCTATGGCTTCATGAAGCAGACCGGCGGGCACGTGCGTATCGACAGTGCCGAGGGGCGGGGCGCGTGTATTTCGCTGTTTCTGCCTTGTGAGTGGTGTGCCGCCGACAGTCAGGCCGTTACTGCTGACCAGCCCTTGGCGCCGCGGGCCAGTGAAGGTGAATGCGTGCTGGTGGTCGAGGACGAAGAGGCGGTGCGCATGATGGTGGTCGATGCCTTGCGCGAGCTGGGCTACACCGCACTGCAGGCGGCTGATGGTGCGGGTGCCATTACCCATCTGCAGCGCACCGAACGTATCGACCTGCTGATCAGTGATGTCGGCCTGCCAGGGCTCAACGGTCGGCAACTGGCCGAGATCGCCCGGCAGTTTCGCCCCGGGCTGCGGGTGCTGTTCATGACCGGTTATGCGCGTAACGCGCAGGTTCGCCAGGATCTGCAAGACTCGGGTATGGACATGCTGGCCAAACCTTTCAATGTCGATGAGCTGGCGGCGCGGGTCAGGCAGATGCTGGAGGCTGAGTCGCTGCGCTAGGCGCTTGCTGTGCATCGAAGCGGGCCTGGAGATTTTCCAGGGCTGCTTCCTTGCGGCTCAGCAGCAACTCCAGCATGCGACCTTGCTGCTGCGCCTCGCTCAATTGCTGCCGAGCCGTGGCGCCATCCTGCTGTGCGGCCTGCAAGCGCACCTCCAGCTGGGCACTGCGGGTTATCGCTTTGTGCTGTTCGCTGCTGGCCTTTTCGGCCTGTTTCAAGGCTTTGTCCAGCTGTAGCTGGCACTGCTGCAGGTCGCGACCGGTACTGCGCTGTTCGGCGAGCAGGCGTTCGTTGTCGCGATTGAGCAGGGTGATGGATTCCTGATGCAGCGCCAGGGTCTGGCGTGCCTGACGCAATTCCATCTGCAATTGCTGGAGCTGCCCTTCATGGCGTTGCTGGTCCTGTTCGCGCTGCTCCTTTACGGCATTGCGGTAATGCTCCAGGGCCTCGCGAGCATGTCGGTGCTTGTCTTCCAGTGAGGCGATCTGGCGGTCGCGGTCTTCCAGGCGGCCGTGCAGATCCTGGCTGGCCTGGTTCAACCGCGCATTGTCCAGCATCGCCTGACGCAGGGTTTCGCGAGTCTGTTCCAAAGCCTGGTCGCTGGCTTGCAGCGCTTGCGCTTGTGTATCGCAGCGTTCCTGCAATGCCCGCAATTGGCGAGTGAGCTGCGCCAGTTCCTCGCGCTGTTCGGCGCGATCTTCATCCATCCGCTGCTGCGCCTGATCGATGCGCTCCTGGGCCTGGCCCTGCAGGCGTGCGGCCAAGTGTGCCACCAGTTCGGCCAACTCATCGTTGATCGACGGGGCAGGGGTGTCGTGGCTTTCCAGTTCCTTCAGGTAGCGGTGAATGGTGGTTTTCGAGCCGGTATTGCCCATTTCCACCCGTACAGCGTCGATGCTCGGATGCTCGCCACGTGCGATCAGGGCCTGTCGGGCCTTTTGCACCAGTGCCTTGTTGATTCCGCCGCGCGCCATGCCTGCTCCTACGATTACGTACTGTGGTATGTACCCTGTAATTACATACTAAATATTGCTTTTTAGGTAGTGGATATTGCCGGTTATTTCACGCGGGATATTGGCGTATTATCCCGTGTCATTGCCTTTTGAGCGTGTTCAAGGGCGTTCGCCAGTACGGAATCCCCCATGAGTGACGTAGATCGCTACATCGCCGCGGCCACCCGGGACAACACCCGGCGCAGCTATCAGGCCGCTATCGAGCACTTCGAAGTGGTGTTCGGCGGCTTCCTGCCTGCCACCAGCGAGAGCGTGGCGCGTTATCTGGCTTGCTATGCCGGGGAGTTGTCAGTGAATACCTTGAAGTTGCGTCTTTCCGCGCTGGCCCAGTGGCATGCCAGCCAGGGTTTCGTTGACCCGACCCGGGCACCGGTGGTGCGCAAGGTGCTCAAGGGCATTCGTGCCTTGCATCCGGCGCAGGAAAGACAGGCCGAACCTTTGCAACTGGCAGACCTGGAACGGGTGATCGACTGGCTGGAGGAGACTGCCGCGCAGGCGCAGCGCCAGCATCGACATGCAGAGGTCTTGCGCTGTCGCCGCGATGCTGCATTGATTCTGTTGGGTTTCTGGCGTGGCTTTCGCAGCGATGAGCTGTGCCGCTTGCAGGTCGAGCACGTCAAGGCGGTGGCGGGAACGGGGATTACTCTGTATCTGCCGCGCAGCAAGAGCGACCGTGACTACGCCGGGCGCAGTTTCCAGACGCCGGCACTGCAGCGGCTGTGTCCGGTGCAGGCCTACCTGGCGTGGCTCGACTGCGCCGCCCTGGAGGATGGGCCGGTATTTCGCAGTATCGATCGCTGGGGCAACCTGGGCGAGGCGGGGTTGCATCCCAACAGTGTGATTACCCTGTTGCGCCAAGCCTTCGCGCGCGCCGGTCTGCGCGGACAGGCCTACAGCAGCCACTCACTGCGGCGAGGTTTTGCGACCTGGGCGCATCAGAACGGCTGGGACCTCAAGTCGTTGATGGCCTATGTAGGCTGGAAAGACATGAAGTCAGCCATGCGCTACATTGAGATTTCCCCGTTCGGTGCCATGGCCAGGCTGGAAGCGGGCAGCAAGATTTCTTCTATTGATAAGGAGCCTTCATAGTGAAAAGCAATCGTTGGCATCGACTTTCCCAATGAGCCATGCCCGGCGATTGTGAGTAAGCTTCTTTCCATCGAATCGCAACCCTTCAACTCACACACCCATGGAGATTCACAGATGCCTATCATCAACAGCCAAGTCAAACCGTTCAAAGCTACCGCTTTCAAAGACGGCAAGTTCGTTGACGTCTCGGATGCCGACCTGAAAGGCAAGTGGTCTGTGGTGTTCTTCTACCCAGCCGACTTCACCTTCGTCTGCCCGACCGAACTGGAAGACCTGGCTGACAACTACGCCGAGTTCCAGAAACTGGGCGTCGAGATCTACAGCGTTTCCACCGACACCCACTTCGCCCACGCTGCCTGGCACAACACCTCGCCAGCCATCGGCAAGATCAAGTACACCATGATCGGCGACCCAACCCTGGCCATTTCGCGCAACTTCGACGTGCTGATCGAAGAAGCCGGTCTGGCTGACCGCGGTACTTTCGTGATCAACCCTGAAGGCCAGATCAAGATCGTTGAAATCAACGACGGCGGTGTAGGCCGTGACGCTTCCGAGCTGCTGCGCAAGATCAAGGCTGCTCAGTACGTTGCCGCTCACCCGGGCGAAGTCTGCCCAGCCAAGTGGAAAGAAGGCGAGGCTACCCTGGCTCCTTCCCTGGACCTGGTCGGCAAGATCTGATCCGCATGAAGTTGATCGGGGCGCCGTACGCTAATCCGTAAACCTCAATCGCCCCGTCAAACGCCCGGGCGGTCATCGCCTGGGCGTTTTCATTTATAGGCATCGAAAGAACATGGCAGCGCCATCGCCGCCTGCTCGTTCGAGCCGTCAGCCTGAAGACAGGAAGCCGAAACATGTTGGACGCCAATCTTAAAGCCCAGTTGAAATCCTACCTGGAGCGGACTACTCGCCCCATCGAGATCCAGGCCTCCCTCGATGACGGCGCCAAGTCCCAGGAAATGCTCTCGCTGCTGCAAGACGTTGTCAGTGCCGGCAAGGACATCAGCCTGTCCACCGAGGGTACCGATGCGCGCAAGCCATCCTTTACCCTGAACAGCCCCGGGCAGAACATCAGCCTGCGTTTCGCCGGTATCCCGATGGGGCATGAATTCACTTCGCTGGTCCTGGCCCTGCTGCAGGTTGGTGGTTATCCACCGAAAATCAGTGAAGAAACCATCGAGCAGGTGCGCGCCTTGCAGGGCGAGTTCCGCTTCGAAACCTATTTCTCGCAGTCCTGCCAGAACTGCCCGGACGTCGTCCAGGCACTCAACCTGATGGCAGTACTGAACCCTGGCATCAAGCATGTCGCCATCGACGGCGCGCTGTTCCAGGACGAAGTCACCGATCGCAAGATCATGTCGGTGCCCAGCATCTACCTCAACGGCGAAGTGTTCGGCCAGGGCCGCATGGGCCTGGAAGAAATCCTCGCCAAGATCGACACCGGTGCCAGTGCTCGCCAGGCCGACAAGCTCAACGCCAAGCAGGCCTTCGATGTGCTGGTGATCGGCGGCGGCCCTGCCGGTGCGGCAGCGGCGGTGTACTCGGCGCGCAAGGGCATCCGTACCGGTGTTGCAGCCGAGCGTTTCGGCGGGCAGGTGCTGGACACCATGGCCATCGAGAACTTCATCTCCGTGCAGCACACCGAGGGGCCGAAGCTGGCCGTGGCGCTCGAAGAGCACGTCAAGCAGTATGAAGTCGACATCATGAACCTGCAGCGCGCCGACCAGTTGATTCCTGGCAAGGACGGCGAGCTGCATGAAGTGAAGTTCGCCAGCGGCGCAAGCCTCAAGGCCAAGACCCTGATCCTGGCCACCGGTGCGCGCTGGCGTGAAATGAACGTGCCAGGCGAAAAGGAATACCGTAACCGTGGCGTGGCCTACTGCCCGCACTGCGATGGCCCGCTGTTCAAGGGTAAGCGCGTGGCGGTGATCGGCGGCGGCAACTCGGGCGTCGAGGCGGCCATCGACCTGGCCGGTATCGTTTCACATGTGACGCTGCTGGAGTTCGACAGCAAGCTGCGCGCCGATGCGGTGTTGCAGCGCAAGCTCAACAGCCTGCCGAACGTCACGGTGCTGACCAGTGCGCAGACCACCGAAGTGACGGGGGACAGCGAGAAGGTCAACGGCCTGCGCTACAAGGATCGCGTCAGCGGCGAAGAGCAGCTCATCGAGCTGGAAGGTATCTTCGTACAGATCGGCTTGCTGCCCAACAGCGAATGGCTGAAGGGCGTCATCGAGCTGTCGCCGCGGGGCGAGATCGTCGTCGACCCGCGTGGCGAGACTTCGGTGCCAGGTGTATTCGCTGCCGGTGATGTGACGGTTGCGCCCTACAAGCAGATCATCATCGCTCTGGGAGAGGGCGCCAAGGCCTCGCTGAGCGCTTTCGATCACTTGATCCGCACCAGCGCTCCGGCCTGATCGACCCAGCGGTAAACAAAAAGCCCCGGTTGCGAAAGCAGCCGGGGCTTTTTCATGTCGGGCGCGCAGCCTGCGAACCCTTATCGGCACAGGCCACGCGGTGACGTTGCGCCACTTACAGCGGCGCAGGCTGGATGACTTCCACCCAGTAGCCGTCCGGATCCTTGATGAACGCCAGGTGATTCATGCGGCCGTCGGCCAGGCGCTTCTGGAAGGGCACGCCAAGTTGCTCGAAGCGCTCGCAGGCCGCGACCACGTCTGGCACCGATACGCAGATGTGACCGAAGCCGCGTGGGTCGCTGTTGCCATTGTGGTAAGCGAAGCCTGCGTCCTTCTCGGTGCCGTGGTTATGGGTGAGCTCCAGCACGCCGGGGATGGATTTCATCCACTGGTGGCGTGCGTCGTCGTCTTCCGGAATCTGTTGCTTGTCTACCAGGGCCAGGAAGTAAAGGCTGAATTCAGCCTCCGGGAAGTCGCGTTTGTCGACCAGGCTGAAGCCCAGTACGCGGGTGTAAAAGTCCAGCGAGGCGGTGATGTCCTTGACACGCAGCATGGTGTGGTTGAACACGAAACCCTGGGTGGCCGCTTCGGGCTGGGCGGTCACGCCTGGGAAGGTGTTGAGATCGTGCAGGCTCATGGATGTCTCCGGCTTGAGGTGTACAAAGTGCGCAATGATACGGGGCAGGGGGGCTCATGCAAACCGCTCTGCCTCTTGTTGTCGCGGTGCGACAGGCTCAGAATTTCCGCATCTCCTTTCGGTGCCTTGCCCCATGCCCAGTTTTCGCTTGCGTTCGATCTGCATCGCTTCCTTTCTTCTGGCCGGTGCCGGCCTGGCGCATGCCGAGGATGCGATGATTCTCTGGCCCGCCGGTTGGGACGTACAGTCGCTGCCGGTAAGCGAGTCGGGCACGGAGCAGCCCACCGTCCAGCTCAGACAACGGGCAATCAAGAATGATCAGCGCGGTGAGCCGAGCATGGTGGTGGAGCTGACCCGCTCGCGCCTAGTGCCGGGGCACGCGGTGAATGTCCAGGGCGTGCTGTTGGAGATGCGCAAGGCAGTACAGGTCGACTTTGCCCGAAGCGGCCTGCAAAGCGCCTGTACTCACGTACGAGAAGTCTCCCTGGGTGGCGTGCCGGGCATGGAAAGTACCTGCACCGTGACGCAGAACGGCGTGCACGTGATGACCCAGACCCTGGTGGCGGCGGCCGATGCCCAACAGGCGTGGTCGTTGTCTTATGCAGGGTCGGCGCAGGGCTACGCGCAGAACAAGGACGAGGTGCAGCGCATTCGTGACAGCTTGCGCCTGGGCGACGCCCGTTGAGCTTTTCAGCAGGCAAAATAAAGCCCGCGTGTGCGGGCATGGGGTGCTAGTCCTTTAGCTGGTTGTATCTTGGATCACCTCGCGTGAAAAAAACGTGAAGCCAGCGCCTGCAGATCGAGGGGTGCAGCTGCCGCCCATCGACATATCCGGAAATAGCCTACAGGGTTTCCGTAATTGTCTGATTGCCAATAATCTGTAGCGGCGAATTGTTTGAAGTTTTGCAACGCACTATTTTGCCGGTTGCAATGAAGGTTTATTGACGTCATAAATCTTGCGATGCCGGAGATGTGACGCTGTCGACACTTTCACATTAGCGCGTAGCACCGCCGCCTGCTCTGAGCGTGGGTGATGTATCGATCGATCCCGGCAACGGCTGTTAGCGGCGGGACTGCTACTTGTCCTTACCTTTCGTGCGGTGTTCAGGCAACAGTGAAATGGTACGGATGTGACCTTTGAAATGACGTTTTCTTCTGTTCGGCGGATAACTTCGCCAGGCGAGGGGGCGCAAGTTGTGATGCAGTTCAATAACGCATCAGCAATAAAAAAGCCCTGCTAGGCAGGGCTTTGGCAGATCGATGCGATCAGGCACGGACCCAGGAGTCGACAGTGTCTGCACCGTACTGTTCTTTCCAGGCCTTCAGGCCGCGGTGATTACCGCCTTTGGTTTCGATCAGCTCGCCGGTGTGTGGGTTCTGATACACCTTGACCACGCGGGCGCGACGGCGCTTAGGGCCTGCCGGTGCGGCAGCCAGGCTGGTGGCGCTGGCAGGATCGAGGATAGCGATGACATCGCGCAGGCTTTTGCCATAGCTCGCCATCAGCTCCTTGAGCTTCTGCTCGAATTCGATTTCTTTCTGAAGGCCGGCATCTTTCTTCAAGGCTTCCAGCTGGGCCAGCTGTTCTTGAAGGGCTTTCTCTGCGGCTCGAAACTCGGCAAGTCTGGACAAAAAACATACTCCGACAGTGTATTGGCTGTGATCAGCCGAACAAAGCGACAAGACAAAAAACTTTGACCGATTCGCTCATCTCATTTGCTGGCCGGTGGATCGATGCTGAAACTAAACGTTTCAGCTATCACTAACCGATGACAGCGCAGCCGTTAATCGGCTACGCAGTAATAATGCCCGTTTTTTCGAATTTAGCAAACCGTCTTGTGCAAACCTTAATTGTATAGACACTTTCAGCTTGCTCGGAATGTGTTAACGGCGAGGGCGGGGTGTAAGTTATTTCTGATAATAACGCCATGCGCCAGTGAGTCTTGGCAGCCCTTGACCGGGTTGCAATCAGTACGACCCGGCGTCTGTATCAAAGGCCCTGTTGCAGCGTCGGGTCATCAGGATTCTGTTGTTCAAGTTCGGCCAACAATACCTGAACATTCTGTAACTGCCCGGCCTCGCGGGCGTACTGAATCAACAATACCCGTGCTTTTCGGTTGGCCGGGTGATTCTGCACAATCTGTTGCAATTGCTTCTGCGCGGCTTCGAGTTGTTCAAGATCGTGCAGGGCCAATGCCAGGTCATAGTGATAATCGTCATTGTCCGGCGCCAGCTCCGACGCTCGGGCCAGGCTGAGTACCGCGAATTCCGCCTGTCCATGTTCGCGTAGCCACTTGCCCAGGGCGTGTTGCAACTCTGGCGCATTCGGATGCTTCTCCAGCAGGGAGCGGAATGCTTGTCGGGCCTTGTCGGCCTGGCCCAGGTCATCGAGCAGTTCGACCCGCGCCATGCCGGTGGCCAGATCGTCAGGCTGCAACTTCACCGCCTGCTCCATGCTGGCCAACGCCTGTGCGCTTTTGCCTGTCTGCTGGTAAAGGCGAGCGAGTTGCACCAGGTTCGAGGCACTGGGCGGTTGCC
Source organism: uncultured Pseudomonas sp. (assembly GCF_913777995.1). GTDB lineage: Bacteria > Pseudomonadota > Gammaproteobacteria > Pseudomonadales > Pseudomonadaceae > Aquipseudomonas. The sequence goes on along the minus strand of NZ_CAJYVE010000030.1, from coordinate 80,333 downwards.
GGGCCAGGAAGGGTTGCAAGGATTCGGCGCTGTGCTGCAGTGCCGCGAAATACAGGCCAAGGTCGTCCGGCGACAACGGCACAAGAGCCAGCGTCGCGGCCAGGCGTACCTGCATGTCGCTGTCGGTCAGCAAGGGGCCCAGCAGCACGGCCAGGTGATTATCCGGCAGCAATCGCACTGCGCTCTGGATCGCCGCTTCGCGGACCGCCACGGACTCGTGGTCCAGGAGCGTATCGAGCAATTTCAGCGCCTGCGGGCTGGGGTAGTGGGGCAGTTCGGCGAGCAAGGCGATCAGCCGCTCATCGGGCATGTCGTCGCGGACCAGTTGCTGGTAGAGCATGCGTGCGGCACCCGGCTTGCCGAGGCGGGCCTGCTCCAGGGCCTGGGCGTAGCTCTGGCTGGGATGGCTGGCCTTGGTCTGGCCGTTGGGTTCGCTGCGCCAGATCAGCAAGGCCAGCGCCAACAGGCAGATCAACGAAGCTGACAGCAGGGCGTTCATCCAGCGACGCGGCCGCTGGGGACTGGAGAAAGAATCTTTGCGCATACCGATATCCAATGCGTGACGCCATGCAGCTTCGAAGAGACGAACACAGCTGTCAAATTCTGGATCGGGTCGCTACCTGCCTGGGCCGTCTGTCGTGCACAGCCTGGGGGCGTGCCGCAAGCAAGGGGCAAAAGCCCCTCGCTGTGGCCAGAGACGGACGGTCAGGCTTTCTGCCAGCCGCCGCCCAGCGCCTTGTAGATCGCCACGATGCCCTGGTACAGGTCAATCTGCGCTTGGGCCTGGGCATCCTCGGCGGCCAGGCGCTCGCGCTCGGCATCCAGCAGCACCAGGAAATCCGCCGTGCCTTCGCGGTATTGCACCGAAGCCAGGCGTGCCGCCTCGCGGCTGGCCTCGCTTTGACGCAACAGGGCGAGCAGGCGTTGCTGGCGCTTGTCGTAGTCGCTGAAGGCGTTTTCCGACTCTTCCAGGGCCAGCAACACGTGCTGCTCATAGTTGGCCAGCGCGCCCTCGGCGTCGGCATCGGCGCCGCGAATCCGCGCCCGCACGCTGCCCAGGTCGAAGGCCGCCCAAGTGATGCTCGGACCCAGGCTCCAGGCCTTGGCCGCCTGTGAGCCAATCTGCGAACCACGGCCTGCGGTGAAGCCCAGGAAGCCGCTGAGGCTGACGCGTGGGAACAGGTCGGCGGTGGCCACGCCAATGCGCGCAGTGGCCGAAGCCAGTTGCCGCTCGGCCGCCCAGACATCCGGACGCTGGCGCAGCACCTGAGTCGGGTCACCCACCGCCAGGGTCTTGGCGATGGCCGGCAGCCCGGCCGGGCTCAAGTCGACGCTCAAGGCCTCGGGGCGCTCACCCAGCAGGGTGGCGATGCGGTTGCGCTGGCGCACCTGTTCGGCCTGCAGCTGCGGCACGCTGGCTTCCACCGCTGCCAGACGCGCATCGGCCCGCACCACGTCCAATTCGTTGCCGACGCCCGCGTCACGCAGTTGGGTGGTCACGGCGCGCGAGTCCTGCTGGTTCTTCAGGTTGTCACGGGCAATGGCTTCGCGCAGCTGGGCACCGCGCAGTTTGCCGTAGGCGTCCACCACGTCGGCGACCAGCGTCACCTGCAGTTGGTAGAGGTCCGCCTCGGCGGCCTGCTGGTCGGCGTCGCTGGCCTCCAGCTGGCGCTGGATGCGCCCGAACAGATCAACTTCCCAGGCCATGTCCAGGCCCAGGTCGTAGCGCTCGCTGTTGACCCGTTGTTCGGTCTGGCCAGGCACCTGGCCCTTGCCGACCTGGCCGCTGGCGCGGCTGGTGATCACCGGCATCGCGTCGTTGGCCACGTCGTCACGGATCGCCCGGGCCGCCTTGAGGCGGGCAAAGGCTACGCGCAAGTCGCGGTTGCCGGTCAGCGACTGCTCGACCAGGCGGTTCAGCGTGGGGTCGTCGAACTGCTGCCACCAGTTGGCCGCGCTGCGGCTGCGGTCATAGGCGGTTTTTGCGGCCTGGGCCTGTTCCAGTGCCAGGGGCTTGGCCGCCGGGGTGTCCGGGGTCTTGTAGTCCGGGCCGACGGCACAGGCCGCCAGCGCCAGGACCAGCAGGCTCGGGGCGAAGAGTTTCACGGCACTCATCAATGCGCCTCCACGGGCTGGGTCGGTTGTTGCGCGATGCGCGCGGCCTTGCGGGCTTCACGGCGCTCGACGAAGTTACGGATCAGGACATAGAACACCGGGGTCAGCAGCAGCCCGAAGAAGGTCACCCCGAGCATGCCGGAGAACACCGCCACACCCATCGCATGACGCATTTCCGCGCCCGCGCCGCTGGACAGCACCAGGGGCACCACACCCATGATGAACGCGAAGGAGGTCATCAGGATCGGCCGCAGACGCAGGCGGCAGGCTTCCAGCACCGCGGCCAGCGGGTCCAGGCCCTCGGCCTGCTTGTCCTTGGCGAACTCGACGATCAGGATCGCGTTCTTGCATGCCAGGCCGACCAGTACGATCAGGCCGATCTGGGTGAAGATGTTGTTGTCGCTGCCGGCGATGATCACCCCGGCAATCGCCGAGAGCAGGGTCATCGGTACGATGAGGATCACGGCCAGGGGCAGGCTCCAGCTTTCGTACTGCGCGGCCAGCACCAGGAAGGCCAGCAGGACGCAGAGCGGGAAGACGAACAGCGCGGTGTTGCCGGCGAGGATCTGCTGGTAGGTCAGGTCCGTCCATTCGTAGGTCATGCCGTTGGGCAGTTCTTCCTTGAGCAGCTTGGCCATCGCCGCTTCGGCCTGGCCGGAGCTGTAGCCCGGTGCGGCGGCGCCGTTGATCTCGGCGGTGATGAAGCCGTTGTAGTGCATGACCCGGTCAGGGCCGGCGGTGTCGCTGACTTTGACGAAGGTCGCCAGTGGGATCATCTCGCCCAGGTTGTTACGCACCTTGAGCTGGCCGATCTGGTCGGCTTCCTGGCGGAACTGCTGTTCGGCCTGGACGTTGACCTGATACGTGCGGCCAAAGCGGTTGAAGTCGTTGGCGTACAACGAGCCCAGGTAGACCTGCAGGGTGTCGAAGATGTCGCTGATCGCCACGCCATGGGTCTTGGCCTTTTCGCGGTCGATGGCGGCGTCGACCTGCGGGACGTTCACCGTGTAGCTGGTGAACAGGCCGGCCAGTTCCGGCACGCTGCGGCTTTTGGCGATAACGTTCTGGGTTTCCTTGTACAGCGCTTCGTAGCCGAGGTTGCCACGGTCCTGCACCTGCAGACGGAAACCGCCGATGGTGCCCAGCCCCATGACCGGTGGTGGCGGGAAGATCGCCATGTAGGCGTCCTGGATCGACGCGAACTTGCCATTCAGTGCACCAGCAATGGCGTTGGCCGACAGGCTCGGGTCCTTGCGCTCATCGAAGGGCTTGAGCGTGACGAAGACGATGCCGTTGTTCGGGCTGTTGGTGAAGCCGTTGATCGACAGGCCGGGGAAGGCCACCGCGCTTTCCACGCCGGGTTGCTTGAGGGCGATGTCCGACATGCGCTTGATCACATCTTCGGTGCGATCCAGGCTCGCGGCGTCCGGCAACTGGGCGAAGGCCACCAGGTACTGTTTGTCCTGGCTGGGCACGAAGCCGGTCGGGGTGCTGGAGAAGCCCACCCAGGTCAGCGCCATCAACCCGGCGTAGACCAGCATGGCGATGCCGCTGCGGCGGATCACCCGTCCCACGGTGCCGACGTAAGTGTGGCTGGCCTTGACGAACATCCGGTTGAACGGTCGGAACAGCCAGCCGCCCAGCAGCCGGTCGAGCAGGCGCGAGAAGCGGTCCTTGGGCGCATCGTGCCCCTTCAGCAGCACCGCAGCCAGCGCCGGCGAGAGGGTCAGCGAGTTGAATGCGGAGATCACCGTGGAAATGGCGATGGTCAGGGCGAACTGCTTGTAGAACTGCCCGGTGAGGCCGGAAATGAACGCCGCGGGTACGAACACCGCGCACAGCACCAGGGCGGTGGCGATGATCGGTCCGGTCACTTCGCCCATGGCCTTGTGCGTTGCCGCCACCGGCTCCAGGCCCAGCTCGATGTTTCGCTCGACGTTCTCCACCACCACGATGGCATCGTCCACCACGATACCGATGGCCAGTACCAGGCCGAACAGCGACAGGGCGTTGAACGAGAAGCCGAACAGGTGCATGACGGCAAAGGTGCCGATCAACGAGACCGGTACGGCGGCCAGCGGAATGATCGAGGCGCGCCAGGTCTGCAGGAACAGGATCACCACCAGCACGACCAGAATCAGCGCTTCGAACAGGGTGTGGATCACCGCCTCGATGGAGCCGCGTACGAAGATGGTCGGGTCATAGACGATCGAGTAGTCCATGCCCTGGGGGAATTCCTTCTTCAGCTCGGCCATGCGCGCCCTGACTTCGTTGGAGATGTCGATGGCGTTGGAGCCGGGGCGCTGGAAGATCGGCAGGGCCACTGCCGGCTTGTTGTCGAGCAGCGAGCGCAGGGCGTATTGATTGGAACCCAGCTCGACCCGCGCGACGTCTTTCAGGCGCGTGATCTCGCCGTTGGCGCCGGCACGAATGACGATGTTCTCGAACTCTTCCTCTGTCACCAGGCGACCCTGGGTGTTGATCGACATCTGGAAGCTGGTGGCGTTGGGCGAGGGCGGCGCGCCCAGCTGGCCGGCGGCGACCTGGCGGTTCTGTTCGCGAATGGCGTTGACCACGTCGGTGGCGGTCAGGTTGCGCGAGGCGGTCTTGTTCGGGTCCAGCCACACGCGCAGCGAGTAGTCGCCCATGCCGAACAACTGCACGTCGCCCACACCGTTCAGGCGGGCCAGTTCATCCTTGATGTTGAGCACCGCGTAGTTCGACAGGTAGAGCATGTCGTAGCGGTCATCCGGCGAGGTCAGGTGCACGACCATGGTCAGGTCGGGCGAGGCCTTGTCCACCGTGATACCGATACGGGTGACTTCCTCGGGCAGCTTGGGCTCGGTGCGCGTCACGCGGTTCTGCACCTGCACCTGGGCGTTGTCCAGATCGGTCCCCAGGGCGAAGGTGATGGTCAGGGTCATCTTGCCGTCGGCGGTGGCCTGAGACGACATGTACAGCATGTTCTCCACGCCGGTGATCGCCTGTTCCAGCGGCGAGGCGACGGTTTCGCCGATCACCTTGGGGTTGGCGCCGGGAAAATTGGCACGCACCACCACGGTGGGCGGCACCACTTCCGGGTATTCGCTGATCGGCAGCTTGAACAGCGAGATCGACCCGGCAATGAGGATCAGCAGCGATAGCACGGCGGCGAAGATCGGCCGTGAAATGAAAAAGGTCGAAAAATTCATCGGTCGGGTCCCTTAGCCGCGCGGCGCATTGGCGCTGGCGAGCTTGACGTTGGCCTGGTTCTTGGCAGGCGTGCTGTTGCTGGCTTCGAGGGCTTCACGCTGCTGACGCAGGGCGGCGAGGGTCTTTTCGCTGGCCATCGGCATGACTTCCGGGTCAACGGGCTGGCCGGGACGTACGCGCTGCAGGCCCTTGACCACGATGGTGTCGTCCTTGGCCAGGCCACTGCGCACGATACGCAGGCCTTCAAGCTTCGGACCCAGCTCCACCGGGCGATAGGCCGGGGTGTTGTTCTTGTCCATCACCAGCACGTACTTCTTGCCCAGGTCGGTACCGACCGCGTCGTCCTGGATCAGCACGGCCGAGTAAGTGGCGCTGCCGACCAGCTTCAGGCGGGCATACAGGCCCGGGGTGAAGAAACCGTCGCGATTGTCGAACACGGCACGGCCACGGATGGTGCCGGTGCGCGGGTTGACCTGGTTGTCGACGAAGTTCATCTGCCCCTGGTGCGGGTTGTCCGGCTCATTGGTCAGGCCCAGGTAGACCGGGGTGCTCTGGCCGCGCTGGCCTTCACGTGCCAGCTGGTTGTACTTGAGGAACACGCGCTCATCGGCATCGAAATAGGCGTACACCTTGTCGGTGGACACCACGCTGGTCAGTGGCGTGACGTCGGCGGTGACGATGTTGCCGGTGGTGATCTCGGCGCGGCTGACCCGACCACTGATCGGTGCAGTGACGCGGGTGAAGCTGAGATTCAGACGCGCCAGGTCCAGTTGCGCCTGAATGGCGGCGACGCCGGCACGGGCTTCCTGGGCCGCCGTGGTGCGCGAGTCGGCCAGCTCGGCGGAAATGGCGTTGTTGGCACGCAGGCGGTCACCGCGCTGGGCTTCGTTTTCGCTGCGATTGGCGACGGCGCGGGCTTGTTGCAACTGGGCTTCGAGGCGACGGACCTCGGCCTGGAACGGGCGTGGGTCGATCTGGAACAACAGGTCGCCTTTCTTCACCAGCGCGCCGTCGGTGAAGGCCACCTGGTCGATCTGCCCCGACACGCGCGGACGCACCTCGACAGTCTCCGGGGCTTCCAGGCGGCCGGTGAACTCGTCCCATTCGTTGATCGGCTGTTCCAGCACCTTGGCCACGCTGACCTTGGGGGCCGCAGGCGCGACCGTGGCTTCCGGTGCACGACCGCAGGCGGTGAGCACCACCAGGGCCAAGGCGGTGAGGGGGTAACGTAAGTGTTGGAGGGACTGAGCCATGGAGAATCCGCCGCAGATTAGGTTTATTGATGGGCGGATTCTGTTGGTGGGCCCCACTATTAACGAATCGAATGGGACGAAGGTTATTATCGATCTGAATGATGCAAGCGGCACCCTGAGGGTGCCGTTTCATCCGAGGCCACGAAGAACGTGGCCGGCAGGGTCGAGCAGAGGCTCAGCGCACGGCTTCAGCCTGGGTCATCGCCGTGCCGCGTAGCGCTGCCACGTACACCAGCAGGCCCAGCAGCGCGGTGGCCGCACCGACATAACCGGTGGCGGTCCAGCCCCAGCCAGCGGCGATGGCCATGCCACCCAGCCACGGACCCAGGGCATTGGCCAGGTTGAAAGCCGCATGGTTGGACGCCGCCGCCAGGGTCTGCGCGCCCTTGGCGATGTCCATCAGCCGAGTCTGCAGCACCGGACCCAGGGCAATCATCGAGCCGACGCAGGCGATGCCGACCAGCAGCGAGCCGATCGACTGGGCGGCGAGCGGGAAGGCCAGCAGCACGATGATCGACCAGACCAGCACGATGCCGATGGCCCGCACGCCAAAACGGTCGAACAACCGGCCGCCGACGATGTTGCCCAATACCGCGCCGCCGCCGAAGCTGGCCAGGGCAGCAGGAATCCAGGCCTGAGACGCCCCCGTCACCTCCAACAGGGTCGGCGCCAGGTAGCTGAACACGCAGAACATGCCGGCGAAGCCTACCGAAGCGATCAGCAACAGCAGGCCGATCTGCGGCTTGCAGAAGGCCTTGAGTTCGTGACGCACACTGGTGGCTTCGGGTTTGGGGCCGCCGGGCAGCAGCAGGTAGACCAGCACGCTGGTCACCGCGGCGATCATCGCCACCAGCACGAAGGCGTAGCGCCAGTCGAGGATCTGCCCCAGCCAGGTGGCCAGCGGGTTGCCGATCAGCATCGCCAGGGTCAGGCCCATCATGACCGCACTGACGGCTGCGCCGCGCTTGTGCAGCGGGCTGATCGACGCGGCTGCCAGCGCTGCGACACCGAAATAGGCGCCGTGGGGCAGGCCGCTGACGAAACGCGCGAGCATGGCACCGTGGTAGTCGCTGACCATGGCGCTGGCCAGGTTGGCCAGGGCATAGAACAGCATCAGTGAAACCAGCAGCGCCTTGCGTGTCAGGCGGCTGCCGAGCATCGCCAGCACGGGGGCGCCGACCACGACGCCGAGGGCATAGGCGCTGATCAGATGGCCCACCTGCTGCTCGTTGACCGCCAGACCATGGGCGACCTCGGGCAACAGGCCCATGATCACGAATTCACTGGTGCCGATGGCGAAACTGCCCATCGACAGCGCCAGCAGGATCAGCAGCCGCAGGCCGGCGCTGGGTGGGTTGTCATTGCTGATTGACACGAATTGACCTCATCGGTGAAGAACGGGCAAAGGCGCATACCGGCGCCGAGGGGCGCAAACCATACGTGATCCGACCGCGCTCGTCATGCCTGAGAGCGTCCTGTCAGGATAGCGCCATGGCAGCTTCGACCGCTCTACGGCGCCGGGGTTGCGCTGCCAAGCGCATTGGCCTGGCAGCACCGGCGTCAGCGGTTTGGCCTTCGTGGGAACGAGCTTGCTCGCGATGGCGGCGTCCTGCTCGTGACAAATGCAGTGACCTTGCCGGCCCTTTCGCGAGCAAGCTCAAGCAAGGTGCGAGGGCGTCTGCAGCCGGGGAGGGGCATTGCGTAGCGGTGGCCGCTCTGCTCAGAAGCGGTCACGGTGCCGGGGAGGCAGGAAGGTTCAGGCTGCCCGGTCGGCCTTGCGCAGCACCTTGAAGCCGTGGGTGCCATCGCGGTCCAACTGGGCGATCAGGCCGAACTCCCAGTCCAGGTAGCCCTGCATGGCTTCGCGTGGGTTGTCGGTGCCCTCGTAGGGGCGCCGGTAGCGATCGGTACGTGGTACGGCCAGGTGGCTTTCACCACTTTCCAGTGCCTTGCCTGCGGCGATCCATGCCGCCGTGCCGCCGGCCAGCACGTACACCGGCACCTGGGTCAGTGCCTGCAGGTCGATGGCGGCAAAACGCGCCAGCAGGCTGCTGCCACAGGTGACCACGTAGCGCTCGGCCACTGGCAAGCGTTCCAGCGCCTGGGGCAACTGCGCACGAATCGCCCACTGTGCGCCAGGGATATGGCGCTTGACGTAGTTGGCGCTGGTGGTGAAGTCCAGCAGCACGGTGCCGGGTTCCTGCAACCAGGTTTCCAGTTGCCCGGCGCCGATCTCGGTGACCGATGGCAAGGCCGGCAAGGGGGCTTGCCAGTCGCCGCGCTCGCTGAAGTCGACCGCCGAGAGCCCGTCCAGCACCGCCACCTCCCAGCCCATCTGCGCCAGCCAGGACGCACTCATGTTGGCCCGTACGCCGTCGTCGTCGAGCAGCACGATGCGTGCCCCGCGTACGCTGGCGACGTGATCGGTCTCCTGGACCAACTGGCCGCCTGGCACCGAGCGGCTGCCCGGCAGGTGGCCGCTGGCATATTCCTCTGGCGTGCGCACATCGAACAGGTAGGTGGTGCGCCGCGTTTCGGCCTGCCAGGCGCTCAGCGTCGTGCGGTCCAGGCGTTTCACGCCGGCCTGGTCGGCCACCGTTCTGGCGCGTCGGGCGGCGTTCTCGCGGGTAGGTTCAGCCACTTCACCGAAGCGGCGTTCCTGCCCATGGGCCAGTTGCTGGCCGGCGAGGGTCCAGCCAATGGTGCCGTTGCGCAGGGCAGCGACCGGGTTGGGAATACCCGCGTTGACCAGTGACTGGGTGCCGATGATGCTGCGCGTACGCCCGGCGCAGTTGACGATCACCTGGGTCTTCGGATTCGGCGCCAGCTCGGCGACGCGCAGTACCAGCTCGGCGCCCGGCACGCTGATGCCACCGGGGATGCTCATGGTCTGGTATTCGTCGAAGCGCCGCGCATCGAGCACCACCACGTCGGCCTGCTCATCGAGCAGTGCCTGCACCTGCTCGGCGGCCAGTGACGGGGTATGGCAGGCGCTTTCGACCAGTTCGCCGAACGCCTTGCTAGGCACGTTGACGTCGCGGAACAGCTCACCGCCTGCGGCGCGCCAGCCGGCCAGGCCACCTTCGAGCAAGGCCACGTCGCTGTAGCCCAGCGCCTGCAGGCGCTGCGCTGCCAGCTCGGCCAGACCTTCGCCGTCGTCGTACAGGGTAATGGCGGTATCGCGGCGCGGCACCCGCGCGTAGATCTCCAGCTCCAGGCGCGACAGCGGAATGTTGGCGGCGAACAGCGGATGTTCCTGGGCGAAGGGGTCTTCTTCGCGCACATCGATCAGGGCCAGTTCTTCATGGGCCAGCAGAGCCTGGCGAATATCTTGGAAACGACGGGTCATGGGGCAGGATTCTCTTTGGACAGGTCCCAGATATTGGGCAGATGACGGTTGGAATAACCGGAAATGAACGGCTTCTCGCTGCCGTCGGGCAGGTACACCGCACGGCTCACGGCGCCGATGTTGGCGCCGTACACATGAATGCTGATCGACACACGGTCGTCGAAGGCGTTGCTGACCTGGTGGATGTCACCGATGCGCGGCGACACGGCTTCCACCTGGCCGGGTTCCAGGCGCACGGCGTCGCCCTGCGGCACCAGCAGGCCCTCGGTGGTGCGCGAGTAGCCCTGGGAGTGTTCGGCGCCGCGCAGCATGCCGATCAGTCCCCAGACCCGATGGTCGTGGATCGGTGTGCGTTGGCCGGGGCCCCAGACGAAACTGACCACGGAAAAGCGCTGCCGACCATCGCCGTGCAGCAGGTACTGCTGGTAGCGCTCGGGGTCGGGCCGGGCGAGTTCATCCGGCAGCCAATCGTCATGGCTGACCAGGCTGCGCAGCAGGGCCTGGCCCTGATCAAGGAGGGCGGCTTCGTCGGCTGTGCGGTCGAGCAGCTCGGACAAGGCGGCGATGAAATGACGCAGGCGCTCGAGGCGCGGCGGTGGGCTCATTGGGATGGCTCGCTGACGATTTACGCTCACCCTAACAAAGCGGATAAATATTCTACAAATTCAAAATAATTATAAGTAAATATGCATATTGCGCATTTAAAGCTGTCTTTCGCCGGGCTGCCGAGCGGGCATGAGCTTATGCCCAAAACGAATTTCACAAGCCTTTTTATGGCGTTTAGTTTGTATTTGGATGCTTGGTTAGATTTGAAATTCATATGCGCCATTAGCCGGACCTGGCAAGTATTCCATCCCCCTTAGCAATCACGAGACCGCACGCGCGGATCGCAACGGTCGTGCCCATCGGGCACCTGGAGACGAACGTGCGTTACTTCAAGCAACTGGCGGCTGGCATGCTGGCCGCCTCTTTCAGCCTGGCTGCGGCGGCGCAGCCCCTGGTGGTCGGCGACCAGAGCTACAACACCCGCGCGGTGATGGAAGCCGCCGGTGTCCTGGACGGTTTGCCCTACGAACTGGACTGGAAGCAGTTCACCGCCGGCTCGCCGGTGGCCGAGGCGTTGAATGTCGGCAGCCTGGACCTCGGCTTGCTCGGCGATGCGCCGCCGCTGTTCCTCGGCGCCCTGGGCGCGCCGATCAAGATCATCGCGGTGAGCCGGCAGAACCTCGAAGGCGTGGCCATCCTGGTGCGCAAGGATTCGAACATCCACAGCCTGGCCGACCTGCGCGGCAAGCGCGCAGCCATCTGGAAAGGCTCGTGGAGCCAGCAACTGCTGCTGACCGCGCTGGACCACGCCGCCGTGCCGCGTGACGCCGTTGAACTGCGTTACCTCAGCGCCCTGGATGCGTCCCATGCCCTGGACGGTGGCTCGGTAGACGTCATCGCCACCTGGGAGCCTTATGTCACCCAACAGCAGCGACAGGGCGCCCGGGTACTGGCCACCGCCGACGGGCTGATTCCGGCGCAGAGCTTCGTGGTCGCCAACGCCAAGGCGGTGGAGACCAAGCGAGCGCAGATCGCCGACTTCCTGCAACGCCTGAAACAGGCCCGTGAATGGGCGCTCAGTGACCCGCAACACACTGAAGCCTACGCCGATGCCTGGGCAGCACGGACCCGCGCCGACGGTGATATCGCCCGTGCCTGGTTCGCCCGCGCGCGCACCGACCTGGCGGCACTGAACCCGCAGGTGATCACCGATGCGCAAAAGACCGTGGACTTTTTCGCCAGCCTGGAGCTGATCAAGGCTTACCCGGCGGCGAGCCTGTTCGACACCTCGTTCAGTGCCGCGCTGCAGGCACCGGCCACTGCCCAGGCCACGCGCTGAATCGGCTGGCGCCCCCCACCACGAATTCCAAGGAAGTCATGCCCATGAGCAAACGACAAATCAAACTCGGCGCCCTGACCATGGGCTGCGGCGGCCCTGGCCGGCACAACCTGTGGCTCGACCCGGAGCTGCCGGCAGACGCCAGCGTCAATATCGATTGGTACATCGACATCGCCCGGCAGGCAGAAGCCGCGCTGTTCGACCTGATGTTCATCGTCGACAGCCAGTTCATCACCCCCGGCTCGCCGTCGCACTACCTCAACCGCCTGGAACCGCTGACCCTGCTTTCGGCCCTGGCGGTCAGCACCCGCCACATCGGCCTGGTCGGCACGCTCACCACCTCCTATAACGCGCCGTACAACGTCGCGCGTCGTCTGGCATCGCTGGACCTGATCAGCAAGGGCCGCGCCGGCTGGAACGTGGTAACCAGCGGCGACGCCGGTACGGCGGGCAATTATGGGCTGGATGAACACTACGACTACGACACTCGCTACAGCCGTGCCCATGAGCACGTGCAGGTGGTCCAAGGCCTGTGGCGCTCCTATGAAGACGACGCCTTTCCCCGCGACCGCCGCACCGGGCAGTTTCTCGACCCTGCCAAGTTGCACGCGCTGAACCACCAGGGGGCGCATTTCTCGGTGGTCGGCCCGCTGAACATCCAGCGTTCCCCCCAGGGCCAACCGGTGATCTTCCAGGCCGGCGATTCCGAACAGGGTCGCGACCTGGGCGCGGCCACCGCCGACGTGGTGTTCACCCACGCTGCGAGCATCGAACAGGGCCAGGCCTTCTACCGCGACATCAAGGCGCGTGCCGCGCGGCTGGGGCGCGACCCGGAGCAATTGTTGGTGCTGCCGGGGGCAGAGATCTACGTGGGCGACACCGATGAGCATGCCCGCGAGATCGAGCGGCATTACCACCAGGCCGATCACAGTTTCGAGCTGGCGCTCAAGGAGTTCGGGCGCAATTTCGGCTGGCACGACTTCAGCCAGTACGATCTGGACGCGCCGTTTCCGCAGCAGAGCCTGGAGTCGGCGCGCAGCAGTTTCTTCACCAACGCCAAACGCATCGCCGATCAGGCGCGAGACAAAGGCTTCACCTTACGCCAGGCGGTGGAGTTCGGGCGGCAGCTGCGTCCGGGTGCCTTCGTGGGGTCGGCGCAGACGGTGGCGGCGAAAATGACCGAGTGGTTCGAGGCGCGGGCGCTGGATGGCTTCAATATCTACATCGGCCACCCTGGGCAGTTCCGCCGTTTTACCGATGAGGTGGTGCCGCTGCTGCAAGAGCGCGGGGTGTATCGCCAGGCCTATGAAGGCACCACCTTGCGCGAAAGCCTGGGCCTGCAAATTCCCCGCTGGCGTAACTGAAACCAGGAAAGGGGCCGCCGAAAGCTTCCCGGCTGAAGCCGGTCCTACCCGTATCGGCCACATATCGCGGCTGAAAAGGCCGCTGTATTGGCTTTAGCCGCAATATTGATCAGTTAGGTCGGGTAGCAGTGGCTTCAGCCTCGAAGCGACCGCCTGTTCACTGAATTTCCTGGCGCTTTCGCGGCTAAAGCCAATACTGGTCAGTTAGCCCGTGGGAGCGAGCTTGCTCGCGAAGGCGGCGTCACGTTCACAGCAGATGGAGCGGCTTTGCCCGCTTTTCGCGAGCAAGCTCCCACAAGCAAAGCGCTTAACCGAACAGTGTTGCGGCTAAAGCCGTTCCCACCGAGCGCCACAAAGCCGTTTCTCAGGCCCTGCGCTGTTGCCGCTCGGCCTCGCGCTGCGCCACCAGGGCGCGGATGCGCGGGATCAGCTCCTGGCCGTATTGCACCGAGTCGGCCAGTTGATCGAAACCGCGGAACAGGAAGGTGGTCACGCCCAGGTCGTAATAGGCCAGCGCCGCTTCGGCGACCTGGTCGGGGGTGCCGACCAGCGAGGTGGAGTTGCCCGCGCCGCCACCGAGCGCGGCGATTTCGGTCCACAGCCGGGTGTCGTGGACCTTGCGCTGGCTGGCCAACTGCACCAGTCGTTCGGAGCCGACGTTGCTCTTGCCGAAGTTCTTCTCACGGCGCTTGCCCTGGCGAATGCCGATACGTTCACGGGCCTCGGCAAGAATGCGCTCGGCGCGCTCCCAGGCCTGCTCCTCGGTGGCGCCGAGGATCGGCCGCAGCGACAGACTGAAGCGGATCTGTTCCTCGCGCCCGTAACGTGCCGCCGCCTTGCGCACCTGGGCAATGCGCTCGCGTACCTGCGCCAGAGGCTCGCCCCACATCATGTACACGTCAGCGTGCCTGGCGGCGACTTCCACCGCCGCGTCGGAGGCGCCGGAGAAGTAGATCGGCAAGTGCGGCTGCTGCAGCGGCTTGACCAGGGTCAGGTTGTCTTCCACCCGGTAATGCGCTCCTTGATGGTCAAACGGCTCGTGGCGCGTCCAGGTGTTGCGCAGCACCTGCAGGTACTCGTCGGTACGGGCATAGCGGGCATCCTTGTCGAGGAAGTCGCCGTCGCGTTGCAGGTCGCCGCTGTCGCCGCCGGTGATCACGTTGATCGAGGCCCGGCCACGGCTCAGGTGATCGAGGGTCGCGAATTGCCGCGCGGCGAAGGTCGGTGCCTGAAAACCAGGCCGGTGTGCCACCAGCAGGCCGATGCGTTCGGTCAACGCAGCCACATAGGTGGCGAGGATCATCGAATCCGGGGCGCTGGTGTTGACCGCCAGCAACGCCTTGTCGAAACCACCGTACTCCTGGGCCTGGGCAAAGGCACGGATGAACGGCAGGTCGATTATCGGGCCACGCGGGGCCTGGGATTCGCTGCCTTCCTGGGGGCCGATCAGGCCGATGAACTCAAGACTCATGGACTCGCTCCTTGCATGAAAAATGTCAGGCCACCGCGCCCTGGGCGCGGCGCAGGGTGTTGCGATTGGTCGGTACGGTCAGGCCGAAATGCTCGCGCAGGGTCTGGCCCTGGTACTCGCGGCGCAGCAGCCCGCGGGCCTGCAGCAGCGGCACCACCTGTTCGGTAAAGGCTTGCAGGCCGTCGGGCAGCAGCGAGTTGATGATGAAACCGTCGGCAGCGCCGTTTTCGAACCAGTACTGCAGGGCATCGGCCACCTGTTCCGGGGTGCCCACGAAGTCGCGGCGTGGCTGCGAGAAACGCAGCGCCAGCTGGCGCAAGGTGAGGCCCTCGTCGCGGGCCAGTTGCTTGAGCTGGTCGGAGGTGCCCTTGTGGCTGTCATTGCCCAGGGTGCCAAGGTCCGGGAACGGCGCATCGAGGTCATGCCGGCTGAAGTCGTAGTCATTGAACGGCCGGCCCAGTGCAACCAGGGCATCTTCGATGCTGACCAGCTCGACGGCCTGCTGATAGCGGTCTTCCACCTCGGCGGCATCGCGACCGACGATCGGCCGGATACCCGGCAGGATCGACAACTGTTGCGGGTCGCGGCCATGCCGTGCGGCTCTTTGCTTGAGGTCCTGGTAGTAGTCGCGGGCATCGCTGAACGACTCGGGGCTGACGAAGATCGCATCGGCGTTCTGCGCCGCGAAATGGCGGCCGTCTTCCGACACCCCGGCCTGGAAGATCACCGGCTGGCCCTGGCGCGAACGCTGGATGTTCAGCGGTCCCTTGACCTTGAAGAATTCGCCCTGGTGGCCAAGTGTGTGCAGTTTGTTCGGGTCGAAGAACTGCCCGCTGTGCTTGTCGCGGGTGAAGGCGTCGTCTTCCCAGGAGTCCCACAGGCCCTTGACCACTTCCAGGTGTTCGCGGGCGATTCGGTAGCGCACCGCATGCGGTGGGTGTTCGGCCTTGCCGAAGTTGTCGGCGGTACCCGACAGCCAGGACGTCACCACGTTCCAGCCGGCGCGGCCGCCGCTGATCAGATCCAGCGAGGCGAACTGCCGGGCGACCTGGAACGGCTCGGTGTAGCTGACCGTGACCGTGGCCACCAGGCCGATGCGCTCGGTGACCGCCGCCAGCGCCGAAAGGATCGTCAGCGGTTCGAAGCGATTGAGGTAGTGGGGGCTGGAGCGGGCATGGATGTGCAGGCTGTCGGCGATGAAGGCGAAGTCGAAGCGGGCGGCTTCGGCCAACCGGGCCTGGTGCTTGTAGAAACCGAAGTTGACGCTGGCATCGGCCAGCGCATCGGGGTGGCGCCATTCGCCCCAGCCATGGCCGACGCCATGAATCATGGCGCCAAGGCGGATTTGTCGTGTGCTCATCGAAGTACCTGTGGTGAAGAGATGGGAAAGGCCTGGCGCAGGCCATCGCCAACGCGCCGCAGGGCGTGTCGAGCGTGGCGTGAGTCAGAATGGGCGTTCATGCGGTGCAGGCTCCTGGCGTGGTCGGGAAAACGGCCTCCGCCAGGAAAGGGGTCGGTCTGGATTGAACTTAGCGGTGTAAGTCAGGCTTGTGAAAGGCTTTGTGGTTCTATGCTAATAATGAGTGATATGAATCTATATTCACTCAGATTATGCGTCTTATGCATTTATTGCTCGACGCCCCGGAATGGCTGCGATCAGCTCGCGGGTGTAGTCACTGGCTGGACGCTCGAACACCTGGTTGGCCGGGCCTTGTTCCACCACATGGCCCTTACGCAGCACCAGGACGTGATCGGCCATGTTTGCCACCACGGCCAGGTCGTGGGACACCAGCACATAAGCGATACCCAGTTCGCGCTGCAATTGTTCGAGCAACGCGAGGATCTGCGCCTGGACAGACACATCCAGTGCACTCACCGGTTCGTCGAGCAGCAGCAGCTCAGGTTGCAGCGCCAACGCACGGGCGATGGCCACGCGCTGGCGCTGGCCGCCAGACAGCTCGCGGGGCAGACGGTCGAGGTATTCCACGGGCAGATGCACTCGCTTGATCAGCTCACGCGCCGCCTGTTCCAGCGCCTCGCCCTTGAGCAGGCCAAATGACACGAGCGGTTCGACGATGCTGTCGAACACCGTGAAACGTGGGTCCAGTGCCGCGAACGGGTTCTGCTGCACCAGCTGGATGCGCCGGCGCAGTGGGCGGAACTCGCGCCAGCCATAACCACTGACATCCTGCTGATCGAACAGCACCTGCCCATGGCTGGGTGTTTCAAGGCCCAGGGCGATACGCAGTGCCGTGCTCTTGCCTGACCCGGATTCGCCGACGATCGCCAGGGTACGGCCACGATGCACCTCCAGGCTGAGGTCGTGCAGGGCCGTGAAATGGCTGTTCTGCCCCTGACTTGCGGGCAAGCGAAAGCGTTTGCCGACGCCCACCAGGCGCAGGATGGGCGGAGCCTCGCTGGGTACTGAGGCGGGTCGCTGGCGGGGTATGGCGAACGCCGGTGCAGCAGCGAGCAAGGCTCGCGTGTAAGGGTGCTGGGCGTCGCCGAGAATCTGGGCTGGCGAACCCTGTTCGACCCCTTCGCCGCGCTGCATGACCAGCAGGCGGTCGGCGCGGTCGGTGGCCATGCCCAGGTCGTGGGTGATGATCAGCAGGGCAATGCCGCGCTCGGCCACCAGGCGCTGCAAATGGTCGAGGATCTTGCGTTGTACCGTGACATCCAGGGCGCTGGTTGGCTCATCGGCGATGATCAGCTGCGGGTCGCCCGCCAGAGCGATGGCGATCAGCACGCGCTGGCGCATCCCGCCAGACAGCTCATGGGGATACTGACGTGCGCGTAGCAGCGGGTCGTCGAGGCCGACCTGAGCGAGCAGTTCCAGCACGTTGGCATCCAGGCCGGCATAGCGCCGCCCGCGCGCCAGCAGCAAGGCTTCGCCGATCTGCTGGCCGATGCGCAGGGTGGGATTGAGGCTGACCATCGGGTCCTGCGGCACCAGGCCGATCATCCGCCCGCGCACCTGGCGCCAGTCGCGTTCGCTGGCCTGGGCCATTTCCCTGCCGGCGATGCGCAGCTGACCCGCGTCGATCTGTGCGTTGCCCGGCAACAGACCGAGCAGCGCATTGGCCAGGGTCGATTTGCCCGAGCCAGACTCACCGACGATGGCCAGTGTTTCCCCGGCGGCCAGGCTCAACGACAGTCGGCGCACGGCCTGCAGCCGCTGGCTGGCCACGGCATAGCTGATACTCAGGGCCTGTGCTTCGATCAAGGCTGGCGAGGTCATCGGGCCTGCTCCTCGACGCTGCGCGCCAGATGGTTGAGGCTGAACACCACGGCGACCACGAACAGCCCCGGCAACAGCGACACCCAGGGTGCGGTGATCAGGAAGTGCCGGCCATTGGCGATCAGCGTGCCCCATTCCGCTGCCGGCGGCGCGGCGCCGAAGCCGAGGAAGCTCAACCCGGCAGCGGCCAGGATCGCCGCACCGAAATCCAGCGTGGCAAGCACCGCCACCGGCCCCCAGGCGTTGGGCAGCACATGGCGCAGCAGGGTGCGGGTCCAGCTGGCGCCGCCCAGGCGCGCGGCTTCCACGTAGGGCAGGGTCTTGATGCGCAGCACCTCGGCGCGAGTGGTACGGGCGAAGCCAGGAATGATTCCGACACCGACCGCTACGGCCACCGGCACGGTACCGAAGCCGATGGCAGTGACGATGGCCAGGGCCAGAAGCAGGCCGGGCAGCGCCAGCAGCACGTCGACCAGGCGCATCAGCGCAGCATCCACACGCCCGCCGGCAAACCCGGCCAGTACGCCAAGGCTCAAGCCCCCGGCCAGGGCGATGGCCACGGCCAGCAGCGCCGCCTGCACCGAAAGCCGCGAGCCATAGACGACGCGGGTATACAGGTCGCGGCCCAGTTCATCGGTACCGAACCAATGGGTCGCACTGGGGGCGGCGAGCTTGTCCACCGGCGATGTCGCGTAGGGGTCGAAGCTGGTCAGCAGTTGCGGGGCCAGCGCTGCCAGCAAGGCAAACGCCACCACCAGCAGGGCCAGGCTGAAGCCGGGACGACGTAGCAGTGGCACGGCGGCCAGGGCCAGGCGTTGCAGGCGTGTGCGGCGTTTCCAGGTTGCGCTGGGTGGCGCCAGGGGGGCGGGGTAGGAGTGAGTTTCGGCGGTCATGTCAGGTCACCTTGGGAGTATGGGTGATACGCGGGTCCAGGCAGGGGTAGAGCAGGTCGACGATCAGGTTGACCACCACGAAGGCCGCCGCCGAGACCGCGACCACCGCCAGCACCACCGGAATGTCCTGGCGCAGCACGGCTTCCTGGGCCAGGCGACCGACGCCGTTGCGCGAGAAGATGGTTTCCACCAGTACCGCGCCGGACACCGTGTTGCCCACCTGCAGGCCGACCAGGGTCAGCACCGGCAACGCGGCATTGCGCAGCCCATGGCGCGCCTGCACCTGCGCGCGGCTGAGGCCTTTGGCAAAGGCGGTGGTGATATAGGGCTCCTGCCACACGCCCTGGAAACCGCGCTGCAGCACCTGGGCATACACGGCGGCACTGGGAATCGCCAATGTCACTGCAGGCAGCACCAGGCTTTCGACGCCTTGGCTGCCGGTGGCGGGAAACCAGCCCAGGCCGAAGGCGAAGACCTGGATCAGCAACAGGCCCATCCAGAACACCGGTACGGAAAAGCCCAGCGACGGCAGGCGCGCCAGTGCGGTCTTCAGCGGCTGCCATTGCAGGTAAGCCGTGAGGTAGGCCAGGCCGATGCCGCCCACCAGCGACAGCAGGATGGCCAGGCCGGCCAGGGCCAAGGTCTGTGGCAGGCGCTCGGCGAGCAGTTCGCTGACCGGGCGGCCCAGCGACAGCGACTGGCCGAGATCGCCCTGCACGGCGCGCCACAGCAGGTCGAAATACTGCTCGAACAGGCCCTTGTCCAGGCCGTAGTAGGCGCGGGCCTTGGCCAGCGCTTCGGGCGACAGGCCGTCGGCCTCCATGCCCGAGGCGCTGAGCATGATCGCCAGGGTGTCGCCTGGCAGCAGGTAGAGAATGAAATAGCTGATGCTGTAGGCGCCCCAGAGCACCAGCAGCGCCTGGCCGATGCGGCCGATCAGGTAGCGCCTCATGGCTGGCCCACCTGGATGTCACTGAGGAAGGCGAAGCCTTCGGCGGTCCAGTGAAAGTTCTTCACCCGCGGGGCGGTGGCTGCCTGCCAGACACGCTCGTAGATCGGAAAGGCCGAGGCTTCGTCGACCAGCAGGTCCTGCAACTGGCCGTAGGCGTCGGCGCGCTGTGCATCGGCGGTGGCGGTGATGCCCTGGTCGAACAGCGCCTGGGCGCGCACCAGGGTAGCGGGTTCATAGGTGCTGGTGGCCAGGGTGGCGCTGTTGGCGGCACGCGGGTCGAGGATGGTCTGCAGGATGATCGGGTCGGCTCGGGTCATGTAGGTGGAGGTCAGGTCGTAATTGCCCGAACTGTTGCCGGCCACCCACTCGGCGCGGGTCAGCACGTTGAGTTTCAAGTCGATGCCGACCTTGCGCAGCTGGTCCTGGATCAGCACATCGCCAGCGCTTTCGGCAGGGGTGAGGTTGTAGCGCAGGGTCAGGCGCTGGCCGTTCTTGTAGCGGTAGCCGTCGGCTGCCTTGTTCCAGCCCGCGGCATCCAGCAGACGCTCGGCGCCCTGCGGGTCGTAGGCGAGCTTGGCGCTCTGCTCCTTGAAGTACGGCGTGGTCACGTCGTACACGCCGCGCACCACCGGAAACGCAGCGTTGTAAACGGTGTGCGCGTAGCTGCTGCGGTCGATGGCTTTCTGCAGCGCCAGGCGCAGTTGCCGGTCGCCGAGCAGACGACCGTTGCGGGTGTTGGGGTAGAGGTTGAGCGCCGGACCGGGCAGGGAGCGGCTCTGGATGGTCGCGCCCTTGGACTGGAACAGCGTGGCGTCGACCTCCGAGAACGGGTTGCGTGGCCAGAGGATGTCGGCCTTGCCCTGCAGGAACAGGCCATTGCGCACGCTTTCCTCGGGAATGTAGCGGATCTCGACGCTGTCCAGGTGGGCGGCCCCCTGGTTGCGCACATTGGCCGAGGCCCAGGCGTAGTCGGCTCGCTTCACCAGCCGGGCGCCGACCTCCGGGGTGTAGTGCTCCAGCACGAAGGGGCCGGTGCCGATGATCTTGCCCAGCGAGCGTTCCTGGGCCGTGAGCTGGTAGGAGGCCGGGGCGAGGATCGCCAGGTTGGTGGTGGACGTGGCCTGCAGGAAACCGGCGTTGGGGCGTGACAGCACCAGGCGGACGGTGAAGGTGTCGAGCACCTCGGCGTGGTCGTAGCCGGCCAGGTAGGTGGCGCCGAAGGTTGCGGGCAACTGCGTGGCAAAGGCCTTGTTGCTGTCGAAGGCGGTCTTCACCGCCTGGGCGTCGAAACGCTCGCCGTTGCTGAAGGTGACGTCCTGGCGCAGGTGGAAGGTGTAGCTCAGCGCATCGGGGCTGACCTCCCAGCGCTCGGCCAACCAGGGAATGATGCGGCCCGTTTCCGGGTCCTGGTCGGTGAGCGACTCGGCGACGTTGCGCAGCAGCACGCGATGCTCCAGCCAATACACTTGGAACGGGTCGACGCTGACCAGGGTGGTGTTGTCGCCCCAGAAGGCGATGTTCAGGGTCTTGCTGGCCGTGCTGTCGGCCGTGGGCGAGCAACCGCCCAAGGCCAGGCCGAGGGCGCAGGCGGCGAACAGCTGCCTGACGAGACGCAGTGGGGGCATGGAATATTTCCTCATGGGCGCAGGGTGCCGGGGGGCGCCCCCCCAGCAGGCATTGGGTGCGATGGATCAGTGCTGGTAGTCACGGCCTTCGCGATCGAGCTGGCGGATCAACGCGTCCCAGTGGCGCTGAATGCCTTCGCCCAGACCGTCGGAAAAACGCTTGGACTGTTCGTGGACCTTGGCGATGGCCGCTGGCGCGGCGTGCAGCAACTGGTCGTTGCCGCCGGCCTGGGCGGCCACCTGGATGTTGCAGGCGCGTTCCAGACCGTGCAGTTCCCGGAACGCATGCTCGACACTGACGCCGCCGGTGAGCAGCCCGTGGTTGCGCAAGATGAGAATGTTGCTGTCCCCCAGGTTGGCCACCAGTCGCTGCTGTTCATCCAGGTCGAGGGCCACGCCTTCGTAGTCGTGGTAGGCCACACGGCTGTAGTAGGCCAGCGCATGCTGGGAAATGGGCAGCAGACCGTCGCGCTGCGCCGACACCGCCGCACCGTCACGCGTATGGGTGTGCAGCACCGCCTTGAGATCCGGACGAGCGCGGTGGATGGCACTGTGGATCACATAGCCGGCCTGGTTGATGCCCAGCCCCAGCGGGTCGTCGATGAGGGTGCCGTCGACGTCGACCTTGACCAGGTTCGACGCGGTGATTTCGTCGAACAACAGGCCGAAGGCGTTGATCAGAAAGTGCTCGTCTGGGCCGGGCACCCGTGCAGAGAAGTGCGTGTAGATGTGGTCGGTCCAGCGCAACAGCGCGGCCAGGCGGTAGGCGGCGGCGAGCTTGACGCGCACCTCCCATTCCTCGGCGCTGACGCGGTTGCGTACGTCGAGGGTGCCGATGTCGATGGCGGTCAGTGAACTCATGTCAGGTCTCCGGTGGTCGGGTCAGTAGCCGCGTCGGGTGTCGACCAGGTTGGCCAGGGGCGCCTGTTCGCGGTAGCGGTGGAAGTTGTCGATGAAGGCTTCGAGGAAGGCCGGGTAGCCGTCGGTGGAAATGGCCGAGGTATGCGGTGACAGGAACACGCGCGGGTGGTGGTAGAGCGGATGGCCGTCGGGCAGCGGTTCCGGGTCGCTGACGTCGAGGCTGGCGCGGCCGATGCGCCCGCTGTCCAGCGCTTCGAGCAACGCCTGCTGGTCGAGCAGGCCGCCACGGGCGATGTTGATCAGGTGCAGCCCGGGACGCGCATGGCTCAGCACCTGGCGATCGATCAGGCCACGGGTAGCCGGTGTCAACGGCGCCGCCAGCACCAGGTGGTCGCTACCCGCGAACAGCTGCTGCAGGGTTTCGGCGCGCGTGACCCCAGGTTGCTCGGCGATGGCCTGGCCGGGACGGCTCAGGGCCAGAACCTGCATGCCCAAGGCCACGGCCTTGTGCGCCAGGCTCTGGCCGATGCTGCCGAAACCGAGGATGCCCAGGGTGCGGCCGCGCACGGGTGCCAGCGCGCTGAGCTGCCAGGCGGCGTCCTTGACCCAGAGACCAGGCAGTTGCTTGGCCGCGGCGAAGATCAGGGCCAGAGCGAATTCGGCGACCTGTTCGGCGTTGGCCCCACGGCCGCTGGTCACCGGCGGGCCGTGGAATACCCAGTCCGGGTAGAAATCGATGCCCGACGAGACCAACTGCACCCAGCGCAGGCCCCATGGCCAACCGACGGGCACCTCGTCGACCCGCTGACCGCGCACATTCAGCGGGCGCAGGATCAACACGTCGGCGGGCACATCGAGGTTCGGCTGCCCCAGGGGCAGGTCGATGACCCGGTGGTCGACCAGGCGCTCGCGCAACCATTGGTTGGCGGCAGCATCCAGCTGGCTGGCGATCAGCGAGGCACTCATGCCGACACCTCTGCGAACGCGACGCGGCCTGCCTGGCCGAACACCACGTCGTCCTGCGGGGTGTGGATGCGGCTGCACAGCACGTCGCGGTAATGGCGCTCCAGCGGATTACGACGCGACAGGCCAGGGTTGCCGGCTGCTTCGATGGCCAGTTCCACGGCCTGGATGGCGTTGTTGCACACCAGGTGCTTGATCTGCCCGGCGTGCCGCGCCTCGATCTGCCCTGCGGCGGCGGAGTCGAGCAGACTGCGATTGGCGAACAGCAGGGTGTCGATGCGCCCCAGCACTTCCTGGAAGCGTGGCAGGCTGGCCAGTGGCGCCCCGAGGTTGGACGGTGCCCGCTGTTGCAGGAACGTTGCCAGCCAGTCTCGCGCCGCCTGGGCCACGCCGTCGTACACCGAGGGCAGCAGCACGGACATCCACAGCAGCCCTTCGGGGTCGAGTTCGGCGCGTGGTGCGCTGGCCGGGCTGACGCTCACCGCATGGTCGAGGGGAATCAGCACGTCGTCGAAGCGCACTTCGTGGCTGCAGGTGGCACGCATGCCCAGATGGTCCCAGTCCTCGACGATCTGAATGCCTGGGGTGTCGCGGTGGACCAGGAAGCCGCCGACCAGCGGATCGTGGTCGTCGCTGCGTCCCCACACCAGATACCAGGTCAGGCCATGGCTGCCGGTGGAGTAGATCTTGCGCCCCGACAGCCGCCAGCCTTCCGGGGTGCGCCGCGCCACGCTGGCGGGCAGGCCACCACGGGCCGGCGTGCCGAGATCGGGCTCGACACGCAGCGCGTTGATCAGTGCGCCGTGTGCCACGGCCTCCTGGGCTACGCGACGGCGCAGGTGCTCGGGCCAGCGCGGATCATCGTGCAGGCGGGCATGTTGCAGGTACTGCATGACCAGAATCAGCGCGCTGGCCGGGTCGCCTTTGCCGACGGCTTCGACCACCCGGCGTGCTGCAGGCAGGTCGGCGCCACCACCGCCAAGCGCACGTGGCACGCTGAAGGCCAGCAGCCCGTGGCGGCGCAACAGGTCGAAGTTGTCATGGGGAAACTGCGCGCTGCGGTCATAGCGCTCGGCGTTGGCGGCCAAGGCTTGGGTCAGCTCGGCCAGGGCGCGCGGGGAAGGGTGACTCATGGGGCTTTCATCCCTGAAGTACGGTGGTTTTTAAGACCGTATTCGCATGGATCAAAGCTGTAAAAGTCTTTTTGGTTCTATGCTAATTATTTGTTTTAAGAATCTTTAATATTTTTATATATGCAAAATTCGCATTAAAGGGTGCGTGTGCCGCGTTCCCGCGCGGCACATAGGGGGTCAGCCCTGCAGGCGCTGCGCGGTCACCCGGCCGAACAGCTCCACCGGCTCCTGCAGATTGCCCAGGTAGCGCGGATGGAACAGCCACAGGTCGACCTGCGGTTTGAAGTCGCTGATGTTCAGCACCTCCAGCGCATCGCGATGGCGGCTGGTGTGCAGCAGCGGCTCGGGCACCAGCCCCAGGCCCTGGCCGCTGGCCACCAGGCCCAGTTGCAGTTCGGTGCCGAAGGTTTCCAGGTTGATCCCCAGGCTCAGGCCCTGTTCGCTCAAGGCGCGTTGCAGGCCGGCACGGAAGCCGCAGCCGTCGGGGTTGAGCACCCAACCGCGGGTGTAGCAGTCCTTGAGCTTGCAGTTGCGCTTGCCGACGCTGCCCTTGGCTGCCACCACCCTCAGCGCCATGCGCCCGATCGACTGGCTGGCGATGCCCTCGGGGAAGATCTTGCCCGGTGGGAACAGGGCGGCAGCGGCATCCAACTCGCCATTCTCCATGCGCGTGATCAGGCTGCTGCCCCAGCCACTGCTGACCTGGGTACGCAGGGGCGGGTAGGCTTCGCGGATCTGTGCCAGGGCGTCGAGCAGCACCACGTCGCCGAGCGTCTGCGGCATGCCCAGGCGCAAGGTGCCGGAAGGCGCACCGTCGTTGGCCACCAGCTCGCGCAGTGAGTCGATCTCGCGCAGGATGGCCTTGCATTGCTCGTAGACACGCAGGCCCATGGGAGTGGGTTTTAGCGGTTTGGTATTGCGGTCGAGCAGCGTGGCCCCGAGGGCTTCCTCGAAGTTCTGTACGCGCCGGGTGATGGCCGGTTGCGTCAGTTGCAGGGCTTCGGCGGCCAGGTTGGTCGACTGGCAACGAATGACCGCCACGAAGGCGTCCATATCATCGATTTTCATGTTCGGCGCTCGGCAAAAGGAACGGAAAAATAACGCATGCACATAATCTGCCTGAAGAATAATGCTGCCTGTGTCAATTACCAAGCCGCCCTGATAATCGTGACTGGAGCCCTGATCTTGCGATGCATGTGATTAAATGCATATTAGGTTATTCCTAAAATCAATTTAATTTATTAATTGGTCCTCGTTTAGAGTCGCTGCCATCCGGGGCGCAAGAAGCGCCTCGCCATAGACTTCGAGGAGCGCCATGTCCATCCGTTCAAGATTGCTGAACCGCTTGTTGCCCTTTGCCGCGGCCATGCTGCTGGTCACTTAGGCGAGTGCTGCCGAGCGCCTGACCCTGCGCATCGGCGACCAGAAGGGCAACATGCGCGCCCAGCTGGAAGCTGCCGATGCCCTGCGCGACCTGCCTTATGACATTCGCTGGGCGGAGTTTCCCGCCGCCGCGCCGCTGGCCGAGGCGTTGAACGCCGGGGCCATCGATGCGGGCATCATCGGCGATGCGCCGTTGTTGTTCGTGCTGGCGTCCGGTGCGCCGGTCAAGGCCATCGCCGTCGACAAGTCCGACCCTTATGGCACCGCACTGCTGGTGCGCCCGGATGCACCGCTGCAAACCGCTGCCGACCTCAAGGGCAAGCGTATTGCGACCGGGCGTGGCTCGATCGGCCACCACCTGGCCCTCAAGGCCCTGGACCAGGCCGGGCTGAGTGAAACGGACGTGGAGTTTCGTTTCCTGGGGCCGGTCGACGCCAAGATCGCCCTGGCCAATGGGGCAGTGGATGCCTGGTCGACCTGGGAGCCTTATACCGCGCTGGCCGAGTTGAGCGGGCAGGGGCGAGTACTGGTCAATGGTCGTGGCCTGTCGAGTGGCAACAGCTTCCTGGCCGCCACCGACCAGGCGCTGGAAGACCCTGCACGCCGCGCCGCCTTGCAGGACTACCTCAATCGCCTGGCGGGTGCACAGGTCTGGGCCTACCAGCATCTGGACAGCTATTCCAAGACCCTGGCGACCATCATCGGCTTTCCGCAAGACGCTGCCCGGCTGCAGTTCGAGCGCCGCCAACTGCATTGGCAGGCCATCGATGCCAAGACGGTTGCCGAGCAACAGGACACCGCCGATTTCTACCAGGCCCATGGCCTGATGAACGAACGCCTCGACGTGGCACCGACCTTCGCCCAGGGCTTCAGCGTACCGGGCACCGGCAAAGTCGCCGCCAATCCTTGATCAGGAGGTTCCGTCATGACCTTTCCATCCTGGCGCCGTCTGGCGCTGACGCTGGTGCTCGGCACGCTGCTGCCGGGCCTGGTCCAGGCCGAGCAGACGCTGCGCATCGGCTACCAGAAATCCTCGACCCTGCTGACCCTGCTCAAGACCCGCGGCACCCTGGAGCAACGCCTGCAGGCGCAAGGCATACGCATCAGCTGGCACGAGTTTTCCAGCGGCCTGCCGCTACTGGAAGCGCTCAATCTGGGCAACGTCGACTTGTCGGCAGACGTCGCCGATACCGTACCGGTGTTCGCCCAGGCCGCCGGCGCCAAGCTGACCTATTTCGCCCGGGAGACCGCCTCGCCCAGGGCCCAGGCAATTCTGCTGCCTGCCGACTCGTCGGTCCGCAGCCTGGCCGACCTCAAGGGCAAGCGCGTGGCAGTGACCAAGGCCGCCGGCAGCCATTACCTGTTGATCGAAGCACTGGCCAAGGCCGGCTTGAGCTTCAAGGACATCAGCCCGGCCTACCTGATCCCCGCCGATGGGCGGGCGGCGTTCGAGAACGGCAAGGTCGATGCCTGGGTGACCTGGGATCCTTACGTCGCCAGCGCGCAGCGCCAGCAGCAGGCGCGCATTCTTGTCGATGGCAGCGGCCTGGCCAGTTACCAGCGCTACTACCTGGCGGGCAGTGACTACGCCAAGGCGCACCCCGATGTGCTGCGGCAGGTCTACACCGCCCTGCGCGAAACCGGCCGCTGGGCCAAAGCCGAACCGGCCGCCGCTGCCGCGATTCTCGGCCCGCTGTGGGGCAATCTGGACAGCGAGACGGTGCAACAGGCCAACGCACGACGCAGTTACGACGTGCAGCCGGTGCGGCTCGATGAATTGGCTGAGCAGCAACGCATTGCCGATGCGTTCTACCG
Organism: uncultured Pseudomonas sp.; assembly: GCF_913777995.1. Classification (GTDB taxonomy): domain Bacteria; phylum Pseudomonadota; class Gammaproteobacteria; order Pseudomonadales; family Pseudomonadaceae; genus Aquipseudomonas. The sequence goes on along the minus strand of NZ_CAJYVE010000030.1, from coordinate 52,838 downwards.
CGAAGGGCTGTTGCCCAAGGCGGTGGACGCCCAGGCGGTGAGTGTGTTCGAAGTGCGGGCGGAGTAAGCGCAGCAGGCTGCATTCATAACGGCCACTGGATGGGGGCCATTGGCCAGGATACACTCGCTCCCCTCATCATGCCGGGCATCAAATGGGTGCTAAGTCTGCTATGAAACGGATCTTCACGGTTTGCCTGGCGGTCTCTCTGATCGCCCAGGCCTCGGCCGGGCTGGCCGACTCGGCCAATGGGAAAAAGCTGTTCACCGAGCGCTGCGCCTTGTGTCACGGCGCAGACCTCAAAGGCTCCGGGCCGCTGGCCAACAAGAGCGATCCCCCTACACCGGACCTCACCACGGCGGCCTTCAACAAGCGTCTGCACGATTATCCTGGCGTGATTGTCGCGTCGGTCATTCTGCGCCCCAATGGCGACCTGATCCCCAGGACGCTGCGGGAAAACGGGGTCAAGGTTCCGCCACACGCCTGGACGGTGAACGATTTTCGCGACCTGAACAGCTACATGACCGGCACCATCTCAGGCCGATGAAGCTGCTTGGATCGAGGCCAATCGGCTCTCGACGGTTCAGAGCCCGCTGACATCAAGAAGGAGCTCTACATGATCGAACTTCTGGCCGAAGTACTGCTTCGCGCGGTCTGCTTTCCTGTCGGTTGGTTGACGCTCAGGCTGGTGACCTTTGGGAAATACCCCCCAGAAGGGACTTGGCATTCCGAGTCGCCGACATCCGAGTGGGTGACGGCAATCGGGTTGGCGGTGCTGGTCGTCGCTATGATGGCTAGCTTGCGTCAGTTCGTCTTTTCGTAGCCTGCGTCTTTTCCGTTTGAGCGTGGCAGCTCCGTCATGGGAGCAGCCAGCGGATCGCCACCAACAGCGCAAAGCCGGCCGCGAAGAGCAGCGGTCGCTTGGCCTTGCCGGCATGGCGTAACACCCACGCCCAGCCATGCTGAATCCAGGCTGCCGGGGAGTCGCCACGGGTCACCACGTCGACGAAGCGGATGCCGCCAGCCAGAGTGAGCAGCCCCATCACCACACCGAGCGGCGCATGGGTCTGGCCCCAGGCGAACACCAGTGCCGCCGGTGCCAGGCAGGGCAGCAGATGGCGCAGCAGAAGTACGCCGTTGCCGTCGCGTACCAGCCTCCTTGGCAGCAGGCGCATGCTCAATATCACGTCGGTCTGTACCAGCCCCTCGGCGACCTTCGACCAGAAGATACCCACCCAGGTCATGATCCAGACCAGCACGTAAGCCATTACGGCCGTCGCGGGCAAGATGATCCAGAAACGCTCGTCGTTCCCGTGCGCATCCAGCTTCAAGACCAGGTACAGACACAGCCAGAGCATGCCCCACAGGTAGATGCGCGCCCAGCCCCAGTGACCCTTGGGTCGCCAGGCCTGCCAGTCGGCAAAATAGCGGCGTTGCAGGCGCTCAGGCAGTGATGGGTCGTCGTGGATATGGTGCGCGAGTTCTGCGCACGCCTCCCAGTCTTCCGAGATGAAGCGATCCGCCCACTGGCGGCGCTGGCCGGGCGTCAGGTCGGCCAGCAGGAACCACGCCGCGTTGTGTCGGGCGTCCTCGGGCGGGCGAGCCAGCAGTTGGCGCAACTCGGCCTCCAGGCGAGCGCTTTCATAGCGGCGCTGGACATCGGCCCACCGCTCTGCACTGCAAGGCAGGTAGCCCTGGATTTCGTCCCAGCCGGCCAGCGTGCAGAGCTGTTCGAAGAATGTCGGCGTCCAGTGCACGTGGTTTTCCAGCAGCTCCAGCATCTGCGCCTTGAATCGATCACGGCGGTCCAGTGGTTGCAACCATTCACTGCTCAGTGCGCGGTGCAGGCTATACAGGGCCTGTTCTTCCTGCTGAGCATGCAGCGCCTGGTGAGCGTGGCGCAGGGCGCGGCTGGCCAGCCGCTGCGCGAGGATCTCCATCTCGGCATACGGCAGGTATTCGGGCTGTCTTGCCGTCAGCCAGCCCAGGTAGCGATGCGCCCAGTCCAGCGCTTCGTCGTCTGCCTGGTGCAGCAGACGCTGCAGCAGGTGTTTCTGGAACGACGCTTCGAGCCCGGCAGCCTGCGCTTGTGCCAGTCCTTCGTCGAGGCCGCCGCTGAACAGGCTCTCGATGCGCAGTGGCGGGCGCGAGTCGAGTTCCTCCAGCCTCGGCGGCACGCTCTGGGTGAGCGGCAGTCCGGCAGCAGGGTGCGCTTCGGAGTCGCCGCCTTGTGCCTCGTATAGCCAGGCCGGGTCCGTCTCGCCATCCATGCCGCCAAGTGCGGTTTCTGCGGCTGGGGGCACGAAGGACTGCTCGTACCCGGCATCCTTGTCGAAGAACGTCTCGGACTCCTCTAAGTCGCCGTGCTCGGCACGCCACCGTGCCTGGTCCAGGGCGCGCTCGTAGGCTTCGCGCAGGCGCTGGAAGGCCTGGGGGTCTTCGTCAGGGCGGTGGGTTTTCAGCAGGCGGGCATAGGCGCGCTTGATCTGGCGTTCATCGGCGTCTGCGGCAACGCCCAGTATTTCCCAATCCATGGCCGGCCTCAGAGTCGCTGCTCAAGACGGTCGAGGCGCTCGGTCAGCAGCACACGGGCCTCGCGGATCGCTCGTTCATCCTGGCGCTCCAGCTCATGCTGGAACTGTCGGGCCAGGTCGGCAACGTACTGGCGCGTGTCACCCAGGCTTTCCTGATACAAGCGCTCCATGCGTGCCATCAGCACCGTGTTGACCTGCTGGTCGCGTGGGTGCACCTTCAGCGCGGCGAGGCTTTCCAGGCGCTGGGCGATTTCCTCGGCGCTCAGCACACCGGGATTGTTCTCGATCACCAGCGTGCGGCGCTCGTCGGTCAGCGGGATGTGCACCTGGGCTTCGAGCAGGCCGTTGATGTCGTAGGTGAAGCGCACTTCGAGGCTGACTTCACCGGCAGGGCGGGGCGGCACAGGTACTTCAAGTTCGCCCAGGAAAATATTGTTTTTCACCAGTCGGCTCTCGCCCTGGAAGATGCGCACCTTCACCTTCGTCTGCCCGTCGTCGACGGTGTATACGGTCTGCACCCGGCTGACCGGCACCACGCTGTTGCGTTCGATGATCGGCAGGTACAGCCCGTAGTCGCGGCGCAGGTCATCACCGGAAGTGGTTTCGATGCCCAGGGTGTAGGGGCAGACATCGGTGAGCACCACCTCTTCGAGCGAGGCATGGCGGGCCTTGAGGGCCGCCTGGATGGCCGCCCCCTGAGCCACCACCTCGTCAGGGTTGAGCTGCATGGCCGGAATGCGCCCGAACAGGCTGGCGACCAGCCGGCGCACCAGTGGCATACGCGTGGTGCCACCCACGAGCAGTACTTCGTCGAGGTCGGCGGCCTTGATGCGCGCATCGCGCAAGGCACGTTCGATCGGCGCACGCAGGCGCTCCAGCAGGGGTTGCGCGAGGCGGGCCAGATCGTTCTGCGTGATGGTCAGCGCCCATTCGCGCTCGTCTTCGCGCACCGTGAAGGTGGCCTGCAGTTGCTGGCCCAAGGCATGGCGTACGCGCTGCGCTTCACGACGCAGGCGCTGCGCCATGCTGCCGTCGCTGGCGTTCGGCAGGCCCTGGGCCTGCGGCGAAGCGCGGAAATGCTCGGCGAGCAGGTCATCGAAGTCTTCGCCACCCAGGAAGTTGTCGCCAGCACTGGCGCGCACTTCCATGACGCCTTCGAACAGCTCCAGCACCGACACGTCGAAGGTCCCGCCGCCCAGGTCGAAGACCAGGAAGGTGGCTTCTTCCTTATGGTGCAGGCCATAGGCAAGGGCGGCGGCGGTCGGTTCGTTGATCAGTTTCTCGACCTTCAGCCCGGCCAGCTCGCCTGCCACCCGCGTGGCCTTGCGCTGCGCATCGCTGAAATAGGCCGGCACGCTGATCACCGTTTCGGTGACCGGCTCGCCTAGGTAGCGTTCGGCGTCTTCCTTGAGGCTGCGCAACAACAGGGCAGACAGCTCTTCGGCCCGATAGGGGCGGTGACCCAGTAGGGTTTCATGGGCACTGCCCATGTGCCGCTTGAACAGCGAGGCAGTGACCTGCGGGTGGGTCTGCAGGCGCTCGCGGGCGACGTCGCCGACGATCAGATGCCCGTTGTCGTCGAGCCCGACCACGCTGGGGGTGAGCACCTTGCCCAGCGCATTGGGAATCAGCTTGGCGGTTTCGCCGCTCCATACCGCCACCAGGCTGTTGGTGGTGCCCAGGTCGATGCCGATGATCATGGTCGTTCCTTGTGTGTATCGAATGCCAGGCGTATATGACCGCGAAGATTCAGAGAGTATCCAGAACGGAGAAAACATTTCGGCTCGCCCCCGAACCAGTCCTTGCAAGGTCGAAATGCCGCTCGAACGTGCCCAACGGGGTAAGGGCATGGAACCAGCGTGCCGGGAGTGGGTGGGCTAGGTGACTGCTAAACCAGTTGCCTTGGACGGGCTATGGATGTTTGAGCAGGTGGGCATTTGTGGTGTTGCCGGAGACTCACTGAACAGATCCTTGGTTTCGAAGTGACATCATTTGATGGTCGTTCATGAAATCGTCAGCTAAGGCCGTCTGAGCTGTGCTGAAATAGCCTCCCGCTCAACCAATCTCACAAGCCTTGCCCATGAGTCAGATTGAGGGGTGGAAACCGCTCTGCCGGCGTCGAAACGCTGCTCACTGCGCGTTCAAGGCAACTTCTTCGGAGTTTTCCCAGATAAACCAGTCTTGACGGGTCGGCGCACCGCCGCCCGGCAACAATACGTCTTCGCATTCCGAGTACCTGGAGTCATGGTGAGTACAGTCCTGGATACCCCGGATCTACACAGCAAACCTCGCTTTCTGCAAGCGCCCGAGCAGGCAAGGCACTTGGTCCGTCTGTGTCGATTGGCACTGGCTGGTGCTGGCGGGTTATGGCTGCTGGCGCTGCTGGTTGAGCTCTTTTCACCCGATGCCCACTGGGTCCCCCTGTTACGAGTGAATGCCGCTGCACTGTTGTTGCTGGCGGCCGCGGGGCATTCAGCCTGGTTCATTGTCAAGTGGCGGGTCGAGGCACAGGGGCAGCAGCCCCTGCGTCTGGCCTTCTGGCGAAACACCGGCCAGGTGCAGGACGAAGACCAGCCTCTCAGTGCCTTCGACCGTTGGTTGGCGCGCACCGGTGATGCACTGGCCAGGTGCGCGCGGTCGCTCGGCCATGACGTGTTGTGGCTGTCGGGCTGGTCGGTGTTGGCGCTGGCACTGGTCATGGGCAGTTGGCGTTTCGACCTGCCGGCACCGGCCGCCGCCACTCAGGCAAGCTGGGTGGCAGTGGGCGTCTTGCTGGCGCTGGCACTTGCGCTGCTGATCGTCGAAAGGCACCTGGCCTCGGCCAGCGAGGCGGACTGGCCGGAGGCGGTTGCCTTGGCGACAGTGGTCCGCGTGGTGATTCTGGTCCAGGTGCTGTCGATTCCCTGCCTGTTTTTTGCCGATGGCGCGCGGTTGTGGCCGGCCCGTCTGGCCGTGCTGATCGGCATACTGCCTGGCCTGTTGGCGGTGGAGTTCCTGGTGCGTGCGCTGGTCGCGGCATTCCGGCCGCAACGGGCGGAGCAGGAGCCCGCCCTGGTGGCGCGTAGCCTGATGGGGGGCATGTTGCAGTGGCCGCCGAGGCCGTTGGCCGCGCTGCAGGGCGAGTTACAGCAGCGCTTCGGGATCGACCTGCAGCAGGTCTGGGCTTTCGGTTTCATGCGCCGGGCGCTGCTGCCCGTGGCCGCGCTGGTGGCGTTGGTCGGCTGGCTGCTCAGCGGGGTGGTGCAGGTGCCGCTGGAGGGGCGCGGTATCTATGAGCGATTCGGCAAGCCGGTGCAGGTTTATCCGCCGGGGTTGCATGTCGGCTTGCCCTGGCCGTTCGGACGGGTGCTGGCGGTGGAGAATGGTGTCATCCACGAGCTGGCGACCTCTGGTCGCGAGATGCTGGCCGACCCGATGGCCGGTGCTGAAGGGGAGGCGCCGATGTCGGCCAACCGCTTGTGGGACGCAACCCATGCCAGCGACAACGCCCAGGTGATCGCCGGCAGCGATGACGTCCGGCAGAGCTTCCAGATCGTTAACATGGATGTGCGCTTCATTTACCGCATTGGCCTGGACGATGCCTCCGCCCTGGCGGCGACCTACCACAGCGCTGAAGTCGCGCAGTTGGTGCGCAGCCTGGCCAACCGCGTACTGCTTCATGATTTCGCCAACCGGACATTGGACGGCGTGCTCGGCTCAGAGCGCGAGGCCCTCAGCCGTGACATCGGCAAGGCTGTGCAGGCTGACCTCGACCGGCTGCAGAGCGGCGTGCAGATCCTGGCCACTTCCGTGGAGGCCATTCACCCACCCGCTGGCGCGGCGAATGCCTACCATGGCGTGCAGGCGGCGCAGATCACCGCGCAGGCACTGATCGCCCGTGATCGCGGTCAGGCCGCCGAGCAGACCGGCCAGGCCCGCCAGAATGCCGCGCTGCTGGTCGACCAGGCCGCTGGCAGCGCCCACGAAGCCCTCGCCAAGGCCCAGGCCGCAGAACTTGGCTTCAACGCCGAGCGGTCTGCCTGGCGACAGGCCGGGGCGGCGTTCGTGCTGGAACAGTACCTTGCGCGGTTGCGCGAAGGCCTGAGCAACAGCAAGGCTTTGATCATCGACCACCGCATCAGTGCCGGACAGGCCTCGACCCTTGACCTGCGCACCTTCGCCGCGCCAGTCGATCCGGCTACCTCGAAACACAACCAGGAGCGCACCCCTTGAGCCCCCACGCCTCTCACGCTCACGATGACCCCGCGGCCCATGACTGCGTGCATGACCATGATCACGACCATGACCATGACCATGACAGCGATCACGACGGGCCAGCGCGACCGGCCTGGCCGCGGATCCTCGGGGCCGTGCTGCTGGTGCTGTTGTTGGCGGCAGTGGCCTGTTTCGTCCAAGTGCGTATGGGCGAGGCCATGGTCATCACCCGCTTCGGCAACCCGTCACGGGTGTTGCTAGAACCAGGCCTGGCCTGGCGCTGGCCGCAGCCGTTCGAGGTGGCGGTGCCGGTCGACCTGCGCCTGCGCACCACCTCCAGTGGATTGCACGATGTCGGCACCCGCGACGGCCTGCGCATCATCGTGCAGGCCTACATCGCCTGGCAGGTGTCGCCGGACCCGCAAGATATCCAGCGCTTCATGCGCGCAGTGCAGAACCAGCCGGACGAGGCGGCGCGGCAGATCCGCACGCTGGTGGGCTCGGCGCTGGAAACCACCACCAGCGGCTTCGAACTGGCGGACCTGGTCAATGTCGACCCCGGACGCGTGCGCATCGAGGCCTTCGAGCAGCGGTTGCAGGCGCAAATTGCCGATCAGCTGGCCCAGACCTATGGCATCAAGGTGGTTCAGGTAGGGATCGAACGCCTCACCCTGCCCAAGGTGACCTTGGAAGCCACCGTCGACCGCATGCGCGCCGAGCGCGAGACGATCGCCACCGAGCGCACCGCCGAAGGCAAGCGCAAGGCGGCCGAGATCCGTTCGGCGGCCGAACGGGATGCGCGAATTCTCGAAGCCGACGCCACCGTGAAGGCGGCGCAGATCCAGGCACAGTCCCAGGTGGAGGCGGCGCAGATCTACGGCAAGGCCTACGCCAGCGCGCCTGAGCTTTACAAGCTGCTGCGCTCGCTGGACACCCTGGGCACCATCGTGACGCCCGACACTCGCCTGGTGCTGCGCACCGATGCGGCACCGTTCCGGGCGCTGGTCGACGGACCCAACCCGCCGGCGTCGCTGAGCCGCGAAGCAGGTCAAGGCCATGACTAGCCCGCGCCAGCCTGCCGGCCCCTGGCTGCAGTCGGCGCGGATCGGTTTCATCGCCCTGTACGCGGTGACCGTGCTCGCCGCGCTGGGCTGGTTGTTCGGCAATGTCCGTTCGGTAGGGCCGGAAAGCCGGGCCGTGGTGCTCAGGCTGGGGGCCGAGCAGCGTATCCAGAATGCTGGCCTGCTACTGGCTTGGCCACGTCCGTTCGAACAGGTAGTGATGTTGCCTTCGGATGGTCGGGTGACCGAGCGCAAGGTGGAGCTGTTGTTGCGCTCGGACTTCGCACATAAGGCGGACTTGGGGCTTGTGCCGGCCAGCGACGCGACGGCCGGGTCCGGTTACCTGCTCACGGCCGAAGCAGGCATCGTGCAGCTTGAGGTGCGGGTGTTCTATCAGGTCGTCGAGCCGTTTGCCTTTGCCCGTCAGGGCGTCCATGTGGATCCGGCGCTGGATCGCCTGGTCGAGCGCAATGCCGTTCAGGTCTGCGCATCCCGAGACATGGATGCGATTCTGGTCGCGCGGCCTGAACTGGTAGGCGCCGATGCGCAGATTGCCGAGCGCCGTGAGCGTCTGCGTGGCGACTTGCAACAGGGCATCAACCGCAGCCTGGCGGCGCTCAAGGCGGCAGGCGCCGACCTGGGCATCACGGTGGTACGGGTCGATGTGCAATCTTCGCTGCCGCCCTCGGCGGTCAGCGCCTTCAATGCCGTGCTGACCGCCAGCCAGCGCGCCGAGCAAGCGGTTGCGAGCGCCCGCAACGAGGCCGCGCAACGACTGCAGCAGGCCACCCAGAATGCCGAGCGCACCGTCCAGGTCGCGCAGGCCCAGGCGCGTGAACGGCTGGCGCAAGCCAGTGCCGCCACCAGCACCATCGTCGGCCTGGCACAGCAGCAGGACCCTGGCCTGATGCTGCGGCTGTATCGCGAACGGGTGCCCGCCATCCTGTCCCGTGCGGGCTCTGTCACCACGGTCAATCCCGAGGACAGCGGGCATTTGATCCTGCAAGGCCCCAAACCATGAACGCCTATTCTGGCCCCTGCATCTGGAACCCCGGACGATGAGCGCCCACCATCAGCACGGCCATCACCACCACGGTCATCACCATCATGGCCATGTCCATCTCACCTCGGGTCTGCTGTCTCGGGACGAGCGCCGGCAGGCCGCACGCCAGTTGACCTTGGCTATGGTCGCCCTCGGGCTGCTGGCGCTGGGCTTGGCCTGGCAAAGCCTGGCCCCAGACCAGGAAGGCGTGGCGCAGTTGCTGTTGGGCGCTGCGTCGTTGCTGGTGGCCGTACCGGTGCTGGGCTCGGCGTGGCACAGCCTCAAGCAACCGAGCCTGCATGGCGTCACCGACCAGTTGATTGCGCTGGCCATGCTCGGCGCCTGGGCCATTGGCGACCTGACCACCGCCGCCTTGTTGCCGATCATCATGATCTTCGGGCACGTGCTCGAAGAGCGCAGCATGCTGGGCTCGCAGGAAGCCATCGACGCCCTGGGCCGCCTCACACGCAGCCAGGCGCGGCTGATCGGTGCCAACGGCGAGGTGAGCGAGGTCGACAACGCCAGCCTCAAGGCGGGGGACCGGGTAGAGGTAAGAGCCGGTGACCGGGTGCCGGCCGATGGTCGTGTCCTCGAAGGCCAGGCCAGCCTCGATACCGCGCCCATCACCGGGGAGTCCTTGCCGCAGGAGGTTGCGCCGGGTGCGCCTGTGCATGCAGGCGCGATCAACCTCGATGGCTTGCTGCGCATCGAGGTGACCGCCACTGGCGAGGATTCCGCGCTGGGCAAGGTGATTGCCCTGATGCGCCGTGCAGAGCAGGCCAAGCCCCCCATCACCCGGCTGCTCGAACGCTACGCCGGGCGTTACCTGCTGCTGGTGCTGATGATCGCGGCGGCCACCTGGTTCATCACCGGCGATGCCCAGGCCATGCTGGCCGTGCTGGTGGCGGCTTGTCCGTGCGCACTGGTGCTGTCGGCCCCGGCCACAGCCATTGCCGGGGTCGCCGTTGCGGCGCGGCATGGCATTCTGATTCGTGGCTCTGCGTTTCTCGAAGAGCTGGCCGACCTGTCGTCGCTGGTGATCGACAAAACCGGCACCCTGACCCAAGGGGCACTGCACCTGCAGCAGGTCGTGAGCAGCCAGACCGAGGTGGCGGAGCATCAGGTGCTGCGCCTGGCTGCCAGCCTGGGCACGGCGAGCAGCCACCCGGTCAGCCGCGCCTTGGCCAAGTCCGTTCCCCGCGACCAGCACCTTGCGCTTGCCGAATTGCACGAGATGCAAGGTTTCGGGGTGGTTGCTTCGACCGAACAAGGCCAGGCCGCGCTGGGGCGTGCGGAGCTATTTGAGAAGCTGGATATCGCCTTGCCGGCGGTGCCGGAGCACGATGGCCCGATCGTTGGCCTGGCACTGCACGGACGTTTTCTCGCCTGGCTGCTGCTGGCCGACAATGTACGCCGGGAAGCGCCTGAAGCGTTGGCGCAACTGCGCGAGCTGGGGCTGCGCCGGCAGTTGCTGCTGACCGGCGACCGACGCAGCGTGGCGCAGTGGGTGGCGAGCCAGGTGGGCATCACCCATGTCGTCGCCCAGGCTTTGCCGGAAGACAAGCTCAAGCAGGTCAATCAGGAAATCCAGGCCGGTTTCAGGCCGATGGTGGTGGGCGACGGCATCAACGACTCGCTGGCGCTCAAGGCGGGCGTCGTGGGTGTCGCCATCGGTGCGGGCGGAACCGACATCGCCATGGCTGCGGCGGACATCGTACTGATCAATGGTGACCTGCGCCGCCTGGCCACCGGTGTGCGTCTCAGCCGCCTGTGTCGGCGGACTCTGCAATGGAATGTGCTGATCGGCCTCGGCTGGACAGTGGGGATCATGCTGGCGGCGGCGTTCGGGCTGCTGGGTGCGGCCGGCGCGATGATCGCGGCGCTGTTGCACAACCTCAGTACCTTGCTGGTGCTCGGCAATGCCGGGCGGCTGCTGCGCTACGATGAAAGGGACGAGGTATCGGTGTCATGAAGCAACTCACTGCCTGCATCGCCTTCGCCCATGATTGGGCTGCTTCAGGGGGCTGGCTCACTAGCTGAGCGCTCGCTCTGGCAGCGGCACGATGCGCTTGCTGTCCAAATGCTCAGGTCCTACTGAACACCTAGCGCCAATCCGATCAGAGACTATCCGGATCCCCGAAGAACATCTGAATCCGCGAGCGTAACCAGCGCTCCGCCGGGTCGTTGTCCTGGGCGCCGCGCCAGGCCATGTGCAGTTCGAAGGTCTGCGATTCCAGTGGCAGGTCTTCGGCGCGTACGCCGCCGCTGGCGGTGAGCACTTCGGCGGCGTAGTCGGGGACGGTGGCGAGGATGTCGGTGCCGGCCAGCAGGGTCGAGAGGCCATTGAACTGCGGTACGGCGAGCACCACGTGGCGTTTGCGGCCGATCTTTTCCAGGTGTTCGTCGATGAATCCCGACAGGTCGCCGGCGAAGGACACCAGGGCGTGCGGGCGGTTGCAGAAGTCGTCGAGGCTCAGCGGGCCGGGCACGGTGTCGGCGCGCAGCAGTCGTGGGCGGCTGCGGCGCAGCACCTTGCGCTTGGCATTGGCGGGCAGGTCGCTGGTGTAGCTGACCCCCACGGAGATTTCGCCCGAGGCCAGCAGGGCGGGCATGAGGATGTAGTTGACCCGGCGGATCACCAGCACGATGCCTGGTGCTTCGGAGCGCAGGCGCTTTAGCAGCGAGGGCAGCAGGGCGAACTCGACCTCGTCGGACAGGCCTATACGAAATACCGCATTGCTGGTCGCCGGGTCGAACTCGGCGGCGCGGCTCACGGCCGTGGAGATAGAGTCCAGGGCCGGGGAGAGCAGGGCGAAGATCTCCGAGGCCCGGGCGGTGGGCTCCATGCTGCGCCCGGTGCGCACGAACAGCGGGTCGTCGAACAGGCCACGCAGGCGTGACAGGGCGGCGCTGATCGCCGGCTGGCCGAGGAACAGTTTCTCGGCGGCACGGGTCACGCTGCGCTCATGCATCAGGGTTTCGAAGACGATCAGCAGGTTGAGGTCGACGCGACGCAGGTCGTTGCGGTTCATACGTGAGGACTCGGGCCTTGTATCGAGGCGCCCGCCAGGGCTTGGGCGAGGCAGGTGGGCATAGTACGGGCAAATCGGTCCGGGGTGTAGCCGTCGATTGTTGCCCGTGGCGCAAAGGACCCTGGCAGTAGACGGTTGCATTGTGGCATGTGAATGCCACAATGGCCTCCTTTCGAGGGTAGGGCGGAACCGCAGCACACCCTGACGAATCAATGACAGACATGTCGACTATTAATGGCCACTGACTGGTCCTGCCGGGAAAGCCCCGATAAAGTGCAGGGCATCCTGATACAAAAGGCGAGGTTCTAAATGTCCCGCATGATCCGTTTCCACCAGTTCGGCCCGGCCGAGGTGCTCAAGATCGAAGAGCACCCGGATGCGTTGCCTGCGCCCGGCGAGGTGCAGGTGCGTGTCCATGCCATCGGCGTGAGCTGGTATGACGTTCTCTGGCGGCAGAATCTGGCCAGCACGCTGGCGCGCTTGCCTGCCGGCATCGGGCATGAGATGGCCGGTGTGGTCACGGCGGTCGGCGACGGCGTCGATGATCTGGCCGTGGGTGACCGGGTGGCCAGCTTCCCCGCTGCTGACCCCAATCAGCATCCGGTGTATGGCGAAGTCATCGTCATGCCGCGCAATGCGCTGACGCGTTACCCCGACGTGCTGACTCCGGCGCAGGCCAGTATCCACTACACCCCCTTGCTGATCGCCTATTTCGCCTATGTCGACCTGGCGCGCATCAAGCCGGGCCAGACCGTCCTGATCACCGACGCCAGCCACTGCGCCGGCCCCTGCTTCGTGCAGTTGGGCAAAGCCCTGGGGGCCAAGGTGATCGCGGCGACCAAGACCGAGGACGCCCGCGACTACCTGCTGGGCCTGGGTGCCGACAAGGTGGTGGTGACCGAAGAGCAGGACCTGCTCATGGCGATCAACAAGTACACCGACAGTCGCGGTGTGGACGTGGTCTGCGACGGCATGGGTGGCCCACAGATGTCGCTGATGGGCGACGTGCTGGCGCCACGTGGCAGCCTGATCCTCTATGGCCTGCAAGGCGGCAACCAGACCCCGTTCCCGGCTTGCGCGGCGTTCCAGAAGAACATCCAGTTCTACCTGCACTGCCTGGGCAACTTCACCGGCAAGCCGCAGTTGGGTATCGATCAGGACAACGAAGCACTGCAGCGTGCCCTGCGTGATATCAACCAGCTGACCGGCGACGGCGTGCTGCAGCCCCTGGCGATCAAGCCATTCGCATTCGAGCAGGTGGCCCAGGCCCACCGTTATATGGACGGTTGCCCGATCGGCGGCCGCGCCGTACTGGAGCTGCCGGTCACCTGAACCCTACCGATTCGCCCTGCTCACCAGGAACCCGGTCGCTGACAACGACCGGGTTCTTTGTTTTTCAAACTTCCTACAAGTAATAGCGTGTATTTGTAGGAGTGTTCGCTACTCGGTTAGGCGCATGTCTGACGTTTTGTCGTGCCGATAAACATATGAAACTCCAGCACGCGCCAAGCATTATCTGACCCGGTATGTCCGGTCTGCTTCAGCCTGATACGAAGAGGCGCTGCGGGGCGCCGTTCCAAGGGCTGGGGCGATGCCGGGCCAGGTACGCAGCACAAAGCACAGCGCGTGTAATGGTTCTTCAAATGCCGTGAACGTGACGTTTAAAGAGACGAAAAGGGTGATCTTTGACCCTTTTCGCGTCGCTTGTAATCAAAAAGTCGATCCCGATAATGAGCCGTGATCTATTACTCAGGGAAAGAGCCGTGCTCAACGACAATAATGATTTCCAGCACTCTGCCGTTCCAACTTCGTGGCCTGCGGAGTTCGCATGATGAGCGATCTCCATGAACAGGCGATGAACTATGTCTACCAGCAAGTTCTGCAGCGTTTTCTGGGGCACCTGAGCCGTGCCGAACGCACCGCGTTGCAGCTGTTGATCCAGCGCTTGCTGGTGGCGGCGGGCGGCGCCGAACGCATCAGTGACTTCGTCCTGCTGGTGCCCTTCGGTGGTGGCAAGGACAGTGCCTACACCCTGGCGCTGTTGCGCGCTGCGCAACTGAGCATCTGCACCCGGGCGCCAGGCACCTTCAAGCTGCGCGTCGCGACCCTGCGTCATGCGGGCCTCAGCCCGGCGGTGATGGGCAATATCCATCGGGTGTATTCGGCGTTGTTCCTGTATGACGATCCGCGGGTCGAAATGCTGGTTTTCGATGATCAGCGCACCCATGCGTTCGAGCCGGACCTGCCGTTCTCCGCCGCTGGCCGACGCCAGAACCGCGCCGACATGCTGCGTGCCGGACACCTGACGGCGGGCGACGGGCGCAGCACCTTCTGTGACAGCTGCCACCTGAACCTGGCCGATGCGTTCTACCGTGCGATGACCTGGGGGGAGGGCGTCGGGGCGGTGGCCACTGGCGACTCACGCAAGGAGCAGAAGCAGTACATCACCTGGCTGATGCGTCTGGCCCAGGCGACCGGGCAACAGAACGGGCAATGGCGTCACCAGAGTTTTCAGGCGGTGATGCGCAGCCTCGGCAGCCTGACCCAGGCCTGGCGCCAGGAACTGTATGGCGAAGCCGAGGCCGCAAAGCCGCTTGGGCTGCCGGCCGGCAAAGCCGTAATGCCGGTACACGTGGCGGTGGGCGAGCTGTTCAATGGGCGGGCCGATGAGCACTGGGACTTGCTGACCGACTTTCTCGGCTTTCGCTTCGACGACCTGGCCCTGGCCTTCAGCGAGTCGGATTGTGCCAACCCGCTGCTGATGGCGCATCTGCAAGGCTTGCGCAGCCAATACCTGCACGGCGGCCGGTATGCCGATGGCATTGCCGGCTACCTGCAGGACGCGCGCCGGCTGATGCGTCGCAAGCGTATGCCGGCGCGGCTGGTCGCCCAGGTGCTGGCCGCCTTCGACGGCGACACCTGCATCCAGGCTCAGCGCGCGCTGGCCGCCGGTTTCGCCCAGCAGGCCTATGGCCTCAACGAGGCGCAACTGGTGTGCATGCTGTATTCACCGTTCGTCGATCAAGGGCAGGGGATGGAGCGCTACCTGCGTGATTGCCATCCCGGCATGCTGGTGGCACTGCCTGACCTGCACCGCGCGTTGTCCGGCCAGCAGGTACCGGAGCAGGTCCTGCAATGGCTGATGGAAAGCAGCGCGATGAGCCTGGCCGAGCTGCAGGCGTTGTACGCCAGGCGACGCATCGACCTGGCCAGCAGCGATTCGATCATCGCGCGTATCCGCGCCGCCGACCCCGAACGCTCGCTGCAGCGCCGCGCCGTAGCCTGAACCCGGCGTGCCCGAGCCGCCGGGCTCGGTGGCAACTGCCTGACTCATTTCCCTTTCCGGATGGCCATGCCATGAAAGAAAAAGACGATTTCGCCTATCAGACGGTGTATCGCTACCTCGTGCGCCTGATCGACGAGATGCAGACTGACTCGACCCTCAAGATGCCTTCGCTGCGCCAGCTGGCACGGCGCCTGCGGGTATCGATCTCCACCATTCAGAGCGCCTATGGTCTGCTGGAGCAGGAAGGGCGTATCTGCTCGGTGCCCAAGTCGGGTTACTACGCCATGCCCGGCAGCTTCGACAGCGAGGCTGCCTGCCCCGGTGGCAGCCTGCTCGACCGCCTTTACCACAACGTTCGCCGACCTGGGGTAACCATGCTGTCGGGCGACGAACCGCACCTGCTGCTGTCGCTGGAAAGCGCCTTGCAGAGTACCGAACGCGAACTGATGCGCCAGTACCCGCAGCCGCTGGCCACCGGCTTCCAGCCGTTTGGCGATCTGGAACTGCGCAGCGCCCTGGCCGCGCGTTACACCCGCAATGCACAGGATTGCTGGCATGCCGAGCAGGTGTACGTCGGCCCGGATCTGCTGGGCATGCTCAAGATCGTCGTGCAGACCCTCAATCTGGTCGGCACCACGGTGCTGGTGGAGTCGCCTTGCACCTGGACGGTCCTGCGCCTGTTGCAGGCGCTGAACGTTCAGGTGGTCGAGCTGCCGCTGGGCGAAGATGGCAACGTGCGCCTGACCGAACTCGACCACCTGCTGCTGGAGTACCCGATCAGCCTGGCCATCCTACCGTCCTCGCTGAACCCGGTACGCGGCACACGGCAGAGCCTGGACAATCGCCGGGGCATGGCCCAGTTGCTCAACCGCTACGGCACCTGGGTGCTGGAGAACGACAGCCATGGCGAGCTGGCCTTCGCCGCTGCGGGGCCCTGCCTGCGCGAGCTGATCGACCCACAGCGGCTGTTGATTCTCGGCAGTTTCGACAAGGTGCTGGGGCCGGAAGCGCCCTATGGCTACCTGCTGTGCAAGCAGTTCGACGAGCGCTGGCAGGCGTACTTTCTGCTGCGCGCCTTCGACCTGCCGCCCGTGCGCCAGAAGGCCATCGCCCGGTTGTGCAACAGCGGGCGCCTGGATGAGCATCTGGCGGAACTGCGCAGAACGCTGGAGGCGCGCATGCAACAGATGGGCGAACTGCTCGACCGCCATCTGGGCTGTTGGTTGCGTTATGAACTGCCGGTGGGCGGCAGCGGCATCTGGGCGCAGAGCCAGCAGTGCGTAGACATGCGCCAGGTCTTCGACCAGCTGTTGCAACGTCGTTTGGTGATCGCGCCGGGTGAGTTGTTCAGCCTCAGTGGCTTGCATCGCCAGCACCTGCGCATCAGTTACGCGCTGGACTGGAGCCAGGACGTAGCAGGGCTGCTCATGGCGCTGGGCGAGGCGCTGCAACAGGCGCGACGCTGAAACAGGGCCTGCCGACCGGCGGCAGTGATGGCATATTGATTCGGTGATGGCGCAATGACATATTTGCCGCGTCGCCACCCACCCCATCGTGAGCATCATGTTTTCCTGCAAACCACTCCTGGCAGCATGCTTGCTGCTCGGCGGTTGCAATGGAATGTCCACCGCGTTCGTCAAGGATCCCGATCAGAACCAAGCCTTTCTCGTCCACGCCGGCGGCCCGCTGTCGCTGGTGATGATGGGCAGCGCCGTGCAATGGAACGAAGACTACGCCGTCACGGTGAAGCACTTGCCGTACGTACCCGGTGCCGTGTTCCAGGGGCGTGGCGACGTGCAGTTCTTCCGCCACAAGGCCGCCCAGGCGCCGCTGTGGCGGCAGTACCGCCCTGGTGAGGAACTCACGGCGATCGGTTTCAACTCGATGTACATGCCCAGTACCGGGCGTGGTCAAGCGCTGGGCGCCATGGTGCGTCTGGATGCCAGCGATGGCGGGGTGCTGTATGCCACCCATAACGGCGCGACGGTCAAGGGCATGTCAGGTGGCCCGGTATTCGCCGACGATGGCCGTGCGGTAGGCATCAGCGTGGCCTATCTGGAGCGCAGCGACCTGGAAAGCCTCAAACGCGCCGACCTGCCACCCCAGGCCCAGGTGAGCATTTTCCTGCCCTATACGGAAATCAACCGTGAGTGGCAGCGTTTCCAGACTCAACTGCAGGCCGGCGGTCACCCGACCCCAGCGCCCGTCGGGCTCAGCGCCAGCCTGGCCGTGCAGGGCCTGCCGGTGAAGATGTAAAGGCTAACGCTCGCGCAAGGCTTCCCGGGCACGATTCAGGGGCTTGAGCAGGTAGTCCAGCACGCTCTTCTCGCCCGTACGGATATCCACGGTGGCGACCATGCCCGGGACGATGGGAAAGGCCGTGCCGGCCTTGTTGTACAGCGCATCGTGTTCGGTGCGGATGTACACCCGGTAATAGAACACTTCTGGCTTGGCCTCGTCCTGCAGGGTGTCGGGGGAAATGCCCACCACCTTGCCGTTCAGGCTGCCGTACACCGAATAGTCATAGGCGGTGATCTTCACCTTGGCGGCCTGCTCGGGGTGGATAAAGGCGATGTCGCGGGGTGAAATCCGCGTCTCGATAAGCAGCTGTTCGTCCATCGGTACGATCTGCATCAGTTGTCCGTTGGGCGGAATCACCCCGCCGATGGTGCTCGTTTCGATGTCCTTGACGATGCCGCGCACGGGGGAACGAAGGGTCAGGCGCGACAGCGAGTCGGCTCGGCCACGCACCACTTCGGCCAGCGAGTCGGCCTCGGCGCTGGCCTTGGCCAGTTCCTGACGGGCCTGCACCATGTAGTCCGAGCGCGTCTCGGTGGCCTTCAGCTCCAGCTCGGCGCGCTGGCGATTCAGGCGAATCACTTCCACCCGGCTGGAGGCACCGGCACGTGCCAGCTTCTCGGTGATCGCCAGCTCGTTGCGCACCAGGTCCAGCGAGCGCTGCAGCCCGGCCAAGGTATCTTCCAGCCCCTGACGGCGAGTCTGGTACAGCGCGGTTTCGGCACGGACCAGCTCGGGCGAGTCGTTCAAGGCTTCGGGAAAGCTCAGCGGCTGGCCACTGACCTCGGCCTGCAGGCGGCTGACGCTGGCCAGCGCAGCGCGGTACTTGGCTTCGCTTTCGCCGACGTTGGACTGGGTCTTGATCGGGTCGAGCTGCGCCAGCACGTCGCCGCGTTCGACCCGCGAACCTTCGCTGACCGTCATCCGGGTGATGATGCCGCCTTCCAGCGACTGGATGACCTGCTCTCGGGAGCTGGGCACGACCTTGCCCGTGCCGCTGGACACCTCCACCACCTCGAACAGCGCCGCCCAGGCCAGGAAACCGGCCAGCATCAAGGCACAGACCCACACCACGCCACGCGCGCTGCGCAGGTCGGCGTCGTCGGCGCCGTCCAGGTACGACGAAGCCAGGTGAGGCAGGCTGCGGCTCATGATGGATCTCCCGCGCCCTGGCGCAGCTGCGCCAGGGCGGTTTCACGTGGGGCATCGATGACCACGCGCCCGTTGTCCAGCACGATGATGCGGCTCATGCGTTGCAGCACACTCAGGCGGTGGGTGGCCATGACCAGGGTGCGGCCATCGCTCCAACGCAGCAGTTCGTCGAGCAGGCGCTTTTCCGTCACGTCGTCCAGCGCTGCCGTCGGTTCGTCGAGCAGCAGTACCTGCGGCTGGCGCAGCAGCAGGCGCGCCAGCAGCAGGCTCTGGCGCTGGCCGCCGGACAGCCCCAGGCCGCCTTCCAGAATCAGGTGGTCCAGGCCTCGCGGCAGACGGCGGATGAATTCCAGCGCACCACTGATCGACAGTGCCGCCAACAGCTCCTGGTCGCTGGAGCGTCCGGCACCGAGCATCAGGTTGTCGCGCAAGGTGCCATGGAACAACCGTGCGTGCTGTTGCAGCAGGCCTACGTCGCGGCGCAGGTCGGCCGGGTCGATATGGCCCAGGGCGATGCCGTCCAGGGTCATGTCGCCGCGGGCCAGGTCCATGGTGCCGCCCAGGGCCTGCAACAGGGTCGACTTGCCGGCGCCGTTGCGACCCAGCACGGCGATGTGTTCCCCGGGACGGATGCGCAGCTCGTCGATCAGCAGCGCCTCAGCGGCCTCCGGGCTGTAGCGCAGGGTCACGCCCTTGAAGTGGTAGTCGCCGCGAATGGCCGGCAGGTGCACGCGCTGGCTGCCCTGCGGGTGATCCACCGGCTGCTGCATCAGGTTGTTCAAGCCCTTGAGGGCGACCTTGGCCTGCTGCCAGCGGGTCAGCACCTGGTTGAGCTGCGCCATCGGCGCCATCATCCGCGAAGCCAGCATCGAGGCCGCGACCAGCGTACCGGTGGTGAGGTCACCCGCAATGACCATCGGCGCGCCAAACAGGATCACCACCGCGAACACGGCGCTCTGTACGGTCTGGGTCCAGGTCACCAGGCCGTTGGTCAGCGTACGCAGGCGCAGGCTGGTGTCTGCCGTGCTGGCGTTGTAGCGGTTCCACTGCTCTTGAAAGCGCAGCTCGGCCTGCAGCGCCTTGATGTCGTCCAGCCCCTGGATGCTTTCTACCAGCATCGCGTTGCGCAGCGCCGATTCACGCATGTTGGCGTTGGCCAGGCGCGCCAGACGGCGCTGATAGAGCAGGCCGGGGGCGAGCATCAGCACCAGCGCCACCAGTGGAATCACCACCAGGGCGCCGCCGATCATCCAGAACACCAGCAGGAACAACAGGAAAAACGGCAGGTCGGCCAGCGCCGTGGCGGTGCTGGACGTGATCAGGTCGCGGACCTGTTCAAGCTCGCGCAATTGGGCGATGAACGAGCCGGTGGACTTGGGCCGTACCGAATTGCGCAGGCGCAGGGCGTGGCCGTAGACCAGATCGGAAACGCGCAAGTCGGCGCGCTTGCCCAGCAGGTCAGTGATGCGCAGGCGCATGATGCGCATCGTGAAGTCGAAGAGCACCGCCAGCAGCACGCCGCCGAACAGCACGTAGAGGGTCGGCAGCGACTCAGCCGGGATCACCCGATCGTAGACCTGCATGGAGAACAGCACGCCGGCCATGGCCAACAGGTTGGCCACCAGCGACGCCAGCATCACATGGCCGTAGGGGCGCAGGTCACGCAGGACGATGCGCCGGAACCAATGTTCGTCATACGGCTGCACATAGTCGTCGGTGCGCACGTCGGACAAGGGCCGGGCCGGGCGCAGGATTGCCAGGCGTATGACTCTTGCCTGCAGCTCGGCCAGGGGAATGCGTTGCTGCAGACCCTGATCGCCCGCCAGCGCCACCCCGGCCTGTTGATCGTCCAGGCTTTGCAGCACACCGACCTGGCCGTCGTCCAGTTCGATCACCACCGGAGTGCGCCAGCGGCTCAACCCGGCGCTGCCCGGGCTTTCGAACTTGATGGTCAGGCCAGCCTGGCGGGCCATCTGCCGCACCAGATCGTCGATATCGCGCTCCGGTGCCTGGCCGGCCAGGCGCACACTGTGTTCAGAGACGTCCATGCGGTAATGGCGGGCAACCAACAGAATGGCCTCCAGCCACTGGCCGTAGTCCGCTGGTACGTCGCGCCGCCCGGCTCCGGGCGGCGGCGGAATCACGGCATCGTTCATGGCAGTACCCTCACGCCTTGTACGTCGCGCTCCTGCAGGCCGAAGACCTGACGCAGGCTGCCGCTGTTGTACAGGCAGTCGATCTGCAGGCGCTGCAGGTCGGCGCGGGTGCCGGCCAGCTCGAAGCGCGACTGGTGGATTTCCTGCTCGGCGTTGAGCAGGTCGAGCAACGGTCGGGTGCCAAGGTCGAGGTATTGCCGGCCATAGAGCTCGCGGGCCTCACTGATGCTTTGCTGGCGTTGCTGCAGGGCGCGCTGGCGCAGGTCCAGGCTGCCGGTCTGTACCCGTGACTCGGCCAGCGCCTGGGTGGCTTGCAGCTGTGCGCTGTGCTCGGCGGCATCGGCGGCGCTCAATGCATGGCCGGCGGCGCGGCTGCGGGCGCGGATGGCGCCGCCCTGGTAGATCGGCACCTCCAGGTTCAGATAGATGCCGGCCTGGGTACGATCCATGGCGGGGTTGTTGTCGTTGTAGCTGCTGTCCAGATAGTGGTTGACGGTGGGCTCCAGTGACAGCGTGGGCCAGGCCTCGGCACGCGCCACGGCCAGTTCGGCCTGGGCTTCGCTGCGCTGTGCCAGAGCCACCAGCACCGCCGGCAATGGCTGCCCGCTGTCGGCCGGGTGCTCGCAGGCGCGGCTGGCATTGGCCGGGAATTGCTCTGCCACGTCTGGAGTGCTGGCCACGCCCATCAAGTGCGCCAGCGCGGCCTGCCAGCGAGCGTACTGAGCCTTGTAATCCTGCAGGGTGGCCACTGCGCCTTCGGCGCGTGACTGGGCCTGGATCAGGTCCGAGCGGGTGCTGGCGCCCAGTTCGCTGCGCTGGCGGGCCAGTTCGACGATGCTGCCCACGCCCTGGATCTGCTGGCGGGCGATGTCCATCAGGTGGCGGTAGCGCTGTACCTCGATCCAGGCTTGGGCGGTGTCGCGGGCGACCTGGTCGATGGCCAGCAGAATCTGCGCCTGGCTGCGCGCGGCCCGTGCCTTGGACGCCGCCACGCGGTTGTCGACCTTGCCGAAGTCATAAAGCATCTGCTTGACCGACAGGCTCAGCGCACGGGTGCTGCGATCGCCGCCGTAGCCGGTGTCGAAACCGTTACGGATGCCGCCGGTGACTTGCGGGTAATAGCCGGCCTCGGCCACCTGAATGCCTTCACCCTGTTGTTGCAGCACGGCCACCGCCTCGGCGATGGCCGGGTGCCAACTGACCGCCTGCTGCACGGCCTGCTCAAGGCCCAGGCGTGTGGCGCTGACGTTCTGTCCGGCCGGGCGCATGGGCGTGCCGGCCTGCTGGGTCTGGCGCAACTGGCCAGGGCTGATATCGAGCAGATTGGCGTCCTTCGGCGGTTCCTGGCCGCAGGCCGCCTGGTTGAACAGCAGCACCGCCGTCGCCAGCCAGGCGACGGAGGCGAGCCGGATGACACAGGCATCGGCTGATTTCACAGACTTCCCTTACTGTTATGGCGTCTTCCTGGTTAAAGCCAATACCGCTCAGTTAGACCGTTGGAGCGAGCTTGCTTGCGAAGGCGGCGTCACGTTCACAGCAGATTCAGCGACTTTGGCAGTGCTTCGCGAGCAAGCTCGCTCAACAAAAGCCGAAGAGCTCTTAACTAACCAATATTGGGGTCAAACCCAATTGCTGGCCCTTCAAACCACTTGTATGCCGGCTTGTACCCACAGGTGCCGGGTCGGATCCTCTTCGGGGGTGTACTGGGTGAATTGAAGACCATCGGCCAGCTGTGTGCCATCACTCAGCCAACGGCCCTCGATCAACACGCTGTCCTGCTCGCCGCCCCTGATCAGCAGCGTGCTCTGGCCAGGTTCGGTTACGGCCACCAGGTCGGCCAGGCCCAGCGTCAATTGCACGCTGCTGGCGTCATTGAGGTCGATCACCTCGATATTGCTCAGTCGGCCTTGCAGCAGGCTGAGGTCGATGGCCGCATCGCCGCCGGCCCATAGCAGGGTGTCGGTGCCGCTGCCGCCATCGACCCGCGCGAAATCCAGGTCGCTGACGATCAGGGTGTCGTCACCGGCACCGCCCAGCAGGGTCACTGCACCGCCTTGCGAACCGTCCAAAACGTCGGCGTCATCAGTGCCACTGAGCACTTCTGCACCGCCGGCCAGCGCCAGGCTGCCGTCGTCGTCCGCACTGGCCAGGGCCATACGGGCACTGGCGCTACCTTGCGCGTTGAGGGCGACGGTCAGGGTCGCGGTGTCGCTGCTGCCGTTGGGGTGGGTGAGCTGGTAGGTGAAGGTGTCGCTGTTGCCCACCACGGCGCTGCCCAGCCCGGGCTTGAGGGTGTAGGTGTAGCTGCCGTCGGCCTTGACCAGCAGGGTGCCGTAGGTGCCAGTCAGCAGGGTGCCGTTGTAGCCAGGCGTTGTGAAGGTGTTGGCGGCGGTCATCACGCTGAGCACCGTCAACGCCGACCCCAGGGTGTCCGGGGCTCCGCCACTGGTGTCGGTGAGCAGGTTGCCGGACACCGGGGTATAGCCGGTGACCACCTGCTGATTGGTGTAGGTCGCGGTGTTGACCAGGCTGACCGTCACGGTATTGAGCAGGCTGACACCGGTGACCCGCAGGTTGACCCGGTAGGTGCCGGCGGTCTGGTCGTCGATGCTCAACCCGTACTGGCCGTTGCCAAGGTTCAGCAGGGTGCCGCCGGAAACACTTTTCACCAGAACGTACTGGTTGCTGGCATTGAGTTTGTAAAGCTCGACGGTGGTGTTACCCAGCAAGGACAGCAGGTTGCTGGCACTGAGCAGCACCTTCAGGTCGCTGACCGTGTTGTTAGCCACGCTGAAGGTGTAGGCGCCATTGATCGCGCTCAATACCGTGGAAGCCGAGCCCAGAGTCGAAGTCTCGGTGGTCACCAGGTTGCCCAGGCTGATGCGTGTCGCGGCGCTGTCGTTCACCGCATCGAGCAGCAGTGCTGGAGCAGCCAGGTTGGTATCGCTCCACACCTCGGCGGCCTGGGGGCTGTCGATGCGTACATAGAGCACCGCCGGGTCGCTCAGGCCATTGGGATGCACCAGCTGGTAGTTGAACACGTCGACCTTGCCAACGCTGCTGGCTGCACCGCTGGGCCGATAGCTGTAGTTGCCCTGCGCGTCGATGGTCAGGGCACCGTACAGGCCCTGCACCACGGTGCCGCTGCCAGCACTGACATAGCCCGCATTACCATTCTGGATACGCACCACAGCGGCGTTGTCGGGGCCGGTGATATCGACACTGCCGGTCGGGCCGGGATCGGTCACCACATTGCCGGTGATGGCCGTCCCGGCACTGCCGGTGAACTGGGTCAGGCTGTTGATATCCAGCTGCAGGTTGCTGTTGATCGTGGTCGCCACGCTGAGGCTATTGGTGGCCAGGGTCAGCCGGTACTCACCGGCCAGCAACGTCCCGGCCCTGACCTGCACCCCGGAACCCGCCAGCACGCTGAGGTTGAGCAGTCCGCCGTTGCCGGCGTTGCCGAGGGTGACCCAGGCGCCGCTGGCGTCCTTGACCTGCAGGGTAAAGGTGGCCTGCGTGCCCAGCGACAGCAGGCCGCCATCGAGCAGGGTCAGGGTCGGGGTGGCGGTGGTGCCATTGGCCACGGTGAAGTTCACCGTGTGGTTGAGGCCCACCCCCAGCAGCACCGGAATGCTCTCGGTGCTGTTGGTGCGGGTAGTCACCGCCGCCAGATTGACGGTGGCGGTGGCCAGGTTGTCGTTGGCCACCACCGGGCGGTCGGCGTCGATGTCCGGGGCGGTGAGGGTGACCACCGGCGACAGGTTACCGGCCCGGTCGGCCACGCTGATGCTCAGCACTTCGCCGTTGATCTGCGCGGCGTTGAGGTTGACGCTGAATCCGCCGCCTACGCCCACGGTGGCGGTGCCCAGCGTGGTGCCGGTGGCGCTCTTGACCGTGACCGTGGCACCGACCTCGGCGTTGCCGCTCAGGGTCAGGCCGTCGGCCGAGAGTTGCAGGCCGCTGGCAGCGGCTGGCGGCGTCAGGTCCGGTGTGATGAGCGGCAGCGCCGTGGAGACGTTACCGGCCAGGTCCACCTGGGTGACCTGCAAAGCCTGGCCACTGACCTGGGCCGGGCTGAGTACCACCGACCAACTGCCATTCAAGGCCACTTGCGCGGTGCCGAGCTGGGTGCCGCTGGCATCACGTACCACGATACGGTCACCGGCGATGCCGGTGCCGGTGACCAGCGTACCGGCGGCATTGATCTGCGCCGTGGCCGGTGCGACAGGCGGGGTGGTGTCAGGCGCGGTCACGCTGGCGATGGGTGAAAGATTGGTGCGGGCATCGCTGAGCTGCACGGTCAGCAGTTGGCCGTCGTTCTGCGCCGGGGACAGGCTGACGCTGAACTGGCCGTCGGCACCGACCACGCCCGTACCCAGCACCTGGTTGGCGGTGCCACGCACCGTGACGCTGGCGCCGACTTCACCGCGCCCGCTCAGGCTGGTACCGGCGCCAGACACGCTCAGCGCAGTAGCAATGGCCGGTGGCGTGATGTCGGGCGCATTGACCGTCGCCACGACAGAGACGTTGCCGGCCGGGTCGGTCTGGCTGACCCGCAGGCTTTCGAAGTTCAGCTGGGCGCTGGACAGCAACACACTGAAGCTGCCGTCGCTGGCCACCAGTGCGTTACCCAGCGGCGCGCCACTGGCGCTGGTGACGAACACCCGTGCGCCGGGCTCGCCATTGCCGGTCAGTTGCAGCCCGGCGGCATTCACCGCCAGGTTGGTCGGAGCCAGCGGCTCGGTGGTATCGGCCGCCACGAGCGTGGCTGGCAGCGAGGTGTTCGAGGCCGCGTCGGTCAGGGTCACGGTGAGCGTCTGGCCATTGGTCTGCGCACTGTTGAGGTTGATGCTGAAGGTCCCGCCGGCGCCTACCGTGCCGGTGCCCAGCTCGACACCGCTGGCGTTGACCACGCGCACGCTGGCCCCGGCTTCACCAATGCCGCTCAACAGGGTGCCCGTAGCGTTGAGCTGCAGGCTGGCAGCTGCCAGCGGCGCGGTCAGATCCGGCGCCTGAAGGGGTTGTACCGGGGACAGGTTGCCAGCCGCGTCGGCTTGCACGGCGCTGAGCAACTGGCCGTTGAGCTGCGGGCTGCTCAGGGTCACGCTGAAGGTGCCGCTGGCACTGACCGTAGCGCTGCCCAGCTCGGTGCCGAGGGCATTGCTGATCGTGACCTTGGCACCGGCCTCGCCGGTACCCGTAACCCGCGTGCCGCCAGGTTCCAGTTGCAGGTTGGCCAGCGGTGCGGGCGGGGTGCTGTCGCCAGCGGTGAGCAGGGCAGGGATCGACTCCCCGGCACTGGCGGTGCTGGCGGACACCGACAGCAACTGGCCGTTGGTCTGCGCAGGTTGCAGGCTGACGCTGAAGGTTCCGTCGGGTTGCGTGGTAGCGCTGCCCAGCGAGGTGCCATCCTGGGCGCGCACCGTGACGGTGGTGCCAACACTGGCCTGGCCGCTCAACAGCGTGCCTTCGGCATTGAGCACCAGGTTCAGCGGCGCGGAAGGCGGCAGCACAGTGGGCGCCGCAAAGCTGGTGAGCGACGAGTCGTTGCCGGCGGCGTCGGTCTGGATCACGCGCAGGGCTTCGCCTTGCACCACGGCCCCGGTGAAGGTGAGGGTGAAGGTGCCATTCGCGGCCACCCGGCTTTCGCCCAGTCCAGTGCCATCGGCGCGGGTAACGCGCACCGTGGCCCCGGCCTCACCCAGACCCGACACCTGGCTCAGGTCGTCGCTGAAGGCCAGGCTGCTGGCCAGGATGGCGTCCGGTGGCGTGGTGTCCAAGGCGGGGATGCTGGCCACGGGCGAGACATTGCCGGCGGCGTCGGTGGCCACCACGCTCAGCAAGGCACCGGTGTTCTGTGGCGGTGTCAGGGTGATGCTGAATGTGCCATCGGTGGCCGTCCCGCTGCCCAGCAAAGTCCCGTCCTGGGCACGCACGGTAACGGTGCTGCCCACCTCGGCAGTGCCTTGCAACAGCGACTCGACGGTCATGGGCGTGAGCGTTGGCGCGACGGGCGGTGTCAGGTCCGGGGCGCTCAGGGTCACCGCACTCGATGGGTTATTGGACTGATCGGTCTGGATGACGCTGAGCACCTCGCCATTCAGTTGCGGGCTGTTCAACGGCACCTGGAAGCTGCCATCGGCGGCGACCTCGACGCTGCCCAGCACAGTGCCGCCGACGCTGGCCCGCACCGACGCGCCGGCTTCGCCGCGGCCGCTGAGGGTCAAGCCGTCGGCACTCAACAACAGCGCGGTGACCGGTGCTGGCGGTGTCACGTCCAGTGCCTGCAGCGGCGCATCTGCGGAGGTCACGCCCGCGCTGCTGATCTGCCGGACCTGCAGCAGCTCGCCATTGAGCTGCGCTTCAGTGAGCGTAAGGCTGAAAGCACCGCCGCCGCCGACCGTGACAGTGCCGAGCAGGCCGTCGTCGGGGCCGTAGACTTGCACCGTGGCTCCGGGCAGGCCGGTGCCGGTCAGGGTCAGGCCGTCGCCGGCCAGCGCCAGGTCGGTTGGCGCCGCTGGCACACTGAGGTCTGGCACTTGCAAGGCGGTGGCGCTGGACTGGTTGCCGGCGGCATCGCGCTGCACTACGGTCAGGGCCTGGCCCTGCAGGGTCAGGGTGCCGAGGTCGAGACTGAAGCGCCCGTCCGCGCCCACCGGCGCGCTGCCGACCCGTGTGCTGCCATCGAACACCTCGACCGTGGCATTGGGCTCGCCATTGCCCACCAGCAACTGCCCGGCGACATCGAACTGCAGGTCGCTCACTGCGGCCGGGGGGAGCAGGTCCGGCGTGGTGAAGGGGGCTGGCACGGACATGTTCTGCGCGGCATCCATGAGAATCACCTGCAGAACCCCGCCATCGGCGCTGCCAGGGGCCAGGCTGACGCTGAAACGTCCATCGGCGCCGACCGTCGCGTTGCCTGCCGAGGTGCCGTCGGCACGCAGCACCATGACGTCGGCGTTCACTTCACCGCGGCCGCTGAGCTGCGTCCCGGCCGCATTCAGGGCCAACTCCTGGGCGGCGGCCGGGGGGGTCAGGTCCGGGGCGGTGAGGGTGCTGACCGGGCCAGGGTTACCAGCCGCATCGACCTGGTTGACGCGCAACACCTGCAGGTCGATCTGTGCAGGTTGCAGGGTGACGCTGTAGCTGCCGTCGGCCAGGACCACGGCGCTGCCCAGCAGCACGCCGTTGGTGTTGGTCACCCGTACCGTGGCGCCGGGTTCGCCGCTGCCGGTCACCAGGGTGCCGAGCGGGTTGATGACCGGGTCTTGCAGCGCCACCGGAGGCGTGGTGTCCGGTGCGGTGAGGCTCACGGCCGGCGACAGATTACCGGCCCGGTCGCTCTGGGTGAGGCTCAGCAATTGCGCGTTGGTCTGCGCGCTGTCGAGGGTCACACTGAACGCACCGTTGTCGGCCACCGTGGTGGTACCCAGCTCACTGCCATCGGCCGCGCGTACTACCACTGTGGCGCCGCGCTCGCCCCGACCGACGATGGTCAGGCCGTCGATGGAAATCTCCAGGTTGCTGAGGGGCAGGGGTGGGGTGGTGTCCACCGGCGTCAGGGTGGCCGGTAACGAGACATTGCCAGCCGCGTCGGTAAGGGTCACCGCCAGCGCCTGGCCGTCCACCGGGGCTTGCGACAGCGTGACCTGGAAGCTGCTGTCAGCGAGTACCACGCCACTGCCGAGCAGGCCGCCATTGGCATCCACCACCCTGACGGTGGCGCCGACCTCGCCGGTGCCCGACAGCACCAGGCCGGTGCCATCCAGTTGCAGGTTCGCCGCCGCCAGGGGCGCCACCAGGTCCGGGGCGGTGAGGCTTACCGCGGGGGAGACATTGCCCGCCAGGTCGGTCTGGGTCAGGCTCAGCACCTGGCCGGCCTGTTGCGCGCTGCTGAGCGTGGTGCTGAAGCGGCCATCAGCGCCCACTTGAACGCTTGCCAGGATTTGCCCACCGGCACCGAGCACTTGCACGGTGGCCAGCGGTTCACCGCGCCCCTCGAGGGTTACGCCATCAGTGGCCAGGCGATACTCGGCCAGCGGCAAGGGCGCGGTGCTGTCGGTGGCAATCAGCTCCGCTGGCAGGGAACTGAGGCCATCGCTCTGCGCGCTGACCTCGAGGCGCTCACCATTGAGCTGGGCGCTGGCCAGGCTCACGCTGAAGCTGCCGTCGCCGATCACCAGCGCGCTGCCCAGTATCACGCCGCCGCTGCCGCGCACGGTCACCGTCGAGCCAGCACTGCCGGTACCGCTGAGTACCAGGCCGTCGGCGCTGAGTTGCAGGTCGGCGGGTACCGCCGGGGCCTGGTTCCCTGGGGTGGTGACGCTGGCCGCTGGCGAAACGTTGCCGGCGGCATCGCTTTGCAGCACCTCCAGCAGACTGCCGGCCTGGGCCGCTGGCGCCAGGTTGACGTTGAAACGCCCGCCCGCGCCGACGCTGGCCGAGCCGAGCAGGCTGCCGTCCGCACTGCGCACCTGTACCTGGGCACCGGGTTCGCCAAGGCCGGAGAGCACACTGCCATCGGGCGTCACCGCCAGGGCGGTCACGGCGAGGGGCGCGGTGACGTCGGTGGCTGTGTAGAGGGCGGCGAGGGAAACATTGCCTGCGGCGTCCTGCGCGGTCACCCGCAGTACCTGGCCATTGAGTTGCGCCTGGTTGAGGTTGAGCAGGAACGTCCCGTCGGCGGCAACCACGCCACTGCCGATCACCTGGCCGGCGCCATCGCGAACGGTGATGGCGCTGCCAGCCTCGGCGGTACCGCTCAATTGCAGGCCGCTGGGGTTGAGCGCCAGATCTGCAGGTGCCAAGGGGGCGACCAGATCCGGGGCGATGACCTGCTGCGAAGGGCCTTCGTTACCGGGCGGATCTTCCTGATTGACGGTGAGCACCTGCGCGTTGATCTGTGCGCTGCTCAGGGTC
Source organism: uncultured Pseudomonas sp. (assembly GCF_913777995.1). Lineage (GTDB taxonomy): Bacteria > Pseudomonadota > Gammaproteobacteria > Pseudomonadales > Pseudomonadaceae > Aquipseudomonas. The sequence continues at coordinate 23,163 of NZ_CAJYVE010000030.1, read as the reverse complement.
ACGCTGAACGAACCATTGGCGGCCACCAGGGCACGGCCCAGTTCGCTGCCATCGGCGGCCCGCACGAATACCGTGGCGCCAGGTTCGCCATTGCCGGTCACGGTCAGGCCATCGCGATTGATGACTACATTCGACAAGGCTTCCGGAGCTGTGATGTCGTCGGCGAGCACTGCCACGGCGGCAGAGGCATTGCCGGCGGCATCCACCTGAATCACTGCCAGGGTCTCGCCATTGGCCGAAGCCGGCACCAGGTTCACCGCGAACGCCCCATTGGCGGCCACCAGAGCGCTGCCCAGCAGGGTGCCGTTGGCACTGCGCACTTCGACCCGCGCGCCCGCTTCACCCTGGCCGGTCAGTTGCGAGCCGTCGAGGCTGATATCAGTGGCCGTGACCGGCGCCGGTGGCGTGCGGTCGAGGGTGGCCAGGTTCACCACCGGTGACAGATTGTCGGCTCCATCGCGCAACTGCACCTGCAGCGGCGCGCCGGTCAGCTGCGCGGCTGGCAGGGTGACCTCGAAAGTGCCGGCGGGCAGCACCACGCTGCGGGCCAACAAAGTGCCTTGTGCATCGAGCACTTCCACTTGGGTGCCGGGTTCGCCCTGGCCGCTGACCAGGGTGCCGGCCAGGTTGATCGTCACTTCGGTGGGCGCTGCGGGGGGCAGAAGATCGGGGGCGGTGAGACTCACCGGCTGCGAGACGTTGCCCGCGGCATCGGTGAGGGTGACCGACAGCACCTGGCCGTCGATCTGCGCGGGCGCCAAGGCAGCCATGAAGAGGCCGCTGGCGTCGATGGTCAGGCTGCCGAGTTCGACACCTGCGGCATTCTTCACCGACAACCGGGCGCCCGGTTCGCCCCGCCCACTCAGTTGTGTTCCGTCGCCACTCAGCACCAGGCTGACGGGGGCCAGCGGCGCGCTGGTGTCTGCTGCGCTCAGCGTGCCAGGCACCGACACCTGACCGTTGGCGGCCTCGGCCACCACTGCCAGGGTCTGGCCATTGGTCTGCGGCGGATCGAGCGTCACGCTGAACAGTCCGTCGGCACCCACCGGGCCGACGCTGCCCAGTACCCCGCCGCGGTCGTCGGTGACGGTAATGGTGGTGCCTGCAGTGGCCTGGCCACTGAGTTGCGTACCGTCTGCCGAGAGCACCAGCGCGGTGGGTGTGGCGATGCCCGCCCCGTCCGGCCCTGCGAGGGTCACGGCGGGCAGGGTGTTGCCGGCCAGGTCGCGGGCCACCAGGCTGATTTCACTGCCTTGCCCGGCCGCCACGGGCAGGGTGAAGATGAACATGCCATCGGGTCCGACGTTGGCCGTGCCTCGGGCGACGCCGTCGACGCTGATGTCCACCAGGGTGCCGGCCTCACCGGTGCCGGAGACTTGCAGCCCGTCGGGGCTGACCAGCAGGTTGGCGAGGGCCTCGGGTGGGGTGGTATCCGCTGCGGTGTAGGGTGCGAAGGGTGAACTGCGTCCGTCGACGCTGGCCTGCACGAGCAACTGCTCGCCATTGGTGCGAGGCGTACCCAGGTCGAGGCTGAAGCTACCGTCCGCGTTGGCGATACCGTCAACGATGAGACTGCCGTCGGCGGCGAACACTTGCACCACGGCACCGCCCTGGGTCTGGCCAGTGAGGATCTGGCCAGTGTCATCCAACGCCAGCCCGCCAGGCGCGACCGGCGGTGTCAGGTTGGGCGCGCTGATACTCTCGCCGGTCGAGGCATTGGCGCTGGCGTCGGTCTGTACCACGCTGAGTGACTGACCGCCGACCTGCGGCGGGTTGAGGCTGACGCTGAAGCTGCCATCGGCTGCCACCTGGGCAGTGCCCAGAATCAGGTTGCCTGGGCTACGGACGGTGACGGTGGCGCCGGCCTCGCCGAGGCCGGTCAGCTGGTTGCCGCTGGCATTGATCAGCAGATTGCTGACCGGGTCGGGGGCGGTGACATCGGCTGCGGTCACCCAGGTTGGCGCAGAGCTGAGCGTGGTGGTGCTCTGTACCACTTGCAAGCGCTCGCCATCGAGCTGGGCGGTATTCAGGTCGAAGCTGAAGCGGCCATCCGGACCCACCGTGCCGCTGCCAATCAGCGTGCCGGTGGCATCGCGCACGCTGATGCTGGCATTGGCTACGCCACTGCCGCTGAGGGTCAGGCCGTTGCTGGCCAGGGATACATCGCCTGGCGGTGCGGGTGGCTGGATGTCGGGAGCATTGAGGGCGAATGGCGGCGACGCGTTGGATGCCGCGTCGGTCTGGACAATGCTCAACAGCTGGCCATTGACCTGGGCGGGACTCAGGCTCACTTCAAAGCGGCCGTTGCTGCCGACCAACCCCGCGCCGAGCAGGTTGTCCTGCGCATCGAAGATCTGCACGCGCGCGCCCGCTTCGCCGTTACCACTGACCTGGCTGCCGTTGGCGGAGATCACTACATTGCTGACCGGGTCGGGCGGCGTGGTGTCGACTGGGCTGATCTCGGCAGGCAACGAGGCATTGCCGGCCGGGTCTATCTGGACCACGCTCAGCGGCTGGTCGGCAGCGGGGACCGGGGACAGGCCCACGCTGAAAGTGCCGCCCGGTTGCACGGTGTCACGCCCAAGTTCGACGCCATTGGCGCCGCGCACGATGACGGTGGCGCCCGCCTCACCGTTACCCGTGACCTTAGTACGGTCGGCACTCAGGTCAAGGCCGGTGACAGCGGCAGGCGGCTGGGTGTCGGGCACCAGCAAAGCCGTTGCAGCGGAGGTCTGGCCGCCAGCGCTGGCGACCACCTGCAAGGTCTGGCCATTGTTTTGTACGGCGGCAAGCGTCACCGTGAAGCGCCCGTCCGCACCGACCTGCGCAGTCCCCAGTGGTGTGCCATCGCTGTCGCGTACGCTGACCGTAGAGCCCGCCTGGCCGGTGCCGCTGAGCTGCAGGCCGCTGCCGTCCAGGCTCAGGTTGGCAGGCTGCAGATCGCCCAGACTGTTCGGCGCATTGACGCCCAGGGGCGTGGAGGCATTGCCCTGGGCGTCAGTGAGGATGACCTGCAACGCCTGGCCTTGGGTCTGCGCGCTGCTCAAGGGCACCGAAAAACTGCCGGTTTCACCCACTACGGCAGTGCCCAGCACCACGCCCTGGGCATCACGCACCGTGACCTGCGCGCCGGGCTCGCCATTGCCGCTGAGCAACAGGCCGTTGGGATTGATCGCCAGGTCGGTGGGCTGCGCCGGGGCGGTGCTGTCGTCGGCCTGCAAAGGCGTGGGGATCGATTCGGCTCCGGAGGCGTCGATGACCACCACGTCCAGGCGTTCGCCGTTGATCTGCGGGCCGCTCAACGGGATCTGGAAGGTGCCGTCGGCGCCAACCGGTCCGCTGCCCAGGACATTGCCGTTGGCGTCTCGCACTTCAACCTGGGTGCCGGGCACACCGCTGCCGGACACTTCGCGACCGCTAGCGTCAAGGCTGACATCCTGCACGGCCACCGGCCCACTGGCGTCGGGCACCTGTACTTCGATTGGCGCTGAAGGCAGGCCGGAGGCGTCGGTCTGGGTCACCGACAGCACCACGCCTTCGGCAACCGGTGAGTCGAGGTCGAGGATGAAGGTGCCGTTATCCGCGACCACGCCGCTGGCCACGACATTGCCTTGTTCATCGCGAACGGTAACCGCGGCGCCGGGCTGACCGCGCCCGGAGATCACGCTGCCATCAGGGCTGACCAACAGGTCGCTGACGACCGGCGGCGCATCGGTGTCCGGCGCTTGCACCACTTCGTTGACGGTACTGTTGCCGGCGCTGTCTACCGCCACGACGTTCAGCGACTCGCCACTGAGCTGCGCGGGTGCCAGGGCCACGGTGAAGGTGCCGTCTGGCCCGATCAGCGACGAGCCCAGGGTGCGCCCGGCAGCACTGCGCACGAACACGCGCAGCCCGGCCAGCCCCTTACCGGTGACTGACAGCCCATCCGCGGCGACGCTCACTTCCGACAACGCCTGGGGCTGCTGCGGCGCCGTGGGCGCCTGGATAGGGCTGTTGGCGGAAACGTTGCCGGCGCTGTCGGTCAGGGTCACTTCCAGTTGCTGTCCGGCAAGCTGGGCAGGGCGCAGTTCGACACTGAACTGGCCGTCCAGGCCGACCACCGCCGTGCCGACGCTATTGCCCTGGGCGTCGAGCACTCGCACCTGCGCCCCGGCTTCGCCGCGCCCGGTCAACAGGCCGCCATCGCTGCTGATGGCCAAGGCCTTCGGTACGGCGGGCGGTGTGACATCTGCCGGGTCCGGAACGATCAACGGATCAGTGGCGGAGCTGTTCTGCGCCTGATCCGTGACATTGATGCCAAGTACTTCGCCGGTGCTCAGCGGGGTTGCGAAACTGATCGTGAAGCGGCCATCCGCTGCGGCTACGGCACTGCCCAGCAGGCTGCCGTCGGCCGCCAGAACCTTGACCGTAGCCCCCGGCTCGGCACGTCCGCTGAGGCTGCTGCGGGTGTCATCGAATTGCAGGCCGGTAGCGGCCTGGGGGGGCGTGACATCAGGTGCGCTCAGCGAGGTCGAGGGCGAGGTTCGTCCTTGGCTATCGCTCTGGCTGACACTCAACGCCTGACCGTCGAGCTGCGCGCTGTTCAACGTCACACTGAAGCTGCCATCGGCGTTCACCAGGGTGTTGCCCAGCACCTGGCCGCCGGCGCCGCGTACCGTCAGTTGCGCGCCGGGCACCCCGCGCCCCGTGAGGGTCAGGCCGTCCGGACTGACCGCCAGGTCGGTGGGGGCGGCAATTGCCGAGCCGGACGGCGGTGTGCTGGCAATCGGTGAAGTGTTGCCGGCGGCATCGGTCTGGCTGACGCTCAGGCCGGCAGTGGACGACTGCGCAGTGCTGAAGGTGACGGTGAAGGTGCCGTCGCTGGCCACCAGCGCACTGCCCAGCAGGCTGCCATTGGCGGCCCGTACATTCACCGTGGCGCCCGGCTCGCCGGTGCCGGACAGGCTCGTGCCATCGGCGGCCAGTTGCAGGTTGCCGGGCGCTGCCGGGGCAGTGACATCGGCGGCGGTCAGCGAAGCGGGCAGGGACACCCTGCCGTCGGCATCGGTCTGCTGCACGCTGAGGGTTTGGCCATCGAGCTGGGCGTTGGCCAGCGGCACGCTGAAACGCCCATCGGCCCCGACCACGGCGCTACCCAACAGGCTGCCGTCTGCCGCGCGTACGCTCACCGTAGCGCCGACTTGGCCGCTGCCGCTGAGCACCAGGCCATCAGCGCTCAGGGCCAGGCCGCTTGGTTGCGCGGGGGCCGCCGGGTCGCTGATGAGCACTGTGGCGGGGGCCGAAGTGTTGCCGGCCTGATCGGTCTGTTCGACGCTCAGTTGTGTGCCCGGAGGTTGTGCGCTGTTCAGCGCAACGCTGAAGGTGCCGTCGTCACCCACCACGGCGGAGCCAAGCGCGGTGCCGTTGGCATCGCGTACGCTGACCGTCGCGCCTGGTTCGCCGGTACCCGTAACGGACTGGCCATCGGCGCTGGCCTGCAGATCGGCAGGAGCATCGGGCGCGGTGGTGTCGGGGGCGCTGACCGGTGCCTGTTCGGAAGCGTTGCCTGCCGGGTCGGTCTGGTCTACGACCACTTGCTCGCCATTGGTCAGGGGCGGATTCAAGCCGATGCTGAAGTTGCCATCCGCACCGACCGGAGCGGAGCCCAGCAGGTTACCGGATGGGTCACGCACGTTGACCGTCGAACCCGGTGTGCCAGTGCCGGTGAGGGTCTGGCCATCGATGGACAATGCCAGGTTGGACGGCGCGAACGGGACCGCGCTGCCACTGCCGCTGCTGCCGCCACCACCGGCCGCACTCGAAGCGGCGGCAGCCGCACCGCCAGCACCCAGCACGCCGAGGCCGGCGAAGGCGAAGGTCTGTGTCGCGCCGCTGACCACTCCGGTACTCGCGATGAGCGTATCGAGGGACGAGACTTCGCTGAAGGTGAAGCCATTGAACGCATTCGCATCGTACTGGGCCTGCCACAGCACGCCGTCGTCGCCCTGGAACACCAGGTCGCTGCCGATATCCTGGGCGTTGACCGTGAAGAAGTTACTGATGGTGAGCTGTTCGCCCGACTTGAGCGTCAGAATCAGGTCCTGGCCGTTGCGGGCCACTGAGGCAACCTGGCCGGGAGGGATGGGCATCTGCACAACGCCGGGCTGGCCGAGCTGAACGTTGCCCCAGGGTTGAGCGGAGAGGGTGGATGAGGATTTATCGGCGACTACGATGTTGTCCATGACAGCTCCTGCCTTTCCTTTTGCCTGCCGCTCCAGGCTGCTCAGCGTCATGGAATCGGGCAATACGTTTGAAGGGATTCAGAAGATTCCCGTAATAGTCCTGCTGATTTAGTTGGGTATAGCAAAGGAATGGATCCTATTCTGGCGACAAACGGTCATGAGCTGGCTATTGGCCCGCTTTGCAGCGGGCCTTGTTCACCCATGAGGCCCCGCAATCACGGCGTGATGCTGGCAATTGGCAACCTGACCTGCCGTTGGTCGGAATAGGTGTATGAAAGCGTTAGGAAAAACGTTGAAACGATTCAAGTCGGAAAGGGAGCTGCCAGGGGCGATCGGGAGGGGGCACAGCGGGCGGGGGCTTCAATGTTAGTGGCAATAGTGTTCGGTTAAGCGCTTTGCGGCTCTGTGGGAGCGAGCTTGCTCGCGAAAAGCTGGTAAAGTCGCTGATCTTTCTGTGAACGTGAAGCCAACTTCGCGAGCAAGCTCGCTCCCACGGTCTAACTGACCTGTATTGCGGTTAAAACCATTACTGTTCAGTTAGTCGATATGGGGCCCGGTGGGAGCGGCTTTAGCCGCGAAAGCGCCAGGAAAATCACTGCATCTGCTGTGAACAGGCGGTCGCTTCGCGGCTAAAGCCGCTCCTACCGACTAGCCTATCAGCGGTTGAACCCGATCGGTCTATTTCAGAAAGGTGCGTCACCCAGGATGGTGGCGCGATGCATGACGCGACGCTGGGGCCGGTAGTCGTCGATGGCGAAGTGCTGGGTAATGCGATTGTCCCAGAACGCGACGTCGTCCTGCTGCCATTGCCAGCGCACGGTGAACTGCGGCTGCGCGCTGTGGCTGAACAACAGGCGCAGAATCGCATCGCTCTCGGCCTCGGACAGCTCGTTGATACGGGTGGTGAAGCCCTCATTGACGAACAGCCCCCTGCGCCCGGTAACGGGATGAGTGCGCACCACCGGGTGGCTGCTGGGCGGGTTGCGACGCTTGGCTTCTTCGAAACGCAAGCGGTCCTGTTCACTGACGGCGAAGCGCGATTCCGGGAAGGACTTGCTCAGATCATGGGTGGCGGTCAGGCCGTCGAGCAGGCGTTTGAGGGGTTCGGACAGCGCCTCATAGGCCGCACTGCTGCTTGCCCAGAGCGTGTCGCCGCCGTAGGGCGGAACTTGCTTTGCGCTGAGCACCGCGCCGAGCGCCGGGGTCTTGAGGAAGCTCACGTCGGAGTGCCACAGCGCGTTGTCGCGCAGATCGTTGCGCTCGGTGTCGAGGATCAATACCTCCGGTTGCTCGGGTACGTTCGGGTAGATCGGGTGGATGTGCAGGTCGCCGAAACAGGCCGCCAGGCGTGCCTGCTGCGTCGGCTCCAGGGGCTGGTCGCGAAAGAACAGCACCTGGTGGCCGAGCAAGGCCTCGTGCAGCGCCTGGTGCGACTCGCGGCTCAACGGCTGGCGCAGGTCGATGCCCTCGACGCGGGCGCCCAATGCCGGGCTGATGGGGGTGATGATCAGACTCATGGTGAGGTAACTGCCGTGTCGGTCGAAGTGTTCAGTGGCTGCGGCCGTGCCAGGGCACCAGCCGACGTTGCAGGGCACGCAGTCCCAGTTCCATGGCGAAGGCCACCAGGGCGATGACGAAGATCCCCAGCACCACCACATCGGTGACCAGGAACTGCGCGGCCGACTGGACCATGAAGCCCAGGCCATTGGTGGCGGCGATCAGTTCAGCGGCCACCAGGGTCGACCAGCCCACGCCCAGGCCGATGCGAATGCCGATGAGAATGTCCGGCAGTGCCGCCGGCAGGATCACGTGGCGAATCAACTGCGCGCGGCTGGCGCCCAGCGATTGCGCGGCCCGCAACTTGGCGGGGTCGACGTTGCGTACACCGGTGGCCGTGGCGATGGCGATGGGCGCGAAGATCGCCAGATAGATGAGCAGCACCTTGGACAGCTCGCCGATGCCGAACCAGATGACGATCAGCGGCAGATAGGCCAGCGGCGGCACCGGGCGGTAGAACTCGATCAGCGGGTCGAAGATACCCTGGGCCACCCGGTTGCAGCCGATGGCGATACCCACCGGAATGGCCAGTAGCACGGCCGCCAGCAGGGCCAGGCCGATGCGCTGCAGGCTGGCGCCCAGGTGCTGCCAGAGGGTCGACTCCATGTAGCCTTCAGTAGCCAGCAGCCAGGCCTTGTGCAGGACGGCAGCGGGCGAGGGCAGGAACAGTGGCTCGACCAGCGCCGCGGCGGTCACTGCCCACCACAGCGCCAGCAGGGTGACGAAGGTCAGTGCCGTGATGCTGCGAATGCCGAGCCGCCACTTGTGGCCTGCGTGGTGCACCGGGCGGGTCGGGGCCAGCCTGTGCTGGCCGGCATGGACGTTGCTGTTGCTCATGCGGGCTCCTTGCGCCCAGCGGCGCGACGTTGTGAGAACACCTGCTCGAGCACGTGCTCGCGGGTGGCGATGAAGTGCGGGTCGGACTTGATGGCCCGGGCCGGCTCGCCCGCGGCATAACGCTGGGCGAAATCCAGCTTGAGGTACTCGTCGATACGCCCCGGCGATGGCGCCAGGAGAATCAGGTCGGTGGCCAGGAACACCGCTTCTTCGATGTCGTGGGTGATCAGGAACACCGGCTTGCGGGTGCGTTGCCAGACCTGCAGCAACAGCTCCTGTACTTGTTCGCGGGTGAAGGCATCCAGTGCGCCGAACGGCTCGTCCATCAGCAGCACGCGCGGGTCAGCGGCCAGGGCGCGAGCCAGGCCAACGCGCTGGCGCTGGCCGCCGGACAACTCCCAGATGTTGCGCGCTTCGAAGCCGGCCAGGCCTACCAGCGCCAGCATCTGCCGCGCGGTGTGCTCACGCTGGCTACGCGGCACGCCGGCCAACTGCAAACCGAAGCCGACGTTGGCCAGTACGTTCAGCCAGGGCAGCAAGGCATCGTCCTGGAACACGACGCCGCGCTCGGCGGATGGGCCGTCGACTGCCACGCCATCCAGGCTGATGCGCCCGGCGTCCGGCTTGACGAAGCCGGCGATCAGGTTGAGCAGCGATGTCTTGCCACTGCCGGATGGGCCCAGCACCACCATCAGTTGCTCGGGGCCGAGGCTCAGGGATATGTCCTTCAACACCGCTTCGGCGGCACCGGGGTAATGCGCGCTGACGCGCTCCAGCTGTAGCAGAGCCATGGCTCAAGGTCTCCTTGTGAGGCAGGCGTTACGGGGCGATGTAGTCGGCGCTGATGTAGGGCCTGTAGTCACCCAGTACGCTCTCGACCTTGCCTTGTACCTTGAGGAAGGCTGCCGTCTTGGCGATCGCATCGGCGGTACCGCCGCCGAGCAGGGCGGCAGAGCGCTGAGCCTGGGCATCGGGGAAGTTCGAGCCGGCCAGCAGCTCGGGCACGTCTTCGGCGTTGGAGCCGGTCAGCCGTGCGATCTTCTGCACTTGCGGCGAATCGACGGTCCACTGCGCCTTGTGCGTGCTGTAGTCGGCGTAGGCGTCTAGGGTGACCTTGGCGAACTGGCGAATCACCTCCGGGTGCTTGTCGGCGTAGTCCTTGCGCGCCACCCAGACTTCGAAGGTCGGCGCGCCCCAGCGGCCCACTTCGGCGGCATCGGTGAGCACCTTGCCGGTCTTGCGGATCTCGCCCAGCGCCGGCGACCAGACGAAGGCGCCGTCGATGTCGCCGCGCTTCCAGGCTGCGGCGATCTGCAGGGGTTGCAGATTGACCACCTTGACCTTGCCTTCCAGGCCCCACTGTTTCAGCGCCGCGAGCAGGCTGTAATGCGAGGTGGATACGAACGGCGTGGCGATGGTCTTGCCCACCAGGTCCTGGGGCTTGTCGATGCCACTGCCGTTGCGTACCACCAGCGCCTCGGCGGCGTTGATCTGCGCCGAAACGATGAACGCCACGATAGGCAGCTTGCGTGAGGCCGCCGCGGCCAGAGGGCTGGAGCCGAGGTTGCCGATCTGTACGTCACCGGAAGCCAGGGCGGTGACCACTTCCGAGCCGCTGTTGAAACGTCGCCAGTCGATCTTCTCGCCGATGGCTTTCTCGAAGGTGCCGTCGGCCTGCGGCACTTTACCGGGGTCGATGCCGGTCTGGTAGGCGACCACCAAGGGTGCGGCTTGCAGGTTGAAGGCCAGCAACGAGGCGGCGAGGGCAGTGAGCAGTGGACGAACGAATGCTTTACGGGCCATGGCGATTCTTCTTGATATGGACAGGCATGCGGCGGCACAGCGCGCGCGTTACTCCGGGGCCTTGTAAGGAGGACCAACGGTGGGAAGAGATATTGAGGTTATAAAAAATAGCCATCCAATAATTAATTGGAATTAGCTTAGAAATAGCCACGGGATGCTGCAGCGGCCCGCTCAAGATCAAGGCTTTCGCGTTCGCGACCCGTATCAGACGGGCGTACCCTGGCATTATCCGCGTTGACTCTGGGGACACATCATTGCTATACCTGCCTCTACAGATCAGCAATGAGACCGGCCATGACTACAGCACTCCATACCATGCCGTTCACCAAGAGCCAGTGCGTAACTGGCCTGCGGGCGGCGCTGCGCGTCTTGGACAAATGGCAGGCGTCCGGTGAGCAGGCCTGCCGGATCCTGCGCATTTCGCGCAGCACCTGCACCCGTGCCCGGCAGGCGGATGACGCCTGGTCGGTGAACCTGGACCTGGACCAGATGCAGCGCGTCAGTTTCGTGCTGAACATTCATGCTGCGCTGCGCACGATGTTCGACAACCCCGCCAACGTCTATGGCTTTCCGACCCTGGCCAACCACAACGAATTTTTCAATGGCCGTGCGCCGCTGGAGATCATGGCCCAGGGCGACATCATCTCGTTGTACGAGACCTTCCGCCGCATCGACGCCTTGCGGTGCGCCCAATGGTGAAGCTTGAAGCGCTGACCGAATTTCCGGGACAAACACTCAAGGCCCACCGGCTGGTCAACTCCCGCTTTCCGCCCATCGACCTGTTCGACGACGTCGCCGACGCGGCAGAATTCGCGACGCTGCATGAGATCCAGGCACTGACCAACCCGCGCTTGCAGAATGAAATCGGCCGTCTTGAACTGATCGCGCTGCCGGAGATTCCCTTCGGCATCGTCGGTTGCTCCTACGCTGTAGCGCCTTTCACCCACGTCAACCCGGCCGGTTCGCGGTTCAGCGACGGCAGCTTCGGGGTGCTGTACCTGGCCGACACCGTAGACACCGCGCTCGCCGAAGTGCGCTATCACCAAGATCGCTACTGGTCGAATGTGCCAGGCTTGAGCTACGAGCGCTTCGTGTTCCGCAGCCTGGTGTGCCACTTCAGCAACCAGGGCTGCCGTGACGCGGCGGTGCGCGGTCTCGACGACCCCATCCATGATCCGGATGACTACACCGCTGCCAGGCGCCTGGGCCGCGACGCCCATGACCATGCCTGCCCCGGCCTGCGCTACCGCTCGGTACGCGCGCCCGGCAGCCTGTGCTGGGCCTTGATGACGCCGCGGCATGTGCGCTCAGTGATCCAGAGCGCGCATTTCGAAATGATCTGGAGCGGCCGCATCACCAGCGTCAATCGCATTTCCAACGCCTGAGCCCGGTGGGACAAGCAGGCGAGCGGCCTTTACTCGCCTCATGACGCAAAAGAGCGGCGCGGGTTTGCACCCGGCCGCTCTCGTTCGTTCATGCCCCCGAATCAGGAGGTCACAGGCTCACGCGCTGGCACGCCTTCTTGCAGCGCATCCAGCGACGGGATGCCGTCGGTGTGCTGCGTCTTGCGCATGGGCGGGCGACGCACCGGAGCGCCATCGGCCTTGTAGTAGGCCGCCGTGCTGCGAGGCAGCGGCTGACGACCGCGAATGCGGTCGGCGATCTTCTCGGCGATCATGATGGTGGTGGCATTGAGGTTACCGGTGATGATCTCCGGCATGATCGACGCATCCACCACGCGCAGGCTCTGCAGGCCATGTACCCGGCCCTCGGTATCCACCACGGCCATCTCGTCGGTGCCCATCTTGCAGGTGCAGGAGGGGTGATAGGCGGTTTCTGCATGCTCACGCACGAAGGCATCGAGCTGTTCATCGGTCTGCACGTCCAGGCCGGGGCTGATCTCGCGACCCCGATAGGGGTCCAGCGCCGGTTGGGCGATGATTTCACGGGTGATGCGGATCGCGTCGCGGAACTCCTGCCAGTCCTGCTCGGTAGACATGTAGTTGAACAGGATGCTTGGGTGCTCGTGCGGGTCCTTGGACTTGATCTGCACGCGGCCGCGGCTCGGTGAGCGCATCGAGCCCACGTGAGCCTGGAAACCGTGCTCCTTGACGCCCTTGGTACCGTTGTAATTGATCGCTACCGGCAGGAAGTGGTACTGGATGTTCGGCCATTCGAATTCCGGACGGGTCCGAATGAAACCGCCGGCCTCGAACTGGTTGCTGGCGCCGATGCCAGTACCGTTGAACAGCCACTCAGCACCGATGGCTGGCTGATTCCACCACAGCAGCGACGGGTAAAGCGACACCGGCTGGGTGCAGGCGTACTGGATGTACATTTCCAGGTGGTCCTGCAGGTTCTCACCCACGCCAGGCAGTTCGTGCACCACCGGAACCTGGTGCTTGTTCAGCAGTTCGGCCGGGCCGACGCCAGAGCGCTGCAGGATCTGCGGCGAGGCAATGGCACCGGCGCACAGCAGCACTTCCTTGCGGGCCTTGGCCTGTACGGCATTGGTCGAACTGCCCACCAGGTAGCTGACGCCCACGGCACGCTTGCCTTCGAAGAGGATGCGGTCAGTGGTGGCATGGGTGACGATGGTCAGGGTGTTGCGCTGCTTGGCCGTGTCCAGATAACCGCGGGCGGTGCTGGCGCGGCGCCCATTCGGCGTCACGGTGCGGTCCATCGGGCCGAAGCCTTCCTGCTGGTAACCGTTGAGGTCGTCAGTACGCGGGTAACCGGCCTGTACACCGGCCTCGACCATGGCGGCGAACAGCGGGTTGTTGTCGGCCTTGGGCGTGGCCACGCTGACCGGTCCGTCGCCACCATGCCAGTCGTTGGCGCCGATGTCGCGGGTCTCGGCCTTGCGGTAGTAGGGCAGGCAGTCCAGGTAGGTCCAGTCTTCCAGGCCGGGCAGCTTGGCCCAGCTGTCCAAGTCCATGGCGTTGCCGCGGATGTAGCACATGCCGTTGATCAGCGACGAGCCACCCAGGCCCTTGCCGCGCCCGCACTCCATGCGACGGTTGTTCATGTGCGGTTCTGGGTCGGTCTCGTAGGCCCAGTTGTAGCGGCGGCCTTGCAGCGGGTAGGCGAGGGCGGCCGGCATCTGGGTGCGGAAGTCCAGACGGTAGTCCGGGCCACCGGCTTCCAGCAGCAGGACGGTGACACCGGCGTCTTCGGTCAGACGCGCAGCGAGGGTGTTACCGGCCGAGCCGGCACCGATGATGATGTAGTCGAATTCTTGGGACATACAGACGTCCTCATGTAGGAGCGGCTTGAGCCGCGAAAACGGTTACTGGCGCACTTGCACACCCTGCGAGTGCGCGGTAGGAGCAAAAGCCGCAGCGGCGAGGTGCCGATGCGGCCTGGCGTCAGAACACCGAGGCGTAGTCGCCCAGTTCGACCTGGATCGACTTGATGCGGGTGTACTGGGCCAGCGACGAGATGCCGTTTTCACGCCCGACACCGGACTGCTTGTAGCCACCGACCGGCATCTGTGCAGCCGACTCGCCCCAGGCGTTGATCCAGCAGATACCGGCTTCCAGCTGGTGGATGACGCGGTGGGCGCGATTCAGGTCGCGGGTCACGATACCGGCGGCCAGGCCATAGTCCGTGGCGTTGGCACGGCGGATGGCCTCTTCCTCGGTGTCGTAGTTGAGGATGCTCATCACCGGACCGAAGATCTCTTCCTGGACGATGGTCATGTCGTCGCGGCAGTCGGTGAATACGGTCGGCGCCACATAGGCGCCCTGGGCGAGAGCACCCTCGGTAAGGCGCTCACCGCCACACAGCAGGCGTGCGCCTTGCTCCTTGCCCTTGGCGATGTAGCCCAGCACGCTTTCCATGTGCGCAAAGCTCACCAGCGGGCCGAAGTTGATGTTCTCGTCGGTTGGGTCGCCGATGCGGATGCGTTTGACACGCTCCAGCACCTTGGCTTCGAAGGCCGCCTTCATGCTCGAAGGAATGAACACGCGGGTGCCGTTGGTGCAAACCTGCCCGGAGCTGTAGAAGTTGGCCATCATCGCGATGTCGGCGGCCTTGTCCAGGTCGGCGTCTTCGAAAATGATCAGCGGCGACTTGCCGCCCAACTCCATGGTCACTTCCTTGAGGGTCGAGGCCGAAGCGCTGGCCATGACCTTCTTGCCGGTGCTGGTGCCGCCGGTGAAGGAGACTTTCTCGATCTGCGGGTGTTCGGTGAGCAGGCTGCCCACGTCGCGGCCACTGCCGGTCAGTACGTTGAACACGCCATCGGGCAGACCGGCTTCAGTAAAGATTTCCGCCAGCTTCAGGGTGGTCAGCGAGGTGACTTCGCTGGGCTTGAAGATCATCGCGTTACCCGCGGCCAGGGCCGGGGCGGACTTCCACAGGGCGATCTGGATCGGGTAGTTCCACGCACCGATACCGGCGGTGATACCCAGTGGCTCGCGGCGGGTATAGACGAAGGAGGTGTCACGCAGCGGGATCTGCTCGCCTTCGATGGCCACCGCAAGGCCGGCGTAGTACTCCAGCACATCGGCACCGGTGACCACGTCGACGTAGCGGGTTTCCGAGTAGGCCTTGCCTGTGTCGAGGGTTTCCAGCATGGCGAGTTCGTCGTTGCGCTCGCGGAGCAGGTCGACGGCACGGCGCAGGATGCGCGAGCGTTCTGTCGCGGTCATCGCCGCCCAGACTTTCTGGCCTTTCTCAGCGCTCTTTACCGCGCGCTCTACGTCGGCGGCCGTTGCGCGCTGAACCTTGGCCAGCACTTCACCGGTGGCAGGGTTGATGGCATCAAAGGTTTCCGAGCCGCTGGCATCGACATATGCGCCATCGATATAGAGTTTTTGAGTTTCGAAACGGGCCATAAAGTTCTCGCAAGTGCAATGGTTTATCGGCGATCCGCATCCTTCGGGCGTGCGGTTTTGAGCTTGCCGGCAGCGGCTGCCAGCGATGTTTTTCGCCAGGAAGCGGTCCGTGGAGGAGGCCGCATGACAAAAATCAGCCTACGTTATCTATATTGAACAATCAATCAATAAAAAATCCAGACCCAGTCAAGCTGGTGCTCATGATGCGTGGCTGAAACGATCGAGCGGTGCAAGAAAGAGGGTGTCCGTAAAGGGTGTGACAGGCGTCAGTGGAAGACGTTCGGTACTTTTTGCTGGAATTTGCCGTGGATTCGTAGCAGCGCAGAATCCGTGCTTTAAGCGAGGCTACCCAGGGTGGGGCGACGCTCCAGCCAGAGAAGGCTCTGCGGCGAGGCTTCTAAGGCTCTGTGGCGTTACGAAACGGGGCTTCTGGGATAACGGAGGGCAGGGTGACGATTAGGTGGCCGACGCCGGGCATTAAATAACTCAACTAAATGTTCGTTTAGTTGAGTTATCAGTTTTCTGCATGATGATGGGTTGCCATGGAATACGGAGGCGGGTAGAGAGTCAAGCCCTGACAGGCCGAGTACATCTTTTAGAGGCACAAAATGCGGCTTTTGCTGTCTTCAAGTTCCGCCAAGTGACCCTTTGAAAATCCACCCTGAGGCACAAGAACTCAAAACTCTGTGACCGATGGGTGGCCGGGGCCGGATTCCGGCCCATCTGACGCCTGGCGTCACAGCCCTTGGCGCCGAAGAAACATTCATTCATTTCGTGTTGAAGGAGCAATTCCACCATGGAGCGCTACCTGTCAAAGCCCTGGTATGACTCACGTCCCGTACCGGTGTTCATGACCGTCTTTTACTGCTTGATCGTGCTGTTCCAAACCGGTTTCTGGGTATTCACCGAAGGCTATATACAAGCCAGGCTGGGTGATATCTCGATCTTTTCGCTACTGATCTATTGTGTGGTTTCAGGGCTGATGGGCCTGGGCGGCTTGTTGCTCTGGAGCAAGAAGAAAAGCTGTTCGTGGTGCTTTGTCCTGGCTCTGGTGACTGGTCTGGCGATCATGTTCAGCCACCTGCGCGGTGAGTCTGCGGCGCATCTACTGAGCATGCCGATGTTCAAAGAGTACGCCCTGGTTTTCGGCATCTGGGTGTACAGCCTGCAGTTGCGAACGACCGATTATTTTGCCGGTAGCCGGGCAGCGGACTGAAACAAAGTGAACGGGCACACTCATGATGAGGCTTCATCGAAAAACGCTGTCGTGGGTGTGCCGTGCCTTTGGTGGTGAACGAGAACGTGAAATGCGCCTGGGATGGGCTCACATTTGGTAATACGTCGTTACGCATAATGTATATTATGTTAAATTATGTATTACATATTACAGCTCCTGAGCACCATGTCCCCTAGAATCCCCTCGTTCGCGCCACTGGGATCAAAATATCCCCTAACGGCCCTGTACTTGAAAATCTGTCAGTCCGCTCTGGTACCTAACTCCAACTCCCACACGTTTTCCAGCAACCTTGGCTGAGCCCAGCAAATCCAGAGGTGTCGGGCGTTCCAGTCAGAACGCGACTGGCGCCTCGTGCTCATCAACCTCGAAATCCGGCGCAGGCTCCACAACCCCTTTGACCATGTCAGGCGTCAAGGTCCAAAAAACACCCTGGATCGATTTCTGCTGGAAATCCACAGTAAAGCCGTTGACGACATCCAGTCGAAAGATGTCCAGCCAGGTCGCTTGGACTGCCGAATGAAATGGCTCCGGCAGCGGCTTATCGTCATAGATACAGAGACCCGCTGCGTTAATCTCGCGCTCGAATCGTTCCTCAGCTTCGCCTTCCGCATTAATCCAATAGTTCAGCGGGACATGCCACATATCAAAGTCAGAAAGCAGCAGCTCGTGACGGGGAATACTCAACTCCAGCAGAAGCTGATCGTCGGTACCGCACCGAGCGGTGGGTTTGGTTTCTCCATAACCCGCTCTGACCCAGCACCACCAGGGACTCACGCCGGTTTTTGCTGAGGGGATGCCTGAAGCCTCCATGACGTCAATCATCCACTGATAGGCCATGCGGAACATCGGGTCGTCGTCAGCAAACTCGATCGAGCAATGCCGCAAGCGCCCGGTCATGAGCGGCTCAAGTATCTCGTGTGGGATGAACATCCATGCAGTCACACGCCCATGGTCATCGGCGAAGTGGTCACACCACTGCTTGCGGGTCTGTGCGAGATCGGGGGCTAAATGTTCGTCTGTTGCCGGCCTGGCCATCTGCCTTCCTACTATGTGGACATGCGGACGTTTCCGGTCCGAGTCACCGAACGGACGCTACGGTGCGCCTCTCGTCCAGCCTAAAGCCAAAAGTAGCATTTCGACACGGTTACGCGACAAGGGTCCAGTTTGATCATGGGCCTGGTCATCAGGCGTGCACCTACAACGTTCCTTTATCCCTTTCCGCCAACACCACCCGCTCCCCAGCCTTCAGCCCCGACCGCACCTGCACCTGGCTCTGATTACGCAAACCGGTCTCGACCTGTGTCGTGCGCACCTTGTCACCCTCCTCCAGCACCTTGACCTCGAAGCGCCCTTGCGCATCCTTGGCGCCAAGCGCTGCCAGGGGAATGCTCACGGCGTTTTCAGCCACGCCCAGCACGATGCGCACATCGGCACTCATGCTCACGCGCAGGCGCCCCTGCGGGTTGGGCACGTCGAACACCGCCGTGTAGAACACCGCCTCCTTGCCCGAGCCGGCATTGCTCCCCTGCCCGGCCAGATGTTGAGGCGCCGGTTCGATTTCGCGCAGGGTCGCCTCATAACGTGTGTCGGGGTCGCCCATCAGGGTGAAGTACACCGGCAGGCCTGGGTGGATGCGCAGTACATCCGCTTCGGCCACCTGCGCCTTGATCGTCATCCGGCTCAGGTCGGCCATTTTCAACAGGACCGGTGGCGCCTGCTCAGCGATGACCGTCTGGCCTGGCTGGGTGACGATGGCCAACACGGTGCCGTCGGCCGGGGCCAGGATGCGGGTGTACTCCAAGTTGACCTGGGCGGTGTCGCGTTGAACGCGTGCCTTGCGCGACTGCTCCATCTGCGAGGCGTAGTCGCCTTTGGCCTGGGCATAGGCGGCACGTGCCTGCTCGGCTTCTTGCGCAGAGACGGCTCCATGCTGGATGAGACGCTGATAGCGCCGTTGCGCCTGCTCGGCACGCTCGAGCTTGAAGCGGGCGGCGTCGGCCTGCGCACCAAGCAGCTGTACTTGCACCTGTGCCTGGCGCAACGCATTGCGCGCCGGCAAGGGGTCGATCTCGGCGAGCAACTGGCCATGGCGAACCTGGTCGTTAGGCGCGACCAGCACTTGCTTGACCTGCCCGGAAACTTGAGCGCCTACATCCAGCTGGCGGCTACCTTGCAGTACGCCGCTGGCGATCACTGCCTGTTCAAGGCGTCCTTCGCGTACCGGCGCAGTGATGTAACCCGACTCTTCAGGTTCGGTTGCATAGCGATAGAACGCATAACTTGCCAGCGAGAACAGCGAGTCGACCAGCACCAGCCGCACCAGAATCTTGCGCCAGCTCCAGCCGCGAAAGGGCCATTTAAACTTCACCACCTCGCTCCTAGTTTGTACAGTTGTACCAAAACTCTAGTTTGCACGGTTGTGCCAAGTTATTAGTTCGTACGGATGTACCAACTTAGCCAGCCGTACCACGGACTTGGGCCGGGAACTAAAGGCGGTCAAATCATTCGAATGCGGTATTTACTCTAGGCCGACTGCCGGTTTTGCGTCTGTCCCTGCAAACCGGGACAAGTTGTAGTGCTAGTCCGATAATGGCACATTAACTACAACCCTTTGTCCCTGTTTTCGGCGACAGACACTCTTCAGCTCACTCTGTAGTTTCGACGTATCAGATGGCCGGATCACTGCATTGTCCGGTCCTGTACACGTTCAATGGAAGCGCTACGGACAGCGGTGTGCCGGAGCCTGTGACGAGAGAGAACGATGAATTCCAAGCTACAGGAAACAGGTAAGCATTCCGCCTACTTCTTGGCCCTGGGGCGGTTGATATCAAGCGTGGGCAGCAATGACTTCGTGTCGCAAATGCACGACTTGATCAATGATTCAGTGCCGATCGATCTGACCGAACTCAGTGAGTGGACGATTGATGAACACGAGCGCAAGGTGATCAACACCTGGCTTATCGGCAGTGCTCCGGCAGCCTCTGGAACTTGCGCCCAGGACCATGACTGGTTATTGGAACGCCTGCTCGAATCGGAAGAAGCCCCGCTCATACACAGCAAATACCCCAGCGCCATGGTCAAGGAACCTACTCCCTGCCTGGATGCCTGGTGCTGTAACGTCGCGTCCAGAAAGTCCAATCGCTACTGGCTGATTTCACTGCACCGCCACACCCCGCAAAAAGACTTCTCGATCCATGAACTCTCGTTTCTGAAGAACTTTTCAGAAACGCTTTTGCCGCTGCTCGAGCGTCATGCCCAGGCGACGCGGGAGCTCTGCGACTTGCCTCAGATGACGCCCGACACTTCCGGTGGGCGGGAGCTGCAGCGCGACTTCAATGAGAAACTCAAGCTCACTGACACCCAGCTGTCCACGCGGGAGCGAGAGATCTGCCTGGGCCTGCTTGCGGGCGCCACGGTGCCCGAAATGGCTGAAAAACTGCACGTGAAAAACAGCTCCATTGAAACCTATTTGAAGCGTGCGGCTGCCAAGCTAGGGGTGAAAGGACGTCACGGACTGGTCAAATGGATGATCGGGATGAGCCAGAGCGGTTGAGCGCCGCAACTAAGCCACCCTGATTGACCGAAGCTTGCAGAATGTTCAGATAAGGTTGCGTCCATGTTTCGCTACTCCCCCGGTTGGCTGACGCTCGCTTTACTCAGTGGCTGTTCACTGATTCCCGATTACCAGCGCCCTGCTCCGCCAGTGCCTGCAGCCTATGCACAAGGCAGCGCCGTGCTGAGCACGGGTGAAGCCAGGCAATACGGTTGGCAACAGGTCTTCCGCGACCCGGCCCTGGTGCAGTTGCTGGATACGGCAATGACCCACAATCGTGATCTGCGCGTGGCCCTGCTCAACATTCAGGCGTTTCAGGCGCAATACCGTATTCAGCGCAGTGCGTTGTTTCCCAGCGTGTCGATACAGGGCTCCGGCACTCGTCAGAGCGTACCGGCGGACCTGTCCACTTCGGGGGTACGCAGCACGGCGGGTAATTACTCGGTCGGGCTGGGCATCAGCGCCTATGAGCTGGACCTGTTCGGCCGCAACCGCAGCCTGAGCCAGGAAAAGATAGAGGCGTACTTGGCCCAGGAGCAGGCCCAGCGCAGCACCCGGCTGAGTCTGATCGGCAACGTCGCCACGGCCTACCTGAGCTGGCGCGCCGATCAGGAACAGCTGGCGCTGGCGCGACAGACTCTGGAAGCCTACGAAAAGAGCCTGTCGCTGACCACGCAGCAGCTCAGCGCCGGCGGCGCCACGGCCCTGGCCCAGAGCCAGGCCAGTACTCAGGTCGAGAGCGCCCGGGCGCGGGTGGCGCAATACCAGCGGCAAGTGGACCAGGGCCAGAACAATCTGCAACTGCTCACGGGCGCTCCAGTGCAGATCAGCGTTCCCAGCGAACCGATCAGTGATGATCTGATCGCCCAGATGCCCGCCGGGTTGCCGTCACAACTGCTGCAACGCCGGCCTGACATCCTGCAGGCCGAACACCAGCTCAAGGCGGCCAATGCCAACATCGGTGCAGCGCGGGCGGCGTTTTTTCCCAGCATCACCTTGACTGCCAACGGCGGCACCGCCAGCAGTGAGTTGTCCGGTCTGTTCAAGGCGGGCTCCAAGGCCTGGACGTTTCAGCCGCAGATCAATATCCCGCTGTTCAATGCCGGTAACCTGCGCGCCAGCCTGGATTACGCCAAGATCCAGAAAGACATCGACGTCGCGCAGTACGAGAAAAGTATTCAGACCGCGTTCCAGGAAGTGTCCGATGGGTTGGCCGCGCGCCAGACTTACCGCCAGCAAGTCATGGCTCAACATAATCTGGTCAAGGCCAGCGAGAATTACTATCGGCTTGCCGAATCACGTTATCGAGAAGGGCTGGACAGCAGCTTGACCTTCCTCGATGCCCAACGCTCTTTGTACAGTGCGCAAAGCTCGCTGATTAACGATCGCCTCTCGCAATTGACGGCAGAGGTCAATCTTTACAAAGCACTGGGTGGCGACTGGCAGCAGGAGCCGTCTCAAGAGTTATAGATCCCATTACGCACTTACTTAAGTCGATTTTTATCGAGGATCGTGTTGCCCTGCGGGCAGGCGCCGATCCATTCAAACAAACGTTTGGTAAGTTCAAACGTTTGTTGGTTTTATTCAAACGCTTGTTGGCTTTATTCAAACAACTGTTCGGCATAATCAAACGACTGTTCGCTGCCGCTTACCTATTGCAAAAGTCACGGAAAAACAAGTATTTATCGTTGTAAAAATACAGGCTAAAGTAGGTGCGTCGCCCCTCTAAGAGATAGCACATTGATGTCACCCCTTACAACGGTGGGCACGATGAAAAAATATGAGCTGGGATGAAAAAAATATCAGTGCGAGTGTTAGATAATGCTGGCCTCCACTAGTTGTTATCGGTATTGTTACTCGTACGGAAACATATCATTACATTCACCCACTGCATCTACCGGCTGACCGAGCGACTCAACTGGAGTAGACCCATGAAGACAGACCTTGAACAACTGACCTCGACCGCAGACTTGGTCTTTTCGGTAAGTGATAGCATTTAGCCCTATTCTAATAACTCTCTGCTTTGTGCCCGTTAACTGCCTGTCGAATCCAGGAGATCAGGATTATGCCTAGTCATTCATCGCCCTAGCCTTCCCTTCTTTGCAGTTACCCACACACGCACGCTTAAACTCATTAATGCCTTTTATTGCATTGACGTCATTCAATTTGATTATTGAGTCATGGTTATTGAATTTAGAAGGGAAGTTTGATGAACATCCAACAGCTCTTTCCGCACTTGGGAAAAGTGATCGCTGGCGCCGGTAGCCGACATTTCACGCGCTTACTTCACGATCTGATCAACGCCTCGTTACCGGTAGACGCTACACACGTTACTCAATACCGCGCCAGCTCCGGCATTCCCGTGGCCGGCCCGGTACCCAGAAATTGCATCGGCAGCACCTCGCCCAACAGCGCTCCCCCGCCGGAACCTATCGTACTGAGCCCAGAGCAACTCAAGGCGGCACAACTTTATGAACATGCCGGCGATGCCGGCCGTGTGATCGCCGGCCAAGTGGGTAACGAACCGGTAAAGGCCGCTGCCAATTGCCAGATGCATTTGGCTTCTTACCAGCAGAAGAATGGCCAACGCTGCGTGATTTCGGTATTTCGTACCGCCTCTGAAGACGCCTTCACCCCCCAGGAGCGGGCAAAGTTGAAAGACCTGGCGCTGATGCTGCTGCCGATCATCGAAGAACACATCGCAAGCACCACGCCTTCCGCCAGCAACGTCACCGCACTGCATGGCCGCGCCCACCGCGTAGACAACAAGGTTCCTGCCCTCAGTGGCTTGCGTGAACGCTTCCAGGAACGTCTCTGCGCGTGCGAACTGAACCTTTCCGAGCGCGAAACCGAAGTGTGCATCGGCCTGCTGGCCGGCCACACGGTGCCTGAGTTGGCCGAGCGGCTGGCGCTGAAGGTCAGTACCGTGGAAAGCTATTTCAAGCGCGCTGCCGTGAAGATGAGCATCAACGGCCGCCGTGCCCTGTTGCGCTGGCTGCACGCCAGTGAGCCGGCAGAAAACCTTCAATTGCTGCGCAAGGGCGCTTGATCAACCTGCTGCAGTCCCCTCTCCTCAAGGTGGTGGCAGAACGGCTGCAATCAGCCGTTCTG
>NZ_CAJYVE010000029.1 GCF_913777995.1 uncultured Pseudomonas sp. | reverse complement strand
TGAACTGCCCCCAAGAAGTTGGAGATTAATCCAACCCTTGGGGGGTGTTATGAGTAAGTACACAGAGCCATTCAGGCTCACCGCCGTCAAAGCCTACCTGCAAGGCACAGACGGTTTACGCACGGTCGCTCGACGCTTTGATATCGATGTCAGTCTGCTTCGACGTTGGGTGGCCCATTATCAAGCCCGTTCCAGCCTGGGACCTCGCTCGTGTGGCCGACGCTACAGCGCCGCCTTCAAGCGCCAGGTCGTGGAGTACCGGCGCGAGCACCAGCTTTCCCTGCGCCAAACCGCTGCACATTTCAACCTCGGGCAGTCTTCCCAGATAGGCATCTGGGAGCGACGGTACTACAGTGAGGGTCTTTCTACCCCGAGTGCAGTCCCATCCAGAAGGCCTACAGCCGTGTCCAAGCGAATCAAGCCCCTCAAGCCCACGACCTCCGATGACAGCCAGAAATCGCGCGAGCAGTTGCTGCGTGAACTTGAGTACATGCGCATGGAGAACGCGATCCTAAAGGAGTTGAAAGCCTTGCGAGAGGAGGAGAAACGAAGGCGCGTCAACAAGCCCTGATCGTGATGCGGCTTAAGATCCGCTTTCCGCTCGCCGCTCTGCTGCAGTGGCTGGGCCTGGCGCCCAGCACTTACTACTACCAACTCGGTTGCCAGAAAAAGCCGGATCGCGATGCCGAACTCAAGGCCTTGGTGAATGAGGTCTATCACCAGCACAAAGGACGTTACGGCTACCGCCGTATAACGTTGGCGATCAGGAAGCAGGGTGTGACAGTGAACAAGAAAGTCGTGGAGCGGTTGATGGCTGCACAAGGGTTACGTTCGCGGGTACGAACCAAGAAATACCGGTCTTATCGGGGCACGGAAGGCAAGATTGCCGCGAACACGCTGCAACGTAACTTCCAGGCGCAACGACCGAATCAGAAGTGGGTCACCGACGTGACCGAGTTCAAGGTGGCTCAGCAAAAGCTCTACCTGTCGCCAGTGATGGACCTGTACAACGGCGAGATCGTGGCTTACGAAATGGCCACTCGCCCCAGCTACAGCCTGGTGGGCAAGATGCTGGAGAAGGCGCTGAGCGGCTTGGGCGACAAGCCCAGGTTGTTGATCCACTCGGATCAGGGCTGGCAATACCAACAGGCCCACTATCGTCACGCCTTGCAGCAGTGTGGGGTGAAACAGAGCATGTCGCGCAAGGGCAACTGCCTGGACAACGCGGCGATGGAGAGCTTTTTTGGCACGCTCAAGTCAGAGTTTTTCTACTTGGAGCGGTTCGAGAATATTGATGACCTGAGAGCCGGTCTGGATGAGTACATCCGTTACTACAACCATGACCGTATCAAGCTGAAGCTCAATGGCCTGAGCCCTGTGGAATACAGGGTTCAGGCTGCGAGCTAAAACTCTCCAACTTTTGGGGGGCAGTTCAGCCGCAAAGCGCTTAACTGGCCAGTATTGCGGCTAAAGCCGCTCCCACCGGGCCACATGCCGCTTAAGCGAACAGTAGTGCGCCTAGAACAACAGCGTCCACAGCGCAAAGGCGGCGTACCACACGATGGCCGCACGAACCAGCAACTCCCAGATCAGATCCAGGCTTTTGACCCCGGTCATGCCCAGCGCCGGCTCCGGCACCTCGCTGGCCACGCAGCCGACCCGAGCGATCAGCCGGGCGGCGCTGATGTTCCAGTTCAGCAGTTCCTGGAGCATCTCGCGGCTCACCGCCGCGAAGTTGCCCACCAGGGCGAAGCTGGCCGCCAGCAGGCGCACCGGCAGCCAATCGAAGGCATGGCGCAGTTGCGCGGCCCGTTCGGCCACTGCGGGAGTAGCGGCCTTCTCGGCACAGAGCGCCAGCAGGCGGTAGGCCAGCGCCGCCACCGGCCCGAGCAGAGCGTACCAGAAGATCACCGCGAAGAAGCCCTGGTAAGCCTGCCAGAGCAGGTGCCCTTGCACGGCATCGAGCAGCTGCCGGGCATCGTCGGCCTGCACACCCATGTCGCGCTCGGCAACATGTACCGCCGCCTGCACATCGCCGCGGCGACAGGCATCCCGGAACGGTCCCAGTGCGGCGGGCAGATCACCGCGCCCCAGGCTGTAGACCAGCACCAGCAGGTGCACGGGCAGGAGCATCCAGCCATAGGCCACCGAACCGATCACCACCAGCGCCAGGTGCACGGCCAGCAGCGGCAGCAGCACCGCCAGGGCTAGGATCAGCCAGGGATGGCCCGCGCTGCGGGGTGCGCGCTCCAAGCGCGCCAGGACCTTGAGCCAGGCCTCGTCACGCTGCACGCGGCGGCGCAACGCGGAAAACTTCTCGACCACTACCGCCAGCAACAACACCAGAAAACTCATGCTCCCTCCCCGGTCGAATCCTGAATCGACGCCCGAAAACGCGCCCAATCGAAAAATGGCCCCGGATCGGTCTTACGACCGGGGGCGATGTCACTGTGTCCGCAGATACGCTCGACGCTGATCGCCGGCCAGGCCCGGCGCAGCTGCCGGGTCAGGGTGGCGAGCGCCGTGTACTGGGCATCGGTGAACGGCTGCTCGTCGGTGCCCTCCAGCTCGATGCCGATGGAAAAGTCGTTGCAGCCCTCACGCCCGTCGAACAGCGACACGCCGGCATGCCAGGCCCGCTCCAGGCAGGAGACGAACTGGGTGACCTCACCGTCACGCTCGATGAGAAAGTGCGCCGACACGCGAAGGTCGGCGATGCCCTGGAAATAGGGATGCGCGTCGATATCCAGACAGTTCTGGAAGAACGCCTGGACATGACCGGTCTTGAAGCAGGCCGGCGGCAGGCTGATGTTGTGAATCACCAGCAGTGAGATTTCGCCGTCGGGCCGCGCATTGAAATTGGGTGACGGACAATGGCTGACCCCGGCACACCAGCCGCTGGCGGAGTCCAATTGCATGAGCGCTCCTCGATGAAGGTGGTCGTACGGCGCTCAGTATGCCTGCCAGGGGCAACTTCACGACAGCCGTAGAACGTCCTCGAGTTGTATTCAGGCGCCCCGCGCACGGCGCAGGCTGCCCATGACCGAGGCCAGGGCGCGGTCGAACAGCAGGGTATCGTCGAGAATGCGGATCGAGCCGCGACGAAATTCGACTGCCAGCCCCATGCGGGTCTTTTCCAGGACCTTCATGCCGGTGCGGTTGACGAAGATATAGCGCCCGCCCGGCTCGACGATGGCGGCCAGCTTGCAGCGCAGCTTGTGCTCCTCGTCCTCCTGAATCTCCACCCAGCGCCCTGGGGTCAGCTGGTCAGCCTTGAGCAGGCCCGGGTCGTCGTCGGGCAGTTGCATGGCCGGCTCGTGCAGAGGGTGTTCGTCCGGCGCGATCAGCACGATCTCCTCGACCACATCGACCATCGACGGCCCTGGCGCATCGCTCGCCACCGGCGTGTCATCCACACCGTCCTGTTGCCGCGACAGGCGCTGGAAAGCCTGCACGTGCAGCACTTCCAGCTGACTGAAGAATTCACTGGTGGCGAATGGGTCGAAGGCCGACGCGGCCAGCCCCTCACGCAGGACCTTGAGCAGGCCGGGCACCAGTTCCAGCAGGCGCTGGCAGGCCTGCGGCTCGTCATGCGGCTCGACGCTCCAGATCAGGTCGTCCACTGC
Source organism: uncultured Pseudomonas sp. (assembly GCF_913777995.1). Classification (GTDB taxonomy): domain Bacteria; phylum Pseudomonadota; class Gammaproteobacteria; order Pseudomonadales; family Pseudomonadaceae; genus Aquipseudomonas. The sequence continues at coordinate 131,720 of NZ_CAJYVE010000029.1, read as the reverse complement.
ATCCAGGCCGGCCTGCCACTCCAGCGAATCCTCGCCGTGCTTGAGGCAGGTCAGCAACAGCACCTTGCTCCAGGCTTCCTGCAGCAGGCGCACCACCACTTCCGGCAGGGTCTTGCCCAGCAGGCGATGGTTGAGTTCCTGCTGCACGCGCTGGCGGGCCAGCTCGGCTCGGGCGCGTCCCTCTTCGGCATCGCGGGTGCGCTGCTCCAGCAGCTCGCTGCGGCGCCGTTCGTCGCTGGTGAAGGCCAGGAAGTCGGCCAGCAGCTCGGCGAAGATTTCCGTGTCGTCGACGAAATCGTTGAGCAGGCGCTGGACGATCTGCTCGACCCGCAGGTACAGCGAGTCCCGCTGGTAGTCGTCGCGCCCGCCCCAGCCCAGGGCGGCCGAAGCGATTTCGTTGAGCAGGCGGCGCGCCGGATGGCTGCCACGGCTGAAGAAGCTTTTGTCGATGACCGCGACCTTGAGCATCGGAATCTGCAGGCGCGCGATAAGGGCACGCAGCGAGGCCGGCAGATTGCGGTCGTCGAGGATGAATTCGAAGAGCATGGCGACCAGATTGATCACGTCCTCGTCGCCGCCATGCACGATGCGCGACTTGCCGCTGCGCACACTGACCCGGGTCAGCAGTTGCTCGAGCTGCTGGCGCAGGTCGAAGTCCTGGACTTCTTCGGACGACGGTACGTATTGCTGCAGGTGCGACAGCAGGCGCAGCAGGTCCTGGCTGGAAATCGGCCGCACTTCGGCGTTCGGCTCGTGGCGCGGCGCCACGCGCCCGCGCAGGTGGGTCAGCAGCGCCTGCATGGACTCGAAGACTTCCTGCACGCTCTGGTCGAGCTTTTCGGCGACCTGGGCCAGCGCCGGGTCATCGATCCGGGGTGCCTGGCGGCTCGGCTGGGCACGGTCGGTGACGCGTCGACTGGGCAGGGCCTTCATGTCCGGCAGGATGCCAGTGGCGATGAGCAACTGGTTGGCTTCGCCATACAGCTGGTCGGCGCAGGCCAGGACGTATTTGTCGAACAGCTTGAGAATGATCAGCTTGACGCGGATCTCGACCCCCAGGCTGCGCGCCGACTGCAGGAAGAAGTCGCACAGCAGCATCGGCCCCAGCGGGTTGCTCTGGTCGGTCATGGCCTGGGGCACCAGCTCGTTGAGGCGCGCGGTGAGCTGCCCCAGGGTCAGGCCGTCGCGGCTCATGACCTTGGCGACCATCGCATCGACCGCGACAGTGCGCTCCAGGTCGTCGTTGTGCACCAGCTCCAGCTTGTCGAAGGACACCGGTCCCGGCAGCACCGGCTCGGCGACCTGGTACTGGCCCAGCACCAGGAACGCCTCGTAGAACTTGTCGATGAACGCGCGCTCGATGCTCTTGCGCTTGAGGCGCAGGTCACGCATCGCTTCGAAGAAGAGATTCTGCTCGGTGTTGTTGTGCGCCCGGTCGGCCATCTCGAAAAGCGTATCGTCGGCATTGTCGAACAGCACCTGGAGGGCGTCCTTCAGCTGCTGCGCGGCCTTGTCGCGCACCTGCAACAATACGACGGGCAAGCGGGCCAAGGGCGTCTGGGTCGCCTGTGCAGGGACCGCCTTGCTCAATGGCACTACCTTATCGTCGCTCTGCATCACCCCTCCAGAAGGATTCAACCATGAACACCATGTACTGCCTCATGGCGCGTTCTGCGCTCGCAACCCATACGTCAAATGTGTGACGTCAATTACAAGTCGGCATTATCTTGCAAAAACCATTACCAATTCCATAGGGGAATCCCTGCCCGCGGAGATAGACCACAAGAATCCCGTTCTGTCGCATACGGCGCTCTAAAACCGACAGAATGTCGTTCTTGAATAAAATGCCAGGCCGCTCTGGCCATGGGTGGGTTGCGGCGGTGGCGTACCTTATAATCGGCCCACTTTGTAAGTGGAGCCCGCTATGCCGAACGTACGACTTGCCGACCTGACCGCCGAAATCGAAGCCAATGTGCGCCGTGCACTGCTCGAAGACGTCGGCAGTGCGGACATCACTGCCCAGCTGATCCCCGGAGAGCGCCTGGCCAAGGCCACGATCATTTCCCGGGACGCCGCCGTGATCGCCGGTACCGCCTGGGTCGATACCGTGTTCCGCCAGCTCGACCCGCGGGTCGCGGTGCATTGGCAGGTTGCCGATGGTGACCGTGTGGTTCCCGACCAGGCGCTGTTCCACCTCGAAGGTCCCGCCCGCTCGCTGCTGACCGGCGAGCGCAGCGCGCTGAACTTCCTGCAGCTGCTGTCGGGCGTTGCGACCCGCGCCCGCTTCTTCGCCGACCTGGTCGAAGGCACCCAGGTCAAGCTGCTCGATACCCGCAAGACCCTGCCCGGTCTGCGCCTGGCGCAGAAGTACGCGGTGACCTGCGGCGGCTGCCACAACCATCGCATCGGCCTGTACGACGCCTTCCTCATCAAGGAAAACCACATCGCCGCCTGCGGCGGTATCGCCCAGGCCGTGGCCGCCGCTCACAAGATCGCGCCCGGCAAGCCGGTGGAAGTGGAAGTCGAAAGCCTCGACGAACTGCGCGAGGCCCTGGACGCGGGCGCCGACATCGTCATGCTCGACGAACTGAGCCTGGACGACATGCGTGAGGCCGTACGCCTGACCGGTGGACGCGCCAAGCTGGAAGCCAGTGGCGGTATCAGCGAGCAGACCCTGCGCGTGATCGCCGAGACCGGCGTGGACTACATTTCCATCGGCTCGATGACCAAGGACGTCAAGGCCGTCGATCTGTCCATGCGCCTGAGCCTTTGACCCCCGCTTTCAACCTGAAAGGAGCCGCGACCGTGGAACAGTGGTACGTCGTCAACGCAGGCAAGCAACTGGGACCGATGGACGCCGCCGCGGCGCGGCTCATCGCCCGTGAAGCACCGGGGGCCTGGTGCTGGACACCCGGCATGGCCGAATGGCAGCCGATCTACCAGGTGCCGCAGGTGCGCGCACTGAAGAAAGATGGCGTGACCCCCTTCCCCGACCCAACGCCGGACATGATCCAGCCGCGCCCCGGCGCCCTGCCGGCCCAACCAGCGAGCACTGCTCCGGCACCGACGAGCCGGCACCGTCCCGCCTTCGCTCCGGCACCGGAACCGCCCTCTGCGGCGGACACCTCGCGTGGCTATGGCTCATCGACTGCCACCGATGGCGTGGACTTCAAGCTGTTCGGCAGCGAGACACAGTTCGTCGAGATCGAACTCGATCGCGGTGAAAGCGCTGTGGCCGAGGCCGGGGCGATGATGTACAAGACCTGCGACGTGCAGATGGAAACCCTGTTCGGCGACGGCAGCAGCCAGTCGTCGGGCCTGCTGGGTTCGCTGCTCGGCGCCGGCAAGCGCCTGCTGACCGGTGAAAGCCTGTTCACCACGGTGTTCTCCCAGCAGGGCACGGGCAAAGGCCGGGTGGCGTTCGCCGCGCCCTACCCTGGCACCATCCTGCCGTTGAACCTGAGCGACTTCGGCGGTCGGCTGATCTGCCAGAAAGACAGCTTCCTGGCCGGCGCCAAGGGCGTGTCCATCGGCATCCAGTTCCAGAAGAAAATCCTCACCGGCCTGTTCGGCGGCGAGGGCTTCGTGCTGCAGAAGCTCGAAGGTGACGGCTGGGTATTCGTGCATACCGGCGGCACGGTGCGCCGTATCGAACTGGGCGCAGGCGAGTCGCTGGACGTCGACACCGGCTGCCTGGCGGCCATGACCCAGACGGTCGACTACGACATCCGCACGGTGGGCGGCATCAAATCCATGCTGTTCGGTGGCGAGGGCGTGTTCTTTGCGCGCCTTACCGGGCCAGGCACCGTATGGTTGCAAAGCCTGCCCTTCTCGCGCCTGGCCGGGCGGATGCTGGCAGCGCTGCCCAATGCGGGGGTCGCCAGGAGCGAACGCTGATCGCTGTGGTCAAAGCGGCAACCGAATCGCGGAGGCCCCACCATGTTGCTGACCCAGGGACAACGCGTCCCGCTCTCCAGCCTGATCGATGGCCAGGAACTGACCCTGGCCATCGCCATTGACTCGCCCCATGTCATCGATCACGTGTGCTTTGGCCTCGATGCCAATGGCAAGCTCTCCGACGACCGCTACATGATTTTCTTCAACCAGCCGTCCAGCCCCTGTGGCAGCCTGCAATTGCAGGGCAATGCGTTCCACATCCGCCTGAACGGGCTACCAGCCACCCTCGAACGCCTGGTGTTCACCGCCTCCATCGACGGCCACGGCACCCTGCGCGACATCCGCGCCAGCCATTTCAGCGTCCGTGGCAGTGGTGGCGAGGCCGCACGCGGCGAATTCTCTGGTGCCAGCTTCGCCGCCGAGAAAGCCATCATGGTCGCCGAACTCTATCGGCGTAACGGTGAGTGGCGCCTGGCGTCGAACCTGCAAGGCTACAACGCCGGCCTGCAAGCGTTGGTGGAACACTTTGGCGGCGAGGTCATCGATGCACCCGCACCAGAGCCCGAACCGGCCGCTGCGCCGCGTATCTCGCTGGAAAAGAAAATCGCCGAGGCCGCCCCGCAACTGGTCAGCCTGGCCAAGAAAGCACAGATCAGCCTGGAGAAAGCCCGGCTCACCGATACCCGCGCGCGGGTCGGCCTGGTGCTGGATGCCTCTGGCTCGATGAACGGTCAGTATTCCAGGGGCCATGTGCAGGAAGTGGTCAACCGCCTGCTGCCCCTGGCCGTGCACTTCGACGATGACGGCGCGCTGGACTGCTGGGCCTTCGCCGCCCGCTCGACGCAACTGAGCCCGGTCACCCTGAGCAACTTCCGCGACTTCATCCAGACCGACCAGGGCGGCTGGCGCGACTGGAAGCTCGGCGCCAGGGTCAATAACGAACCCGAGGTGATGCGCCGGGTCATCGACTTCTACAAGGAGTCGGGTGACCGCACACCGGTGTACATCCTGTTCATCAGCGACGGCGGGGTTTCGCAAAACCGCGAGATCATCAAGCTGATGATCGAAGCGGCGCGGCTGCCGATCTTCTGGCAGTTCGTCGGGCTGGGCGGCCGGGGCTACGGCATCCTGGAAAAGCTCGATGACATGGACGGCCGGGTGGTGGACAACTGCAACTTCTTCGCCATGGACCGCCTTGACGAGATCAGCGAAGAGAAGCTCTACGACCTGCTGATGGAAGAGTTCCCCAGCTGGCTCAAGGCCGCCAAGGCAGCCGGCATCCTTTAGGCAACGCGTTCATCCGACCAAAAAAAACGCCATCCGAGGATGGCGTTTTTTTGTAGCGGATCGGGATCAGCCGATCGACACACCGTGGGCTTCAGCCAGTGGCTTCAGGCCGCCAGCAAAACCTTGGCCGATGGCCTTGAACTTGAACTCGTCGTTGTGACGGTACAGCTCGCCAAAGATCATCGCGGTTTCGGTCGAAGCGTCTTCGGACAGGTCGTAACGGGCGATTTCCTTGCCGTCGGCCTTGTTCAGTACGCGGATGTAGGCGTTGGACACCTGGCCGAAGCTCTGCTTGCGGGCATCGGCGTCGTGGATGGTCACGGCGAACACCAGCTTCTTCACTTCGGCAGCCAGGCCGGTCAGCTTGACCTGCACCGACTCGTCGTCGCCTTCGCCCGCACCGGAGCGGTTGTCGCCCAAGTGTTCCACCGAACCATCGGCAGACTTCTTGTTGTTGTAGAAAATGAAGCCGGCGTCGCTCAGCACCTTGCCGTTTTCACCGACGATGAACACCGAAGCGTCGAGGTCGAACTCGGTGCCGTCGGTGACGCGTGGGTCCCAGCCCAGGCCCACGGTCACTTCGGTCAGGCCAGGGGCTTCTTTGGACAGCGAGACGTTACCGCCTTTGCTCAGACTTACAGCCATTTGCGTATTTTCCTTTTTAGAAATCAGTGAAAGGCCGAATCAGAAGTTCAGGCCATAGGAGTTGGCAACCGCACGCAGGCCACCTGCATAGCCCTGGCCCACGGCACGGAATTTCCACTCGCCGTTGTTACGGTACAGCTCGGCGAACAGCATGGCGGTTTCGGTGGACGCGTCTTCGGCCAGATCGTAGCGGACGATCTCGCTGCCGCTCTTCTCGTTGACCACGCGGATGAACGAACCGCCAACCTGGCCGAAGTTCTGCTTGCGCGCATCGGCTTCGTGGATGGTCACCACGAAGACGATCTTGTCGACGTCCGCCGGTACACGGGTCAGGTCGACCTTGATCACTTCGTCGTCGCCGTCACCTGCACCGGTGCGGTTGTCGCCGGTGTGCTCGACCGAGCCATCGGCGCTCTTGAGCTGGTTGTAGAAGATGAAGTCCGCTTCGCTGCGAACCTTGCCGCTGGCACCGAGCAGGAAGGCACTGGCATCCAGGTCGAACTCCTGGCCGTCAGTGGCACGAGGATCCCAGCCCAGGCCGATCAATACATTGGTCAGGCTAGGGTCGGTCTTGGACAGCGAAAGGTTGCCGCCTTTTTGCAGAGTCAAAGCCATGATGGGTCGTCTCCTTTATTCCGATGTTTATGCGTCTTTCGCCGGTTCTTCTTCCTTGGCAGGGAAGATCACGCTGGCGACGATACCGATGGCCAGCACGACCATTACTACGATCAGGCTGGTGTTGGGGCTGATGCTGAAACCATGATGGAACAGGTGATCGGTGGCGTTCAGGCCCAGCTTGAAGGCAATGAAGAACAGCAAGGCGATGACCGCTTTTTCCAGATGCACCAGGTAACGCTTGAGGGCTTCGAGCACGAAGTACAGGGTCCGCAGGCCGAGGATCGCGAACAGCATCGCCGAGTAGACGATCAGCGGCTCACGGCTGACGGCGATGATGGCCGGCACGGAGTCGAAGGCGAACAGCACGTCGGAGATTTCCGCGACCACCACGCAGAGGAACAGCGGCGTGGCGAACAGCGCGCCTTTGGCAGCCAGGGTGATGCCGGCGTTTTCCGGTTTCTTGATCTCCTGCTCGAGCACCGAACGGCGCACGAAGAAGTTATGACCATGCAGCTTCGGCCAGACCGGGAACAGCTTCTTGGCGAAGCGGTAGGCCATGTGCTGCGAGTAGTCGACCTCTTCGTCGTCGTCATCGCCGGCACGCAGCATCATCACGGCGGTCCAGGCCACGATCAGCGCGAAGATCACTTCGACCCACGGCCCGAGGGCCAGCAGGCTGGTACCGATGGCCACGAAGATGCCGCGGAACACGATGGCACCCATGATGCCCCAGTACAGCACGCGGTGACGCAGGCCATCGGGAATCTTGAACCAGGCGAACAGGGCCATGAACACGAACAGGTTGTCGACGCTGAGGACCTTCTCCAGCGCATAGCCGGTGAAGAACAGCGAAGCCACTTCCGAGCCGTGCTGGAAGTAGAGGAACACGCCGAAGGCTACGGAAATGGCCACCCAGAAGATCGACCACAACGACGCCTGCATCAGGGTGATGGGCTTGTTGCCGCGGTGCGAGACCAGGTCGATGATCATCGCGCCGACGGCCAGAGCGATGAACACGGTCATCGTGAGCGGCGGGAAGCCAATAGCAGTGCTGCTTTCCATTTAACAGAATTCCTGAAGGGTAAAGGTTACAGGTCGAAATCGGCCGGGCTCAGGCCCAACTCGCGACAGATGAGCCGGCAGACCTGACGCTCGCCTTCGTCGAAGCTGCCATCGGCACCGCCAATCGCGCAGCAGACCCGCACCAGCAGCCGCGCGGCATCTTCCTTGTGCTTGATCTTGCCAATGGTCTTGAGCGCCTCGGCGCGGCCGATTTCGACGTCGAACTCGAACTTGGCACAGGCATCCTGGAAGGCCTTGATGACATCTTTCATGTCGAAGGCTTTCAGTTCCTGGGAATTCTGGATGAAACCGGCCATTTTCTGTTTCTCGGCCGAGCTGATGTCGCCATCCGCCGCCGCCACCAGGGCACAGCCGGACACCACAGCGTCGAGAAACTCACGGTTCTTGAACTTCGAAACTTCAGCGGCCAGCTTGTCACGGGCGGCCGTTGCATTGGATTTCAACCAGTCCAGCATTTCTTCCCCCTTGGGACGGCCACGCCGCCCCGTATCTATCGTTATAGGTTCACTGACAACGGCTGTTCATTTCGAGCCGGCCGCCCAACGCATGCCCCAACCATAGGCCTTGTCCATGTGACTGTGGCCGTTGTGGAAATCCACGCGCCGCGTCACCTTCACCGCTCCGTTGTCGTTCTCCAGCAGGGCGATGGCGCACATGCCCTGGCGCCCACCCTCTTCGTTGAGGCGCACTTCGATGGGCGGCTGGCCCGGCACGTGGATGGTGATCACCCCGTCGGTTTCCTTCCAGTTGGGTGCGCCCTCGTAGATGAAGGCGTAGATCAGGATGCGGCGCATCTTGTTCCAGTGGCTGCCGTTGATATGCAGCCACTCGCCTTCACTGACCGAACCGGTACGGTCGTCGCCCATGAGCTTGATATAGGGTTCCTCATGCAGGGAACCAAAGGCATTGCCCAGGGCCTGCACGGCGCCTTTGTAACCGTCCTGCAGCTCGAACAGGCAACCGACGTCGAGGTCGATGGCGGTGTTCTTGCGCATCGAAAAGAAACCGCCCTTGTTTTCACTACGGCGGTTCCAGTTCAGGTTGACGCGAATTTCGCCGAACCCTGCACTGGTCTTTTCCAGGCTGATGGACGAGCGAGTCTTGTCCAGGGTGATCTTGCTCAGGCTGACGGTCGCCTTGGCCGGCGGGGCCGGTTCGGCAACCGGGGCAGGCGCCGGCGGCGCCACCGCAGGCGCCTCGGGCGCGGCAACCTCGACGCCGAAGTTCTTCGCCAGCGGCTCCAGGCCGCCGGCAAAGCCCTGGGCCACGCAGCGGAATTTCCAGACGCCCTGGCGCAGGTAGAACTCGCCGAGGATCAGCGCGGTCTCCTGCATGCCGGCCGTGGCAATCGGCGCCTCGAGGCCGCCGCTGATGGTGACCACCAGCCGCGACACCTTGTCGAAGGCCGCCTTGTTTTCGTAGATGGTCGCGGTCAGTGCAACCTTCTCGATGGCTGCGTCGAGCCGCGACGGGTCGAGGCTGAAGCGCGCCTTGCCCGCGGCGCTGTCGGTCAGTTGCAATGCTCCGCCACTGACGCTGGTCTGGCCGTAGAAGCACATGTCCTGGTCACCCCGTACCTTGCCGGCACTGGTCAGCAGGAAAGCGGAAACATCGATATCGGCGCCGGCCAGCGGCGAGTAGTCGACTTCGACGGTCAACGGGCCGGTGGCCACCGCGGCATTGGCGCCAGGAACGAGCAGGGTCATGCGCGGATCGCTCCGACCGCCAGGTCAACCAGATCATCGGCAGTGCGGCCGTTGGTGACCTGGCCGACTGCGGTGAAGTCCCAGCCGCTGCCGGTACGGGTAAGGTACGACATGATCACGCCGGTATGGTGACCCTTCTCGGACAGGTCGAAGCGGCCCAGCTCGTTGCGGGTCGCGTCGTCGACGATACGGCAGTAGGCGTTGGCGACCTTCTCGAAGGTCTGCCCGGTGAAGGAATTGACGGTGAACACCAGGTACTTGACGGTACCCGGCAGGCGCTCAAGGTCGACACGGATGGTTTCGTCGTCGCCGTCGCCCTCACCGGTACGATTGTCGCCGGAATGCTGAATGGCACCGTCACGCGACTGCAGTTGGCGAAACCACACCAGGTCCAGCGGCTTTTTCTCCGCATCGAGCATGATGCACGAGGCATCCAGGTCGATCTCACCGCCGCCGCCCAGCAGCTTGCCGAAGAAGCCGGTGGCTTTCTCCGGATCCCAACCCAGCCCCATGCTGACCTTCTTCAGACCGCTGCCAGCGGTTTTCTCCAAAGAGATCGTCTGGTTCTTTGCCAAAGTCAGTGCCATTTTTTCGCTTCCTGTGAATAGGTCGTCGGATTAAAAGCGTGAAGCCTCACCGCGATGGCTCATCAATGCCATCCCGATTGTGTAACTTGGCGTTAATCACCGGCTTGGCCGGGCCCTTGTAGCGCCCGCGTCGCCAGGCCGGATGGAAGTGCCGCCAGTGCGCGTCCTGGGCGGCGGCAAGCAGTTCATGGTCGCCACTGGTGTCGCCCCAGGCGCGCACGCGGAACTGGCTCAAGGGGCCGTACACGCCTTCCAGGCGGCTGACCTTGGAGTCGCGCCGGCAATTGGTGCCCTCGATCAGCCCGGTCAGCTTGCCATCGATGACTTCCAGGCTGGTGCCGATCAGCTCGACACCCAGGCGATTGGCGAATGGCTGCAGGACGATTTCCGGCGAGGCCGAACAGAGGGTCACGATGGCGCCCTTTTCCAGCTCGGCGGCCACCGAGACCAACGCCGTGGGGCGCATCAGCCGCTCCCACCAGGCATCGCAGAAGGCCTGCGCCTGTTCTTCGACCCAGCGCGCTTCCACACCGCTGAGGAAGGCCTTGATCAGCCGGGCCTTCAGCTCGTCACGGGTCACGCGCCGGGCCAGGTAGCCCAGGCTGGGCAGCACCATGCGCGCCATGCGCCGGGAAAAGGTGCGCTGGCCGAAGGCGAATTTGAGAAACGGCACGAAGCTGTCGTGCCGGGTCAAGGTGCCGTCGAAATCGAACACCGCGAGCAGGCGTTCCTGCACTTCTACTTCGAGATCGGGTTCTATCACTGGCTCTGTCATTAGCTAACTGCCTCAGCGAGTCGGATGCTGGCATCCACGATCGAAGCCGGTGCCGGCAGCACGCCATGCCATCTGGCGCGCTCCATGATGTGGGTTGCCCATTTGTGGTGTGTGGCGGGTTCGCACATCGCATCGTTGTACTTGAACACCGCCGCGGCCGAAGAGTTCAATATCTGCCGCGCAGAATTCACATCATCCAGGCTCACCCGCAAGGCGTTCTGGATGATCGTGACCTGGGAAGGATGAATGGCGGTCTTGCCCACCAGCCCATGAGAAATATCCAGTGCCAGTTCCTGTTCGAGAATGTCCGGCGTGGCCAGCTGCTCGAACACCGGCGCGGTGAGGGCAAAGCCCAGCGCGCCCATGACCCCGGCCAGCATCGGGATGACATAGCCCATGGGCGTCGCGTAGAGGGTCAAGGCCGGGTTGCGACGCAACCCCAGGCAACCCATCAGGTCGTTGCCACCGATGCGCAAGGCGACGATGCGCGGCTCCAGGCTACCCTTGAGCGCCTGCCCCAGCTCGGTCATGGCCATCGGGTTGAACACCTCGGCCGTTTCCAGGGTCGGCATCAGCGCCAGCGCGGGGTTGCCGACCGCCGCCTCCCAGTGGCGCAGATTACTCAATGCCAGCTTGGGCAGGACGAAGCCATCGACATGGCGGATCAGCGGCCAGTCGTTGAGCTGCGCGGCCATCTGCGCATCACGGGGGCGCACGAACAGCAGCGGCCCGCTTTCCGGGCGCCCGCCCACCGACTCGATGCGCAGCAACACCTCGCGCAGGTTGCCCAGCGCAGCGTCGACGTCCAGCGGTGCTACTGCATCTTCCAGGCACACCACCAGCGAGCGCAACTCGGTGAGTTTCTTGCCGAAGACCACATCGAGGATGTCGTCGCGGGTCGCCGGCATGTAGAGCGTGGCGCCAAGGGCGTAAGGCGAGATTCGGGTCATTGGCCAAGACTCCGGATGATGGTGGCCGCCCGGTACGGACCGAGGGCCGCGCCGACCTCCTCCACGGGCACCCCGGCCCGCTCGGTCAGGTGCAGCAGCAGTTGCACGTCGCTGTCGTTCAGGTCACGGACCAGCACATGATCGGGCACCCGGCGCATCACGGCGCGGGTGGCCTCGGCAATGCCTGGCTTGATGCGATTGGGGTTGGTGATGTCGAAGCGCTGCGCCAGCCCGGCGACCACCTGGGTGGCCGCCGCCTGCAGTTGTTCGCGCTGGGTGACGCTCCAGGGCTGCGCAGCGGCGACGTCGGTCAGCTCATGGCGCAGACCGTCGATCTGCTCGATGAAGCGGGCGGTGACATCGTAGGGCTGCAGGTGCTCGTAGACCACACAGCCATGCAGGCTGCCGGGCTCGGACCAGATGGACCGCGACACCAGGCCGGACACCGTGGCGCCGAGGATGCCCGAGGGGATCAGCCAGTCCTGCGTCGAAGCCGCCAACCAAGCCTGCCCGCAAGGGTCGGCGAGCACCACCAGGCGCGGCGCCGTGGTGAAGCGCGGGTCACCGGCCAGACTGCGGCGCACCTCACCGGCGATGGCGCCCTTGCCGGTCCAGCCGTCGACGAACACGATGCGCTCGGCGCCGTGGGCCTGGATGATCGCGTCCAGAGCGACAGGGTCGATGCCCCGGTCGCGGATGATACTGATGCCATAGTGATGAGTCTCGCGACCCAGGCCCTGCAGGGCCCGGCGCAGCAGCACGCCCAGTGGCAGCCCGGCGCGCACGAAGGACACCAGGACGATTTCGCCCTCGCACGCGACATTCAGGGCCTTGGCCAGGGCCTGCACATCGCCGGCCATGCGCAGGCCGTTCTGCGTCATGGCGCGCTGGAACAGTTGCCGGTGCGCGTCGCTGGGCGCCTGCTCCAGGCTGATCATTTCCGAGTAATGCTTCTGCCGGGTCTGGATCAGACGCTCCTTTTCTTCGACATCGGTCACCTCGATGTCGACACTGCGCAGCAGAAAGTGCACATCGTCAGCCAGATAGCTGCCGCTGCCGACGGTGTTCAGGCCCCGCACCCGGCTATTCACCGGCGACCTCCTGAAAAGCCTTGGCCAGCTGGCTGCGAGCCGGGGTCGCCCACCAGTGGCATTCGCCCATGAAGCCCAGGTCGGTCAGGCTGTCACCAAACCCCAGCACGGGGCGCTCGCCATGTACCGCCCGGTCGCGGCGCAACCATTCCTGCACCGCATGACGCTTGTCCAGCCCGGCCGGCAGGAACGCCAGGTTGTTGCCATTTCCATGCACGTGCATGCCGTCGAGCAGCCCGCGTTCGCGGACCTCGGCCAGGACCCGCTGCAGGATGCCGTCGTCGCTCTCGTTGTGCTTGGTGACCACGTAGTGGAACAACCCCGCCTCCTCGACCACCCAGCCTCGCAGTGAATGCCCCAGTGCCTGGCCAATCGCCAGGGTCGCGGCGCTCAGCTCGTGCAGGCGCGTCTGGTAGGCGGCCAGGGTCTCGCTCATCTGCGCATGCCAGTCCTGGTCCAGGCGGCCGTCAGCGCCAAGTATCACGCCACCGTGCGAACAGATGGCTCCGCAGGCAAACGGCAGTTGCACCCGGCTGCAGGCCTCGACACTGCGCGCGGTGACCGGCACCACATCGGCATGCGCCAGCAGCCAGCCGACGAAGGCGTGCTGCACACCGGTCATGTAACCGTTAGGCTGGCCGGCCACATCCACCGTGGCCGGGTGTTTCTCGCTGCCTGGCGGCATCTTGCGCGCGGTCTGGAACAGGGTGTCATCCAGGTCCACGAGGATCAGCGGGCGGACTTCATTCATCGCAGATCACCTCGGCCTGCAGGGTTTCGACCAGTTCGGGCGCGACGGCGCGGGCCGGCGTCTCGGTGCAGATCAGCACCCGGTCGAACTGGCCGGGCCGCACGTTGTAGAGAAAGTTGGGAATGCCCAGGCCGTAGTTGTCGGCGAACGACAAGGCATGGCCGATGGCATGCCCCAGGGCGATGGGAGAACGGCTGGTGGAAGCGAAATGCACGTCGGCACCCTGCTGTTCCAGGCGCTCGGCGAGCAGGAAGGGACGCCAGACGAACTCGCTGGTGCCCACCACCAGCACGCGCTCGCCCGCCTCGACACGCAGCTGCGGCGCCAGGCTGTCGGCCACCGCACGCACCCCCAAACGGCCCCAGTCGTTACGCGCCGATACCGGCCAGTCGCCGCGGGCCACGGTACCGACCTCGGGCATGTCCGGCAGCGGCGCCTGCGGGTCTTCATCGAAACGATAGGCGCCCTGCAACAGCGAAACCTGCTCGGTCGCGACATTCATGTTGCGGCTGACCGCCCCCGCTGACCAGTCGGTCAGCACACAGGTCACCAGCCGTTCGATACGTGTCAGGCCCGCCTCGGCCAGGGCCCGGTGCAGGTTGATGAAGGTCTTGCCGGTCGAGGCTTCGTCATCCACCAGCACCAGCGAGCGGGCGGCGAACATCCGTTCGCGCAGGGCCGGGTCGGTGGGCAGGTGAATCAGATGCGCACTGGCGTGGCTGTGCTCCTCTTCGAAACGGGCGAACACCTCGGTGCCCGTCGGGTGCCGGGTGCTGACCAGGTACAGGGTGTCGTCGCGCTCGCGGCTGTACTCACGATGCACACCGGCGCCCAGGCCTACGGCGGTTTCGGCCATGCCGATGAACAACACCGGCCCGGGCAGGTCGGTTGGGATGCGCTGCGCCAGAGCCTGGAAGCTCTCGCGCATCACCGAAGGACGCACCGGAATATGCCGACCCAGTACCCGAGAAACGAACAGGAAGGCACGCTTGGGATTGCGCCGCTCGGCAAAACCGAACAACGCCTCGGGTGCGACGGCGCTGGCTTGCACGGTTACGTCGAGGCAACCACGCAGCAACTCGGCACGCAGTCGGGTCGGAGGGGGCAGTGCCTGGCGGCTGTTCATCGGGCAATTCCTGGTTGGACGAAAGACGAGTGTGTCGAGGCGCGCCTGAGAAAACGGTCAGCCACGCGAGGCTTCGACAAGCCATAACGACGATTGTGCGGTACGGGAGATTTCCGTCGTGCTGTAGGTTCTATCCGGACGCAACAGGGTGGTCGGCACCCGGCAGGCCTGCAGGAAAGCCACCAGCAACGCAGACTTCACCGCGAAGTTCATGTTCTGTGCATCCGGCACGCTGGAGGTGACCATGCCCACCACTGCCCCGCCGCTGTCGAACAGCGGGCTGCCACTGGAACCCGGCTGGATCGGTGCGGTGAACTGCAACAGGCTGGCATCGCTGTGCAGGCCGAACAGGCTGGAAACTCCGCCTTGAGTCACCTGCAGGTTGCCGCCGGAAATCGACGCCAACGGGTAACCCAGCGCCACCACGTTGTCCCCCGCCTCGCAGCCGGGGCCTTCGCGAAACGGCAGGGCCGCCAGCGGTGCGGCACCCTGCACCCGCAGCAGGGCAATATCGTTGCGCCGGTCCACCACCACCGGCTCGACCTGATAACGCCCGTCCAGCGAGCTGATGTACAGCACGTTCATGTCTTCGATGACATGCGCACAGGTCATCAGGTGCGCCGGGCCGACTACGAAGGCGGTGCCGGTGGCCGACTGATGACGCTGGCCGTCGCGCGGCCCGCCATCGCCGCGCCGGCGCGGGTGGCCATCGGCAATGTCCAGGC
Organism: uncultured Pseudomonas sp.; assembly: GCF_913777995.1. GTDB lineage: Bacteria > Pseudomonadota > Gammaproteobacteria > Pseudomonadales > Pseudomonadaceae > Aquipseudomonas. The sequence continues at coordinate 116,479 of NZ_CAJYVE010000029.1, read as the reverse complement.
CGATCTTGCGCCCGAACGCCGCCAGGCCGTAGGCCGAGCCTTCGCTGAGGGCGCGGAATTTCCATTGTTCGTTGCGGCGGTAGAACTCGCCGATGATGATCGATGCCTCGCCATGCTCGCGCAGGTCGATGCGGTATTCGATGTCGCTGTCGACCTGCAGGCACAGGCTGCCGGCTTCGCTGATCGGCCCCGCCGCCGCGTAGACATAGACCATCAGCAGCACTCGGTCGCTGCCGCCGGGCAAGTCGGCCAGGCGCAAGGTGCAGCCGACGTTCTGCGGGCCGCCACTCCACACCATCCAGGGCTGCTCGTGATGCAGCAGGGCCGGATCCCCGGTGGGCTGGCGCTTTTCGTTGACCGGCAGCAGCGCGACGGCCGCGTAGTCACCGAAGATCGAAGCCTTCCCCGTGTCCAGATTCCAGGAACACTGTGAGTTGACCAGGGCAACGTTGACACCAGGCGCCAGCACTTTCATGCCGGTTCTCCTTGAAGGGCTGAAGGTCGATGATTAATAGCAAAAATCTATTATTGCAGCGAGGGGCGCGAACATACCGCAACGGTGATGGGCTTCACCCGAATATCCGGCAACCAATGTGTTTCCGGTTCTTTCAGACCCAGGCGCCGGGTGGCGAAAATCCCCGGCAGGTTCACGCCAGCCTGTTGGGTATAGCCGATGCCCCCCGAATAGCGCGGGTTGATTTCCAGCAGGTGCGGCAGGCCCTGCGGATCATCGCGGGTCTGTACGTTGACCAGGCCGTCGCAGCCGAAATGCTCGGCGGCGCGCACGGCCAATTGCACGGCAGCCCCTTCGCGCTCGAACGTCTGGTGCAGACCCTGTTTGCGCCGCCCGACCGCCGCGACCGCCCGCCCCTGCTCGCAGACGATGTCCACCGAGCATTCGCTGCCGGGCATGTACGGCATCACCAGCAGCGCCGGGCGCTCGCCGGGCTGGCGATAGGCATGCAGGTAGGCTTCGAAGGAGGTTTCCCGGGCATCGGGGTTGGCGAAACAGCGAAAGGCATCCACACCCTCCTTGAAGCGCCAGAAGCCCTGGCCGTAGATACCCACCGTGGGCTTGACGCACACCGCCCCCTGCGCACTGAGGGTGGCGTAAGCCTGCTGCAGCTGCTCGGCATCGCTGACCGTGATCGCGGGTACACAAGCCAGCCCGGCCTGCTCGGCGGCGGCGGTGAAACGACTCTTGTCGTCTACCCTGTCGAAGGTCTCGATCGACAGCCCTCCGGTGACCAGGTCGATACCGGCATCGACGAAGCGCTGCCGATGGCGCTCGTAAGACGCCCCCATGCGTCCGGCGACCACCACCCTGACGCCCAGCGGCCGGGCGTTATCGATTACCCAGTCGATGCGCTCGGCGTCGTCCTGCGGCTCCAGCAGAGCCAGGTCGGCCTGACCGGTGATCTCGCCGCGCGGCTGGCGGTGCGAGGCAACGATGCGCAGCGAGGCTGGCAGCGCCGCCCGTGCCCCCATGATGACTTCACGCTGGCTGGACTGCCCTTCAAGGAACCAGATCATGCAACTCTCCGTCTAGGGATGGTCTTGTCGAATTTTGTAATAACTGTTTTGCTTCAAGCGCGCTGCCGATTAGGGCAAAGTCACGCAATTTTCATAGAGGAACAATGGCATGAAGTGGCTCAGGCGGTCGATCTGGCTGGTGGTGATTCTGGTCCTGACAGCGGGCGGGCTTGGCCTGCACTACCTGCTGCCGCGGCATGACGTGGTGTTGATCACCGGGGTTGAAGTCAAGCGCATGGACGCCGATGGCGTGATCAACGCGGAAAACCCGGCCGACGGTCCGACCCGCGACGTGTATTTCATCAACACCGAAAACCCCGACACCAAGAAAGTGGTGGTGTACCGCAACGAAGACACCGGCTGGAGCTTCCCCTGGTACTTCAAGTTCGACTCGGCCGACCTGCAGGCCAAGGCCCAGGGCTATTCCCGTGATGCCCAGCAATTGGTGCTGATCCGCTATTACGGGTGGCGTATCCAGATCTTCTCGGTATTCCCCAACATCACCTCGGTGGAAGCCACCACCAGTCGTGATCAGCCTTTCCCGGTGTTCAACACGATCTTCTTCAGCATCCTGGCACTGCTGGTGCTGTTCACTGCACTGGCCATCCGTCGTCGCCTGCGCCGGCAGCCACGTGTCGATGGCGTAGTCCGCTCCTGACCGCGCCTGCGGGGGCGTCGGCGCCACGGCCGATGCTCCCTATCTGCTAGAATCCCGCGCCTCCTTACGATCCCTCCGAGGCGCCGCACATGTCTTCCCTCACCCAGGCGCTCCGCGTCGCCCTAGACCGCCGCCAGCCACTGCTGGACGAACTGCATGCCCAGGGCACCGACTGCTACCGGCTGTTCCATGGCAGCCAGGAAGGCGCTGCGGGCCTGACCCTCGACCGCTATGGCCCACAATTGCTGGTTCAGAGCTTTCACCACAGCCTGGAGCGCGAACCGCTGCTGGAGCTGATCGACACTGTTCAGGCCCACCTGCAGCTGAATCTGCTGCCGGTCTACAACGACCGCTCGCGTGGCAACTCGCGTATCGATCGCCAGGACAGCGTGCACCAGCCTGATGACGCCGCGCTGCAGGACCTGGTCGGTCACGAGTGGGGCCTGAACTATCGGGTGCGGGGTCGTCATGCCGGCCAGGACCCGCTGCTGTTCCTCGACCTGCGCAACGCCCGTGGCTGGGTGCGCCGGCACAGCCAGGGCAAGCGCGTACTCAATCTGTTCGCCTACACCTGCGGGGTCGGCCTCAGCGCGGCGGCCGGTGGTGCCCGTGAGGTCTGCAACCTGGACTTCGCCGAAGGCAACCTGGCGGTCGGTCGGGAGAACGCCGCCCTCAACCCGGAGCTGCCGGACATGCAGTTCATCCAGTCGGACTACTTCCCGGCGATCCGCCAACTGGCCGGTTTGCCGGTCACTGCGCGGCGCGGGCAGAAACTGCCGGCCTATCCACGCCTGCAAGCCCGTGAGTACGACCTGGTGCTGCTCGATCCGCCGGCCTGGGCCAAGAGCGCGTTCGGCACCGTGGACCTGCTGCGCGACTACCAGAGCCTGCTCAAGCCAGCGCTACTGGCCACGGCGCCCGACGGCGTGCTGATCTGCTGCAACAACCTGGCGAAGGTGCCCATGGAGGAATGGCGCGAGCAGGTGCTGCGCTGTGCTGCGAAGAACGGCCGCCCGGTGCGCGAGTGGCAGGTGATCCAACCGGCTGCGGACTTCCCCTCTCAGGACGGCCAACCGCCGCTCAAGACACTGGTCCTGCAGTTCTGACCGAGCAAACATAAGGATTTTTCCTACAAGCCGGAACAACACCGCCTTATGAACCGAATCGGCATGCCATACTCCAAGCACCTCCGATTCGAGAGAGACGCAGCACCAAATGCCCAAAGGTCTTAAACGTGTTATTGGCGCCCTGGTGGCGGTCTTCGTCCTTTACAGCCTGCTGGGTTTCTTCATCCTGCCCGGTGTCGCCCTGCGCATCGCCAACCAGCAGCTGGCGCAATACGCCAGCGTACCGGCACGTATCGAGCGCCTGGAGCTCAACCCCTACACGCTGGAACTGAGCATCTGGGGGCTGAACATCGGCACGCCTGGCCAGGAGCAACTGGCGCTGGAAAAGCTCTACGCCAACCTGCAGCTCGACAGCCTCTGGAGCGGCGCCCTGCACCTGCTGGACGTAGAGCTGGTCAAGCCCCGTACCGAAGTGCTGTTCGACCGCCAGGGCCAGTTGAACCTGACGCAGTTGTTCAAGCTGCCGGCCGCCGAACCGACACCGGAAAAGCCTGCGGCAGACAAGCCCTTCGCCCTGCGCATCGACCGCATCAAGCTGGTCGACGGCTACCTGCACTTTCGCGACCAACGCCCCAGCGACCCTATCGAGTTTCTCTACGACCGCCTGAACCTGGAGCTGAAGAACCTCAGTACCCTGCCCGAAGACAACGCCGATGCGGTGCTGGTCGCCGCCGGGCCGGACGGCGGCCAGATCGACTGGCAGGGGCGCCTGAGCCTGGCGCCGATCAGCTCTGAAGGCACGCTGAAAATCACCGACAGCAAGATGAAACTCTGGTGGCCCTATGTGCGTGACGCCGTGCCACTGGCGCTGCAGGATGGCCGTCTGACCCTGAGCACGAATTACACACTCAACCTTGCCAGGCAGACCGAACTGCAACTGAGCGGCGCCCAGGCCAGCGTGGCGGGACTGGCGCTCAATGCGCCGGATGGCCGCTCGCTGGTCCGCCTGCAGCAGCTGGAGGTCAGCGATACCTCCCTGGACCTGGCCAGGCAACAGGTGGTGGTCGGCAAGGTGCGCAGCCAGAAGCTGGAAACCTGGGCCGCACGCGAGGCGGACGGGCAACTGGACTGGCAGAAGCTGTTCGCCGGCGAGGCGCGTGCCAAACCGGCCAGCAACGCCAACCCGCCCAAGGATGACAAGGCAGCCCAGCCACCGGCCAAACCGGCCGAGACGCCTCCTGCAACACCGGCCAAGCCCTGGCAGGTGCAGGTCCGCGATGTGCAACTGCGCAACTATCAGGTGCACCTGGCCGACCGTGGGGTCAAGGAGCCAGTGGCCCTGGAAGTCGGCCCGCTGAACCTCGACCTGCATGACTTCGACAGCCTGAACAAGTCGCCCTTCAAGCTGCGCCTGGACACCGGCATCGGGCGCCAGGGCAAGCTGGCCGCCAGCGGCGAGGTCAACCTGGCACCGGTCAATGCACGCCTGAAGGTCAGCAGCGAAGACATCGACCTGCGCATTGCCCAGGCCTACATCAGCCCGTTCATCCGCCTGGAACTGCGCAGCGGCATGCTCGGCAGCGACCTGGCCGTGGACCTCAAGAGCACCGAGCCGCTGGCCCTGAGCGTGACCGGCAAGGCCCAGGTCACGCAGATGCACACCCTGGACACCCTCAAGCAGCGTGATTTCGTCAAGTGGCAGCAGTTGACCCTCGATGGCCTGAACTACCAGCATGGCGAGAGCCTGTCGATCGACCGTGTCGACCTGCAGCAGCCCTATGCGCGCTTCATGATCAACGAAGACCGCACCACCAACGTCGATGACCTGCTGATTCCGCAACCCGCCGATGCCAAGCCGCAACCAGCGGCGCAGCGCCAGGCGTCAAGCCGCAGCGAAAAACCGTTGGGCATCCGCGTCGGCGAGGTGGCCATCAACGACGGTTCGGCGTACTTCGCCGACTTCACCCTGACACCGAACTTCGCCACGGCCGTGCAGCAGCTCAACGGGCGTATCGGCACCATCGACAATCGTCAGGCCAAACCGGCACCGGTGAATGTCGAAGGCAAGGTCGACCGCTACGCACCGGTGACCATCAAGGGCAGCCTGAACCCGTTCAACCCGATGGCCGCCCTGGATATCGCCACCAGCTTCCGTCGCGTCGAGCTGACCACCCTGACGCCCTATTCCGGCAAGTTCGCCGGCTTCCGCATCCGCAAAGGGCGCCTCAACCTCGACCTGCACTACCTGATTACTCAGGGCAAGCTCAAGGCGCAGAACAAGGTGCTGGTGGAACAGCTGCAATTGGGAGAGAAGGTCGACAGCCCCGATGCCGTGGACCTGCCGATTCGCCTGGCGGTGGCGCTGCTCAAGGATCCACAAGGGCGGATCTCGCTGGAGCTGCCGGTCGAGGGCGACCTGAACAACCCGCAGTTCAGTGTCATGCCCATCGTCTGGCAAACCCTGCGCAACCTGGTGGTGCGCGCCGCGCAGTCGCCCTTCAAGTTCATCGGTGGCCTGGTGGCCGGCGGCGGTTCCCAGGACCTGGGCAACATTCGCTTCGAACCAGGGTCACGGGCGCTGAACGATGAATCCCGGGCGGCGCTCGACAAACTGGCTGCCGGGCTCAAGGAGCGCCCGACCCTGCGCCTGGAAATCGAAGGCACCAGCGCCGCCAGCAGCGATGGCCCGCTGCTCGCCCGCGAGCGTCTGGAGCGCGAATACCGGATCACCTACTACAAGATCATGCAGCGTCGTGGCGACAAGGTGCCGCCACGCCCTGACATGCTGCAGGTGCCCGAGGACGAGAAGGCGCCGATGCTCGAAGGCATCTATCGTACGCGCCTCAAACAGCAACCCCCGGCGCAATGGACCGAGCTGGGCAAGGAAGAGCGCCAGAACCGGATGCGCGACGCTGTACTACAGTTCTGGAGTACCAACGACGCCCTGCTGCGTGAGCTGGGCCAGGACCGCGCCAGCAGCATCAAGGACTATCTGGTCGGCAAGGCCGGGCTGGAAGACGACCGTATCTACTTCATCGACGCCCAGCTCGGCAAGGCCGAAGCCGATGGCCGGGTAGTCACCCCTCTGCATCTGGACAGCGAGTGAACCGTTGAAGAACCTCATTCCCGTCATGCTCATACTCGGCCTGCTGGCCGCCGCGCAAAGCAGCCTGGCCGAGTCGTCGACCATGCGTTGTGGCAGCCAGCTGATCAGCCTCGGTGACCACGGCTTCGAAGTGCAACGCAAATGCGGGGCTCCGGTCAGCCAGGCAGTGATCGGCTCCAAAGAGAGCTTCAGCCGCAATTACCGCAATGCCGAGCAGGTGATGATCGAGGAATGGATCTACGGGCCCGACCACGGCATGTACCGCTACCTGCGCTTCGAAGGCGGCCGCCTGGTACGCATCGACAGTAAGCGCGGGCAGTAGCCATAGGGGCTATACCGCTCGGTTAGGCCGGGTAGGAGCGGCTTCAGCCGCGAAGCGCCCGCACGCTCACAACAGATGCAGTGAATTTCTGCCGCCTTCGCGGCTTTGTGGAAGCGAGCTTGCTCGCAAAAAGCTGGCAAAGTCGCTGGGTTTGCTGTGACCGTGACGCCGCCTTCGCGAGCAAGCTCGCTGCCACGGACTGACCTGCATGGCGGCTGAAGCCAACGCCGTTCGTTCAGCTCGCGCCAACAAAGCGGAGAGCACCTGAACGCTCGTTACCTTTGGAATGAATAGAACAGGCCCCGACTCGAAAGCCGGGGCCTGTAATGGCCACATCCCTGTGGCCGGTCGCATGAACCTTCTTCACATCTCACCCGCCTCCCTGGCGAATGCGATGCTTCAGACGGTCACAATCGAGTCGATTACTCGGCTTTCAGGGCTTCGGCGGTCACCGACTTCACGCCCTTGATTTTCTTGGTGATATCTACAGCCATTTTCTTCTGGGCTTCAGTCACCTTGACGTCGGACGACAGGGCTACCACGCCGTTCGAGGTTTCGACCTTGATGTCCGAACCTGGAATGCCTTTCTCGGTCAGCAGGTCTGCTTTGACCTTGGTGGTGATCCAGGTATCGCTACCTTCTTGCTTGGCGTTCTCCACGGTGGAGTTGGCGGCCAGCATCATGGGAGCCTGGTTGGCGGTCTGGGCAAAGGCACCACCAGCCATGGTCAGAGTCAGGGCAGTGGCAGCAGCGATAGCGAACTTCTTCATACGATTAACTCCTGTTTTCCTCGAAATCTGCACCAGCGTGTGGCTGCAGGTTGCAAGGTATATCGCAAGCGCTATGCCAGCTTTTGAAAGAACAAAAAATCTATATATATCAAATACTTAAAATATTTTTAAAATTGCCGCATCGTGCAGATTGCCCGCTTGGGCGTGAAATACGCTTGCAAGATGCAAGTCAGGTGGCGCGGTAATCGACGGCCAAAAAAAATCCGCCCCCATCGCTGGGGGCGGATTTTTCAGGTTGTCAGGCTTCACGGGGAAGCCTGGCTGACCGGGTGGATCAGACGCCGGAGGCCTTGGCGGCCGCTACGTCCTTGATCGACAGTTTGATACGGCCGCGGTTGTCCACGTCCAGTACCAGCACTTCGACTTCCTGGCCTTCTTTCAGCACGTCGGTGACTTTCTCGACGCGTGCATCGCTGAGCATCGAGATGTGCACCAGGCCGTCCTTGCCAGGCAGGATGTTGACGAACGCGCCGAAGTCGACGATGCGCTCGACCTTGCCGACGTAGATCTTGCCGATCTCGGCTTCGGCAGTGATGCCCAGTACGCGCTGGCGAGCAGCTTCGGCAGCTTCCTTGGTTTCGCCGAAGATCTTGATCGAGCCGTCGTCTTCGATGTCGATCGAAGCCTTGGTTTCTTCGCAAATGGCACGGATGGTCGCGCCACCCTTGCCGATCACGTCGCGGATCTTGTCGGTGTCGATCTTCATCGCCAGCATGGTCGGCGCATTGGCCGACAGTTCGCTGCGCGACTGACCGATGATCTGGTTCATCTGGCCGAGGATGTTCAGGCGAGCTTCCAGGGCCTGGCCCAGGGCGATCTCCATGATCTCTTCGGTGATGCCCTTGATCTTGATGTCCATCTGCAGCGCGGTGACGCCCTTGGCGGTACCGGCTACCTTGAAGTCCATGTCGCCCAGGTGGTCTTCGTCACCGAGGATGTCGGTGAGGACGGCGAACTTCTCGCCTTCCTTGACCAGGCCCATGGCGATACCGGCAACCGGTGCCTTGATCGGTACACCGGCGTCCATCAGCGCCAGGGAAGCACCGCAGACCGAAGCCATGGAGCTGGAGCCGTTGGACTCGGTGATTTCCGAAACCACGCGGATGGTGTACGGGAATTCGCCGTCGCTTGGCAGCATGGCCTGTACGCCACGACGTGCCAGACGACCGTGACCGATTTCACGACGACCAGCACCGCCCATGCGACCGCACTCGCCCACCGAGAACGGAGGGAAGTTGTAGTGCAGCAGGAAGCCGTCGCGCTTCTCGCCTTCGAGGGTGTCGAGCAGCTGCGCGTCACGGGCAGTACCCAGGGTGGCAACCACCAGGGCCTGGGTTTCGCCGCGGGTGAACAGCGCCGAACCGTGGGTCTTCGGCAGTACGCCGACTTCGATGTTCAGCGGGCGTACGGTACGGGTGTCACGACCGTCGATACGTGGCTTGCCGTTGACGATGTTCTCACGCACGGTGCGGTATTCGATTTCACCGAAAGCAGCCTTGACCTCGGAAGCCGACGGGCCGTTTTCTTCGACGGCCAGACGCTCGACGACCTGGTCGCGCAGCTCGCCCAGGCGGGCATAGCGGTCAGCCTTGACGGTGATGGTGTAGGCCTGCGAGATGGCCTCGCCGAACTCGCTGCGGATCGCGTTGAGCAGGGTGGTGTTCTCGGCTTCAGGCTGCCAGTTCCAGGTCGGCTTGGCGGCTTGGGCGGCGAATTCCTTGACGGCGTTGATCACGACCTGGAATTCGTCATGGGCGAACAGTACGGCGCCCAGCATCTGGTCTTCGGTCAGTTCCTTGGCTTCGGACTCGACCATCAGCACCGCTTCTTCGGTACCGGCCACGACCATGTCCAGGCTCGAGGCAGCCAGTTGCTCGTAGGTCGGGTTCAGCAGGTAACCGGTTTCGGCGTGGAAGGCCACGCGGGCAGCACCAATCGGGCCGTCGAACGGAATGCCGGAGATTGCCAGGGCCGCCGAAGTACCGATCATCGCGGCGATGTCCGGGTCAGTCTTCTTGCTGGTGGAAACCACGGTGCAGACGACCTGCACTTCGTTCATGAAGCCTTCCGGGAACAGCGGACGGATCGGACGGTCGATCAGGCGCGAGGTCAGGGTTTCCTTCTCCGAAGGACGGCCTTCACGCTTGAAGTAGCCACCGGGGATCTTGCCGGCTGCGTAGGTCTTTTCCTGGTAGTGCACCGACAGGGGGAAGAAACCCTTGCTCGGGTCGGCCTGCTTGGCCCCTACCACGGTCACCAATACGCTGACGTCGTCGTCAACGGTGACCAGCACGGCGCCGGAGGCCTGACGGGCGATACGGCCTGTCTCCAGGGTGACGGTCGACTGACCGAACTGAAACTTCTTGATTACCGGGTTCACGGTTTCCTACCTTTCGTTTGTGGCTCTTGGGGGAACGGTTTTGCTCACGCTACACAGCGCGCCGCGGCTCGATGAGCACTGCCTGAAGGGCAACGCCCGGCTCGACGACGGGTCATGCAACGCCTTGCGAATGCTTGGGCCAGGCGGGGAATCGGCCCCGACCGCAGTCCAGATAAAACTTGAGGCTGGAAGCCCGCCAGGCACACCGGATGGACCGATGCGCCTGACAGGCAACCAACCTCAGATTTCTTCCCGAGACGACGCCAGGCCTCGCGCACGAGGCCTGGGCTGCCGGGAAGAGAGTCACCACGCCGTGATTAGCGACGCAGACCCAGACGACCGATCAGGGTGCTGTAGCGGTTCACGTCCTTGCCTTTCAGGTAGTCCAGCAGCTTGCGGCGCTGGTTTACCATGCGGATCAGACCACGACGGGAGTGGTGGTCCTTGCCGTTGGCCTTGAAGTGGCCTTGCAGCTTGTTGATGTTGGCGGTCAGCAGTGCGATTTGCACTTCTGGCGAACCAGTATCACCGGCAGCTTGCTGGTAGTCGGTAACGATCTGAGCTTTTTCTTCAACGCTGAGTGCCATGTGGGCATTCCTTCAAGTCGAGGAAACCGTCCTTGCGGGACGATTCCAACAGGCCGAGGCCAAGGCCCCGTATTTAAAAAAAGAGGTGTGACCGTGCCTGTTGACAGCCACCCTCGCCCGCCGACCTGACGCCAGGCCTGCGGGGTTCCGGTCACTCTGACCGAATCAGTCGACGCGGCGCAATACGCCCGTCATCGCTCACTTCACCGATGCCGATGAAGCGGCCCTGGTGATCCTGTACACGGACCATGCCGAACTTCGGTGCATCCGGCGCACGTACCGGCTGACCGTGCAGCCAATAGAACGCGCTGTGCTCCGAAAACTTCAGCAGAGGCCAGTCTTGCAAGCCGCTGTCCGATGGCATCAGGAAGCGGTCTAGCGCTTCGTTGCCACCTTCGGCATGGGCCTGTTCCAGCTCTTCCAGCGTGACCGTCTGGGCCAGGCTGAAAGGACCTGCCTGGGTACGCCGCAGTTCGGCGACATAGGCACCACAGCCCAGGCGCTCACCAATATCCTCCACCAGGGTACGGATATAGGTGCCTTTGCTGCAGTCCACGGCCAGCCGTGCGGTCTCGCTTTCGCACGCCAGCAATTCCAGGCGCGCAATAGTAACAGAACGCGCCTCACGCTCCACTACTTCCCCTGCACGTGCCAGTTTGTAAAGTGGCTGGCCGTCGCGCTTGAGGGCCGAGTACATCGGCGGTATCTGGCTGATCTGCCCACGGAATTCGGGCAATACCGCCTCGATGTCGGCGCGACCAACGGTCACGGGGCGGGTTTGCAGCACCTCGCCCTCGGAGTCGGCGGTGGTGGTGGTCTTGCCCAGCTGCATCAGCGTCTCGTAGGACTTGTCCGAATCGAGCAGGTACTGGGAAAACTTGGTCGCCTCGCCGAAGCACAGCGGCAGCACGCCGGTGGCCAGGGGGTCGAGGCTGCCGGTGTGGCCGGCCTTTTCCGCATTGAGCAACCAACGCACCTTCTGCAGGGCGGCATTGGAAGTGAAGCCCAGGGGCTTGTCGAGCAGGATGATGCCGCTGACGTTACGGCGAATGCGTTTGACCTGAGCCACCGGTCACTCCTTCGAATCGTCTGCGGCAGAAGCTGGCTGGTGCTGGCTGTCTTCGGCCACGGCACGCTCGATCAGCGCCGACAGGTGCGCGCCACGGGACACGCTCTCGTCGTAATGGAAGTGCAGCTGCGGCACGGTGCGCAGTTTCATTTCGCGGCCGATCTGCATGCGCAGGAAGCCGGCGGCGGTGTTCAGCACCTTGAGGCTCTGCGCGACGGCATCGCTGCCATCCGGGCCCATGACGGTGACGTAGACCTGGGCGTGGCCGAGGTCACGGCTGACGTCCACGGCAGTAATGGTCACCAGACCCAGGCGCGGGTCCTTGACTTCGCGACGGATCAGTTGTGCCAGCTCGCGCTGCATCTGATCGCCGATGCGTTGGGTACGGCTATATTCTTTGGCCATGCTTGATACCTATTACTGACCCGGGCCTTGACCCTGACGGTCTGAAAGCGGCAAACGCCCGGTCCGACGGATGTCAGACCGGGCGTTGCGTTCAGCATAAGGCACGGCGCACCGCGCTGTGCCTGGAACCCGCGACTTAGAGGCTGCGGGCCACCTGGACTTTCTCGAAGACCTCGATCTTGTCGCCGACCTTGACGTCGTTGTAGCTCTTGACGCCAATACCGCACTCCATGCCAGAGCGGACTTCGGAAGCATCGTCCTTGAAGCGACGCAGGGATTCCAGCTCGCCTTCGAAGATCACGATGTCCTCGCGCAGTACGCGGATCGGACGATTACGGTGGACGGTCCCTTCGATCACCATGCAGCCGGCGATGGCGCCGAACTTCGGCGAGCGGAACACGTCACGAACTTCGGCAACACCGAGGATGTTCTCGCGAACATCGCTGCCCAGCATGCCGGTCAGGGCCTTCTTGACGTCTTCGATGATGTCGTAGATTACGTTGTAGTAACGCATGTCCAGACCTTCCTGCTCGACGATCTTCCGTGCGCCGGCATCGGCACGCACGTTGAAGCCGAACAGCACGGCGTTGGAGGCCAGTGCCAGGTTGGCGTCGCTCTCGGTGATACCACCGACACCGCCACCGATGACCCGCACCTGCACTTCATCGTTACCCAGACCACCCAGGGCACCTTGCAGCGCTTCCAGGGAACCACGGACGTCGGACTTGAGGACGATGTTGAGCGTCTTCTTCTCTTCCTGGCCCATGCTTTCAAAGATGTTTTCCAGCTTGCCGGCGTGTGCGCGAGCCAGTTTGACTTCGCGGAACTTGCCTTGGCGGAACAGCGCGACTTCACGGGCCTTCTTCTCGTCGGCCAGTACGGTCAGCTCGTCACCGGCTTCCGGCGTGCCATCCAGGCCGAGGATCTCGACCGGGATCGACGGGCCGGCTTCCTTAACAGGCTTGCCGTTCTCGTCGAGCATGGCGCGGATACGACCGAAGTTCGAGCCGACCAGAGCCATGTCGCCCTGACGCAGGGTACCGTCCTGAACCAGCACGGTGGCCACTGGGCCGCGGCCCTTGTCCAGGCGCGATTCGACCACCACACCACGGCCAGGCGCCGACGGCGTGGCAGTGAGTTCGAGCACTTCGGCCTGCAGCAGAACGGCTTCGAGCAGTTCGTCGACGCCGGTACCCATCTTCGCCGAGACCGGTACGAACGGAGTCTCGCCGCCCCAGTCTTCCGGAGTCACGCCATGGGTGGCCAGTTCGCTGCGGATACGGTCCATGTCCGCACCCGGCTTGTCGATCTTGTTCACCGCGACCACCAGCGGTACACCGGCCGCCTTGGCGTGCTGTACAGCTTCAATGGTCTGTGGCATCACGCCGTCGTCCGCCGCGACCACCAGGATCACGATGTCGGTGGCCTTGGCACCACGGGCACGCATGGCGGTGAACGCCGCGTGGCCTGGGGTATCCAGGAAGGTGACCATGCCGCGTTCGGTTTCTACGTGGTAGGCACCGATGTGCTGGGTAATGCCACCGGCCTCGCCTGCGGCAACCTTGGCACGACGAATGTAGTCGAGCAGCGAGGTCTTACCGTGGTCGACGTGGCCCATGACGGTCACCACCGGAGCACGAGCGAAGCTCTCGCCTTCGAACTTCAGGGACTCGGCCAGGGATTCTTCCAGGGCGTTGTCGCTGACCAGGGTCACCTTGTGGCCCAGCTCTTCGGCGATCAGGTGCGCAGTGTCCTGGTCCAGAACCTGGTTGATGGTCACCGGGGTGCCCATCTTGAACATGAACTTGATGACTTCGGCTGCCTTGACCGACATCTTCGCCGCCAGCTCGCCAACGGTGATGGTCTCACCGATGGTCACGTCACGAATCACCGGCCCGGATGGAGCCTGGAAGCCGTGAGCGTTACGCTTCTTGAGCTTGGACTTGCCACGGCCGCCGCGACGGAAGCCATCGCTCTCTTCGTCGGTGGTACGTGGGGCAACGCGGGCATTCGGCGCCTTTTCCTTGCTCGCAGGACGAGGAGCAGCACCCTTGCGCTCGCCATCGCCGCTGCGCGAACCGCGCTCTTCGCCACGATGGGTCTTTTCCGCACGACGATCGTCACGCTTGCGCACTTCGATGGTGGTGGTCGCAGGAGGATTGCTGGTCGGGGCTGCAGCCGATGCTTCACGCACAGGCTCTGGAGCAGCGGCGCGCTCGACCGGAGCTTCGGCCGGTTGCGCTTTCTCGGCCACAGGCTCTGGCTTGCTTTCGGCAGCTGCTGGCTGACGGCGCGCTTCTTCTTCGGCGCGGCGCTTGGCTTCTTCGGCCTCGGCTTTCTGGCGCACGGCAGCTTCCGCCGCACGGCGCTCGTCCAGCTCGCGCTTGCGCTCGGCTTCGATTTCTTCGGCGCTGCGCTGCACGAAGACTTTTTTCTTGCGTACTTCTACGCTGATGCTCTTGCTACCAGCCACACGCAGGGTGCTGGTGGTCTTGCGCTGCAAGGTAATCTTGCGCGGTTCTTCCGCCTTCGCCTTGTGACCGCTCTTCAAATGCGCCAGAAGCGCCTGTTTTTCGTTGTCGGTCACTACTTGCTCGGCGGCGGTGTGCGGCAGGCCTGCCTCACGCATCTGCTGCAGCAGGCGCTCTACCGGTGTGTCGACCACTTTGGCCAGTTCTTTCACCGTGACTTGCGTCATGCACTTCTCTCCTCAGGCCGCGCCTTGTTACTCGAACCAATGGGCACGGGCGGCCATGATCAACTTGCCGGCACGATCGTCGTCGATGCCGTCGATGTCGAGCAGGTCGTCAATCGACTGCTCGGCCAGGTCTTCGCGGGTCAGCACGCCGCGTACCGCCAGTTCCATCGCCAGGTCCTTGTCCATACCCTCAAGCGAGAGCAGGTCTTCGGCCGGCTGGGCATCTGCCAGTTTTTCCTCGGTAGCGATGGCTTTGGTCAACAGGCGATCCTTGGCCCGAGCACGAAGCTCGTCGACGATCTCCTCGTCGAAACCATCGATGTTGAGCATCTCTTCCAGCGGTACGTAGGCAATTTCTTCCAGGCTGGTAAAGCCTTCGTCGACCAGCACCTGTGCCAGCTCTTCATCGACTTCCAGCTCTTCGATGAAGTTGCGCAGGATGTCGCCGGTCTCGGCCTGCTGCTTGGCCTGGATGTCCGACTCGGTCATCACGTTCAGTGTCCAGCCAGTCAACTGGCTGGCCAGGCGTACGTTCTGACCGCCACGACCAATGGCTTGCGCCAGGTTGTCCGCGCCAACGGCGATATCCATTGCATGGGCATCTTCATCGACGATGATTGCCGCGACTTCAGCAGGGGACATGGCGTTGATCACGAACTGTGCTGGGTTGTCGTCCCACAGCACGATATCCACACGCTCACCACCCAGCTCACCGGAGACAGCCTGGACTCGCGAACCGCGCATGCCGATGCAGGCGCCTTGCGGGTCGATACGCTTGTCCTTGGAGCGCACGGCGATCTTGGCGCGCGAACCCGGGTCACGGGACGCTGCCATCACTTCGATCAGCCCTTCGGCGATTTCCGGTACTTCGATACGGAACAGCTCGATCAGCATTTCCGGCGCGGTACGCGACAGGATCAGCTGCGGGCCGCGGTTCTCGGTGCGGATTTCTTTCAGCAGTGCGCGCAGGCGAACACCGACCCGGAAGGTCTCCCGGGAAATGATGTCTTCGCGTGCCAGCAGTGCCTCGGCATTGTTACCCAGGTCGACGATGACATTGTCACGCGTCACCTTTTTTACAGTGCCGGAAATGATTTCGCCCAGACGCTCGCGATAGGCATCGACGACCTGGGCGCGTTCCGCCTCACGGACCTTCTGGACGATGACCTGCTTGGCGGTCTGCGCGGCGATACGACCGAACTCGATGGACTCGATCTTCTCTTCGATGACATCACCGGCCACGGCGCCAGGCTTGTGGGCCTGGGCCTGGTCGACGGCGTACTGGTGCGCCGGGTCATCCAGATCTTCGTCCTCGACCACGGTCCAGCGACGGAATGTTTCGTAGTTGCCGGTGTGACGGTTGATTTCAACGCGCACATCGACTTCGTCTTCGTAGCGCTTCTTGGTAGCGGTGGCCAGTGCCAGCTCCAGCGCTTCAAAAATTACACCTGCCGGTACGCCCTTTTCATTGGACACCGACTCAACAACCAGCAGTACTTCTTTGCTCATCGTACGCCTCGCCTTTCGCAAGCCATTGGATCCGCGGGATCCGCAGTATCTGGCACGTCTTCAGTCAAACGTGGGAATGATGTTGGCTTTGTCGATCAAGTCGATCGGCAACAGGTATTCGTGGTCATCGACCTGCACCACGACATCCTGCTCCTCCACCCCGCGGAGAAAGCCCTGAAAGTTGCGCCGTCCTTCGAATGGCGAGCGCAGCTTTATTTTCACTTGGTCCCCAGCGTGCAAAGCAAACTGTTCAAGGGTGAACAGCGGGCGATCCATGCCAGGAGAAGACACTTCGAGCGTGTATTCAGAGCTGATCGGATCTTCGACATCCAATACACCACTGACCTGACGGCTGACGATTTCACAGTCATCCACCAGAACGCCGCCTTCTTTATCGATATAAACGCGCAGCATCGAATGCCGGCCCTGGGAAACGAACTCGATTCCCCAACATGTGTAGCCAAGCGCTTCGACCACTGGGGCCAGCATGGCCTGCAACTGTTCTAGCTTGCTCGACACCTGAACCCCCTCGTGCATGCTTTAAAAATAAAAAAATGGGCAAAAGCCCATCCGTGAGAACGCCGCTGAACACCGGCGTCATGTTCTGTCCAGCTAACAAAAAGCCCCTCAAAAGGGGCTCCGCTAATACTGGTTGCGGGGGCTGGATTTGAACCAACGACCTTCGGGTTATGAGCCCGACGAGCTACCAAGCTGCTCCACCCCGCGACAAAGCTGGGGCCGGATTATACGATTGATCCCTTGACAGGTCAACCGAACATCGACCTACAAGAAAGCCCGCTGATGCGGGCTGCCTTGTTTATTGGTACCGAGAAGGGGACTCGAACCCCTACACCCTATGGGCACAACCACCTCAAGGTTGCGTGTCTACCAATTCCACCACCTCGGCTTTACAACACATTTGACGATCTCTGATACATCGTCGAATTCTTGCTTACTTCTTCTGCTCTGGAGCCTGAGGTACATCAGCAGGAGCCGTAGCGGCTGGTTTGCTGCCATCAAGCATAGGAACATCATCGGATGATGGCTTTTGCTTGACTTCCATGACGGCTGGATCTGGCAAACCGATCTGGTTAATTACTTGAGCCTTTTCCTTAGCAAAGTAACCTAAGCCCAGGCTGGTCAAGAAAAAACATGCAGCGAGTATAGCAGTAAACTTACTCAGGAAGGTAGCACTTCCTTGGCTTCCGAAGACAGTATTTGATGCACCCGCACCAAAAGAAGCACCTGCTTCAGCACCTTTACCCTGCTGCATCAGAACCAGGGCAACAACACCCAGGGCACCCAGCAGATGAAAAACGATCACGACTGTTTCCAGCATCTTTTCAGTTTCCCGCGGCGCGACAGATCGCACCGAATTCATCTGCATTCAGGGAAGCTCCACCTACAAGCCCCCCATCGATATCCGGCATGCTGAACAGCTCAGCCGCATTGGCCGCCTTCACGCTGCCGCCATAGAGAAGCCGCACACCTTGCGCGACTTCAGAATCTTCTTTGGCCAGTTGCGCACGAATCGCTGCGTGCACGTCCTGCGCCTGCTCGGGCGTTGCGGTCAATCCGGTGCCAATGGCCCATACAGGCTCGTAGGCAACAACGGCATTGACGAAGGCCTGGATACCAAACGCCTTGACGACACTGTCAAGCTGCTGCCCGACCACTTCAAGGGTTTGCCCTGCCTCGCGCTGCTCCAGCGTCTCACCAATACACAGTACCGGTGTCAGGCCATTGGCCTGGATGGCTGCGAACTTGCGGTTCAACACCTCATCGGACTCGCCCAGCAACAGGCGGCGTTCGGAGTGCCCAACCAGCACCAGCTTGCAACCGGCGTCGACCAACTGCACCGCAGCGATCTCGCCTGTCAGCGCACCCTGCTCGGCCTGTACAGCCGCATCCTGTGCACCGACCATGATCGGCCCGTTCTGGAGCCCATCAACCACCTGACCGATGTGCAGGCTCGAAGGAATCACAGCGACATCAACGTTGCCAGGCAACACCTGCGCCGCCAGACCCTCGATCAGCTCAGCGACGCTGGCGCGGGTACCGTGCATTTTCCAGTTACCAGCTACCATAGGGCGACGCATGCTTTACCTCGTCGGTCAAAGTGGGCGCAGATCTTACCCAACACTTTCAACACTGGCAAGCCCGTCTCAGGCACAAACTTCAGCGACCAGCTTGGCCAGCTCTTCGGCATAACCGCGCACCTGAGCCTCGTCCTCACCCTCGACCATCACCCGTACCAGCGGTTCGGTGCCGGATTTACGCAGCAATACCCGCCCACGCCCAGCCATTTCGTCGGTTACACGGGCGCAGGCTTCCTGCACGGAAGGATGGGCCACCGGATCGACACCACCGGCAAACCTGACGTTGATCAGCACCTGCGGGCACTTGCGGATCTGTTGACGCGCCTCGGCCAGGGTCTGGCCTGCGCGGCGCAGCGCCATCAGCACCTGCAGGGCAGCGATGATCGCGTCCCCCGTTGTGGTGTGCTGCAGGCATACCACGTGCCCGGAGTTTTCACCGCCGAGCAGCCAGTTGCGCTCCAGCAGTTCGGCAATGACGTAGCGGTCGCCGACGTTGGCGCGCACGAAAGGGATCCCCAGGTCGGCCAAGCCCAGTTCCAGGCCCAGATTGCTCATCAGGGTACCGACCACACCACCGTGCAGACGGTCACGCTGGTGCATGTCGCGGGCGATGATGTACATCAGCTCGTCGCCATCGACCACCGTACCCGTGTGATCTACCATCAGGACCCGATCGCCATCACCGTCGAAGGCAATGCCCAGATCGGCCTTCTCGGCCACCACAGCGGCCTGCACGGCCTCGATATGGGTCGAGCCGCAGCTCTCGTTGATGTTCAGCCCGTTGGGCTGTGCCGCCAGCACGCTGACCTGCGCACCCAGCTCGCGGAATACGTTGGGCGCGATCTTGTAGGTGGCCCCGTGGGCGCAGTCGACCACCAGCTTCAGGCCGGCGAAACTGGTACCGGTCGGCACGCTGCTCTTGCAGAACTCGATATAACGACCCGCCGCGTCGTTGATTCGCGACACCTTGCCCAGACTGGCCGATTCCACGACGGTCATCGGTGCATCGAGCAGTTCCTCGATCATCATTTCGATCTCGTCAGGCAGCTTGGTTCCTTTGCCGGAGAAGAACTTGATGCCGTTGTCGTAGTGCGGGTTGTGCGAAGCGCTGATCACGATGCCCGCCTCGGCATGGAAAGTACGGGTCAGGTAGGCGATCGCCGGGGTCGGCATGGGACCAAGGAGCATCACGTCGGCGCCAGCGGCGGACAGGCCGGCCTCCAGCGCAGACTCGAACATGTAGCCGGAGATCCGCGTGTCCTTGCCGACCAGGATGCGGCAGGCACCCATGCGGCGGAACGCCATACCGGCGGCCCAGCCCAGCTTGAGCATGAAGTCAGGGGTGATGGGGTATTGCCCAACGCGACCGCGAATACCGTCGGTGCCGAAATATTTCTTGGTAGTCATGGATGCTCCAGAATGTTCTTATTCAGCCGACTCGACGGCTGTGATCATGCGCACGACATCCACTGTCTCGGCCACATCGTGCACACGCAGAATTTTCGCGCCTTTGGTCATGGCCAGTGCAGCCAATGCCAGGCCGCCAAACAGGCGCTGATCGACCGGGCGACCCAGCACACCGCCAATCATGCTCTTGCGCGAGACACCGACCAACAGGGGGCGTCCCAATGCGTGCAAGGCGTCCATGCGTTTGAACAGGCTGAGGTTGTGCTCCAGGGTCTTGGCGAAGCCAAAGCCGGGGTCCAGCACGATACGCTCGGCAGGTATGCCAGCCTGCTCACAGGCCTGCATGCGCTCGGCGAGAAAGCCGCTCACTTCCCCCACCAGGTCCTGATAATGCGGATTATCCTGCATATCACCGGGCTCGCCCAGCATGTGCATGATGCACACCGGCAGGCCAACTGCGGCTGCCGCTTCCAAGGCTCCAGGCCGACGCAGCGAACGCACGTCGTTGATCAGGCCAGCGCCCAGGCGGGCCGTCTCGGTGATCACCTGCGGCGTGGAAGTATCCACGGAAATCACCACATCGAGGGACTGCGCGACGCGCTCGACCAGCGGTGCGACACGATCCAGCTCCTGCTGCACGGAAACCGGCAGCGCACCGGGACGCGTCGACTCGCCGCCGATGTCGATCAGCGTGGCGCCCGCCGCCACCATGGCTTCTGCATGGCGCAACGCGTTGCCCAGCAGGCTGTAGCGGCCACCGTCGGAGAAAGAGTCGGGGGTTGCGTTGAGGATACCCATCACATGGGTACGGGATAAATCAAGAACCCGGTTGCCGCAAGGCAACCGGGTCGGGTACAGCGTCGAAGTCATGTCAGACCTTAGTGTTCAGCAGCAGGACCGCCAATAGGCGCCTCGGGACGGGAATCCGGAGTGACCGGCGTACCGTTACTGGTGCCCGAACCACCTTCCCAGTCACGCGGCTCACGCGGTGTGCGGCCGGCCATGATGTCGTCGATCTGGTCGGCGTCGATGGTCTCGTACTTCATCAGCGCTTCGGCCATGGCGTCGAGCTTGTCGCGGTTGTCGGTCAGCAGTTGCTTGGCCGTACCGTAGCAGTGGTCGATGATGCTGCGCACTTCCGAGTCGATAAGCTTGGCGGTTTCACCCGAGAAGCTGGTGTTCTGGCTGGCGCCACGCCCCAGGAAGCCCGAATCTTCGTCTTCGGTGTACATCAGCGGGCCGAGCTTCTCAGACAGGCCCCACTTGGTGACCATGTTCCGCGCGATCTGGCTGGCGCGCATGATGTCGTTGGACGCACCCGTGGTGACACCATCGAAGCCCAGGGTCATTTCTTCGGCGATGCGGCCGCCGTACAGCGAGCAGATCTGGCTGATCAGTGCGCGCTTGGACAGGCTGTAGCGATCTTCTTCGGGCAGGAACATGGTGACGCCCAATGCACGACCACGCGGGATGATCGACACCTTGTAGACCGGGTCGTGCTCTGGCACGAGGCGACCGACGATGGCGTGACCGGCTTCGTGGTAAGCGGTGTTCTGCTTCTCTTTCTCGGACATGACCATGGTCTTGCGCTCGGCGCCCATCATGATCTTGTCCTTGGCCAATTCGAATTCCTTCATCTCGACCAGACGCTTGCCGTTACGTGCAGCGAACAGCGATGCCTCGTTGACCAGGTTGGCCAGGTCAGCACCGGAGAAGCCAGGCGTGCCACGGGCGATGACCGCCGCGTTGACGTTCTCGCCCATCGGCACCTTGCGCATGTGCACCTTGAGAATCTGCTCGCGACCGCGAATGTCCGGCAGGCCGACCACCACCTGGCGGTCGAAACGACCAGGACGCAGCAGTGCAGGGTCGAGTACGTCAGGACGGTTGGTAGCGGCGATGACGATGATGCCATCGTTCATTTCGAAGCCGTCCATCTCTACCAGCAACTGGTTGAGGGTCTGCTCCCGCTCGTCGTGACCGCCGCCCATGCCGGCACCACGGTGACGACCGACGGCGTCGATCTCGTCGATGAAGATGATGCAGGGCGCGTGCTTCTTGGCCTGCTCGAACATGTCGCGGACGCGGCTGGCGCCAACACCCACGAACATTTCCACGAAGTCGGAACCGGAAATGGTGAAGAACGGCACCTTGGCTTCGCCCGCGATAGCCTTGGCCAAAAGGGTTTTACCCGTACCGGGCGGGCCGACCATCAGCACGCCGCGAGGGATACGACCGCCCAGGCGCTGAAACTTGCCTGGGTCGCGCAGGAACTCGACCAGCTCGCCGACTTCTTCCTTGGCCTCGTCGCAACCGGCGACGTCGGCCAGCGTGGTCTTGACCTGGTCTTCGGAGAGCAGGCGCGCCTTGCTCTTGCCGAAGCTCATCGGGCCGCCCTTGCCGCCCGCTCCGCCCTGCATCTGGCGCATGAAGAACATGAACACGGCGATGATCACCAGAATCGGGAAGCTGGCGACCAGCAGCTGGGTCCAGATGCTCTGCTGCTCAGGCTGCTTGCCTTCGATGACCACGTTGTTGTCGACCAAGTCGCCGATCAGGCCATTGTCCTGGATTGCCGGGCGGATGGTCTTGAAGGTGTCGCCATCGGTGCGCTTGCCGGTGATGACGTAGCCGTCGACGGCGACCTTCTCGACCTTGCCGCTCTTCACCTGCTGGATGAATTCGGAGTAGTTGAGGGTCTGCGGCTCGTTCGGGCTGGAGAAGTTGTTCATCACCGTCACCAGGACCGCCGCGATGATCAACCACAGGATCAAATTCTTTGCCATATCGTTCAATTAGCTACCCTCTGAAGCAAGCTCCACGCAGCAAGCGTGCCTCGCATGATAATCACCGCCCTAACTTACTACAGAACCCCCGGATGTGGCAGGCACCGTCTGTAACCCTTTGTGAAACATTCGCTACAGCATGTTCGTCCAGGCGGCACGCACGCGCCATTTGAAAAAAGCTATCACCCCGCGTCAAAGACGCTCATCGCTGGCCGAGCCCTCGATGCCGCGAAAGCCCCGCGCCAGCAGGTATTGCTCGCGAGAACGATCGCGCGACGATAGCGGCTTGCGCATCTGGACCTTGTCGAACAGCCGACGGACATCCTTGTGGAACGTGTCAAAGCCCTCACCCTGGAAAATCTTGATGAGGAAATCGCCACCGGGGCGCAACACTCGCCCTGCCAGGTCCAGCGCCAGTTCACAGAGAAACATGGCGCGCGGCATGTCCACGGCGCTCAATCCACTCATATTGGGGGCCATATCGGAAATCACAAGGTCTACCTGCGTATTACCTACCGCTTCGAGAATCTGCGCCAGCACGGCGTCTTCGGTGAAATCGCCGCGAATGAAGGTGACATCAGGGATGCTGTCCATCTCCAGGATGTCCGAAGCGATCAACCGCCCCTGGCCGCCGATCAGACGGCTGGTGACCTGCGACCAGCCCCCCGGTGCCGCACCGAGGTCGATGACCGTCATGCCTGGGCGAATGATCTTGTCCTTGTCCTGGATCTCCAGGAGCTTGTAGCTAGCACGCGAACGATAGCCGTCCTTTTGTGCCATTTTCACGTATTTGTCGTCGAAATGTTCTTTCAGCCAGCTATGGCTTGACTTGGAACGGGCCACTGGGCACCTCAAAAATAAACGGGTCGCGATTAAGTGAGCGGCCCCGAACGTGCTCGGGTAAACTGGCCGCCGTTTTTCACCAGACCAGACGCAGGGGTCAGATTATGCCGCTCACTCAAGAGCAGAAGAAACAATACAAATCCATTGGCCATCACCTGAAGCCGGTCCTGATCGTGGCCGACAACGGGCTGACCGAGGGTGTGCTCGCCGAGCTGGAACGTGCGCTCAACGACCACGAGCTGATCAAGATCAAGCTCAACATCCTGGACCGCGAAAGCCGCCTGCAGACCATTGCCGAGCTGTGCCAGAACGGCTCTGCGGAACTGGTCCAGGTGATCGGCAAGATGGCTCTGATCTATCGCAAGAACCCCAAGCCGAACAAGAACCTGTCCAACGTACACCGCGCCGGCTGATCGCCGCCTCGCCGGGGGCGTGCGTCGCGCGCCCCGCCATATCCGCTTCTTTCCCGCCTCATCAGACACCGCTTGCCAGCGCAATGACCGGCAGCCCGTGGTGCCCGCGAAACGGTCCTGACCTAGATGAAACAGGCCGTTCACCCTTCGATGAACAGCCTGTTCGGTACGGCAAGAGCGGCTCGAAACGTCAGATGTGACGGACTTCGATGATCTCGTATTCAACCACGCCACCGGGTGTGGTCACCGCTACGACGTCGCCTTCGCTCTTGGCGATCAGCGCACGGGCAATCGGCGAGGTCACGGAGATCTTGCCCTGCTTGATGTCCGCTTCATCCTCACCGACGATCTTGTAGACCACGCTTTCGTCGGTGTCGACGTTGGCGATCTCCACGGTGGTGCCGAACACCACCTTGCCGGTGTGAGGAATGGTCGTGACGTCGATGACCACGGCATTCTGCATGCGGCCTTCGATGTCACGGATCCGCGCCTCGACCATGCCCTGCTGTTCGCGGGCGGCATGGTATTCGGCGTTTTCCTTCAGGTCACCCAGCTCGCGTGCTTCGCCGATGTCCTGACTGAGTTTCGGGCGGACCACCTTGGTCAGGTGATTCAGCTCTTCTTCGAGGGCGCGAGCGCCCTCGACGGTCATGGGGTATTTATTCATCCTTTCAATCCTGCATGCAGATCCTGCAGGCGACGAACGGTCTTCTCGGGACCGAATTTCAGCGCCTCGCAGACAGCTTCACCGGCCGCAATGGTGGTGGTGCAGTAGATCTTGTGCTGCAACGCATTACGGCGAATGGAATAGGAGTCGGCAATCGACTGACGACCTTCGGTCGTGTTGATGATCAGGGTGACTTCGTCGTTCTTGATCATGTCCACGACGTGCGGACGGCCTTCGGTCACCTTGTTGACGCGACGCACCTTCAGGCCAGCCGCCTCGATCACCTTGGCGGTGCCAGCCGTGGCGACGACCTCGAAGCCCAGGCTGATCAGGTCACGCGCAACACCGGCCACCAGCGGCTTGTCATCGTTGCGTACGCTGATGAACGCAGTGCCACCGGTTGGCAGGGTTTCGCTGGCGCCCATCTGAGCCTTGGCGAACGCTTCGCCGAAGGTATCACCCACACCCATGACTTCGCCAGTCGACTTCATTTCCGGGCCAAGGATCGGGTCGACACCCGGGAACTTGGCGAACGGGAAGACCGCTTCCTTGACGCTGTAGAAGTTCGGGATGATTTCCTGGGTGAAGCCCAGTTCCTTCAGGGTCTTACCAGCCATGACGCGCGCAGCGATCATCGCCAGGGAAACACCGATGCACTTGGACACGAACGGTACGGTACGCGAAGCACGCGGGTTGACCTCGATGACGTAGATGTCGTCGCCCTGCAGGGCCAACTGCACGTTCATCAGGCCGACCACGCCCAGTTCCAGGGCCATCTTGCGCACCTGGTCGCGAACTTCGTCCTGCACGTGGGCCGGCAGCGAGTACGGCGGCAGGGAACAGGCCGAGTCACCGGAGTGCACGCCCGCCTGCTCGATGTGCTGCATGATCGCGCCGATCACGACATCAGTACCGTCGCAGACCGCATCCACGTCCATCTCGATGGCGCAGTTGAGGAAGTGGTCGAGCAGTACCGGGCTGTCGTTGGACACCTGTACGGCTTCACGCAGATAGCGCTTGAGTTCGTCTTCCTGGTAGACGATTTCCATCGCCCGACCGCCCAGTACGTAGGACGGACGCACCACCAGCGGATAACCGATCTTGGCGGCGGCACGGATGGCCTCGTCTTCGCTGCGCACGGTGGCGTTCGGCGGCTGACGCAGATTCAGGCGCTCGACCATCTGCTGGAAGCGCTCACGGTCTTCGGCACGGTCGATGGCATCAGGGGTGGTACCGATGATCGGTACGCCGGCCGCTTCCAGCGCGCGCGCCAGTTTCAGCGGGGTCTGGCCGCCGTACTGGACGATGACGCCTTTCGGCTTCTCGACACGCACGATTTCCAGCACGTCTTCCAGGGTAACCGGCTCGAAGTACAGGCGGTCGGAGGTGTCGTAGTCGGTGGATACGGTTTCCGGGTTGCAGTTGACCATGATGGTTTCGTAACCATCGTCACGCAGCGCCAGGGCCGCATGCACGCAGCAGTAGTCGAACTCGATACCCTGGCCGATACGGTTCGGGCCACCGCCGAGGATCATGATCTTGTCGCAGGTCGACGGGTTGGCCTCGCACTCTTCCTCGTAGGTGGAGTACAGGTAGGCAGTGTCGGTGGCGAACTCGGCGGCGCAGGTGTCGACGCGCTTGTAGACCGGGAACACTTCCAGCTTCTGGCGATGGGTGCGCAGGTTCTTCTCGGTGACACCCAGCAGCTTGGCCAGGCGCGCGTCGGAGAAGCCCTTGCGCTTGAGGCGCAGCATCAGGTCGCGGTCGATGGCCGACAGCCCCAGGGTCTTGACCTTCTCTTCGTCCTTGATCAGGTCTTCGATCTGGATCAGGAACCAGTGGTCGATGCTGGTCATGGCGAAGATTTCGTCGCGGCTCAAACCGGCACGGAAGGCATCGGCCACGTACCAGATACGCTCGGCACCCGGCACGGTCAGTTCGCGCTTGAGCACGCCTTCGCTTTCCGGGTTGGCCAGGTCCAGCTTCGGATCCAGGCCGCAGGCGCCGACTTCCAGGCCACGCAGGGCTTTCTGCAGGGACTCCTGGAAGGTACGGCCGATGGCCATGACTTCACCCACGGATTTCATCTGGGTGGTCAGGCGGGCGTCGGCCTTGGCGAACTTCTCGAAGGCGAAGCGCGGCAGCTTGGTGACGACGTAGTCGATGGACGGCTCGAAGGACGCCGGGGTCTTGCCACCGGTGATGTCGTTCTGCAGTTCGTCGAGGGTGTAGCCGACCGCCAACTTGGCCGCGACCTTGGCGATCGGGAAACCGGTGGCCTTGGAGGCCAGGGCCGAGGAACGCGATACGCGCGGGTTCATCTCGATGACGACCATGCGGCCGGTATCCGGGCAGATACCGAACTGCACGTTGGAACCGCCGGTCTCGACGCCAATCTCACGCAGCACCGCCAGGGAGGCGTTACGCATGATCTGGTATTCCTTGTCGGTCAGCGTCTGGGCTGGCGCGACGGTGATCGAGTCGCCGGTGTGCACGCCCATCGGGTCGAAGTTCTCGATGGAGCAGACGATGATGCAGTTGTCCTTTTTGTCGCGGACCACTTCCATCTCGTACTCTTTCCAGCCGATCAACGACTCGTCGATCAGCAGTTCCTTGGTCGGCGACAGGTCCAGACCACGGGCGCAGATCTCTTCGAATTCTTCACGGTTGTAGGCAATGCCGCCACCGGTGCCGCCCATGGTGAAGGACGGACGGATGATGCACGGGAAGCCCAGCTTTTCGAGCACCGCGAAGGCCTCTTCCATGCTGTGGGCGATACCCGAACGCGGGCATTCCAGGCCGATGTCTTTCATGGCCTTGTCGAAGCGCGAGCGATCTTCGGCCTTGTCGATAGTGTCGGCGTTGGCACCGATCATCTCGACGCCGAACTTGGCCAACACGCCTTCGCGCTCCAGGTCCAGGGCGCAGTTCAGCGCGGTCTGGCCACCCATGGTTGGCAGGACGGCGTCAGGACGCTCCTTCTCGATGATCTTGGCCACGCTCTGCCATTTGATCGGCTCGATGTAGGTGGCGTCGGCCATGGCCGGGTCGGTCATGATGGTGGCCGGGTTGGAGTTCACCAGGATGACGCGGTAACCCTCTTCGCGCAGGGCCTTGCAGGCCTGGGCGCCGGAGTAGTCGAACTCGCACGCCTGGCCGATCACGATGGGGCCGGCGCCGAGAATCAGGATACTTTTAATGTCTGTACGTTTTGGCATGGGTTGTCACTCAAATCCGCAGGTCAGTCGGCAAGCCGTCTTGAACATTTCATTGAGGTGTCGGGCGGCGACGCCTGGCGCAGCTCGAAGCTGCCGGGGCCGCCCTGGCACCTGATTACTTCATTCTCAAGGCAACCGCTCAGCGACGCTTGGCCATGGCTTGGATGAAGCGATCGAACAGAGGCGCCACGTCGGTCGGGCCGGGGCTTGCTTCAGGGTGACCCTGGAAGCTGAAGGCGCTCTTGTCGGTGCGCTCGATACCTTGCAGGGTGCCGTCGAACAGCGACTTGTGGATGGCCCGCACGTTGGCAGGCAGGGTCGCCTCGTCCACCGCGAAGCCGTGGTTCTGGCTGGTGATCATCACCACACCGGTGTCCAGGTCCTGGACCGGGTGGTTGGCACCGTGGTGGCCATGGCCCATCTTGACGGTCTTGGCTCCGGAGGCCAGGGCCAGCAACTGGTGACCGAGGCAGATGCCGAACACCGGGATGTCGGTTTCCAGCACCTGCTTGATGGCGGTGATGGCGTAGTCGCAGGGCTCCGGATCGCCAGGGCCGTTGGACAGGAACACGCCGTCCGGGTTGAGCGCCAGCACTTCGCTGGCCGGGGTCTGGGCCGGCACCACGGTCACGCGGCAGCCACGGGCGACCAGCATGCGCAGGATATTGACCTTCACGCCGTAGTCGTAGGCCACGACGTGGTAAGGCAGCTCGGAGGCCGGGATTTCAGGGTGGCTGTCGGTTTTCAGCTCCCACACGCTGGAGCGCCACTCGTAGCGGTCCTTGGTGCTGACCACCTTGGCCAGGTCCATGCCTTTGAGGCCCGGGAAGCCGCGAGCGGCGGCGATGGCAGCCTCTTCGCTGATGTTGTCGCCAGCCAGGATGCAGCCGTTCTGGGCGCCCTTCTCACGCAGCACGCGCGTCAAGCGACGGGTATCGATACCGGCGATGGCCACCACGTTGTTGGCCTTCAGGTAGTCTTGCAGAGACAGCTTGTTACGCCAGTTGCTGGCTACCAGCGGCAGGTCGCGGATGACCAGGCCAGCCGACCACACGCGGTCGGATTCGGCATCTTCCGGGGTGGTCCCGGTATTGCCGATGTGTGGGTAGGTCAGGGTAACGATCTGTTGGGCATAGGAAGGATCGGTAAGGATTTCCTGATAGCCGGTCATTGCGGTGTTGAACACCACCTCGCCAACGGTCTGACCGTCGGCTCCAATGGCTTCGCCGCGAAAAATGCTGCCATCAGCAAGGGCGAGTATGGCTGGCTTAGTCAAGAAGACCTCCCGTAGTTAAAGCCTGAAGGGGCGATCGCAGGTTGCAAAAAAGCGGAATGACGTTTGATACGTCACCCCGCTTTATTGGATAGATTCATCTGCGCGCTTTTAGTGGACACACTAAAGCTGTAGCTTACAGAAAAGGGCTCTTTGGGTCTACTACCAATCGGCCTTTCGCTGTTACAAAAAGGCCGTCAATGATCGAATGATCGCCGACGGCCTGATTTTTTCACGGTAATTGACGACCGATCAACGCAAGTCCAACACATCCTGCATGTCGTAAAGGCCTGGCGCCTTGCCATCAAGCCACATGGCCGCACGTACCGCACCACGGGCAAAGGTCATGCGACTGGAGGCCTTGTGAGTGATCTCCACGCGCTCGCCGTCTGCAGCGAACAGCACGGTGTGGTCGCCCACGATGTCACCCGCGCGGGTGGTGGCAAAGCCGATGGTCTGGCGTTCGCGAGCACCGGTCTGGCCCTTACGGCCATACACCGCGACCTTTTCCAGGTCACGACCCAGCGCGCTGGCGACCACCTCACCCATGCGCAGAGCAGTCCCCGAAGGTGCATCGACCTTGTGACGGTGGTGCGCTTCGCTGATCTCGATATCCACGTCATCGCCCAACACGCGCGCCGCAGTGTCGAGCAGCTTCAGGCACAGGTTCACACCCACGCTGAAGTTGGCGGCGAAGACGATGGGGATTTCCTTGCCCGCTTCGGCCAGACGCTGCTTCTCTTCGGCAGTGAAACCCGTAGTGCCGATGATCATCGCCTTGCCGGCCTTGCGGCAGAACGCCAGGTTCTTCAGGGTCACCGATGGGTGCGTGAAGTCGATCAGCACGTCGAACTCTTCGGCCACACGCGCCACGTCGCCCGACAGCGGCACACCCAGGCGACCGAGGCCGGCCAGCTCACCCGCGTCAGCACCTACCAGAGTGCTGTCGGGGCGGTCGATGGCGGCGGTCAGGCCGGCACCCTGGGTCTGGCCCACCGCTTCGATGAGAATCTTGCCCATGCGCCCGGCGGCGCCCATTACAGCAATACGTCGCATGTCCTGCTCCCGTGAAAAATCTTACAAGTCGCCGAAGAAACGCTTCACGCCTTCGAACCAGCCACTGGCCTTGGGCGAGTGCGATTCGTCGCTCTGCAGCGACTCGCGGAACTCCTCGAGCAGCTCGCGCTGACGCTTGCTGAGGTTGACCGGCGTTTCCACCGCCACGCGGCACATCAGGTCGCCCGGACCGCCGCCACGCACTGGCGCCACACCCTTGCCGCGCAGACGGAACTGCTTGCCGGTCTGGGTACCTTCCGGAATCTTCAGCTTCACGCGGCCATCGAGGGTCGGCACTTCCATCTCGCCACCCAGCGCCGCATCGGTGAAGCTGATCGGCACTTCGCAGTACAGATGCTTGCCATCGCGCTGGAAAATCGGGTGCTCGCGAACGTTGATGACCACGTACAGGTCACCGTTCGGGCCACCCTGCGGGCCGGCCTCGCCTTCACCCGACAGGCGGATACGGTCGCCGGTATCGACACCCGCCGGCACCTTGACCGACAGAGTCTTGTATTCCTCGACCCGACCTTCGCCGTTACAGGACTCGCACGGATCGGAAATGATCTTGCCTTGGCCATGGCAACGCGGGCAGGTCTGCTGCACCGAGAAGAAGCCCTGCTGCATGCGCACCTGGCCGATACCGCCACAGGTCGGGCAGGTGACCGGCGAAGAGCCTTTCTTGGCGCCGCTGCCGTCGCACGGCTTACAGTTCACCAGGGTCGGCACACGGATGTTCACGGTAGTACCGCGCACCGCTTCCTCGAGGTTCAGCTCCAGGGTGTAACGCAGGTCGCTGCCGCGCTGCGGGCCGCCACGACCACCGCCGCGACCGCCGCCGCCGAAGAAGTCACTGAATACATCGCCGAAGATGTCGGAGAAGTTCGCGCCGCCGGCACCGAAGCCACCACCGCCGCCACCCATGCTCGGGTCGACACCGGCATGGCCATACTGGTCGTAGGCTGCACGCTTGCTGGCGTCGGACAATACCTCGTAGGCCTCGTTGGCCTCTTTGAACAGTTCTTCCGACGCTTTGTCGTCAGGGTTACGGTCGGGGTGATGCTTCATCGCCAGACGACGATAAGCCTTCTTCAGCTCCGCCTCGCTGGCGCCTCGCTCGACCCCCAATACTTCGTAATAGTCACGCTTCGCCATAATTCTTCTGCACTCTTGAGGACGCCCGGCCAAACGCTCCTGAGCCCGGCCAGACTCGTTGAGCCCCTTCAGGCTCGGACCCAACTCACGTCAATTCAACGATCCCGGTCTTCGTTCAACGGCCATCAGCGGCCGTGAAAGCGGCAGAACAAGCCTGCTGCAGGAGCAGCAAGGCTTTGCCACAGGGTTTGCGCAGCACTGCGCGCAAACCGGAAATTTTCGTCTGTTCCAGACACGCCAACGCGGGAGCAAGCTCCCGCGCGGCGACATCCTACCCGTTCCCGCGGGCCTGCGGTCAATCGGGTTGCAAGTGAGCCTGCGCTTACTTGTGGTCCTTGACTTCTTCGAACTCGGCGTCGACGACGTCGTCGGCCTTCGCCGCACCTTCGGCAGGCTTGGCAGCCGCCTCAGGGTTTTCAGCCTGCTCGGCGTACATCTTCTGCGCGATCGGAGCCGAAACTTTCGACAGCTCTTCGACCTTGGCTTCGATGGCAGCCTTGTCGTCGCCTTTCACGGCAGCTTCCAGCGCAACCACAGCAGCTTCGACAGCGGCTTTCTCTTCGGCAGTGACCTTGTCACCGGCGTCGGAAATCATCTTGCGAGTCGAGTGGACCAGCGCGTCACCCTGGTTACGGGCCGAGGCCAGCTCTTCAAACTTGCGGTCTTCCTCGGCATTGGCCTCGGCGTCACGCACCATCTGCTGGATTTCTTCCTCGGACAGACCGGAGTTGGCCTTGATCACGATGGACTGCTGCTTGCCGGTGGCCTTGTCTTTCGCGCCGACGTGCAGGATGCCGTTGGCGTCGATGTCGAAGGTCACTTCGATCTGCGGAACGCCGCGTGGCGCTGGCGGAATCTCGGCCAGGTCGAATTTGCCCAGCGACTTGTTCTGCGCGGCTTGCTTGCGCTCACCCTGCAGCACGTGGATGGTCACGGCGCTCTGGTTGTCATCGGCGGTAGAGAACACCTGCGACTTCTTGGTCGGAATGGTGGTGTTCTTCTCGATCAGCGCGGTCATCACGCCACCCATGGTCTCGATGCCCAGGGTCAGCGGGGTGACGTCCAGCAGCAGCACGTCCTTGACGTCACCGGCCAGCACGGCGCCCTGGATGGCGGCACCGATGGCGACGGCTTCGTCCGGGTTGACGTCCTTGCGCGCTTCCTTGCCGAAGAAGTCGGCCACGCGCTTCTGCACCAGCGGCATGCGGGTCTGACCGCCCACCAGGATGACCTCGTGGATGTCGGAGACGTCCAGACCGGAGTCCTTCAACGCCGTGCGGCAGGGCTCGATAGTGCGCTCGACCAGCTCTTCCACCAGGGACTCCAGCTTGGCGCGGGAGACCTTGACGTTCAGGTGCTTGGGACCGCTGGCATCGGCGGTGATATAGGGCAGGTTGACGTCGGTCTGGGTAGCCGAGGACAGCTCGATCTTGGCTTTTTCCGCAGCTTCCTTCAGGCGCTGCATGGCCAGCGGGTCACCCTTGAGGTTCATGCCGCTTTCTTTCTTGAACTCCTCGACGAGGTAGTCGATCAGGCGGATGTCGAAGTCTTCACCACCCAGGAAGGTGTCACCGTTGGTGGCCAGCACTTCGAACTGGTGCTCGCCGTCGACTTCGGCAATCTCGATGACCGAGATATCGAAGGTACCACCACCCAGGTCGTAGACGACGATGGTGCGGTCACCCTTGGCCTTGTCCATGCCGTAGGCTAGCGCCGCAGCGGTAGGCTCGTTGATGATGCGCTTGACGTCCAGACCGGCGATACGACCCGCATCCTTGGTCGCCTGACGCTGGCTGTCGTTGAAGTAGGCCGGAACGGTGATGACCGCTTCGGTCACGGACTCGCCGAGGAAGTCTTCGGCGGTCTTTTTCATCTTCTTCAGGATTTCAGCGGAGATCTGTGGCGGAGCCATCTTCTGGCTGTTCACCTCGACCCACGCGTCGCCGTTGTCGGCCTTGACGATCTTGTAAGGGACCATCTGGATATCTTTCTGTACGACGTTCTCGTCGAAACGACGGCCGATCAGACGCTTGACCGCGTACAGGGTGTTGTGGGGGTTGGTGACCGCCTGGCGCTTGGCCGACTGGCCAACCAGGATTTCGCCATCGTTGGCATAGGCGATGATCGAAGGGGTGGTACGCGCGCCTTCGGCGTTTTCGATGACCTTGACGTTGCCGCCTTCGAGGATGGAGACGCAGGAGTTGGTAGTCCCCAGGTCGATACCGATAATTTTACCCATCTTGACTCTCCCGAAACTTTTGATTGGTTGCCGCGACCGGGTTCACAGATCGCGGTAGCTCTTTAAAAACGCTTGACCGTTAAATGGGGGCTGCCCGGAAAATTTCAAGCCTGCTCGTCAATCGAGGGCTTGGCCGGTGCAGGCGCCTTGCTGACCACGACCATTGCCGGGCGCAGCAGGCGACCATTGAGCTGGTAGCCCTTCTGAAACACCTTGAGCACGGTGTTCGGCTCGACGTTGGCGTTCTCTTCCATGGCCATGGCCTGGTGATGCTCGGCGTTGAACGGTTGGCCATGCGGGTCGATGGCTTCCAGCTGGTAACGCTTGAGGGTGTCCTGGAACATCTTGAGGGTCAGCTCGATGCCTTCGCGCATCGGGCGGATGCTCTGATCATCGGGGTTGGACAGCTCGAGACCGCGTTCCAGGCTGTCGATGATCGGCAGCAGGTCGCTGGCGAACTTCTCCAGCGCGAACTTGTGTGCCTTCTCGACATCCTGGTCGGCGCGGCGGCGGACGTTCTGCAGATCCGCAGCGACACGCAGCGACTGGTCCTGTGCGGCAGCCAGTTGCTCTTCGAGCACCTGTACACGGGTCGCCAGGTCTTCACCGGCACCGGCCTGTGCGGCCTGTTCCTGAGCTTGCGTATCCAGGTTCTGTTCGTCAGCCATAACTTTCTCCTCTCGAAAACGTCCGCGATCCCAACTCGCGCTTCTGCCCCCTATATGGGAGCGGAATTTCCAGCTTCAAGGGGCAAGGTCGACGGAAAAGCGCATCGGCCACGCCAAAGGCCGTGCGAAGCGGGCATTTTCCGCTACAGAGGTATAAATCCGCCGCCCAGCCGTGCAAATCGGACTAAGCGCGGGCATTGTCAGGCCAAAACAAAACACTGTATAAATAACCAGACCAACGACCTTGGAGCCGCTGCATGCTGGTTCATCTTTCCGTACACAACTACGCCATCGTCGAGCACCTCGACCTGGAGCTCGACCGCGGGATGAGCGTAATCACGGGCGAGACAGGTGCCGGCAAGTCGATCATGCTCGACGCGCTGGGCCTCACCCTGGGCGACCGCGCCGACAGCGGCGTGGTCCGTCCCGGCGCCGACAAGGCCGATATCCTTGCCACCTTCGACCTGGCTGAAATCCCGGAGGCACGCGCCTGGCTCAGCGAGCGCGACCTGGATGGCGACTCCCCCTGCATCCTGCGCCGGGTCATCACCGCCGAAGGCCGCTCCCGCGCCTATATAAATGGCACGCCCTGCCCACAGGGCGACCTCAAGGCACTGGGCGAACTGCTCATCGATATCCACAGCCAGCATGAACACCAGTCGCTGCTCAAGACCGACACCCACCGGCGCCTGCTCGACGAATATGCCGGTGCCACCGAGCTGGCTCGCCAGGTCCAGCTCGCTTCGCAGCGCTGGCGCCAGACCCGCCAGGAACTGGAACGCCTGTCCAGCTCGGGCGATGAGCAGCGCGCACGTCACCAGTTGCTCAGCTACCAGCTCGAAGAACTGGAAAATCTCAGCCTTGGTGAAAACGAGCTGGAACAGCTCGAACAGGACCACAAGGCCCTCACCAATGCCGAAAGCCTGCTGACCATCTGCCGCCAGGTCATCGAGCAGTGCAGCGAAAGTGACTCCGGCAACGTGCTGCACGCGCTCACCAACAGCCTCAATCGCCTGTCCAGCGTCAGCAGCAATTCCAACTCGCTCAGCGAAGCGACCAACCTGCTGTCCAGCGCACAGATCCAGGTCGAAGAAGCCATGGGCGAGCTGAATCGCTTCCTCGATCATTTCGATGCAGACCCGGCACGGCTGCAACAGATAGAAGAACGCCTGGATGCCATCTACAGCCTGGCCCGCAAGCATCGCGTGCAACCCCATGAAGTTGCGGCGCTGCACCAGAAGCTGCTCGACGAAATCGAGACCCTCAACGCCAGCGACGAGTCCATCGAGCGCCTGCAGAACGAGCTGGCCGCCTATGCTCGCCACTACCAGGAAAAGGCCCGGGAACTGAGCGACCTGCGTCACCGCTCGGCGGGTGAGCTGGCCCATGCCGTAGAGCAGGAAATCCATCGTCTCGGCATGCCGGGAGGGCGCTTCAATATCGAACTCAAGCCTGGCAGCAGCCAGGAACTGCAGCCCTACGGCCTGGAGCAGGTCGAACTGCTGGTCAGTGCCAACCCTGGCCAGCCACTCAAGCCATTGTCCAAGGTGGCTTCGGGCGGCGAGTTGTCACGTATCAGCCTGGCGATCCAGGTCATCACCGCACAGACCTCACGCATCCCGACCCTGGTGTTCGACGAAGTGGACGTCGGTATCGGCGGCCCGACCGCCGAGATCGTCGGCCAGTTGCTGCGCCGCCTGGGCGACCGTGGCCAGGTGATCACCGTGACCCACTTGCCGCAAGTAGCAGCCCAGGGCCATCAACACCTGTTCGTGCACAAGGTGCGCGAGAGCAATGCCACTCGCACGGCAGTGTCGAAGCTGGACAAGAAGGAACGTATAGAAGAAGTGGCACGCATGCTGGGCGGGATCGACCTGACCAAAGAGTCGCTGGCCCATGCGAAGAAGATGATCATCACCCCGAAAGGCTGAAATACAGGCAGCAAAAAAGCCCCTTGCCGAACGCATCGACAAGGGGCTTTTTCATGTCGCTGTGAAAGCCTCAGGCCTTCTTGCGTACGTAGAGCACCAGGTTGTGATCCACCAGCTCGTAGCCATGACGCTCGACGATAGCCTTTTGCAGGGCTTCGATTTCTTCGTCGAAGAATTCGATGACCTCGCCGGAATCGACGTTGACCATGTGGTCGTGGTGGCCACCATCGGCCAATTCGAACACGGCATGACCGCCATCGAAGTTATGACGCACGACCAGGCCAGCAGCTTCGAACTGGGTCAGGACACGGTAGACCGTGGCCAGGCCGACATCCTCACTGGCATCCATCAGTGCCTTGTATACATCCTCGGCACTCATGTGGCGCTGCTCGGCAGAATCGAGCATTTGGAGGATCTTGACCCGCGGTAGGGTCACCTTGAGTCCTGCTTTACGTAGTTCGCTATTTTCAACCATGGTCAGCTTTCTCGTAGACGCTGCTTCGCAGCTTCTCTTAATGCAGGTATGATCGGGGTTTGTTGACCCAGCCAAGATAGTGGAAGTCGCCCACCGATGCAAAACACCAAGCTCTTGCTAACCAGTTTCACATTCGTGGGACTGCTCGCACTCGCCGGTTGCTCGTTCCCCGGGGTTTATAAAATCGACATCCAGCAGGGAAATGTCGTCACGCAGGACATGATAGACCAGTTGCGCCCAGGAATGACCCGGCGGCAAGTGCGGTTTATCATGGGCAACCCCTTGTTGGTCGACACCTTCCATACCGACCGCTGGGACTACCTGTATAGCCTGCAACCCGGTGGCGGCGAACGTCAGCAAGAGCGCATCAGCCTGTTCTTCAACGGCAACGACCAACTGGTTAGCCTGTCCGGCGACTTCATGCCCGGCGTCAGCCGCGACGAAGCGATCCTCGGCAAAGGCAGCGATACCAACGTGACAGCGCCTGTAGAGAACCAGCCGCAGCCCAAACCGGAACAACCGGCTCGCCCAGGCTCGCTGCTCGACCAGATCCAGAAGGACGTCGACAGCGTCGAAACGGTCCCGGCGCCCGTGCAAGAGCCGCTGGAAGCGCCCTCGCGCTAAGCCGCATAAAGCGGCCCCCCATAAAAAATGCCCGGCACGCCGGGCATTTTTTTGCCTCCAGAAAGCCTCAGGCGCGGCCTTTGCGCGGCTTCGCTGTTTTCGCCGCACGCAGGCGTCGTACTTCCTTGGGGTCGGCCAGCAGCGGCCGATAGATTTCGATACGGTCCCCCGCCTCCAGCACATGCGCGGCCGGGTCCTTGACCACCTTGCCGAAGATACCCATCGCCGAAGCCTGCAGATCCAGCTCAGGAAAGGACTGCGCGATGCCACTGGCGAGCACCGCCTGCATCAAGGTGCTGCCAGCCGGTACCTGCAGGGTCAGCAGCACCTGGCGGTCGACGCCGGCATGCACCACCTCGATATCGATCAGCGGCTCAGGCATGCAGCTGCTTGGCGCGCTGGCAGAAGGCATCCACCAGGGTATTGGCGGCCTGATTGAACAGCGGGCCGAGGGTGGCACGCACCAGCGGCCCGGCGTAGTCGAAAGACAGGTCGAGGCTGATCTTGCAGGCCTTTTCGTTCAGCGCCTTGAAGGTCCACACGCCGTGCAGCTGGTTAAAGGGACCTTCGACCAGATCCATGATGATCGACTCGCCTGGCACCAGCGTGTTGCGGGTCACGAACTTCTGGCTCAGGCCACCCTTGGCGATCTCCAGGCTGGCACGCATTTCGGTATCGCTGGCCTCGTGCACCACGGCCGCCGCGCACCACGGCAAGAATTCCGGGTAACGGGCCACGTCGTTGACCAGGTCGTAAAGGAACCGGGCCGGGTACGGCAGCAATGCCGAGCGTTGAATATGCGTAGTCATGTCAGCGTCATTTCCAAGGCTGAGCGGCAAACCAACGCCGAACGGCGCTGCATGGCGCGAAAATGAAATCAGGTTAACAGCATCGGACACCGCTGCGCCCTGGCTGTTCTACCTGAGTCGTGGGCCGCTGGGATGCGACACGCCACGTTACATCGGTAAAAAAGTGCGCGCATTGTCCGGGATTCGCCCTTCTCGCTCAAGCGCACCACGACCCGGGAGCCGTGCAACGGCTGCGACAATGTCGGCCAGAAGCCCGGCAGGCAAGCGTTACACAGGTTTGTCAGGCGCATGACGTTTTCGTTCGTGCTCCGTAGCCGCCGACGCAGCAACTGCCTATAATGCGCCCCCTATGGCCAAACTCAGAAAGCACCCCACAGGGACCATCGCGCAAAATAAAAAGGCGCATCACGATTACTTCATCGAACAGAAGTTCGAGGCCGGTCTGGTCCTGGCCGGATGGGAAGTAAAGAGCCTGCGTGCCAGCAAGGTACAACTGGTCGACAGCTATATCCTGCTCAAGGATGGCGAAGCCTGGTTGATGGGCAGTCACATCACGCCGCTCAAGACCGCCAGCACGCACGTCATCGCCGACCCTACCCGCACCCGCAAGCTGCTGCTCAACCAGCGCGAACTGGACCGCCTGTTCGCCGCCGTGCAACAGAAGGGCTACACCTGCGTAGCGCTTTCGCTGTACTGGAAGCAGCACCTGATCAAATGCGAAATCGCCTTGGGCAAGGGCAAGAAGGAATACGACAAGCGCGACACCGAGCGCGAGCGCGACACCAAGCGCGAGCTGCAACGCGTGGTGCGCAACAAGGGCAAGGAAGACTGACGCCCAGGCGCGCTCGCCAGGCCCCGGCGAGCCCTCTGCTCAGAGGTTGTGCCGCCGCTCCGCGCGGGCGGCACGCGCCTCTTGCTCACGCACCTCCTGTAACACCTCCTGCACGTACATCAAGTGCCGGCTCGACACGCTGCGAGCTTCTTCGGCACGCCCCTCGACGATTGCTTCGTACAACTCCCGATGCTGCTCGATGAGCATCTCGCGGGTTTCCGCACGCTGCTTGTACATACCACCGATATTGATCACAACGTTGCGCCGCACTAGGTCGAACAGACCGCGAATGGTGTGCAACAGCACCGCGTTGTGGCTGGCCTCGGCAATCGCCAGGTGGAAGTTGGCATCCGCCGCGCCCTCTTCGGCACCGCCGCCCTCCTCGGCCCGCGCGTAACAATCCTGCAAGGCATCGAAGGCTTCGCGCAGGCGTTCACGGTCCAGGTCGGTGGCGCGCAGCGCCGCGTAGTAGGCGCATGAAGCCTCCAGCGTGTGGCGGAACTCCAGGAGGTCGCGCTGCGCATCCGGGCTGTTTTCCAGCAGTTGCAGCAGCGGATCGCTAAAGGTCGAGCCGAGGTTCTCGGCCACGTAATTGCCACCGCCCTGGCGGCTGACCAGTAGGCCCTTGGCGGTGAGCTTCTGGATCGCCTCCCGCAACGATGGCCGCGACACGCCGAACTGCTCGGCCAGGGCACGCTCGGCGGGCAGGCGACCACCGGCCTTCAAGGCCCCCTCCAGAATCATCTTTTCCAGCTGCTCAACGATATCGTCCGACAAACGGCGCTGCCGGATCTGACCAAATCCCATAACCCTCACTCCCGCTTCCCGACCTCGTTATCGGGGCGTCTATTCTGGCCGATCGGCAGACGTTCGGCACCTGGCAGATGCGTCCTGCCGAGCGCGTTTTTATCACCGAGCAGAACAGGTCCGACCAAAGTCGTGCGCTGGACAAATTGACACGCCTCCCATGGGGCCTCTAACCTAGCCAACAATCTCGGTAAATTGGTATTACCAATTATCCAGAGATAAAAGGGAGATCGACCAACCTCCCCTTGCTGGACCTCTCGACCCGAGAGGCCTGAGCTGGTGAACAGGGCGCTGCACCCGCCTGCCGAACAAGGCAACCGCGCCACCGAACACCGGGCCTAACCAAAAACAACTAGGGGCCAACCCAATGCAGACCTGGCAACAACTCTATACCCCCCTGGGCAGCCTCGGCCTTTCCGCCGCCGCTGCGCTGATTCCCATCGTGTTCTTCTTCCTGGCGCTGGCGGTGTTCCGGCTCAAGGGGCATATCGCGGGCAGCATCACCCTGGCGCTGTCGGTGCTGGTGGCGATCTTCGCCTTCCAGATGCCGGTGGACATGGCCCTGGCCGCCGCCGGTTACGGGTTCGCCTACGGTCTGTGGCCCATCGCCTGGATCATCGTCGCGGCGGTGTTCCTGTACAAACTCACGGTCAAGAGCGGCCAGTTCGAGATCATCCGCAGCTCGGTACTGACCATCACCGACGACCAGCGCCTGCAGGTGCTGCTGATCGGCTTCTGCTTCGGCGCCTTCCTGGAAGGCGCGGCCGGGTTCGGCGCCCCGGTGGCGATTACCGCCGCGCTGCTGGTCGGCCTGGGCCTGAACCCGCTGTACGCTGCCGGCCTGTGCCTGATCGCCAACACCGCACCGGTGGCCTTCGGCGCCCTGGGCATTCCGATCATCGTCGCCGGCCAGGTGTCGGGTATCGAAGCGTTCAAGATCGGCGCCATGACCGGCCGCCAGCTGCCGCTGCTGTCGATCTTCGTACCGTTCTGGCTGATGTTCATCATGGACGGCGTGCGCGGTGTGCGGGAAACCTGGCCGGCCGCGTTCGTCGCCGGGGCCAGCTTCGCCCTCACCCAATACCTGACCTCTAACTTCATCGGCCCCGAGCTGCCCGATATCACTTCGGCGCTGGTCAGCATCATTTCCCTGACCCTGTTCCTCAAGGTCTGGCAGCCGCAGCGTGCCAGCGACGTGGTGATCAGCGGCGGTGGCGCGGCCATGCTGGGCGGTGGCGGCAGCGCTCCGATGTCGTCGCGCACGCCATCGCCCTACAGTGCCGGGCAGATCTTCAAGGCCTGGTCGCCGTTCCTGATTCTCACCGCCATGGTCACCGTCTGGACCCTCAAGCCGTTCAAGGCGCTGTTCGCCGCTGGCGGCCCGCTGCAGGCCTGGACCATCAACACGGCGGTGCCGTTCCTCGACCAGATGGTCATCAAAGGCACGCCCATCGTCGCCAAGGCCACGGCCATGCCGGCGGTGTACAAGCTGGACCTGATCGCCGCCTCGGGCACCGCCATTCTGCTCTCGGCCATCGTGTCGATGATCGTACTGCGCATCAGCGCGAAGATTGGTCTGACCACCTTCAAGGAGACCCTCATCGAGCTGCGCTGGGCCATCGTGTCCATCGGCATGGTGCTGGCCTTCGCCTTCGTCATGAACTACTCGGGCATGTCCTCCACGCTGGCCCTGGTACTGGCCGGTACCGGCGCGGCGTTCCCGTTCTTCTCGCCGTTCCTCGGCTGGCTGGGCGTGTTCCTCACCGGCTCGGATACCTCGGCCAACGCCCTGTTCGGCGCCCTGCAGGCCACCACCGCGCACCAGACCGGCGTCAGTGACGTGCTGATGGTGGCGGCCAACTCCAGCGGCGGCGTCACCGGCAAGATGATCTCGCCGCAATCCATCGCCGTGGCCTGCGCCGCCACCGGCCTGGTCGGCAAGGAGTCGGACCTGTTCCGCTTCACCCTCAAGCACAGCCTGTTCTTCGCCACCCTGGTCGGCATCATCACCTACGCCCAGGCGTACTGGTTCACCGGCATGCTGGTGCATTGAGCCGCACACCCTGGCGCCGGCCCCGGCGGGCGCCAGTTTTCGATAACCGGGCCCACCCGGAGAAACACCTGATGAGCGAACTCTTCTACAACGCCTCCCCCAAGGCCACCCGCGTCGCCCCCCGCCACCGGCCCCGGCAGTACCCCGAGCACAAGCCGAGCCGCGTGTACCTGTTCGGCACCTGCGTGGTCGACCTGTTCTTCCCCGAAGCCGGCATGGACGCCATTCACCTGCTGGAGCGCGAAGGCATCGAGGTGAATTATCCACAGGGCCAGAGCTGCTGCGGCCAGCCGGCCTACACCAGCGGCTACACCGAACAGGCCCGCGAAGTCGCGCGTGCCCAGGTGCGGCTGTTCGCCGGCAGCGACCCAGTGGTGGTGCCCTCCGGCTCCTGCGCCGGCATGTTCCGCGAGCATTACCCGGAGCTGTTCAAGGACGAACCGGCGATGCTCGAACAGGTGCGCGCACTGGCCGAACGCACCTTCGAACTCACCGAATTCCTGCTGCACGTGTGCAAGGTGCGCTTCAGCGACCACGGCCAGCCGACGCGCATCGCCCTGCACACCTCCTGCTCGGCACGCCGCGAGATGAACACCCACCTGCATGCCCGCGAGCTGCTGGCCCAGCTGGGTAACGTCGAGCGCGTGGAGCACGACCACGAAAGCGAATGCTGCGGCTTCGGCGGCACCTTCAGCGTGCGCATGCCCGACATTTCCGGCGCCATGGTCGCCGACAAGACCCGCGCCCTGAAGGAATCCGGCGCCGACCAGGTTTTGACCGCCGACTGCGGCTGCCTGATGAACATCAACGGCGCCCTGGAAAAGCAGCGCGCTGCGCTGCGCGGCCAGCACCTGGCCAGTTTCCTGTGGCAACGCAGCGGAGGCCG
Organism: uncultured Pseudomonas sp.; assembly: GCF_913777995.1. Classification (GTDB taxonomy): domain Bacteria; phylum Pseudomonadota; class Gammaproteobacteria; order Pseudomonadales; family Pseudomonadaceae; genus Aquipseudomonas. The sequence continues at coordinate 74,113 of NZ_CAJYVE010000029.1, read as the reverse complement.
CTCATGAACGCGCCGCAACGCATCCCCGCCCTGCAGATAGAACCCGACTTCCGCGAACGCGCTCGCCACGCCTTGGGCGATTCGCAACTGCGCGGCAACTTCCGCCGCGCCATGGACTCGCTGATGGTCAAGCGTGCCGCAGCCTTCAGCGACGCCGACGAACGCGAAGACCTGCGCGAACTGGGCAACGCCATCCGCGCCCGCGCCCTCTCCAAGCTGCCCGAGCTGCTGGAACAGCTGGAAAGCAACCTGATCCGCAATGGCGTGAAGGTGCACTGGGCCGAGACCGTCGAAGAAGCCAATGCCATCGTGCTGTCCATCGTCGAGCAACACGGCGCGCGTCAGTTGATCAAGGGCAAGTCGATGGTCAGCGAGGAAATGGAAATGAACCATTTCCTCGGCGAGCGTGGCATCGAATGCCTGGAAGCCGACATGGGCGAGTACATCGTGCAGATGGACCATGAAAAGCCTTCGCACATCATCATGCCGGCCATCCACAAGAACGCCACCCAGGTCGGCCAGCTGTTCCACGACACCCTCGGCGTCGACTTCACCACCGACGTCGACCAGTTGATCCAGACCGGCCGCCGCGTGCTGCGGCAGAAGTTCTTCGAGGCCGACATCGGCGTTTCCGGGGTCAACTTCGCCGTGGCAGAAACCGGCACCCTGCTGCTGGTGGAAAACGAAGGCAACGGGCGCATGGTCACCAGCGTGCCACCGGTGCACATCGCCGTGACCGGCATCGAGAAGGTGGTGGAAAACCTGCGCGACACCGTGCCGCTGCTGTCGCTGCTGACCCGCTCGTCGCTGGGCATACCGATCACCACCTACGTGAACATGATCTCCGGCCCGCGCAAGGCCCACGAGCTGGACGGCCCACAGGAAGTGCACCTGGTGCTGCTGGACAACGGTCGCAGCCAGGCCTTCGCCGACAGCGAGCTGCGCCAGAGCCTCAACTGCATTCGCTGCGGCGCGTGCATGAACCACTGCCCGGTGTACACCCGGGTGGGCGGGCACACCTACGGCGAGGTCTACCCCGGCCCGATCGGCAAGATCATCACCCCGCACATGGCCGGCCTGGCCCGCGTGCCCGACCACCCCAGCGCCTCGTCACTGTGCGGTGCCTGCGGTGAAGTGTGCCCGGTGAAGATTCCCATTCCCGCCCTGCTGCGCCGCCTGCGCGAAGAGAACGTCAAGGCCCCGGACAGCCCCAACCCGGTGATGCGCGACCAGGGTCGCAAGTATTCGCGCAAGGAACGGTTCATCTGGAACGCCTGGCGCCTGCTCAACACCTCGCCAACGCTGTACCGCGTGTTCGGCTTCTTCGCCACGCGCTTGCGCGGCCTGCTGCCCGGCGACATCGGCCCGTGGACGCAACACCACAGCAAGCCCAGGCCCGCCGCCCGCTCGCTGCACGAACTGGCCCGCGAACACCAGGCCCGCCACAAGGAGAGCGCCCGATGAGCGCCAAGCACAACATTCTCGGCAAGCTGCGCCGCAGCCTGGAAGGCACCCGCCCCATCGCCGATCAGTTCAATGAAGCGCTGGTGACCGAGCCCTGGACCTACCCCCCGGAGCAACGCGTGGCGCGCCTGCGCCAGCTGATGGAAGCCGTGCACACGGAAACTCACCTGTGCAGCGAACAGACCTGGCCACAGCGCCTGGCCGAGCTGGTGCACGAGCGCCAACTGGCCAACCTGCTGATCGCCCCCGGCACGCCCGCCGGCCAGCGCGTGCAGGCGCAGTGGGCGCAGCAACCCGGCCTGCCGCCACTGAAAACCTACGAGCGCCCCATCGAAGCGTGGAAGAAGGAGCTGTTCGACGATGTCGCCGCCAGCTTCACCTCCACCCTCGGCGCCATCGCCGCCACCGGCAGCCTGATTCTCTGGCCCACCCGCGAAGAGCCACGGCTGATGAGCCTGGTGCCACCCGTGCACTTCGCCCTGCTCAAGGCCAGCCAGATTCGCGATAACCTCTACCAGGTGCAGCGCGAACAGCATTGGGCCAGCAGCATGCCGACCAACGCGCTGCTGATCTCCGGCCCATCCAAGACCGCCGACATCGAACAGGTGCTGGCCTATGGCGCCCATGGTCCGAAAGACCTGGTGGTGCTGATTGTGGAGGACGCATGACCCTGCCCGCCGCCTTTCTGCGCCAGGCGCAGTTGCTCATTCCTGAACAGCGACGCTTCAACGACCCGCTGTCGACCCTGGCCTTCGGCACCGACGCCAGCTTCTACCGGCTGATTCCCCAGTTGGTGATTCGCGTGGAGTCCGAAGACGAAGTGGTCGCCCTGCTCAAACTGGCCCAGGCCCACCAGGTGCCGGTGACCTTCCGCGCCGCCGGCACCAGTCTCTCGGGCCAGGCGATCAGCGACTCGGTGCTGCTGGTACTGGGCGACAACTGGAACGGCCGCGAGATTCGCGACCAGGGCGCGCAGATACGCCTGCAACCCGGCGTGGTCGGCGCCCAGGCCAACGCCTGGCTGGCCCCCTACGGGCGCAAGATCGGCCCCGACCCGGCCTCGATCAACGCCTGCAAGATTGGCGGCATCGTCGCCAACAACGCCAGCGGCATGTGCTGCGGCACCGCGCAGAACACCTACCACACCCTGGCCGGCCTGCGCCTGGTGCTGGCCGACGGCACGCGCCTGGACACCGAAGACCCGGCCAGCGTGGCGGCCTTTCGCGCCAGCCACGCCGAGCTGCTCGCCGAACTCGCCCGCCTGGGCCGGGAAACCCGCGCCAACACTGAACTGGCCGCGCGCATTCGCCACAAGTACCGGCTGAAGAACACCACCGGTCTGTCGCTCAACGCTCTGGTCGACTTCGACGAGCCGCTGGACATCCTCAGCCACCTGCTGGTCGGCAGCGAAGGCACCCTGGGCTTCATCAGCGCGGTGACCTACCACACCGTGCCCGACCACCCGCACAAGGCCTCGGCGCTGATCGTGTTCCCCGACGTGGAAACCTGCTGCAACGCCGTCACCGTGCTCAAACAGCAACCGGTGGCAGCCGTGGAGCTGCTCGACCGCCGCAGCCTGCGCTCGGTGCAGAACAAACCCGGCATGCCGACCTTCGTGCGTGAACTTTCAGACAACGCCTGCGCCCTGCTCATCGAAGCCCGCGCCGCCAGCCACAGCCTGCTGCATGAACAACTGGCGCAGATCATGGCCGCGCTGGCCGCCTTCCCGGTGGAAAAACAGGTCGACTTCACCGAAGACCCAGTGGAAAACGCCCGCCTCTGGGCAATTCGCAAAGACACCTTCCCCGCCGTCGGCGCCGTACGGCAAACCGGCACCACGGTCATCATCGAAGACGTCACCTTTCCGGTGGAGCAACTGGCCGTCGGCGTGCGCAGGCTCATTGCGCTGTTCGACAAGCACCGCTACGACGAAGCCATCCTCTTCGGCCACGCCCTGGAGGGCAACCTGCACTTCGTCTTCACCCAGGGCTTCAACAGCCACGAAGAGGTGGCGCGCTACCAGGCGTTCATGGACGACGTCGCCGAGCTGGTGGCCGTGGAATTCGGCGGTTCGCTGAAGGCCGAACACGGCACCGGGCGCAACATGGCGCCCTTCGTCGAGAAGGAATGGGGCCACGACGCCTACCAGTTGATGTGGCAACTCAAACGCCTGCTCGACCCCAAGGGCATCCTCAATCCGGACGTGATCCTCAGCGACGACCCGCAGATTCACCTGAAAAACCTCAAGCCGCTGCCCGCCGCCGACGCCATCGTCGACAAGTGCATCGAGTGCGGCTTCTGCGAGCCGGTGTGCCCCTCCAAGGGCCTGACCCTCAGCCCGCGCCAGCGCATCGTCATCTGGCGCGATATCCAGGCACGGCGGCGCAACGGCGAAGACACCCAAGCCCTTGAGCGCGACTACCAGTATCAGGGCATCGACACCTGCGCCGCCACCGGCCTATGTGCGCAGCGCTGCCCGGTGGGCATCAACACCGGCGAGCTGGTCAAGCAACTGCGCGGCACCCAGGCCCGCCACGACAAGACCGCCGGGTGGCTGGCCCAGCACTTCCACACCGCCCTGCGCGGCGCGCGCTTCACCCTGTGGGCCGCCGACGGCGCCCGCCGCCTGCTGGGCGCGCCGCGCCTGACGCGCCTCACCGCGCGCCTGCACCAGGCCACGGCCGGCCGTGTACCGCAATGGACCCCCGCCCTGCCCCAGGCCACCGAGACGATTCGCGTGAACACCCCGGCCCAGGACTCACGCCCGCGAGTGGTGTACCTCGCCGCCTGCGTGTCGCGGGTCATGGGCCCGGCGGCCAGCGACCGCGAACAGACCTCGCTGCTGGACAAGACCCGCAGCCTGCTGGAAAAGGCCGGCTACCAAGTGGTGTTCCCCGACGACGCCGACAGCCTGTGCTGCGGCCAACCCTTCGCCTCCAAGGGCTACGCCCGCGAAGCCGAAGAGAAACGCAACGAACTGATCAACGCCCTGCTGCGCGCCAGCCGCGGCGGCCTCGACCCGATCTACTGCGACACCAGCCCCTGCACCCTGCGCCTGGTGCAGGACCTCAAAGACGTACGCCTGGACCTCTACGACCCGGTGCGCTTCATCCGCACCCACCTGCTCGACAAACTGGAGTTCACCCCACAGCAGGCGCCGGTGGCGGTGCACGTGACCTGCAGCACCCAGCACCTCGGCGAAAGCCAGGCGCTGATCGAACTGGCGCGGCTGTGCAGCGTCAATGTGGTAGTGCCCGAAGGCATTCACTGCTGCGGCTTCGCCGGCGACAAGGGCTTCACCACCCCGGAACTCAACGCCCACGCCCTGCGCCCGCTCAAGGACGCCGTACAGCATTGCAGCGAAGGCTTGTCCACCAGCCGCACCTGTGAAATCGGCCTGAGCCATCACTCGGGCATCGACTACCACAGCCTCGTCTACCTCGTAGACAGGGTCACCCAACCGCGCGCGCACTGAACCGCACACTTCAACCAAAGGGGCAATCTTTGCCCCTTTTTCGTGCGCGTTAGGCACTTTTCGACTTTTTATTACGGTTAGGAAAATAAATAGAACCCTTGCCAGGCGGCGCAGTCCATCCAGTAAGCCCGCACGAATGCGGGCTCCCTTTCAGGGGTGCTGTGCACCACCTGACACCTCGGGCAGCGGCCTCACGACCGGCCATACCGAGTCCACAGGTTCAAGGAGAAACGACATGAAACGTACCGCTTTTACAGGACTGTTCCTCAGCGCTGCACTCCTCGCTTCGCCGGTATTCGCCGCTGACGATCTGTGCGACAGCAACCTGCAGGCCATCAAGGATGCCCAGGTTTCAACCAACACCAACCTCAGCACTGAAACCCAGGAAATGCTGAAAAAGGTGGAAGCCGACGGCATGGCGGCCAAGGCCAAAGGCGACGAGAAGCAGTGCATCGAGCTGACCTCCAAGGCCATCGCCAGCCTGAAGAAAATGGGCTCGGGCAGCGAAGGCGCCAAATAACTGCCGAACAGCACCAGGCAGTGGGTCGACGTGTCGCGCCGATTGGCGTACACTGCGCCCCACTGACTGCCTACAGGTAGTCACGGGGCCGATCAGGATTCGACGCCGGTGACGAAACTCTAGGTGCATGCCGACTTGGTAACAGAAGTCGTAAATCCACTGTTGCAACTTTCTATAGTTGCCAATGACGAAAACTACGAGGGCTACGCTCTCGCTGCGTAAGCGGCGCGACTAGCTCTTCTGGTAGCTTCGGCTCCAGCAATCGCTAGGGGATGCCTGTAAACCCGAACCGATTGTCATACAGAACAGGATCGTCACCTAGGACGTTGCGGCCGACGTGACTAAAACTTACGCAACTCGCCCAAAGCACCCTGCCCGTCGGGTCGCTGAGGGTTAACTCAATAGACACGGCTAAGCATGTAGGACCGACAGCGGAGTACTGGCGGACGGGGGTTCAAATCCCCCCGGCTCCACCAAATTTGAAGAGAAAGGCGCCTTAGGGCGCCTTTTTTTGTGGTTGGGATTTGATGAGTACGGGATTTCAGCAGGTTTGCGGGTGGCGGAGGTTTTTGAGGTACGGCTGTTCGCGTATTCCAGACGGTATTCCATCACACCCGCTGCTGATCTTTGAAATACAGAATCAGTGCTCGGGTTCAATCTCATGCCCGCTCAAAACCTCCGCTTCTCCGATCGACAGCTCAAGGGAGTCAAACCCGCATCCAAGGATTACGTCCTCACAGATGGTGACGGTTTGTAGCTCCGCGTACTCAGCAACGGCTCGGTGATGTGTAATTTCACCAACCGCGAACCGGCGACCAAGAAGCGCATCAACATCGGATGCGGGACCTACCCCGAACTGTGACTGGCGAACGCACGAAAGATGGCGGTCGAGGCGCGCGAGCTTCTCGCCCAAGGCATCGATCCCAAGGTGCAGCGCAATACGTTGAATGAAGCCAAGCGCGCAGAACCGGAACACACCTTCGAGAACGTGGCCACGGCCTGGTTTGAGCTCAAGAAAGACTCCGTCCCCCCAGCCTGCGCCGAGGACATCTGGCGGTCGCTTGCGCTGCACGTGTTCCCCGAGATGATCGCAATTTCGGCTATGGCAGGCACTTGAGCTATGCAGGGCCGCAGGCACTGAAAGACATGTTCGGCGGCGGCTACGGCACGGTGAGGGCGCACTGTGATCAATGGCAGGCATTCGTGAAGTGGTGCCGCTCCGAACAGGGCCCGCTATCAATGATGCGCGGCGAGTTATCGAAAAGTGTTGGCTGACTGCCGGCCAGAAGCAATCGCTCAGGCAGGACTGCTTTCGCCCCTCAGTGGACCTTCATCTTTCGAGCTTAGCTAAGGCAGCTTGCTGAGCAAGCCACTACTCAGGGTGCTTGCTGATGGCGAATTCCTCGGCCCTTGCAGACGCACAACCAATATCAAGTGAGCGCCTGGAAGCTACTGATCAGCAGTCCTAGAAGTCCGCTTGGCTACGAAGGTCTGCTTCAGTCCTTCTTCAGTTTGGGACGATATCCACCGGCTAACCCTCTTCATAGCTTTTCGTGAACACCCTGTGGGTGCGATACTTCGGCACCTTATTGAAATCCCATCCTTTTGCTGGCTCAGCCCTGCTCAAGGCAGAAAATTTCTTTCAATTTGCCTGATCAACTACCTAAAAGTACTCGCCGTGAACAAGCAACAGCTCGCAGCCAAGATCTGGGAATCTGCCAACCAGATGCGATCCAAGATCGAGGCTAACGAATACAAGGACTACATCCTTGGCTTCATCTTCTACAAGTACCTCTCCGACAAGCTGTTGGCCTTCGCCTCCGCCGAGGGCTTCACAGACGAAGACTTCAGTGCGGTGACTGAAGAGGACACGGAAACCGTTGACCACTTCAAGTCCAACCTGGGTTACTTCATCGCCCACAAGCACCTCTTTTCGACGTGGCTCGAACAAACCAGCGACTTCGATGTTGCTGATGTTCGCGAAGCCCTGTCGGCCTTTGGCCGCCTGATCCACCCGAACCACAAGCGCCTGTTCGAAGGCATCTTCAAGACGCTGGAGACCGGGCTGAGTAAGCTGGGCGACACCGCAGCAAAACAGACCAAGGCGATCAGCGAACTTGTCCAGCTGATCAAAGACATCCCCATGGATGGCAAGCAGGGGTACGACGTGCTCGGCTTCATCTATGAGTACCTTATTGGCATGTTTGCCGCCAATGCGGGCAAGAAGGCGGGCGAGTTCTACACCCCGCACGAGGTGTCCGTGCTGATGTCTGAGGTCATCGCGCAGCATCTGAAGGACCGCCAAACCATCCAGATCTACGACTCCACCAGTGGCTCGGGATCGCTGCTGCTCAACATCGGCCAGGCCATCGCGAAACACATGGGCGACAAAGACAGCATCAAGTACTACGCGCAAGAGCTTAAGGAGAACACCTACAACCTCACGCGCATGAACTTGGTGATGCGCGGCATTCTCCCGGGCAACATCGTCACGCGTAACGCTGACACGCTAGAGGACGATTGGCCGTACTTCGACGAGCAAGACCCGGTCAACAGCTACAACCCGCTGTACCTGGATGCGGTGGTGTCAAACCCGCCCTACTCACAGAAGTGGGACCCGCAGCACAAGAACACTGACCCGCGCTACGCACGCTTCGGCGTGGCCCCCAAATCCAAGGCTGACTACGCCTTCCTGCTGCACGACCTGTACCACCTGAAGCCCAACGGCATCATGGCCATCGTCCTGCCGCACGGCGTGCTGTTCCGGGGCGGAGAGGAAGGCGTCATCCGCAAACAGCTGATCGAGAATGACCACCTCGAAACCATAATCGGCCTGCCGTCCAACATCTTCTTCGGCACTGGCATCCCAACCGTCATCCTCGTGCTCAGGCAAAAGCGCGCAGGCAGCGATGTGCTGTTTGTAGATGCCTCCAAAGGCTTTGCCAAAGAGGGCAAGAACAACAAGCTCCGCGCTTGCGACATCAAGAAGATCACCGATGTGGTGATCGCCCGCACCACTGTGCCTGGCTTCAGCCGACTGGTGCCCAAGACAGAGCTGCAATGCGATGCCAACGACTACAACCTCAACATTCCGCGGTACGTGGACTCATCCGAGCCGCCCGAGAGCTGGGACCTGTATGCCTCAATGTTCGGCGGCATCCCGCTGAGCGAACTGGATGCGCTGGCCGACTACTGGAAGGCCTTCCCCAATCTGCGCGCGGCCTTGTTTACCTTGGATGGCACGCCGTACGCCCAGCCGAAGGCAGATGACCTGTCTGCAGTCGTGCAGCAGCACCCTGAAGTGACGGAGTTCAACGAGGCCTTCACCCGTGCATTCGACGGCTTCAAGCCCTGGCTGCAAAGCGAACTGATCGGCAAGATGCTCACGCTGCAGGTCCCTCGCCAAGAAGCGATTATCTGCGACGAACTGTTTGCCCGCTTGACCAAGGTCGGCACTGTGCCGCTCATCGACAAGTACCAGGCCTATCAAGTCCTCGACGACCACTGGCAGACCATTGCTGTGGATCTTGAAATCCTCCAGACCGAGGGCTTTGGTGCTACGCGCGTGGTCGACCCGAACTATGTTTTCAAGAAGAAGGACGGGAAGGACGTCGAGGTGCAGGACGGCTGGAAAGGCCGCATCTTGTCCTTTGACCTCGTGCAATTGGCACACCACAAGAAGGAGCTGGACGCACTCCGCAAGAAGGAGTCCGAACTGACCGAGGTGGTCGCTCAGCTGGACGAACTACTTGAGAGCTTCAGCGACGAAGACAAGGCCAAGGACGCCTTCAATGAAACCGGCGAAAAGTTCGTCGCGGCTGCCGTAACCAAGGAGGCCAAGGAGTTGGCGGCCGAGGATCAGGCCTCCGCGGCCTTCGGCTCCGAGTCTTACGAGGCCAAGATCATCCAAGCAGCCAAAGTGCTGGCCAAAGAAAAGTCGCTGAAAGCGACTATCAAGAAGGATTCCGCAGCGCTACACCTGAAGACCAAAGCCACGATTGAGGCGCTCAGCGACGAGCAGGTGTACGCCCTGCTCGAAAGCAGCTGGCTCACGCCATTGGTGGACGAGCTGCATCGCTTGCCTGGCAAGGTGACATCCAGCCTCATCGCCAGGCTGGAAGCCTTGGTAGAGAAGTACCGGATCACCTATGCCGACAATGCCCGCGACATTCAGCAAGCCGAAAATGCCCTGGTGAGCATGCTGGGGGAGCTAAATGGCGGCGAGTTCGACATCAAGGGCATTGAAGAGCTGAAGACCTTGTTGGCGGGGAACTGACATGGCGGACCAGACCACAGGAAAGGTGCCTCGCATTCGGTTCAAGGCGTACAGCGAACCGTGGGCGGACGAGACGATTGGCGGCGTCCTCGCTGAAAAGCGTCGCCCTATCGTGCTGGAAGACGATCAGCGCTACGAGCTCATCACGGTCAAACGGCGCAACGAAGGCGTCGTTTCTCGCGGCCACTTGCTAGGACGCGACATCCTGGTGAAAAACTACGCCCAGCTCAAGGCGGGCGACTTCGTCATTTCCAAGCGACAGGTGGTGCACGGGGCGACCGGCATCGTGCCGCCTGCCTTGGATGGCGCCATCGTGTCGAATGAATATCTGACCGCCATCGACAGCGAGAAGCTACTGACGGAGTTTCTCACCATCGTGGCGAGCTTGCCCGCGATGCGTAGGAAGTTCTTTCTAAGCTCGTACGGCGTGGACATTGAAAAGCTGTTTTTCGATGCTGACGATTGGAAGAAGCGTGTCGTCACCATCCCCCAAGTCACGGAACAGAATCGTATTGGCGCCTTCTTCCGTGAATTAGATCTATTCATAGCCCTGCATCAGCGCAAATATGACAAGCTAATGGCGCTTAAGAAGGCGATGCTTCAGAAAATGTTCCCCAACCCTGATGAAGGTGCTCCAGGCATCAGATTCAAAGGCTTCCAAGGAAGCTGGGCGGAAGAGAGCGTCGAAAAAGCTATGGAGAACATCGCAAACAATAGCCTTTCGAGGGCCAATCTAAACCGCCGCTCTGGTTTGGCCAAGAACGTTCACTACGGGGACATCCTCACCAAATTCGGTGAGGTCTTGGATGCGCAAACTGATGACGTACCACTGATCTCTAGCGACGCAATTGTGGAGAAACTCAGCTCGTCCCGTCTCAGGAATGGTGACATAGTAATGGCGGATGCGGCCGAGGATGACGCCGTCGGCAAGTGTACCGAGCTTCGCAATATAGGCAATCAGATAGTCGTTGCAGGCCTCCACACGATTGCACTTAGACCAAAAAGCTCGTTCGCGCCCTTCTTTCTCGGCTATTACCTGAACTCGGATGCCTTCCATACACAGCTGTTGCCCATCATGCAGGGCACAAAGGTGCTCTCAATATCAAAGACGGCAATCAAACGGCTACGGGTCCGGTTCCCGATCCACGAAGCCGAACAACGAAGAATCGGTGCGTTTTTTTATAACTTGGACCTGCTGATCAGGCGACAAGCGCGTCAGATCCAGAAATTCCGGCAAATCAAATCATCATGCTTAGAAACGATGATTTTATCTGAGCTTTGAGTACATCACCCATGACCACCTTTGCCAATGAGTCTGAATTCGAAGCCGCTCTCATCCACGAATTGCGCCAGCGCGGCTGGGGGGAGCTGCAGGTCATAAAGTGCCCCAGCGAGGCCGACCTGCTGGCGAACTGGAAGCAGATCCTCTTCGAGAACAACCGAGGCAAGGACCGACTGAACGAGGTGCCGCTGACCGACAGCGAGATGCAGCAGGTGATGGAGCAGATAGTCGCCTTGCGCACCCCGCTGAAGCTGAACGGCTTCATCAACGGCAAGACGGTGGCCATCACGCGGGACAACCCGGCCGACACGCTGCACTTTGGCAAGGAGGTGAGCCTGAAGGTCTACGACCGGCACGAGATTGCCGCTGGGCAGAGTCGCTACCAGATTGCCCAGCAGCCGCGCTACGCCCGCACGTCTGAACTGCAACATGACCGGCGGGGTGACATGCTGCTACTGATCAACGGCATGCCGTTGATCCACATCGAGCTGAAGAAGAGCGGTGTGCCTGTCAGCCAGGCCTACAACCAGATTCAGAAGTACGCACGCGAGGGCGTGTTCACCCGCCTGTTCTCTCTGGTTCAGATCTTTGTGGCCATGGCGCCTGGGGAGGCGCTGTATTTCGCTAACCCCGGTCCGGACGGCAAGTTCAACAAGGACTACGCCTTCCACTGGGCTGACTTCAACAACGAACCCATCAACAACTGGAAGAACTTCACCTCCAGCCTGCTGTCGATCCCGATGGCGCACCAGCTGATCGGCTTCTACACCGTAGCCGACGAGGCCGACGGCGTGCTGAAGGTGATGCGCAGCTACCAGTACTACGCCGCGCACGCCATTTCCGACAAGGTGGCCAAGACCGATTGGAAAAACCCGAACCGCCTGGGCGGCTACATCTGGCACACCACCGGCTCGGGCAAGACCATGACGAGCTTCAAGTCGGCCCAGCTCATCGCCAACTCCAAGGACGCCGACAAAGTGGTGTTCCTGTTGGACCGGGTGGAACTGGGAACGCAGACGCTGAAGGCCTACCGGGACTTTGCCGGTGACAGCAACCAGGTGCAGGCCACTGAAAACACCGGGGTGCTGGTCAAGACGCTGAAGAGCACCGCGCCCGCGGACACCCTGATAGTCACGTCCATCCAGAAGATGAGCCGGATCACGGACGACTCGGATGGTTTGAAGGCACACGACCTGGAGACCATGCGCGGCAAACGCATCGTGTTCATCGTGGATGAGTGCCACCGTTCCACCTTCGGCGACATGCTGGCCGACATCAAGGCGAGCTTCTCGGACGCTGTGTTCTTTGGCTTCAGCGGCACGCCTATCCACAAGGAGAACGTTCGCAAGGACAACACTACGACGGATGTCTTTGGGGACGAACTGCACCGCTACAGCATTGCCGACGGCATCCGTGACAAGAACGTTCTGGGCTTCGATCCTTACCAGGTTCTGACCTACCGCGACCGCGACCTTCGACTGGCAGTGGCGTTGGAGAAGGCCAAGGCGTCGTCCGTGGCTGAGGCACTGGCGACCCCAGCGAAGAAGAAGGCCTTCAACCGGTACATGAACGACGTGCCGATGGCAGGCCACGTTGATGCCGCGGGGGAGTACCAGCGCGGCATTGAGGACTACTTGTCGAACGCCCAGTACGAGCGCGACGAGCACCACCACGCCGTGCTGAGGGACATCGCTGACAACTGGGAGGTGCTGAGCCAAGGAGGGAAGTTCCACGCCATCCTTGCCACCAGCAGCATCACTGAGGCGATCGTCTACTACCGCCTCATGAAGGCGAAGTGCCCCACGCTGAAGATTACCGCGCTGTTCGACCCGCACATCAGCGATGACGACACCGGCAATACCGATCCGACCTTCAAGGCAGCCGGGCTGGAAGAGATCATCAAGGACTACAACGCCACCTATGGTCAGAAGTTCGACATGGGAAGCCATATGAACTTCAAGAAGGACCTGGCCGCACGTCTGGCCCACAAGGCACCCTACATCCGGATCGAGGCCGAGCCGGAGAAGCGGCTGGATCTGCTAATCGTGGTGAACCAGATGCTGACAGGCTTCGACTCGAAGTGGGTCAACACGCTGTACTGCGACAAGTTGCTGGATTACGAGACCCTCATACAGGCGTTCTCACGCACCAACCGGCTGTTCGGGCCAGACAAGCCATTTGGCACGATCCGCTACTACCGCAAGCCGCACACGATGAAGCGCAACGTGGGTGCGGCGGTGAAGGTGTACTCTGGCGACAAGCCCATTGGCCTCTTTGCCGACCAGTTGCCCCGGAACCTGGAGCGCTTGAACGAGTGCTTCACCGAGATCATTGCTCTCTTCAGCGCGGCGGGCATCACCGACTTTGCCAAGTTGCCCGACGACTTGGCGGCGCGGGCGGTTTTCGCAAAACATTTCAACCGGTTCAGCGCTATCTTTGAGGCCGCCAAGATTCAGGGCTTCACCTGGGACAAGATGGTCTACGAATTCGACACGGGTCCGAAGCAGTCGATTGCGTTGGCCATCACGAAGCTGCAGTACCTGACGCTGCTGCAACGCTACAAGGAACTGGGGGCAGGCGGTGGCGGTGCCGGCGAGAGCATCCCGTTCGACATCGATAGCCACATCACCGAGATCGACACCGGCAAGATCGACGCAGACTACATGAACTCGCGTTTTGCCAAGTACCTCAAAGAGCTGCAGAGCGGCGACGGGGCATCCAAGGAGGCAACCCTGGCCGAGTTGCATCGGTCGTTCACATCGCTCTCGCAGGAGGACCAGAAGTTATCCGAGATTTTCTTGCACGACATCCAGCGAGGCGATGTGCAGATCGATCCCGCTCGGACCTTCCGCGACTATCTTATGGATTACAAGACGGCCGCAAAAGGTAAAGAAGTAGCGGCTATCGTTTCAGCTTTGGGGGTGCATGCAGCGAAGCTGATTGATTTGATGAGCACTCATCTCACGGAAGCTAATCTCAATGAATACGGCCGGTTTGATGATCTTAGGGGCACAGTAGATCAAGAAAAAGCAAAGGCATATTTTGACGGTCTTGAGGGTGTTTCACTCCCAATCTTCAAGGTCAAAATCAAGGCTGCCAAGCTTCTGAGCGACTTTCTCCTTCGGGGTGGTGTTGAAGATAGTTAGTGGGTTCAGAGCAAAAACCGAACAAAGATACAGGGCCTGAGATTTTCCCTCTCCCATTGACCTAAACCCGTGTTTGAGCGGTGGGTAACCAATGTATTGCGGTCAGATTTCACGCATTGGCGCACAGCAGCCTTAGTCAATTTGTTTGCATAGGCCATCTGGCGAGCTACGAAGCGGAGCAGCCGTTCGAATGAACGAGGCGTAGAAGGCGATCATCGAAGCCGACTTTGGTATGCTGACTGGGCAGCTTTTGATACCAAGCCGCAAGGCCTTGATGCAATATGTGCTGCAGCGCTACCACATCAATCCTCACAACCTCGCAACCAGCACCGAAGCCCAGCAGATCGTGGTCAAAAGCCTCAACGAGCTGCGCCCTTAGCTGATGAACGACTGGCCCAGCCAGGCCATGGGCGACCTGGGGGGCCGACATTTTTATAGATTCGATGCCGATTCGTTTATGGCCTGTAGCTCTAACAGCACCGTCCATCGGAATCCAGGCCACACAGCGTTCCAACTGGTATTCCAAGCACGCTGACCAAATATTATTTAATAGTTAATACAGATAGATACCGACTTGTTTCAGATTACCCCGGCCCAAACGAATACATTACGACCAGATCACGCGTCCATCGCGTCGGCGCCTTAAAAAGATCAGCAAGTAAGACCCAAACCGCCGGCAAATTCTATCTATACCCAACGCCCCACCCTTGCCCCCACCCCCTCCCTCCGCTACCCTGCCCCCCGCTCGCTGCCAATTCAGCGAGTCGGGTTTGGCGACCTGAACATCACGTAGTCACGCAGCTCCTCAAGACGTTGCGGGCAGTTTCCTGCCTGTCTGTTCGTTATGGCAGCTGTGCGTGGGAGACCTTCGGGTCTGCCGGGGTGCGACTACGTTGACCCGGTTCGCCAACCTGCGCACAGCCGCCACCCCATGATCGTTTGGCGACGGTCAGTGGCGGGATTAACGTAACGAGGACTCGACATGACCGCAATCAACCCCAACCCCCCCTGCACGCAACACTTCCACGCCACTCTCTTCTACCGCCACCGCCGCCGATTGCGCGCCGTGCTCAGCGACGGTCAGGGCTGGTTCTGTCTGGCCGATCTCAGCCGCCTGATGGGGCGGGCCATCGATGAGCGGGCGACGATGAAGCTCGACCCGGACCAGCGGCGCACGGCCTGGGTGGAAAGCCATGAGCATTGGGAGAAGTGCATCCTGGTAAGTGAGTCCGGGGTGTTTGCCCTGTTGGTGCATCACTACGTTCCGGAGAATCGCAGCCTGCGGCGCTGGCTGACCCATGAGGTGCTGCCGGAGCTGCATCAGCGCGGTGACGATGCGGGGCGGTTGCCGAGCGTCAACAGCCTGGACTGGCTGGGCAGTTCGTTGCAGGTGCTGCATTGGCGCAATGAGGCGTGGGTGCGCTGGCGGGATATGCCGGGGGTGTTGATGGAGCGTCCGGCTGCAAGGCGGCGTGGGTTGTGGCGGGGGGTGTTGGCGTGGGTGGGTGGTCGGTAGGTCTGCGGAAGTCGGCTAGCCCGTTGGGGCGGGTTTGCTCGTGAAGGGGTCAGGTTCATTGCTGACAGTTTTACATGAGCCCTTTCGCGAGCAAGCTCGCGCCTACGAAAGCCGCGTGGTGCCGCGCAGATAGGCATTGAGACCGAGCCTATGGCGGGGTCAGCGGCAACCACCTGTAATTTTCTCGATACAAAAAGACACAATTGGCACAGATCTTCCAAGTGGAACGGCCGTGCCATAACCGTGTGGCACGCGCTGCGCTTCAGGGGTGCTTACTCGCACCAAAGTGCAGATATCGGACGTCAGGCGTCCATAAACAGTGCAGGTGCCCGGCCACAAGCCTGGCACCTGACCCGGAAAGGAGTCTCTCTGTGTCGCATTCAGCTCGTGTAACCCCATCCTTGCACCTTCCACCGCTTCACCCGGCCGCGTCCGCCCCAGGCCTGCCCGTCGTCTCCAAACCACTACTTGCCAAATTGATGCACGTTTTCTAACGGGTATCGGGTCACAGGCCCTCGCCTGCCCTGCTGATGTCCTTGCAAAGCGCCTGTTTCGTTAACCAGGCCAGCGCTGCCGTGCACGACTGTTAAAAGAAACTTGAACACACGCATTGCAACTGCGCGCCGTTTATTGTTCGACAACTTGGTTTGTTAGTTTCAATTAGCCATCACTTGCTGGCTGTTTTTTCATTTTTTTACAGCGCCTTATCTACACAGGAGCATCCTTTTGTGAGCATTTGACCAACTAACGCACCAACTTGAACCTCCGTTTCCAGTATTGGTGCGCGTGACTAACCAGTCATCCTAATCGGTGTACTTCAATTCGTCTGGCGCCCCAGAGGGACCCGCTTCGCCTTTTTAATCGGCTTGTTCGGCCTCCACTTTAAAGGAAGAAAACGCCTATGCGCCGCCATTCGAAAATTTATTACAAGAATGCGACACCCGCTCTGGCACGCGGGATACAGCGCTTACCGGCGGTCGTTTATGGCACAGCGGTTGCTATGTAGGGTTTCAGGAACACATTCGTACTTTTATGTACGCGACAATAAAAGCAAGGACTTGCAATGCGATCACCCTGATCGAGACATGACTTCCAACTGAGTGAGCCAGTGCCTCTAAAGGCGGCGTCATGCACCCTGAATATTGCGCAGGCTTCCCGACTTCGAACATGCCCGAATGTTTGAACGGACTTTTATTGCCCTTCAACTAACCGAGGGAGCTTTAATGAATGATGCGGTAAGAATGAAAGCGGTCCCTGCCCCGTTGCCGGATGAGCGTCCGGTGGCGTGGCAGGGCATCCCTTTCAAACCTAATACTTCAAGACCCGGTGGCCTCGGTAAACCGCAAGTCGTGCTGTTGATCGCGGCGTCCGTGCTTATTCACGGCGCGGTGTGGTGGTACATGCAAACCGCCAAGGCGGAAGTTCCGGAAGTGGCGCCGCAAGTGCCGGAAATGACCATCGAGCTGAGCAGCCCGACTCCGCCTGCGCCGGAGCCGCCGCCGCCCGAACCGCCACCTCCGCCGCCTGCCCCGCCACCACCTCCCGAGCCGGAACAGCCGGTCGAGGACCCGGATGCCGTAGAGCCGCCGCCCAAGCCGATCGAGAAACCCAAGGTCGAGAAGCCCAAGCCGGTCAAGAAGCCGGAACCGGTGAAAAAGCCGACGCCGCCTGCGCCGCCGAAACCGCTGGCCGCCCCGGCTCCTGCTGCGCCACCGGCCCCACCAGCACCCGCGCCAGCGCCTGCACCACCCGCTCCGGCGGCACCGGTGAAGGAAAGCGCGGCGGTTTCCGGGCTCGCCAGCCTGGGCAACCCGCCGCCCGAGTACCCGGGGCTGGCGCTGCGCCGCAATTGGGAGGGCCGCGTGGTGCTGCGCATCAAGGTGTTGCCCAACGGGCGTGCCGGCGCCGTGGAGGTGACCAAGTCCAGCGGCAAGCCGGTGCTCGACGAGGCCGCCGTGGAGGCGGTGCGCAACTGGAAGTTCATTCCAGCCAAGCGCGGTGACACGCCCATCGAAGGCTTCGCGACCCAGACCATCGATTTCAAGCTGCCGGAATGACCCGGTGCACGACAACCGACAACCTATTTCAAGCTGGTGAGGTGTAGACCCATGAACGAATCGCTCTCTTCCCTGATTGTCCCCGCCGTGCTCTGGGCACTGATTGTGTTTTCCGTGCTGAGCTGGGCATTGCTGCTGATCAAGTCTGCGCAGTACCTGCGCCAGAAGTCCCAGAACAAGCAGTTCACCAAGGCGTTCTGGTCGGCACCGGATCTGCTCACCGCCGCCGAGCACGCCGCGCAGTACCCTGGCGCCCTGGCACGCATCGCCAACAGTGGCTTCGAGGCCATGGCGGTGGAGGACTCGCCGCGCACCACGCAGCAACTGGCGCACACCATCAACCGCTCCGACCGCCTGGAGCGCAACCTGCGCCAGCAAATCCAGAAAGAGCGCCGCTCGCTGGAAAGCGGCCAGGCGATTCTTGCCAGTATCGGCAGCACCGCGCCCTTCATCGGCCTGTTCGGTACGGTCTGGGGCATCATGGAAGCCTTGCAGAGCATCGGCCTCACCGGCTCGGCCAGCCTCGAAGCGGTGGCCGGCCCCATCGGTCACGCGCTGATCGCCACCGGTGTGGGTATCGCCGTCGCCGTACCAGCGGTGCTCATCTACAACTTCTTTCTGCGCCGCCTCAAGCTGGCCGTGGCCGACATGGATGACTTCGCCCACGACTTCGACTCCCTCGCCCAGCGCAGTGCCTTCGCCGTGAGCCGCAAACCCATCTCCAGCCAGCATGGCCATGCCGTGCGGGAGGCGAGCTGATGTCGTTCTCCACTCAAGACAGCGATGAAGTGCTCAGCGAAATGAACGTCACGCCGCTGGTCGACGTGATGCTCGTGCTGCTGGTGGTGTTCATCGTCACCACCCCGCTGATGACCAACGCCATCAAGGTCAACCTGCCCAAGACCGACGCCGTCGCGCCGGCCGAGAAAAAAGACCCGGTGGTGGTCAGCGTCGACCAGAACGGCAAGTTCTTCCTCGCCAAGTCGGAAATCGCCCCTGAACTGCTGGAGAAAAGCCTGCAGGAAGAGAAGGCCAAAGACCCGGACATTCGCGTTCAGCTGCAGGCCGACACCGACGTGAACTACGGCCAGGTGGCCAAGGCGATGGCGTCCATCGAACGCTCCGGCATCACCAGGATATCCGTGATGACAGCCCGTTGACCGCAGGGTTTCGCCCCGCGAAACCCGCTTGATCGCACCCCGCACAGCGCTTCGTCCGCGGGCCGCAAGGCCCCTGGAGGGGAGCGGCTTGCCGGAAAACCGAAGCAGTGGAACACCCGCCCGGCATAACCGGGCCGGGAACAGAGGGCTCACAAGGCCATTTCAATAACGTCTGGACCAGGTCGGAACTAACCATGCTGATGAATCTTCCCGGATACACCCTCAAGCCACTGGCCCTTGCGGTCCGCCGTCAACCCCGTGCCTGGCTATGCGCCTTGGCCATGGGCATGGGTGGCGCCCAGGCGGCCGAGGCCGTCGATGCCGAGACCGGCAGCGAGTCTGTCTCCGCCGCCGCAGTGGTGCCCGCCACCACGCAGTTGCAACGCGTCGAAGTGACCGGCTCGGCGATTCGCCGGGTGGATGCGGAAACCGCCGTGCCGATTACCATCCTGCGCGCCGACGACCTGAAGAAACAGGGCGTGACCACCACCCAGGAAATGGTCCAGCGCATCACCGGCAGCCAGTCGATCAACAACAGCGCCGGTTCCGTCGGTGCCGGCACCGGCGGCGCCTCCTACGCCGACATGCGCGGCATCGGCGCGAACAAGACCCTGGTGCTGCTCAACGGTCGGCGCCTGGCCAACAACGCGCTTTCCGGCGTGGGCACGCCCAACGGCAGTGCCATCGACCTGAACATGATTCCGTTCGCCGCCATCGACCGTGTCGAAGTACTGCGCGACGGTGCCTCGGCGCTGTACGGCACCGATGCCATCGGCGGGGTGATCAACTTCATCACCAAGAAATCCCTCACCGACGGCACCCTGAGCCTGGGTGGCGAGACGCCGACCCACAGCGGCGGCGGTGCAACCAAAGACATGAGCGCCAGCTGGGGTTTCGGCGACCTGGAAGAAGACCGCTTCAATGTCATGGGCGTGTTCAACTACAACAAGCAGCAGAATCTCGACGCCAACGACCGCTCGTTCGCCCGGGACTACGTGCCGGGGCGCGGCCTCAACCAGACCTCGGGCACCGCCTTCCCTGGCAACTACTACCAGGGCGACAACGCCGCCAACCCCTTGGGCACCGCCTGCTCGGGCGCCAACCTGGTGGCCCGCAATGGCATTTGCCGGTTCAGCACCCGTGAATACATCGACCTGATTCCGCAAACCGAGAAGACCTCGTTCTTCGGCAAGGCCACCGGCAAACTGGCCGACGACCACAACGTTAACCTCGAATACTTCTGGGCACGCAACAACAACCACGTCGACATCGCCCCGGCGCCGCTCACCGGCCTGTCGCTGGACGCCTCTTCGCCCTTCTATCCGGGCAACGGCATTACTCCGGCGCCAACCAACTTCACCCTCGACCCGACCCAGCCCATCGACACCGCCTGGCGGGAAACCGCAGCCGGCCCCAGGGGGCAAAGCGACCAGAACACCAGCCAGCGCTTCCTGCTGAGCTTCGACGGCCTGGTCGGCGGCTGGGACTACAACGTCGGCGCCTCGTACAACCAGAACAAGGTGCTGTCCAACCTCACCAGTGGTTATGTCAGTGACGCGGCGATGATCGACGGCCTGGCCAACGGCATCATCAACCCCTTCGGACCACAGACCGCAGCCGGCCAGGCGCTGATCGACGCCAACCAGTACCACGGGCAGTACTCCAGCGCCGTGGGTCGGGTCGCCGGCATCGACGGGCGTATCAGCCGGGAAGTCGGCGACTGGTTCGGCGCCGGCCCGGCCGGTCTGGCCTTGGGCGGCGAGTACCGCAAGGAAAAGATGCACCAGCAATACGAGGCCTTCGTCAACGACGTCAGCAGCCTGGGCGCCGATGCAGCGGGCAGCGTGTCTGGCGAGCGCAGCGTAAAGGCGGCCTATGCCGAACTGAGCGTGCCGGTGCTGGACAGCCTGGAGCTGAGCGCGGCGGTGCGTCACGACAAGTACAGCGACTTTGGCAGCACCACCAACCCCAAGTACTCGTTCCGTTACCAGCCGGTGAAGCAGCTGGTGGTGCGCGGCGCCTACAGCGAAGGCTTCCGCGCGCCGTCGCTCTATGAACTCTACGCCCCGCGCAGCACCAGCTACAGCCAGGGTTACTACGACGACCCGGTGCTGTGTGCCGGCGGCAGCGTGCAGCCTGGCGGCAACGCCGGTCGCGACTGCGCCCAGCAGTTCCTCAACAACAGCGGCGGCAATACCGAGCTGGCGCCGGAGAAGGCCCGCAACGTGACCCTGGGCTTCGTCTATCAACCGGTCAGCAACCTGTCGGTGGGTCTGGATTTCTGGTGGATCCATATCTCCAACCAGATCCAGTCGTTCCCGGAGTCCGCGGTGTTCGACGACCCGCTCACCTACGCCGATCGCTACGTGCGCAACCCCGACGGTTCGATCGCCAACATCGTGACCGGCAATGCCAACCTGGGCATCGTCAAGACCAACGGCGTCGACGTCACCCTCGACTACCGCTTCCCGAATACGCCTTACGGGCAGTTCGGCCTGGGCCTGACCGGCACCTACGTTGACCGCTACGACTACCAGAACATCATCGACGGCCCCTACACCGACAAGGTCGGCGACTTCCAGGGCGACGGTGTGATTGCGCGCTGGAAGCACGTGCTGGTGGGTTCCTGGTCGCTGGGCAATACCCGTGCGTCGATCACCAACCGCTTCACCACCGGCTACAACGACTACGACCGCACCACCAATGCCCGGGTGGCGTCCTATACGCTGTGGGACCTGTCGGTGGGGCATACCTTCGACAAGGTGCTGGACGTCGATGCCGGCGTACGCAACGTCTTCGACCGCGACCCGCCGTTCTCCAACCAGGCCTACAACTTCCAGTCCGGCTATGACCCCCGCTACGCCGACCCGCTGGGCCGCACCGTGTTCGCCCGCATGACTTACCACTTCTGAGGCACGACGCGGCCAGCGCCCCGCGCAGGCCGCGTCATCTGGCGAAGTAGCCCCCTCCGGCCGGCAGGTCTCATCCACCTTCCCCTCGGCCGGAGGCTTTTTTCGCCGCGCCCAGTCATTCCGTGCGTACGAGGACAGCCCCATCATGTCGCGTCAAATCCGTTTCCTGCGGCGCCTGCTCCTGGGTGTCGCCCTGTTGTGCAGCGGCAGGCAGGCCGCGCTGGCGGTGCCGACCCATGCCCTGACGGTGTATGGCGAGGCGCCGAAGTACCCGGCCGACTTCAAGCACTTCGATTATGTGAACCCCAACGCCCCCAAGGGTGGCTCACTGACCCGCTCGGCCGAAGAAATCGGCCAGTTCAACTACCTCAATCCCTATGTCGACCAGGGCATCAACGTGGTGCAGGTCGACAGCTGGGTCTACTCGCCGCTGGCCTACCGCTCCCTCGACGAGCCCTACACGGTCTACGGGCTGATCGCGGAGAAAATGGAGATGGACCCCGAGGGCCTGTGGGTTCGCTTCTACCTCAACCCCAAGGCGCGCTTCGACGACGGCCAGCCGGTCACCGCCGAAGACGTGCGCTACACCTTCGAACTGATGACCACCCAGGCCAGCTTCAGCTATCGCCCGATGTTCGCCGACGTGCAAAACGTGGTCATCGAGGGGCCGCTGCAGATTCGCTTCAACTTCAAGAACAACCTCAACCGCACGCTGGCGCTGGACATCGCCAGCCTGCGGATTCTGCCCGAGCACTGGTGGAAGAGCCGCGACTTCACCAACGGCGGCGGCTTCGAAGCGCCACTGGGCAACGGCCCGTACCGGGTCGCCAAGGTCGATGCCGGGCGCAGCGTGGTCTTCGAGCGGGTCAAGGACTGGTGGGCCAAGGACCTGCCGGTCAGCCGCGGCCTGTACAACTTCGACACCCTGACAGTGAATTTCTACGGCGACACCGAAGTCGCCCGGCAACTGCTGCAGGCCGGCGCCTTCGACTACAACCGGGAGTTTTCATCGGCGGGCTTCACGGTCGGCTACAGCGGCCCGGCCATCGACGACGGGCGCCTGCAGAAAGCCATCCTCGCGCCCCAGCGACCAGTGGCGGCGCAAGGCTTCGTGTTCAACCTGGACAACCCGATCTTCCAGGACCGCCGCGTGCGGCAGGCGCTGTCGCTGCTGTGGGACTTCGACTGGATCAACCGCCGGGTGATGCGCGGGTTCTACGTGCGGCAGCAGAGTTATTTCCCGAAAAGCGAAATGGCCGCTACCCAGCTGCCCGACGCCGCCGAGCTGAAGATTATCGAACCGCTGCGCGGCCAGGTGCCCGACGAAGTGTTCACCGAGGTGTACCAGCCGCCGCGCACCGATGGCAGCGGCTACATCCGCGACAAGCAAATGCAGGCCCTCAAGCTGCTGGCCGAGGCCGGCTGGCACCCGAAAGACAACAAACTGGTGAATGCCGCTGGCGAGCCGATGGTGTTCAGTTTTCTCGATGGCCAGGGCGGTTTCGATCGTTTGATCCTGCCGTTCAAACGCACCCTGGCGCAGATCGGCATCACCCTGGAGTTTCTGCGCATCGACTCGGCGCAGTACATCAACCGCCTCAACGCCCGTGACTACGACATGATCGTGGTCACCCTGCCGAAAAACGGCAACCCGCTGCTTTCTCCTGGCCGCGACCTGTACAACCTGTTCGGCTCGCAAAGCGCCACCGAGGTCGGCAGCTCCAATGCCATGGTGCTGCGCAACCCCGCCGTCGACCGGCTGATCGACGGCCTGGTCGCCGCCAACAGCCGGCAAGACATGGTGCACTACGCCAGGGCGTTGGATCGGGTCCTGCAATGGGGCTACTACATGATCCCCAACTACTACTCCAAGGGCATACCCCTGGTATACGCCAACCGCTTTGGCCGCCCCGCCACGGCGCCCGTCTACGACGTGGGCCTGGAAACCTGGTGGCAGATCAGCCCGACGCCGCTGAGCAACGCCCAGGCCGCTGCCCTCGGCAACCACACCACTGCCGCGAAGGAGCCTTGAGATGCTGGCTTATGTGATTCGACGCCTGCTGCTGATCATTCCCACGCTGCTGGCCATTCTCGTCGTCAACTTCATGATCGTGCAGGCCGCGCCCGGCGGGCCGGTAGAACAGGCCATCGCGCGCATCCAGGGCTTCAGCCCCAACGGCGTCGGCGGCGGTGGCGGCGAAGTGGCCGCCAGCGGCACCGCCAGCCGCAGCACCCGTGGCCTGGACCCGGCGCTGATCGAGGCGATCAAGGCGCATTACGGCTTCGACAAGCCGATGCACGAACGCCTGTGGCTGATGCTCAAGAACTACGCACAACTGGACTTCGGCACCAGCTTCTTTCGCGGCGCACCGGTCACCGAACTGATCGCCCAGAAACTGCCGGTGTCGCTGTCGCTCGGGCTGTGGGCGACGCTGATCACCTACCTGATTTCCATACCCCTGGGCATTCGCAAGGCCGTGCGGCATGGCAGCGCGTTCGATGTGTGGAGCAGCACCCTGGTGATCATCGGCTACGCCACGCCGGCGTTTCTGTTCGCCATTCTGCTGATCGTGGTGTTCGCCGGTGGCAGCTACCTGAGCTGGTTTCCGGCACAGGGGCTGTTTTCGGAAAACGTCGCCAGCCTCGGCACCTGGGCCAAGGTGAAGGACTACCTGTGGCACCTGGTGTTGCCGGTCACCTCGCTGGTGATCGGCGGTTTCGCCACCCTGACCATCCTCACCAAGAACAGCTTTCTCAACGAGATCAGCCGCCAGTACGTGGTCACCGCCCGGGCCAAGGGCCTCACCGAACACCGCGTGCTGTACGGGCATGTGTTCCGCAACGCCATGCTGCTGGTGGTGGCCGGCATTCCCCAGGCGCTGATCGAGGTGTTCTTCGCCGGCTCGCTGCTGATCGAAACCATCTTCGGCCTCGACGGGCTGGGGCGCATGAGCTACGAGGCCGCCGTGTCGCGGGATTACCCGGTGGTGTTCGGCACGCTGTTCCTGTTCACCCTGTTCGGCCTGTTGATCAAACTGCTCGGCGACCTGTGCTACACGCTGGTCGACCCGCGCATCGACTTTTCCGCAAGGAGCGCCTGATGTTCGAGTTCTCTCCCCAGAGCCAGCGACGCATGGCGCTGTTCAAGGCCAACCGGCGCGGCTGGTGGTCGTTGTGGATCTTCATCGGCCTGCTGCTGGTGTGCCTGTGCGGCGAGCTGATCGCCAACGACAAGCCGCTGCTGCTCAGCTACGACGGCGCGCTGTATTACCCGGCGCTGCACACCTACCTGGAAACCGACTTTGGCGGTGAACTGCCCTTCGAGCCGGACTACGCCAGCGACTATGTGCGCCAGCTGATTGCGGCGAAGCAGGGCTGGATGCTGTTCGCGCCCATTCCTTTCAGCTACGACACCATCAACTACGACCTGGACGCGCCCTCGCCCAGCCCGCCGGATGCCCGCAACTGGCTGGGCACCGACGAGCAGGCGCGTGACGTGCTGGCACGGGTGCTGTTCGGTGCGCGAATTTCCATTCTGTTCGGGCTGTTGCTCACCGCCATCAGCACCCTGATCGGCATCTGCGCCGGGGCAATCCAGGGCTACTACGGCGGCATGACCGATCTGCTCGGCCAGCGCGTCCAGGAAATCTGGTCGGGGCTGCCGCTGTTGTACCTGCTGATCATCCTCTCCGGCTTCGTCTCGCCCAACTTCTGGTGGCTGCTGGGCATCATGGCGCTGTTCTCCTGGCTGGCGCTGGTCGACGTGGTGCGCGCCGAGTTCCTGCGCGGGCGCAACCTGGAGTACGTCAAGGCCGCGCGAGCCCTGGGCCTGACCGATGCGGCACTGATGTGGCGGCACATTCTGCCCAACGCCATGACCAGCACCCTTACCTACCTGCCGTTCATCGTCACCGGCGCCATCGCCACCCTCACCGCCCTGGACTTTCTCGGCTTCGGCATGCCGGCCGGCAGCGCTTCGCTGGGCGAACTGATCGGCGAGGCCAAGCGCAACCTGCAGGCGCCGTGGCTGGGGCTGACGGCCTTTGTGGCGCTGGCGCTGATCCTGTCGCTGCTGGTGTTCATCGGCGAAGCCTGCCGCGACGCCTTCGACCCTCGGAGCTGACATGCAAGACAACCTGATTGAAATCCGCGACCTGCGCGTCGCCTTCAACGGCCGTGAAGTGGTGCACGGGGTCAGCCTCGACATCCGCCGCGGCGAATGCCTGGCGCTGGTGGGTGAGTCCGGCTCGGGCAAGTCGGTCACCGCGCATTCGATCCTGCGCCTGCTGCCGGCCAAGCACGTCAGCACCCAGGGCTCGATTCGCTACGACGGGCTCGACCTGGTCAGCGCCAGCGACAAACAACTGCGCAGCCTGCGCGGCAATCGCGTGGCGATGATCTTCCAGGAGCCCATGAGCTCGCTCAACCCGCTGCACAGGGTGGAAAAGCAGATCGGTGAAATCCTCGTCACCCACAAGGGCCTCAAGGGCAAGGCGGCCCGGCAGCGCACCCTGGAACTGCTGGAACTGGTGGGCATCCGCGATCCGCAGGCGCGGATGAAGGCCTACCCGCACCAGCTGTCAGGCGGGCAGCGCCAGCGGGTCATGATTGCCATGGCCCTGGCCAACGAACCCGACCTGCTGATCGCCGACGAACCCACCACCGCACTGGACGTCACCGTGCAGGTGAAGATCCTCGAACTGCTCAAGTCGTTGCAGCAGCGCCTGAACATGTCGCTGCTGCTGATCAGCCACGACCTCAATCTGGTGCGCCGCATCGCGCAGCGCGTGTGCGTGATGCGCCAAGGCGAGATCGTCGAGCAGGCCGACTGCCAGAGCCTGTTCGACAGCCCGCAGCATCCCTACAGCCGAATGCTGATCAATGCCGAGCCCGACGGCGAACCGGTGGCCTCACCGCACACCAACACCCTGCTGTCGGTGCAAGACCTGAAGGTCTGGTTTCCCTTGGGCAAGGCGTGGTTCAAGCGCGAACCGCAATACGTGAAGGCCGTGGACGGGGTGAGCTTCGAGCTGCTCAAGGGCAAGACCCTGGGCATCGTCGGCGAGTCGGGGTCGGGCAAGTCGACGCTCGGCCAGGCCATCCTGCGCCTGATCGACTCCGAGGGCAGCATTCGCTTTGGCACCAAGGAACTGAGCCTGCACAGCCAGCACCTGATGCGCCCGCTGCGGCGTCGGCTGCAAGTGGTGTTCCAGGACCCGTTCGGCAGCCTCAGCCCGCGCTTGACCGTGGCGCAGATCATTGCCGAAGGCCTGGTCACCCACGGCATCGGCACACCCACCGAGCGTGAACAAACGGTGATTCGCGTGCTGGGCGAAGTGGGCCTGGACCCGGCCAGCCGCCACCGCTACCCCCACGAGTTTTCCGGCGGCCAGCGCCAGCGCATTTCCATCGCACGCGCGCTGGTGCTGGAGCCGGAGCTGATCCTGCTCGATGAACCCACCTCGGCGCTGGACCGCACCGTGCAGAAGCAGATTGTCGCCCTGCTGCGCGACCTGCAGATTCGCCATGGGCTGACCTACCTGTTCATCAGCCACGACCTGGCCGTGGTGCACGCCCTGGCGCATGACCTGATCGTCATCAAGGACGGCAAGGTGGTCGAACAGGGCGCATCCCGCGAGATCTTCGCCGCACCGCAACAGCCCTACACCCAGGAACTGCTGCGCTCCTCGGGGTTGGTGTTTGCCAGCTAGGCCCACTGCTCGTCGATTAGACCGCTGGAGCGAACTTGCTCGCGAAGGCGGCGTCATGTTCACCACCAATGAGGTGACTTTGTCGGCCTCTTCGCGAGCAAGCTCGCTCCCACAACAGCTGGGCAGCGTTTAATCGAACGATATTGCGTTTAGGGGGTAGGTGTGGGAGCGAGCTTGCTCGCGAAGGCGGCGTTACGTTCACAGCGGATAAAGCGGCGTTGCCCGCTTTTCTCGAGCAAGCTCGCCAACAGGTCCGGGGGTCACCCACCACCTTCTAGCGTTTTTCTCGTGAAGGCGGGCGAGTCAGCCTCACTCGTCCTCATCCGCATAGTGCGAAGGCGGCAGCGAGTTGGGGTATTGGCTGGGGTGCGGGCCGTCATGCCCGGCGTCCTTGTCGGGCTTTTCGGGCGGCTGGTCTTGCCCGGCAACGCTGTCGTCTTCCGCGCCAGGCTGGCCCCCACGCTGTTCATCGCTGTGCATGCTCGCTACTCCGCGTCGATCAGGCTGTCGGTCTTCGCCCCGCCATTGTCGCGCCGGGTCTGGGCGTCCTGGTCGGAGCCGGGGTTGCCCGGTGGCGGGTTCCAGTCCACCGGCCGCTCGCCATCGGGCTCGTGCTCCTGGCCCTGCTGGGGTTCGGAAGGCGCGCGGTCGACGCCGGGGGTGGGGCTTTCAGGGGTGTCCGGTGCTTGCTCTGCCGGGCCAGGGTAGGCGGCGTCCGGGCCGTTGTTTTCGTTCACCATGGCTACGCTCCTTTTCTACACCGCAGGAAATCTGCGTGCTTGAAGGTCAGAGGCAGCGCGCCAGGCAGAAGTGCGGGAGTGATCGACGAGCGGACATCTCGGCGTGGCGTCGACAGGCCAGGGGGGCGAGGCCAACGGCGACTCTGTTGCACGCCCCGTCGTTCATACACCTGAAGGCAGGGCCGGGTCAGACGGGTCCCGCGTGGCCTCGCCCGGCAGCGATACCGTAGTCCTGCCTCAAGCGGTGCAGGTATGCTGCACCGCTGGCCGCTCTCTGTTTCAAGGACCTTTCATGTCGTTCTGGACCCTCGTCGTTACCCTGCTGGCTGTCGGGCTGGTGATCCACTACCTGCGCACGGCGGCGCGTAAGCCACAGCTGGTCTATCAGCCCAACCCGGAAAACCGGCAGCTGCTTGCCGAGTTGCCCCGCCTGCGCCGACGCTTCTGGGTCACGCCCTGGCTGTTCAACGGCCACTTGCAGCTGCTGGGCCTGGGGCTGAAGAAAGCCTTCGCGCCGCGCCTGCAGTACGACCGCACCGACACCCTGCGCATGGCCGATGGCGGCACCACGGCGCTGCATTGGCTGGGTGCGCAATTGCCGCCGCAAGTGCCGACCCTGGTGGTGCTGCACACCATCACCGGTTCACCGCACAGCATGCGCGGCTTCGTCGGCGACCTGCAGCGGCTGACCGGCTGGCGCGTGGTGTTCTGTGAGCGGCGCGGCCATGGCACCCTGCCGCTGACCAGCGCCAGGTTCAACACCATGGGCGACAGCGACGACCTGCGCGAGCAACTGCGCGTGGTCAGCGAGCGCTACCCGCACTCCACGCTCTACGCTGCCGGTATCTCGGCCGGCACCGGCCTGCTGATCCGCTACCTCGGCGAACAGGGCGCCGACACCCCGCTGCGTGGCGCCTTCGCCTATTGCCCGGGCTATGACATCAGCGTTGCCTTCGCCCGCTCGCGGGCGCCCTTCACCCGGCTGATGGCGCGAAAGCTGGTGCGCCAGTTCGTTACCCCGAACCGCGAGACCCTGGCGCACCTGCCGAGCTTTGCCGCCCTGGAGAATGCGCAGAGCCTGGATGAATTTCACCAGCACCTGTACGAATGCGCGGGTTACCCCAGCCATCAGGCCTTTCTTGAGCACTGCAACCCGATATCGGTGATGACCAACGTCAGCATCCCGCTGCTGGTGCTCAATGCCGAAGACGACCCGGTCTGCGTACTGGACAACGTGCAGGATCACCAAGAGGCCATGGCGCGCATGCCGCGCACGCTGCTGGCGGTCACCTCACGCGGCAGCCATTGCGCGTACCTGGCCGGCTTCAGCGCCTATCCGTGGGCGCATCACCTGGCAGCGGAATTCCTTCAGGCCTTACAGGCGCGGGCTGAGCAGCCAGCGCCCACTCGGCCAGCCTAGCCCGCTGCCGCCACTGCTCGCGCCCCTGAGGCCTTGCACTGGCCTCAGGAACGCATCATGTCCGCCGCCTGCTGCGTAGCTTCGGTGGTGCGGGTCGCCAGTTTGCGCACTTCGTCGGCCACTACCGCGAAGCCCCGCCCGGCCGCGCCAGCGCGGGCGGCTTCGATGGCCGCGTTGAGGGCCAGCAGGTTGGTCTGGCTGGCGATGCTCTGGATGGTGGTGACGATCTGTGTCAGTTGCGCGATGTTGGCTTCCAAGCTGCGTTGGTGCTGCGACTCGGCTTCGCGCATGGCCTGTTGCTGGTGCTGCAGCTCAACGTCCACCAGCGCACCCACCACACGCAGCGGCGCGCCCTGGGCATCGCGCCTGGTCTGGCCGCGGGCGCGGAACCAGCGATATTCGCCACTCTTCATCTTCAGACGGTACTCGATATCGAACGGGGTCTTGCCGCTGCGGTCGGTGAGGTGGGCCTGGAAGGCGGCGATGCTGCGCTCCTTGTCTTCCGGGTGCAGGCGCGACGCCCAACTGTCCAGCACGTCGGGGAATTCTTCGACGGTCTCGAAGCCCAGCAGGCGGCGGAACTGCGGTGACCACCAGAAGGGGTTCCTCGGGTTGACCGGGTCTCCGGCGATGACCGCCATGTCCCACAGGCCGTCGGAGAGCATCTCACGGGCCAGTTCGAAGCGGGTGATGATCACGTCGTGCTCTTCGGCGCGCTGCAGTTCGTCATGGATGTCACGCAGCGAACCGGCCACCCGCAGCGGCATGCCACGGCTGTCGCGCAGGGTTTCGCCCTGGGCGTAGAACCAGCGGTAGGTGCCGTTTTTCAGCGCCAGGCGGTTCTTGACCTTATAGGGGGTGTTGCCGGTCTTGTCATTGAGGTGACGGGCGAAGGCGTCGAGGGTGGCCTGCTTGTCATCCGGGTGCAGACGGTCAGCCCAACTGGCCAGGACGTTGGGGAAATCCTGCTCGTCGCGAAAACCCAGCATCGCGCGCATCTGCGGCGACCACCAGAAGCGGTTGCGCGGGTTCACCGGGTCGCCAGCCACCACTTCCATGTCCCACAGCCCTTCGCTGGAGGCGCGATTGACCAGGTCGAAGCGCGTAGCAGCGGCGCTGGCCGACGCATCGGCCTCGGCCAGCAGATTGCGAGCGGTTTCCAGTTCGCGCTCCAGCTCCAGAATGCGCGCTTTGTCCAGCGCGGCTTGCTGTGCCTGGCCGGTCCAGGCCTCGCGGACCAGCGCCCAGCCGGCACCTTCCCGGACCTGGTTGCCGCCGCTGGCGGTGATGCTGTCGATGAGTTGGTCGAGGGCCTGGCGTTCGCCGCGTGGGCGAAATAGTGGAAGCATCTTGGGGGGTACTCTGGGAGGTATGGGGGCGGCCCTGTCCATGGCGCGAACGAGGTGCCAGCCATCGCGAATCAGTGTCCTGTCGCGCAAATAGTGGCACCAAGCTATCGCTCTGACACACAGCGTTGCCCGCGGTTCCGCGCGCTGCGCAACAGCCGTGAAACCGCCGAGCCGCGCCGCCCATCCTGCATCTGCAGGATGGCCGCCCCCTCATGGATGCCACATACTCGGCACCAGGCCCTGCCCACTCCGGCCGCCCACTGATGACTGAGAGCTGAAAACAGCTCGAACAATAAAAACAAAGTCGCAGCCAGGTATTCGCCCCATGAGCCCCAACGACGCACGCCTTGTCTCGCTCAGTTTCAGCACTTTCAACAGGCTGATCCTCGAACTTCAGCGCCTCGCCCAGGACCAGCCGCTGGCCGGTTTCCATCAGCATGCCCTGCAGCAGCTCCAGGCCCTGATCGCCTTCGACAAGGCCTGGTGGGGTCGTGCGGCGGTGGTGGAAGGTCTGCCCGATGAGCACAGCAGTTACGTGTTCGGCCTGCCGGCGCAGTACGTGGCGGACTGGCAGTCGATCCGCGAGCAGGACCCCACCGTGGCCCTCACCCACGCCCAGCCGTCACGCTCGGTGCTGGTCGACAGCCAGGCTGCCGATTCAACGCCCGGGCTCAAGTGGCTGGCGCGCCGGCATGGTTTCGGGCAGTTCCTGTGCATCATCCACATCGACCCGCAAACCCAGCTGCGCGTACACCTGACCCTGTACCGCGCCATTGGCGCGCCCGCCTTCACCGACCACGAGCGCTTTCTGCTCGACCACCTCATGCCGCACCTGGTGGCCGCCGAAGGCGCCAACCAGATCCGCGCCCTGGTGGCGCTGCGCGAAACCCTCGACACCCCGCTCACCCTGGCCCTGGCGGTGTGTGACCGCTTTGGCACGCTGCATTACGCCGAGCACGGTTTCGTGCAACGGCTGCTGCTGGAGTGGCCGCAGTGGAGCGGCCCGCAATTACCCACCGAGGTGCACCCGGAAGGCTACCGGGGCCGCCGGGTGCAGCTTACCTCCACGCAAGTGGGCGACCTGTTGCTGCTCTGCGCCAGCCCGCTACCGGTGCTCGACCAGCTCAGCGCCCGCGAAGCCGACGTGGCCGAGCGTTTCGGCGGCGGCAGCACCTACAAGGAAATTGCGCGTGAGCTGGGCCTGGCGCCGAACACGGTGCGCCATCACATACGCGGCATCTACGCCAAGCTCGGCGTGAACAGCAAGGCCGGCATCGCCCGCCACCTGCACTCCCCACCCCTCTGACCCGCGTGCCACACCCTCCCTGCCAACCACTTGGCGGGGTTGGGGGAGCTTTGCCCGCTTCTGCCCACCCACGACAAGGAAACGCCCCCATGCTCAAACGCTTCGCTCCCTTTTGGCCACTGGCGGCCAGCCTGGCCTACACCCCCTTGCAGGCCGCCGACCTCAACGCCCGGGACTTCTTCTCCGCCCCGGTGGGCACCAGCCTGGGGGTCGCCTACCTGCCGCTGACCCGGGCCAACAACTACCACGGCCCGGCCGACACCACCGGCAAGGCCGAGCTGTCAGTGAACGCCTTTGCCTACCGGCAACTGTGGTTCAGCGACATTTGCGGCACCCTGTGCACGCCGCAGTTCATCATTCCCTACGCCGACATCGACGCGACCCTGCCCGGCACCACCGGCAGCCGCAGCGAACGCGGCCTGGGCGACCCACAGGTGGGCGGCACGCTGTTCTTCATCAACGACCCGCAAACCCGTACCTACAGCGGCCTGCTGACCATGCTCAGCGTGCCGCTCGGCGAATACCACGGGCGCAACCCGGACGTTTCGCCGGGCACCAATCGCTGGATGCTCAACCTCAATTACAACTACACCCAGGGCCTGGGCGAGAAGTGGGTGGTCGAGGGCAACATCGAAGCCTTCCTCTACGGCAAGAACGATGACTACTACGGCTCGGACCTGGAGCAGAAGCCGCTGTACCGCCTGCAGGCCTTCGCCTCCTACGACTTCACCGCCACCACCTACGGCGCGCTGCGCCTGATCCACGCCGATGGCGGCGAGCTGCAACTGCAGGGCCGCCGCCTGGACGACACGCACCAGCGCTACACCCAGGTCGGCTTCGAGGTCGGCCATTGGCTGGATAGCCGCAACCAGGTGCTGCTGGGCCTGACCCGCAACGTGGCCAGCGAAAACACCTTCGCGCAGAACAACCTGTTACTGCGTTTCGTCCACGTGTTCTAAGGAGCCTGCCATGTCTGTTGCCCAATCCACGGGGCTTGCCCCGCTGCGTCTGGCGGCCATCGTGCTGTTCGCCGCCATCGTCCCGGCCGTGCTGATGACCGCCCCGGCGGTGGCCACCCAATACGCGCTGCAACTGGGCCTGAACCCGGCGCGCATCGGCCAGCTGCTCAGCGCCGAACTGGCGGTGATGAGCCTGGCGACCCTGCCGGCCTACTACTGGCAGCGCCGCTGCGACTGGCGGCGCGTGGCCCAGGCCGCCGCCGTACTGTTCATCGTCACCAACCTGGCCTCGGCCTGGACGGCAGACTATGGCCTGTTGATGAGCCTGCGCATCCTCAGCGCCCTGGGCGGCGGCACGCTGATGGTGGTGTGCATCGCCAGCGCCGCCAGCAGTCGCCAGCCCGAGCGGGTCTATGGCTTGTGGGTCAGCGGCCAGCTGATTCTCGGCGCCGTGGGCTTGTGGCTATTGCCGCCGCTGTTCGCCAGCTACGGCCTCAAGGCGCTGTACCTGGGCCTGGCGGCGCTGATGCTGGCCTGCCTGCCACTGGCCACGGCCCTGCCGCAGCGCGCCCAGCCGCCGGCGCCGCGCCCTGGCCAGCAGCCCGTGGCCCGCAGTCGGCTGGCCGGCGTCTGCGCCCTGCTCGCCGTACTGCTGTTCTATGTGGGGCTCAGTGCGGTGTGGACCTTCATCGGCAGTATCGCCAGCGCGGCAGCCATCGACCCGAGCAGCAGCGGGCGCATTCTCTCGGTCGCCACCCTGCTGGGCATCGCCGGTTCACTGTGCGCCACGTTCATCGGCGCCCGCTGGCCGCGGCCATTGCTGCTGGTGGCCGGCTATGGGCTGATGGCCCTGGCCGTGGCGCTGCTGCTGGGCCTGCCGGACCTGGCGCGCTTCGCCGTCGCGGCGCTGCTGTTCAAATACACCTGGACCTTCGCCCTGCCCTTCATCCTCGCCTGCGTAGCCGACATGGACCCGCAGGGGCGGTTGATGAACAGCGTCAACCTGGTGATCGGCGGCGGCCTGGCCCTGGGCCCGGTGCTCGCTGGCCCGCTGCTGGAGTCCAGCCTGGGCATGAATGTCGTGCTGCTCGGCAGCATTGCCTGCCTGGCCCTTTCCTTGAGCGTGCTGCTGGCGGTTCGCGCCGGCGCGCCTTCGCCTTCCCCTGTCACTGCCCCCTCTGGAGCCCGACCATGACCCGTCGTACCGCGTTTTTCTCTGATGAACTGTGTTTCTGGCACAGCGCCGGCATGCATGCCCTGATCCTCCCTGTGGGCGGTTGGGTGCAGCCGCCGAATGCCGCCAGCTTCGCTGAGTCCCCCGACAGCAAGCGGCGCCTGAAAAGCCTGCTGGATGTCTCCGGGCTGGGCCGGCAGTTGTCGAGCCCGGTGGCCCGCCCCGCCGATGAAGCGGACCTGCTGCGCGTCCATCCGGCCCACTATCTGGAACGCTTCAAGGCCTTGAGCGAGGCCGGCGGCGGCGAGCTGGGACCGCAGGCGCCCATCGGCCCGGGCACCTACGAGATCGCCAGGCTCTCGGCGGGCATGGCCATCGCGGCGGTGGATGCGGTGCTCAAGGGCGAAGCCGACAATGCCTACGCGCTGTCGCGCCCGCCGGGGCATCACTGCCTGGCCGACCAGGCCATGGGCTTCTGCTTCCTGGCCAACATCCCGGTAGCCATCGAAGCCGCCAAGGCCCGGCACGGCCTGGGCCGGGTCGCGGTGATCGACTGGGACGTGCACCACGGCAACGGCACCCAGTCGATCTACGCCACACGCGCCGACGTGCTGACCATTTCCCTGCACCAGGAGAACTGCTATCCACCGGGCTACAGCGGCGCAGAGGATCGCGGCGAGGGCGCCGGGGCCGGTTTCAACCTGAATGTTCCGCTGCCTGCCGGCAGTGGCCACGAGGCCTACCTGCACGCCATGCAACGCATCGTACTGCCGGCCCTGGAGCGCTTCGCCCCAGAGCTGATCGTGGTGGCCTGTGGCTTCGACGCCAACGCCGTGGACCCCCTGGCGCGCATGCTGTTGCACAGCGACTCGTACCGGGCCATGACCGCGCTGCTACGCGAGGCCGCCGAACGTCACTGTGGCGGGCGCCTGGTGATGGTCCATGAAGG
Source organism: uncultured Pseudomonas sp. (assembly GCF_913777995.1). GTDB lineage: Bacteria > Pseudomonadota > Gammaproteobacteria > Pseudomonadales > Pseudomonadaceae > Aquipseudomonas. Next base: position 38,697 of record NZ_CAJYVE010000029.1, on the reverse strand, counting down.
TGGCTACGCCGAGGCCTACGTGCCGTTCTGCGGCCTGGCGGTCATCGAGGAACTGGCCGGGGTACGCACCGCCGTGCAAGACCCGTTGCTGGAGCTGCTGCACCTGCAACAGCCCGGCGCAGCCCACCGGCGCTTCCTGCTTCAGCACCTCGACACCCTGGCCGTACAGTTGGGCTGATGCCCGATGTCATTCCAGAGCCGCTCAGGCGCGGCTCTGGGTGACCTTGCGCAGAATCCGCGACAGCTGTTCGACCGAATACGGCTTGTGCAGCAGCTCGAAGCCATCGGTGCCGTGCTTGGCCAGCACGTGGCTGTAGCCGGAGGTCAGCACCACCGGCAACTGCGGGTAGAGCTGGCGCAGTTCGTTGACCAGCTGCAGGCCGCTCATGCCCGGCATCACCACATCCGAGAACACCACGTCGAAGCCGGCGGCATCCTCGCCCAGCTCGGCCAGGGCGCTGTCGGCGTCGGTGGCCAGGACTGTCACATAGCCCAGTTCGGCCAGGGCCTGGGTGGCGAAGGCGCCAACATCGGGGTTGTCCTCGACCACCAGCACCCGGGTGCCGTGGCCGACCACCAGCGGCTGGTCGGCCACAGGCGGTTCGGGCGTGCAAGCCGGGGCTTCGACGCGCGGCAGGTAGAGAGTGAACGTGGTGCCCTGGCCGACTTCGCTGACCACCGTGACCTCGCCACCAGACTGCTTGGCGAAGCCGAACACCTGGCTGAGTCCCAGGCCGGTGCCCTGGCCGATCTCCTTGGTGGTGTAGAACGGTTCGAAGATGCGCTCCAGTAGGTTGGCCGGAATGCCAATGCCGGTATCGGTGATCGACAAGGCAACGAAGGGCCCGCTGATCGGCGGCTGGCCATGCATGGTCGGCATGGAATCCACCGCACGCACGGCGATGCTCAACTGACCCTCGCCGTTCATGGCGTCACGGGCATTGGCCACCATGTTCACCAACGCCGTATCGAACTGGCTGGGGTCGGCATTCACGAAGCAGCTGCGGCTTGGCAAATCGGCGACCACCTCGATGCGCGAGCCAGTCAACGTCTTGATCATCGCGCACATCGCCCTGACGCTGTCGCCGGCTCCGAAGACCTCCGGCTTGAGCGCCTGGCGCCGGGCGAAGGCCAGCAGTTGCCCGGTGAGCTTGGCGGCGCGGTCGACGGTTTCGGAAATCGCCTGGATGTAGCGCGCACGCCGCGGCTCGTCGAGGTCATCGCGCAGCAGCAGGTCGGTGGACGAACGAATCACCGTCAACAGGTTGTTGAAGTCATGCGCCACCCCGCCGGTCAACTGGCCAACGGCTTCCATCTTCTGCGACTGACGCAGGGCTTCGGCCTGCTCGCGCTCGGCGGTCACGTGGCGACCGGCGGCGTAGATACGCCCGTCCTGGAAGGTAGCGGTCCAACTGAACCATTCGTAGGTGCCGTTGCGGTGCTGGATGCGCATTTCGTGAGGCGCGGTCAGCGGCGCCTCGACAACCGAGTCGAAGGCCACGGCACTCGCCTCGCGATCATCGGGGTGAATGTGCTCGCACAGGCGCTGGCCGAGCAGTTCGTGCTCGGCCCAACCGAGGAGTTCCGTCCAGCGCGCATTGACCGCCTCCAGGGCGCCGGCAGGCGAAGCGATCACCAGCAGCTCCTGCGACAGGCCCCAGGCCCGGTCACGCTCAAGGGTGCGCTCGGCCAGCACGGCTTCCTGCGCTTTCTCCGGTGAGATGTCCCGCGCACTGCAGTACACCTTGCCGTCTTCCAGTACGGCCACCCAGGACAACCAGCGGTAGCTGCCATCCTGATGGCGCGCCCGGTTTTCGAAGCGCAGAACCGGCTGGCCCTGCACCGCCTGGGCGAAAATCGCCTGGCTGGCCGCCAGGTCCTCGGGGTGGACGAACGAAAAGAACGTGGCAGGCGCGTCTTCCGGCGACCAGCCCAGGGTCGCTCGCCAGGCCGGGTTGGCCGCCTCGATCAGGCCCTCGGCATCGATGACCGAGAGCAGGTCGGGGCTGAGCATCCAGGTGCGGCTGCGCTGCGTGGCGCGCTCGTTGACCTTGCGCTCCAGCTCGCGGTTGAGCGCACTCAGCTCATCCTTGCTGCGGCGCAGGCGTTGCTCGGAGCGATGGCGCTCGATGGCCAGGGCAGCGGTCTGGGCAATGACTGCAATGGCCTCGATGTCGCCTTGGGTCGGCGAACGAGGTTCCCCGTAGTACACCGCGAAGGTGCCGAGGATCGCGCCGTCGGCCGCCCGGATCGGCATCGACCAGCACGAACGCAGGCCATGGGAAACCGCCAGGGCCGCGTAGTCTGCCCACAGCGCATCGGTGACGATGTCATCGACGAACACGGGCGCGCCACGCGCCACGGCGCTTCCGCATGAGCCGATGCCGTCACCGATGGGAATGCCGTGGATCGCTTCGTTGTAGGCATCGGGCAGGCTCGGCGCCGCGCCGTGCAACAGGTACTGGCCGTCGTCGCTGACAAACAGCACCGAGGCGAGCATGTTCTCGCTCTGCGCCTCTACCGCCAGTACCAGGTTGTTGAGCACTTCGGCCAGGGGTACGCCAGCGGCGATCTGCCCGAGCACTTCGCGCTCGCGCTCGATCAGCGCCGTGGGGGAATACCCGTGCACCAGAAGGTTCACATCGCTGGAAGGCCGCTCGGCGGCCTCTTCAAACACGGAAACGCACTCGGACATGGATAACGTACCTGAAGCATGAAGGCCGCCAGTCGGGGCCTGCACAGGGTGGCTGTGCCTGGCTTGGACTGCGGCGTGCGCACAACGACTCGTGGGCCGCACACGTACTGCGCAGACCGTTCCGCTGATTGCCTTGAAAAACGTGGTTGAAACCAGGATTACGCCGCCATACGAAAACTGGCGGGTGTCTGCCTTGCTGACAACCGCGCAGCTAAGTTCGTTCCACACCAAGCGTTTTCGAACATATCCACTAAAAATGTCCGGGCTTGCAGGGAACTAACCACATCAAATCGCCACTATTGATCTCTGATCGTCGCATGGAGCAAGGGTCGTTTTGGAAAGAGGTGTCGAAATGCGCCTGAAGGCAGCCTGCATGCTCCTGCTGATCGTCTTCATTGCCGCGCTGTGCGGGATCTTCGCGCGGCCAAGCGGCCTGCTGTCGTCGTTCTGGCCGGCCAACGCCATCCTGGCAGGCCTGGCATTCCGTAACCGCGACATGGCCGGTGCCACGGCCTGGCTGAGTGCCTTCTTCGGCTTCGTGATCGCCGACCTGGTCACCGGGAGTACCTGGTTCCAGGCCATTGTGCTGACCCTTGGCAACGTCGCGGGTTCCTGGGTTGCCTATGCCCTGTTGTCACGGCTGTCGGCCCAACATGGGCAGTTGCTCAGTGGCAGGTCGGTGCTGCACCTGATCCTGGTCAGCGTGGCCGCTTCGCTGTGTGCCGGCGCCATCGGGGCCCTGGCCATGCAGCACATTTTCGGCAAGCCGTTCCTGGATGGCTTCTACTTCTGGTTCATGGGCGAGCTGTTGCATTACGCGATCATCCTGCCGGTGATGCTCACCTCGCCGCCGCCGCAACGCTGGCTGCAACTGTGGCGCGAGTACCTCGAGGCGACCGACCTCAGACGCCGTGCTCGCCACGCCACGCCCTTCCTGGCCCTGATCCTCTCCAGTGGTGCCGGTATCCTCATCGGCGGCCCGGGCGCGGTGATGTTCTCGGTGCCGGCCCTGCTGTGGTGCGCGATGACCTACAACCTGTTCGGCTCCACGCTGGTCACGCTGATGTTCAGTTGCTGGACCATCATTGCGATTTCCCTGCACTACCTTGACCTCTCGGTACCCTGGCCGCTGGCCATTCCAGACCTGCAATCAATCCGTATCGGCGTGCTGTTCCTCACCCTCACCCCGCTGACCGTGGCGATCATTACCGCCACTCGCAAGCAGTTGCTGCGCCAGGTCCAGCACCTGGCCTCCCACGATCAGCTCAGCGGCCTGCTCAATCGCCGTGCCTTCGACGACGAGGCCGCCAAGCGGCTGGCTTCGCTGATGCGGCAAAAGCGCCTGGTGGCCGTGCTGATGCTGGACATCGACCACTTCAAGCGGATCAACGACACCTGGGGCCACTCTGCGGGCGATCAGGTGCTGGTGACCTTCGCCCAGGTGGCCAGCGGCTGCCTCGACCAGAAGGGCATCATCGGGCGCATCGGCGGTGAGGAATTCTCGGTGCTGATGCCGGTGAACTCAGCAACCGAAGCCCTGCGCATCGCCGAAGAGATCCGCCAGCGCTTCGCCCAGGCGCCTGTGGACGGCGGGCAAGCCACCACCATCTGCGCGACGGTGAGCATTGGCGTGGTGGTCGCGCGCGGGGCCGAACATCTCAAGCATCTGCTGATCCGCGCCGACCAGGCGCTGTATCAGGCCAAGAACTGCGGGCGTAATTGCGTGCAACTGGTGAACCTGATCGATACCGACGAGCCAGATGGATTCTGTGGCATCGGGCAAGACCTCGGCATGCCCCTGCCGCTTGCACCGAACGAGCCCAGAGTCGTGGAAGCGCACGTGCGCAGCAGCTGCTAGGTGTGCACAGTCGGCGACGTGGCACATCTGACGCCGAATGCCGCGCTCGACTTTGGCGGGCGCCAATGCGCATGATCCACTCAACGGCTGATACAGCGCCTTGCTTGCAAGGCTCAACAGCCCTTTTCATCGGCGCGACGGTCTCCAGCATGCTTCCGAATACCCCCCTGCACAGCAGCGCCCGACGCCGCCACCTGCACAGCCTGCGCGGTCGCGTGGGGTTGTGGCTGGTGGCCGGGCTGTCGGTGCTGGCGGGCATGACCGATGCCATCGGCCTGCTCGCCACCGGCGATTTCGTGTCCTTCATGAGCGGCAACACCACGCGCCTGGCCGTGGCGCTCGGCGACGGCGACCTGCCCGGCGTGCTGCGCCTGAGCCTGGCGGTACTGTGCTTCGTGCTGGGCAACGCCGCCGGGGTGATTCTCGCCCGCTGGTTCCAGCACCGCGCCGCCCCGCTGCTCGGCGTGGTCACAGCGCTGCTGCTGTTCGCCGGCTTCTACCCCCAGCCCGAGGTGGGCTTCGTCGCGGCGATCCTGGCGATGGGCATGCTCAATGCCGTGGTCGAACAGGTCAACGGCCTACCCATCGGCCTGACCTACGTCACCGGCGCCCTGTCACGCTTCGGCCGCGGCCTGGGCCGCTGGCTGCTGGGCGAACGCCCCCAGGGCTGGCGCGTGCAGCTGGTGCCCTGGACCGGCATGCTGATCGGCGCCGCGCTAGGCGCCTTCATCGAACAGCGCCTGGGCCTGGCGGCCATGGCCGTGGCAGCCGGGCTGGCGGCGCTGCTGGCCATCGCCGCACTGTTCATCCCGCATCGCTGGCAGCGTACTTTCATGCCGCGCTAGGTCACGCAGCACAGACAGGTGGGACCGGCTTGAACTGTATTGGCTTTAGCGAGGATGCTTCACGCCGTAGCAGTACCCCGTCAGCCCGGGAGCTAGCGGCTCTGGCTGCGTTTGATCTGCGCATCGACCTGGTCGGCGCAGGTGTCGAGCAGGTTGATCGCCCGGTCCTTCAACGCCCAGACGTCACCGTTGTTCTGCAGTGCACCGGCCTCCTCCTCACTGATTCGCTCGCACGGCACCAGCTCGGGAGGTTCGATCAGCAGCACGCTGCTCTTGAGCACTTCCGGCTTTGCCGCGCAGCCCATCAGGCAGAGGCTGAGCAGCCCAGTCACGCACAGGCTTGCTGTTGCGCTTGAGTTCTTCAAAATCCTTCCTCGCTTGGCGGGCCTTGTTTTCGCTGGCCTTGAGTCGGCGCGCCAGGTCGGCCTGGTAGTCGGCGTTGCGTTTGGCTTCAGCGCGCAAGGTGGTGATGGTGGCCTGGCTTTCGGCATTGGCGGCCACGGCCTCGGCCTTGCCCTTGGCCTCCAGGGCCAAGTCGCCCTGCAGGCGGACCACTTCGATTCTCTGCAGGGCGACCAGCAGGCCCATGACGATGATGATCACCAGGGCTACGGCGGCGATACGCATCACGCTGCCGGCCCGGGTGGCAATGGTTAATGGCTCGATGTTCATGTCGAATCCGCCTTGCGGTTGATGACCCGCAGCAGCATCTCGCGCATGGCCGTCACCCCCAGAAAACCGATGGTGCCGCCGGCCGCCACGGACAGGCTGGCGGGCCACGCCATCCACTCGATGACGGTGGACGCCACCAGGCTCAGGCAGCCGCAGATCAGCGACTCGAGGATGATTCGCCAGGGCCGGGTTTCCCTTGCGTCGTACAGCACACGCAAGAACGCAATGACTGCCGCCATGATCACGCCCTGCCATAGAGGGTCCGAGAGGGCCAGATAGATTCGAGCCCAGGAGTCTGGTTTTTCAGGCATAGCGGACGTCCAGTGCTCTCCCTCTCGGGAGTTCATTGAAAAAGCCCGCCGGGTGGCGGGCACGGAAATAAAAAAGGCCAGAAGACTGGCCAAGGGAGCGTGGTGCCCTGGAGTGATGAAGCACCACGTGGAGCAGCCCCGTACCACGGGGCAATGCTGGCCTGCCGTCGCAGACCAGGGTGCCGGTCAATTCGTGGAGCGCGACACCTCGCACCAGTAGGTGCCGTTGTGGACCAGTTTCAACACGTCATCCGGTGTCGCATTGAAGTCGCCGTTGAGGTGCATGCTGGCGCCGTCATAGACGGTCAGGTTCGACTGAAAGATCAGGGTCACTTCTCGGCCGGCCCAGTCGTTCCAGAGGTTCCCGAAACCGGTCGTGCCGCTGACCCGGAAAACCTTGCCGTTCATGGGCAGCACCAGCGGGTCGGCCGAGGGGATCTCGTCGACCAGCCAGCCGCGGTTCGGCGCAGCGTTTCCGAAGCGGTTGTTCTGCTCGTAGATTTTGCCGCCCACGGAGGCGGCCAGGTTGTTGGTGATGTTGTCCGAGAAGGTGCAACCATCGACGGTTGCGACCGAACCCGGAGCGTTGACGCGAACACCCTGGTCACATTTGGACGCTTCGCAGGCGGTCAGGCGTACGGTGCCGCGCTCGACTCGCCACCCGGCACCTTTGGTGTTCTCCAGGGCGCGGCAGTTGGTGAAGTGAAGGGTTTCGCCGGTTTGTGGCGTGCACCAGTAGCCATTCTCGTTGTTGTACGAAGAGCAGCCCACAAAGGTGGTGTGCGCGGCGGCGCCCTCGATCAGCACGCCAATACTGCCGGTATGCTCCCCCGTGTTGTCGGTATGGCAATTCACGAAGGTCGCCGTGCCGATACCATCGCCCAGCAGGATCCCTCGGTTATAGCCGTAGCTGAAGAAGTTGCTGATCTCCGCGATGTCATTGCGGTTTTGCAGATACAGGGCAACCCCTGAACGATGATGAGACGGAAGGTCTACGCCCGCGCCGTTGGAATTGAATGGCCACATGTGGATATTGCTGACCCGAACGACGTCGTAGACCGTGCCGTAGTAGATACCGTTGATGTTGTCGCCCGACACGTAGTCGATGACCGAGCGTGGTGCCAGATCCAGGTAGATGGCGTTATTGAAGCCAAGAATCTGCAAGTGGCGCAGCACGATACCGTCCATCTCCAGGTCGGTGGCGGCAACACCGCGGATGGCCGTACCGGCAAAGGCGGCTTCGGTCGCTTCGGCCATGGTGAGCCCCTTGCGAATGACCGACAGCATCTCCAGTTGAGACCCTACGCTCATCAGGATCGAATAGGCCGGGTTGAGAATCAGTGTACAAGCCAGGTCGTGCGAATTCTTGGCAGGTTGCTTCGGAACTACACGGGGCCACGGATGGGTCCCGAATGGGCTGAAGGTGCCGACCAGGCGGGCGTTCTTGGGAACCGTCAGTTGCCCGTCAATCAGGTAGCGATTGCGCAGCACCACTTCACCACCACCGGCCCCCAGGCTGTTCAACGCCGCCTGAATCGCGGCGGTATCGTCCGTGGTTCCGTTGCCAACGGCGCCAAAGTCTTCTGCGTATACAGTCATGATATTTACCTTTGAGTTAAAGAATCGGATAGCACGGTTTATCCGTGCCCGTAACGCTCAAAGGCGTTGACTCGAGGCTCAGGGCCTTCACGTGATTCAAGGTCCCACACCGGGAGCACTTGATCTGGAGCTCGGTCAATTCACCCACGCGGGCGAGCAGTTTGTTGCACTTACCGCATCGGCAATCGTTAAGCATAGATATAACCCCACTATCGACTGGCCCGAAAACAGGCACACGCCACCGAAGTTGCTGGCGAACTCGGGAAGAATTAAGAGACTCAACAAGTAGAACAGGATGCTGAAGCCGCGTTAACCACAGCGCTTTGACTGGACAGGCTTACATGAAACAACAGCGTTATCCGCGTGGAAAGCTTTTTTATCCTGGGTCCGTGAATTTTTTTCAACTGTCTCAGTTAGACCGTGGGAGCGAGCTTGCTCGCGAAGGCGGCGTCACGTTCACAGCAAACTCAGCGACTTTGCCAGCTTTTCGCGGGCAAGCTCGCTCCTGCACCATCCCATGGTGATTGACTGGACTGAAATGCAAAACCCGGCATCAGGCCGTACTTGTTCAGGCGCCGCATCAATGTTTACTGGACAGGCTACATAAAAACATCCGCTTATCCGCGTGGAAAGCATTTTTTATCGTCAGCCAGGATTTTTTTGCAAACTTATCAAGCGCTGAAATTTCAGCCCGTTCAGCCAACACCAAACAAATAAGCCCGACACAAAGTCGGGCTGGGTGAGTGGCTGTTTCACTGTGTATTGCAGAACAGGCTTACATGAAACCACCGGTTTATCCGCGTGGAAAGCGTTTTTATCGTTGCCTGATAAAACTTCAGGCTTGCTCAACTAACAAGTTTGCCAAAAAGGCATCGGCATCACCCGTGGGAGGGAGGGTTTCATGCCGCTTCGCGCAGGTTTTCCAGTGCCGCGTCGATCCAGGCCACACCGGCCTTGATCAGTTCCCGCGCCTTGGCTTCACCCAGGCCGGCCTCACGACCGATGCGCAGGGCCGGGTATTTGGCGCCGAAGTACAACCAGACGAAATCGCCCATCTGCTGGTCCCTGGCCGTCAGCCTTGCCACCGCGTGGTCGATGACCAGCGCCAGGTCGTCGGTCAGGGTGTAGGACTTGCTGCCACCCTGGCCGGGTGTGTTATCGCGTATCAGCGCATACAGCGGCGAGATGTAGCGCGGCATGCCGGCGCCGTCCATGCGCCACCATCCCCATTGCTCCAGCAGCCATTCGGTGTCACCCATCGGCTTGCCTGCGTAGGTGCGTTTTTTCATGTCGATTCCCTCCCCTCCAGTATCACGTGTCTGTAAGGCCCCTGGCTGGTGGCCAAACCTTGCTGTGGAATGCCCTGCCGACGATCCTTCCGTCGAAAGGTATGCCTTTACTCTATGACACAGGCATACCTTTTTGCAACAATAAAGGCTAGCCATTAGATTGAGCCGCTATGGAACTTAAAGACCGCCTGAAACTGGCCCGCAAGAATGCCGGCCTCTCCCAATCGGAGCTTGCCGAGCGTGCCGGTATCAAGCAGGCCTCGGTGTCGGAAATCGAACGGGGCCTGTCCCGGACAAGCGGTTATCTGGTGAAGATCGCGCAGATTTGCGGCGTCGATCCCATCTGGCTGGCCGAAGGCACCGCCCCATCCGGCCAACCGTCATTGCCCGCCCTGGCGCCTGCCGAGCCGCCGGCCTCCACCTCTGTGGACCAGGTTCGCTCGATGCTGGCCAAGATCGGCAACGGCCTTTCAGAGCAGGCACGCAACAAGATCCTCGCAGTGGTCGACGAAGCGGTTTCGCAAGGTGATGCCATGCCCGCCGACACCTCGGCCCTGCGCCCGCGCACCGACGAAATCCTGATTCCGCAATACGACATCCGTGCCGCCATGGGCCACGGTCAGGTGCCGGCCGACTACAACGAGGCCGTCCGCAACCTGGTGGTGCGCGAAGATGTACTGCAGGGCAAGGGCGTGAGCTACACCTCCACCGCAGCGCTGGCGGTGATCACCGGCTGGGGCCAGAGCATGGAGGGCACGATCAACGACAAGGACCCGGTGATCGTCGACCGGGGTGTCAACGAGTTCGTCGGCGAAGGCATCTACGTCATCAGCTGGCACGGCCTGCTGTACATCAAACGCTTGCAGATGCTCGATGCCGAGCACTTCTGGCTGATCTCCGACAACACCCGCCACAAGGACCAGCAGGCCAGGATCGACGACGTGACGATCCATGCCAAGGTGCTGCTGGTCCTGAACGTGAAGAAGGTCTGAACAGACCCGGCAAGACTTCGGTCAGGCACCGGGCCATGCCTTCAAGGCCCGGTTTCCTGCATCGCTTCCCAGACCTTCAACAGCGAGCCCTGCACCGAAGCCGGCTGCAGTTTCAGCGGTGTGGTCTTGCCCTTGATCACCACCTCCATGCCCAGCGGCTTGCCTTTGGCGTCACCGAGAATGCGGTAGGTGGTGTCACCCCGTACGAAGCTCAGCACATTACGGTCGCTGAAGTATTCGAGCGCCTCCGGCTCGCTATCGGGGTACAGCAGGTCCACCTCGTCCTTGTCGTTGACGGCGGCGTAGTACACCGGTGAGGTCTTGTCGGGACGAAACAGCAGGATGCGCTTGCCCGACGGTGCCAGCCTGAAGGACAGCAGCACCTGGCGCTGGTCGTCTTCTTCCCACATCTGCGTGGTGCTGACGACCTTGGTGCCATCGACCACCCAGGTCACCGTGTGGGTCGAGATGCCCGGCACGCCGGTGTAGTCGACCTCCCGCTCGGCCTTGAGCACCGGCTCGCCGTTCACCACCTCGTAGGTGCTGAACCAGTGCCTGCAGCAGCCGTCCTTGGCCGAAACGTTGATGGTGCGGCTCTCGGCGTCGTAGTCGAAGAACCCGCAGTAGTTCTGCGCCAGCTCGGTGAACGAGTCGCTGTGGCGAAAGCCGTCCGGGGTGCCGAGCAATACCTGGAACGACGGCCCGTGGTAGCAGCTGAACTGGCCGTCCATCAGTGCCAGGTCCTTGATGCCGTCGAAGTTGAAGTCGTCGTAGATCAGCACGCTCTGCTCGCCGTACGGCAGCTCGTGGACATTGCTTTTGACGTCACCGCTCTTGTCATCGATGGCCAGTATCAGTTCGTCGGAACTCACCCGGATCAGCTCGGCACCGCTGTTCTTGTCGTACACGCGCAGGATGCCGGGGCGGAACACTTCCTGCTCATCGTTCAATTCCAGGGTGGCACGGTAGCGGTCGGAGAAGTCTTCAATGTTCCAGGTGGTCCGGGGCGTTTTCTGGAACGCGTCGAGGTCCAGCTCGCCATAGCTCTGGGGTGTAGGGGTGGCGCTGGCCAGCAGCGGCATGAACAGGGCCAGGCCGAACAGGCACAGCCGGTGAATGATCGAAACCTGCACGATACGACTCCATTTTGCCGGGCAAGGAAGGCGCCGATTGTCGTTGATTTATGGCCCGATGGGCAGTGGATCGCATAAACGAAAAAGGACCGCCGAAGCGGTCCTTTTCCTGGGGCAAGCCCGGATCAGATAGCCTGATCCCATGGGCGGTCGCCGTGTTCGTCCTTGATGCGGGTCGGCAGGCCCATCACGTCCAGCAGCTTGAGGAACGGCTCGGCTGGCAGCTCCTCGACGTTGGCCATGTGCTTGACGTCCCACTCGCCGCGAGCCACCAGCAGCGCAGCGGCCACGGGCGGTACGCCGGCGGTGTAGGAGATGCCCTGGCTGTCGGTCTCGGCGTAGGCTTCGGTGTGGTCGGCGACGTTGTAGATGAACACTTCGCGCGCCTTGCCATCCTTGGTGCCCTTGACCAGGTCACCGATGCAGGTCTTGCCGGTGTAGCCCGGCGCCAGCGAGGCCGGGTCAGGCAGCACGGCCTTGACCACTTTCAGCGGCACCACTTCCAGGCCTTCGGCGGTCTTGACCGGTTGCTCGGAGAGCAGGCCGAGGTTCTTCAGCACGGTGAAGACGTTGATGTAGTGCTCGCCGAAGCTCATCCAGAAGCGTACGTTCGGCACGTCCAGGTTCTTGGACAGCGAGTGCACTTCGTCGTGGCCGGTGAGGTACAGGTTCTGCGAGCCCACGACCGGCAGGTCATCGGTGCGCTTGACTTCGAACATGGTGTTGCTGGTCCACTGGTTGTTCTGCCAGCTCCACACCTGCCCGGTGAATTCGCGGAAGTTGATTTCCGGGTCGAAATTGGTGGCGAAATATTTGCCATGGGAACCGGCATTGACGTCGAGGATGTCGATCGAATCAATGCGGTCGAAATGCTGTTGCTGCGCCAGGGCCGCATAGGCGTTGACCACGCCCGGGTCGAAACCCACGCCCAGAATGGCGGTGACGTTCTTCTGCTGGCATTCCTCGAGGTGCTTCCACTCGTAGTTGCCATACCACGGCGGCGTCTCGCAGATCTTGCCGGGTTCTTCGTGAATGGCGGTGTCCAGGTAGGCCACGCCGGTATCGATGCAGGCACGCAGCACCGACATGTTGAGGAAGGCGGAACCGACGTTGATGACGATCTGCGATTCGGTTTCGCGGATCAGCGTCTTGGTCGCCTCGATATCCAGTGCGTTCAGGGCGAAGGCCTGGATATCAGCGGGCTGCTTGAGGCTGCCCTTGGCCTTGACACTGTCGATGATGGCCTGGCATTTGGAGATGTTGCGCGACGCGATGGCAATACGACCGAGTTCGTCGTTGTGCTGCGCGCACTTGTGGGCCACCACCTTGGCGACACCTCCTGCACCAATGATAAGAACGTTCTTCTTCAATTTCTTCGTGTCTCCTTTGACAGCGCCTGCTCAGGACAGGCTGGACAGATAATCTTCAAAACCGAACTCGCGAACCACATCGACGCTGCCGTCGAGTTGCTTCACGACGATCGCCGGCATTTTCAGACCGTTGAACCAGTTCTTCTTGACCATGGTGTAACCTGCGGCGTCGATGAACGACAGCCGATCGCCGATGGCCAGCGGACGATCGAATTGGTACTCGCCGAAGATGTCGCCGGCCAGGCACGACTTGCCGCACACCATGTAGGTGTGGTCACCGTCGTTGGGGGCCATCTTGGCGTTGAGGCGGTAGATCAGCAGGTCGAGCATGTGCGCTTCGATGGAGCTGTCGACCACGGCCAGGTGCTTGCCGTTGTACAGCGTGTCGAGCACGGTCACTTCCAGCGAGGCGCTCTGGGTGATGGCGGCCTCGCCCGGCTCCAGGTAAACCTGCACGCCGTATTGTTCCGAGAAGCGCTTCAGGCGCGCGCAGAATTCGTCCAGCGCATAGCCTTCACCGGTGAAGTGAATGCCGCCACCCAGGCTGACCCACTCGACCTTGTGCAGCAGCTCGCCGAAGCGTTCTTCGATTTTTGTCAGCATCTGGTCGAACAGGTTGAAGTCACCGTTCTCGCAGTTGTTGTGGAACATGAAGCCGGAGATTTTATCCATCACTGCAGCAATCTTCTCCGGGTCCCACTCGCCCAGGCGGCTGAACGGGCGCGCCGGGTCGGCCAGCAGGTAGTCGGAGCTGCTCACCTGCGGGTTGACGCGCAGGCCGCGAATCTTGCCTTCGGTCGCGCCAGCGAAGCGCTCCAGCTGGCTGATGGTGTTGAAGATGATCTTGTCGCAGTTCTCGACCATCTCGCCGATTTCGTCATCGGCCCAGGCCACGCTGTAGGCGTGGGTTTCGCCGGCGAACTTCTGGCGGCCGAGCTTGAGCTCGAACAGCGAACTGGAGGTGGTGCCGTCCATGTACTGCTGCATCAGGTCGAACACCGACCAGGTAGCGAAGCACTTGAGCGCCAGCAGGGCCTTGGCGCCGGACTGCTTGCGCACGTAGGCGATCTTCTCCAGGTTGACCAGCAGCTTCTGTTTGTCGATGAGGTAGTACGGCGTGTTGATCATTTCGCTATCCGTAATAAAAGGTCGGCAACAGGAGTCCGCGAGCCTCCTGAAAAAAGCGGACGCGAATTGTGCCGATAACCGACGTATATCGAAAGTCCATTGAGCAAATTTTGTCCATTGCCCGACGGATACTGGCGCGAGCATGGCCACCGAAGATGACAATCTTGTGACAGTTTTCTGCTGGGAATGACTGCGCGGCGCAGCGATGAACGGGAATGACGCCCTCGCGGCCAGGGTCTGCATCAAAGTGAACCGCTCCCAAGAAGTTGGAGACGTATCCAACCCTTGGAGGCGGTTCAAATCCAAAGCAGCCTGTGTGAACCCTGTCGGCTCAGAAGAATTTGATCGGGTAGCTGACGATCAGGCGATTCTCGTCATAGTCGCTGGCGTTGAAATCACGCCGCACGCTCGCATTGCGCCAGCGCAGCGACAGGTTCTTCAGGCTGCCGCCCTGCACCACATAGCCCAGTTCGGACTCGCGTACCCATTCGCCGCCGTCGTCCACGCCGCGCAGTTGCACGTCGCTGCCTTTCACGTAGCGAGTCATCAGGGTCAGGCCCGGCACGCCGTAGCCGGCGAAGTCCAGGTCATAGCGCAACTGCCAGGACTTCTCCCTGGGATTGTCGAAGGCGTGGTTGAAGGTGTTGTTGGCCAGGTAGATACCGCCGGTGCCGGTCACGCGCATCCAGCCGGTGTCGCCGCCGACGCGCTGCAGGCCCAGGCTGAAGGTGTGCGCGCCGACGCCGAGGCCCAGCAGCAGGGAGGTGGTGTGGTTGTCCAGACGCCCAGCCTTGGCACTGCCATCGTCGCGGCCACGGAAGTGCCCGAGGTTGGCGGTCAGGCTCACGCCGTCGGTCAGTGCCCAGCGCTGGATGATCGCCGCGTACTGCTGCTGGTAGATGTCCTTGAGCTCACCGGCCCACAGCCGCACCGTGGTGTTGTTCGACGGGCTGCGGTAGTCGCCGCCCAGGTAGCGGAAGCCATCGCTGCGGGCGCCGTTGAACGCCAGGTCCTCCATGGACGAGTCGTTGCGCAGGCTGGTCTTGTCGAATTCGCCGGCATACAGCGTCCAGTTCTGAATGTCGCGGGAGCTCAGTTGCGCACCACGGAAGGTCTGCGGCAGCGCACGAAAGTCGTCGGCGGTGAGGATCGGCAGGTTGGGCATCCACTCCCCCACCTTCAGTTCGGTTTGCGAAATCCGCGCCTTGAAGGCCACGCCCAGGCGGCCGAAGCTGGACGCCGGGTCGCCATCACTGTCGCGGGGCAGCAGCAAGGCACCGTAGCGGCCAGCGCCGCCATCGAGCTTGACCGCGTACTTGCCCAGTACATCGACGCCAAAGCCCACCGTGCCGGAGGTGAAGCCGGAACGCGCGTCGAAGATGAAACTCTGCGTCCACTCCCGTGCTTCACGCTGGGCCACGCCCGGCGCGGTGAAGTGGCGCTCGAAAAAGAAGTTGCGCAGGTTGAGGCTGGCGCTGCTGTCGTCGATGAAGCCTTCGGCCTGCGCAGTGCCCTGCAGCAGCAGGGCCGACGCCAGCACGGCAGCGGTGGTACGGGGTGTAGTGTTCAAGACCATGACTCCCTTGTTGTTCTTGTTGGGGGCTGGCGGTCGTTTCTCCAGCCAGGCGCAGCGCCCCGCCGGGAGAACGGACGCTGATCGGCGGCCAGCCGATCCCGGCAGCGCCACACGTAGGCGCGGCCCTGCTGTGCACGTCGGGGTGAAGAGGCAGGCGGCGTGGGACCACGCCGCCCGGTAGGGTCAGACCAGGCCAGCCGAACGCAGGGCGTCGGCGATCTCGCGGTCGGCGCCCTCGGCCAGTGGCAGCAGCGGCGAGCGCACGGTGGCGTGGTCGAGGATGCCGCGGGCGACCAGGCCATGCTTGAGGGCCACGGTGCCTTCCATGTGCGAGCCACGGTGGTAGACGTTGCGGGTCACGGGCAGCAGACGGTCGTGCAGGGCGCGGGCGGCCGGGTAATCCTTGCGCTTGCCGGCTTCGATCAGCTCGATCAGCGGCTCGGGAGTCAGGCCGCCGTAGCCGACCAGCGCACCGTCCACGTCGAACATGGTGTGCAGCAGGTATTCGTCGTGGCAGGTGAGGATCTGCAGGTCTGGCACTTCACGGCGTACCACCGGAATCTCGGTGTCCCAGCGGCGCATGTTGCGCACACCGTTCTTCATGGCGAACACGCCAGGCTGGCGGGCGATGTCCAGTTGGGTTTCCAGGTCGTAGGTGGCCTTGGTGGCATCGGGGTACTGGAACAGGATCAGCGGCAGGCCGCTGTGCTCGTAGATGGCCTTGTAGCGGTCCTGCGCGGCGCCCTTCTGGTAGCCGAAGCGCAGCCAGCCGTGGGAGGGATACACCAGGCCCGCCGAGGCACCGGCCTCGACCGCGCGTACCGCTTCCTCGGCAGCCACCTGGGTGCCTTCGCCGGTGATACCGGCAATGATCGGCAGGCGGCCACCCACCGACTCCTTGAACGCCTGGATCACCTGGGCCTGCTCGGCCTGGGTCAGGAAGGTGCCCTCCCCGGCATGCCCCAGCACCACCAGGCCTTTCACGCCATTGAAGCTGCCCAGCCAGGAACCGAGTTTGTGGATGGCGTCGAAGTCCACCTTGCCGTCACGGGTGAACGGGGTGACGGGTGCAGGAACCAGGCCTTTGAGATCGATGGTGTTTTTAGTGCTCATGGTATTTCCTCTTTTTTATTGGCAAGTGTCCACAACTCACGCGTGCAGGGGCGCAGAACGTAAAACTGCGTACGTTCTGAAGTTTCAGGGTCAACTTCGGTGAAGCGGTTAGTTGCGTTTCATGAACTAGGTTTTGTACGAAAAGTCGGCGAGCGAAGGTCAGGCAAGGCAAAAACAGGCGAGGAAGCGGAGTTTACTGGTGTAAATGAGCATTCCGACCGGGCTGGCGATCCAGCCTGTTTTTAACGCAGCGTGGCCGAGCGCAGGCACTTTTCGTACAAAACCTAAGGCTCATGCCCGTTCATGGTGAAAGTTCTTCAAGTACCCGGCCCTTGGTTTCGATGGCGAACAAGGCGGTGATGACGCCGGTGACCAACAACACGATGGCGAAGGTGCCGAACACGTAGTGCACACCCGCACCGGATATCGCCATGCCGACCACCAGCGGTCCCGCCGCCGAGCCCAGGCGCAGCCAGGCACTGCCGATACCGGTGCCCAGGGCACGCAGGCGGGTCGGGTACAGCTCGGCCGAGTACAGGTACAGCGAGAAGGTCACGGTCTGCACCAGGGCATAGCCCAGCCCGGCCATCAGCAGGATCTGCAGCGGCGTGGTCGCGCCGGTCAGGGCCAGGGCGGTCAGTGGCAGCGCGGCGGCGAACAGCGCACCGATGTACCAGCGCCGACGCCCGACCTTGTCGATCAACAGCGCGCAGATCACCGCCGCCACCACACCCGCCGCCGAGGTCATGAAGCCGTAGGCCAGGCTGGTTTCCAGCGGCAGGTGGAAATGCTGGCGGTACAGGGTCGGCAGCCAGGTAATCAGCCCGTTGGCGACCATGTAGGCGCCGAACCACATGGCCCAGATGACCAGCGAGCGCTTGAAGTACATGCCACGGAACAGTTCTTTCCAACCCTGGCGATTCGCCGGTTTCTGCAGCGGCGGCAGCTCCTCGGGCTCGGCCAGGGTGTGCCCGGCCTTGCTCGCACTGGCTTCCAGGCGGCTGACGATGCGGTCGGCTTCGGCGATGCGGCCCTTGGAGGCCAGCCAGCGCGGCGACTCGAACAGGAAGAAGCGTAGCGGGATCAGCAGCATCGCCGGCACCAGCCCCACGGCGAACATCACTTTCCAGCCATACAGCGGCACCAGCAGGTAGCCGATGACGCCGGCCCCCACCAGACCCAGCAGGAACATGACCTCGTAGAGCAGGAAGAACCGCCCGCGTTTCTTCGAGCCGATCAGCTCGTTGACGTAGGCACTGGCCACCGGCACCTCGCCGCCCGTACCGATGCCCTGCAGAAATCTGAAAGCCATCATCGCTGCTGCGCTGGTGGCGAACAGGCAGGCCACGTCCATGGCCACGAACAGCAGAATGGTGAAGGTCAGCACCTTCATGCGGCCGATGCGCTCGGCCAGCGAGCCGAACAGCACCGCGCCGAACAACTGGCCCAGGTAACCGGCCGAGAGGATCAGGCCGATCTGCGCCGGGGTCAGGCTCCATTCCTTGACCAGCACCGGCATGGCGTAGGCAATGGCGATGACCGTGTAGCCATCGAAGAAGGTCGCCGCACCAATGATGTTGCGCGCCCAGAACACCTGGCGGGTAATCGGCAGGCGTTCCAGCCGGGCGCTGATGCGTGCCTGGTCGGTCGTGGCTTCGCTAAGGGCTTCGGCGGCGTCGCGAGGTATCTCGGCGTCGGCGTCTACACGCTGTATCAACATGGCACTTCCTCTTGTTATTCGGTTTGTCGGGGCGTGCGGGGCCATGCCCTGCGACGTGCGCAGTGCCTGGCGTTCAACTCGGAAAAGACGCCGGCAGGGCTAGCGGCCGGCGTCAGGGCTCATGTACCGGGACCGATGCTGCCGTTGGCCTGCAGCGCCTTGCCGATCGCTCGCGCCGCTTCCTGCGTCGACTGCAGGGCGCGGCTGCGCAGCTCTTCGGCGGTGCAGCGCACGGCTGGCGCAGCGATGCTGATCGCCCCCACCGGGTAGCCATCGAGGTCCAGCACCGGTACGGCGAGGATCCTCAGGCCATCGGTGAACAGCGACTCGGTGAGGATGTGCCCCTGCTCGCGAATGCCC
This sequence comes from uncultured Pseudomonas sp., assembly GCF_913777995.1. GTDB lineage: Bacteria > Pseudomonadota > Gammaproteobacteria > Pseudomonadales > Pseudomonadaceae > Aquipseudomonas. Next base: position 20,036 of record NZ_CAJYVE010000029.1, on the reverse strand, counting down.
TGGAGGATCTGCGCCAGAGGCAATTCACCGGCGTGGGGTTTGAGGATGAAAGGCATCAGCGGGGTGAGCTGCTGCACCTTGTCGAGATCGGCAGCGGGAAGGAACGCCAGCATCGACTGGCCGATGGCGGTCTGGGTGGCCGGCACCGTGGTGCCGACGCGGATGTCCACGCCCAGACGCGTGATACCGGCGCGCACGCGCTCCAGGTACAGCACGTCGGCGCCTTGCAGCACCGCGAAGCTGGCCGCCTCGTTGGTTTCGCTGACCAGCCCGCGCAGGATGGGCCGCACGATGCTGCGCAGGTCGGTACGGGCGATGGCATGAAAGCCGAGGTCGAGCACCTTGAGGGTCAGGGCGAAGCGGCGGCTCTCCGGAATGCGCGACACGTAGCCCAGTTCCACCAGGGTATTGAGCATGCGGAAGGTGGTGCCGGGATCCAGCTCGGAGGTGGCGGCGATCTGGCTGAGGGTCAGTTCTTCGTTATCGGCGGAAAAGGCCTCCAGTACACGAAAGCCCTTGGCCAGGGACTGGACGGTACTGCGCGCTTTCTTGTCGTCGAGCTCTTGGGGAGAAGCAGGATTTGCAGTCTTCGGCATTTCTTCGCACCTTTTTTGTTTTTTCGGATTGCGAAATATTTTTCTTTCATATAGATTACCATTTTGACCCCCTTCGTCCTATTCGATTTACTTCGTTAAATTCCGCCTTAATATTCACTTTGAATATATAAACACCTGCCCGGCGGGTTAATCAGAACCTCAACGTGTTGATTTAAATAAATTAAATATCTTCTGCCGCTCGATTGGCAGAACAGAAAAAGCCCGGAAGTTCTGCGCAAACTTCCGGGCTTTTTTTATTCAGGCTGCAGAGTCACTCCTTCAAGCGCAGCACTTCCAGATGCGGGTCGGCGTCAATCTGCTGCTCGGTAAACGGCAGCGGCTGCCAGGCCTGCCGCGAGAACAGTTCAGTCTGGTCGGCGGCATGTCGGGAAGCCGGGTCGCTGGATTGCGAGAACGCCAACAGCCCCTGCGCCACCGGCCCCTGGTCGTCGAAACCGACCAGCTGGATGTAGCTGCTGCCACTGACCACCTTGAGGCGGCCGTCCGGCTGCGGCACGCTCTGGATCGCGTTGTACACGCCCAGATGCCCGTCACCGCCCGGAATCGGGATGCGCTGGCCAGGCTGTTCAGGGCCTGGGCGCTCGACCGCCTGCAACTGCCCCCAGGTCACGTCGGCGGGCAGCTTCAGCGCCTCGACCTGCGCCATCGCCTTGCGCAGCCTCTCGGCCACGGCATTGGCCACCGCTGGCGAATGCCAGGCGATACCACTGGGCGTGTGCAAGGGGTCACGCGGATCGAACGGCTGGCGCCAGCCCTGCCCGGCCTGGATGAACGGCTTGGCGAAGCCCTGGAAGTACAGCCAGCCAAGGCCGGCCTGGGTGCTGGCGGTGCGATCCCACTGTTGCATCGCCACGCAGGCGCGCTCGAATTCGCTGCCGGGCTTGAGCGCCGCGCACCATTGCAGCAGGTCGTCGAGCAGCAGGTCGGCGGCATGCACCCTTTCGCCACTCACCAACCCCTTGAGGAACGGCGCGGTAATCGGCTGCGGGTCCTGGGCAGCGAGCTGCGCGAGTGCGAAGCGTGCGCGCAGGCCGAGGGCCGAGCCTTCACGGCTGACCAACGGCGAGAAACCGGTCAGCGGTTGCGCCGGGTTGCTCATCCAGGCGCTGTCATTGGCGTTCTGCACGAAGTCCCTGCGCATCAGCACAGGCAGTTGCCCACCGGGCACGATACCCGGCTGCACAGCGCCTTCGGCGTTCTGCCAGTCGCATTCGCTGCGGCTGCCGTCCAGGCCCGGCAGGCCCCGCGCCTGCAGCGCCGGGTCGACACAGCCGTGCAGTTGCTTGAGGCTGAGGTTCGGCACCACCGAGACGTTCATGTAGGCCGTCTGACCCTGCTGGTCGGCGGCCAGGGTGTTGACCCAGGGAATGCCCTGGATGCGCTGCACCACGTCGCGCAGTTCGGCCACGCTGCCGGCGCGGTTCATCGCGTACCACTGCTCCAGCGCGCGGGTGTTAGCCAGGTTGGCATCCTGGAAGGCGTAGGCATGCTGGCGGTCCCAGTCGGCCACGCCGGGCCATTTGATCAGCGGCCCGTAACGCGACTCGTGGATCACCTGGCGGTGGGTGACCAGTTGGCCGTCAGCCTCGCGCACCTGCACCTGCACTTCGTGGCTGCGCAGCGGATAGCTGCGGCCATCCACCAGGTAGCGCTGCGGGTCCTTGGGGTCGAGGGTCAGGCGGCGCAGGGTGAAATGCCCCGAGGTGTCCACGGTGTGGGTCCAGGTCAGGGTGCGGTTGAAACCGATGTTGATCACCGGCAGCCCCGGCAACGCAGCGCCCATCACGTCGAGCTGGCCGGGAATGGTCAGGTGCATCTGGTAGAAGCGCAGCGCACCGGACCATGGGAAGTGCGGATTGCCCAACAGCAGGCCACGGCCGTTCTCGCTACGCTCGGCGCCCACCGCGATGGCGTTGCTGCCGCGTTCGTAGACCGAGCCCTGGATGCGCCGGGTATCGATACGCGCCTGGGAGGCTTCGGCCGCGGGAGGAGTGGCGGCCAGCAACGGCTCGGCAAAACGCCCGATGCCGCCTTCGACCATCAGCCGATGGATGAGCCGCACCATGTCGCTGTCCTGCAACGGCCTGACCCACGCTGCGCCGCGGCAAGCTTCAGGCGCGCCGTTATCGTGCAGGTAGCGGTTGAAGCCGGCCACGTAGCCCGCCAGCAACTGCCGGGCCGGTTCCGGCTGGGCGCGCCAGAACGCATCCACTGCCTGCTCGTCGTTGAGCCAGGTGAAAAACAGGTCCGAACTGAGGTTATCCAGGCGCGCCGAAGACTGCCCTTCACGCCCCATGTAGCGTGAACGCTCACCGCGCGCGGTCAGCACCTCCTCGCTGAGCAAACACAGATTGTCGCGTGCATAGGCGTAACCCACGCCATAGCCGAGGCCGCGCTCGTCATGGGCGCGGATATGCGGAATACCGTAGGACGTCCAGCGAATCTCGGTTTCGCCGCGCGGCAGCGCATCACGCGTACAACCTGCCTGGAAGACCAGCGCAACGGCCAGCGCACTGATTGAAAAAGATCGCCCCACCTGAATCCCCTTGGCATGCCTGTGAATGCAGCAAGGACGTGTCAGGCCGCGGCGAATTTACTGCCCGTCGCCCAGGCGTTCCATTTCGAATACCCGGATGCGGCAATGCTTCATGGCGTTGACGATGTGTTTTTCCACACTGGCCTTGGACAGCCCCATGGTCGAAGCGATGTCTTCATGACAAAGACCGTCGATCTTGCGCAACAGAAAAGCCTGTCGGCACTTCTCAGGCAACTCTTCCAGGGCTTTCATCACCAGTTGCGCGCGCTGCAACTGATACAACGACGCCTGCGGGCTGTGCACACTGGGCAACTCTTGGGCGAGGGCATCGTCCAGTGATTCGCTTTGGCGGATCAGACCACGCCGGAACAGGTCGACGCTCAGGTTGATTGCCGTGCGATAAAGAAATGCCTTAGGGTATTCGAGCTGATCCAGGCGGCGGCTTTCCAATACTTTCAAGTACGCTTCATGCGCAATATCGGCGGCCAGATTACGGTCGCGCAGGCGCGTGGTCAGATAACCCACCAGGCCTTGATAGTACTGTTCCATGTTGGCTCCGCCAGGATTTCTGGCATCAATTTACTGACGCCGGTCCGCTCTGTTAAAGAGGGGCTAACTGTATATAATTCTCAACTGCATAAAAAGTTCTAATTTTCGGTAACCGCCGTAAGTTAATTCCAAAACCAACCGGTAGCCGCCATGTCGAGTCAGCTCCCCCAACCTGTGCCAGACCAGCACATCAGTGACCAAGCCGCACACTGGTGCATGCGTCTGCATGAAGCTGATTTCTCTGCCGAGGAACGTGCGCAGCTGGAACGCTGGCTGGCAAGCGACCCGTTGCATCGCCAGGAATTCGAGGCCATGCAGGAAATCTGGGCGCTCAGCGAATTCCTGCCTCCCACCACGCCAGCGCCGCCACGCGCCGCAGCCCCTGCCCCGGCACCACGGCGCGCAAGCCGCCGGCTGCTGGCCATTGCAGCTACCCTGGCCGTCAGCCTGCCGCTGGCTGGCCTGGTCGGCTGGAACCAGGGCTGGATTCCCGACAGCTATCACCGCTATGCCAGCCAGTCCGGCCTGGAGTCGGTCACCCTCGCCGATGGTTCCGAGGTGCAGATGAACTGCGGCACCCGCCTTTCGTTCGCCAACTACCAGGACCGGCGTAGCGTGACCTTGAGCAAGGGCGAGGCGTTCTTCAAGGTCACCCACGATGCCCACCATCCTTTCGTGGTCAACGCCGGGCAGGGGCAGATCCAGGTCACTGGCACCCAGTTCAATGTCTGGACCTACGGCGATTCAGTGGTGGTGACCCTCAGCGAGGGCTCGGTCAGAGTGCTGAGCGACACCCGCACACCGGAACACGTGGCCTATCTCTCGCCGGGCATGCAGGCTCGCTACGACGCGCAGCATGGCGACCCGCAGGTGGCCGCCGCCTCACTGGACAATGCCCTGGCCTGGCGCAATGGCCGCCTGGTGCTCGACAACCTGACCCTGGCCGAAGCCCTGCCGCAGATCAACCGCTACCTCGACACCCCGGTGCATCTGGCCGACAAGGCGACTGCCCAACTGCGTATCGGCGGTGTCTACAGCACCCGCGACATCGACGGCCTGGTGCAGGCGTTGCCCAGGGTGCTGCCGGTGGTGCTGACGCGCAACAACGAAGGCCAGACCGTCATCGCCCGCAAATCCGGTTGAGGTCGTCAGGCGCCCCATGAAGGGCCAGGCTAAGCCCAATACTGGTCAGTTAAGCGCTGTTCGGCTTTTGTTGGAGCGAGCTTGCTCGCGAACAGGTCAGCAAAACCCATGTATTTGCTGTGAACGTGACGCAGCCATCGCGAGCAAGCTCGCTCTAACAAGGTCCGTGACTGACCCGTATTGGCTTCAGCCGCGCCTGCGGGTCAGCAGCGGCCGATGTCTATTCGTGTGCACCCCGGCGGGCATTGTGCATGGCGTTTTCCAGCGCTTCGGCGAACACCCGCTGCTGCGCCTCATCGAATTCGGCGAGGAACAGCTCGTCCACCGCCTGCTTGTAGACCTTCCACATGCGCTGGCGCAGTGCCCGACCGCTGTCGGTGATGCACGCCAGGGCGGCACGGCCGTCATCGGCCACTTTGACCCGCTGGACCAACTGTTCCTTCTCCAGGCGGTCGACCAGGCGGGTGAGGTTGTAGCGTTCGATGGCCAGTACGTCGGCCAGTTCGTGCATGCGCCGGGTGCCATCCGGGCCACTTTCGATACCCCACAGCGCGTCGTACCAGGCGTAGGGCGGCAGTTTTTCGTCGGCCAGGCGGCGTTCGATTTCGCGGATGAGGCTGCGGTGGGCGCGAATGAAGTTGAACCAGAGATCAGGGGGCGGCGTGGCCATTGCGGCTCCAGGGATTGGTAATTGCAGTTGCAATCATAGGCGGGTTGGCGATAGATTCAATTGCAACTGCAATCAAATGGTCGGCGCTCCTGCACTGGCCACTGCCTGTTCAGGAGGATTTTTCCGATGGCGCAACGCTCCCCACACCTCGATGCCGACCCCCAGGAAACCCGCGAATGGCTCGACTCGATCGCCTCGGTGGTCGAGGCCGAGGGCCGTCCGCGCGCGCATTTTCTGATCGACCAGCTGCTGGATTTCGATGTCTCGCTGCACGGTGATTTTCATGGCCGGGTGACCACGCCCTATGTCAATACCATCACTCCGGATCGACAATTGCCTTACCCCGGCGACCTGGACATGGAAGCGCGCCTGAACGCCTACATTCGCTGGAACGCCCTAGCCATGGTGTTGCGTGCTGGCAAGCACTCTGGCGTCGGCGGGCATATCGCCACCTACGCCTCGGCGGCGGTGCTCTACGACGTCGGCTTCGATCATTTCTTCCGTGGCCGCACCGAGCGCTTCGCCGGCGACATGGTCTACATCCAGGGGCATTCCTCGCCGGGCATCTATGGCCGTGCCTACGTGGAAGGTCGGCTGAGCGAAGAGCAGCTCGACAACTTCCGCCGCGAGACCGACCGCGACGGCATTTCCTCCTATCCGCACCCACGCCTGATGCCGGACTTCTGGCAGTTCCCCACCGTGTCCATGGGGCTGGGGCCTATCACTGCCGCGTATCAGGCGCGTTTCATGCGCTACCTGGAGAACCGCGGCCTGAAGGAACATCAGGGCCGCAAGGTGTGGGCTTTCCTCGGTGACGGCGAGATGGACCAGCCCGAGTCGCTGGCAGCCATTTCCCTGGCCGGGCGCGAAAAGCTCGACAACATCATCTTCGTGGTCAACTGCAACCTGCAGCGCCTCGACGGGCCGGTGCGCGGCAATGCCAAGGTGATCCAGGAGTTCGAGAGCCTGTACCGCGCCGCCGGCTGGAACGTCATCAAGGTGGTCTGGGGCAGCGGCTGGGACGCATTGCTGGAGAAGGACAAGAGCGGTCTGTTGCGCCAGCGCATGATGGAGTGCGTCGACGGCGACTACCAGACCTACAAGGCGCAGAACGGCGCCTATGTGCGTGAGCACTTCTTCGGCAAGTACCCCGAGCTGCTGGAGCTGGTCGCCGACCTGAGCGACGAACAGATCTGGAAGCTGTCGCGCGGCGGGCACGACCCACTGAAGGTCTACAACGCCTATGCGGCGGCGATGCGTCACAAGGGCCGGCCGACCGTGATCCTCGCCAAGACCGTCAAGGGCTTCGGCATGGGCGAGGCCGGCGAGGGGCAGAACATCAACCACCAGTTGAAGAAGATGGGTGCCGAGGCGGTGAAGGCCTTCCGTGACCGCTTCGGCCTGCAGATCGACGACGCGCAACTGGGCGACATGCCCTACCTGCGCCCGGCAATGGACAGCCCGGAAGCCCGTTACCTGCACTCGCGCCGTGACAGCCTCGGTGGCCAGGTGCCGGCCCGCCATGCGCAGGTCGAGCCGTTGGCAATACCGCCGCTGTCGGCGCTGGAGGCGCAGCTCAAGGGCACCGGCGAACGCACCATTTCCACCACCATGGCGTTCGTGCGCATTCTCAGCACCCTGCTCAAGGACCCCAACGTCGGGCGCCTGGTGGTGCCCATCGTGCCGGACGAATCGCGCACCTTCGGCATGGAGAACCTGTTCCGTCAGGTGGGTATTCATTCCCATGTCGGCCAGCTCTACACCCCACAGGACGCCGGCACGCTGTCGTACTACAAGGAGAGCCGCGACGGGCAGATCATGCAGGAGGGCCTCAACGAGTCCGGCGCGACGTCCTCGTGGATCGCCGCCAGCACCTCGTACGCCAACCACGGCGTGATGACGTTGCCGTTCTACATCTTCTATTCGATGTTCGGCTTCCAGCGCGTCGGCGACCTGTTGTGGGCGGCCGGGGATGCCCGCGCCAGGGGCTTTCTGCTTGGCGCCACCTCGGGGCGTACCACGCTGATGGGCGAGGGCCTGCAGCATGACGACGGGCACAGCCATGTGATGTCCGCCACGGTGCCGTGCTGCATCTCCTACGACCCGACCTATTCCTACGAGCTGGCGGTGATCATCCACGACGGCATGCGGCGCATGTTCGTCGAACAGCAGGACGTCTACTACTACATCACCGTGCTCAACGAGAACTATCAGCACCCGGACATGCCCGAGGGCTCAGAGCAGGGGATTCTCAAAGGGCTGTACCGTCTGCCGGTGGAGCGCGCCGCGCAGGGCACGCGGCATGTGCAACTGATGGGCAGCGGGTCGATCCTGCCCGAGGTGCTGGCGGCGGGCGATATTCTCGAACGCGACTATGGCGTCAGCAGCGAGGTGTGGAGCGCCACCAGCCTCACCGAAGTGCGCCGCGAGGCCCAGGCCGTGGAGCGCTGGAACCTGCTGCACCCGCTGGAAGAACCGCAGGTGCCGTATGTGCGCCAGGTGCTCGACGGGCATCCCGGGCCAGTGGTGGTGGCCACCGACTACATGAAGATCCACGCCGACCAGATCCGCCCCTGGCTGGGCGACCGCCGCTTCGTGGCGCTGGGCACCGACGGCTTCGGCCAGTCCGACACCCGTGAGGCGTTGCGCCGGCATTTCGAGGTGGACCGCCAGTTCATCGTGCTGGCGGCGCTCAAGGCGCTGGCCGACGACGGCGTGATCGAGCGCGCAGTGGTGGCCCAGGCCTTGACCGACCTGGGCATCGACGCCGGCAAGACCGACCCGGCCAGTGTCTGATCAGCCTTGCAGCAGGGCTTCGCCCCGGCTCAGGTAACGGTCCATTTCCTCGGCTGGCACCATGCCGCCGCCGGTGGCCCAGATCAGGTGGGTGGCCTGGGCCATGCTGCGTTCGTCCAGGCCGAGGCGCTGGCGGTAGCCCTGGTGCTCCTGCAGCACATGCCGGGTGCCGGGCGCACCGGCCAGGGCCGAGGGCTCCAGGGCGATGCCTTCGCTCTGTTGCATGAGCGCCAGCAGGCGCATCAGTTCGTCGTCGCTGACCGTGTAGTAGCCATCGAGCATGCGTTGCAGGCTGCGCCCGACGAAGCCAGAGGGGCGGCCTACGGCCAGGCCGTCGGCGACGGTCCGGTTGCTGATACCGAAATCCTGCACCGCCAGCTGCTCGTGCAGGCCGGTGTAGACGCCCATCAGCATGCAGGGTGATTCGGTGGGTTCGGCGAAGATGCAATGCACATCGTCACCGAACGCTAGCTTGAGGCCGAAGGCAATGCCGCCGGGGCCGCCGCCCACGCCACAAGGCAGGTAGACGAACAGCGGGTGTTCGGCGTCCACCTGGATGCCCTGCGCCTCGAACTGTGCCTTGAGGCGTGCGCCGGCCACCGAATAGCCGAGGAACAGCGTCGTGGAGTTCTCGTCATCGACGAAGTGGCAGCTCGGGTCGGCGGCCGCTTCACGGCGGCCCTGTTCCACGGCCTGGCCGTAGTCGCCAGCGTATTCGACGACCCTGACCCCATGGGCGCGCAGTTTGTCTTTCTTCCATTGCCGGGCATCGGCCGACATGTGCACCGTGGTTTCGAAGCCCAGGCGTGCGCTGGCGATACCGATCGACAGGCCGAGGTTGCCGGTGGAGCCGACGGCGATCTTGTGCCGGGCGAACAGCGCCTGCAGTTCGGGCTCGGCGAGCTTGCGGTAGTCGTCATCCAGGCTCAGCAGGCCGGCTTGCAGGGCCAGTTGCTCGGCGTGGAACAGCACCTCGTAGATGCCGCCACGGGCTTTCACGGAACCTGAGATTGGCAGGTGGCTGTCCATCTTCAGCAGCAGGCGCGGTGCTGTGCGCAGGCTGTAACGCTCGCTCAGCACACTGGCAAAGGCGGGTATCTCGCGCAGCTCGGATTCGATGATGCCGCCGCTGGCGGCGACTTCCGGGAAGGCTGCGGCCAGGAACGGTGCGAAGCGTTGCAGGCGGGCGCTGGCCTGGTCCACGTCGGTCGCGCCCAGAGGAATGTCGTGCAGGGCCTCGGCCAGTGGCGCGATGGCCGGGTTGAACCAGCTCAGTGGTTCCAGGCGCAGCAGCGGCGCCAGCAGCGGGTAGGCGGCCAGCCAGTCTTGCAGCGGTTTACCGTGCACTGTGGTGTCCATGGGGCGCTCCGTGAAGGCGTGTGAATGAGGATCAGACCGCCGACAGGCCGGCGCTGCTCGCTACCGGCGTGTCCAGCGGCGGGTGGGTGACTGGGCTGCGCAGGTCGACCTGGGTGGCGCGCAGGGCTTCCAGATCTGGCCGGGGGCGGCGCAGGGCGGGGTCCTGTTCGCAATGCGCCTCCAGGGCACGGGCGGCGATCAGCAGTTCCAGGTCGCCCCGGAAGCGCCCGATCACCTGCATGCCGAATGGCATGCCGCGATGGTCGCGGCCCATGGGCATCGACAGCGCCGGGTTGGTGGCCAGGGTCACCACGTAGGTCAGGGCCAGCCAGCGGTAATAGTTCTCCAGCGCCACGCCGTTGACTGCGCTGAGATAAGGCTCGGCCCAAGGGAAGGGCGAGACCGGCGTGGTCGGCGAAAGGATCAGGTCGTAGCGGCTGAACAGCTGCTGGAAGCGGCGGAAGATGCGCGTCTGCTCGGCACCGGCCCACACGCAGTCCTTCAGAGTCAGTTTGGCGCCCATCTCGTAGTTGGCGCGGGGGTTGGGGCCGAGCGCGTCCGGGTCTTTCTCGTAGGCGGCCTGCAGGCTGCCGACGAAGGCTTCGGCGCGCAGTACGTCGAAGCAGCGGTGCGCCTCGGGCATGTCGATGTCCACCGGCTCGCAGACGGCGAACACCGATTTCAGCGCGGCGATCTTGTCGCGGAACACCTGGCGGATGCCGTCGTCGACCTCGCACACGCCGAAGTCTTCGGTGTAGCCGACCCGCAGTTGCGAGAGGTCGGCCTGGCCGGTCAACCGGGCCGGCATTTCGCAGGCGTAGCTCAATGGGTCACCCTGTGCCAACCCGGTGGTGGCCGCCAACTGCAGCCAGGTGTCCTCGACATTACGGCCCATCGGGCCGACCACCGAGATCGGTGTCCAGCCCAGCAGCTTGCGCTCGCTGGGTACCAGGCCGGGGGAGGTGCGCAGGCCCACCACGCCGCATTTGGCAGCGGGAATGCGCAGCGAGCCACCGGTGTCCGAGCCGCTGCACAGCGGCACCATGTCCACCGCCAGGGCCGCCGCCGAGCCGCCCGACGAGCCGCCGGCATTCAGGGTCGGGTCGAAGGGATTGCCGGTGGCGCCCCAGACCGGGTTGCGGGTGTTGGCCCCGGCGCCCATCTCCGGCACGTTGGTCTTGCCCACCACTATGGCCCCGGCGGCGCGCAGGCGGCGCACCAGTTCGTTGTCCTGCTCGGGCACGTTGCCGCGATACAGCGGCGAGCCGTAGGTGGTCAGCAGGCCAGCGGTCTCTTCCAGGTCCTTGATGCCGATCGGCAGGCCGTCGAGCAGGCCGCGCTGCTGGCCCTTGGCGATGGCTCGCTCGCTGGCCACGGCTGCATCGCGGGCACGGTCGAACGAGGTGGCGCAAAAGGCGTTGATCTTCGGGTTGAGGCTTTCGATGCGGTCGATGCAGGCCTCGAGCAGTTCGACCGGCGACAGCTCCCGCGTGTCGATCAGTCGCTTGAGTTCGACGGCGCTGTTTTCCAGCAGGTCTTGGGCATTGCGCATGAGGGCTTCCTGAGTCGGGTTCGAGGAAATACTAAGAAGCGCCGGAGGCTGCCAACAACCGACTTTTTCAGAAGGCTGCCTTGCCGTTTGCAGATGGCCAGGGTGCTCAGGTATCGCCGGGCAACACGCCCTGGATGTAGTCGATGAACGACTGCAGCGGCCCGCTCAGCGGGCGCCGGGCCAGGGTCTGGATTTCGATGGAACGTTCACTGCCGCGCAACTCGGGGACTTCCAGGGCGATCAGTTGGCCGGTCTGCAGGCGTTCACGGGCGAACAGCTCACCGCAGAAGGTGATGGCGTGGCCAGCCATGCAGAAGTTGAGCAGGCTCTCCAGGTGGTCGGTGTCGAGGATGCTGCGGTAGTTGATGCCTTCACGGCTGCTGTACAGGTCGAGCAACTGGCGGATGGTGGTGTGCGGGCCGGGCAGTGCAAGGGGGTGCCTGACCACCTCATGCAGTGCCAGGCTGCCTTGTCCTGCCAATTCATGCTGTGGGGCGACCAGGGCCAGCACCGGCGCCGGCTGGCTGTACGCCACGCTGATGCCCTTGGCTGCGCCCAGGCTAAAGGAAAAGCCGATATCCACTTCGCCCTCGCGGACCCTGCGCGTCACCTCTGCGGCCGTGGCCACGTCGATGCGAAAACAGCTGTTGGCACCGCGCTGACGAAACCCGGCGATGGCCCGTGGGAGGCAGTGCGACGCAAAGCCCTCGGTGCAAGCGATGCTGATCAGCGCTTCAGACTGGTCACGCAACGCGGCGATTTCCTGGCTGACCTGTTCGGCATCCAGCAGGGTGCGGCGTGCGTAAGCGGCCAGCAGCTCGCCCGCCGGGCTCAGGGCAACGCCGCGCGACTGGCGTTCGAGCAAGGGCGAGCCCAGTTCATTCTCCAGGCGACTGATCTGCCGGCTGACCGCCGAAGGCACCACATGCAGGCGGCTGGCGGCCTCGCTGATCGAGCCGCTGTTGACCACTTGGAGGAAGTAGCGGATCGCGGTTTCACTGAGGGTTCGGGCGCTCATGGTGGCGGGTTGCTCCGGTCTTGCAAGGCTGGAGCCCAGAGCCTAACGCATTCGCCACCCGGTCGCCGGGCCTCATGCTTCATGCATGTTGGCCTGCTGTACGGCCAACACCTTGCGGTCGCTGATCGACAGGCTGATCAGGGTGGCCGCCACCGTGGCGCAGAGCAGGAACAGGAAGGCGGATTCGTAGGTGCCGTAGTGTGCCACCAGAAAACCGATAACCATCGGCGAGACGAAGCCCGCCACCTGGCCGCCGAAGTTGACCATGCCGATGCCGGTACCGACCAGGCGCTGGGCGAGTATCTTGGTGGGCAGGGCGAAGGCGGTGGCGAACACGAAGGATTTGAAGAAGTACACGATGGCTTGATAGGTGATGACCTCGGTGGTGCTCTGCGACTGGTACATGCCGTAGAGAAACAGGCCGGTGAGCGCGCAACTGGCGGTCATCAGCAGTTTTTCCCGACCATCGAAGTAGCGGGTCATCAGCCAGCCGCCCATCGCCGAGGCGATGCTCGCGGTGATGAAGGGCAGGGGCACCAGCATGCCGACGGTCTTCAGGTCCAGGCCGCGGGCGGTGAGCAGGTACATCGGCATCCAGGCGTCCAGCCCCTTGTTGACCAGGCCGAGGGAGAACCATACCAGTACGATCTTCCACAGCAGTGGCATGCGCAGCAGTACCTTGGCGTCGACCTTGCCGGCGCTGTCGCTGGCCACGTGCGGCTGGTAGTTGCCATAGGCCTCGGGGCGCTTGACCAGCCAGGCGAAGCCGAGGGCAAACAGGATGCCGGCCACACCGATGGCCAGGAACACGTCACGCCAGCCCAGCCAGACCAGCAGCGGGGTGATGATCAGCGGTGCGGCGAAACTGCCGGTGTAGTTGGAAGAGATCAGCAGGCTGGTCATCTTCGGTCGGTCGGCGCGGGTGTACAGCTCGGCCACGCCCTTGACCGCTGCCGACGGATAGCTGCCTTCGCCCAGGCCGAACAGGAAGCGGATCACCAGCAACGAGGCCAGTGACCAGGCCAGGCCGGTCATCAGTGTGAACACCGACCACAGCGCGATGGAGACCACTACCACCCATTTGGCGCCGAAGCGGTCGGCCAGCCAGCCGCCAGGAATCTGCATCACGGCATAACCCAGGTAGAACGCGCTGAGCACCACGCCCAGCTCCCCGGCGCCCAGGTGGAAATCTTCGCCGATGTGCGACAGGGCCAGGGAGATGGCGGCGCGATCGATATAGGAAATGACATAGCCCAGGTACAGCAGGGCAAAGACGAAGAGAGACTTGTGCAACGCGTTATTGGTTTTCATGATTCTGCGCACCTGTCGGTTGGCCAGCGGGTCCTGGCATCCTAGGAGCGCGTTCGCGAGGGTCACAAGTGACGAATTTAGAGCCGAGTCGTGCCAAAAATGCACAGCACGGCGATGGTGCGCAGGCCCCGGTTTTGGGGCGCTGGAGAGCGCCGGATGTCGGCAGGCGTGCACCAAGGGTGTGCCGGTCATGGCGCTTGGGCCGGTTGTCCGGTCGGTCGAAAAAACCGGAAAAGTCCCTGGCGATCGGTTCGGCACCCTGCCGCTGGCCTGGGTTATCATGCGGCCCAGTCAACCGCGAGCCCGTCATTGCTTCCATGTTCACCATCACCCGCCTGGAAAACCCGCCGCCCGAGTCGATCAAGAACCAGATCATGCAGATGGTCATCGACTACGTGACCGATATCGGCATGGTCGGCATCCTGCCCAGCAATCCCCTGTACCCGCTGTACCAGTACGGCGTCGGCTTCGAGGTCAACCGCTACCAGGAGGCCATGGACGGCTCGCTGGGGCTGGCCGTGGAACTGATCGTGGCCCTGGACGGCGAAGACCCGACGCAGGTGATCGGCTTTCTGCTTTATCTGCCCTATGAAGACGACCCGCAGGCCTGCGCCGTGGCCTACATGGCCGTGCGCGCCGGCTGGCGTCGGCATGGTGTGGCGCGTGGCATGCTCGCTGCCATGTTGCAGCGCTACCCGCACGCGGAACTGGCCTGCTTCGCCAGCAAGGTGCCGTGTTTCGAAGTTCTGGGCTTTCAGGTGCTCGGCGCGCGCGGGCCGCAGGTGCTGATGAACACCCGCGACCATGCCTCCAACGGGCGCCTGGCGGTGCTCGATGTGGAACCCATCTACCGCAGCGAGGAAGTACGGCAGATCCACGCCTACCTGCTCAACCGCCACGGGCGGCGGGCCATGGTTGATGCCGAGAAGAGCCGTGATCGGCACATGGACCGCCTGGCCCGGCAGGCCGACGCGCTGGTGGTCGACCGTCTGGGCGATGGAGTGCTCAACCCCGAGCGGCGCCCGCTGCGCCTGGTCTGAAGCGGCGGCCTGTCAGCGGCGGGGGGCGTAGCACTCGACGATGCGCTGGATCTCGCCTGATTTGCGCATGGCCTGCAGGGTGTCGAGAATCTGCTGCACCGGCAGGGCAGGGTCCTTGCGCACCAGACACGCGGCGTCCTGCTCACTGACCGTGGCGACTACCTTGAGGCGCTGTTCGGGTGGCAGCTCCCGGTTGATCCAGTCCATCGCCAGCTGGTTGCTGATTGCATAGTTGTAGCGGCCCGCCACCAGCATACGCAGCACCTGCTCCTGGTTGCGGGCGTCTTCGCGTACCAGGCGGTGGCTATCGAACAGGTGCTGCAAGGCAGGGTAGTTGTAACCGGTGACGGTGCCGATCACCTCGTTGTCGAACTGCTCGGGGTAGGGGCCGACGGTCAGCGGTGCCGCCACCAGCAGGTCGCGCTGCACCAGGATCGGCACGCTCCAGGCGTAGTCACCGCGCAGGTCGCCCAACCAGGACTTGGCGATGTAGCAGCGCACGTCGATGTCTGCGCTCTCCAGCGCCCCCTGGATGCGCAGGCGGGGCATGACGTGGTACTCGGCCTGGCGACCGACCTGGCGCGCCAGGCTGTCGAAGATTTCCAGGAGGATGCCGCTGGTCGGCTGGTGGTTTTCCAGGTGCATCAGCGGCATCGACCAGCTTTCCGACACCGAGAAGCGCAGCGCAGCCGGTTCGGCGATGCCTTCCTGGCTCAGCAGCAGCGACAGGCTCAGCAGTAACTTGCGCATGGAAATTCCCGGCCTGCGGCCTGATAGAGGAAGGTTGGGGCATGACACTCTGAATCTTTGTCTTTTATCCGTTGCTGTCGAGTGAATGAAGGGGTGTGACACCAGATGCAATTTTAGCCTTGCTCCGCTAGGATTAGCGGTCTTCCGCTTACCCTTCGCGACGGTTTTCGATGAGTTATCAGGTTCTTGCACGTAAATGGCGTCCGCGCTCGTTCCGCGAAATGGTCGGCCAGACCCATGTGCTCAAGGCTCTGATCAACGCCCTGGACAGCCAGCGTCTGCACCATGCCTATCTGTTCACCGGTACCCGCGGGGTGGGCAAGACCACCATCGCGCGGATCATCGCCAAGTGCCTCAACTGCGAAACCGGCATCACCTCCAGCCCGTGCGGCACCTGCTCGGTGTGCCAGGAGATCGACGATGGCCGCTTCGTCGACCTGATCGAGATCGACGCCGCCAGCCGCACCAAGGTCGAGGATACCCGCGAGCTGCTCGACAACGTGCAGTACGCGCCGAGCCGCGGGCGCTTCAAGGTCTACCTGATCGACGAAGTGCACATGCTTTCCAGCCACTCCTTCAACGCCTTGCTCAAGACGCTGGAGGAGCCGCCGCCCTACGTCAAGTTCATCCTCGCCACCACCGATCCGCAGAAACTGCCGGCCACCATCCTGTCGCGCTGCCTGCAGTTCTCGCTGAAGAACATGACCCCCGAGCGTGTGGTCGAGCACCTCAGCCATGTCCTGGGCGCCGAGAACGTGCCGTTCGAGGACGATGCCCTGTGGCTGCTGGGCCGCGCCGCCGATGGCTCGATGCGCGATGCCATGAGCCTTACCGACCAGGCCATCGCCTTCGGCGAAGGCAAGGTCATGGCCGCCGATGTGCGCGCCATGCTGGGTACCCTGGACCACGGGCAGGTGTTCGACGTGCTGGGGGCGCTGCTGCAGGGTGATGCCCGGGCGCTGCTCGAAGCCGTCCGGCACCTGGCTGAACAAGGCCCGGACTGGAACGGCGTGCTGGCGGAAATGCTCAACGTGCTGCACCGCGTGGCCATCGCCCAGGCCTTGCCCGAAGCGGTGGACAACGGCCATGGCGACCGCGAGCGGGTTCTGGCCCTGGCCCAGGCCCTGCCCGGTGAAGACGTACAGTTCTATTACCAGATGGGCCTGATTGGCCGTCGTGACCTGCCGCTGGCACCAGACCCGCGCAGCGGTTTCGAAATGGTCCTGCTGCGCATGCTGGCGTTCCGCCCCGCCGATAGCGACGGTGCGCCGAGTCAACCGCTAAAGCCAGTGGGAGTCAGCCAGGCCAGAGTTGACTCCCAGCCTGCCCTGGCCCAGCCGGCCAGCGTCGCGCCAACCGCCACGCCAGCACCCGAGCCGACGCCCCAGGTGGCATCACCGGCGGCCGCGCCAGCCCCGGTGGTGCCCGCAGCCGCCGCTGCCCAGCCAGCGCCGCAAGCTGAATCCCGGCCAGCGCCCGACCCCGAGCCGCAAACCGTGGATGTGCCCTGGGATACGCAGCCGGCGAGCGCGCGACCCGAACCGGTGCCGGCTGCGCCAGTCAGCGCCGAACCGGTCTTGGAAACCCGCGCCGAGCCGCCCGAGCTGCCCGCCATGCCGGCACCTGTACCCGCCAGCCCGGTGCCGGATGCACCGCAGGCCGAACAGGCGCCTGCACCGGATCGCAGCACCGGTGGCCTGGAAGACATTCCCGACAGCGCCTACTTGTCGATGCCACCGCAAATGGACGACGAGGGCGCCCAGGACGACGACTACAGCGAGCCAGAGGTCGACATCGACCCGGCGTCGGTGAGTCTGCTCGATGAGCTGGCCCACGACCACGTGCATGACGAAGACGAGCCGGAGCCCGAGCCTGAACCGGCCGCCATGCCGGCCACGGGGCTGGCCCTGGAATGGCTGCAGATGTTTCCCAAGCTGGCGATTTCCGGCATGACCGGCAGCATCGCCGCCAACTGCACCCTGATCAGCATCGAGGGCGACCGCTGGCTGTTGCACCTGGACCCGGCGCACAGCGCGCTGTTCAACGCCACCCAGCAGCGGCGCCTCAACGACGCGTTGAACCAGTATCATGGCAGCGCCATCCAACTGCATATCGAGCTGGTGCGCCCCGAGCAGGAAACCCCGGCGCAGGCCGCTGCCCGGCAACGTGCCGAACGTCAGCGCCAGGCCATCGCGTCGATCCATGCCGATCCGTTCGTCCAGCACATGATGCAACAGTTTGGCGCGGTGGTTCGGGAGGATACGATCAAGCCGGTGGATGCCGTGCCGGCGCAATGAACGAACGCACGGCGCCAGTGGCGGCGTGCAAAGCAACCATGCATTTTCGAGGAGATATCCCATGATGAAAGGTGGCATGGCTGGCCTGATGAAGCAGGCCCAGCAGATGCAGGAAAAAATGGCCAAGATGCAGGAAGAGCTGGCCAATGCCGAAGTCACCGGCCAGTCCGGCGCCGGCCTGGTGAGCGTGGTGATGACCGGTCGTCACGACGTCAAGCGCATCACCCTGGACGACAGCCTGATGCAGGAAGACAAGGAAGTGCTGGAAGACCTGATCGCCGCTGCCGTCAACGACGCAGTGCGCAAGATCGAGCAGTCCAGCGCCGAGAAGACCGCCAGCATGACCGCCGGTCTGCAGCTGCCGCCGGGCATGAAGCTGCCGTTCTGACGGGGCTTTTCCTGCAGTGACCAATGCCAGGCTTGTCCTGGCATTTTCATGTCGATCGAACGCTGGCGGCTGAGCATGGTCTGCCCTCTACGTGTTTCTGAAAGCCAGCAGAGGAGTGTTCCATGACTCAAGACAGCGTGCTCAACCAGCGTTTCGTCCTGGCGTCCCGACCCAAGGGCCGCCCCACGCCAGAGAACTTTCGCATGGAGCGCGAGACCCTGCCTGAGCTGCAGGGCGGCCAGGTGCAACTGCGTACCCTGTATCTGTCGCTGGACCCCTACATGCGGGGGCGCATGAGTGACGCGCCGTCCTATGCCGAACCGGTGCAGATCGGCGCGGTGATGGAGGGCGGTGCAGTCAGTGTCGTGGAGCAATCGCTCAACTCGCACTTCCAGCCCGGTGACCTGGTGGTCGGTCAGACCGGCTGGCAGACCCACAGCGTCAGCGATGGCTCGGCGCTGTTCAAGCTGCCCAAGGACCTGCCGCGTCCTTCCCTGGCGCTGGGCGCCTTGGGCATGCCGGGGATGACCGCCTACATGGGGCTGATGGACATCGGCAAGCCCAAGGCGGGCGAGACCCTGGTGGTCGCCGCCGCATCCGGCGCCGTCGGTTCGGTGGTCGGCCAGGTGGCCAAGCTCAACGGTCTGCGGGCGGTGGGTATCGCCGGCGGCCCGGACAAGTGCCGCTACGTGGTCGAAGAGCTGGGCTTCGACGCCTGCATCGACCATCGCAGCGATGACTTTGCCGCGCAACTGGCCGAGGCCTGCCCGCAGGGTATCGACGTCTACTACGAACTGGTCGGTGGCAAGGTGCTCGAAGCCGTATTGCCGCTGCTCAATGCCCATGCTCGCATTCCGTTGTGCGGGGTGATCGCCCAGTACAACGCCGATGGCGACTTCGAGGGCCCCGACCAGCTGCCGCTGATGATGCGCACCTTGCTGACCAAGCGCGTGCATGTGCAGGGCTTCATCGTCTTCGAGGCCTACGGGCATCGGCGCCAGGAGTTCATCGAAGCCATGACCCCGCTGGTCACCTCCGGCAAGGTCAAGTTCCGCGAAGACGTGGTCCAGGGGCTGGAGGCCGCGCCCGAGGCGCTGATCGGCCTGCTCGAAGGGCGCAACTTCGGCAAGCTGGTGGTCGAGGTTTCCCAGCTGTGATTGACGCTGGTGACAAGGCGCGGTTATAAACCGCGTCTTTCGATTGCCCGGGACTCTTTTCCATGAGCTTCAGCCCCCTGATCCGCCAACTGATCGACGCCTTCCGCGTGCTGCCCGGCGTGGGTCAGAAGACCGCCCAGCGCATGGCCTTGCAACTGCTGGAGCGTGACCGCAGCGGTGGCTCGCGCCTGGCCCTGGCGTTGCAGCAGGCCATGGACGGCGTGGGGCATTGCCAGCGCTGCCGTACCCTCACCGAGGAAGAACTGTGCCTGCAGTGCGCCGACCCGCGTCGCGACGACACGCTGCTGTGCGTGGTGGAAGGGCCGACCGACGTGTACGCCGTCGAGCAGACCGGCTACCGGGGGCGCTACTTCGTGCTCAAGGGGCACCTGTCGCCCCTCGATGGTCTGGGGCCGGAGGCCATCGGCATTCCCCAGTTGATGGAGCGCATCGACAGCCAGGGCTCGTTCACCGAGGTGATTCTGGCCACCAACCCGACGGTGGAAGGTGAAGCCACCGCGCATTACATCGCCCAGCTGCTTCACGAGAAAGGTCTGACCGCCTCGCGCATCGCCCATGGCGTGCCGCTGGGTGGCGAGCTGGACCTGGTCGACGGCGGCACCCTGGCCCACTCGTTTGCGGGCCGCAAACCCATCACCCTGTAGGAACGGCTTGAGCCGCGAAGAAATCCCGGCTAAAGCCAATACAGTTCAGTTAGCCGTTATTTGGCTCGGTAATTGGATGGACTCGCCCCCGCCGAGGCGTCTATGCGCCACGGTGGCATCCTATAGATGTCAGCGACAGCGAGGGCGAGACCATGAGCAAGAATACTTCCAAAAAGACCGCTTTGCCT
>NZ_CAJYVE010000028.1 GCF_913777995.1 uncultured Pseudomonas sp. | reverse complement strand
ACTTGTCGAAGTCGAACTTGACGTCCAGCTCAACGCGAACGACTTCGGCAACAGCCGGGCAGCCATCAGCGTCAACGGTAACGTTGGCTGGGGTGTCTGGGCACTTGTCGACGTTGTCGCAAACGCCGTCGTTGTCCGAGTCGGAGCAAACTTCAGCAACTGGAGCTGGTGCTGGAGCTGGAGCTTTGCCACCGCTGCCACCGAAGTTCAGACCAACACCAACCGACGGACCCCACTCGGTGTAGCCGCTGTCGATGTTGTAGTTGGCTTCAACGCCAGCACGGGCGAAGAACATGTCGGTGATGTACCACTTGGCGCCAGCGCCAACGTTGGCGAAGGTGGAGTGGTCACGGCCGTTACGAGTGGCTTGGCCCAGGCTCTCGTGAGCGAAGCCAGCCGATACGTATGGACGCAGAGCGTCGCCAACGGTACCGAAGTGGTAGGTAGCGTCCAGCTTGGCCTTCGAACCTTTGATGTTCTTGTTGAAGACTTCGCCACGGGCGTTGTGAGTTTCGTTGTAGCCCAGGTCCAGGGATACGTCGTCAGTCAGGAAGTAACCCAGACGAACACCAGGGTTGGTGCCGTCGTTCTTGAAGTTACGCTCGCTGTCGTAGTACTGCTTGGTCACGTTGCCTTCGATTTCGACCGCGCCTTGGCCTTGAGCCATAACGCCGAACGAAGTAGCAGCGACGAGCGAGCCAATGGCCAAGCCCAAGGTGTTTTTCAGTTTCATCCGTTAAATCCCCATCTGGTGATAGTTAAGCAGTCCCACCAATCCGGGGGGACAACTCGACGGCAAGTCTAGCAGAACTCACCGATTCGTTAGAGATATTTGCTGCGGACTAAGTTTCATCCAATCCGGCAAATTTCTCACGAAGCTTGTCTAGGGCGCGCTTGTAGCGCATTTTCGTTGCGCTCAAGCCCATGTGCATGATGTCGGCGATCTCCTGGAACTCCAGCTCTGCGACAAAACGCAGCACCAGAATTTCCCGATCGATCGGGTTCACATGCACCAGCCACCTGTCCAGCCCGCCTTTTTCTTCCGGTTTCGGAGCCTTTTCCTCGGACGCCTCTTCTATAGGGTCCAGGCTCAAGGCATCCATCAACCGGCGTTTTCGACGCTCCTTGCGGTACTGGGTAATGCATTCGTTGTAGGTAATGCTGTAGAGCCAGGTCTTGAACTTGGACTTACCCTCGAAGTTCTTCAGGCCATACAGCACCTTCAGCATCACCTCCTGACAGACATCATCAGCATCGCGGTCGTTCCCTAGGTAACGCGCACAGACGTTGAAAAGGGTCCGCTGGTAGCGCCGCATGAGCTCCTCATAGGCGCGGGTAACGTGATACAGCTCCTCATGCGAACGCGCCACCAACTCCTCGTCGGTGAGTTCGCGGGGGTCATAACGCATGGGCGGCGAATGAACTTTATTCAAAACAGGTCTGGCCGACAGTCAGGTCAATGTCGCCGCTCAGCCCCCTTGGGCTGATTTCGCGGCGGCATACATTAACAGCTTTTGTGCGGTTAGCGGCTGTTGACTCGCTGCTCAAGGAGCACGCGATTGGACAGCGATACCAACTCACCCTCATCGGTCAGCAGGGTCGTCTTGACCGTGCCGATCTCCTCGATCATGCCTTCGACCTCTCCAACGCGCACTTGCTGGCCGACCTGGAACAGTTCACGCACATAAATGCCCGCCAAAATTTGCCCGGCGATTTCGCGGCTGCCGAGGCCCATGGCCAGCGCAACGGCCAGACCAACGGTAATCAGCCCGATGACGATCACATGGTTGAGCAGGTCGGTCTTGACCTCGAGCTGGCTGATCGCCACCGAGATGCTGATGATGATCACCAGGCCCTGGGTGATGCGCCCAAGGCCGGCGGAGTATTCCAAGCCGATACCCTCGGCAGCGCCACGCACTAAGCCATTGGCCACCTGCGCCAACAGCACGCCGGCCAGCAGCACCAACGCTGCGCCAAATACCTTGGGCAGGTATAAAGCAAGCATGTCCAGAGTGGCCGAAACCCGCTCAAGGCCGAGGGATTCAGCGGCCGAAACCAGGAAGATCAGAAGCACGAACCAGTAGACGATCTTGCCGATCAGCGTCGAGATCGGTACCTGGATGCCAACCCGGCCAAGCATCTTGGTCAACCCGGTGCCCGCCATCAGGCGGTCCAGGCCGAACTTGGCCAGCAGTTTGGAAAGCAGCGTGTCGAGCAGCTTGGCCACGACAAAACCGAGCAGCACCACGACCAGCGCGCCGAACAGGTTGGGGATGAAGTTCGCTACCTTGGTCCATAGGGCGGTCATCGCAGTGACCAGGCTCTGGGTCCAGAGATCGAGTTCCATATTCAATCGGCCTTATCTGCTTTGCTGCCAGCGGCAGCGTTGCGGGTAGAGTGTCGACGCACCGGCGCGACGTGCGCCGAGCCATTGTTCACGGCGATCAGCAATGCCTGGCTCCAGCGGCCAAGCAGGCTGAACAGATCGCCGGCACCGACCTGGCGGTTGGCGGTTTTCAGCACGCGACCCAGGCACGCGGCATCGTCTCGCTCCTCACCGGAGGGCGATGCGTTGAGCAGGTCACGCAAAGATTGTTCAAACGGATCGTGCATGGGCACCTCGCGCATTGTCAGTCAGAGACGAGATGGCCGGGCGATGGGTCACACATCGCACTGCAACGAATGTTTCAAGATCGCTCGGCACCTTCATACCCAACGCAACCGCCGGAACAACCACCACTGCCCCACTGCCAGCGCCAACACCACGATGCACGCCAACAAAAAGCCGTAAGGGTTGCTCGCCCCTGGTATGCCACCGACATTGATGCCCAGCAACCCGGTGATGAAACTCATGGGCAGGAAGATGCAAGTGATGATGCCGAAACGGTACATGGTGCGGTTCATCCGCTCGTTGAGGCGGCGATCCTCGCTCTCCAGCACCAACGCTGCCCGTTCGCGGGTCAGTTCGAGCTCTTCGAGGTAGCGGATAAGGCTGTTGTTGAGCTCGTTCCAGTAATCGGCGTCGGCATCGCAGAACCAGCTCCATTTGCTGCGCGACAACTGCGCATAGATCTCCCTCTGCGGCGCCAGAAACCGCCGCAAGCCCGCCGCACGGCGACGGATTTGCTGCAGGCTGCCATGCTCCGGGGTGTACCTCTCGTCGGACTCGACTTTTTCCTCTTCAAGGTCGACCAGTTCTGAGAGGTCGCTGACCAGGCTCTGGACTTTCTCGGTCAGCAGTTCGCCCATCAGCAGCAACAGTTCGGACGCCGATTTCGGCCCTCTACCCTCCTCCAGTTGCTGCAACACTTCATCGCTGGCACGCAGCGGCCGCAAGCGCAGCGAGATTACCCGCTGCGCCTGCGCATGGATGCGCACCGAGACCATGTCCTCAGGCTCTGCGCCCGGATTGAGGTTGACCCCACGCAAAAACAACAGCAGCTGTTCACCGGGCTGAGGCAGCAAGCGCGGCCGGGTGTTTTCCTCGAGCAGCAAGTCGCAAGCGAACTCGCTCAAGCCACTATCGTGCAACAGCCAACTGCGCGTTTGCGGATGACTGCGATCCCAGTGCAACCACAAGCTTTCCTGAGGCTGCAATTGCAGGCCATCCAGCTCGGTGCGGGCAATAGCACGTGCGCCGCCTTCACCATCGAGCACCAGGGCATGCACCAGCCCCCACTGCGCGTTGTCTTCCTCGAACATCAAAGCTCCATCAGCGCCAGCAGCGCGTTACTCCGGCATTTTCAGTGGGCTTGGCGAGATGATCACGCCATTGTTGTCGGCGTAGAGGTATTCACCAGGGCGGAAAGTGACACCTGCAAAAGTGACCGCCACGTTGAGGTCGCCTATGCCGCGCTTGTCGGTTTTCATCGGATGGCTGGCCAAGGCTTGCACCCCGACGTCGGTCTGAATCAGCACGTCCACATCGCGGACGCAACCATAGATCACCAGGCCTTCCCAACCATTTTTCGCTGCCTTTTCAGCGAGCATGTCACCGAGCAGCGCACGACGCAGCGAGCCTCCCCCATCGACCACCAGGACTTTACCAGTGCCATCGAGCTCGACCTGCTCTTTGACCAGGGAGTTGTCTTCGAAGCATTTGATGGTGACGATCTGGCCACCGAATGAATCACGGCCACCGAAGTTGCTGAACATAGGTTCGAGCACCTGGACCAAGTCCGGGTAGGCGTCACACAGGTCGGGCGTTACGTAATGCTGCATGGGAAGCTCCTGTCAGTCACAACGAAAGCGGGTGTTGGCCAAGGCTACACCGTAGACGCGGGTGTAGTCATCCGAGACCGGCAGGTCATGTTTCACCCGCATTGGATTCTTCGCGGTTGAGCCGGCCGCCACAGATGCTACGCATGCATGCAAATGAGCCCAATACGTGGGTTTACCCGCTAAGCGGCCGGTACAGGTCGGCAAGCCAGTTGCTACCAAAACGAGCCCTTACAACCCCAAAACCCGCGTAGCCGCCATGCATCGAGTATCAGTGAAACGTATTCAGCTGACAGGCACCGCCTCGCGCACCACCGTCGATTCATGTACCGGCACCAGCGGGTCGCGCAACCAGCGCTGCACCAACGGCCAGACCTGCGCCTGTGCCGCCTTGCTTACCAGCATGTCGACGTGACCGAAGGCCTCGAAGCCCTGTTCGACGCCCAGGCGCAGGAACTGCTTGCGCTCGCCACCGAACTGGTCGAACAGCTTACGGCAGGCCCACACCGGGTCCTGGAAGTCGCCGGCCCCGGCCACGGCCAATAGCGGCACATCAACCTCGGCCAAGCCCGCCCACCAGTCGCCCTGTTTGTCACCAAAACGTCCAAACAGGCCGTGCCATCGCATGCTCTCCAGGGCCACGCCAATCGGCTCGTCCTCCGGCCCACGCTTGAAGCGCGGCCCCGAAATCTGCCCCCAACGCTTGAGCAACAGCTTCGCACCCCAGGTTAGCGGCGGCACCTTCAAAGGCCAGTACACCCGGCTGACCTGGGTACCGAACAACGCAAGGCTGGCCACTTGGTCAGCCCTGAGGTAGCCACCACCCAGGGCCGCGACCAACGTCGTACCGCCCAGCGAGTGGCCGACCCAGTGCGGCACCTGCCCGGTTTGTTCAGCCACGAATGCTGCGATCAACGGCAAGTCATAGCGTGCGTAGTCGCTCACGCTGTTGTGCTTCCAGGCATTGTTGCGCGGCGATAAACCATGCCCGCGCATCTCAGGTACCCATACATCGAACCCGGCCCGCGCCAGTTCTGCGCCCAGGCCAATACCCTTGGGCGAATACCAGAAACGCCGGTTCGAGAAGCTACCGTGCAGCAGAATTACCGGCACCCCCTCGGCCCGGCCATGATCGGCCAGCCCCAGACGGGTCACAGCCAATTCGACGCTGGCGTCGGGGCTGTTGCCGGCTTTGATGCGATATACGTCTTCACTGAGGTCACCGCGGCGCTCGGCACTGAGCAAGGCCACGGGAAAAAGATTGCTGCTGCTTTGCATAAGGTTGCTTGATGCACAAAAAAGGGCGTGATCCATCGCTGGAACCCGCCCTGGAAAAAACCAGGCGTGGGCGCGCCAGATGCGCCCACGCAATTTACCGTATCAGGCCGCGCCTTGGCCTTCGGCCAGGAAGAACCAGGTTTCAAGAACCGAATCCGGGTTCAGCGACACGCTTTCGATGCCCTGTTCCATCAGCCATTTGGCCAGGTCCGGGTGGTCCGAGGGGCCCTGACCGCAGATGCCGATGTACTTGCCAGCCTTGTTGCACGCGGCAATGGCGTTGGCCAGCAGTTTCTTCACCGCAGGGTTTCGCTCATCGAACAGGTGGGCAATGATGCCAGAGTCGCGGTCCAGGCCCAGGGTCAGCTGAGTCAGGTCGTTGGAGCCGATGGAGAAACCGTCGAAATATTCGAGGAACTCTTCGGCAAGGATCGCGTTGGACGGCAGTTCGCACATCATGATTACGCGCAGACCGTTATCGCCACGGGCCAACCCGTTTTCAGCCAGCAGATCGACCACCTGGCTGGCCTCGCCCAGGGTCCGCACGAACGGCACCATGATCTCGACGTTGGTCAGACCCATCTCGTTGCGCACGCGCTTGAGGGCTCGGCACTCGAGCTCGAAGCAGTCACGGAACGACTCGCTGATGTATCGCGAAGCCCCGCGGAAGCCCAGCATCGGGTTTTCTTCTTCCGGTTCGTAAAGCTTTCCGCCAATCAGGTTGGCGTACTCGTTGGACTTGAAGTCCGACAGGCGCACGATGACCTTTTTCGGGTAGAAGGCCGCAGCCAAGGTGCTGATACCCTCCACCAGTTTTTCGACATAGAAGCCGACTGGGTCGTGATAACCGGCGATACGCTTGTCGACGCTCTCTTTAAGCTCCGGTGGCAGCCCGGCGTAGTTCAGCAGTGCCTTGGGGTGCACGCCGATCATACGGTTGATGATGAACTCCAGGCGCGCCAAACCAACGCCGGCATTGGGCAACTGGGCGAAGTCGAAGGCACGGTCGGGGTTGCCGACGTTCATCATGATTTTGAACGGCAGCTCTGGCATGGCATCCACCGAGTTCTGCTTGACGTCAAAGCCCAGCTCACCTTCGAAGATGAAACCGGTGTCGCCCTCGGCGCAGGACACCGTCACGCCCTGACCGTCCTTGAGCACCTGAGTGGCGTTGCCGCAACCAACTACGGCTGGAATGCCCAGCTCACGCGCGATGATAGCGGCGTGGCAGGTACGCCCGCCGCGGTTGGTGACGATGGCGCTGGCGCGCTTCATCACAGGCTCCCAGTCCGGGTCGGTCATATCGGAAACCAGCACGTCGCCCGGCTGCACTTTGTCCATCTCGGACACGTCGTTGATCACACGCACCTTGCCTGCACCAATGCGTTGGCCGATGGCGCGACCTTCCACCAGAACGGTGCCCTTTTCTTTGAGCAGGTAACGCTCCATGACGTTGGCGCTGGCGCGGCTCTTCACGGTCTCGGGGCGGGCCTGGACGATGTACAGCTGGCCGTCGTCACCATCCTTGGCCCACTCGATGTCCATCGGGCGCTGGTAGTGCTCTTCGATGATCATCGCCTGCTTGGCCAGCTCGTTGACTTCTTCGTCGCTCAGGCAGAAACGCGCGCGCTCGGCACGCTCGACTTCCACGGTCTTGACCGAGCGGCCGGCCTTGGCTTCATCGCCATAGACCATCTTGATGGCCTTGCTACCCAGGTTGCGGCGCAGGATGGCCGGGCGGCCAGCCTTGAGGGTTTGCTTGTGAACGTAGAATTCGTCCGGGTTGACCGCACCCTGCACCACGGTTTCACCCAGGCCATAGGCGCCGGTGATGAACACCACGTCACGGAAACCCGACTCGGTGTCGAGGGTGAACATCACCCCAGCGGTACCGGTTTCGGAGCGGACCATGCG
Source organism: uncultured Pseudomonas sp. (assembly GCF_913777995.1). Classification (GTDB taxonomy): domain Bacteria; phylum Pseudomonadota; class Gammaproteobacteria; order Pseudomonadales; family Pseudomonadaceae; genus Aquipseudomonas. Next base: position 81,322 of record NZ_CAJYVE010000028.1, on the reverse strand, counting down.
CTGCACGCCTGCGGACAGGGCCACCAGCTTGTGGTCGAAGCCCTGGTGGACGCGATAGGCAATGGCACGGTCGTTGAACAGCGAGGCGAACACTTCCTTGGCCGCACGGATCACGTTGTCGACGCCACGGATATTCAGGAAGGTTTCCTGTTGACCGGCGAACGAGGCGTCCGGCAGGTCTTCGGCGGTGGCCGAGGAACGCACGGCCACAGCGATATTGTCATTGCCCTTGGACATTTCGGCGAACGCGGTTCGGATTTCCGAATCAAGGCGTGCCGGGAATTCAGCCTCCATCACCCATTGGCGGATTTGCGCGCCAGTCTTGGCCAGGGCGTTGACGTCGTCTACATCCAAGGCATCGAGGGCCGCGTGGATCTTGTCGTTCAGGCCACTTTGCTCGAGGAAGTCGCGGTATGCCTGAGCCGTAGTGGCAAAGCCGCCCGGTACCGACACGCCTTTACCGACGAGGTTACTGATCATCTCGCCCAGGGATGCGTTCTTGCCCCCCACGTGCTCTACATCATGGACGCCGAGCTTATCGAGGGAAACTACGTACTCTACCAAGGTGATCTCTCCACTAACTAGTTGTTCGTTGTCTGGGAAAAGCTCATGTGCGCGGACGCTTGTGGCCCGAACCTGGAAAAAGCGAGAATGCAGGCCATCAGGGCCCGCAAGCGCGCCTATCATATCCAAGAATCGTCATCAGCTTAAGGCCAGAGTCGCAAATGAAACGATCCGCGTTCTTTATCTCCGATGGCACCGGCATCACCGCCGAAACGCTTGGTCAAAGCTTGCTGGCACAGTTTGAAAACACGACCTTCAACAAGTTCACCCGCCCCTACATCGACAGCGTCGAGAAGGCCCGGGCCATGGTCATGCAGATCAACCAGGCTGCCGAACGCGACGAGGCCCGGCCGATCATCTTCGATACCATCGTCAACCAGGAAATCCGCGAGATCCTGGCCACTTCCAATGGCTTCATGATCGACATCTTCTCGACCTTCCTGGCCCCGCTGGAACAGGAGCTTAGTTCACACTCCTCGTATTCGGTGGGCAAGTCGCATTCCATTGGTCACAACTCCAACTACATGGAACGCATCGAGGCGGTGAACTTCGCCCTGGACAACGACGACGGCGCGCGCACCCACTACTACGACAAGGCCGACATCATCCTGGTCGGCGTGTCGCGCTGCGGCAAGACCCCGACCTGCCTGTACATGGCCATGCAGTTCGGCATTCGCGCCGCCAACTACCCGCTGACCGAAGAAGACATGGAACGCCTGCAACTGCCGGCGGCGCTGAAGAACCATCGCGACAAGCTGTTCGGCCTGACCATCGACCCCGACCGCCTGACCGCCATCCGCCACGAGCGCAAGCCCAACAGCCGCTACGCCAGTTATGCGCAGTGCGAGTTCGAAGTCCGTGAGGTAGAGAACCTGTTCCGCCGCGAGAACATCCCGCACCTCAACTCCACGCATTTCTCGGTGGAAGAAATCTCGGCCAAGGTGCTGGTGGAAAAAGGCGTGGAGCGACGTTTCAAGTAGGTACGCATTCCGCATGGGAATGCCGGCATAGCAAGACGGAATTTCCCAGCCTGCCGACGGCCCTCTACATTGGGCACTCCATCATAAGGAGATGCCCATGCACCCTGAGCCGCTGCACCTTTACGTCGACGCCCGCTTTGTCAGCCCTTACGCCCTTTCGGCCTTCGTCGCCCTGCGCGAAAAGGGGCTGGCCTTCGAGACCGTGCAGGTGGACCTCGACAACGCCGCCCAGCACCAGCCGCACTATGCCGGCCTGTCGCTGACGCACCGGGTGCCGACGCTGGTGCAAGGCGATTTCGCGCTCTCCGAATCCTCGGCCATTACCGAATACCTGGACGAAAGCTTCCCCGGCCAGCGCCTTTATCCTCAGGCTGTGCAGGCGCGGGCCAAAGCCCGCCAGGTGCAGGCCTGGCTGCGCAGCGACCTGCTGCCGATCCGCAGTGAGCGCAATACCCTGGTGGTGTTCTGCGGGCACCGGGTCGTCGCGCCCCTGTCCGCCGATGCCCAGCAGGCAGCGGACAAGCTGTTCAAGGCCGCACTGGCCCTGCTGTCGGACGACCGTGAATACCTATTTGGCGAATGGTCGATCGCCGACGTGGAACTGGCGGTAATGCTCAACCGCCTGGTGCTCAACGGCGACCCGGTTCCCGCCAGGCTCGCAGACTACGCCGCGCGCCAGTGGCAACGGCCTTCGGTGCAGCAATGGCTGGACCTGCCACGCGCTTGATGCATCGGCATTTCGCGGCCGACGCCTACAGACCAGGATCGGGCACTCTCACCCAACCTTCCATCAGCAACCGCGCACTGCGGCTCATGATTGCCCTGGTGACCTGCCACTGGCCGTTCACCTGCACCGCCTCGGCACCGACCCGCAAGGTGCCGGACGGATGGCCGAAGCGGACCGCGTTGCGGGCCCCACCCCCTGCTGCAAGGTTGACCAGGGTGCCGGGGATGGCAGCGGCGGTACCGATGGCCACTGCCGCGGTCCCCATCATCGCGTGATGCAGCTTGCCCATCGACACGGCACGCACCAGCAGGTCGATATCCTCGGCCTGCACCGCCTTGCCGCTGGACGCGGTATAGCTGGCCGGCGGCGCGACGAAGGCCACCTTGGGGGTATGCTGACGGCGCTGCGCCTCATCGACATGGGCGATCAGCCCCATGCGCACCGCGCCGATGGCGCGAATGCTTTCCAGCAAGGCCAGAGCCTTGGGATCACCATTGATGTCCGGCTGCAACTCGCTGCCGCTGTAACCGATGTCACGGGCATTGATGAACACCGTAGGAATGCCGGCATTGATCAGTGTGGCCTGCAGCGCGCCCAGGCCGGGAACCTGCAGCTCGTCGACCAGCCGCCCGGTGGGGAACATCGAACCACCCTCGCCCTCCTCGTCCGCCGCCGGGTCGAGAAACTCCAGTTGCACCTCCGCCGCCGGGAACGTCACCCCGTCCAGCTCGAAGTCACCGGTTTCCTGCACCTGACCGTCACGCATCGGCACATGAGCGAGGATGGTCTTACCGATATTGGCCTGCCACACGCGGATCACCGCCACGCCATCGGCGGGCAAGCGCGCGGCATCCACCAGGCCGCTGTGGATGGCGAAGGCTCCCACCGCCGCCGAAAGGTTGCCGCAGTTGCCGCTCCAGTCCACGAACGCTTTGTCGATGGCCACCTGGCCGAACAGGTAGTCGACGTCATGCTCGGGCCGCGTGCTGCGCGCCAGGATCACCGTCTTGCTGGTGCTCGACGTGGCGCCGCCCATGCCGTCGATCTGCTTCTCGTAGGGGTCGGGGCTGCCGATCACCCGTAGCATCAGCGCGTCGCGGGCCGGCCCCGGAAGCTGCGCCGCCTCCGGCAGATCCTGGAGGCTGAAAAACACTCCCTTGCTGGTACCGCCGCGCATGTAGGTCGCGGGAATCCGCAGTTGCGGTGAATGGTTCATGAACGGGCTCCGTCATAACAGGTTGGAATGGCATCGGCGCTGCAGGCCGCGTGCCGTACGGCCGACATCAGGCCACGTCCCCGGCGAGGAAGTCCTGGGCAAAGCGCTGCAGCACACCGCCAGCCTCGTAGATGGACGACTCCTCGGCGGTGTCCAGGCGGCAGGTCACCGGTACCTCCAGGCGTTCGCCGTTGCGCCGGGTGATGACCAGGGTCAGGGTCGCACGCGGGGTACGCTCGCCGATCACATCGAAGACCTCACTGCCGTCGAGACCCAGGGTCAGGCGGCTGGTGCCGGGCAGGAACTCCAGCGGCAGCACCCCCATACCCACCAGGTTGGTGCGGTGAATACGCTCGAAGCCCTCGGCGACGATGGCCTCCACCCCGGCCAGACGCACGCCCTTGGCCGCCCAGTCGCGGGACGAGCCCTGGCCATAGTCGGCGCCCGCGACGATGATCAATGGCTGCTTGCGCGCCATGTAGGTTTCGATCGCCTCCCACATGCGCGTCACCTGGCCATCCGGCTCGATACGAGTGAGGGAGCCCTTCTTCACCTGACCGTCGACCACGGCCATTTCGTTGACCAGTTGCGGATTGGCGAAGGTGGCGCGCTGTGCGGTCAGGTGGTCGCCACGGTGCGTGGCGTAAGAGTTGAAGTCCTGTTCCGGCAGGCCCATCTTCGCCAGGTATTCACCCGCCGCACTGCTGGCCAGAATGGCGTTGGACGGTGACAGGTGATCGGTGGTGATGTTGTCGGGCAGCACCGCCAGCGGGCGCATGCCCTTGAGCGTACGCTCGCCGGCCAGGGCACCCTCCCAGTACGGCGGGCGACGGATGTAAGTGCTTTGCGGGCGCCATTCATAGAGCGGCGCCACCTGGGCGTGCTCGGCCTCGATGGCGAACATCGGGATGTACACCTTGCGAAACTGCTCGGGCTTGACCGCCGCACGCACCACCGCGTCGATTTCTTCATCGCTGGGCCAGATGTCCTTGAGACGAATCTCCCGACCATCGACCACACCCAGCACGTCCTTCTCGATGTCGAAGCGGATGGTGCCGGCAATGGCATAGGCCACCACCAGCGGCGGCGAGGCCAGGAACGCCTGGCGCGCGTAGGGGTGAATACGTCCGTCGAAGTTGCGGTTGCCGGAGAGCACCGCCGTGGCATACAGGTCGCGGTCGATGATTTCCTGCTGGATCTTCGGGTCCAGGGCGCCGGACATGCCGTTGCAGGTGGTGCAGGCGAAGGCCACGACGCCGAAGCCCAGGCGTTCCAGCTCGGTATCCAGGCCGGCTTCTTCCAGGTACAGGGCCACCGCCTTGGAGCCCGGTGCCAACGATGACTTGACCCACGGTTTACGGGTCAGCCCCAGGCGATTGGCGTTGCGGGCCAGCAGGCCGGCAGCGATCACGTTGCGCGGGTTGCTGGTATTGGTGCAACTGGTTATCGCGGCGATGATCACCGCGCCATCGGGCATCTGTCCCGGCACCTCCTGCCACGCCCCGGCGATGCCCCGCGCCGCCAGATCGCGGGTCGCCACTCGGGCATGCGGGTTGGACGGGCCAGCCATGTTGCGCACTACGGTGGACAGGTCGAAATGCAGCACACGCTCATACTGCACCTCGGCCAGGCTCGCCGACCACAGGCCGGCGGTTTTCGCGTAGTGCTCGACCAGCTGCACCTGCTGCTCCTCACGCCCGGTCAGGCGCAGGTAGTCCAGGGTCTGTTCGTCGATGGCGAACATCGCCGCCGTGGCTCCGTATTCCGGGGCCATGTTGGAAATCGTCGCGCGGTCGCCCAGGGTGAGGCTCGCCGCACCACGGCCATAAAACTCCAGGTAGGCGCCCACGACCTTCTGCTTGCGCAGAAACTCGGTGAGCGCCAGCACCACATCGGTGGCGGTGATGCCCGGCCCGACCCGCCCGCTCAGCTCCACCCCGACGATATCCGGCAGGCGCATCCACGAGGCGCGGCCCAGCATCACGTTCTCGGCCTCCAGCCCACCGACACCGATGGCGATCACCCCCAGGGCGTCGACATGCGGGGTGTGGCTGTCGGTACCCACCAGGGTATCGGGAAAGGCAACGCCATCACGCACCTGCACCACCGGCGACATCTTCTCCAGGTTGATCTGGTGCATGATGCCGTTGCCCGGCGGAATTACCTCGACGTTCTTGAACGCCTTACGGGTCCAGTCGATGAAATGGAAACGGTCTTCGTTGCGGCGGTCTTCGATGGCGCGGTTCTTCTCGAAGGCCTGCGGATCGTCACCACCGCACTCCACTGCCAGGGAGTGGTCGACAATCAATTGCACCGGCACCACCGGGTTGACCTGCGCCGGGTCGCCCCCCTGGGCGGCGATGGCGTCGCGCAGGCCGGCCAGGTCGACCAGCGCGGTCTGGCCAAGAATGTCGTGGCACACCACCCGCGCCGGAAACCACGGAAAGTCCAGCTCGCGGCGCCGTTCGATCAACTGGCGCAAAGAGGCCTGCAGGGTCTCGGGCGCACAGCGGCGCACCAGGTTCTCGGCGAGCACGCGAGAGGTATAAGGCAGCCCTGCCCAGGCACCGGGAGTAATGGCTTCCACCGCCTCGCGGGCATCGAAATAATCCAGCCCGGTGCCGGGCAGCGCTTTGCGGTATTGAACATTCATGGTCGACGGACTCGGTCACGGTAATCGTTGAAAAGGCGGGAGGCTCATGGTCGGCCTCCCTGCCCCGACGGCACTCAGCGCTGGGCGATGGGCACGAAGGCACGCTGCTCCACCCCGATGTACTCGGCGCTGGGGCGGATGATGCGGTTGTTGGCACGCTGCTCGAACACATGCGCAGCCCAGCCGGTGACCCGCGAACAGACGAAGATCGGCGTGAACAGCGGCGTGGGAATGCCCATGAAGTGGTACGCCGAGGCGTGGTAGAAATCGGCGTTGGGGAACAGCTTCTTCTCGTCCCACATCACCTTGTCGATGGCCTCGGACACCGGGAACAGCACGGTATCGCCCACTTCCCGGGCCAACTGCCGCGCCCACTCCTTGATGACCTCGTTGCGCGGGTCGGAATCACGGTAGATGGCATGCCCGAAGCCCATGATCTTCTCTTTGCGCGCCAGCATGTCCAAAGTGCCCTGGCGCGCCTCTTCGGCCGAGCCGAAGCGCTGGATCATCTCCATCGCCGCCTCGTTGGCGCCGCCGTGCAGCGGGCCACGCAGACTGCCGATCGCCGCCGTGATGCAGGAGAACAGGTCCGACAGCGTCGAGGCGCACACCCTTGCGGTGAAGGTGGAGGCGTTGAACTCATGCTCGGCGTAGAGAATCAGCGACACGTTCATCACTTTGCGGTGCAGTTCGCTGGGGCGCTTGTCCAGCAGCAGGTGCAGGAAGTGGCTGGCCAGATCCGGCTCGTCGGTCCTGCAGTCGATACGCTGGCCATCGTGGCTGAAGCGGTACCAGTAGCACATGATCGCCGGAAAAGCGGCCAGCAGGCGGTCGGTGGCGTCACGCTGCTGGTCGAAGCTGTGCTCCGGCTCCAGGGTGCCGAGCATCGACGCGCCGGTGCGCATCACATCCATCGGATGGGTGGCGGCAGGGATGCGCTCCAGCACGTCCTTGAGCGCCTGGGGCAGATCGCGCAGACCGTGCAGGCGCTGCAGGTAGCCGTCCAGCTGCGCCTGGGTCGGCAGCTCGCCGTACAGCAGCAGGTAGGCGACCTCTTCGAAACTGGCACCGGCGGCCAGGTCACGTACGTCGTAACCGCGATAGGTCAGCCCGGCGCCGGCCTGGCCGACGGTGGACAGTGCTGTCTGGCCGGCCACCTGGCCACGCAGGCCGGCACCACTCAATACTTTTGCTTCAGCCATGACGTTCTCCATTTGTCTGTCTTGTTTGTACGCCCGAGCGAACAGGCACTCGCCCATTAAGGCAGATCTGGCCTTCGCCTACGGTTTCTTTTGCGCGAACAGCTCATCGAGCTTCTGTTCGAAGCGGTGATAGTCGATGGCGTCGTACAGCTCCATGCGTGTCTGCATGGTGTCGATGACGTTCTTCTGCGTACCGTCGCGGCGAATCGCGTTGAACACGTTTTCCGCCGCCTTGTTCATGGCGCGGAACGCCGACAAGGGATACAGCACCAGGCCGACACCCACCTCACGCAGCTCATCGACGCTGAACAGTGGCGTGGCACCGAACTCGGTGATGTTGGCCAGGATCGGCACGCCCACGCGGCTGGCGAACTGCTGATACATGCCCAGCTCGGTGATCGCCTCCGGGAAGACCATGTCGGCGCCGGCCTCGATGCAGGCGGCGGCGCGCTCCAGCGCCGAGTCCAGCCCCTCGACCGCCAGGGCGTCGGTACGCGCCATGATCACGAATGCCGGGTCGGTGCGCGCGTCGGCAGCGGCTTTGATGCGGTCGACCATTTCCTGCCGCGAGACGATCTCCTTGTTCGGCCGATGGCCGCAGCGCTTGGCGCCCACCTGATCTTCGATATGGATACCCGCCGCACCGGCCTTGATCATCGAACGCACGGTACGCGCCACGTTGAACGCCGACGAGCCGAATCCGGTGTCGGCATCCACCAGCAGCGGCAGGTCGCAGACATCGGTGATGCGCCGCACATCGGTGAGCACGTCGTCCAGGCCGGAAATACCCAGGTCCGGCAACCCCAGGGAGCCGGCGGCGACACCGCCACCGGACAGGTAGATGGCCTTGAAACCCGCGCGCTGGGCCAGCAGCGCATGGTTGGCATTGATGGTGCCGACCACTTGCAGCGGACGCTCGCTGGCCACGGCGTCGCGCAGGCGTTGGCCGGGCGTTGAAGGGACTTGACTCATGCTTCACCTCGTTCTGGAGCCGCCTGGTAATGGCGCTCGATGTTGCGTCGGGACGCGCCGATATGGCGGCGCATCAGAAGTTCGGCCAGCTCGCCATCGCGGTCGGCGATGGCGTCCAGGATCCGGTGGTGTTCGGCGAAAGCCTGGCGCGGGCGATTGGGGGTGGTGGAAAACTGGATGCGGTACATGCGCACCAGCTGGTAAAGCTCACCACACAACATGCGATACAGGGCCTGGTTGCCACTGCCCTGGATGATCCGGTAATGGAAGTCGAAATCGCCCTCCTGCTGGTAGTAACCCACCCCAGCCTGAAAGGCTTCGTCACGCTCATGGGTGTCGAGCACCTGACGTAACTCGTCGATCTGCGCCTGACTCATGCGCTCGGCCGCCAGGCGACAGGCCAGGCCTTCCAGCGATTCGCGAATTTCATAGAGCTCGATCATCTGCGCCGGGTCAAGGGACACCACCCGGGCGCCGACATGGGGAATGCGCACCACCAGGCGCTGGCCTTCGAGGCGGTGGATGGCTTCGCGTAACGGGCCACGGCTGATGCCGTAGGTGCGCGCCAGTTCAGGCTCGGAAATCTTGCTGCCCGGCGCAATCTCACCCTTGACGATGGCCGCCTGGATACGCCGGAAAACGTTCTCCGCAAGTGTTTCGGCATCCTGCATGGCAGGCACGGATGACTCCAGCACTTCCAGCATATTGTCGACACCCTTTATCGTTGAATAGCGTTAATCTAGCCCCTGAAGATCATATCGTCAAAGATCGCGAACAGATTGTCGACAATCTTTCAATAAGCGCGACATTGCAATCTGCACGATGGGCGCCTGACGACAGTCGGCACGCATGCTAGAATGCGCCGGTTTTTTCACCCCCTTTTCAGTTGACCGGCGAACCCAAGGGCCCTCTGCGGGTCTGAGGCTGTCACCTTTCGTTGCTTGCCAGGATCCAATGACTCGTTTCACACCGCTGTTCGCTCTGTTGCTCTCCCTGTCCGCCTGGGCCGACGACCGATCGGTCTATGGCCTCCATGAATATGTGCGCCTGCCCGAGATCGACCTCGAAGTTCCCGCCAAGCTCGACACCGGCGCCCATACGGCCTCGCTCAGTGCCCGCGACATCGAGTACTTCACCCGTAACGGGCAGCGCTGGGTGCGTTTCTACCTGGCCATCGACAAGGCCCATGGTCACCCCATCGAGCGTCCGCTGCTGCGCGTCGGCCAGATCAAGCGCCGCGCTGACGACCTGGGAGCCAATGCCAAGCAGCAGTACAGCGCGCGTCCGGTCATCGACCTGGATGTCTGCCTCGGCGAAGAATTACTGCGCCTGGAAGTGAACTTGACCGACCGCAGCGCTTTCCAATTTCCGCTCCTGATTGGTGCAGACGCCCTCAAGCGCTTCAACGCGATGGTCGACCCCAGTCTGAAATACGCCGCCGGCAAGCCTGCCTGCTCGGCCAAAATCGCTCAAAACGCAGAGTAATCCCATGCGCGCTCTTACCCTTCACCTGAAAGTCCTGATCGGTGTCCTGGTCACCCTGGGCCTGGCGATCACGGCGTATCAGGTACTGGTACTCGGCATCCCGATGACCGAAGACGAAACCGACGACCTGTGGAACATCGATGCCAAGATCGAATTCGTCGCCAACCCCAAGGAATCGGTCAAGGTACAGATGTTCGTGCCGCCCCTGGCGCAGGACTACATCAGCCTCAATGAGAGCTTCATCGCCAACAACTATGGGGTCAGCGTCAACCGGGTCGACGGCAACCGCAAAGCCACCTGGTCTTCACGCCGGGCCACGGGCAACCAGACCCTCTACTACCGCCTGGTGCTGACCAAGCGCTACAGCGCCGACAAACCTAAGCCCAAGGGTCCGGTGTTCCGCGACAGCCTGCCGGTGGAAGGTGCCGAGAAAGTCGCTGCCGAGGCGCTGCTGGCACCGATCCGCCAACACTCGGCCGACGTCGAGACCTTCGTCAGCGAGGCCATCAAGCGGGTCAACAACCCCAAGGACGACAACGCCAAGCTGCTGCTCGGGGGCGATCCGTCGGTGGCGCGCAAGGCGCAGGTCACCGACCTGCTGCTGTCCATTGCCCACGTGCCGATGGAAAAGGTCCACACCATCCGCCTGGAGGCGGGCACGCCGCAGACACCGGAACTGTGGCTGCGCAGTTTCAATGGCAAGGAATGGCTGTACTTCAACCCCGAGACCGGTGAGTCCGGCCTGCCCGCCGACCGCCTGCTGTGGTGGACCGGCGACGAGCCGCTGGTGAGCATCGACGGCGCACGCAAACCCTTGGTGACCTTCACCCTGAGCAACAGCGAGATGAACGCCATCCGCCTGGCACAGCTCACCGACGAGAACACCGACGCCGACTTCCTCTCCTACTCGCTGTATGGCCTGCCACTGCAGACCCAGCAAAGCTTCATGGTCATGGTGATGATCCCCATCGGCGTGCTGGTGATCCTGGTGCTGCGCAACCTCATCGGCCTGCAGACCCTGGGCACCTTCACCCCGGTGCTGATCGCCCTGGCGTTCCGCGAGACCCAGCTGGACTTCGGCATTCTGCTGTTCACCTTCATCACGGCCCTGGGCCTGTCGCTGCGTTCATACCTGGAACACCTCAAGCTGCAGATGCTGCCGCGCCTGTCGGTGGTGCTGACCTTCGTGGTGGTGCTGATCGCCGCCATCAGCCTGTTCAGCCACAAGCTGGGCCTGGAGCGCGGCCTGTCGGTGTCGCTGTTCCCGATGGTGATCCTGACCATGACCATCGAGCGCCTGTCCATCACCTGGGAAGAGCGCGGCGCCAGCCACGCCATGAAGGTCGCCATCGGCACGCTGTTCGCGGCGTCGCTGGCCTACCTGATCATGACCGTGAAGGAACTGACCTATTTCGTGTTCACCTTCCCGGCCATCCTGCTGGTGCTGGTCGGCTTCATGCTCGCGATGGGCCGCTACCGTGGCTATCGCCTGACCGAGCTGGTGCGTTTCCGCGCCTTCCTCAAACAGGACGAGCCGCAATGATCGGCTGGTGGAAGACCTGGAAGGCCCTGGAAGCGCGGGGCATCATGGGCATCAACCGGCGTAACGCCGACTTCGTGCTCAAGTACAACAAGCGCAGCCTGTACCCGGTGGTGGACGACAAGATCCTCACCAAGGAGCGCGCCCTGGCGGCTGGTATCCACGTGCCGCAGATGTATGGGGTGATTTCCACGGAGAAGGAAATCGACCGCCTGGACGAGATCATCGGTGGTCATGACGACTTCGTCATCAAGCCGGCCCAGGGCGCCGGCGGCGACGGCATCATGGTCATCGCCGACCGCTTCGAAGACAGCTTCCGCAGCGTCTCCGGAAGGCTGGTCAGCCGTTCGGAAATCGAGCACCAGATTTCCAGCATCCTCACCGGCCTGTATTCGCTGGGTGGCCACCGTGACCGCGCACTGATCGAGTACCGGGTGATCCCCGATGCGATCTTCAAGAGCATCAGTTACGAAGGCGTACCGGACATCCGCATCATCGTACTGATGGGTTACCCCATCATGGCCATGCTGCGCCTGCCGACCCGTCAGTCTGGCGGCAAGGCCAACCTGCACCAGGGCGCCATCGGCGTGGGCGTCGACCTGGCCACCGGCATCACCCTCAAGGGCACCTGGCTCAACCGCATCATCAGCAAGCACCCGGACACTGCCAATGCCGTCGACGGCGTGCAACTGCCCTACTGGGACGGTTTCATGAAGCTGGCCGCCGAGTGCCATGAGCTGTGCGGCCTGGGCTACATCGGTGTGGACATGGTGCTGGACCAGGAAAAAGGCCCCTTGATTCTCGAACTCAACGCGCGCCCCGGCCTGAACATCCAGATCGCCAACGACTGCGGCCTGACCCTGCGCACCCAGGCGGTGGAGGCCCACCTGGAGAAACTCGCCCTGAATGACGAGCGCGAGACGCCGGAGCAGCGTGTGCGGTTCGTGCAGGAGCTGTTTGGGCACGTGCCTAGTGCCTAGTGCCTAGCCAGGCTTGTACCGCTGAAAATATCGACAAACATATCGGCCGGCACCCACTAACAGTAATGCCAGTTGCAACCAAGGCAGTGGCCGCCTAACTTCCAATTGAACGGGCCGCCCCCGATCGCCGGCTCATGGAGGAGCTGATATGTCGATCTGCAATCTGAAATTCGGAAAACTCGCCGTCGTGCTGGTACTGGTAGTAGGGTCAGCAACCGCGAGCGAGCCGCCACCGCAAAAGCCTGTCGCGCAGGGAAACCTTGTCATTTATGACAAGAGAAAAGATAACGGCGATTGGCCGGTCAACTGCAGTATTCCATTCGAGCGAACCGTGACCAATTTTCCAGATGGGGATGATGGCTGCACCAACGATGAAGCTTACGGATTCAAGATAAACAACGCCGAATCAGCGGCAATCGTTTGGTTTGATGACAATGGCAAATGCGAGGGCGGAGGGAACTTCAGGTTCAAGCTCAGAACCATCAAGAATCCAACGAGCATGACTGAGGTCATGCCACTCGATGCGCTGGATCAATACAGCGCAGGCCAGGTGGTCACGCCGGGTCTACAGTTAATAGAGAAGAACGTAGACGGGCAAATTCACGGCAAACTGAGTTGCGTTGAAATCACGATGTCTCCGCTTCCATGAGCGTAATGGCGGTTCTCGGCGACTGCAATGCAAGCAAAGCCTGTCCTACCCAGGTACTCGTGATTACAATCAGCGCCTTTCCGCCATTGATCGTAGTCACCGATGCCCATCTGCACGCTGCACCCCCTTGCGTATCAAGCCGACCCTGCGCCGTATTTCGCCAGGATTCGCCATGAGCCCGGTGCGGTGCTGCTCGACAGCGGGCGCCCGCATGCCGGGCGGGGACGTTTCGACCTGCTCAGCGCCTGGCCGGTTGAACAACTGCTGTGTACGCCAGGCGAAAGTGGCCAGGCCTTTCTCCAACGCTTACGCACCAGCCTGACGCAACTGGGCGATGCGCAACTGCCTGACGGCTGTCCCCTACCCTTTGCCGGCGGCCTGATCGGCTACCTGGCCTACGACTTCGGCCGGCGCCTGGAGCACCTGCCCGAACAGTCCATCGACGACCTGCAGCTGCCGGATGCTCAACTGGGCCTTTACGCCTGGGCGCTGATTACCGATCACCAGGCCAGCACCACGCAGCTGGTCTTTCACCCTTCACTTGCAGCGGCAGAGCGCGAGCGCCTGATCAGCCTGTTCAGCGAACCGATCGCCGAGGCTTCTGGCGAGTTCCACTTGACCGGCCCTTTCCAGGCCAATCTGGACGCAGGCCAGTATGCCGAGGCGTTCAATCGCCTGAAAAACTACATCCAGGCTGGCGACTGTTACCAGGTCAACCTGACCCAGCGCTTCCAGGCCAAGTGCGCCGGCGACCCATGGGTGGCTTATCAGGCGTTGCGCAAGGCCTGCCCTACGCCCTTTTCCGGCTACCTTCCGCTACCCGAGGGCGGCGCGATCCTCAGCGTCTCGCCGGAACGCTTCGTGCGCATCAGCCAGGGCCAGGTGGAAACCCGCCCGATCAAGGGCACCCGACCGCGCGGCCGCGACGCCCGCGAGGACCGGCAGCTGGCCGACGAACTGCTGGCCAGCCCCAAGGACCGCGCGGAAAACCTGATGATCGTCGACCTGCTGCGCAACGACATGGGCCGCAACTGCCGCATCGGTTCGGTGCGCGTGCCCGAGCTGTTCAGCATCGAGAGCTACCCCAACGTCCATCATCTGGTCAGCAGCATCACCGGCGAACTGGCGGCGCAACGTGACGCCCTCGACCTGATCGCCGGCAGCTTTCCCGGCGGTTCGATCACCGGAGCGCCGAAGATCCGCGCCATGCAGATCATCGACGAGCTGGAACCGCAACGTCGCGCGCTGTATTGCGGCTCGCTGCTGTACCTCGACGTGCGCGGCGAAATGGACAGCTCCATCGCCATCCGCAGCCTGCTGGTCAAGGATGGCCAAGTGTCGTGCTGGGCCGGCGGCGGTGTCGTTGCCGATTCGGACTGTGAAGCCGAATACCAGGAGTGCTTCACCAAGGTCGGCGTGCTGCTGCGCACCCTGGAGGCTCTATAGGGTTTGAGCCGCGCAAGCCGCGGCCACACTCAAGGCCGATGCACTGAGCGGGCCGACCACATCGCGGCTCAAGCCCCTCCTACCTGGTGACCTGCGGCAATCCGGCGGGTATCGTCGGCCTGTCAGAGACTCAGGGGGCGATTCGAGGCCTGGATGAACGCCTTCTTGAGTTCTGCGAAGCTGTGCACCGCCGGGAACTGCGGGAATTCGCGAATCACGTTGTCCGGTGCATGGAACAGAATGCCCACGTCGGCCTCGCCGAGCATGCTGGTGTCGTTGTACGAATCGCCAGCGGCGATCACCCGGTAATACAGACTCTTGAAGGCCAGTACCGACTGGCGCTTGGGGTCCTTCTGGCGCAACTGATAGCTGACCACACGGTCGGTTTCGTCGGTGACCAAGCGGTGGCACAGCAGTGCGGGGAAACCCAGCTGGCGCATCAGCGGCTGGGAGAATTCGTAGAAAGTGTCGGAAAGAATCACCACCTGGAAACGTTCACGCAGCCAATCGACGAACTCCACCGCGCCATCGAGCGGCTTGAGCGTGGCGATCACTGCCTGGATATCCGAAAGTTTCAGCCCATGCTCATCGAGGATGCGCAGGCGCTGCTGCATCAGCACGCCGTAGTCGGGCACATCCCGGGTCGTGGCCCGCAGGGCCTGGATACCGGTTTTTTCAGCGAAGGCGATCCAGATTTCCGGCACCAGCACCCCTTCCAGATCGAGACAGGCAATTTCCACGGCACACTCCATGAGCACTTGTAAGGAAGGCGGCACTGTAGGGGCAGGCGCCGGCAAAGTGCAACCTCGCAGCCAGTCAGCGGGCACGCTCACAGCAGGAAGGTTTTTGTTACCATGGCCGTCATTTCGAGCGCTTAAGCGCCATTTCCAGACCTAGGACCACGCCTGATGAACCAACCATTCGACGTTGCCGAACTGGCAGCGACGTACGCCAACAAATCGCCGCAAGACATTCTCAAACTGGCGTTCAGCCACTTCGGCGACGATCTGTGGATCTCGTTCAGCGGCGCTGAAGACGTGGTGCTGCTGGACATGGCCTGGAAGATCAACAAAAACGTCAAGGTGTTCAGCCTCGACACCGGCCGCCTGCATCCCGAAACCTATCGCTTCATCGACCAGGTGCGCGAGACCTATGGCATCGCCATCGAAATCGTCTCGCCAGACCATACCCAGCTGGAGCCCTTCGTGAAGGAAAAGGGCCTGTTCAGTTTCTACAAGGACGGGCATGGCGAATGCTGCGGCATCCGCAAGATCGCGCCGCTGCGTCGCAAGCTGAGCGAAGTGCGGGCCTGGGCTACCGGCCAGCGCCGCGACCAGAGCCCCGGAACACGCAGCCAGGTGGCCGCTCTGGAGATCGACAGCGCCTTCTCAACCGCCGAGCGAACCCTGTACAAGTTCAACCCGCTGGCGCAGATGAGCAGTGAAGAAGTCTGGGGTTACATCCGTATGCTGGAACTGCCGTACAACAGCCTGCACGAGCGCGGCTTCATCAGCATCGGCTGCGAGCCCTGCACTCGCCCGGTACTGCCGAACCAGCACGAGCGCGAAGGTCGCTGGTGGTGGGAAGAGGCCACGCAGAAGGAATGCGGGCTGCACGCCGGCAATCTGATTACCAAGGCCTGAGCAGAGCACAGAGCCGCAGGATCAGCCCGAAGGCTTTTCTTGCGGCTCTTCACGTGAGGCGTGCAATGCGCCTCAATGCACGGGCAGGTCGACGTCGGCGAACAGCTCTTCGAGTTCCTGACGGTTATGGCAGTGAATCGCCTTGGCCATGACCTCACGGGTCAGGTGGGGGGCGAACTTCTCGATGAAGTCGCACATGAAGCCGCGCAGGAAGGTGCCGCGACGGAAGGCGATCTTGGTCACGCTGGACTCGAACAGGTGGCTGGCATCCAGGGTCACCAGATCGCTGTCCTGCTCTTCATCTACGGCCATGTGCGCAACGATGCCCACCCCCAGGTTGAGTCGCACGTAGGTCTTGATCACGTCGGCGTCGGCGGCGGTGAACACCACCTTGGGCACCAGGCCACGGTTGCTGAAGGCTTCGTCCAGCTTGGAGCGGCCGGTGAAACCGAAAACGTAGGTGACGATGGGGTATTCGGCCAACAGTTCCAGGGTCAGCTTGGGCACCTTGGTCAGCGGGTGACCCTGTGGCACGACCACGCAGCGGTTCCAGCGGTAGCACGGCATCATGATCAGGTCGCCGAACTGATCCAGCGCCTCGGTGGCGATGGCGAAGTCGACGGTGCCATCGGCGGCCATCTCGGCGATCTGCGTCGGCGAGCCCTGATGCATGTGCAAGGCGACGTCCGGATACTGCTTGATGAAGCCACTGATCACCGAAGGCAGGGCATAGCGTGCCTGGGTATGGGTGGTGGCGATGGACAGCGTGCCCTTCTTCTCGTTGGAGAACTCCTGGGCGATCTGCTTGATGCTCTCGACCTTGCGCAGGATTTCGCCGGCCGTGGTGATGATACGCTCGCCCGCTGGCGTGACGCGGGTCAGGTGCTTGCCACTGCGGGCGAAGACCTCGACACCCAGTTCGTCCTCGAGCAGGCGGATCTGCTTGCTGATACCCGGTTGCGAGGTATAGAGACTCTGAGCCGTCGCGGAGACGTTGAGGTCGTGGTGCGCCACTTCCCAGATGTAGCGCAATTGTTGGAGCTTCATAAGTATCCCTCAAAGCAGATGGGCATCAGCGAAGGTATATAACCGCATCGATGGTCTAAGGCGGAAAGATAGAACTTTTTATCACCTTTATGCGCCGATGGCACGCACGATTTCATCGCCGCCCGCAATTGCGCCTACTGCCTGCCTTGCATCATGGGCACCATGTACACCGGGACATCCGCACGCTGCAGCACTCTGGCCGCGGTGCGGCCGATAGGCGCACCGTCACCCACCATGCGGCTATGGCTGCCGACCACCAGCAGGTCCACGGCCAGTTCACGAGCCTGCTCGAGTATCACCATCGAGGGGTCACCCTGGACGACCCGCACCGTGCGAATGAACGAAAGATCCGCGTGGCCGGCACCGAACTCTTCGCGAAAACCGTCGAGCATCCGTTGCTCGATGCCCTCCATGAACGTACTCACGCCCCGACCGTGCAGCTCCCTGACTGCTTCCTCACCCAGATAACTCTGCAGCACCGATTCAGCGAACAGGCCCAGTGGCTCGACCACATGGATCACGTAGAGCCCCGCGTTGAAGGTCCGTGCCAATGCCAGCGCGTGTTGTGTCACGTAGGGCGCGTACAGACCGAGGTCTGTGGCATAGAGCATCGAACGGATCATACGGCCTCCCGGACTGCCAGAATGACGGCGATTGATTGAGCTTAGCAGCGCACCCGACAATAGTCGGGCGGCGGCGGATCAATCGCCCGCAAGGCCCGGGCCTGCATCCGCACGGCGCCGGTCGATGAAGGCCAGCGACTGGTAAAGGGTGCGAATACGCGGCAACTCGCAACCGGCGGCCTGGGCCGCACGCAGTGGCCGCTGGTAGATGACCTCCAGCTCCATGGGGCGCTGGCCGGCAAAGTCGTGGTACATGCTCGGCCAGTAGTCGGGCAATGCATCGGTGAACGCCAACAGCGTCTGGGCGTAATTACCCGGCATTTGCACACCACAGGCTGCCGCACCGCGGATCACTTCCTCCATCAACGCCTCGATCAGCGCGCGACTGTGCGGGTCGGCCATCAAGGCTTGAGTGCCAGCCCGCAACAGCACGGAAAGACCGTTATAAGGCACGTTCCACACCAGCTTCTGCCAGCGAGCCTGGCGCAGGTCAGGCATCGCCTTGCCGTCGATACCTGCCGCCGCGAACAGCGCAGCGCCCTCCTCGACCAGCGCCATACGCGCCGCCTGATCGACCGCAGGCCCACTGTGATAGCCCAGGTTCACCGTACCGCCCGCCTGATGAACAACCACACCGGGCGCCTGACGATGCAGGCACACGAAACACAGCCCGCCGAGCAGATGCAGGCTCTCGGGCAACAGTGGCCGCAACTGTTCCTCGACCTCCAGGCCATTCTGCAGCAACACGACCCGCGCTCCCGGCGCAGCCGCCTGCGTGATCAAGGGCGCCAGGGCGGCATTACTGGTGGTCTTGGCGCCCACCAGCAGCCAGTCGCACGGCGGCATGTCGGCGGCCTGGCGATGCGCGTTGACTGACGCCAGGTGCAGCGCGCCGTGGACCTGGCTGTCCACCTGCAGCCCCTTGCGCGACACGGCATCGAACTCGCTGCGCAACAGGAAATGCACGTCGAAGCCGGCACGGGCCAGCAGCAATCCGTAGAAGCCGCCAATGGCGCCGGTGCCGATGATGCCGATACGCAGTGGTTGGGTCAGGGTCATGGATATTCCTCGTGATTCCGTGGTGCAGGTTCATGGCAATTCGTCAGGCTCGCCCGCAAAGGCCGACTCCAGCGCCTGACACAGCGAAGCAGGATCCAGTGGCGAGCGTAGCGCACCGAGAAAATCACCGTCGCGGACGACGAACAGTGCCGGCAGATGAAAAACCTCATAACGCTGCACCGCACCGCCATTGCGCTCGGCATCGATCCAGCACAGGCGCTCCAGGGGCAGGTTCATCGATGGCAGGCGCTGCCGCGCCCAGCGGCAACTGCTGCAGCCCTCGCCAGTGAACAGCAGCAGTGAACGCCCCGGCAGGCTGAGAAGCTGCTGGTCGATATCCAGGTCGGTGAGTTGCAATTGTTCCAGCACGGCGGTTTTCCAGGCCAAAGGCCGCACGATTCTAGCGCCTAACGCCAGCCGCTTCATCGCCTGCTTTGCCGGGCCGGCCCGGGAACGCCACGAAGCAATGCCAGCTTGTGGAAACACGCGGTAACGCGCTAAGGTTCGGCACCCGCAACGCTTCACCGTGACCTGATGAGTAGCCCGATGGCCGATTTACCGATTGACGACCTCAACGTTGCCTCCAACGAGACGCTGATCACCCCGGATCAGCTCAAGCGCGAGATTCCCCTGACTGCCGCCGCGCTCAAGACCGTGAGTGAAGGCCGCGAAGTCATCCGCAACATTCTCGATGG
The DNA here is from genome assembly GCF_913777995.1 of uncultured Pseudomonas sp. GTDB lineage: Bacteria > Pseudomonadota > Gammaproteobacteria > Pseudomonadales > Pseudomonadaceae > Aquipseudomonas. Next base: position 61,841 of record NZ_CAJYVE010000028.1, on the reverse strand, counting down.
CAAGGATCACCGCCTGTTCATCGTGATCGGCCCCTGCTCGATCCACGACCTCAAGGCCGCCAAGGAGTACGCCGAGCGCCTCAAGGCCCTGGCCGCCGAGGTATCGGACACGTTGTATCTGGTCATGCGGGTGTACTTCGAGAAGCCACGCACCACGGTGGGCTGGAAAGGCCTGATCAACGACCCCTACCTGGACGACTCGTTCAAGATCCAGGACGGCCTGCACATCGGTCGCCAGCTGCTGCTGGACCTGGCGGAAATGGGCCTGCCCACCGCCACCGAGGCCCTGGACCCAATTTCCCCGCAGTATCTGCAGGACCTGATCAGCTGGTCGGCCATCGGCGCACGCACCACCGAGTCCCAGACCCACCGGGAAATGGCCTCGGGCCTGTCTTCGGCCGTGGGCTTCAAGAACGGAACCGATGGCGGCCTGACCGTGGCCATCAATGCCCTGCAGTCGGTGTCGAAACCGCACCGCTTCCTGGGCATCAACCAGGAAGGTGGCGTCTCCATCGTGACCACCAAGGGCAATGCCTACGGCCACGTAGTGCTGCGCGGCGGCAACGGCAAACCCAACTATGACTCGGTCAGCGTGGCCTTGTGCGAGCAGGACCTGAACAAGGCCGGCATCCGCCCGAACATCATGGTCGACTGCAGCCATGCCAACTCCAACAAGGATCCCGGCCTGCAGCCGCTGGTCATGGAGAACGTGGCCAACCAGATCCTCGAAGGCAACCAGTCGATCATCGGCCTGATGGTCGAGAGCCACCTGAACTGGGGTTGCCAGGCGATTCCCAAGGATCTGTCGGAACTGAAGTACGGTGTATCGATCACCGATGCCTGCATCGACTGGGAAGCCACCGAGAAAACCCTGCGCAGCATGCACGCCAAGCTCAAGAACGTGCTGCCCGCTCGCCAGCGCGGCTGAGTTTCCAGGCAATAACGAAAACGCCGGGCTGATGCCCGGCGTTTTCGTATGCGTCTTTTCGCAAACTTATCCGATAACGTCTTCGGTGCCACTGCGGCGCTGGTGGCGCTCCATGTAGCGTTCCACATATGAACACGAGGCGATCACGCTGTAACCGCCTTGTTCGGCAAAAGCCAGCGCCTGTTCGGTAAGCGCCGCTGCGATACCTCGCCCGCGAAGTGCATCGGGCACGAAGGTCCGATAGAAATCAAGGGTCTGCTTGCCCAGGTCCATATAGGTCAGATAGGCGCGATAGCCGTCGACGTCGACGACGAACTGGTGGGCAGCCTGATCATGTTGAATGGACAACGCCTCGCTCATCATTACTCCTAGCGGGTCTTGGAATTTGACCCCTACCTTACCGATCTTTTCCCGGCAACGAAACCTTTGGACCACCTGGATAACCGGCGGCCTGACCAGCGCACCGCAAGACAGCCTGATTAGATACTAGGCGCCTCACCCCACTTTGCTCAAGTGACAGCTGTGTTAAAAGCACGGCGCCCGCCAGTGCGCCCGACCAGTGAACCGAGTGACGGCGCAAGTTGTCATAGAGACGCCGGTTAGCGGATTCAAGTCACCGTGACATCACTGCACAACGGAACCTTGATCCTTCAGGGAAAAACACCGGAGTGTGAGAGGGGGGGCGGCTACTTGATTAGCGTCACCGGCCAGGTGGATAGTTTTCATACAATCTGCCTGATAAGTATGACGGAAGACTTTCATGCCAAAGAATTTTGTTGGATCTTGCGCTTCCTCCGTTTACTTACTACAAACAATGAGTACTATGTACGCCGGTCATTCTCTCCATTTCGAGAGATGACGAATTCGAATTAAGTCCTTGAAGGGGAACACGATGAACAACGTTCTGAAATTCTCTGCTCTGGCTCTGGCCGCCGTTCTGGCCACCGGTTGCAGCAGCGTCTCCAAAGAAACCGAAGCTCGCCTGACTGCTACCGAAGACGCAGCAGCTCGCGCTCAGGCTCGTGCTGACGAAGCCTACCGCAAAGCTGACGAAGCTCTGGCTGCCGCTCAGAAAGCTCAGCAGACCGCTGACGAAGCCAACGAGCGTGCTCTGCGCATGCTGGACAAGGCTAGCCGCAAGTAATAATCCCTTCGGGATTGAAAAAGGCCGACCCGCTTGCGGGTCGGCCTTTTTTTATGCCCGGTTACCAGACTGACGGAGGCGCATGACGCGCCCCCGACGCAGGCTCAGTGGAACACCGCCTGGGGATCGGCGCCGGCCGGAACGGCAGCCTGGCCGACCATAGGCTCGGCGATCTCGGTAGGAATGCCGTCACCGGCGGCCACCACGTCACGCACGGTATCCCAGTTGGTGCGCATGTTGCTGGCCAGGTCATCATGCTTGAGCAACGCGTTGATCACCGCCGTGTGCTTGTCGACCACCGACGGGTTGCCCTGCTCGTCCAGCGGCGTATGCGCCTCGAGGAACACCTTGCCGCCGCTCAGGCCGAACTTGTAGGGCTCGTTGATGATGCGCACGGGGGTGCCCACCGGCGCCATGTCGGCCAGCTCCAGCACGTTATTGTTGTACATGCGGAAGCAACCGTGGCTGGTGCGCATGCCAATGCCGAACTTCTTGTTCGAGCCGTGGATCAGGTAACCGGACATGCCCAGGCCGAACTTGAACGGGCCCAACGGATTGTCCGGCCCGGCAGGCACCACTGCCGGCAGGATGTCGCCGTCAGCGGCGTGCTCGGCGCGGATCGACGCCGGTGGCGTCCAGGTCGGGTTCGGGGTCTTGGCGATGACGCGAGTGCTGCCGATCGGCGAGCCCCAGCCCTCGCGGCCGATACCCAGGGCGTAGGTGTACACCACGTTCTTGCCCTTGGGGTAGTAGTACATCCGGTACTCGGCCAGGTTGATGACGATACCTTCACGCGGCCCCGGCGGCAGGATGAAGCGGGTCGGCAACACGATCTTGGTGCCGGCGCCGGGCAGCCAGGCATCGACCCCGGGGTTGGCGTCGAGCATTTCCTGGTAACCCAGACCGTAGCGGGTACCCAGGTCGGCGAAGGTGTCTTCGTATTTCGCCTCGATGACCTGCACCTGGCCGACGACGTCTTCACCAGGTGGCGGCAATGGATATTCCGTGGCCTGCACGGAACTGGCGGCCCACAGGGCGGCGAATGACAGACAGCGAGCAACGACAGGAATGCGCGACAACATCCGGTGAAATCCTTCGGCTAGATACGGCGGGGTCAAAATGGGCCTGTGCGCGGTGCCCGGCAGTTGCCGCAGTCCTCGACAGGCCAGGTGCCAGTGTACACCCGGCTTGACGCCTTCGGGAGCCTCGGCGCTTCGTGAAACTTACAGTTCCGGCCAGATCGGGTGCATGCCACGGCGCTGGGCATCAAGGATGGCCTTGCACAGCGGGCACAAGCGCTCCTCCTGGAGCATTTGTGTCTCAACCTGTGACAGCCGCGGCTGGGCAGGCAGCAAGGTGCCGCACAGGGTGCGGTCGGCGGAACCGCCCAGCACCAACTGACGGGCGATCAGATGGACCCTGGCTTCCTGGCAAGCGAACAGGTCGAGCTGCTCGTCAGGCTCGATCATTTGGTAGGCGAACAGGGACCAGGCAGGGCGCGGCATGAAGGGCTCCAGTGAGGGGGGCGCAACATTAGCCGAAAGCCCCCGCCGAGAAAAGCCTCAAAGCAGCGGTTTCAGGGCCGGCCAGACATTTTCCAGCAACTTGCCCTGGGCGGCGGTCGCCGGGTGGATGCCATCGGCCTGCATCATCTGCGGCACACCCCCCACGCCTTCGAGGAAAAACGGCACCCAGGGCAGTTGATGCTCCTTGGCCAGGTCGGCGTAAACTGCCTCGAACGCCCGGGTGTAGCGCGGGCCATAATTGGGTGGAATCTTCATGCCCAGCAGCAGGACCTTGGCACCGGCCTTTTTCGACTGCTCGATCATCGATGCAAGGTTTTGTTGCAATTGCGCCGGAGGCTGCCCACGCAGCCCATCGTTACCGCCCAGCTCGAGCACCACCAGCTCCGGCCGATGCTCTGCAAGCAGCGCCGGCAGCCGCGCCAGGCCTCCGGCGCTGGTGTCGCCGCTGATCGACGCGTTGACCACCTTGTCGTCGAAACCCTGCTGCTGCAGGCGTTGTTGCAGCAGGTTGACCCAGCCTTGGCGGGTATCCAGGCCGAAAGCGGCGCTGATACTATCGCCGACGACCAGTACCGTGCCCGCCACCGCGCCCTGAGACAGCAGCAACAGGCCCAAGGCGCTACTCAATAACCACGCACGCATCGGATTCTCCATGAGTGAAAGCATTCTCAGTGCCCAGAGCCTCAGCAAAGTGGTGCCCAGCACCGAAGGTGAGCTGACTATCCTGCACGAACTCTCCCTTGAACTGAACAAGGGCGACACTTTGGCCATCGTCGGCTCATCCGGTTCCGGAAAATCCACTCTGCTGGGCTTGCTCGCCGGGCTGGACCTGCCCAGCGCCGGCAGCGTCATGCTCTCCGGGCGCAACCTCAGCCAGCTTGACGAAGACGAACGCGCCAGGGTCCGTGCCGAGCACGTCGGGTTCGTCTTCCAGTCGTTCCAGTTGCTCGACAGCCTCAATGCCCTGGAGAACGTCATGCTGCCCATGGAACTGGAGGGCCGCCAGGACGCCCGTGAGCGCGCGCGCAGCCTCCTGGAGCGCGTCGGCCTGGGCCAGCGCCTGAGCCACACGCCCCGCCAGCTCTCCGGCGGCGAACAACAACGCGTGGCCATTGCCCGAGCGTTTGCCGCCGACCCGGATGTTCTGTTCGCCGACGAACCCACCGGCAACCTCGACAGCCATACCGGCGAGCGCATCAGCGACCTGCTGTTCGAGCTGAACAAGGAACGCGGCACCACCCTGGTGCTGGTCACCCATGATGAGCGGCTGGCGCATCGCTGCCGTCGCCTGATCCGCCTCGAAGCCGGGCGCCAGGTCGCCCCTCTGGAGCCTTGATGGCACGCATGCCCCTTCCCCGCCTGTTCAGCCTCGCGGTGCGTCAGCTGCAGCGTGACGCCCGCGCCGGCGAACTGCGCGTGCTGTTCTTCGCCTTGCTGGTCGCCGTGGCGGCCAGCACCGCCATCGGTTATTTCGGCGCGCGCCTGAATGCCGCCATGCTGCTGCGCGCCACCGAGTTCCTCGGCGCCGACCTGATCCTCGAAGGCTCCAGCCCGGCCAGCGCCGAGCAGCGCGAAGCCGGGCAGCGCCTGGGCCTGAAGCACGCACAGATCGTGATCTTCTCCAGCGTCATCGCCACCGACGACGGCATCCAGCTGTCGAGCATCAAGGCAGTGGACGATGCCTACCCGCTGCGTGGCGAACTCAAGAGCGCGCCGGCCCCCTACCAGCCTGACCAGCCCGGCAGCGGCCCGCCGCCCGGCGAAGCCTGGGTCGAGGCGCGGCTGCTGCCAGCGGTCAATCTCAAGGTCGGTGACACCCTCGACGTCGGCGCCAAACCGCTCAAGCTGACCCGCATCCTGACCTACGAGCCGGACCGCGCCGGCAACTTCTACAGCCTCACGCCACGGGTGATGATCAACCTCCAGGACCTGCAGGCCACTGGCGTGGTGCAGCCCGGCAGCCGGGTGACCTATCGCGAGATGTGGACCGGCACGCCACAGGCCCTGGCAGCCTACCGCCAGGCCATCGAACCGGGCCTGCAACCGCACCAGGAAATCAAGGACGCCCGCGACGGCAGCCAGCAGATTGGCGGTGCGCTGGGCAAGGCCGAACGCTACCTGAACATGGCCAGTCTGGTCGCCGTGCTGCTGGCCGGTGTAGCGGTGGCGATGTCGGCGGCCCGCTTCGCCGCGCGGCGCTTCGACGCCAGCGCCCTGCTGCGCTGCCTGGGCCTGTCGCGGGGCGAGGCGCTGCAGCTGTTCGGCCTGCAACTGGCGCTGCTCGGCCTGTTCGCCAGCCTCGGCGGTGCGTTGCTGGGCTGGCTGGCGCAACTGGGGCTGTTCGCCTTGCTGCATAACCTGCTGCCCGCCACGGTACCGCCCGGCGGCCTCATGCCCGCACTGGCCGGCATCGGCACCGGGCTGGTCGCCCTGGCCGGCTTCGCCCTGCCACCGCTGGCCGCGCTGGGCCGAGTGCCACCATTGCGGGTGTTGCGCCGCGACATGCTGCCGGTGCCGGCCAGCTCCTGGCTGGTGTACGGCGCCGCCATCCTGGCCCTGGGCCTGATCATGTGGCGTCTGAGCCTGGACCTGGTGCTGACCTTCGCCCTGCTCGGCGGAGGCGTCGTCGCCGCCCTGCTGTTCGGCGCCCTGCTACTGGCTGGCCTGAACAGCCTGCGCCGCCTGCTGGCCGGTGCCCCACTGGCCTGGCGTCTGGGCCTGGGCCAACTGCTACGCCACCCGTTGGCCGCTGCCGGCCAGGCGCTGGCCTTCGGCCTTATCCTGCTGGCCATGGGGTTGATCGCGCTGCTGCGCGGCGAACTGCTCGACACCTGGCAGAATCAGTTGCCCAAAGACGCACCGAACTACTTCGTGCTCAACGTGCTGCCGACTGACAAGGACCGTTTCGCCCAGACTCTGGGCGGGCTGTCCAGCCATGCTGCACCGCTGTACCCGGTGGTGCCGGGGCGCCTGATGACCATCAACGGCGAACCGGTCGCCCAGTTCGTGACCAAGGATTCGCGGGGCGAAAACGCCACGCGCCGCGACCTCAACCTGACCTGGGCAGCCGCCCTGCCGGAGGGCAACCGCATCACTGCCGGGCAGTGGTGGTCGACACCGGATCAGCCTCCCGCCGCCGATCAGCCGCCTGGCGTCTCGGTGGAAGCCAAGCTGGCCGACAGCCTGAGCATCAAGCTGGGCGACCGGCTGGGCTTCAACGTCGGCGGACTGACCCGCGAGACCGTGGTGACCAACCTGCGCGACGTGAACTGGGATACCTTTCAGCCCAACTTCTTCATCATCTTCCAGCCCGGCACACTGGCCGACCTGCCGACCACCTACATGACCAGCTTCTACCTGCCACCGCAGCACGACCGGCAGATCGTCGAGCTGTCGCGCAGCTACCCGTCGATCAGCATCCTCGGCGTAGAAGCACTGCTGGCCCAGGTGCGCAGCATTCTCGACCAGGTGACTTTGGCAGTGCAGTTCGTGCTGCTGTTCGTGCTGGCTGCCGGGGTGGCAGTGCTGTTCTCCGGCCTGCAGGCCACCCTGGACGAGCGTATTCGCCAAGGCGCGCTGCTGCGTGCGCTAGGCGCCAGCCGCTACCTGCTGGTCCGCGCCCGGCGCATCGAGTTCGGCCTGCTGGGCGCAGCCAGCGGCCTGCTGGCGGCACTGGGCTGCGAACTGGTGAGTTTCGTGCTGTATCGCTTCGCGTTCAGCCTGCAGTGGTCGCCACACCCCTGGCTGCTGGTGCTGCCTCTGATCGGCGCCGTGCTGGTAGGCGGTGCCGGCATCTACGGCACGCGCCGGGCCTTGAACGCCAGCCCGCTCAACGTCTTGCGCGAAGGTTGAGCATTTGATCGACAGGTCGGGTTTCAGCCGCGCAGCGGCCTCATGTTCACAGCGGATGCGCTGAATGTGTTGGCCTCTTCGCAGCTGAAGCTGTCCGGGAAACGCTCGGCTCAGAGCCGGGCCTTGTCGATCCACTCCTGCACCGAGTCGCCACTGCCGATATCCGCCTGTACCAGACCGTCGAGCATGAAAGTCGGCGAGACATGGATGCCATTCTGGCGGGCGTACTTGCAGTGCCATTTGATCGCGTGCTCCAGCTGCGCCTGGGCGAAGGCTTCGACCAGCGACACGCCGCTGTACTTCTCCAGGCGGGCAATGAGCTGGTTCGGCGTGGTGTCCATGTTCGGGCCACCAGCGTGCTGGTCGAACTCGAATTTCGAGCGATTCGCGGCAATCGCCGCCATGACCTTTTTCGCCGTGTCCTTACCGCCGGGCAAGGTCGAGGCTGCCAGGATGCAGCGCACCAGTACCCCGGAATACAGGTGCCAGGGTTGCGACTGCAGGCGAATTTTCACGGTAACCCGGTCCTCCCCAGCCGTGGCCAGGAATTCATCGAGCTTGCCGAAGGCCTTCACCGAGAACGGACAGGTCGGTTCGAGAAACATCTCGAAGGTACGCGGGCCGTGGCCCCAGGTCAGAGGGTCGGCATTCCACACGGACGTTTCCATAAAAGGCTCCTGAAGCGCCAGGCAGCAAGCCGGCGACGATGATGAACGTGCCGGTTTCGACCATCATCGCCCTGCCCTCGTTCAGCGTGGGGCAAGCCGATGCGGCATGGGTGCCGGCTCGGGTATCTGGATCACCTGCCCACGCTGCCAGGCATCGGCGGCGGGGTCCACCCCGGGCGCCGGGATGTCCGCACGGCTGCGCCGGCGCTCGCTGCTGTCGATGCCCAGCCGTCGGTCACGCTCGCCAACCATCGCCGGGTCGACCTGGCCTTCGGCGGTGAAACCCATCATCAGTTGGGGCATGCCCAGTGGCAGCCCCTTGTGCATGTCCGTATGCCAGGTGTGCCAGGTCTTGCCATAGGTGCCTACCAGCTTCTCCATCAGCGCATGTTCGGCGGCCTCGGGAATGCCAGGGGCGAGCAACTGTCCGGACTTCACCTCGTGCACATGGCTGTGCCACAGCGCCTTCTCCGCCTCTGGCAGGCCGGCGAACAACCTGGCGCTGATGATGTACTCCACGCCCATCAGCTTCGCATCACGGCCGTTACCATCGAAGATCGTGCACTGGACCACTTCGTCGTTGAGGATCGCGCAATAGTGGTGGGCCTCCATCTGCTGGTGCGGGCGTCCGTTGTAGAAATGAAAACCGTCGAGATAGGCGTTCAACGCCTCGACCGGCGGACGACCCTGCAGCAACGCAGCCCCCGCCTCGAGTACCTGGGTCGACGTCCGTTTGTCAGCGCCAGACGCCTGTACCGCCGAAGGCGTATCATGACCGGCACAACCGCCGAGCAAGGTGCCGGCCAGCACCACCTGCACTGTCCGCTTCGCTGTGTTCATGCTGTTGCCTCCTTCCTGTGGTCGAGCGCAGGCAAGGCTCTGCCAGGCGCCCCGGAGCCTCATGCTCAAGGCGGATGACCTGACGTTGCAGCGCAGGGTTCAATGCTACGAGCCAAGCCGGCGACAGAGGGGCACGTGCTGGCGGCCAGGATTGACGGGAGTCAACGCGGGAGGGATTTTCTGTCCGCCGAATCGAACATTCATACCTGGCTGGCAGTCCCATGGCCAGGACATTCACAGGTCAGGTCGATGATCGTCAACACGCTGGTTTTTCTCGCGACCCTGGTGGGCATGGAAGGCTTTGCCTGGTTCGCTCACAAGTACATCATGCATGGCTGGGGCTGGGGCTGGCATCGCTCGCATCATGAGCCGCGTAACGGCTGGTTCGAAAAGAACGACCTGTATGCCGTGGTGTTCGCCGGGGTGGCCATCGTGCTGATCGCCCTGGGCAGCATCGGCCTGCACCCGCTGGAATGGATCGGTGCCGGCATGACCGGTTACGGCCTGCTGTATTTCATTGCCCACGACGGCCTGGTGCACCAGCGCTGGCCGTTTCGCTATGTACCGCGCAAGGGCTACTTCAAGCGTCTGTACCAGGCGCACCTGATGCATCACGCCGTGCAGGGCCGCGAGCGCTGCGTATCGTTCGGCTTCCTCATCGCGCCTTCGACGGCAAGCCTGCGGGCCCAGCTGCGAGCACTGCATGATGGCCCGCTGCAGCGCCCGCCGGCGGACGCCGCCAAAGCTCCGGATCACGCGGCGGCCAGCGCCGACCCCGGGAACTGATCGCGCGCCAGGCGCCCAGCGCCACGAGGCGCAGCTTGTCAGCCTTGCTGGTCGACACGCGGCTGTCCCAAGCCTGGGCTCCTGCTTCACGTACCTTGACGCCGATCTCGCGGTACACCGCCCCGGCGGTCGCCACGGCCCAGGCCGAACGCCATGGCAAGGCCGTGACGCCGGCCTGGGCACTTTCGTAGAAGGGCTCGGCCATGTCCACCAGGCGCTGCCCCAGCACCGCCAGGCGCTCGCGATACTCCGGGGCTGTCAGCCGCTCACGCGCGATACCCTGTTCGTCCAGCCATTGCTGCGGCAGGTAGCAACGCCCGACCTCGGCGTCTTCGACGATGTCCCGGGCAATATTGGTGAGCTGGAACGCCATGCCCAGGTCGCAGGCCCGCTCCAGGGTCGCCTCGTCACTGACGCCCATCACTTGGGCCATCATCAGCCCCACGACCCCGGCCACGTGGTAGCAGTACTCCAGGGTGTCTTCGATGCTGCGGTACTCGCGGCCATCGACATCCATGGCGAAGCCGGCCAAGTGATCCAGCGCATAGGCGCGGCGCAATCCATGCCGCGCCACCACCTCGCGCAGCGCGGCGAAAGCCGGCTCGACCACCGGCTGCAACGCATACACCGCCTCGGTCTGGGCCAGCAGCCCGGCCAGGCGCTGCTGCACTTCGTCGTCGGCCAGCGGGCGCGCCTGATGGCCGGCCTGCTGGCCATCGATCACGTCATCGCAATGCCGGCACCAGGCATACAGCATCACCGCACTGCTGCGCGTGGCCGGATCGAACAGCCGTGAGGCGGCGGCGAAGCTCTTGGAACCGACTGCGATGCTGCGCGTGGCATGCGCCAGCAACTGGCGCTGCTCGTCAGGCGTGTCATGCATGGGCGATTCCTTCGAGCATCAGCCCGGCGGTGGCCTTGGCCGAGCCGATCACCCCTGGCACGCCAGCGCCCGGATGCGTACCAGCCCCGACCAGGTACAGGTTGCTCAGGTGCGCATCGCGGTTGTGCGGGCGGAACCAGGCACTTTGCTGCAACACCGGCTCCAGGGAAAACGCCGAACCCAGATGGGCATTGAGTTCGTCGCGGAAATCATGTGGGGTGAAGATCCGGCTGGTCACCAGGTCTTCGCGCAGCCCCGGCATGTAGTGCTTCTCCAGGTAGGCGAAGATCCGCTCGCGATAGCGCGGCCCCTCCACTTCCCAATCGATGGGCGCGTTACCCAGGTGCGGCACCGGCGACAGCACATAGTGGCTGGAACAGCCGGGCGGCGCGAGGTCCGGGTCCGTGACGCAGGGCGCGTGCAAGTACAGGGAAAAGTCCTCGGCCAGGCCCGGCCCCTTGAAGATCTCGTCGATCAGGCCGCGATAGCGCGGGCCAAAGCACACCGTATGGTGCTGCAGCTGCGGCTGCGGCCGCTTGAGGCCGAAGTGGATGACGAACAGCGAATTGCTGAAGCGCTTGCCCGCCAGGCGCCGCCCCTCGTCGCGGCCACGCGCCTCATGGCCCAGCAGGTCGGCATAGGTGTGCATGACGTCAGCGTTGGAAGCCACGCAATCGGCCGCCCAAAAGCGTCCATCCTGGCAACGCACCCCGCAGACCTTGGCATCGCGCACCTCGATGCGTGCCACCTCGGCATTCAGCGCCAGCTCCCCGCCCAGGTCTTCGAACAGGCGCACCAGTCCGCGCACCAGGGCACCGGTGCCACCCTTGGGAAACCACACCCCCCACTGACGCTCCAGGGCGTGGATCAGGGTATAGATGGACGAAGTCGCGAACGGGTTGCCACCCACCAGCAGCGAATGGAAGGAAAAGGCCTGGCGCAGCTTGTCGTTTTCGATGAAGCGCGACACCTTGCCGTACACACTGCGCCAGGCCTGCAGGCGAGCCAGTTGCGGGCCGGCCTGGATCATGTCGCGAAACGACAGGAACGGCACCGCGCCGAGCTTCAGGTAGCCTTCCTCGAACACCGCCTTGGAGTAGGCCAGAAAGCGCTGGTAACCGGCCACGTCGCGCGGATTGAGGGCGTGGATCTGCCGGTCGAGGGCGGCCTGGTCGTTGGCGTAGTCGAACTGCGTACCGTCCTCCCAGCACAAGCGGTAGAACGGCACCACGGGCAGCAATTGCACGTAGTCGTCCATGCGCCGCCCGGCCAGGGTGAACAGCTCTTCGATGGCGCTGGGGTCGGTAATCACCGTCGGTCCGGCGTCGAAGACGAAGCCCTGGTCTTCATAGACATACGCGCGCCCGCCCGGTTTGTCGCGGCGCTCCAGCAGCGTGGTGGCCACGCCTGCCGCCTGCAGGCGAATCGCCAGGGCCAGGCCTCCGAAGCCTGCACCGATCACCACTGCTTTTCTAGCCTGGGTCATAAGGTGTTCTCGAAATGTCGCGGCGAATGGCGCAACAAGGCGCGCAAGGCTTCGCCGACGGGGACGGGAGGTTTACCGGAGAGTATGCGCAGCTTGTCCAGCGCGTGCGTGTCTCCGGCGTAGAAGCGACCGATCAACCCCTCGGGCAATCGATAGAAACGTTGCATCACCTGCCAGCGATCCTCGGCACGCCCGGCCAGGAACAGCATGCGGTTGAGCAGGCGATAGAAACCCTGGCGCTGCCACTGGCGCCGCGCATGCTCACGAATGCCGCTGGCCAGCACCTCGGCGTCGAGTACGCTCTGTCCGGCCAGCCAGTCGGCCAGGCGCAGGGCTTCGGGCAGCGAATAGCCGGTGGTGCAGTGGAACAGGCCGGCGCGCAGTCCAGACAGCGGCTGGTCGCCGACCTGCCCCCAGAAGGCATCGAAATCCCCGGCCAGGGTAATCGGCAGCACACCGGTCTCCTCGCGCAGCACTTCGGCGATCTGCCAGCCGTGTTGAGTCGCATAGTCGATGATGTGCTGGCGCAGGCGCTCGGCAGAGGCCAGTGGCCGGTCGACATAGTGGGTGTCTTCGATCAGCAGCGTATCGCTGGAAAACGGCAGTACATAGACGAAGCGGTAGCCGCCCTCCTGGGCGACGCGGGCATCCATGATGATCGGCGCCTCCAGGCCATGGGGCGCCTGCAGCCGCAGGACCTGGCCGAGAAAGGCCTGGCGCCCCAGCACCAGGTGCGGGTCGGGCTGCAGGCCACGGCCATCGATGACCGCGCGCGCCTGCAGGCGCTCGCCGCCTTCCAGGGTGACGCTGTGCGGCGTGACCTGCTCGATGCGCCGACCGGTCCACAGGTCGTCGCCCATGACCCGCTGCAACACACTGGCGAAGCGCTCCGAGGTGATGCTCGCGTAACCGCTGTGCAGGCGCCGCGACAACTGCGGGAAGTGTACGTCGTAGGCGGGCCAGGACTTGACGATCAACGGCTCGATCCAGTGGCGCTGGCGTCGGCTGAGGTCATGTTGATGAAACGACCAGGTGTGGTTGCCGCCCGCCTCGGGCTGTTGCTCCACGCAAAGAATGCGCAGTTCCGGGCGCAGGCGCTTGAGCCGCAGCGCAATCAGGCCATTGGCCAGGCCGGCACCGGCGAGAATCAGGTCATAGCTCATGGCGTCGCCTCGGCCAGCACCGGACGCCCGCTGCGCAGCACCTGCTCGACGATGTCCGCCGCGCGCCGGGTGCCGCCGGCCTGCTGCAACTGCGCTGCCAGTTGCGCCAGACGCGGCAGCGGGCGGGCCAGCAGCTCGTCCAGCGCCTCGGCGATGCGCGGTGCCCGCGCCCGGCGGTTGAGCTGCAGCCCAGCCCCGCTGTAGCTGACCCGCGCGGCCACACCGTGCTGGTCGAAGGCGATGGGCATCACCAACATCGGCGTCTGGGTGGCGATGGCGTCCATCACCGTGTTCAGCCCGCCGTGGGTGATCACCGCATCGGCCTGTTGCAGCACCTGGCGTTGCGCCGCGAAGGCCGTGACCCAGATGGCACCTTCGTCGAGCAGCAAGGCTTCGCGGGTCTTGTCCAGCGCACCGCAATGGGCGATGAGCAACTGCAGGTTCATCTGCCGACAGGCCCGCGCCATCTGGCGGAACATGCCCAGGCGCTCGCCCTGCAGGGTGCCCAGGCTGGCGAATATCAGCGGGCGCAACGGGTCCACCGGCCAGCCGCCACAGGGTTCGGGCAGCGTGGGCCGCAGCGGTCCGACGTGATGCAGGTGCGCCGGTGCGGCGCGGCGCGGAAAGTCCAACGCGGCAATGGTCTGGCTGATCTGCGCCAGGGGCGACAACCCTTCGTGAACACCGTCGCGCGGCGCCACGTGCAACTGCCGGGCGGCCTCATGCAGCACTTGACGCAACGGGCGCATCAGCCAGTCGTGCACCTTGCGGCTGCCTTCATAGAGGCGCAGGCTGCGTTCGTCCTCGGCATAGGCGAAGGGCATGACCGACAGCGGCAAGTGCGGCTCGCGGTTGACCGGCAAGGCACAGGCCACCGAGATATACGGCAGGCCGCTGGCCTCGGCGACCAACGCGCCGGCGGCCTCCATTTCGTCGCACAGCACGGCGTCGATGCCCTGCCGGGCCAGCGCGGCGGGCAATTCGGCGCACAACATGGCGGTGCTGGAAACCAGCTGGTCGATCAGCCGCTTCAAGCCCAGCGGATGACAGGGCTGCCCGGCGCGCCTCAGGCTGTCGGCCAGGCAACCAGGCCCATGGGTGCTGCGCCCCAAAGCGTGAAAGCCGATGCGCGCATCGCTGAGCCAGGCACGTGCATCGGCCTGTTGGAAAAAGGTCACGCGGTGGCCGCGCTCTATCAGCTCCACGGCCAGCGCCTGGAAGGCCTGGAAATGGCTGTAGTACGCCGGGGCGACGACCGCGAAATGACTCATGACGGCTCGCCTGCGAGCAAGCGGGCCTGACGCAGCGCCGCCAGGTCGGCCGAGCCGGTGCAGAAGCAGGCGACGCGCAGTTGGCGGATGAAAATCTGGAAATGCTCGATCACCGCCTCGGTAGACAACGTCGCCTCACGCAGCACCCCGGCCGCCTGGCCGACCAGATCGGCCCCCAGGCGAATCGCCTTGGCGGCGTCCACCCCGTCACGGATCCCGCCAGAGGCAATCAGCGGCACCTCGGGCAGCACCCGGCGCACGCCCACCAGGCTTTCGGGAGTCGGAATGCCCCAGTCGGCGAAGGCCATGGCCACCGCGCGATCGGCTTCGCTGCGCGCCCGCCCGGCCTCCACGGCGGCCCAGCTGGTGCCGCCCTGGCCAGCCACATCCAGCACCTGCACCCCGGCCCGGACCAGCGCCTGGGCCACTGCCGGGCTCAGGCCGGCGCCGACCTCCTTGGCAATCAACGGCACCTCCAGGTGCGCGGCGACCCTGGCGATGCCATCCAGCACGCCGCGCCAGTCGCGGTCGCCTTCAGGTTGTACAGCTTCCTGCAGGGGGTTGAGGTGAATGATCAGCGCATCGGCCTGCAGGCTGTCCACCGCGCGCCGCGCCAGGTCCAGGCCAGCAGGCCCGAGCAACTGCGCAGCACCGATATTGCCCAGCAACGGCACGTCTGGCGCCAGGCGCCGTAGCTCGCGGGTCAGCCCCTGGTCGCTGCCGCCCTGCAGCCCGACACGCTGCGAGCCGACGCCCATGGCGATGCCCAGCGCCTGAGCGGCCTCGGCCAGATGCCGGTTGATGGCTGTGGCGCGCTGCGCCCCGCCGGTCATGGAGCTGATCAACAGCGGTGCGCGCAATGGACGGCCGAGCAACTGGCAGGACAGGTCGATGTCGTCCATGCTCTGTTCCGGCAAGGCACAATGCTCGAAACGCAGCCGCTGCCAGGCAGAGGTCGTACGTACGCCAGCATCGAGTCCGGCCAGCACGATATCCAGATGATCATCCTTGCGCCGACTCAAATCATGTTCGCTCATGACATTACATATCCCTGGAATCATTCACTGCCGGATGTTGTCCCTTGTACTGGCAAAAGCTATACAAGACCTCAGCTTCGCACAACTTGCGTATAAGATGCTCCTCAGGCATCCCGGCGCGCCAGTCGTTCCCTTACGATACGCAAGCGGACGACAATACTTTCGCCCATCACCACGGACGCAGCCATGTTGACAGTAAAGACCTGCGGCACCAGCGAATCGACCTTCGCCGATCACCTCGCCGAACTGCGGGTCAGCATCGACCGGCGCCTGGACGAACTGCTGCCGGAAAGCGGCAACGAACGCGACCTGATCGCCCTGGCCATGCGCGATAGCACACTGGCGCCGGGCAAGCGCATGCGCCCCATTCTGCTGGTACTGGCCGCCAACAGCCTCGGTCATCGCGGGGCTCAGGCCCTGGAACTGGGTTGCGCGGTGGAAATGATCCATGCCGCTTCACTGGTGCTGGACGACATGCCGTGCATGGACAACGCGCAATTGCGCCGTGGCCGCCCGACGGTACACCTGAAATTCGGCGAGGACGTGGCGATTCTCACCGCCATTGCCCTGCTGAGCCGGGCCTTTGGCGTAGTAGCGGGCATTGCCGAGCTGCCAGCGGCAACGCGCACCCAACTGGTCGAAGTGCTGGCCAATACCGTCGGCATGCAAGGCCTGGTACGCGGCCAGTTCCAGGACCTGCGCGATGGCCAGCAGGCACGCTCTGCCGAGCAGATCGCCCTGACCAACACCCTGAAGACCGGCGTGCTGTTCGGCGCCATCATGGACATGGCCTGGCTGGTCAGCGGTGCGACCCCCTGCAAGCGCTCGCCGCTACAGAACTTCGCGCTGGAGCTGGGCCAGGCCTTCCAGCTCTACGACGACCTTCACGACAGCAGCCCGGACACCGCCAAGGACCAGGGCAAGGACGCTGGCAAGTCGACACTGATGGCGCTGTATGGCCCGGAAGGCGTCACCCTGCGCCTGTACGAGCACCTGCGCAAGGCACAGGCCTGCCTGGACGAAGCCTTGGGCCGAGACCACCAGTTGGGCGACTTCCTGCAACTGATCTTCGCCAAGGTCGCGATCCGCTGAGCGCGACCCGCCTTCATCAAGGCGCAGGTAACGCTGCGATGGCCCGCACCAGTTGCGCGCCGTCGTCGAAGCGCTGCTCCTTCACCACCCTGCCCTTGTCCAGCTGCAGCCACTGCAGCGTATCGCGGTCGCCGTCGTAGCGGCCCGCCACACGGCCGTCGCGGTCCAGCAGGATGCGATAGTTCGCCGAGCGCATCGCCGGAACGATCACCGGCTTCATCACCGCGGGCAGCATCTCGATATCGGCGACATAGATGACCCGCCGCGCCTCCAGGTAACCCGGCGGCTGATCTTCGATGGCGGCATTGAGCAGGCGCGCCGCCGACATGCTGCGTGCCACCAGCAGCACCTGGGCCTGATCGTCGAGGGTGTAGGACTTGTCATGCTGATCCAGCAGAGTCCAGCGCGTGACGGTCGGTTCGGAGGTCTCGGCGACGGCCGTCCACGAAAGAGTCATTGCAAGAGCGGCAGCTGCCAGGCGCATGGGCCGGTTCCTCCAGGCGAAAAAAGCGTACCGGAACCTACCGGCACGACAAGGTGCATGATGGATCCTGCCACAGACCGGAGGTTCCCGCGCCCCCGGCCCGTGTCGAACATCCCTCTCCCACCACCGGCGCCAGCCCGTTATAGTCAGCGCCGGCGTCCGTCCAGGGCGACGCGCATCGGTAAAACCATTCAAGGAGGCGGCTTGGCTACCAACATCATTACCCGGGAAGGCCACGACAAGCTCAAGGCAGAGCTGGATCACCTGTGGCGCGTGTACCGCCCGGAGATCACCCAGAAAGTCTCCTGGGCCGCCTCGCTGGGCGACCGCAGCGAGAATGCCGACTACCAATACAACAAGAAGCTGCTGCGCGAGATCGACCGCCGCGTGCGCTACCTGCGCAAGCGCCTGGAAGACGTGAAGGTGGTGGACTACTCCCCGGAACAGGAGGGCCGGGTGTTCTTCGGTGCCTGGGTAGAAGTCGAGAACGACGAAGGCCAGGTAATGAAATTCCGCATCGTTGGCCACGACGAAATCTATGGCCGCAACGACTACATCTCCATCGACTCGCCAATGGCTCGCGCCTTGCTGAAGAAACAGCGCGACGATGAAGTGGTGGTGAAGATTCCGGACGGCGAGGCCACCTGGTATGTCAACCAGATTACCTACCAACCGTGATCCGCCCCCCGAAAGAGGCCGAGCAGACCTTCACTGGCCACCAGGCCTCGCCCAAGGTCCGTGCAGCCAGTGCAAATGTGCGTGAAGTACGCCCACACAGGCTCGGGGGCACTCAGGTTGCTGGCGCAGCCACTTCGAGCAAGTGAATCCCGGGCGTTTCGGACAGACTTCCCCCGCTGTATCCACCAAGCCGGCCAACCCGGGTGCGCAACTCGACCTGCTCCCCCCTGATCATCACGCGAATGCGATGGGTGCCGATAAAGTCGCCATCGAAGCCCATCGAATATTCATCCACCGCAAGCTTCTCGCCTGGGGAAAGAGTTGCAGACGCCGCGATTCCGTCTGCGAAGGCGCTCCCTGCAGCATTGTAGTCGACGATGTCATCACCATCGCTGGCGAAAGCATACAGCCGCCTGCCGATATAGATGACCTCCTCGGCGGTGCGGTTGACGAGATAGACGGGCTGTTTGTCACTGCAGGTGTACATATAGGGGATGGCCAGATAAATACCCTCCCCCACCTGTTGCAGACGCGCTTCCAGATCGGCCAAAGCCAGAACGTCAGCGAGTTCTGCGAGCCTGGCCCGAAGCTCGCTGCGCAGATCATCTTCTTCAGAGGTCCGCAGTGATTCTAAGGCGCTGTAGGCCACGTCGAGATGGATATGGCGCTCGATGGTGCGTTGGTGAGCCTCCACGACCGAGGCTGGAAAATCAGCATGCCTACGTGTCGTTGTCGCGTGAATGAGTTCCTCGATTTGACGGATCATGGTCGTACCTTCTGACTGCCTGGCAGGCTGGGGTAAAGCCATAGGATGGCCGCAAGCCTTTTTCGTTCGCTGGTCAACAACTATCCAAGTCCGAGAAAGCCGCTCAACCCAGTGTGATCAACCCCTGGCGGGCAATGCGGGTCAGGTCGTGGATCACCACGGCGGCGTTGTCGGCATCCGGGGCATGGATCACTGCCAGGTCGAACTGGTCGTTGGCGTAACCTGAAAGCGGCTGCGCGGTATCGACGAACTGCAGGAGAAAGGCACTGGCCTTGCCGCCTTTGCGCGGCCAGCCGTCGAGATAACGCAGCAAAGTAGGCTGGTGAGCGCCGCCGAGCAGGATGCGCGGATTCTTGCGACCAATGTAGGCAGTGATGGGGGAAATACGCAGGGGACGATGCTGGGTCTGGCTCATGACAGTGTTCTCCGCCTCACAGTTTCCGCTGGGCAGCGGTGGGAGGCGACACCGAACCAACGTTTTAGCGGTATTTGGCCTAGGCCGGCGCCCCGCAAGTAGTTGTTAAATCGGCGCTGGTGGCCATCTTAGGGCCAGCAATCACGGCAATGCAAGCACTGCTTGTGGCCGGTCCCGGAAAGCCGGGCCAGCCACTGGTTCAGGAACGGCTGCAGGGTTCAGACCCGCGCGGCGATGGCGCGGTCCACCGACAACTTGCCGGCGCCTTCGAACAGTACCGCGACCGCACCGCCCAGCAGGGCCAGGGCGAACTCGTAGCCGTTGTTGGCCATGAACAGGCCGTTGGCCAGGTGCACGCTGATGATCGCCACCAGCAGCAGGAAGATCAGCACCGCCGCAGCCGGGCGCGCCAGCAGGCCGATGAGCACAGCCAGGCCGCCGAAGAACTCGGCACTGCCAGACAGCAGCGCCATCAGGTAGCCCGGGGTCAGGCCGATGCTTGCCATCCACTGTGCGGTGCCTTCCAGGCCGTAGCCACCGAATGCGCCAAACAGCTTCTGGCTGCCGTGGGCGATGAAGATGATCCCGACGACCAGGCGGATGGCGGTGAGGCCCAGGCCGGCGCGGGTGGAGACAACAGTGTTGAGGAGCTTTTTCATAGTGGCGATTCCAAGGAGTGATGAGCGGGAATGGCGCCATCATAATCGAACAAACCAATATGAATACCGCAATTAATGCGACGTAATTATCTAATTTATAGATCAGTTTCGCGTGACGTACTTGCGCCCCGCCGGAGCCTGCTCCAGGGATTCGCGCTGGCGATCGAAGGCCAGGTAGTACTTGTTCACGCTGTTGACGAAGGTCACCACACCGGTGCCTTTCTTCTCCATGGCCACCCGCTCGGTCTGGAAGAACCATTGGTCTGCGTTCAAGCCCCGGCGGCGTGCCTCCTGGCGCAGTGCCTGGACCTGCTCCGGCCCGAGGTTGTAGGCGGCCAGGACGAAAGCCATGCGCTCGCGCTCATTGATTCTCGGGCTGGCGAAGAACTTGCGCTGA
Source organism: uncultured Pseudomonas sp. (assembly GCF_913777995.1). GTDB lineage: Bacteria > Pseudomonadota > Gammaproteobacteria > Pseudomonadales > Pseudomonadaceae > Aquipseudomonas. Next base: position 41,766 of record NZ_CAJYVE010000028.1, on the reverse strand, counting down.
ATCAGCGCCATGTAGCGCGCGGCGGCCTGTACGTTGCCTTCGGCGCTATTGATGTTATCGACCCCGACGCGGCGCGCCGCCGACGGCGTAATCTGCAGCAGGCCAGTCGCCCCGCCACTGCCCTTGGCCGACGGGTCGAGCTTGGATTCCTTGAAGGCCAGCGCCGCCAGGTCCAGCCAATCGATGCCTTGAGCCTCGCCGTGGCGTTGCAGGAGCGGTCGCAACTCCTTGAGGCGCTGCAGGTTGGCGCGAGCCAGCGGATTGTTGACCCGGTAAAGCGGCTTGTAGGCGGCGGCCAGCACCGCGTCCTGATTACCGGGCGCACGGTAGGAGGCCAGGAAGCGGTCCATGCTTTCGCGCAGCAGCGGGGCGTCCTGGCGCACGAACCAGCCGATATTGCCTTCGGTATGGAGTTTCAGGTTACGCTCCACGCGCAGCTTGGGCATCACCCGCGCCCAGCGTTCGGCGATCGGCTGCTCTACCAGGGTCATGGGGTAGATCCCGGCCTCGACCATTTCCAGCACGTCTTCTACCGCCAGGCTCGGGTCGACCCATTCGATATGCACCGGGGCCAGCTTGCGCTGCGCCAGGCCCTGGTTGAGGCGATGCAGGGCTTCGTCGGCCACGCTGCCGGTGGGCAGGCTCAGGGTCCGCCCGGACAGCTGGTCGAGCTGGCGGAAGCTGCGCTGCCCCCGGCTACCGACCACCACCAGCGGCACATCGGCGACGATGGGCCGGCTGGCCACCACGGCCTTGTCGCTGGTGTCGAGCAGTTCGCCCGGCGCGATCAGGTCGCCTTCACCGCGCAGCAAGGCCGCCACCAGCTGGTTCTTGGCCTTGGGAATGATCTTGAAGGTCAGCTTGCCGCCGTTCTGGGCATTGAGAAATTTTTCGAAGGCCTGCAGGCGGGCATATTCGATGCCGACTTCCTGGCCCTTGACGTCGCCGGAGCTGTTGCGGCTCTGGTTGACCAGCACGCGCAGCACCTTGCTGCTGCGGATGACCGGCAGGTCCCTGGCCTGAGTGCGCTTGTGTACCGCCTGCGGGCCGTTATGCACGGGCTTGCGCGGGTCGGCTAGCAGGGGAGCGGCGACCGACAGGCAGACGATGGACAATAGCGCGGCTCGGATCATTCGCTCTCCGTGGATCAAACCAGACAGATAGACAGACAAGTAGGGACCGCTATGACCGGCAAAAACGCCGTTCGATCCCCTGGGTTGTTGCCAAAAGCGTTGAACCGACCGGTTCAAGGTATTGAATGCAAAGCACTTTCAGTTAAAGCGAGAGGCTCTGGTATGCTCCCGGGCATATGGCCAGAGGTGAAACCATGCAATTGATCGATATCGGCGTCAACCTGACCAACGCCAGCTTTGCCACCGACCGACAGGCGGTCCTGCAGCGAGCCCTCGCTGCCGGGGTCGCGCAACTGGTGCTGACCGGCACCGACCTGGCCTGCAGCGAAGAGAGTCTGGCCCTGTGTCTCGAACTCGATGAGTCCGCTCAGCGACTGTTCTGCACCGCCGGTTTCCACCCGCATCACGCCAGCGACTGGAACGCCGACAGCGAAGGCCAGCTCAAGGCCCTGCTGCAGCACGACAGGGTGCGCGCGGTCGGCGAATGCGGGCTGGATTTCAACCGTGACTTCTCGCCCCGCCCCCAGCAGGAAAGCGCCCTGCATGCCCAACTGGCCCTGGCGGCGCAGCTGCAGCGCCCGGTGTTTTTGCATGAGCGCGATGCCAGCGAACGTCTGCTGGGGATCCTGCGTGACTACCGCGACCACTTGCCTGCCGCCGTGGTGCATTGCTTCACCGGTGACAAGCAGGCCCTGTATCGCTACCTCGACCTCGACCTGCATATCGGCATCACCGGCTGGATCTGCGACGAGCGCCGTGGCACTCATTTGCATCCGCTGATGCGCGACATTCCTGAAGGCCGGCTGATGCTGGAAAGCGATGCGCCTTGGCTGCTGCCGCGCAGCCTGCGCCCCAAGCCGAAGAATGGCCGCAACGAGCCGGCATTTCTGCCCGAAGTGCTGCGTGAAGTGGCCCTGCATCGCGGCGAAAGTCCAGAGGCACTGGCCCGCCATACCACGGCCTGTGCCCGGCGCTTTTTCGGGCTGCCGTTGGCCACAGATGAAAGCTGCAGCTTCATTGATGCAGATCAAGCCTCCAAGGACTGACTGAGGCAAGGTGCTATTACCTTGCGATCACCTCTCACGACGAGCAGAAGAAGACCAATCATGGGCTCATGGCTTAGCAACCTCTCATTGAAGTACAAGTTCTGGGCCGTCAACACGGTGGCCTTTTTCACGACACTGATGCTGGTGCTCTACGCCTTGCACCTGGAGCAGCAGACCCGCCAGGAACTGGCGCAGCAGGCTGCGCAAGGCCAGGCCCGTCTGCTGGCGGCCTGGCCCGTCGGCCAGCCGCTGCCAGGCGCCAGCGAGGTCCTCAGCTACACGGCCGGCCAGACCCCGAGCCTGAACGGCCAGCCGCTGCAGGCGCTGGCTTCGGCCAGCGGCTGGGTCGAGCTGAACCAGCCCCTCAAGGACCGCACTCTCTACGGTGCCCAGGTGGTAGCGCGCAGCGATGGCCAGCGCCTGGCGGTCCCGGCCTATGCGCCGAGCATCGAACAATTGCTGTTCGAACGCTTCGTGCAGTATGCGGTGGCGGTGTTCCTGCTCATGGTGCTGATGCTCTGCGCTTCGCAGTTGCTGATCCGCTTCCTGCTCAGCCAGCTCAACGCTCTCAAGGATGTGATGCTGCATGTCGAACGCAGCGGTGACCTGTCGGCGCGGGCGCCGGGCGGCAGCGAAGATGAAGTGGGCCAGATGACCAAGGCCTTCAATGCCATGCAGGCCGGCTACCAGCGCGTGGTCAACACCGTGTCGCAGACCGCCGCGCGGCTCGACCAGGGCGCTGCCAACCTGGCCAGTGGCATGAGCGACGTACGCCGGGGCATGCTCGGCCAGCAGAGCGAAACCGATCAGGTCGCTACCGCGATCAACGAGATGTCGGCGACCGTCCACCACATTGCCCAGCATGCCACCACCACCCGTGACCAGTCGCAGACCGCCGACCGCCTTGCGGGCAGCGGCAAGGAAGTGGTCGACCGCGTTCAGCTGTCCATCTCCGGACTGTCCAGTGGCGTGCAACAGACCGCCGAGATGATCCAGCGCCTGGCCGAAGACAGCCAGAAGATCAGTGGCGTGGTCAGCGTGATCCACAGCATCGCCGAGCAGACCAACCTGCTGGCCCTCAACGCCGCCATCGAGGCGGCACGGGCTGGCGAAATGGGCCAGGGCTTCGCCGTGGTGGCCGATGAAGTGCGTAACCTGGCCAAGCGCGTGCAGACCTCCACCGATGAAATCACCAGCATGATCGGCGACTTGCAGGCCGGTACACGGGACGCCGTGGATTTCATGCAGGACAGCTCGCACAAGGCCGACGACTGCGTCCAGCAGGCGCGCGAAGCGGGCGAAGCCCTGGCCGCGATTGCCGACGCGGTGGCGCAGATGCGCGAAAGCAATACCCAGATCGCGGTGGCCGCCCAGCAGCAGAGCCAGGTGGCCGAAGACATGAACCGTGCAGTGGTGAGCATCCGCGACGTCACTGACCGCACCGTGTCGCAGACCGTCGACTCGGCCAGCACCAGCAGCGACCTGGCGACCCTGGCCGGCGAGCTGAACAAGTCCATTGGCCGCCTGAAACTGTAGAGCGCAGCAAGGCTAAAGCCGCAGCCGCCCGGCCTAACTGACCAGTATTGGCCTTAGCCGCAATACAGGTCAGTTAGGCTGTGGGAGCGAGCTTGCTCGCGAAGGCGGCGTCAACTTCACAGCAAAATCAGCGACTTTGCCAGCTTTTCGCGAGCAAGCTCGCTCCCACAAGCCAGGCGCTTAACGAACCTGTATTGCTATAAGCCCTATAGCCAACCTCGATTCGCCAGCCACTTGCAGTCGACCTAGACTTCACACATCCGACCGCACACGGTACGCGGTCATGTCTTGAAGAGGACTGCAGTATGGCCAAGCGACTTCCCAACCTCCACACCTGGCAATGGCGCGGCTATGCCGCCAACCACCGCAACTCCACCAATCTGGCCTTGCACCTGCTCGCAGTCCCGCTGTTCATTCTGGCGGCCCTGCTGCTGCTCGACGGTGTGTGGTCCTTTAGCTTGACCTCGATCGCCGTAGGCGTCATCGGGCTGATTGCCGCCCTGGGCCTGCAAGGCCATGGGCATCGCCTGGAGCGCCAGCCACCCGAACCGTTCGCCAACCGCAAAGACGCGGTCAGTCGCCTGCTGATGGAACAATTCGTGACCTTTCCGCGCTTTCTGCTCAGCGGTGCCTGGTGGCGCGCCTGGAAGGAACGCCACCGGCATTGACGTCGGGCGCCACAGTCAGTGGCGCCCGCAAGGCTCAGCCGAACACCGTGACGGTCTGTCGGCTGATGGCGATGAGTTCCCCTTCCGGACTGTGCAGCGTGGCAGCGGTGTGTCCGTAGCCGTTATTGGCGTGCTCGACCTCGGCATGGTAGATACACCAGTCATGCGTGGTCAGTGACAGCTGCGGGTGGATGAACTCGATGGTCCAGGTCAGTGAGCTGTGCGGCGCCGGCTTCTTCAGCCAGCCCAGCAGGCCGGGTGGCCAGGCGTCGACCAGTGCCAGCACATGAGCTTCGTTCAGCGGGCCGGGTTGGCAGTCTCGCAGGCGTACATAGCCACCGATGGCCGGCGCCGGAACACCGCTGTAAGGCAGGCCGCCCAGGCCCCAGTGGATTTCCAGATGCTGCAGGAAGTCTGGCATCACACCTTTGACGAATGGCAGCGCGGGGCTCTGCTCTCGCGGCTTGACACCCTCGTAGCACGGCGGCTGGCCGTACAGCACCACCGAATCCCGTGAAACGCCGAAGCTGCCCTGCACCAGCGTCGTTACCTGGCCATTCTGAGAGGCACGCCCCAGCACCTGGGTTACCGACGAGCCCTCACGCAGAATCTCCACGTCGAAGGTGACCGGCACCTCGGGCGCGACCGGCGCGACGAAGGTAATGGCCAGTGAACGCACCTGGCGCGCGGCATCCACCCGGCGGCGCATCGTCTGGTATTGCAAGGCAGCCACCAGGCCGCCGAAGCTGGCCCGTCCTTGGGCCCACTCGGTGGGAATGGTCACGGCTGCCGGATTGTCAGCGGCTGCAGCCAACAGGTCGGTGAAATTCATGCAAGGCTCCGCTTCGTTGTGGTCTGAGGACCGCCACAGCTTAGCCAGCTCGCTTGCAACTGCAAAAAGGCATTTACGCCATTGATGCCGCCTCAGGCCTCGAAACAGGCTTGCCCGAGGCGTTGCAAGGCGATATCCGAGTGCCGCTGCGCTTCTTCGATACCGGACTGCCACAGCGCGACACAGGGCGCCAGGTCTGCATGGCGCTCGGCCAGGGCCAGCCATTGCAGACGGTCGTGCCAATCGCCCAGGGCACCTTGCGCGCGCTTGAGATGAGCCGCCATGCCGGACGGTTGATGGCTGAGCCTTGGATAGACTTCGGCGGCGTAGCGTACCCGCTTGATCAGCAGGCGCAGGTGATGCCGATCATGCTCGGGATCGGCCATCGCCTCGCGCAGCTTGTCCCATTGCTTGTCCAGGCGCTTTCCGATGCGTCTGCGCAGGCCGCGCAAATGCCCTTCGCGCTGCTGCTCGCGCAGCCGTTCAGGGAACTTGCCCAGCCGTTCGAACAGACGCTTGAGTTCCGGGCTCAGGGCCACTTTCGGACAGGTCTGCTGCAGATGCTGGTCACGTGGCCTGGCCAGGCTCTGCCAGCCGTGCGCATTGAGGTATTCGCACAGCACCTGCTGGTCACGCAACGGTGTGGTTACGCGCCCGACCTCCCGCGCCGCGTCTTCCAGTTCGTCGACCCCGTCAATTCCCCGCAAGGGTCGCAACACGCTGCGCAGACGACGTACCGTGGTACGCAGGTCGTGCAAGGCCTCGCTGTCAGTGGAAACCGCCAGGCGTGCCTGGCAGGCAAACAGGCGCACTTCCAGCGCCAGGACTTCGGCAATCAGATGCCCCACCATCGATGTCATGATCTACCCCCGCTCAGGATTCTGTGGTCTTGCCAGCAGCCCGTCGCCATGGCAATTGACGACGCACATCCTTGAGCGCGCGGCGCAGGCCGTGCAACGAGCTGGCAGGCGCGGCGTAGCGCAACGCCACGAATTGTCCGGTGAACGCCGTTATGGCGCCGGCCTGCCTTGGAAAATGACGAGCCGCCCGCTCGCCGAATGCCTGGGCCCCCTCGCCCGGCAGGCGTTGCAGTCCGTGCTGCGCCAACAAGCGTTCGAACGTATTGAACAGCCGAAGTTGCGCGTCGCTTTCACGCAGCCACGGTTTGAACAGCCACAGCGCGGCCAGCCCCAGGCTCAGCAGCAAGCCGCCCAGAAAGGCCAGCGCCTGCCAACCGGAAAACCAGCGGTCGAGTATCTGCAACTGCTGCTGCCCCTGGTAGCCCAGCACCCAGCGCTGCCAGCTGTAGTTGAGATTGTCCCAGCTCAGACGCAGCGCGTTGACCCACGGCACGTGGCGATAGCGCAGCACCGACATCGGGGCATCGGCCAGGAAGGCTTCGTCGGCGGCCAGGGCCTGCTCCAGGCCTTGCTCGATGCGCAACGGCGCTACGGCGGCAGTCGGGTCGACGCTCAGCCAGCCACGCCCCGGCTGCCAGTATTCGACCCAGGCATGCGCGTCGAACTGGCGTATGGTCAGGTACTCGCCTTCGGGATTGAGTTCGCCGCCCTGGTAGCCGGCCACTACACGCGCCGGGATACCGGCGGCGCGCAGCACGAAGACCATGGCGCCGGCATAGTGGGCGCAGAAGCCCTGGCGGCTGTTGAACAGAAAATCATCGACACTGTCCGGCCCCAGCACCGGCGGTTTGAGGGTATAGCGGTAAGGCGGCTGGCGGAAGGTGTCGAGCAGCGCCCCGACCAGTCGGTCGGCTTGCGGGTAGCGTCGATGCAGGTCAGCCGCCCATTGGCGCGCCTGCGGGTTGCCCCGCGCCGGCAGTTGCAGCGCCTGATGCTGCACGCCCTCCCCCGGCTGCAGGTCGCGCACGGCTTCAGGCCAGGACTTCACGTTGTACATCAGCGACTGACTCACCGGGCGGCGGCGCTGCAGACGAAAGTCGCCCATCAGGCGTACGTCAGGCTGATCGGTCTGGGCCACGTCGAGGCTCGGCAGCCAGGGCTTGCCACTGGGCTCCATGACAATGCTGTAGGCCAGCGGCGCGCCGTCCTTTTGCCAGTCGGGAAACTGCACACTCTGCGTCTGCGGTGACTGCGACCAGCGCCGGCCATCGAACAGGTCGAGGGTCAGGCTACGCCAGTACAGACGCTCGCGTGGCGGCAGGTCGCCCTCGAAGCTGGCACGGAATACCAGCGCCGAGGAACGTCCCAGCTCGGCGATATCCCCCGGCGACATGCTGTCGGAAAGCCCGGTAAGGCCCTTGTTGCTGGGCTGCGGCAACGACCACAGCGGGTCCAGGCGCGGAAAGAACAGAAACAGCACCAGCATCAGCGGCACCGCCTGTACAACCAGCTTCACCGCCAGGCGCAGCGAGGCGGCCGGGTGGCCGCTGGGGTCGCTGCGCTGCAGGCCGATCATCGCCGCCAGCAGCGTAGTCACCGGCAGCAGGGTGAACAGCGCCCAGCCCAGGGCACTCTCGAACAGGTAGCCCACCAGCACGCAGAAAAAGCCCAGGAAGATCAGCACCTGGGCATCACGGTGGCTGTGCATCTCCAGCATCTTCAGTACGAAGGCGGCGATCAGCAGCGCCGCGCCGGCTTCCAACCCCACCAGGCTGCCCCGCGCCAGGTACACTCCGCCGGCGGTGCCGACCATCAGGGCGGCCTTGACCCAGGTGCCCGGGATGCGCGCACGCATGCGAAAAATCTGGATGCGCCACAGCGTGCAGACCAGCCACAGGCCCACCAGCGGCACGGGAATGTGCGGGATGAAAGGGACGATGATCAGCGCCTGGGCCAGCAATAGCCAGGTCAGTGCGGTGCGCGTGATGGGCCGGCCCAGCTCGGCGGCGCTGCCGTTCATGGGCGCACGCCGTACAGCGCCAGGGCGCGCAGGCAAGTGTCGCGGTGGCCCTCGCCGCTGTCGGCGGCCACCTCGTAACCCGGCAGGCGCAGGGCAAAGGGTTGCTGGCGCTGGGAAAGCTCCAGCACCCAGTAGCACAGGCGCGACAGGCGCTCTTCGATATCACCGGCCATGGCCATGAAGTCCAGGCACAGGTCGTGGCCGCTCAGGTCACTGAATTCCTTGACCAGCAACCCCTGCCCCCGCGACCAGGCCTTCCAGTGCAGGCGCCGCAGGTTGTCACCCGGCACGTAATTACACAAACCCTGGTAGTCGTCCACCCCCTGGCCACGGGTCAGTTGCCCATCGTCTTCGGCGTGCGGCTGCACCCCGGCCAACAGCGGTATGCGCCCGGCCACCGGTTGCGGATAGATGAGCACGCTTTGCTCCAGGTCCAGCCAGCTCCAGGCGCGCAGCAGGCCCAGCGGGAACACGCTTTCGACACGGATACGCGGCGCCTTCAGCCAACCACGGGCTTGTGATGGCAGCGCCAGCTCCAGCTCGCTGTGACCGTTGCTGGCCACGTCGCGGCACTGCAGTTGCTCGCGGCTCCAGCCCACGCCAATGGCCTGGTGCGACTGGCCGGTGCTGTCCAGACGCAGGCGCAGCAGCACGGTCTCACCGACGAACACCGCGCGTGTCGCGCTGGCACTGAGCACCAGCGCACTGAGATTACGGTAGGTGTGCAGGATGGCAAGCACGCCCAACGACAGCAGCAGAAAGGTCAATGCATAGGCCAAGCTGTTCTGGTAGTTGATCGAGGCCAACAGCATCAGCACCAATACCAGGGCGAACGCCGCGCCGCTGCGCGTAGGCAGGATGAAGATGCGCCGGTGGTCGAGCACCACCCGGGGCGCCGCCGGAATACGGCGGGCCAGCCAGCGATGCCAGAACGGCTTGAAGGGGCCGATCACAGCACCGGCACCTCGCGCAGCAACCACTGCACCAGGGCGTTGCCACCATGCCCGGTGGGGTCGCTGCGCTCACGCAGGCGATGGCCGACCACCGCAGGCAGAATGGCCTGGACGTCTTCGGGAATGACATAGTCGCGATTGAGCAGCAGCGCCCAGGCCCTGGCCGCCGCCAGGATCGCCAGGCTGGCGCGGGGCGACAGGCCAAAGGCGAACTGCGGCTGGCTGCGGGTGGCCTCGACCAGACGCAGCACGTAGTCGACCAGCGCATCGCTGGCCCGCACCTGACGTGCCTGGGCCTGCAGCAGGCCCAGCTCGGCATGGTTGAGCAGCGCCTGCACCTGGGGCAGCAAGACGCGGCGTGACTGGCCAAGCAGCAAGGCGCGCTCTGCCGAACGCGACGGGTAACCCATGGAGATGCGCATCAGGAAGCGGTCGAGTTGCGATTCCGGCAAGGCGAACGTACCGCCGGAGCTGAACGGGTTCTGAGTGGCAATGACGAAGAACGGATCGGGCAGCAGACGCGTGGCGCCCTCGATCGACACCTGCCCTTCTTCCATGGCTTCGAGCAGCGCGCTCTGGCTCTTGGGCGTGGCGCGGTTGATTTCATCAGCCAGCACCAGCTCGGTGAAGATCGGCCCCGGGTGGAAGGTGAACTGCCCGGTTTCGCGATCGAATACCGAAGTGCCGAGGATGTCCCCCGGCAACAGGTCGGAAGTGAACTGAATGCGCTGGTAACTCAGGCCCAGTACCCGGGCCAGGGTATGGCTGAGCGTGGTCTTGCCCATGCCGGGCAAGTCCTCGATCAACAGATGACCGCCGGCCAGCAGGCAGGTCATGGCCAGGCGTACCTGCGCTTCCTTGCCCAGCACGATTTCGTTGATCGCACTGAGGCATGCATCCAGTGTTCTGCCCATTACCCAGCCTCTCTCGACATCTGCTCGTGGCCATTACAATGCCACAGGTGAGCACGCTATAGAGTTAGCGTAGGCGCTTTCCTCGCAGAACGGGGCTCGCTGGCCAAGCTTTTGCGTGACGCACCGATCAACGACCGGCGCGCGACTCGCGAATGTAGAAGCGGGCCTTCTCGGCTTTCTGGGTGCAGCCTTCGAAACCTTCGAACTGCTGCTGGGTCTTCGCCGCGGTGAGCAGCGACAGCGCCTTGGAGTAACTGACCGTGCCGGCGAAGCCTTCGGCCTTGGCCAGATCGAGTTCATGCCAGGCTGCATCGAGTTCGGTGCCGCAGCTGGCCCGATAGTTGGTCTTGCCGGCACAGCCCGCAAGCGCCACCATGACCAGGGGCAGACAGATCCAGGCTTTCATGGGAATGGTTCCTCGAAGAGAATTGGGGGTAACGGCTTTGACGGTGCATTGCCGCGAAAGTGCCATGACGACCGGCGTTTCACCCCAGTTTTTTCTCGCCCCCGGCTTGCGATGCCCTCACATCAATCCGCACAAGGAACCTGGCAATGAGCAAACGAATAGCACTGGTCCTGGGCTCGGGCGGTGCACGGGGTTATGCGCACATCGGCGTGATCGAAGAACTGGAACGGCGCGGCTACCAGATCGCCTGCATCGCCGGCTGCTCGATGGGCGCAGTGGTCGGCGGCATCTACGCCGCGGGGCGCTTGCCGCACTACCGCCAGTGGATCGAGAGCCTGGACTACCTCGACGTGCTGCGCCTGGTGGATGTGAGCTTTCGCCTGGGAGCGATCCGTGGCGAAAAGGTGTTCGGCCAGATCCGCGAGATCGTCGGCGAGATCAACATCGAGGACCTGGCGATTCCCTACACGGCGGTGGCCACCGACCTCACCAACCAGCAGGAAATCTGGTTCCAGGAAGGCTGCCTGCACCAGGCCATGCGGGCCTCGGCGGCCATCCCCAGTCTGTTCACCCCAGTGCTGCAGGGCTCGCGCATGCTGGTCGACGGCGGGCTGCTCAACCCGCTGCCCATCGTGCCGGTGGTGTCCAGCCATTGCGACCTGATCGTCGCCGTCAACCTCAACGCCTCGCACCAGCAGCACTACAGCCTGCCGGTGATCGAACGTCCGCCGGCGGTGAAGAAGCGCTTCGACCTGCTGCTCGACTCGCTGGGCTCGCGCCTGCCGTTCCGGCGCAAGCTGGCCGGTGAAGACGACACGCTGTTGCCCACCCCGCAACCGCCCAACCCCTGGCTGACCGAAACCAGTGCCGACCCTCAGGGCCAGCAGCCCGCCGCCGCGCCCCAGGCGCCAGGCGCGCCGAAATCTGCCACCGGCACGGTGATCGTCGACAACGTCGGCCCGGCCTCGCTGCTGGACCTGATCAACCAGAGTTTCGAGGTGATGCAGACCTCCCTGGCGCAGTACAAGATCGCCGGTTACCCGCCGGATATCCTCATCAACGTGCCCAAGCGGGTGTGCCGCTTCTTCGAGTTCTACAAGGCCCCGGAACTGATCGCCCTGGGTCGCGAAATCGCCCGCGACACCCTGGACCGTTATGAAGGCGAAGGGCGCTGAGCCGCGCGGCACAGCAAGGCTGGGTGACAGTGGCTTGAGCCGCGCCTTTCAGGCCTCGGCGGCGGCCAGGCGGTAGCCGACGCCGGCCTCGGTGATGATGTAGCGCGGCGCAGTCGGGTCGTCGGCCAGCTTCTGGCGCAGGTGGCCGATGACGATGCGCAGGTAGTGGGTGTCCTGGGTGTGGGTCGGCCCCCAGACCTCACGCAACAGGTGCTGCTGGGTAATCACCCGCCCAGGGTGGCGAGCCAGTTCGGCCAGCACCGCGTATTCCTTGCGGGTCAGGGCCACGTCCTGCGCATTGAGCTGCACCCGGCGGCTGGCCAGGTCGATGTGCAAGGCGCCCAGCTGCAGGGCCGCCGCTGCCGGCTGGCCCTCGGGCCGCTGGCGCAGCAGGGCGCGGACCCTGGCGAGGAACTCCTGGATACCGAAGGGCTTGGTCACGTAGTCGTTGGCGCCGCCGTCCAGGGCCTGGACCTTCTGCGCCTCGCTGGCGCGCACCGAGAGCACCATCACCGGCACATGCAGCCATTCGCGCAGTTCCACCAGCAACTGCTGGCCGTCCATGTCCGGCAGGCCCAGGTCGAGCACCACCAGGTCGGGGCGATTCAGCGCCGCCTGGTTCAGACCTTCGGCGCCATTGGCCGCCTCCAGCACCTTGTAGCCCTGAGATGCCAGGCTGATGCGCAGGAACTTGCGGATCTGCGGTTCGTCATCGATGACGAGAATGGTCGAAGTCTGGCTCATGATTGCCCTGCGCAAATGTGCATTACCCTACCTCATTCCACTTCACCTTGCGGCTGCGTCGGCAACGGCAGGTGCAAGGTCATGCAGGTGCCCTGCCCGTCCAGCCCCTCGCCGACGCTGACCCGCCCGCCATGCGCACCGACCATGCCCTGGCAGATCGCCAGACCCAGGCCGGTGCCCTGCCCGCCCCGGTCGCCGCGTGCGGCGGTGTAGAACATGTCGAAGATCTTGCTGCGCTCGGCCTCGGGAATGCCCGGCCCCTGGTCGCTCACCGCCAGGCGCAGTTCACTGTCCTGCGCCTCGGCCTGCATCAGCAACCGCCCGCCGGGCGGCGAGAAGCGCGCGGCGTTCTCCAGCACGTTGACCAGCGCCTGCTCGATCAACGCCGCGTGCACGTACAGCAAGGGCAAGCCATCGGCGACCTGCACCTCCACCTGCAGCGGTGCAAGCACCGCACGCAGGCGGTTCAGCGCACTGCCGACGAGGTCCGCCGGCGCCACCCAGTCGCGTGCCAGCTTCAGCGAACCGTGGCCCAGACGGGTCATGTCCAGCAGGTTCTGGATGTAGCGGTCCAGGCGCTCGGCCTCATCGCGAGTGCCTTCCAGCAGCTCGCGGCGGTCGTCCACGCCAATCGCCTCGCCCAGTGCCAGCAAGCTGTCGATGCTGCCGCGCATGGCGGTCAGCGGTGTGCGCAGGTCGTGGGACACCGAGGCCAGCAAGGCGCTGCGTAATTGCTCGGTCTCGCCATGCAGGCGCGCCGACTCCAGGTCCTGGGCCAGCTGCGCGCGAGCCAGGGCCTGGGCCAGCGGCTGACACAGGGCGCTCAGCAAGCGCCGCTGCTCGGCACTGACCCCCTGGCCGTTGCGCGGGCATACACCGAGCAGTGCCAGCGGGCCTTCCTCGGCCGACACCGGGCACCACCACCAGCGTCCTGACGGCAAGGTCCCGGTGCCGCGCCCGGCCGGCTGGTCATGCTCCCAGGCCCAGTCCGCCGCCACGCGTTCGGCGTCGGAAAACGCCAGCGGCCCGCCCACCTCCACCGTCCAGGCCCCCTCGGCGTCGCGTCCGAGCAGGCACATCTGCTGGTGCGGCGAGCCGCCCAGGTGCTGCCCGGCGGCGTTGAGCACGGCCTGACGGTCCGTGGCTGCGGTGAGCTTGCGCGACAGGTCGAGCAAGGTGCTGGTTTCTTCCTGCGTGGCACGCAACGCCTTGAACTGGCGGCGCTGGCGGCTGGCGAGCTGGCCGGTAAGCGCTGCCATTAACAGGAAGAACGCCAGGGTCAGCACGTCTTCTTCGCGCTGGATGCTCAGGGAGAAGTTCGGCGGTATGAACAGAAAATCGTAGGCCAGGAACGACAACGCGGCGCAGGCCAGCGCCGGCCCTACGCTGCTGCGCACCGCCACCAGCAGCACCGCCATGAGGAAGATCAGCGAGATGTTCGGCAACGCCAACCAGCCGGAAATCGCCCAGGCTGCCGCGCTGGCCAGAACGGTGGCAAGCACCGCCAAGGCATAGTCGAACCCCCGTGACGGCAGCCCGACGCGGCGGCGCGGGCGGGTTGGCGAGGTGTCGCTGTCGAGTACGCTGATTTCCAGGCCATGGGCCTCGCGCAACAGCCGTTCGGCCACCCCGCCACCGCTCAGCCGGCGCCGCCAGCGGTGCCGCGACTGGCCGACCAGCACCACGCTGGCGCGGCGCTCCTCGGCATGTTGCAACAGGGTACGCGCCACTTCCCCGGCACGCAGGGTCACCACTTCGCCGCCCAGGCGCTCGGCCAATTGCTGGGCGCTTTGCAGGTAGGCCCGGCCCTGCTCGTCCAGCGGCCGGTCAGCATCCACATGCACCAGGCTCCAGGGCAGATGACGACGCTGCGCGACGCGGCTGGCATGGCGCACCAGCAGGTCGGCCTGGGCATCTCCATCCACCCCCACCAGCAGGCGCCCCCGCAGCGCCGGGGCGGTCTGCCCCAACTGCCGGTAGCCCTGGGCCAGGTCGTTGTCCACCTGCGCCGCGGCGGTCTGCATCGCCAGCTCGCGCAGTGCGGTGAGGTTGGTCTGGCTGAAAAACGCGTCGATGGCGGCGCGGGCCTGCTCCGGCACGTAGACCTTGCCGTCGCGCAGGCGCTCCAGCAGCTCGCGGGGTGGCAGGTCGATCAGCACCAGCTCGAAGGCTTCCTGCAGCACCCAGTCGGGCAGGGTTTCACGCACCTGCACGCCGGTGATGGCACGAACCTGGTCGTTGAGGCTCTCCAGATGCTGAACGTTGACCGTGGTGTACACGTCGATGCCGGCGGCCAGCAGTTCCTGGACGTCCTGCCAGCGCTTGGCGTGGCGGCTGCCGGGCGCGTTGCTGTGCGCCAGTTCGTCGACCAGCGCCAGATCGGGCGCGGCCTGCAGCAGCCCATCGAGGTCCATTTCCTCCAAGGTCATGCCCCGGTACTGGCTGCGCAGCAACGGCCACTGCGGCAGGCCGCCCAGCAAGGCTTCGGTTTCCGCCCGACCATGGGTTTCCACCACGGCGGCGAGCACCTTCACACCCTGGCGCAACTGGCCGTGGGCGGCCTGCAGCATGGCGTAGGTCTTGCCAACCCCCGGCGCGGCGCCAAGGAAGACTTTCAGGCGCCCACGGCCTTCGCGGGGCAATTGGGCCAGGATGGCATCGGCTCGGCCGGAATCACTCACAGGATGCTCGCTCGATCAGGGAGAAATGGACAGTCGCGGCGCAAACCGCTCCCAGCGGAAGCGGCCAGCCGAGATTACCGGTTTGCTGCTGTGGTTTCAGCTTCCAGGCTGCGGTTCAGGGCCAGGACGTTGACCACCGGCGGGCCGAACAGCGGCCGTTCGGTGTTCGCCTCGATCAGGCTGCGCACCTGCCCTTCCGGCAGTTGCCGGGCGGCGGCGACGCGTTTGGCCTGCCAATAGGCGGCCTCCGGCGGCAGGTGCGGGTCCAGGCCGCTGCCAGAGGTGGTCAGCAGGGCCAGCGGCACATCGCCCGACCCTTGCGCCTTGAGGCGCGCGCTATCCGCTGCGATGCGGCTGGCCAGTGCCGGGTTACCCGGCGACAGGTTGCTGGCGCTGCTGGACACGGTGGCGAAGGCGCCGGCCGACGGGCGTGGCTGGAACCACTGTGCGCCGTCGAAGCCTTGGGCAATCAGTTGTGAGCCACGTACCCGGCCCTGGGCATCACGCACCAGGCTGCCGTCGGCCTGTTCGGCGAACGCCAGTTGTGCCACGCCGGTCACGGCCAGCGGATAGGCCACGCCGGTGGCCAGGGTCATCAACACCAGCATGCTCAGGGCGGGACGAAGGATTGCGTTCATGGGTGATCCTCTTGATTCGATTGATTCGCGCTGATAGGGAGCGGTGTGCGCCATGCGCGGCTGCAGCCGCTCCTGCCCGGTTCGCCGGGCTGAACCCTTGCCCTACACCAGCTTCAGGGCGACCAGCAGCAGGTCGATCAGCTTGATGCCAATGAACGGCACCACCAGCCCGCCCAGACCGTAGATCAGCAGGTTGCGGCGCAGCAGGTGCGCGGCACTCGCGGCCTGCACCCGCACCCCACGCAGGGCCAGGGGGATCAGCACGACGATGATCAGCGCGTTGAACACGATGGCCGAGACAATGGCGCTCTGCGGGCTGGCCAGGTGCATCACGTTGAGCACCGCCAGTTGCGGGTAGATGGCGGCGAACAGCGCCGGCAGCACGGCGAAGTATTTGGCCACGTCGTTGGCGATGGAAAAGGTGGTCAGCGCGCCACGGGTCACCAGCAGTTCCTTGCCGACCTGCACCACGTCCAGCAGCTTGGTCGGGTCGCTGTCCAGGTCGACCATGTTGGCGGCCTCGCGAGCGGCCTGGGTGCCGTCGTTCATGGCCACGCCCACGTCAGCCTGGGCCAGCGCCGGGGCATCGTTGGCCCCGTCGCCGCACATCGCCACCAGGCGCCCCTGAGCCTGCTCGTAGCGGATGCGTTCGAGTTTCTTCTCCGGCGTGGCTTCGGCGATCACGTCATCCACCCCGGCCTCGGCGGCGATGGCCGCAGCGGTCAGCGGGTTGTCGCCGGTGACCATCACGGTGCGGATGCCCAGCTTGCGCAGCTCTTCGAAGCGCTCGCGAATGCCCGGCTTGACCACGTCCTTGAGGTGAATGGCGCCCAACAGGCGGCCTTCGCCACACAGCAGCAGCGGCGTGCCGCCCGACTTGGCGATGCGCTCGACCTCGCGGGCCAGGGGCACGGGCAGGTCTTCGCGGGTCTGGCCGAGGAACATCAGCAGCGAGTCCACCGCGCCCTTGCGATACACCTTGCCCTGGTAGTCGACACCCGACAGGCGCGTCTCGGCGCTGAACGGCACGCCGACGATCTCGTGCGCGGCCGGCTCCTGCAGCGGGTGCAGGTTGCGCAGGTAGTCGACGATCGACTTGCCTTCGGCGGTGTCGTCGGTCAGCGAGGCCAGCAGGCCGGCCTGGGCCAGTTGCTGGGCGGTCACGCCCGGTGCCGCGTACAGGCCGGCACAACGACGGTTGCCGAAGGTGATGGTGCCGGTCTTGTCGAGCAGCAGCACGTGCACGTCACCGGCCGCCTCCACCGCCCGCCCGGAGCGGGCGATGACGTTGAGGCGCACCAGGCGATCCATGCCGGCGATGCCGATGGCCGACAGCAGGCCACCGATGGTGGTGGGAATCAAGGTGACCAGCAGCGCCACCAGAAACACCAGCGGCAGGCTGCCACCGGCGAAATGCGCAAACGGCTGCAAGGTCATGACCACCAGCAGGAAGATCAGGGTCAGGCCGATCAGCAGGATGTCCAGGGCGATTTCGTTAGGCGTTTTCTGGCGCTTGGCGCCTTCGACCAGGGCGATCATGCGGTCCAGGGTCGACTCGCCAGGGTTGGCGCCGATGCGGATCAGCAGCCAGTCGGAAACCAGCCGGGTATTGCCGGTGACCGCCGAGCGGTCGCCGCCGGACTCGCGGATCACCGGTGCCGATTCACCGGTGATCGCCGCCTCGTTGACCGCCGCGATGCCCTCGATGACCTCGCCGTCGCCGGGGATCATCTCGCCGGCCTCGACGCGCACCACGTCGCCCTTGCGCAGGCTCTGCGCATCGACCATGCGGAACTGGCCCTGCTCGTCACACAGACGCGCCTTGAGCCCTTCGCTGCCGGCCTTGAGGCTGTCGGCCCGCGCCTTGCCCCGCCCCTCGGCCAGGGCCTCGGCGAAGTTGGCGAACAGTACGGTGAACCACAGCCACAGGGCGATCTGCAGCGCCACGCTGGTCGGCACCCCGGCTTCGGGTACCAGGCACAGCACGGTGGTGAGGATGGCGGTCAGTTCCACCACCAGCATCACCGGCGAGCGCACCAGCTGGCGCGGATCGAGCTTGACGAAGGCTTGCACCAGCGCCGGGCGCCACAGCGCGGCCAGGCCGGTGGCGGCCGGTTCGGCAGGCGCACGCGCCTGCTGGGTTTTATCGGCGAGCATGTTCATGTCAGTGCTACCTGATTCGGATTCGATGAGTGAACGGTCTTGGCTGCGCATACATCGCCTCTAAGGCACCAGGGTCAGTTGATCGGCGATGGGACCCAGCGCCAGGGTCGGCAGGAAGGTCAGCCCACCCACCAGCAGGATGGTCACGGTCAGCAGCACCACGAACAGCGGGCCATGGGTCGGGAAGCTGTCGCTGCCCTGCGGCGCGGTGTTCTTGGCCGCCAGGCTGCCGGCCAAAGCCAGCACCGGCAGGATGTAGCCGAAACGCCCGAGGAACATCGCCAGCGACAGCATCAGGTTGTGGAACGCTGTGTTGGCGGAAAAGCCACCGAATGCCGAGCCGTTGTTGGCGGTGGCCGAGGTGTAGGCGTACAGCAGCTGGCTGAAGCCATGCGCCCCCGGATTGCTCACCGCACCTGCCGGGCCGGGCAGGCTGGCGGCGATGGCACCCAGCACCAGCACGCCCAGGGGCATCACCAGCAAGGTGGCGACCAGCAGCTTGACCTCGTGGGCCTGGAGCTTCTTGCCCAGGTATTCCGGGGTACGGCCGATCATCAGCCCGGCCAGGAACACGGCGATCAGCACGTTGAGCAGCATGCCGTTGAGGCCCACGCCGACTCCGCCGAAGATCACCTCGCCGACCATCATGTTGGCCAGTGCCACCAGGCCGGTGAGCGGATTGAGGCTGTCATGCATGCCGTTCACCGAGCCATTGGAGGCCGCCGTGGTGGCCACTGCCCACAACGTGGTGCCGGTGACGCCAAAGCGCGCCTCCTTGCCTTCCAGCGGTGCGGCCTGCTCGACGCCAGCCATGGCCAGCGTCGGGTTGGGCTGGTATTCGGCCCACAGCGCCACGGCGCCGCCGATCAGCAGCAGCACCAGCATGCAGGCGAGAATCGCGCGGCTCTGGCGCATGTCCTTCACGTAATGACCGAAGGTGAACACCAGCGCGGCCGGGATCAGCAGGATCGACACCAGCTCCAGCAGGTTGCTCAGCGCCGTGGGGTTCTCGAACGGGTGCGCCGAGTTGACGCCGAAGAAGCCCCCGCCGTTGGTGCCCAGTTGCTTGATGGCGATCTGGCTGGCCGCCGGCCCCATCGGCAAGCTCTGGTCGGCGCCTTGCAGGGTCAGGGCATCGACGTAGTGGGCGAAGTTCTGCGGCACGCCCTGCCACACCAGCAGCAGCGCCAGCAGCAGGCTGATCGGCAGCAGGCCATAGAGGGTGGCACGGGTCAGGTCGGCCCAGAAGTTGCCCAAGTCGCGGGTGGAGCGCCGTGCGATACCCCGGCACAGCACCGCCAGCACGGCAATGCCGGTGGAGGCACTGACGAAGTTCTGCACGGTCAGGCCGAGCATCTGGCTCAGGTAGCTCAACGAAGCTTCACCGCTGTAGGCCTGCCAGTTGGTGTTGGTGACGAAGCTCATCGCGGTGTTGAACGCCAGGGTCCACTCCAGGCCCGGCAGTTGCTGCGGGTTGAGCGGCAGCTCGCCCTGCAGCATGAGCAGGGCGAACAGCAGCACGAAACCCGCCAGGTTGAAGCCCAGCAACGCCAGCGCGTAGGTCTTCCAATCCTGACCGGCAGCCGGGTCGACCCCGGACAGTCGATAGCAGCCCTTCTCCAGCGGGCCGAGCAACGGCGTGAGCCAGGTGCGTTCGCCCTCCATGACCCGATACCAGAAGCGCCCCAGCAGCGGCGCGCTGCCCAGCAGCAACAGCAGAAAAGCGCCGATCAGCAGATAGTCATAGCTGTGCATGGCCGTTCCCTCACTGGCGGTCGGCGCGCAGCAGCGCGACGAGCAGGTAGACGATCAGCCCGATGCCGAGCAACAGTGAAACCCCATCCAGAACGCTCATTGAATTCCCCTTGTACGGCGACGGCCGTGTAGGGAAATTGTCCGCAAAGGGGGCGTAAAGGAACGAGATCGAAGGCCGCCTGGCGGCATAAAGAATGCGTAAAGATGCAGGCGGGCCGGGCGTCAGGCGCAGTACTGGTCAGTTAGGCCGGGTAAGCGGCTTCAGCCGCGAAGCGACCACCTGTTCACGACAGATGCAGTGAATTTTCCGGCGCCTTCGTGAGCAAGCGCCAACAACCGTCTGCCGGGCCGCCCGGTGCCGAAGTGTCATTTCTGTCAGGTTCGCCGCCGCCGTATCGGCGCTATGCTGGCCGGCAAGTTTCCATGGATGAGGAACTTGTCATGAACCACCACAACGCAACTGCCTGCGACCCCCCCTGCCCGGTCAGGCTGACCCACAAGGAACTGGAAACCCTGCACTGGGTGGCGATGGGCAAGACCGCCTGGGAAATCTCGCGCATTCTTGGCCGCAGCGAAGCCGTGATCAACTTCCACCAGAGCAACATCCGCCGCAAGTTCGGCGTGTGCACCATGCGCCTGGCGCTGGTGCGCGCCATCGAACAGGGGATCATTCGTCTGGATTGACGCCACACTGCCTGCCACGCGGTGGCAGGCACTGTCGTCAGTGGCGAATGCCGCGGGATTGGCGATGGCGTGCCAGCGCGGCAAGCTGCGCTTCATAGCTGTCGTTGCGGTGCTTGCGAATCGCCGTTACGCGAGCGTTGATCGCCGCCCGCGCATGCCGCGTGATACCCGGTCGGCCCAGGTTTTCCTGGGTGTAGAGAAGCGCCGCTTGCGCACTTTGCAACAGCTCCAGACTGGCGTTATGAGCACTGCGCGCACCTTCAAGTAGCGGCCGATGCACTTTCAGCTCTTGAGCAAAGCGGCCAGGGTTGGCCTGGTATTTCTTCATCGCCTGCTCAGCGCCGAGCAAGCGGCTTCCAAGCTCGGCCGCACGACTTTCACGCTCGGCCACGATCAGTTCGAGCGCGCCCTGATCGTCTCCTGTCAACGACCATAGGCGGCTGCGCTGTCTGCCAGGCCCAAGCACCTCGAGCATCGGCGGCCTGTCGGAGACGCTGCCTGGTGAAGTGCGCATCCGCCTGAAGCCCAGCGCCGTCAGCCAGCCATGGCCCGAGGGGTCAGTCCGGTTGAGCGGATCGCCCTGGCAATAGGCATAGGCGTTCAACCCGCCCTCGGCAAACGGGCTGCGGTTGTCCGGGCTGTGAAAACGCATCAGCACCGGGTTGTAGGCACGATAGCCATTGCCCAGGAGCTGCCAGACAAGGCTCGCCTCATGAAAGCCTCCGGCAAATCCTGGCCCGCTGCGCTGGCACGGTGGGTTGGGCCAGCCGTACGGGGTGTAAGCGAATAGCGACGACTGCATGAAACACGTGCGTCTGCTCAGGTCGGTTGTCATGGAAACCGTGCTCCTGCTGGGCGCCCATGTGCGACACGAATCTGCTCGGCGAGCCGGGAGACGAGAGCACGGGAGTATTTCGTAATGCCTGGATTGTCCAGATTGACCAGCGAGTAGACATACGCCTGCTCAACTTCACCGTGAGTCAAGCCGGCAGGAATCAGCGACCGCGGGTGTACCGTTTTAGACAGCGACCCGGCGTCACTGCTGGCGCTCAGGGCTTGCGGCGGGTTGGGCAGTTTTCGCTGCACCGCCAGTTGCTGCTCGTAGTGCAGCTTGATGGTTCTAAGGTCGTTGATGTCCTGGCCGGTGATATCCCTGAAACGACTGGTAGCAGGCTGCTCACCTTGCAATTTTTGCGGGCTGACAGCCTTCAGCAGCCTGGGCACCTTGACGGCCTTGCTGGACGCGGTCGTGAAATGCCGTAGCAAGGGATCGAACAACGAACCGTGCCCGCTGGGATCGGTCCTGTTCAGCGGATCCCCACGACAGTAGGCATACGCATTTAACCCGCCCTCTGCAAACGGGCTGCGGTTGTCCGGGCTGTGAAAGCGCATCAGCGCCGGGTTGTAGGCGCGGTAGCCGTGGCCGAGCAGTTGCCAGGCAAGGCCGGGTTCGTGCAACTCACCGTTGAAGCCCTGCCCACCGCCATCGGCGGGCAAAGACCGATAACCATAGGGAGAGTACGTGCCACAGCCGACACTGGCTGCCGCCACGCTATGCTGCAGTTCAATGCTCATTCTCATCCTCCGGCTATCAGCGCACACCGTGGTAGCGATAGACCCATGCTGCCCCCCTTAGCGGAACGCAATCACCCCATACTTACGGCTATGCCTCTTTCTTGGACGCGTTGAGCATGGAGCTGGAGACGAACCTGTCTACTGGTCTCGGCAATCTCATCCCGAATAAACTTGCGTAACCTCAGCAGTTCATGCTTCGTGGCTCGGCGCGCTTCGAGCGTGATCCCTTGATGCCCGATGTTGGTCTTGAGGTAGTCATACGCCTCCGTCGCCTCTTGTGCTGTCGAGAATGCGCTCCCTTCAATTGCATCAAGCCTTCGCAACTCGTCGGGATTTACACGTCCCTGAGGGATAGCTCTCTGGAGGCGCGCGCGCGCTTTTTGATGCTGCGCCGTCGTTATCTGGACGAGTTCTCTGGAGCGCTCGACGTCTTTGCTGGTTATCTTGCTCAACCGCTCAGGTGTATCAGCCTTCGTTGCCTTCAACGGTGCGGGAATCTTGCTGGCAATCTCCGAACGGGTGGTCTTCGTGTTCCTGAACATCCGAATCAAAGCCCCCCATGGAGAATGCCCACTCGGATCCTCGCCATTCACCGGGTCCCCCTCACAATAGGCATAGGCATTCAACCCGCCCTCGTCGAACGGGCTCAGGCTGTCCGGGGCATGAAAGCGCAACAGCGCCGGGTTGTAGGCCCGGTAGCCGTTGCCCAGCAGTTGCCAAGCAATGGCGGGCTCGGCGTACTGACCGTTGAACGCCGGGCCGCCATCAGGCTTTGGGGAGTCACCTTCTTGCCCATGGGGCAGGTAGGCCCTCGATTCATCGCCCGTGGCGCGAAGCTCATGCAGCACGCTGTTGTGCTGGTCAGTGCCCAGCAGGGTCTGCCCGGCTTCGGCCAGCAACAGGTCGCCGCCGCGCAGGTAACTGCTGCTGCCCTGGACGCCCTGGCGGGTCGCCAGTTGGTCGCCCTGATAGAAGCGCTGCTCGTCGTCCTGCCCGCCCACCCGGTCCAGCGGGTCATAGCGGTAGCTGCCCCCTGCGCCAGGGCCGCTGACCGTCAGCAGGCGGTTGAGCGCGTCGTAGGTCAGGGTGCGGCCCGCCTCGTCGCGCAGCAGGTTGCCGTTGTCGTCGTAATCCAGATGGATGACCGTCGGGTAATCGGCGTGGTTGTTCTCGATACGGGTCAATTGCGCCGGGTCCGGACCCTCGTGGAAATACCGCGCGCGGTTGGTACCGGCGTCGGAATAGGTCATCACGGTGGTGATGTTGTCCAGTGCATCGTAGATGTACACCTGGCGCTGCACCTGCTTGCCATAAGGGTCGACCGGCGGCTGGCTGCCGCTGCACTCATAGTTGCTCAAGCGCCCACGCGCATCGTAGGCATAGGTCTCGTCACGCAGCAGCTCGCTGCCCTCTTTCAGGGTTCGCCGGGTCAGCTCGTCGTCCTCGTTCCAATGCTGCTCCAGGGTCTGGGCCGTGCCATTGAGGTCGAAGGTGCGCAGGGTTTCGCGGTCGAAGTCGTCATAGGCCAACTCGGTGCCCAACTGCTGGCCACTCTGGTCATCACGGGTCACGACTGACTGCAAACGTCCCAGCGCGTCGTACTCCAGGTGCGCATGGGTGCTGCCCAGGTCGGTGTCGGTCAAGCGGCCCTGGTCATCGTAGGTGCAGGTCTGCTCCTGGCCGAGTACATCGGTGTAGCCCAGCAGGCGGCCCAGGCGGCTATAGCGGTAGTGCATCTGGTACTCGGTGCCGTCGCCGGAACGCCGGGTCTCGAGCTTGAGCTGCTGGGTGCTGAAGTATTCGCGGGCGAGGAACTCGCCCTGCTCCTGACAATCGAGCAGCAAGGCGTTCTTCACGTCGTAACCGTACTCCGCCTGCACACTGCCGGGCAGGCGGCGGCGTACCGGCTCGGTGCCCAGTTGCGGCTGGTATTCGTACTCCACCAACTCGCCGCTGGCGGTGGTCATGTCCTTGGGCTGGAACAATCCCGGCTCGTAGGTGAACACTTGGCGACGCCCGCCGGTGATGGCTTCCCTGCGCCGGTCGAGGCCGTCGAACACCTGCTCGCCCAGCAGCTTGTCAGCGCCGTTGTGCTCGACACTGATGCGCACCGGCAAATCCTCCGCGCTGTGCGCGGCATAGCCTCGATGCACCACCGCATCGTCGGCCAGGGTGGTTTCGGTCTCACGGTCGAAAGCGTCATAGCGGTAAGCGGTGACACGCCCGCCCTGGTCCACGGTCTGGCGTTCTGCAATCTTGCGGCCCAACCCGTCGTAGTCGTACGACAGTAGGCTCAGCGACTGTCCACTGCGGTCGAAGCGCTCGACCCGCGTCGGCAGCTCGAACAGGCTCAACCAAGTCTCGGTAACGCCGGTGCGCAGAGCGGAGCCCCCCGCCTCTTCACGCCAGCTGCGACGGATCGGCCCGGCACTGGCCGGGGTGCCTATGGGGTCGGTCTCTTCGATGCTGCGCACCCCGTCGGGGCCGGTCACGCAGCGCTGCTCACCCCAGTCGTCATAGTCGTACTGGCTGCTCAGGGCCAACTGCCGGCTTTCCAGCCAGTCGAACTCGGTTTCTTCGCGCAGTTGCCCCCAGGCGTCGTAGCGGGCCGCGTAGATCGGCCGCTGTTGGTCCTGCCGGCCGAGGGTGTCGGCGTCTGCCCGGGTTTCGCGTACCACCCGGTTGAGGCCATCGAAGAACGAGACGGTCTGCACGCCCTTGACATCCACCTGGCTCTGCCAAGCCTGTTCGCCAGGCTTCGCACACAGCTGGTAGTTGTAGGTTCGCGAAGCTTCCCAGGGCGTACCTGGCGCTACGGTTTCCTCCACCACCCGGCGCAGGGCGTCGTAGTGGTAGCGGATTTCCACGTCGTTGTCATCGCGATTGAGCAACGGCTCGCCGGTGAACAGCGAGTGTTCCAGGGTGATGACCTTCTGCTCGCCATCGAAACCGCTCAGGGTCTGCACCGTGCGCAGGATGCTCTGGCCGAACAATGGGCTGCTTTCCTTGCTGTAGAGCGAACGAGTGACGGTGTCATGACCATTGAGCGACAGCGTCTCGCTGTCCGTACGACCATGCAGGAAGGCGTCATCTGGCGTGTCCAGGTACTCGAAGGTGGTTTGCTGCAGGGTCTGTTCCTGCGCACCCGATACTTGCACCAGGGTTTCGCTGTGGGTGGCCAGCCAATCGGGCTGACCGCTGCCGTCCAGGGCAGGCAGGCCCAGGTAGCGGTAGCGCGTGCGCAGCAGCGGTGCGTCGCCCTCGGCAGTGGCCGGGGTCACGGTCTTGTCCTTCAGCCAGCGCACGAAGCCTTCCGGGTCTGGCGGGCAGTCGTCGCCTTCACCCGCAGCGGAATACCAGGTACTCACCTCGGTGACACCCGTGGCCTGCACTTCACGGGTCAGGTTGCCGTGGTCATCATAAGCCGTGGTCACCTTCTCGCTGCGAAAGCGCGTGGCGTCATCGGTCAGGCCCCAGCTGGTGGTGGTCTCGCTGGGCAGCTGACACTGCCGGGGCTGCTGCTCGAACGGCACACCGTCATGGTCGTGATAAAGGGTCTTGACGCTCTTGCGCGCCTTGCCCTGGGTGGTGACCTCCTCGGTGACCAGGTGAAAGCGGTTGAAGGTGCGCTGGATGCTGCGCACCGGCTGCTCATCGACATGCAGGGTCTCGGTGCACTGATACTCATAGGTGCCGCCATGCCGGTACAGATTGTCCAGGCCATCCTCTGCCCAGCCGATGTTCAGGCCGCCCCCCAGGAAGTTGTGCACCCCAGGCCCGTAGCTGTAATGCACGTCCACCGGAGCCTGGTCGAAACCGGGTTCGACCCGATGCCGGGTCACCCGAGGCAGCGGCGTGCGCCCGGCATTGGCCGGCAGCTGGTGCCCGCCGTCCTGATAGAACAGCTGCTCCTGGGCACCGGTAGGGGTTTCGACGCTGCTCAGGCACAGATGCTCGTTGACCCGCTGGTAACCGAAGCGCCAGCTGGCCTGCTCCTCAGTGGGCAGGGTAATGCGGATGACATGATGGTCGCTGCCCACCAGGCTCATGATGAAAGAGGCCAGGGGCTCGCCCGCCTCACCCGCCCCCGGATTCATCAGGATCCGCACTTCACTGCTGGTCCGCTCGACGCTCAGCAGCATCTGCCCGGCCTGGTCGGTGACGCTGTTCAGCAGCGGGTAGGTGCCGTTGAAGGTCGTGTAGTCGAGATTCAGGACGTGGCCTTCCGGTGCCTGCACTTGTACCGGTACCGCCACCAGATGCGAAGCGCTGCCACGGACTTCCAGCCACTCGGTGAGGCCGGATTTGTGGGCGATGCGATAACGATCCTGGGCAACCTGATAGAAGTGAAAGCTATCGATCTTCTGCTCGCGCATCAGCAGCCGACCGGCGTCACCGCTCTCAGTAACCTTGAACGACTCGCCACTGGCCAGCGACACCACCTGGTTGCCGGGCATGTACTGCGACAGGCGCAGGCTCCAGCCCAGGCCGAAACCGCTGTCGGTGCCGTTGAGCGGGTTATAGCCCAAGCTCAGCGGCAGGCCGGGGCCGCGCAGGTCGTTGGCTTGCAGGGCGGGCAACTCGATGGCCAGGGTGTACTGACCGGTGCGCGGGTCCACCCCGCCCTTGACGAAGCTCATGAAGTTGAAGGCATTGGAATGCACGGAAGTGGAAACGGTCATGTCGATGTTCCTGTGGCAAAGAGGCCCGTGAACGGCAACAGGTCTGTAGCGGATGATCGGGGTTCAAGGTTGATGCTGTTCGGTCTGGCCGGCTTCTCGCCTGCAGGAACGGCTTCAGCCGCGAAGCGAGCGCATGTTCACAACAGATGCGCTGAATTTCCTCGCGCTTTCGCGGCTGAAGCCGCTCCTGGCGAGGCACATAACGCCTGACCGAGCAGTGCTGGGTTAAGGCCAGCACGGTCCGGTGTGCGCCGCTCAACTGCGCGGCACGCCCAGGCTGTCCACGTATCGGTCGAACTCCACGTGGCTCAAACGATTGCGGTGCCCCAGGTTGGCGGGCGCATCGAAGCTGATCCTGCGCTTGTGCACGTTGCCCTGCCGGTCACGCAGCACCACCATCAAGGGCCTGGAGAGCTTGTCGCGTACCGGGCTAATAAGCGGCACGCTTTGCTCGCTGGAACTGGCAGGCACGTAGGCGACCCGATCGGAACGATGCAGGGTGATCACCAGAGTGCCTGGCTGGAAGAAGTTCCGGTCGATTTCAATCGGGAAGTTGCGCTCGTCATTCGATTCCTCGGAACCCTTCACGAGTTTTTCCAGGTCATCGTCGAACTGCACATAAGCGCTGTCGTCCGTCGCGCTTTGCGGGTCGTCGAAGATGTAGCCGGTCCAGCTGAACATCTCTTCCCACAGGGCTTCACTTTCCCAAGCCACCATGGAGCGGTTGAGCGCATCCAGCGCACCTTCGGCCACGAACTCCAGCGTCTCGAAGCGCACACTGTTCAGGCTGGGCGGGCGGTAGCTCAGAGTCCAGTAGTCCACAGTGCGCAGGTGGTAGTCGAAATCATCTTCATCGGGACCGCCGGGGTCGCCCCCACCGTCTACCCGCTTGCGCTCGAATTTGTAGTACTCAGGGCTGAACGCGGGAATCGCTTGCGAGGTGACGGTGACCGTGCCATACAGCTCGCTTTTATCGGTGGAGCGCTCGAATTTGAGATTGTCAGAGCGCTGAAACTGTGCATAAAAAGTCACCGACGTGTTGCTGCCCAGCCGGCTGTGCAGGTAGCGCGGCACGATGCGCCTCGAAGGATTGGCGTCTTTTGCCTGGTCAGAACGCGTCTGACCAGGCGAAGCAAGTTCGAAGCGGTTGCGCTGGACCCAGGTGCGCCATTGTTCAACATCCGTTTCGGGGATGCCTTGCTCCTGCGGATCGATACCCTCGACACACTGATCGCCACGATTTTCCACGATAGTGATCGAGTTCAGCTCCCAGGCATTCAGCGGTATGGGTTGCTCACCCACGAGCTGGGTCTCTACCAGCACTTCCAGCTCGAGCTGTTGGTAGCCATTGGCATACAGGCTGCCACGACGCTCGTCATCCAACCCACCCTTGACCCGCAGGGTGAACTGCGAGATGTCTTTCCAGTGTTCTTCCTCCAGTTGCTCGGACATGTCCATGACGCAATAACCGCTGGCCAGGACGATGTCGTGGTCGACGATTTCGCAGAGCACCACACTGCTGGCGGTGATGCCCTCGGCAGGCGCGCTGAACAGGCCCGATGCACTCACGCTGCCACCTCCGCTCAGCAGCCGCCAACGTCGTGGCAACCCCGGCAACAGGCTGGCATCGGCCTGCAGCTGGATACCTGCCGAGCGGCGGATACCGCGGGTCTGCGCGGCCTGCACGCCCAGCAACTGCTGGCCACTGACCAGCAGCAGGCTGGCCTGGCGTCGCTCGTTGCCTGACGCCTCGACTTCCTGGGCCTCGATGCTGGTGCGCCCCAGGTGCGCAGCGGGGCTGAACAGCGCCTGCCCGTCAGCGGTCACTGCCAGCTCGCCCTGCTCAGGGCCCCGCAGCGACCAGGTCACCGCTTCCCCCTCCAGCGATGAGGCCGCCAGGCGAATCGGTGCCGATACGGTTTGCGGTACGCGAGAGGCCAGGCGCGGGGTGATGCTCATGCTGTCGTAAACCACGCGCACCTGGGTCGAGACACTGCGGGTCCCGCCTTGGGCCTCGTAGTCGGCACTGATGACCACGGTGAGGGTGTCGTGGCCGACCTGATCCGGCGCCGGAGCGGTATAGCGACCGCCATTGATCGTGCCATGCCCCTGCTCGGTATGGCTCTCCAGGCTGACCGCTCGCCAGTTCTGGGTGGCCGGCTGTGTGCCGTTGCCCAAACGCACCGTGAATTGCTTGCTCTGGCCAGGGCGCAGTACCGCCGCGCTCGGTTCGATGTACACGGAGTCCTGCGTCGGCTCGATATTGCCGAACACCGCAAGGTCGGCGGGTACCTCGCGAATTTGCTCCCCGAAGCGGTGACCATTGGGAAATTGCAGGTCTTCAAGAGCCTCCAGCGGATGGGTCAGCAGATGCAGGCGCATGCTCATGGCCAGCACGAAGGTCGCCGAAAAGGGGCCTGGGCTGTGCGTGTCGCTGGGAATCAGGTAGGGAAAGTCGGCGGTCGGCGGAAATCGGCCATCGACAATATTGGCGCGCAGACGCAAGAACACCACGACGGCCCCGTCGCCGTAATTCAGCGCCTCTTTGATACGGGCACCGGGGGCCGCCTGGGTCAGCAGGCGAAAGCCGACCGGGGCCAATGGGCCATAGCGCTTGAGATTGAGGGTCCCGACCTGGAACCCGCTGCGGTCGGGTGCCAACCGCGCGAGCTGGCGCTGGAACAGCTCGGCCAGCAGCTCATTGGTCGCCTGGTCATCGCCCGCCAGATTGCAACGCACCCCGACGGCGCGGGACAGATCAAGCACCACCCGCCCACGCCGATCGACTTCACCAATGGCCATGCTCAGGTCAATGTCCATCTCCAGCCAGAAGCCTTGTGCATGGGTGATGCTGGACGACGACAGCAGCGCAGCCGGGACATTGGCCCCCTTCTGCCTGGAAAGATAGCGGCCAGCCACGATGTCCATGCGCACTACGGCCCGGGAATCGCTCAGCGAGGCGGTCTCGAACGACAACTGCGGCGTGCCCAATTGGATATCCGCCAGCTCGGCGACCGCGCCACTGGCGGATATCACGCGGTGGCTGCCGGTCAACAAGGGCAGCCAGCGCTGACGCCCGAAGTTGTTGATGAACTCCTGGCGCAACAGCATGTTGATCTTGTCCCGAGCGAACACCGCGACGGCGCCCCAGCCCTGGGTCACGGAGCCTGCGCTCATGCGTTGCAGAAGACTTTCAAGCGTATTGGACATGATGTGCCTCTCTTGCTCGCCCCGGCCCGCGCCAGGGACGGCGATCACTGTGAACCGGCCAGGTCCCGCAACAAGGCGGGCGCGCTGCCCAACGGCAGGGGCAGAATGAGGTGGCCGTCGAAATCCAGGTCCAGCTCCGGCATCGCGACGTGGGCGAACACCAGAACGAACGCCTGCCGGGCGCTGGCGCTGGCCTCGTATACGCCCTGTTCGTCGATGAAACCCGGCCCGCCCAGCGGCAGGCTCCAGGTCGCCTGTCGTGGCGTACCACCCACCTGAGCGTGCAACTGCAGTCGCGCTTCGCCAGGGAACGCTTCGGGGTCGGGCTTGATCACCAAGGTGGAGGCGGCCTGACGCACCAGCACATAGGCCGACTGCGCCTTGCCGCTTTGCGGTTCGATGACCTGGATCTCGTCGAGCACGTAAGTCTTGTCGGCGACACGTGCCGCCGCGACATAGGTGCATGACGCGAAAGGCCCACCCGGCTCCAGGGTGCCGCTTTCCCCCGGTTGCGGATCCTTGATCGCCCACTCCAGGCTCTGGCCAGCCGGATGGTGGGCCGTCAACTCGAGGCGCTCGCCGTGGTTGCAGACCTGGATGAGCGGGTTGACGCTGATCGGCCGGTCCGAGACCGTAAGCAGCGCGAGCCGCGACTGCCCGGTGGCCGTCTGCCTGGCCATCACCAATACACGACTGACGCTGGCGTTCATGGCGTGCGCCGGTGGTGCCCGGTACAGACCCTGTGCATCGATGCTGCCTGGGTCGCCGCTGCTGCCAGGCAAGCCGAGCACGCTCCAGGTCAGGTCTGCTTGCTCCGGCTCAGCGCGCAGCTGCAAACGCTCACCGGCGACGACCGCCGCCGGGTGCGGCACGACGTGCCAGTTCGCGCCTGGCTCGGCCAGCCGGCCAAACAGCGCCAGATCGAGAGGCAGCGCTCGCACATCGGGCTGCAGCGCATAACGCTCGCTGACTTCGACGCTCTCGAGAAAGCTTTCCGGGGCTTGCAGGGTCAGCCCCTCGGCCAGCCCATGCAGAAAACGGCGCTTGACGGTCTGGGCGATGAAGCCCTGGATCTGTTCCATTTCCTCGGCCGGCAGTGCCGGCAGGCCGCTGAGCGGCTCGGCTTCGACACCGAGGTCGTAAGGCACGAACAGCTGCCCCTGCATGCCGTAGCGGGCCGAGGCCTGGCCCAGCACATGGAACTGATACTCGACCCGCACCTGGAAAGAACCCGTATAGGTGCGCCAGCCGGACGCATCCAGGGCTTTAAAACTGAATGCCGTCTCGCAGGCAAAGACTCCGACCTGACGCGCACCGGTGTGATCGAAGTGCGCCGCCAAGGGTGACTCCGTGTCTGCGGCCTGCAGGGTGAAGGCCTCGCTGCGAAACTCGAACTGCGGGCTGGCAAGGCTTGTCGCAGGCACGCGCAGCGCCCCGCTGGTGGCCACCATGCGTGCGGGCACACCGTTGGCCGGCTGGAACTCGAACTGCCCGCCCTCAAGCAGCCCCTGAACCGCCAGCCCCAAGGCTGCGCGGTGCACCAGATGACCCGCGAACAATGCCGTGAAAGAGAACGCCTGCTCAGCGTCATCCGGCAACAGGTAACGAAATCCGCTGCCCTGCGTGGGAACGCTGGCGACGTTGTTGGGCGCCAGGCCGACAAACAGCAACAACGCGCCATCAGCGTTATCACCCCGCTGGGTGGCGGGCGCAGCCTGCAGCCGGACGGCCAGCGAACCGATGTGCATCAGCGGGTGATCGAGGTTCGGCAGTGCCGCCACAGGCCATTGCCGCACGCCGCTTTCCAATCCTTGCAACCAGGCCTGAATCGCACGCCCGGCTTCGCGCTGCTCGGCCGGGGTGCCAGGGAATTGCAGTTGCACGTTGTCTGCGCCGGCCAGGTCGATGTTCACCTGGCGCTGCTCACCTTGTGGTTCGACGTTGAGCAGCAGCTCGATACCGTCCTCGCCCGCCCAGGACGACAAGCGCACGATGCTGCGGTTGCCGGCCACGGTATCGACCAGCAGGTCATGACCCGCCAGCAGCGGCAGGCGCAGGGCGACGCGCGGAGTTTCCAGCGAAGCGCCCTGCAGGCTGAACGCGGGCGCGCCCAGGATGAGGCCGGAAAAATAGTGGGTGAAGCTGGTCTCTGGCACCTCGGCACTGAGCGTCGGGAGCTGCCAGTGGTCCTGGGCACTCAGGCGCGTGGTGTACAAATCCAGCAGCGCCTGATTGAGCCAGGGAATGGCCAGGGCGAAGATCGCATCCGAACCGTAGGTCCGCGGTTCATCCTTCATCCAGGCCACCAGGCTGTCCAGTGAGTTGCCTGTCATGGCAGTGCCTCCTTGGCAAGTGTCGCGTTGTTCAGATGGTGGGTGATGGCACGCTCAGTGCGGCCAGTTCGTTGGGAAAATCCGCCAGCGGCAGCGGCAGGATGATGTGCCCCTCGAAGACCAGGTCCACCAGCTCGATCAAGTCTTCCCGGGCCATCACCAGCACGAAACGTTCGGTGGCCTGCGGATCAGCGGTGTACAGCCCGTCGGCATCGATGCTCCCTGGCCCGCCCAGCGGCAGTGACCACTCAGGTTTGCGCTGGCTGCTGCCCTTCCAGGCCTGCAGTTGCACCTGGCCGGCAGCCAAGGCGGCATCCTGCGCCACCTTGATGCTCAGCACCGGAGCTTCGAGCAGCACCAGCACATGGGCCTGGGCCACGTGCCCGGTGCTGTCGTTGCGCACTTCGATTTCGTCGAGCACATAGCTCCGGTGGGCAATCGGCTGGGTCGTGGCCACATAACTGTGATCGCCGTCGGGCTTGTCGCTGGGCTGCAGCGAGCCGCTTTCGCCGGTTACCGGATCGCGGATCGACCAGAAGAGGCTGCCTTCGCCCAGCTGGCCGGCGGCCAGTTCCACTCGCCCGCCGATATCGCACAGTTGAATGAGCGGATTCACGGTCAGGCCGCTGGGCACGATGGTGAGCAGCGCCGAACTCTGGTAGAGCGTCTGTGGGTCGCGGGCGGTGACCCGCACGCGTAGGAAGCGCCCCTCGATGGCACTCGCCGCCGGTGCCTGGTAGAGACCGTTCTGGTCGATGCTGCCGGCCTCGCGGCCGCTGCGCTGCAGATCATCCACGCTCCAGCTCAGCCCCGCCACGGCAGGCAGCGTGCCGAACAGGCAGGTCTCACCCGCGCCGATCAGCGGTTGCATGGGGGTGACGGCGAAAGTACTCAGTACCGGGTCGATACGGCCAAAGGCGCCGAGATCATGGGGCAGGTACAGCGCGTCCGCGACAATGGACTGGCTGAAGTTGAGTCTGATGCTGTCGCGGACCAAGGCTTCCAATGATTTGTTGAGCTGCTGCAGCAGCACCATATGCACTTCAATGCTCGCCAGGACCATACCGAGCGCAAGGGTGCTACCTATCGAAATAGAGATCAGGTGCCAGGAAGCCTTCAGAATCGCGAGCAATAAGTCTTTCACTCCTCCCCTTGCCTGCTCAGGCGGCTCCGGGGGGATTATCGGACGCACGATAGGCTCCCAATGGCTGCGTTTGATGGTCAGATCAACCGCAGACAATTCATATTCCGCTTCCATCTGCACGTCGAAGCTGATTTCACCGGAAACGAATACGTCATCCATATCCTGCAGCGAGAGCCGGAGGTCACCGTTCGCCGTAGCGCTCCATGAAAGCTTGGCCTTTTGGTCATTGAAGGTCACTTTCAGCTCATGAGGAGCCGCCGCGGAGAAACGCAGGTTTTCACACAGCACGTTCAAAATGTAAAACTGGCCATCGCCAGGAAACTGTGGCAGGGGCATGGGGACCAGCATGGGGGCGATTTCCAGCGCTCCTGCCGTCGTCGTCGCGGACAACAGCTTTCCATACTCGTCACGCTGGTAGGTGAAGTGATACCCGCCAATCATGTCGGCGACCATTTCCAATACACCAGCCTCGAACACCCGCTCACGGTCGAGCAGCACCGTTGCCGAATAATCCTTCCCGGCGTCGTCCGCAATCAGATAGCGATAGCCGGTGCCGGGAATGGCGCCTTCGTTGCTTTGCTGCATGCAGATGAGAATCAGGATCGCGCCGTCGGCATCCCCTTGACCTTTGCTCTGGGTACGCAGGCGGAAGGACTGCGGGCTCAGCAACAGCTGGTCGTTGGGCTGGATTTTCCCCAGGACGAAGAGGCGTTGCTCATCGGGCAACTGGTTGAACAGGTCCTTGAAGAACTCGCCGCCCAGGCGCCGCTCGTGTTCGGTCTGAGCGAAGGTCAGGCTGAAATTGTCGCTGTGCTTGAGGTCGAGCAGCACACGCCCGCCGGCTTCGACGCTGCCGGGCACTCGGTCGAGTTCCAGCTCCAGCTCGAGGCGAGGTCCCTGCAGCGGGTCGATCTCGTCGACCCGCACGGCGCTCCAGATGTCCACGTCCTTTTTCATCGCCACCTGCACGCCGCCCATCACCGACATGCTCAAGCGGGCTCGGGAGTCGTCGATATTGGCGTTCTCGAACGACAGCCGTGGCACATCCAGAACGAAATCATGGATGTGCTGCTCGAAGCTGCCCTCCACCATCGTTACCCGACCACTGATGGGCGGCAGGTAGCTGGCCGAATCGAATCGTGCGATGTAAGCCTGGGCCAACAGCAGGTTGCACTTGTCACGGCTCAGCGCCGCGATCGAGTCCCAGCCATGCAAGATTTCGGTAGTGGGATTGGCCATCCACTCCAGCAGGCTTTGCAGTGAATTGTCACTCATGGGGTTGCCTCCCTGGCAATCGGCCCACCGAGTGGGCGCGAATCTTCGGTGGTGGCGCCAGCCTGCCGGCCTCACGCCACCAACTGGATCGAAACATCGACGAAGGCGATGTAACTGTGGCCATCATCGAAACTGGTACGCACCCGCACTTCGAAGTGGCTGCCGGGCTGGAGCCGCTCGAGGAATGCACGGGACAAGGTGGCCTGCAGTTCGCCTGCGTAGTACTCATCCTCACTGACCGGCAGATCATCGCGCAGCAACAGGCTGTCCTGTTCTCCGGTGCTCAGCAGCCCTAAGGCCTCGATGCGTACCGTCTGCCCCACCGCCATGAACACCCAGGCGGCGAGTGCGAACAGCGCACCGCTGGCGGGTACCTGGGCCAGCGACAAGGGCCGAGACTGGGTGGGTCTGCGCAACTGCGGGGCCGGCCACCCGGAAGGCATGCTGCGGATTTCCAGGTCGAACAGCTCCGAGGCGGAGGCCGGTTCCCCGGGCGGCGTGACTTGATAGAACACGTTCAGGCGCTTGCCGATATTGGCGGGTATGGCCGCCTTCGGAATGTAGAACCGCAGCGGGTCACTGGGCATTGGCTCGGTCACCACGATATTTCCCGTGCTGGCATGCCCATCCCAGTGCATCTGCAAGGCATCGTCCGGGCCGATCACCGCCTCATTGGGCACATGCACGTACACACCGCCGGTGATCTTGTCGGGGAACAGGTAACCCCTCGGCACACCGTCGACCGGGTCTTCCGGCTCGGCGCCCTCGACCACCGGCGGCGGCAGGTGAAGGGGTTTGCGCAGCAATACGGACAACGGCTCGCTGCTGCCTGCTGCGCCCCCACGGGCATATTGCCAAGTGAAGCTCACCTGTTTGCCGTTATTGGCGACCAGCCAGGGCCGCTCGACCGCAAAGCTCAGCAAGCCGCTGTCCACCACCGTTTCGTCGATCCGCAGCGCGCGGTCCAACGCCTCGATGCCATTGGCGTGGAGCAGCACATCGTCACCGGGCTGCATGCCAGGATAGGGCTCGACCAGCAGGGTAATGCCATTGGGAAACAGCTCGGGGTCCAGCGGGCCGCCGCCGAAATCCTCGATGCTCAGAGCCGGCAGTCGAGACAAAGCGCTGCGCACCACATCGAAACGCTGCAGCGGCCCCTGGGTGGGGGTAGTGGGCGTGGCATAGACGATCTGGTAACGGGCTTCCAGATAACCGCCCTCGATCACTTCCAGCTCATTACGCGGCACCGCCCAGCTCAGCGGCTGCCCCACTTCTGCGGCGGTCAGGGTCTTTTTCAGCACCAGGTCATCGAAGGGATCGTCTTCGCCAAAGTACAGCGCCAGGGTCAGAGTGACCTGGTCATCGACCGACATCGCGACATAGGGCGGCACCACCACCGTGGCCGAATTGCCGGTGATCCATTCGAGGACCACCTGCAGCTCGTGAGACTCACGGAACTGCGGCACGCCGAGGCCCGGCAGCCCTGTCGGCCGGTCACGCTGGCCGACGTAGAAGAACCGGCGCAGCGACTCCTCACCCGGCTGCCCCGGCTGCACCAGGTCGGCGATGAAGTACGAGTAGAACACCCACCCCTGGTCCAGCTCGTGCAATAGCGCATTGGGTATGCGGTAGGCGAAGCCTTCAGGCTCCAGCCCCACTACCGGCGTAGCGGACATCAACAGGTCACGGACACTGCCATCGGCACCGCAGCCGCGCCAGTTGGGAAAGATCTCGTCCCCCTCGGCAATGCCGGGGTAATCGATCCAGGTCAGCAGGTCATCACTGCCCAGTTGGTCCAGATCGATCCAGTTCTCCGGTTGCAGGTCGGGCACCTTGGGAGCGGGCAATGCCATGGTGGTCTCCTTGCGCAGGTCGGTGCCTTGCGATGGCAACGGCCGTTCTGTTCACTGGCGCCTTTTTTACCCCTGCCCCTGGCCGCAGCACAGCTGGCAGCGCTGCTAGGTCCGCGGCGCAGCGCAGGCTGATAGGGTCTGAACACAATCGCCCTGCCTGGACCGCGCCAGCCGTCATGCCACTCAGCCAGGCGTCAGACCCCCACAGCGAGGCTCAGAGGATGACCGCTTCCACTTCCGTGCACTCCAATGCACTCAACTTCATGGGTTACATGAAAAACGGCGTCGACCCGCGAACCGGGCAATACACCCTGTCGATCGACCTGCCGACCCTGGCCGCCAACGAGCTGCGCGGCCCGGAGCTGCCGCTGACCCTGGCCTACAACCCGCTCAATACCACGGACAGCGGCTTCGGCCTGGGCTGGAACCTGCAACTGTCGCAGTACCAGTTGAGCAACCAGGTGATCGCCGTGAGCGGCGGCGAGAGTTTCAAGGTCACCGGCACCGGCGACAACGGCCGGCTGCTGATGAAAGAACAGAAGATCGAGGGGTTTCGTCTCTACGACCTGGGCAACGAGCGTTACCGGCTGGCGCACAAATCCGGGCTGGTGGAAATGCTCGAGGTTCGCGGCGTGGGTAATTCACGTGCGGCTGTACCGGTTCAAGTGCTGTCTCCTGCCGGCCATGCCATTGCCCTGGACTACGACATCTACAATGGCCACGCCCTGTTGAAGACCATTACCGACGCGTGCGGCGAAACGCTGCTGAGCATCATCCGCCGCAGCCATGAAGTCGAAATTCTCCTGCGCCCCTACGCAGGCCCGGACGGCGCGCTGGCGCGCTTCGTCATGGCCCTGGAAGGCAGCGACCATCATGTCACGCGGATCAGCCTGCCCACCGAGGACCCCGCCTCGTGGCGCCTGAACTACAGCGAGATCAACGGCCAACTGCGCCTGAGCACGGTCCATACCCCCACCGGAGCCCAGGAAGACATCTACTACCGCGACGCCGGGCATGCCTTTCCGGCCCAGAGTGGGCGGGCGCCCCTGCCCCGTGTGACCCGCCATGTGATCCACCCGGGCCGCGGCCAGCCCGAAATGGACGTGCGCTACACCTACAGCAGCAACCAGCACAATTTCCTGGGTGCCGGGCTGCCCATCGCCTGGCTGGACGATGGCCTGGACAACCTCTATCGCTACAACCAGCCCTACGAATACCAGACCACCGAGACCCTGCACGTCGCCGAGAAGCCGGTACGGGCCATCCAGCGCACCTTCAACCGTTTCCACCTGCTGACCGAAGAAGTCACCATCCAAGGCAATACCCGCAAGACGCTGACCAATACCTACCATGACCGCGACGGCCTGCCCTTCGAGCAACAGCCCCGCCAGTGCCAACTGCCCAGCGAGGTCAAGACCCGCTGGAGCCTGGCCGACGATGCCACGCGCATCCGCAGCGAGCGCCTGGTCAGCCGCTTCGACGACCACGGCAACGTGGTTTACCAGCAACAGGCCAATGGCGTCGCCGAGACCCTGGAATGGTATCCGGCCGATGGCTCCGAAGACGGCTGCCCGGCGGACCCGGAGGGTTTCGTACGGCACCTCAAAAGCAGGACCCGCCATCCGGCACCTGGCCAAGGGGATGCGCCGCAGACCTGCACACGCCACCGCTACCTGAGCCTGGCGGCCCTGGATGACAGCGGCCAACCCGACTGGATAGCGCCGCAAAGTGAAACACTGGTGCAGTGGCGGGACGACGGAACCCCGGAGGTCGAACTCCAGCACAGCGCATTCGAATACCTGCACGTTCCCCAGGACGCCTTCGCCCACGCTCGCAGGCATCGGGAAAGCGTGACGCTCAACGGCCTGACGACCGTGACCGAACATGCCTGGAGCAAACCGGACGACCCGCCCTCCGGGCAGCCGGTGGTCGAAGTGAGCGACACCACGATCGGCTTCGACGACGCCCGCCGCACCGTATTGCGCCAGGACGCGCTGTACAGCGGACAAACCCTGCTGACCCGGATCGATGACGTGGAGTGCCACTACCGCTACGACGCGCTCGACCGAGTGGTGCAGGAGACCCTCTCCCCCGGCACGGCCTTCGAAGCGGTCCGGCACTACAGCTATGTATTGAGCGACAGGCCCGACATCCTCGCCGAACAGACGGTCGTCGACGCCCGCCAGGTGACTACCCGCACCCTGCTCGACGGTGTGGGCCGGGCCGTTGAAGAACAGCGCGACCACCTCGATGACCACGATCCCTGGGCCAGCCTGACCCTCTATGAAGCCCGCTATGACGCCTGGAACCGTATCAGCGAGGAGGTTCACCATGACCAGCTGGAAGGCCAGCTTCTCACGCTTGCCCAGCGCTACGAATACGACATCTGGGGCGAGCAGCGCTGCGTGGTCGGTCCTGATGGGGTCGCCCAGCATCGCCAGACCGACCCCATCGGCACACCGGAGTCCGCTGGCCCCATCGTGCGCAGCTGGACTCAGGCAGCGGGCGACGATGGCGCGATCAGCGGCCTGAGCGAGACCTGGATGAACCTGTTCGACAAACCCACGCGAGAAGCCCGCCTGGACGCAAAGGGTCTTGAAGTCAGCCATCTGGGCTACGCCTACGACGGGCTGGGCCGCTGTATCGAATCGACCGACGAGTACGGCGAACGGACCGTTTACGCCTACGACGCCTGGTCGCGCCTGACCGAGAACACCTTGCCTGACAACAGCGTGATCATTCGCCATTACGCGCCCCATAGCAGCGAGGCATTGGCCACCGCGATCGAAGTTCGCGACGCCGCAGGTGCGAACACTCTGATGGGCGAACAGGGCTTCGACGGGCTTTCGCGGCTGAGCCACGTCAGCGTCGGGCAGCGCACCGAGCACTTCAGCTATCAGGGCGGACATCTGCAGGTGCAGCAGCGCACCACCGGGGCCGGCGCCCAGGTGGACTATCAATACAACCTGCAACTGACCGACACCCCCACCACCGTGACGGTGGCTACGGCGAACGACACGGCCAGCTTCGACTATGACCCGGTGAGTGCACGCCTGACCTCCGCCGGCAACGCCTTGGGCTGCCGCCGCTATGGCTACGACGAGCACAATCGCTTGCTCAGCCAGGATTGGATCGACGCCCAGGGTCGCGAATGGCAGACCCTGTATGAACAGTCCTGGCAAGAGCGCCTGGTCAAGACCACCGAACCGGCCGCCGACGGCGGCGCAGGCCTGGCAACCCGGCGGACCTATGACCAGGCCGGGAAGCTCAAGACCCTGGAACAGGGCAAGCTGCGCGGCACCTTCGACTACGACGCCCTCGGCCGCCCACAGACGATCACCAGCCATGACCAGGGCAGCGGCAACCAGGTGCAGACACTGATCGACTACGACGACCAGGGTCGCGAAACCCTCCGCACCCTCAGCCCGGCCGGCCAGCCCGAGCAGATCATCGAGCAGCGCTGGCGCCTCGACGGGCTGCTGGAGAACCGTCACTGGCAGCAGGCAGGCAGCACGCTGCTCAACGAAGACTTCGAGTACGACGCACGCGGGCGCCTGAGCAAGCACCTGTGCAGCGGCACCCTGCTGCCCCGCGATGAACTGGGCCGAAGCATCACCAGCCAGTTGTTCATCTTCGATGCGCTGGACAACATCACCACCCTGCTGAGCCGTTTCGACGATGGCCAGAGCGAACGCGCACGCTTCACCTATGACCTCGCCTCACCCTGCCAGTTGACCGGCGTCAGCTACACGCCGGCCAGGGTCAGCGGCAACCTGAGCTTCAGCTACGACGCCGATGGCAACCAGCTCAACGACGAACAGGGGCGACAACTGGCTTACGACCCCCTGAGCCGCCTGCAACGGGTCAGCGATAGCGCAGGCCAGGCGCTGGGCGAGTATCGCTATGACAGCCACGATCAGTTGGTCAATACCCAGCAGGCCGGCCAGGCCGAGGCCCTGCATTTCTACGAAGGCGACAGGATCAGCAGCCGGATACACAACGGCGTGCAGACCCACTGGCTGCAAGCAGCCGCGGGCGAGCAACCCCTGGGCCAGCAGCAACCCGGCAATGACCAGCAGACTCTACTGCTCTGCGATGCCAACCACAGCGTACGCGGCGCCGCGACACCCGACACCCTGCGTCAGGCCGTGTACAGCGCCTACGGTCAGCGCTCCGGCGAGGAACCGCTCGGCGCAGCCCTGGGCTTCAACGGCGAGCCGCTCGACGAAGCCAGCGGCTGGTACCTGCTGGGCAAGGGCTACCGGGCCTACAACCCGGCGCTGATGCGCTTTCACAGCCCGGACAGCCTCAGCCCGTTCGAGGCTGGCGGGCTGAACCCCTACACCTATTGCCTGGGCAACCCCATCGCCCTGCGCGACCCCACCGGTCATGCTGCGATCGGCTTCAGTGGGCGGCTGCGGACCAACCATGAGAACGAGAGCTGGGGGGGCAGTGGCGGTAGCGGCGGTAGCATCCTGGGTTGGGTGTTCGTGGCGCTGGGCGTGATCGGCACCGTAGCCGCCGTGGCGGCGGCTATCGCCACCTATGGCTTACTGACACCGGTCGCCGTTGGCGCGGCGGAAGGCACGGCGGCGGCGACGGCGGCAGCCGCCGGTGCCACAGCGGCCACTTCTGCGGCGGCAGGTGGCGCCGCCAGCGCAGGCGGCGTTTCGCTTTCCGGCGCCGTCGCCTTCGGCGCGCTCTCGACCTCTGCCGCCCTGAGCGCCGGTTCCACCGTCGCCAGCGCCATCGGGACGGCAACGGGAGACGAACAGGCCAATCAATGGGCGCAATACCTGGGAATCGGCGCGGCCGTGACCGGTCTCGTCGGCGGCGCGGCCTATTCGATGGCCTCCAGTGCAGCCAAGGCGGCGAGGGCCGCTGGACAGGCGTCCGCGGCCATCGGCAGGGGATCGGTCAGTACTGGCATGGCGACAGTCGCCAGAAACAGCATCGATGATATTGGTCAGAATATGCTCTCGACGCGATCCGTTTTGCCTGTACCTAGGGCGACGCTCGCCTCTGCCTCCTCCCCTGCTGCAACCAGCGCCGGGGGTCGCAGCTGGTTATCCCGCTTCGGAGGTTTTCTGATACCGCGCCTGCCTCAGGGTGCGCCGAATGCTCACCTGCCCAGGCTCACCGTGCGCAGCTTGTATCCTGTTCGCGGATCGACGATCCACCGTTAGCACGATAGAGGAAGGGACTTGGCGCAGTCGCCAGATGCCTTCCTCGTCATCGCGACGCCATTGGATCTTAGTTCCGATACTGTTCGCTCAAGCGGCATGTGGCACGGTGGGAGCGGCTTTAGCCGCGAAAGCGCCAGGGACATTCACTGCATCTGTTGTGAACAGGCGGTCGCTTCGCGGCTGAAGCCGCTTGTGTCTTTCGACAGGGTAAAGTCAGAGGTGAGAGGGGTGGATGGCAACTGTTAAGCCGCGGTGCCCTGGAGCACGTGTAGGAGCCCAACTGCCATCCACTCTTTTCAC
>NZ_CAJYVE010000027.1 GCF_913777995.1 uncultured Pseudomonas sp. | reverse complement strand
ACTTGCTGCTCTGGGACATGCAACACGCCGCGCGCCTGCGGCCATTGCTCGAACACCTGCCCGAAGGCGACATGCAGCGCCTGGTCGGCCAGGCGCTGCATGTCGCCTTCGGGCAGGTGTTCGAGCAATGGCCGCAGGCGCGCGGCGTGTTGCATGTCCCAGAGCAGCAAGTGATTGGCCGCCGGGTGCTCGAAGCCCTCCAGCGCCCGGTCGAAGCGCGCCAGGGCTTGGCCCATTGCTCGCCGCAGGGCGGGACCGGGTTGCGCCACTTGGCTGAGAGGCTGGCCTTCGACGAACGACAGCAGCCTGGCCAGCAGGCGTTGCTCACCGACCCTCGCCTCGACCTGCAGGCGGCCACAGGTAGTCGGGTGGATACGCTGCACCGGCAGCGTCGGGTCACGTTTGGCGATCCATTGCATGGCCTGGTTGTGAAAGTCGGTGACCTGCGGATCCTCCAGGGGGTTGGACAGCTTGAGCAGGCGCGCCTGGCCATCGCTGCGCAATACGCGGTAGTTGAGGTCGCGCTCGCCCCCCAGGCGCTGCAGCGTGCCGGAAAACGCGAAGTGCACGTGGAGCACCTGCTGTACCTGGGCGTTGCTCACCTGCGGCACCGGTGATTGCAGGATGGGGTCATGGATCATGGGCGGCTCGCTGGGGGCTGTTGGCATGGCGATGTCCGAAGCGTGGTGAAGCTCCCCCTCGGGGGAGCGGTTTACCCTGTCACTTGCTGGCCCAGGCATTGAAGCGCTCTTCGAGTTCTTCGCCGTTGTCGAGCCAGAATTCGGTGTCGGTGGCGCGGGCGTTGGCCAGGTTCTGGCGAGCGGTGGGCAGGTTGTTGGCCGTGGTGCGATCAAGCAGGTCCAGGGTGGCGATATTGCTTGGCCCGTAGGGAATGCGCTGCACGAAGCCTTTCTGTTGCTGCGCCTGGCTGGCGAAGGCAATGAACTGCTCGGCAGCGGCCTTGTGCTTGCTGCCCTTGACGATCGCCCAGTGGTCCAGGTCGTAGAGGCTGCCATTCCACTGAATGGCAAACGGCTGGCCCTCCTGTTGTGCACCGTTCACCCGCCCGTTGTAGGCCGAAGTCATGACTACGTCGCCTGCGGCCAGCCACTGCAAGGGCTGGGCGCCGGACTCCCACCATTGGATGTCCGGCTTGATCTGATCGAGCTTGCGGAACGCCCGGTCGACGCCTTCGCGGGTGGCGAGCACCTTGTACAGGTCTTCCTTCTTCACGCCGTCGGCCAGCAGGGCGAATTCCAGGGTGAACTTGGCGCCGCGACGCAGGCCGCGCTTGCCGGGAAAGCGTTTGGTGTCCCAGAAGTCGGCCCAGCTGCGCGGTGCGCTGGCCAACTTGCTGCTGTTGTAGGTCAGCACCGTGGACCAGATGAAAATGCCTACGCCGCACGGGCTGACCGCTTCAGGCAGGAAGGCCTCGCGGCGACCGATGGCCGGCCAGTT
This sequence comes from uncultured Pseudomonas sp., assembly GCF_913777995.1. Taxonomy (GTDB): domain Bacteria; phylum Pseudomonadota; class Gammaproteobacteria; order Pseudomonadales; family Pseudomonadaceae; genus Aquipseudomonas. The sequence continues at coordinate 30,512 of NZ_CAJYVE010000027.1, read as the reverse complement.
CAACTGCTCGAACAGGCCTTCGCTGCACCCGCGCAGCAGCTCGGGCGACTCCACTTCGACCACGTCCCAGGTGGTGTTCCCGGTGTCGGCCATGACCTTGATCTTGGCCATCTCGCCGTTGTAGTCGGCGGCCAGCACCGGGATCCCGGTCTTTTCCGTGAAGGGTTTGTAGAAGGCGCTGTCCTGCGCGTCTCGGTTGGTTCCGCCGAATGACACGACGGTCAGGGGCTCGGCAGCCATGGCCTGGCTGGCTCCGATACCAAGGGCTAACAATGCGGCGACGATCTTGCTCATGCGTGCTTTCCTCACAGGTCCTGGCTTGGCTGGCAGCGGGTACGTAATGGGAAGGAGTTCTTGTTGTCTTCTTTTGGCAGCATGTACAACGCCGGTCGTGGGGCTTGCCGGGTGGGCCGACTTTTTGATTGGAGTGAGTGACACGGCTCGGGCATTAGAGCATATTCGAAATATGATGCATCATAAATTTTACTGATTCTTGCGGATCATCCTGGAGAGTGCACAGATGGCTGAACAGAAAACCCTGCTGTTGACCGGCGCCAGCCGTGGTATCGGGCATGCCACCGTCAAGCACTTCAATGCCGCCGGCTGGCGGGTGTTCACTGCCAGCCGGCATGACTGGGTCGCCGAGTGCCCCTGGGCCGAAGGGCAGCTCAACCACATTCACCTGGACCTTGAAGACATCGACAGCGTGGTCGACAGCCTGCCGACGATTCGCGAGAAGCTCGGTGGGCGGCTCGATGCGCTGGTCAACAACGCCGGTATTTCGCCCAAGGGGCCGGAAGGTGAGCGCCTTGGCGTGCTGGAGTCGGACTACGCCGTGTGGCTGAAGGTATTCAACGTCAACCTGTTCGCCACCTCGCTGCTGGCCCGGGGGCTGTTCGACGAACTCAAGGCCGCGCAGGGCAGCGTCATCAATGTCACTTCGATTGCCGGTTCACGGGTGCATCCGTTCGCCGGCACCGCCTACGCCTGCTCCAAGGCCGCGCTGTCGGCGCTGACCCGGGAGATGGCGCATGGTTTCGGCCCGCATGGCATCCGCGTCAACGCCATTGCGCCGGGGGAGATCGAAACCTCGATCCTCTCTGCCGGCACCGATGTGATCGTCGAGCGTGACATCCCGATGCACCGTCTCGGCAAGCCGGAAGAGGTGGCGGCATTGATCCACTTCCTGTGTACGCGCGGGGCGTCCTATGTGAATGGCGCGGAGATTCATGTGAACGGTGGCCAGCACGTCTAGCGTCGTGCCTGCAGTGAATTTCCTGGCGCTTTCGCGGCTGAAGCCGCTCCCACCGAGCCACATGCCACTTAATCGAACAGTAACCGGGTAGGAGCGGCTTCAGCCGCGAAGCGACTGAATGTTCACAGCAGATGCAGTAAATTTCTCGGCGCTTTCGCGGCTAAAGCCGCTCCCGTCGGACCATATCGCGACCAACTGAACGGTATGGCGATTCATGCCGGTCCTGCAGGCCCGTTGCCGCGTTGCGCAAACCTCAGGAGCGCATCGGGTCCTTTTCGAACACCTGGCGCAGCACCTGCAGGTAGCGCTGGGCACCCAGGCCCAGGGGGCGGGACTTGATCCAGATCAGGTCGATCCACAGCCGCAGGCGGCTGGTCATGTTGTCGAAACGCACTTCGGCCAGGGTGCCGGCGTCGATCAGTGGCTGCACCAGCGGCTGCGGCAGGTAGGCCCAGCCCAGGCCGTTCTGCACCAGGTCCAGAGTCGCCAGATAGCTGTCGGTCAACCAGATGCGCCGCGACAGCACCATGCGCGGCTCGGAGCCGGTGGGCTCGCCAGAGGCCACGATGATCTGGCGCTGCTCGGCGAACTGCTCTTCCGCCAGTGGAACGCCATTGGCCTGGGCGGCGGGGTGGTTCGGCGCCACCACGGCGATCAGCAGTTGGCTGCCGGCTTCGAGGAACGATTCGCGCTCGTCGATGCCCGGGCGTTCGAACACCAGCGCCAGTTGCACTTCGCCGTCATACAGCAACTGCACGGCTTCGGCTTGGGTCGCCGAGCGCACTTCCACTTCCAGGGTCGGAAACTCCTGGGCCAGTACTTGCAATGGCTGGCTCCAGCGCCCGGTCTGCAGCTCCGGGGCCATGGCGATGCTCAGGCGCTTTTCCAGCCCCTGGTGGATTTGCAGGGCCTGAGCGTCCAGCAGGTTGAGCTGGCAGATCACCTGGCGCGCCTGCGGCTCCAGGGCCAGGGCGGCGCTGGTGGGCAGCGCCTTGCGCGTGGAGCGGTCGAACAGCACCAGATCCAGTTCGGCTTCGAGCTGGGCAATCGCCATGCTCACTGCCGAAGGGACCCGGCCGAGTTTGCGCGCCGCCGCCGAGAAAGAGCCCTTTTCCAGCACCGCAAGGAAGATGGCCAGTGAGTCACTGGAGAACGCCATTGTCAGAATTCCTGATGATGATCGACTGTTATTGACAGTAAATACGAGCATAGATTGGGCCTGCGCTACAACACGCTGCCCGAGGTGGAAGGCCGTCAGGTCGCTGCCAGCGAAGGCTTGCCTAAAAACGACAACGCACGTCCAAGCAAAGGTGATTCCATGCAAACCAGGATGCTCATCAACGGCGAATTGCACGAAGGGGCCGCCGGCCCTCAACCGGTTTTCAACCCGTCGACCGCCGAGGTGCTGGTCCAGATTGCCGAGGCCAGCAGCGAACAGGTCAATCAGGCCGTGGAAGCGGCTGCGGCGGCGTTTCCCGGCTGGTCGCAGAGCGCTCCCAAGGAACGTTCCGAAGTCCTGCTGCGCATCGCCGAGGTGATCGACCAGCATGCTGCGGAACTGGCGCGCCTGGAATCGAACAACTGCGGCAAACCCTACAGCGCTGCGTTGAACGACGAACTGCCCGCCGTCGCCGATGTATTCCGTTACTTCGCCGGTGCCTGCCGCTGCATGAGCGGCATGGCGGCCGGTGAGTACCTGCCGGGTCATACGTCGATGATCCGCCGCGACGCCATCGGCGTCATCGCGTCCATTGCGCCATGGAACTACCCGCTGATGATGCTGGCCTGGAAGATCGCTCCCGCGCTGGCCGCCGGCAACACGGTGGTGCTCAAGCCTTCGGAGCAGACCCCGCTGACCGCCCTGCGCCTGGGCGAGTTGCTCGCCGACGTGCTGCCGGCCGGGGTGCTGAACCTGGTCTTCGGGCGTGGCCCCAGCGTCGGCGTGCCGCTGACCCAGCACCCCAAGGTACGCATGGTTTCGCTGACCGGTTCCATCGCCACCGGCAGCCGCATCATCGCCAGCACCTCGGACGCGGTGAAGCGCATGCACATGGAATTGGGCGGCAAGGCACCGGTGCTGGTGTTCGACGACGCCGATGTCGACGAAACCGTGGCGGCGATCCGTGCCTTCGGTTTCTACAATGCCGGCCAGGACTGCACCGCGGCCTGCCGTATCTATGTGCAGGATGCGATCTACGATGAGTTCGTCAACAAACTGGGCGAGGCAGTCAGCAGCCTGCAGCTGGGTCTGCAGGATGACCCGCAGACCGAGCTGGGGCCGCTGATCACCGAGCAGCACCGGGAGCGCGTGGCCGGCTTCGTCGAGCGGGCGCTGGCATTGCCGCACACTCGCCTGGTCACCGGTGGCAAGGTGGCCGACCGCCCGGGCTTTTTCTTCGAACCGACGGTGATCGCCGACGCCCGGCAGGGCGACGAGGTCGTTCAGCACGAAGTGTTCGGCCCGGTGGTTTCGGTCACCCGCTTCAGCGACGAGGCGCAGGCACTGGCCTGGGCCAACGATTCGAACTACGGCCTGGCGTCATCGGTGTGGACCCGCGACGTGGGCCGGGCACACCGCCTCAGCGCGCAGTTGCAGTACGGCTGCACCTGGGTGAATACGCATTTCATGCTGGTCAGCGAAATGCCGCATGGCGGCCAGAAGTATTCGGGCTATGGCAAGGACATGTCCATGTACGGCCTGGAAGACTACACCGCGATCCGTCATGTGATGTTCAAGCACTGAGTCGCTAGCGCGTTAACGCACAAAGCCCGGGCATGTCCCGGGCTTTGTGTTTTCGGGTTCACCTCGATGAGGTACCGGCTTTGCTGGTCCGAGGTTTCGCCCCGCCCTACGGCGAGGCGCCCTCGCTCAGGCATACAGGTCGTGGGACAGGACCTGGTCGATGCTGTCGACGAAGTAGTCCACGCTTTCCCGTGTGGTGCACATCGGCGGCTTGATCTTGAGGATGTTCAGGTAGTCGCCGGTCGGCTGCATGAAGATCCCCAGGTCGCGCAGGCGGTTGCACAGCAGGGTGGTTTCCTCGGTGGCCGGCTCCAGGGTCTGGCGGTCGCGCACCAGCTCCAGGCCCAGGTAGAAGCCCGAGCCATGCGCTGCGCCACAGATGGGGTGTTTGTCGACCAGGCCTTCGAGGCGCGCCTTGAAGTAGCGGCCTACGTCGCGGGCGTTGTCCCACAGGCCTTCGTCGCGCATCACATCCAGCACCGCGATGCCGATACGGCAGCTCACCGGGCTGCCGCCGGCAGAGGAGAAGAAATAGCCCTCCGCTTCCAGCGCTTCGGCGATCTCGCGGCGGGTGATCACCACCCCCAGCGGCTGGCCGTTGCCCATGCCCTTGGCCATGGTGATGATGTCCGGCACCACGCCCTGTTGTTCGAAACCCCAGAAATGTTCGCCGAGGCGGCCGTAGCCGACCTGCACCTCGTCGGCGATGCACACGCCGCCACGGCTGCGCACCTGGGCATAGACCTCCTGCAGGTAACCGTCGGGCAGGGCGATGCCGCCGGCATTGCCGTAAACCGGCTCGCAGATGAACCCGGCCAACTGGCGGCCGGCGCTGTCGATGGCGTCCAGCTTGGCATGCACGTCGCGCAGGTAGCCGGCGGCACTGTCGGCGCCGCGGTAGCGGCCACGGAAGGTGTTCGGCGCTTCTACCGGGTGCACCCATTCCGGCCGGGTTTCCAGGGCCTGCGGGTTGTCGGCGATGGACGTGGAAATCGCATCGGTCGCCACCGACCAGCCGTGATAAGCCTCCAGCACGCTGAGCATGTCGCGCCCGCCGCTGAACGCCCAGGCCAGGCGGATAGCCAGGTCATCGGCCTCGGTGCCGCTGTTGACCAGGAACACTCGGTCGAAGCCTGGCGGGGCCAGTTCCAGCAGGCGCTCGGAGAACTCGGCGATGGCTGCGTAGTGGAAGCGCGAGTTGGTATTGAGCAGCGACCACTGGCGTGCCGACTCGGCGACCATGCGCGGGTGGCCGTGGCCGAGCACGGCGACGTTGTTGAGCATGTCCAGGTACGAGCGGCCCTGCATGTCGATCAGGTAGTTGCGCCAGCCGCGCTCGATGTGCGGCGGCTGGGCGTAATAGTGCTTCTGCGAACGGGCGAAGCTGGCGTCACGACGAGCCAGCAGCGCCTGCGGGTCGGGCAGCGGTGCGGCGTCGCAGTCGAAGCCCAGCAGCGCCTGGGGCGAAGGGCACAGGGTCAGCCACACCGGGGCATGCGATGGCACGGCAAAGAACGGCGGTTGCAGCTCGGTGTCCAGGCACAGTTGCACACTCAGCAGGGGACCGGTGGTGCCCAGCGGTTGCCCGGCGGCGATGGGCTGGCCGTGTTCCGGTTGCTGCTCCAGGCCACCGAACCACAGGCTCCAGTGCGCGGTGCGCAGCGCGCTGCGGCCGTTTTCGCCCTGTACCCAATGCCCGGCCTGCGGCGCCACTACGGCATTGCCGGGGGCAATGTGCAGCTCCACGCCCAAAGCGCAGGTGGCCGGCTCGTCAGTACGGTCGATGTGGGTCTGCGACAGGCGATACTCACCGTGCAGCGTGCAGCTCGGCGCGGGTTGGGCCAGCAGCAGGTCCTGGTCGAAACCGGGACGCTCCCAGTTGCCGGCCTCGTAGTGGCGGCTGAGCACGCCGAGGTCCAGGCGGTTGACGGCCTGGCCGGCCAGCGCGGGCAGCAGCGCAGCGCCGGTCAACTCGACGCTTTCAGGGCGCTGTCCGGCGGCCATGAGGATGGCGTTTTCCATGAGGGAGAAAGGCACCGCCATGGCCGTGCGCAGGATTTCCCATTCATGCACGATGTTGGTCTGCGTGTATTGGTTGCCGGGGTCGACCGCCAGTTGTTGCTCGCTGCTGAGCACCAAGATCACCGCACGGTTGATGATCATCGGCCACAGTGCGCGCAGCTCTTGTTCCTTGAGCGGGTTGATGGCCTGGTAGGCCTCGACGGCCGGCAGGATACGCAGCGGGTCGCCGCCCACATGGTGCAGCAGCGCGGCGCAGGTGACCGACAGGTCGGCGATGCGCCAGCTGTGGCACAGATCACCGAAGTCGATGACACCGCTCAGTTGCCATTGGTACTCGGCATCGCGCTGCCAGACCACGTTGTCATCGGTCACATCCAGATGTACCGCCTGCACCGGCAGGTGTGCGAGCAGCGGTTGCAGCTTGCTGGCGGCCAGCTGTGCGGCGCTTTCGACGTGCTGGCGTCGCTCGGGGTCCTGAACCACTGGCAACAGATCGGCGATCACGGCACTGGCGTGTCGGGGGTCCCACTGCAGGGTGCGTTCCAGCCCAGGGTGTTGGAAACCGGCCAGGGCGACATCGAGGCGCGCGCACAGGCTGCCGAGTTCGGCCATCAGGCGCGGTTCCAGGTGTTTGATACGGGTCACTGGCTGACCTTCGAGGAACTCCAGCAGTCGTGCGCGCAGGCTCTGCCCGCCGTATTCGACGCTCAGCAGGGTCTGCCCGTCGTTCGCGTTGCGCACCGCCGCCACCGGCAAGCCCTGTTCACGCAGGTACGCCAGTGCCGCATGCTGCGCCTCGATCTCGACTTGCGCGTAGCTGGCGTGGCAGACCTTGAGCACATGGCGACCCTGGGCGGTGTCGACACGGAAGTTCAGGTCCTGCTGGCTGCCCAGCGGGGTCAGTTGCGCCTCAATGCCATAGTGCGTGCGCAGCAGGTCGCAGGCCTGGCTCTCATCGAGTTGCGGCGATGGCAGCGAAGCGCGCTCGCGCAAGGCATCGAGCACCTGCGCTGAATGGGCGCTGGAAATGAGGGAATCTGGACGTTCTTGTTGAAGGGTCATGGGCTCCACCGATCTGTCGTGCAGTTGATGGAGCGCACTCTATTTCCGCTTAACCTGATGAAAAAAGTTGATTGTCGTCATAAAAACTGATGAATCCACCTTCAGTCATGTGTCGCCCCCGCCAATCCTCTATGGCATTCCCGGCAGGAAACCCCGATCATGGCGGGCATCCCTCCGCTACACGAGCTGTCGATGAATTACCCCATTCAGGACCTGAACCACGCCTACCTGGGCAACGGCATCTACGGCCTGCTGCGCGAGGCGCTGATCACCGGGCGCTTCCAGCCGGATGACCGGCTGCGCATCCGTGACCTGGCCGAGCAACTGGGCACCAGCGTCACCCCCGTGCGCGATGCGATTCTCAAGCTGGCCAAGGAACAGGCCCTGGTGCTCAAGACCCCACGTGATATCCGTGTGCCGGTGCTGTCGCTGGAGCAATACCTGGAAATCCGCAGCATCCGCCTGGCCCTCGAAGGCCTGGCAGCGGAGACCGCCGCCGCAAGGGTCGGCGATGCACAGCTGCAGGCGCTGGAGCGCAATATCCTCGACAACCTCGCCGCCATCCGCAGCAACGACCTGGGCGCCGCGCTGAAGCTTAACCAGGCCTTTCATTTTTCCCTGGCCGAGATCGCCTGCATGCCGTTGCTGGCCGGTTTCCTCGACAGCCTGTGGATGCGCACCGGGCCGTTGATTGCCCGCGCCTACGGCAATTTCGGCGAACACATCGCCGTGGACCATCACTGGGAAGTGCTGCATGCCTTGCAACACCACGACGGGCCGGCGGCCCGCCAGGCAATCTGCGCCGACATCATGGACGGCAATGCCAAGATGATCGTCTATATCGAAGGGACCGCCGCCGCCCCGCCTGAGCACCTGAGCACCTGAGCAGGGCCGCGCCTCACAGTCCGGCGGCGAACGCCAGCATCAGGGCAGCCAGCGCCTGTGGCGTCTGCAGCGGCATCAAGTGGCCGGCACCCTGGATCACCTCGATACGCCCTTCAGGGAAGTGCGCCAGGGTGGTCCTGGCCTGTTCGTCCGGGCCGGGCACCTGTTGGTCGTCGGCGCCACACACCAGCAGCACGGGGTAGGGCAGGCTGCCGATGCGCCCGCTCCAGTCTTCGCGGCTACCGTGGTCGACCCAGGCTTTCCAGGCCTCAAGGTTGATCTCTCGGGCATCGCCGATGGCCACTTCACGCAGGGCCTCGGGCAGGCGGTGGAAGCTCGACTCATCGACGAAGGCTTCGGCCTGCTCCCGTGAGCGGTCATAGGCGCGCTGGCGGTCGCGGTCGGCCTCGCTCATAGGCTGCGGGCCAGGCGGCGAGGGTGCGACCAGAATCAACCCGGCCAGATAATCCGGCCGACGCGCCGCCAGCACCACCGCCACCTTACCGGTCATCGAGTGGCCGACCAGGATGCAGCGCTTCAGGCCGGCGGCGCGGATACTTTCATCGACCCGGTCGGCCATCTCCGTGACGCTGTAGCCGGGCACTTCGGCAGAGTCGCCGAAACCGGGCGTATCGAGGGCCAGGCAGTGATGCCGCCGGTCGAGAAAGGGTACGGCGGCCGACCAGGTTCGGTGCGAACCGCCGAGGAAATGCATGAGCACGAACGCGGGCGAACCCTGGCCTTGCTGACTGTTGGCTAACATGAAGGAGACCCCGGTGAGCTTTTGCTATGGAGAGCCACCGGGACCCTGAGTTTCATTTTTCTTTCGTCGGCGGCGTGGCCTGTATCCCGCCAGAGAGCCCAGCATGTCCCCCGAACAGATCGTTACTTACCTCAAGGATCATGATCTCTACCTGACTACCGCCGAGTCGTGTACCGCCGGGCGTATCGTGGCCATGCTTGCCGAAGTCCCGCAGTGCGGAGAAATACTGGAGAGCGGCTATGTGGTCTATTCGCCACACGCCAAGCAACGCTTGCTTGGGGTCAGCATGCATACCGTAGAGCAATTCAACCTGACCAGCGTCGAAGTGGCCCGGGAAATGGCCGTTGGCGCGTTACGCGACAGCCCGGCCAACGTGGTCATCGCCACCACCGGCTTGTGCGGCGGTGAGGATGTCGACGGTATACCCGCCGGCACGGTCTGTTTCGCCTGGGGCTTCCTGCATGGCGGTCGTCAGGCGGTGTTCACCCGCCGGCGGCGTTTCTTCGGTGATCGCCACGCCTTGCAGACTCAGGCGGCCCTGTATGCCCTGGAGCAACTGCCGGCGTTTCATCGTCGCATGCTCGCTGGGGAGTCCGCCTGAAGACCGGCGGCTCCCTCAGCCAGTCGGGCAAGGGCGCCTGCCGCGCCCTGAGGTTTTCCTGGCCGGTACGGTCCAGCTGGAGTGGACTCAATCAGCCTTGCGCCACACCAGTTCGCCGGTGTCGTAGCCCTGGTCGCGGGCGATCTGCAGCAGGTGGTTGCGGGTTTCGTCGGTGACCGCTTCAGTGCGTGACAGCAGCCACAGGTACTTGCGGTTCGGATGGCCGACCAGCGCCACGCGGTAATCCTGGTCGTGGTACAGCACCCAGTACTGGCCTTTGGTCAGGCCGGGAAACAGGCGGCTGAACCAGTTATCGAAGCGCACCCACAGCTTGTCGGTACGTCCGGCCTGTTGCGGTTCGGCGACGCCCTGGACCTCGTTGGTCTGGCCGTCTTCTTCGCGGCAGCGGTTGGTCACGTCGATCTTGCCGTCGGCACGCAGGCCGTAATGGGCCTCGGACTGCACGCACTTGCGCTGGAAGAACATCGGCAGGCGCGCCAGCTCGTACCAGGTGCCCTGGTAGCGCTGCAGGTCGACCTGCATGGTCGTCGGCTGGTTGCTGTCGTCGCCAGACCCGGCACAACCCGCCAGGGTCAGCAGCAGGCAGGAACACAACAGGGTGGTACGCATCTTCATCTCAACCTCCTGGAGAGTCGCAGCGCTCAGCGCGTTCAGGCATTGGAGGTCGGTGCCGCGTAAAAGTTGAAGAAAATGCACCGGCATCTGCAATAAATCCTGTACGCAGAAACTTGTTTGTACAATTATTGTCTCCCGGTCTATACCCGCACATTGCGTCTTACTCGGCCAAACGGCTTGCCTGAACGCTTGGAGGTCTTTCCATGACACATGAAAACCTGTTCACAGTAAAAGCCTTGTATAACCTGTTTTGGCAGGCTGCCCGATGAACCTCGCCACATTGGCCCGGCGTGCCAGGGCGGGGCAGGTGAATGAGCTGGAGCTGTTCTCCATGGAGGGCGGTTTCTACCTGTTGCGTGTGCACACTGCCGAAGGCAGCGAGCTTTTGCACGGTGAGCAGGGCAAGGTCATGCACCTGCGTTCGACCACCCACCTGCGCGACCTGCTGCATGACCTGCAACTGCCGCCGCTGCCCTGCGTGCTGGTGCAGCACGTGGTACACGACGAGATGTGTGGCCGCCGTGACGGCCCCATCGAGCCGTTGCGCCTGCCGGTGAACCTGGAGCGCCAGTGGTGAGGGCACGCCGACTGGGCCTGCTGCTCGGCGACCAACTGTCTTTCAACCTGGACATGCTGCAGGTCCTGGACCCGCAGCAGGACGCTCTGTTGCTCGCTGAAGTGCAGGAGGAGGCGCGCTACGTCCCCCATCATCCGCAGAAAATCGTGCTGATCTTCAGCGCCATGCGTCATTTTGCCGAGGCGTTGCGTGAGCGCGGCTGGCAAGTGATCTACGTGACCCTCGACGACCCGCACAACCGCGGCAGTATCGCCGGTGAGCTGCACCGTTGGCAGGCCGCTCTGGAGGCGCAGCAGGTGCACGTTACCGAATGCGGTGAATGGCGCCTGGAGCAGGCCCTGCGCGACAGCGGCCTGGACCTGCACTGGCATGCCGACCGGCGTTTTCTATGCTCGCGCGCCGAATTTGCCGCCTGGGCCAAGGGGCGCACGCAGTTGCGCATGGAGCTGTTCTACCGGCAGATGCGCAAGCGCAGCGGGCTGTTGCTGGAGCCGGACGGCAGCCCGGTGGGCGGCGCCTGGAACTTCGACAGCGACAACCGCAAGGCGCTGCCACGTGGCGTGCGTGGGCCGTTTCCGGCGCGTTTTGCCCAGGACCCCATCACCCGCCAGGTAATCGCGCTGGTGGGGGAGCGCTTCACCGACCACTACGGCCGCCTGGAAGGGTTCGACTATCCCGTCACCCACGCCGAAGCGCAGGCGCTGTGGGCGCACTTTCTGCAGTTCTCGCTGGCGGCGTTCGGTGACTACCAGGACGCCATGGCCGAGGGCGAGCCCTACCTGTTCCATGCGCGGATCAGCGCCGCGCTGAACATCGGCCTGCTGGACCTGCGCGAGCTGTGCGCCGATGTCGACAGTGCCTATCGCCAAGGTCATGTTCCGCTCAATGCCGCCGAGGGCTTCATTCGCCAGTTGATCGGCTGGCGCGAATACGTGCGGGGCATCTACTGGTTGTGCATGCCCGATTACGCCGGACTCAATGCCTTCGGTAACCGGCGCGCGCTGCCAGGCTTTTACTGGACCGGGCACACCCGCATGCGCTGCATGGCCCAGGCCGTCGGTCAGACGCTGGAGCTGGGCTACGCGCACCACATCCAACGGCTGATGGTCACCGGCAATTTCGCCTTGTTGGCCGGCATCGCGCCGCCGGCGATCTGCGAGTGGTACCTGGCGGTGTACATGGATGCCTTCGACTGGGTGGAGCTGCCCAATACCCTGGGCATGGTCATGCACGCCGATGGTGGCTACCTGGGTTCCAAACCGTATTGCGCCAGTGGCAAGTACATCCAGCGCATGTCCGACCACTGCCGGCACTGCGAATACCGGGTGGACCGTGCAGTGGAAGAAGATGCCTGCCCGTTCAATGCCCTGTACTGGCACTTCCTGATGCGCCACCGCGAACCGTTGTCCGGCAACCCGCGCATGACCCTGACCTATCGCAACCTGCAAGGCATGAGCGAAGAGCGCCGAGCGGCGCTGTGGCAGCGTGGGGAGGACTTACTGGCCCGGCTGGATGCCGGCGAGGCACTGTGAAGGAAAAGCGCCCGAAGAAAGCCGACCTGCCGCAGAAAACCTGCGTGGTCTGCGGCCTGCCGTTCACCTGGCGCAAGCGCTGGGCGCGCTGTTGGGATGAGGTGCGTTACTGCTCCGAGCGCTGCCGCCGTGGGGCACGCAGCGCTCGGTCATGAACCACGGCTCAGCGGCAGTTGCCGGCCTTCTTGTAGCCCGCCGCCTGGGCTTCGGCTTCACTGGCGAAGCTCACCTGGTTCTTTGCTGACACCTGGCTGTAGCCGGGGCAGCCACTGGGCAGGTGATACAGCTGGCTGTTGCGATTGCCGATGATCGCGCCACTGGCCGCCGGTGCGGCCTTGGCCGTCTTGGTCGGCACGGGGCTGACCAGTCCGTCACCCACCGGCTTGTAGTCCAGGGTCCAGGTACGCTGGCCGGTGACGAAGGGGTTGTGGTGACCCATGATCGCGGCGATGCGTTGGTCACGCTGTTTCTCCCAGGCGCTTACCGGGTACTGCTTGTTCCAGGCCATGAGCAGCTGCTGCTGTTGGCGCGACATGTTCAAGCCGTAGCGATCGAACATGTAGAAGGTGGTGCGGGCGACCATGCCTTTTACCTCGTCACGCGGTTCGGCGACTTCTTCGCTGAAATCCACCTTGGTCTTGCACTGGCCGTACTGCGGCGCGTTACTGGCGACCATGCCGTAGCTGAAGTTGCTGCGATCGCCGTTCACTTCGCCCACCGCCGGGTAGAGGTTGAACAGGTTGGCTTCCATGGCGTTGAACACCGGATCGTCCTTTTCGCAGAACGAGCGTCCCCCTTTCTGCCAGCACTGGCGCTGATGGCCGAAGGTCCAGGCCGGCACGATGTGCTCCCACTCAGTGCGCTGCGCACGCTCTTCCTGCTTGCGGGTCTGGTAGCCGCACGAGCGTTTGTCGAGCCGCCCACCGGAACGCCCGACCCACTCCCATTGGCAGCCGCAGTACAGCTCGCCAAGGGCACTGTGGGTCTGGTCGTTGTAGATCTTTTCCCGGGCCACCACCTTGGCGTCGTCGAAGCTGGCCGGAGGCGCCGCCAGGGCAGGGCTGATGAATGAAAAGGCGAGGGCAAAGGAAAGTAACAATCTGGTCATGGACAATCGTTTGTTATGAAGGGCGGCGGATTATACATAGCGTGGGCGCTGCGACCACGCCTCGTGCCTGAGGTCAACTGGCCATGATTGTCATGGGCGCTGGACGATAAATGTGCTCTGATACGCGCACCTGTTCACCGCTCCTCCCATTCAGCCCGTGTCATGTCCGGGCCTACTTCATTTCTCTCAGTGGTGGCCATCCTGGAAAACCTGACCCGTGAACAACTGCTGGCCGAGATCGCACGGCTGCAGGGGGTGGTGGCGGCCGTCGGCCTGGATCCTGCGGCAGCCGGGCCGCCCCCGGCCAATGCGGCTGTCCATGCTTGCCAGGCGCACCAGGAGATCCTCGAAACCCAGGAGCGTTATCGCCTGGTCGCCAAGGCCACCAACGACGCGATCTGGGACTGGGACCTGAAGGCCAACCATGTGCAGTGGAACGATGCCTTGCAGGACGCCTATGGCCATTGCCTGAAAGCCTCGGACATGACCGGTGACTGGTGGATCGCGCAGATCCACCCCGATGACCGCCAGCGCATCCATGATTCCATCCACGCGGTGATCGACGGCAGCGGCACCGCCTGGACCGACGAATACCGCTTCCGCCGCGCCGACGATTCCTATGCTGAAGTGTTTGATCGTGGCCATGTGATTCGCAATGCCGAAGGGCAGGCCACGCGGATGATCGGCGCGATGCTCGACCTGAGCGAGATGCGCCGCACGGAAAAGGCCCTGCTCGACAGCCAGGAGCGCTACCGCACCATTCTGGAAACCATCGCCACCGCGTTTGCCATCGTGCAGGTCAGGTTCGATGCCGACGAGCTGCCGGTGGACTACCGCTTCGTCGAGGTCAACGCGGCCTTCGCCCGCCAGGCCGGTGTCGACCTGCAGGGCAAGTGGGTCACCGAGTTTGCGCCGAACCTCGAAGCCGTGTGGTTCGAGAACTACGGGCGGGTGGCGCTGACCGGCGAGCCGGCGAGTTTCGAAAGCTATGCCGAGGCCTTTGGCCGCTGGTTCGATGTGCGGGCGGTGCGGGTCGGCGACCCGGCCGATCGGCAGATCGGCATTTTCTTCAGCGATGTCACCGAGCGGCGCAACGCCGAAGAACGCCTGCGGGTCAGCGAGGCGCTGGCCATCGAAAGCGTCGAGCGCGTGCAGCTGGCGCTGTCGGCTGGAGCCATCATCGGCACCTGGCACTGGAACCTGCCGCTGGACGCCTTCAGCGTCGACGAGGGCTTCGCCCGCGCGTTTGGCCTGGACCCGGCGCTGGGGCGCGTCGGGCTGAGCCTGGAGCAGGTGATCCAGACCGTACACCCCGATGACAAACAGGGGCTGATCGACGCCATCGACGAAGTCGTGGCGCGTGGCGGCGCCTATGCGCACCAGTACCGGGTAAGACGCCTGGACGGCAAGTATTACTGGATCGAGGCCAACGGCCGGGTCAATCACGACGACGAAGGTCGGCCACTGACCTTTCCCGGGGTACTGATCGATGTGCAGGAGCGCCGTGCCGTGGAGGCCGAACGCGACCGAGCCACGGCGGCCTTGTGGGCGATGAACGATACCTTGGAGGCGCGCGTCGCCGAGCGTACCGCCGAGCTGATGCAGGCCGAAGAAAAACTGCGCCAGTCGCAGAAGATGGAAGCGGTAGGGCAGTTGACTGGCGGCTTGGCCCACGACTTCAACAACCTGCTGGCCGGTATCTCCGGCGCGCTGGAATTGATCGACAAACGCATTGCCCAGGGGCGCTTGAAGGACATCGGCAAATACATGTCGGCGGCCCAGGGTGCCGCGCGTCGGGCGGCGTCGCTGACCCATCGCCTGCTGGCCTTCTCGCGGCGTCAGACCCTCGACCCGCGGCCCACGGACGTCAACATGCTGGTCGCCGGGCTGGCGGAAATGGTGCAGCGCACCGTCGGTCCGGGTATCGACGTGGGGACCCGCTGCTGCGAACCGCTGTGGCCGACCCTGGTGGATGTCAGCCAGCTGGAAAACGCCTTGCTCAACCTGTGCATCAACGCTCGCGACGCCATGCCCGGCGGCGGGCGCATCAGCATCGAGACCGCCAACCGGCGCATGGACCCTTCGTCGGCGATGGCCTACGAGATTCCTTCTGGTGACTATGTGGCCCTGAGCGTCACCGACACCGGCTGCGGCATGCCGCCGGATGTGATCGCCAAGGCGTTCGACCCGTTCTTCACCACCAAGCCCCTGGGGCAGGGCACGGGCCTGGGGCTGTCGATGATCTACGGTTTCGCCAAGCAGTCCGGCGGTCAGGCGCGCATCTATTCCGCGGTCGGCAGTGGCACCACGGTACGCATCTACCTGCCGCGGTACATGGGCGACATCGTGGCCAAGGAAGAGTCCACGACACAGCAGGCGGTCACTTCCCAGGCGCAGTCTGGCGACATCATTCTCGTCGTCGACGACGAGCCCACGGTGCGCATGCTGCTGGCCGACAGCCTCGGCGAGCTGGGTTACACCATCATCGAGGCGGGCGACAGCGTGGCCGGCATCAGGCTGTTGCGCTCGGACATGCGCATCGACCTGCTGATCACCGACGTCGGCCTGCCCGGCGGCATGAATGGCCGGCAACTGGCCGATGCCGGGCGGGAGATGCGCCCGGGCCTCAAGACGCTGTTCGTCACCGGCTACGCTGAAACCATGGTGATCGGCCAGGGCGACCTGGGGCCTGAGCGCCTGGTGCTGGCCAAGCCCTTCACCACCGAAGCCCTGGCGGCGCGAGTGCATGAACTGATCGGCTTCACCCTGTAGGAGCGGCCGCGAAAGCGCCAGAAAATTCACTGCATCTGTTGTGAACATGCGGTCGCTTCGCGGCCGAAGCCGCTTACCCGGGCTAACTGACCCGTATTGCGGCTAATCCAGGAAGCTGCGGTCGAACAGGTAGAGGTTGCCTGGCCTGAGGCTTTCCAGGGTCGCCTGCGGGCGGCCGCCGTCGCCCTGTTTCTTGCGCCCCGACTCGCGCAGATAGCCAGCCTCGCTCATCTTCAGCAGGCGCTGGCGGATACTGGTCTTGAGCACTGGGCGTTGCAGCACCAGGGAGAAGATCGTCACGGCTTCCGGGGCGCTGAACTCGGTGCCGAGGAACATCAGCGGCAGGCTGCTGTACAGCGACTTGGACAGCAACCGTTCCTGGGCGCGGGCCGCCAGGAGGTTGTGGTCGAACGGCAGCTTGTAGGCGCCGCTGGCGACCTCCAGCAGCGGCACGAAGCGCTGGTGCGCCGCCGGCTCGCAGGGCTCGCTGAGAATTGCCAGGTAGAAGGTCGAGGAGGACCAGCAGCGCGGGTCGCGAAAGGCATCGCCCACCGTGCCGACCTGTTCGAGCCAGGCCAGAGGCATGTCGACCTTGGGCGAGCGGCGCAGGCGCTCGACGGCGTCTTCCAGGGTACGGTCTTCGACGTCGCCGTTGACCACGATACCGGGCAGCGCCCAGTGCCTGGCGAACGGCTCGTTGTCACGCTGGTTGAGCAGAATCTGCAGGCTCTGGGTCTGGCGGCAGTAATGCAGCACGCAGAGGTCGATGGTGTGCAGGTAGGCGGCGCGTGGGGTGGTGCGGTCTTGCATGTCAGGTTCCGTGAACGGCGTAGTGGCGGTAGTTTAGCGGATCCAGCCCTGGGGCCAGCCACTGCTGTGGTAGCGCCAGGCCCTGCTGCAGGCGCTGGCGCAGGCTGCTGCTGCGCACGTCCAGTTGTTCGTCGATGGTGATCACCGCGAAGCGCTCCAGCAACGCCGCGCCGCGATGAAACTGCGGCAGGCGTTCCAGCACATCCGGCCCGGTGACCAGGGCCAGCTGCCGATCGGCGATACCCAGACGCGTCGCCAGGCGTTCGAGCAGGGTGTAGCTGTACACAGGACCGGGCTGCAACTGCGCCAGCTCCCGCTCGATGCCACTGACCCGTACCGGCGCCGCACACAGCGGGCGAATGCTCGCGACCACGTCATGCAACCAGCCCAGGCGCAGATCGAAGTCAGCCATGCGCTTGCCATCGGCATGCCGGAAGCTGGGCACCACCCACACCTGCCGCGCCTGGCGCGACGCTTCGATCATCACGCGGGCATGCCCGGCATGTGGCGGGTCGAAGGCTCCGCCGTATACAGCCACTTCGATCATCACGCACCTCCATAAAGTACATGTCGTGTACCTTATAGCATAAGCTTCGCGCAGGGAAGGGCGGCCTCTCAACGAGCTCGCAGCTGCATTCATGGCTAATAAATTAGGGATTTTTCAGCGGGCCGAGAAAAAGCTTGCATCGTAAGTACACGACATGTACCTTTCGTCTCACGCAACGGAGGTACACGACATGAACTCATCGCTTGGCAATATCGCATCCTTCGACGTCGATGCACAGAAAGGCTTCACCCCGCTTTGCCCGGATGAACTGCCGGTGGCCGGCGGTGAGCAGATCGGCGCCGAACTCAACTTCATCGCCAGCCTGGCCGGCGTGCGGGTGGGCAGCAAGGACGCGCACAGCCCCAAGGCTCCCTGGGTGGTGGCCGGGCATGAGCAGATGCTCAAGCCCACCGGCCTGCCGCAAGCCGACCTGACCTGGGTCAGCCACTGCGTACCGGGCACCGAAGGGTTCACCCTGCTGGACGAGCTGCCAGCACCCTGTGACTACGACTACTTCGTGTGGAAGGGCGTGGAGCCGGACCTGCACCCCTATGGCGCGCTGTACCACGACCTGGACGGCAAGCTGTCCACCGGCGTGGCCGAATACCTGGCCAGCCGCAGCGTGACCCAAGTGATCGTCGGCGGCCTGGCCCTGGACTTCTGCGTCAAGACCACCGCCCTGCAACTGGCGGCAGCGGGCTTTCGGGTCATCGTGCACCTGCCAGCCTGCCGGGCGATCAGCGAAGAGGGCGCACACGCGGCAATTGCCGAAATGCGCCAGGCAGGCATCCAGGTTGCCGCCGACCGTGAACAGACCCGCCAACTGGCCGGCCAATGAGGAGCATGAACATGGACAGTGCATTCGATCGTGACACCGGGGTGATCCAGAGCCTGCTGGACACCGACTACTACACCTTCACCATGATGCAGGCGGTGCTGCACCAGCACCCCAACGTCGATGTGGAGTACCTGTTCATCGTCCGCTCGCGGGAAAAGCTCGGCCACCTGATTCCCGAGATCCGCCAGGAACTGGAACGCCTGGCCGACCTGCAACTGCGTGAAGGCGAGCAGCGTTTTCTGTTCAACCGGCGCTTTCGCGAATACCTGACTCCGGATTTCGAACAGTTTCTCGGCCTGTTCCGCTTCAACCTGCGCTACATCCATGTTGCGGAGGTAGAGGGCCAACTGCAGATTCGCGTCCGAGGCCCGATGCTGCACTGCATCATGTTCGAGCAACCCGTGCTGGCCATGGTCAGCGAGCTGCGCAACCGCGACAAATACCCGGATGTCGAACTGGCCGACGTGACTCGCCGCTTGTACCAGAAATTCGAATGGCTGGAACAGAATGCCAGCCGGGAAGAACTGGCCGAGCTGCGGGTGTCGGACTTCTCTACCCGCCGACGCCTGTCGTTCCGTGCCCAGCGCGAGGTGGTGGACATCATGCGCCGTGATTTCCCCGGGGTGTTCGTCGGCACCAGCAACGCGCACCTGGCTTATGAGTTCGACCTGCCGCTGATCGGCACCATGGCTCACCAGTGGGTGATGGTCCACCAGCAATTGGGGCGCCTGCGCGAGAGCCAGAGTGCGGCCTTGGAGAACTGGGTGCGCGAGTACCGCGGCCGGTTGGGCATTGCCCTGACCGACTGCATCAGCACCGATTTTTTCCTCAAGGACTTCGACCTGTACTTCGCCAAGCTCTACGACGGCCTGCGCCAGGACTCCGGTGACCCCATCGTCTGGGCCGACAAGGTGCTGGCGCGCTACGCCGAGCTGGGCATCGACCCACGCAGCAAGGACCTGATGTTCTCCGACGGGCTGAATTTCGAGAAATGCCTGCCGATCCTGCGCCACGTGCGCGGCAAGGCCAAGGTCGGTTTCGGCATGGGCACCAGCCTGGCCTGCGATGTGGACGGCGTAGAGCCGCTGAGCATCGTCATGAAACTGGTTCGTGTACATGGCGAGCCGGTGGTGAAGTTTTCCGACGACCCGGTGAAGAATGTCTGCGAGGACGCCTCGTTCCTGCAGTACGCCGCCCAGGTCTTCAACGTCGCATTGCAATGACGGCCGCGCCGCACGGCGTGCCAGATCGTTAGAACTGCAGGAGGAAGCAAAGATGAGCACTCAATGCCAGACCGCTATCGCCCGTGAACTGGGTGTCGACCGCCAGTGGCAGGCCGGCAGCGAGCACGCCCAGATCGAACGCCGCGTCGCCTTCATCCGCCAGGTGCTGCAGGACTCCGGCTGCCAGACCCTGGTGCTGGGTATCAGCGGCGGGGTGGACTCGCTGACCGCCGGGCGCCTGTGCCAGTTGGCGGTGCAGCAGATCCGCGAACAGGGCGGCCAGGCACGCTTCATCGCCGTGCGCCTGCCGTATCGCAGCCAGGCCGATGAAAGCGATGCCCAGGCCAGCCTGGACTTCATCGCCCCAGACCAGATCGCCAGCAGCAACATCACCGCAGCGGTCGACGGCCTGATGGACTCGATCCGGCTTGACGGCCTGCAGCCCAGCGCCGCGCAGACCGACTTCGTCAAGGGCAACGTCAAGGCCCGCACGCGCATGGTCGCGCAGTACGCCATCGCCAACTTCAGTAATGGCCTGGTGGTCGGCACCGACCACGCCGCCGAGGCCGTGATGGGCTTCTTCACCAAGTTCGGTGACGGTGCCTGCGACCTAGCCCCGCTGTCAGGCCTGACCAAGGGCCAGGTACGCCAGTTGGCCAAGGCTCTCGGTGCTCCCGACCGATTGGTCTATAAAGCGCCCACCGCTGACCTGGAAGACCTCGACCCTGGCAAGCCGGATGAAGCCGCCTACGGTTGCAGCTATGCCGAGATCGATGCCTACCTGATGGGCGAGGCGGTGTCCGATCAGGCCCGTTCGATCATCGAGAAGGCCTACCGGCAGACCGCCCACAAGCGCGAGCTGCCCCGTGTGCCCATGGCCTGAACGCCCGCTGCGCAGCCTTCACTGAAAGTCGCGGCTGCGCACATCCAGCCCTTCGAGCAAATCGCTCCTGTCCAGCAGGTGCCCGGCGATCAGATGCCGGACACCTGACTGATCCTCCAGCCGCCCCTTGATCTGCAACAGCCTGGCATGCACCAGGGCGGTTCGGTAGCGCTCTGCCAGGTCGCGCCAGACCAGCACGTTGACCATGCCGAATTCGTCCTCCAGGGTGACGAAGGTCACACCCGAGGCTGTGCCGGGGCGCTGGCGGCCGGTGACGATACCGATCACCGTGACATGGCTGCTGTTGCCGATGCACGCCAGCTCCCTGGAACTGCGGGCGCGCAGGGCATCGAGTGTCGGACGCAGCAGTGCCAGGGGGTGCGGGCCGAGGGTGGTGCCGGTCAGCGCGTAGTCGGCACGCAGGTTCTCCACCACGCTGGGGGCCGGGATCGGCAGCGGTTCCTCGACCGGCGCGGTATCGAACAGCGGCAGGCTGGGCTGCACCGCCGCGATGTCCCATAAGGCACGATGGCGGTGGCCGGCCAGGGCCTGCAGGGCATTGGCCTGGGCCAGGCAATCGCGGGCCTTGGCGTCCAGCCCGGCGCGCCGACACAGATCCTCGATGCTGTGGAAGGGTTGCGCAGCCCGCGCAACGGGAATCTGCCGGCCCACCGCTTCGGCCAGCCCACGGACCATGCGCAAGCCCAGGCGCAGCGCCGGTTGCGGCCCCTGGGTGGCTTCCAGGGAGCAATCCCAGTCGCTGGCGGTGACGTCCACCGGGCGCACTTCGATGCTGTGCTGGCGCACGTCCTGCAGCACCTGGTCAGGGGAATAGAAACCCATTGGCCAGCTGTTGATCAGCGCACAGGCGAAGGCCGCTGGTTCATGGCATTTGAGCCAGCAGCTGGCATAGGTGAGCAGGGCGAAGCTGGCAGCATGGGATTCGGGAAAGCCATAGCTGCCGAAGCCCTTGATCTGTTCGAAGATCTGCGCGGCGAACTCTTCGCTATAGCCCTTGGCAAGCATGCCGGTACGCAGCCGTTCGCGATGCGGTTCCAGACCGCCATGGCGTTTCCAGGCGGCCATGCAGCGTCGCAGTTGGTCGGCTTCGCCTGGGCTGTAGCCGGCGGCGACGATGGCGACTTTCATCACCTGTTCCTGAAACAGCGGCACGCCCAGGGTGCGCGCGAACACTTCTCTGAGTTCATCGCTGGGGTAATTGACGAGACTCTTATCGGCACGCCGTTGCAGGTAAGGGTGCACCATGTTGCCCTGGATAGGACCGGGGCGAACGATGGCTACCTGCACGACCAGGTCATAGAACTCGCGCGGTTTCAGGCGCGGCAGCATGGCCATCTGCGCCCGTGACTCGATCTGGAACACCCCGATGGTGTCGGCACGGCAGATCATGTCGTAGGTCGCTTCATCGTCGGCCGGAATGCTGGCGATGCTCAGTTCGCCCCGACCCTGCCCCTGCAACAGCGCCAGGCAGCGGCGCACCGCGCTGAGCATGCCCAGGGCCAGCACATCGACCTTCATCAGGCCCACGGCATCGATGTCGTCCTTGTCCCACTGGATGATGGTGCGGTCGGGCATGGCGGCGTTTTCCACCGGCACCAGGGTGCTCAGCGGGTGCTCGGAAATCACGAAGCCGCCGGGGTGCTGCGACAGGTGGCGGGGAAAGCCGATCAGTTGCTCGGTCAGCGCCAGGACCATGCGCACCTGGCGGTTCTGCGGATCGAAGCCGGCCTCGATCAGGCGCTCCACCGCGGGCAGGCGGTCGCTCCAGCGGCTGCAACAGCCGGCCAGGGTGTTGATCTGATCGGGCGGCCAGCCCAGGGCCTTGGCGACATCGCGAATCGCGCCGGTGACGTGATAGGTGCTGGCCACAGCGGTCAGGGCGGCCCGCTCCCGGCCGTAGCGCCTGAACACGTACTGGATCACCTCTTCGCGCCGTTCGTGCTCGAAGTCGACGTCGATGTCCGGCGGTTCGTTGCGCTCGCGGGAGATGAAGCGCTCGAACAGCATGTCCATGCGCGTGGGGTCCAGTTCGGTGATGCCCAGGGCGAAGCACACCGCCGAGTTGGCCGCCGAGCCACGGCCCTGGCAGAGGATTTTCTGGTCACGAGCGAACTGCACGATGTCGTGCACGGTGAGGAAATAGCTCTCGTAGCCCAGCTCGGCAATCAGGCTCAGTTCCGCCTCGATCTGCGTGCGCACCTTGTCCGGCATGCCCTGTGGCCAGCGCCAGCGGCAGCCGCGCTCGGTCAGCTCACGCAGCCAGCCACTCGGGGTATGGCCGCTGGGCACCACTTCATGGGGGTACTGGTAGCGCAACTGGTCCAGCTCGAAATGGCAGCGGGCGGCGATGTTCAGCGATTCTGCCAGCAGTTCAGGCGGGTAAAGGCCCTGCAACACCGGGAGGGGCCGCAGATGCCGTTCGCCATTGGCAAACAGGTGATAACCGGCTTCGTCGACCGTGCAGTGGTGGCGGATGGCGGTGAGGGTGTCCTGCAGGGCGCGACGGCCCCGTACATGCATGTGCACGTCGCCGGCCGCTACCAGCGGCATGCCCAGGCGCTGGCCGAGGGCCTGCAGACGAGCGAGGCGTTGCGCATCGTCCGCGCCCTGGTGCAGCTCCACGGCCAGCCAGCAGCGCCCGGCGAACTGCTCGGCGACCCAGACACCCTGGGCGTCCTGGACCTCGCCGGCCGCGTCGGCTTCTGGCACCCACAAGGCCAGTACGCCGTCATGCGGGCCTTGCAGATCGGCCTGGGCCAAGGCGTAGCAGCCCTTGCGGCTGCGCCGGCGGGCCAGGGTCACCAGGGCGCAGAGGCGTTGGTAGCCCGCCAGGTGTTCGGCCAGCAGCACCAGCTTGGGACCTCCGGCGAGGTTGACCTCGATGCCGGTGAGCAGCCGCACCCCGGCGGCCTTGGCGGCCTGCCAGGCGCGCACGATGCCGGCCAGCGAGCACTCGTCGGTGATCGCCAGGGCGGTATAGCCCAGTTGCGCGGCGCGTTCGAACAACTCCTGGGCACTCGACGCACCGCGCTGGAAGCTGAAGTTCGACAGGCAGTGCAGTTCGGCGTAGCCGCTCATGCGAACCAGCCCTGCACCTGCCAGGGGCCGTCGCGGCCAGCCTCGCGATAGGCCCAGCCACGCTGCCCGGCCGGGGTACGCACCACGTAGTAGTCGCGACGCACATCGTCGCCGTCCCACCAGCCGGACTCGATGCGTTCCGGCCCGGCCAGTACCTCAAGGGCGGCCTGCGGCCAAGGTTCGGGAACCGCCAGTAGCCAACCGGGGCGTGGCGCGCTGGCGGGTGAGGGGGCGGCCACGGGGTCCTGGCTCCAGGACCGCTCCGGGCGGTGGTCGGCGCGATGCTGCAGTTCGTACACCGCCGCATCGCCCAGGCGGGCACGCAGGCGTTCGCGCAGCTGTTCCCAAGGCTGCGATTGCTGCGGGCGCTCGTTGAACAGCGGCTGATGCTGCGGGGTGAAGGCCGGCACTTGGTCGGCCAGCAGTCGCACCGCCAGCACCGGTGCTGCGAGTTGCAGGTTCTCCAGGCGGCCGCGGCTCAGTTCGAAGAGCATGCCAGCGTCACGCTCGGCACTGAGCAGACCGACCGGCACCTGGCTGTCGGGCAAGGCACGGTGTTGCAGGTACAGCACGAAGCGCTGCACGCCACAGTCGCGCCCCGCCAGCCAAGCGGCCAGGTCAGCGGTCAGGCGACGCAGTGGAAACAGCAGCGCCTGGTGCGATTCCACCTCGAAGTTCAGCTCGAGGCGTACATCGAAGACATCCGGTGGCGTGTAGAAGTCCAGGGCCATGGCCCGCTGGCCAAGCAGGCGATCGAGTTGCACCAGCAGCTGTTCGGGAAAGCGCCGCGCCAGGCTGCTGCGCGGCAGGTCCATGACCTGCTGCAACTGGCGCAGCCCCATGCGCGCCAGGGCATTGGCGGTTTCTGCCGGCAGGCCGGCGCGCTCCACCGGTAAGCTGCGCAACAGCGGTCGCAACTGCGCGGTATCGAACACCGCCAGGCCGTCGCGGGCATTGGCCAGCACCCGTGCAGCGGCCGGGTTGGGGGCAGCGGTGATGCGATGGGCAAAACCCAGTTCGCGCAACTCGCTACGCAACCGCGCTTCGAGGCGTGGCCAGGGGCCGAACAGCCCCAGGCTGGATTGCACTTCCAGCAGCAGGCAACGTGGGTAATGCAGGCTGACCTGGGCACTGAAGCCATAGGCCCAGGCTGCCAGGAACTGCTGGCAGCGCTCGAGCTGCGCGTTGTCGTAATCGGCCGTCGCGAAACCGCTGGCCAGGGTCTGCGCGGCGGTCAGCGACTGCCCCGGCCGCAAGCCCAGGGCGCGGGCCGCCGGATTCACCGCTTGCAACACCCGGCGTTGCGCCGGCCCGCTCAGCAACACCAGAGGCTGAGCGGGGTCGTCACGCTGGCGCAACACGGCGTCCATGGCCAACTGGGGCAGCAGGATGCAGGCCCAGAGCATCGCCATGTCACTGCCAGCCCATGGCGATGGGCTGCTGCGCGGCCAGCCCGCCCCGGCACTTAAGCACTCGCAGTTGCGCCGGGTTGCTCTCCAGGGCCAGACGCAGCGCGGCCGGCGAAGGGTTGCGTGCTTCATGCAGGGGGCGGTAGGCGAACGCCAAAGTCTGGCCGCTTTCCGCTGCCACTTGCAGGCGTCGCAGGGCACGGTCGTCGGCCTGTTGCAACCAGCACAGCACCGCGCCGCAACTGCCCGAGCGCAGGCTCTGCTCGGCGGCCCACAAGGCATCGCGGCCCTCGGCCTGGATGATGCTCAGGTAGCGCAGGTCGACCTGCGCTGCCGCCCAGGCACGGGGGTAGGGCAGGTGCGGCGGGCCGACCAGCAGCACCCGCTCGGCGCGTGCCGTGAGACGTGCCAGGGTCGGCCACAACAGGCCCAGCTCGCCGATGCCCTGGGCCGCCACGAGAATCTCGCTGAGCGCTGCTGCCGGCCAACCGCCGCCGGGCAGGGCACGGTCCAGGGCCGCGTGGCCGGTGGCGGGGTTGCTGGGGGCGTTCACTGGCATGGACTGGCCGCGCCAGATACGGCGGGTGTCGAGGAGGCTGTTGAGAGAAACGACTGCGGGCATGAGGGTAGGCCAGAAAATACTGTATCTACATACAGTATTTGTCTCATCGTCGAGATCGGTCAACCCCGCGCCGACCAATTGTATGGCCACGGGATATCAGCCAGCGTGGCGTGGCCGTACACTGCGGCGGTGGTATTTCCTCACGGGAGACGACTTCATGACTTTCGATGCACTGGCATTCACCCCCGGCCCGGCGCTGGCCGGTGGGGTGCTGATCGGCCTGGGCGCGGCGCTGTTCGTGGTCGCCAATGGGCGTGTTGCCGGTATCAGCGGCCTGCTGGCGGCGGTCTTCAAGCGCGGCGAGCCTGGCTGGGGCGAGAAGTTGGCCTTCCTGCTGGGCCTGTTGGCCGCGCCGCTGCTCTGGGGCTGGGTGGCGCTGCCACCCCAGCCCCATGTGACGGCAGGTCCCCTGGTCCTGATGGTGGCCGGCTTGCTGGTCGGCCTGGGCACCCGCTATGGCAGCGGCTGCACCAGCGGCCATGGTGTGTGTGGCCTGTCGCGGTTGTCCGGGCGCTCGCTGGTGGCCACGCTGTGCTTCATGGCCAGCGGCTTCGCCACGGTATTCATCCTGCGCCACGTGCTGGGTGGGTTCTGACATGCGTGCACTCACCGGTTTCATCGCCGGGCTGCTGTTCGGCACCGGCCTGTTGCTGGCGGGCATGGCCGACCCGGCCAAGGTCCTGGCGTTTCTCGACTTGGCCGGGGCCTGGGACCCTTCGCTGGCGCTGGTCATGGCGGGGGCACTCGCCGCACTGATCGGGCCGATGACCTGGATCCGCCGCCGTGGTCGACCCTTGCTCGACGGTCCCTTGCACCTGCCAGAGCGCCGTGGCCTGGACCGGCGCCTGATGGGTGGCAGCCTGCTGTTCGGTGTCGGCTGGGGGCTGGCCGGGCTGTGTCCCGGCCCGGCCCTGGTCCTGCTGCCGGGCGGTCACTGGCAGGCCTGGCTGTTCATGGCTGCGCTGCTGGCCGGGATGAAACTCTTCGATCTTGTCCAGGCCAGGGCGGTCTGATTCGGTGTGCCGCGATGGTGCGCGGCTGCCTCGATACGAGGCAGCGCGCACATAAAAACCGCTCTGTCGGCAGGTAAAAATGTGCAGTCTGTACAGCTTTGAATGGTCGTTTCGCCTGCTTTCAGGCCGCGTTCGCGTCTGCTCAAAACTGGCCTGGCGATTGCTCAAGGGCTGGGTATCCCCATCCTGGAGCCTGGCCCATGAGTACACACGACGAGTTTCCTCTCTCTGAAGCGCCCCAGCATGCGCGCAAGGGCTTCATGCCCATCGCCATGGTGCTGTTCAGCTTCACCTTCTTCACCGGCACCATGTTCGCCGGTGGCAAGCTGGGCATGGCCTTCGATTTCACCGACATGCTGTGGATCGCAGCCATCGGCAACAGTCTGCTGGCCTTGTATGCGGCTGCCCTGGCGCTGATCGCGTCGCGCAGTGGCCTGAACACGGTACTGATGGGGCGTTTCTGCTTCGGCGAGTCCGGCAGCCGCCTCTCTGACTTCCTGCTCGGTTTCGCCGAGCTGGGCTGGTACGCCTGGGGCACCGCTACGGTGGCCATCGTGCTGGTAAAGATCCTCGGCCTGGCGTCAGGTTTCACGGTGCCGCTGATGGTGCTGTTCGGCCTGGGCTTCAGCCTCACGGCGATCGTCGGCTTCAAGGGTCTGGACCTGCTGTCGCGGGTCTCGGTGCCGCTGATGTTCGTGCTGCTGGTGGTGTCGATGGTCATCGCCACCCGCCAGGCCGGTGGCCTGAGTGGCCTGCTTGCCGTGGTTCCGCATGAAAGCATGACCTTTTCGGCGGCGGTGACCATGGTCTTCGGCACCTTCGCCAGCGGCGCCACCCAGGCCACCAACTGGACACGCCTGTCGCGCAGCGGTCGGGTGGCCGTGGCAGCCAGCGTGGTCAGCTTTCTGGTCGGCAACGGCCTGATGGTGGTGGCCGGCGCCTGGTGCGCGATGGTCTACCAGCAGGCCGATATCGTCGAAGTGATGATCCTCCAGGGCCTGTCGTTCGCCGCCGTGGTGATGCTGTGCCTGAACCTGTGGACCATCCAGGGCCCGACCATCTACAACGTCGCCGCCGCCAGCTGCCACCTACTGCGCAGCGAACGCCGGCGCACTGCGACGCTGGTGGCCGCAGCAGTGGGCATCGTGCTGGCCATTGGTGGCATGTATGAAATGCTCATTCCGTTCCTGGTGCTGCTGGGGTCGATCATTCCGCCGGTGGGCGGGGTGATCATGGCCGACTTCTGGTACCGCCATCGTGGTCAGTACCCGACCCTGGCCAGCGTGCGCCTGCCGCGCTACAACCTGCTGGGGCTGCTGGCCTATGCCGCCGGTGCGCTGCTGGCCTGCCTGTCGCCGTGGGTCGCCCCGCTGGTGGGCATCGCCACCTCGGCGCTGTGCTACATCGTGCTGCTGCAGCTCAGCGGTCGCCGCCAGGCCCAGGCCACCGAGGCGGCGCAGTGAGTCTGAGCCTGGCCGAAATCCTCGCCTTGCCCGGCCTGCAGGAGATGACCCTGCGTGCCGGTGCCAGCGGCCTGCAACGCCGGGTGCGCTGGCTGTACGTGGCCGAGAACGAGGGTATTGCCGAATGGGTGATGGGCGGTGAACTGGTGTTCATTACCGGCATCAACCACCCGCGTGGCGAGGCCAACCTGCTCAGCCTGGTGGAAGACGGCCACGCGGTGGGCATCGCCGGGCTGGTGATCCTCACTGGCGGCAGTTTCCTGGCCAGCATTCCTGCATCGGTCATCGCCCGCGCCGAACAGTTGGGCCTGCCGCTGATCGAACAGCCGTATCTGTTGAAGATGGTCGTGGTCACCCATGTGATCGGCACGGCGCTGATCGAGATGGCGCAAGTGCGTCGCTCGCGGGACGACGTACTGGGCCAGTTGCTGACCGGCGATTATCCCAGCCTGGCCATTGCCCGGCAGCGCGCCGCACACCTGCAACTGGGGCTGGACAAGCCGCGGCGCCTGGCCGCGTTGCGTCTGGCGGCAGCGCCGGGCTGGTTCGAACGCCATGGCGCGGAGCAGGGCGAGCGACGCTGGCAGGCCCTGCGCCAGGTCCTGGAGGAACGCCTGGAAAGCTGGTGCCGCGAACACCCCGGCGCACTGCTGGTACAGTTGCCGGGCGATCTTTTCGTGCTGCTGCTGGTCGAGGCGCCAGGCTGGCCCGCCACCCTAGCTCAATTGCACCGGACGTTGCACACCCTGGCCGAGGAAATGGAGCTGTTCATGGGGCTGTCCAGCCATGTCGAAGACTGCACCCAGTACCGCCGCGCCCTCAACGAGGCGCGCCAGGCACTGGACGTGGCCCAGCAGCTGCGCCCGGCCAGTGGCCTGTGCGATTTCAGCGAACTGGGTGTGCTGCGCCTGCTGCAAGGCATCACTGACCGCAGCCTGATCGACACCTTCGTCACCCAGACCCTGGGCGCGCTGATCGAGCCACGACGCAAGCATCCGCATGCCCTGGTGCATACCCTCGACGTGCTGCTCAAGGCCAACGGCAACGCCCTGAAAGCCGCCCAGCAGCTGGGCCTGCACCGCAACACCCTCAATCAGCGCTTGCAACGCATCGAACAACTGAGCGGACAATCGCTCGACGACCCGCTTTTTCGTATGAATGCTTCGGTCGCCTTACTGATATGGCGCATGACCGAAGTGCATGAACAGGAGTACACCCGATGAACATCATCAACGCCCGCCTGCGCGGCAAGCCCGGCCTGCACCGCATCGAACTGGCCGGCGAACGCATTGCCGCCATCGTCGCGCAGCCGACCGTGGCCCCGGCGGCGTCGGGCGACCTGGATGCCGGACAGAACCTGGTGATCGCCCCTTTCGTCGAACCCCACATTCACCTCGACGCCACCCTGACCGCCGGCGAGCCGAAGTGGAACATGAGCGGCACGCTGTTCGAAGGCATCGAGCGCTGGGCCGAGCGCAAGGCGCTGACCACTCACGACGACATCAAGCAGCGTGCGACCAAGACCATCGGCATGCTGGTCGACCACGGCATCCAGCATGTGCGCACCCATGTCGATGTCACCGACCCCAAGCTCACCGCGCTCAAGGCCATGGTCGAAGTGCGTGAGCAAACCCGCCACCTGGTCGACTTGCAGATCGTCGCTTTCCCTCAGGAAGGCATCGAGTCGTACCCCAACGGTCGTGCCCTGATGGCCGAGGCCGTGGCCATGGGCGCCGATGTGGTGGGGGGCATCCCGCACTTCGAGAACACGCGCGACCAGGGCGTTTCCTCGGTGAAGTTCCTCATGGACCTGGCCGAGCGTACCGGCTGCCTGGTGGACGTGCATTGCGACGAGACCGACGACCCGCAGTCACGCTTCCTGGAAGTGCTTGCCGAAGAGGCACGGGTGCGCGACATGGGCGCTCTGGTGAGCGCCAGCCACACCGTAGCCATGGGCTCCTACGACAACGCCTATTGCTCCAAGCTGTTCCGCCTGCTCAAGCGCTCCGGGATCAACTTCATTTCCTGCCCGACCGAGAGCATTCACCTGCAGGGCCGCTTCGACACCTATCCCAAGCGTCGCGGCGTGACTCGTGTGGCCGAGCTGGATCGGGCCGGCATGAACGTGTGCTTCGGTCAGGACTCCATCGTCGACCCCTGGTACCCGCTGGGTAACGGCAACATCCTGCGCATCCTCGAAGCCGGCCTGCACATCTGCCACATGCTCGGCTACGAAGACCTGCAACGCGGCCTGGACCTGATCACCGACAACAGTGCACGCGCCTTGAATCTGGGCGAGGGCTACGGTCTGGAAGTCGGGCGTCCGGCCAACCTGTTGTTGCTCTCGGCACCGGATGACTATGAAATGGTCCGCACCCAGGGCCATGCGCTGGTCTCGGTGCGCCACGGCAAGGTGCTGATGCGCCGTACGCCGGCGCAGGTCGAGCGGCTGTTCTGAGGCATCAGGCGGCTTGCAGAGAGCGACCTCGGCCGCGATACGGGGCGGTCAGGCGCGCTCTGCTTGTGGGAGATTCTATGGTTTTAGGGAAGCCTTCAAACCATCTTCGTTTGGTATTCGCTCTGGTTTTTCAACAGAGCGAACGCCACTCGGGCAAGCTTGCGAGCCAGCATGACTAAGGCTTCGGTCGA
>NZ_CAJYVE010000026.1 GCF_913777995.1 uncultured Pseudomonas sp. | reverse complement strand
GGTTGCAGGCAAAGCGGTCTTTTTGGAAGTATTCTTGCTCATGGTCTCGCCCTCGCTGTCGCTGACATCTATAGGATGCCACCGTGGCGCATAGACGCCTCGGCGGGGGCGAGTCCATCCAATTACCCCTAACTGAACGGTATTGGCGTTAGCCGCAATACCGTTCAGCCGGCACAAGCGGCTTGGCCTCTGCCTCAGGACAGGAAGCCGCCATCGACATTGAGAATGGCTCCGGTGGTGTAGCTCGACGCTTGGCTGGCCAGGTACAGCACTGCACCGGCCATCTCGCCCGGTTCGGCGACGCGCTTGAGCGGGATGCGCGCCAGCGCCATCTTGAGGATGCCGGGGTCGTTGACCAGCGCCGAAGCAAAGCGGGTGTCTGTCAGTCCTGGCAGCAAGGCATTGCAGCGAATGCCGAAGGGCGCGCACTCCTTGGCGAACACCTTGGTCATGTTGATGACCGACGCTTTGGTTATGGAGTAGATGCCCTGGAACTCTCCGGGTGACACGCCATTGATCGAGGCCACGTTGATGATGCTGCCGCCACCCTGTTCACGCATCAGCCGGCCGGCCAGTACCGACATGAAGAAATAGCCGCGAATGTTCACGTCCACGGTTTTCTGGAAGGCGCCGGGGTCGGTGTCCAGCACATGGCAGAACTGCGGGTTGGTCGCGGCATTGTTGACCAGGATGTCCAGGCGCCCGAAACGGCTGCGGATTTCATCGAACAAGGCTTCGATAGCCGATGCCTCACCAATATGGCAGGCCAGTGCCGTGGCCTGGCCACCCTCGGCGATGATCGCGTCGGCGACCTGCTGGCAGCCGTCGAGCTTGCGGCTGGAGACGATCACATGGGCACCCTGGCTGGCCAGCAGGCGGGCGATGGCTTCGCCGATGCCGCGGCTGGCGCCGGACACCAGGGCGACCTGGCCGTCGAGGTCGAAAAGCGTGGTTCTGGACATGCTGGACTCCTGTTCTTGTTTGTTTCGGTGGGAGACTCTAGTCGCGAAACTGCCTGCCGCGTCATGTACAGGCGAAAAAAAACCGAAGCCCATGAGGCTTCGGTTCTTGTCTGTCTGCCACTTGCCGCTTACTGAGGGAACAGCTCGCTCAGTTTCAGGGCCAGCATCATATCGCCTTCGGTGCGCAGCTTGCCGCCCATGAAGGCCTGCATGCCGTCGGTCTCGCCGCTGACGATGCCTTTGAGGGTTTCGGCGTCCATGACCAGAGTGACGTTGGCGTCGGCGTTCTCGCCTTCCTGCAGCTGGCAGGTGCCGTCCTTGACGATCAGGGCGTAGTGCTTGTCTTCGTCGGTGATGTGAAAGCCGAAGACCAGATCCAGGCCGGCGGCGGCGCTGGGGTTGAACTTGGCTTGCATTTGCTGGACTGCATCGGCTACTGAGGTCATGTGTCGATCCTTATTGAAGGTGGTCTGCGCCGTTCAGGGAGCATGTCCTGCAGCGGCAGCTGCAGGCGAGGTTATGAGGATGGCGGAGGGCTGTCAACCTCAAATCATACATTCGTTTGAATTGCCTGTTTCAATCCGCCGCCGCTGCGGTGGCTGGTGATCGTTGGGCGCGCTCGGTATGCTTGGGCGTTGCGTCCTCGCTGGTAGAGGGCGCCCCGTATTGAAGGAGTCTTCGTGGATTTTCTCGCCGATTACGCAAGCTTTCTGGCCAAGACCGTGACCCTGGTGATCGCCATCGTCGTGGTACTGGTGGCCGTGGCGGCTTCCCGCAGCAAAGGGCGCGGCAAGGCCGCCGGGCAATTGCAGGTGACCCGGCTCAACGACTTCTACAAAGGGCTGCGCGACCGCCTGGAAGGTTCGTTGCTGGACAAGGCGCGTCTGAAAGCGCTGCGCAAGGAGCAGGCCAAGGCGCGCAAGAAGGACAAGAAAGCGCCGCAGGACAAGCCGCGTGTCTATGTGCTGGACTTCAATGGCGATATCAAGGCCTCGGCTACCGAGAGCCTGCGCCATGAGATCACCGCACTGTTGAGCCTGGCCAGCGACAAGGACGAAGTGGTGCTGCGCCTGGAAAGCGGCGGTGGCCTGGTGCACAGCTATGGCCTGGCCTCTTCGCAGTTGGCGCGCATCCGCCAGGCGGGCATTCCGTTGACCATCTGCATCGACAAGGTCGCTGCCAGTGGCGGTTACATGATGGCCTGCATCGGCAACCGCATCATCAGCGCGCCGTTCGCCATCCTCGGTTCGATCGGTGTGGTGGCGCAGCTGCCCAACGTCAATCGCCTGCTGAAGAAGCACGATATCGATTTCGAGGTACTCACCGCCGGTGAGTACAAGCGCACCCTGACGGTGTTTGGCGAAAATACCGAGAAGGGCCGGGAGAAGTTCCAGCAGGACCTGGAAGTCACCCACCAGCTATTCAAGGGCTTCGTGGCCAGCTACCGGCCACAGCTGAGTATCGAGGAGGTCGCCACCGGCGAGGTGTGGCTGGGCATGGCGGCGCTGGACAAGCAGTTGGTCGATGAGCTGAAGACCAGCGACGAATATCTGGCCGACAAGGCCAAGGACGCGGACGTCTTCCACCTGCATTACGCCCAGCGCAAGAGCCTGCAACAGAAGGTCGGCATGGCGGCGGCGATCTCGCTGGACGGCGTGCTGGCGCGCGTCTGGGAGCGGCTCAGCCAGCAGCGCTTCTGGTCCTGAACACGGCTGCCGGGTCTTGGTGGCGCATACGCCAGATGCTGCCGCCCGGTAGGGCTGGAGCCGCGCAAGGCTTCCCGGCTGAAACCGGTCCTACAGGCTAAATAACCCTGCGCAAAACAAAAGCCCGGCCTTCAGTGAAGGCCGGGCTTTTGTTTATTGCGCCGAATCAGCGGCGACGGAACAGCGGCAGCGGCTCGTCGGTAGCGGCCTGGTAGGTCACCGAGAAGTCCTTCAGGCTTTCCAGTGCTTCGTACGGGTCCTTGTCTGCACGAATGGCGAAGGCGTCGAAGCCGCAGCGACGCAGGTAGAACAGCTGGTCGCGCAATACGTCGCCGATGGCCCGCAGCTCACCCTTGTAGCCATAGCGATCACGCAGCAGGCGCGCATTGGAATAGCTGCGCCCGTCGGTGAAGGCCGGGAAGTTCAGCGCGATGACCTGGAAATGCGCGACATCTTCGCCGATTTCCTCGGCTTCCTCGTCGCTGTCCAGCCACACGCCCAGGCCACCGTCACGGGCCTTCAGTGCGTGGGCGTGCTCACGCCACAGGGCCAGCGGAACGATCAGGTCGTCACAGTTGGACAGGCTGTCGAAGGTCGTGTCCTTGGGCAGCAGGTGCCAGGTTTCATCGACGACTTCGTTGTTCTTAATGATTCGCTGCATAGACGCGCTCCTTGAAAGGGTCGATGCCAATACGGTTGTAGGTGTCGATGAAGCGCTCTTCCTCGGTACGTTTCTCGACGTACACGTTGATCAGCTTCTCGATCACGTCGGGCATCGCCTCCTGGGCGAAGGACGGGCCGAGGATCTTGCCCAGGCTGGCGTCACGGCTGGCACTGCCACCCAGCGACACCTGGTAGAACTCTTCGCCCTTCTTGTCCACGCCGAGGATGCCGATGTGGCCGACGTGGTGGTGGCCGCAGGCGTTCATGCAGCCGGAGATGTTGAGGTCCAGCTCGCCGATGTCGAACAGGTAGTCCAGGTCGTCGAAGCGGCGCTGGATGGATTCGGCGATCGGGATCGACTTGGCGTTGGCCAGTGAACAGAAGTCGCCGCCCGGGCAGCAGATGATGTCGGTCAGCAGGCCGATGTTCGGCGTGGCGAAGCCATGCTCGCGCAGCAGGTTCCACAGCTCGAACAGGCGTACCTGCTCGACGTCGGCGAGAATGATGTTCTGCTCGTGGGAAGTGCGCAGGTAGCCGAAGCTGTACTGGTCGGCCAGGTCGGCCACGGCATCGAGCTGCTTGTCGGTCACATCGCCTGGCGCTACGCCAGTGGGCTTGAGCGACAGGGTCACGGCCACGTAGCCGGGCTTCTTGTGCGCCAGGACGTTGCGCTGGCGCCAGCGGGCGAAGCCGGGGTGCTCGGTATCCAGGCCTGCCAGTTCGGCGTCGAGGTTTTCCAGTGTCTTGTACTCGGGGTCGACGAAATGCCGCGCCACGCGCTGCAGTTCGGCCTCGGTGAGGGTGGTCGGGCCGCCACGCAGGTGGACCATCTCGGCTTCGACCTTCTCGGCGAAGACCTCGGGGGTCAGGGCCTTGACCAGGATCTTGATCCGCGCCTTGTACTTGTTGTCCCGGCGGCCATAGCGGTTGTACACACGCAGGATGGCGTCCAGGTAGCTGAGCAGGTCCTGCCAGGGCAGGAACTCGTTGATGAAGGCACCGACCACCGGGGTACGGCCTAGGCCGCCACCCACCAGCACGCGGAAGCCCAGTTCGCCTGCGGCGTTGCGCACCGGCTCCAGGCCGATGTCATGCACTTCGATGGCCGCACGGTCGCTGCTCGAGCCGTTGATGGCGATCTTGAACTTGCGCGGCAGGTAGGCGAACTCGGGGTGGAAGGTGGTCCACTGGCGGACGATCTCGCACCAGGGTCGCGGGTCCACCAGCTCGTCGGCGGCGACACCGGCGAACTGGTCGGTGGTCACGTTGCGCAGGCAGTTGCCGCTGGTCTGGATGGCGTGCATCTGCACGGTGGCCAGTTCGGCGAGAATTTCCGGTACGTCTTCGAGTGCTGGCCAGTTGAACTGCACGTTCTGACGGGTACTGATGTGGGCATAGCCCTTGTCGTAGTCGCGGGCGATCTTCGCCAGCATGCGCGCCTGGCGCGAGTTCAGCTGGCCATAAGGCACGGCGACGCGCAGCATGGGCGCGAAACGCTGGACGTACAGACCGTTCTGCAGGCGCAGTGGTCGGAATTCCTCTTCGCTCAGCTCTCCCGCCAGGTAGCGTCGGGTCTGATCCCGGAACTGCCTGACGCGGTCCTCGATGATCTGCTGATCGTACTCGTCGTATACGTACATATAGGTCCTGTTCTCAGGCTTCGATGATGAGGCGCGGCCACCACGAGGAGGGCGGATACGCCAGCCCGGCCTCGGGGCCTGCCTCATCTGGACAATTCTCTGCGCGCACGGTCGCGCACTCCCTGCGGAGCGGTGGCGAAGATACCAGTTTGCTGATATCGGCAAAAGTGATGTTTATATATATGCAAATCACTAAAAGCGATATGCAGCACGCCGCCGGTCTTGTCCCTGCTTGAAGTATGGTTAAGCGCAGGCTTAACTACCTGCATCCTTCCCTTTTACATCTGCATTCACTCACAAAACCAACAAGAGGCAATGCGATGCGTAACCACACCAAGACTGCCAAGCCTGACAGCTCTGTAGATGCCTGGGCGATCTTCTTCCTGATTCTGCTCGTCGTGGGTGGCGCGGTGTTCTGGGTCAGTGGCCAGTGAGCTGATCTGACTCCGCAACCGGCCATCGCCCGAGGGGAGGGGCGTGGATGGTGCGTTGGCCGTGACCTGCCGACGCGCCGCTTCAGGCACCGAGGAAATACAGCACCAGACGCACGATCAACAGCAGCCCGAGGGCGAATACCAGGGTGAAGCCAAGGCCCAGCACCACGAAGTGCCAGGGTTTGTCATGGCTGAAATCCCGTTGTCGATTGCGCTCGCTCTGCACGCCGAAGGCAGCGGCCAGAACGCTGTGCAGCATCTGCCAGAAGGTGGGTGGCGATTTCTTCTCGGTGGGGCTGTTCTTGTTGTCCATGGGGCGGCCCTGCACGCGCCTGTATCCAGGCAGGGTAACCCCATTGGCGCAGGACTGGCGGACCAGCCGACGCGAGGCGGCGGTCGGGTGCCGGACGGCACCCGATCAAGCCCGCTCGGCCTTGCGCTGAGCGGCTTTACTCCTCGTAGCCCAGGTTCGGCGCCAGCCAGCGTTCGGTCACTTCCAGTGGCTGCTGTTTGCGCACGCTGTAGCTTTCCACCTGATCCTTGTCGACCTTGCCCACGGCGAAGTACTGCGCCTCGGGGTGGGCGAAGTACCAGCCGCTGACGGCGGCGGCCGGGAACATCGCGTAGTGCTCGGTGAGGAACACGCCGCTGCGGCCTGCCGTGTGCGGTGCCGTGTCCGCTGGCAATGGGTCGAGCAGATTGAACAGGGTGCGCTTCTCGGTGTGGTCAGGGCAGGCGGGGTAACCGGGGGCAGGGCGGATACCGCTGTACTGCTCGCGAATCAGCGCCTCGTTGTCCAGTTGCTCGTCGGCCGCATAGCCCCAGTACGCCTTGCGCACCCGCTCGTGCAGCCATTCGGCACAGGCTTCGGCGAGGCGGTCGGCGAGGGCCTTGACCATGATCGCATTATAGTCGTCGCCCTTGTCCTGGTAGGCCTTGGCCACTTCCTCGGCGCCGATGCCGGCGGTGGTAATGAAACCGCCCATGTAGTCGGTGACGCCGCTGTCCTTCGGCGCCACATAGTCGGCCAGCGACAGGTTCGGCTTACCGTCGGGCTTGATGGTCTGCTGGCGCAGGTGGTGCAGGGTGGCCAGGGTCTGGCCGTCTTCGCCGTAGACTTCCAGGTCGTCATGGTTGACCTGGTTGGCCGGCCAGAAGCCGAATACCGCGCGGGCACGGATGAGCTTCTCGTCGATCAGCTTGCGCAGCAGCTTCTGCGCGTCGTCGAACAGCACCGTGGCGGCTTCGCCGACCACTTCGTCGGTGAGGATGCGCGGGTACTTGCCCGCCAGGTCCCAGGAAATGAAGAAGGGTGTCCAGTCGATGTACTCGGCCAGCACGTTGAGGTCGATGTCTTCCAGCACGCGGGTGCCGGTGAAGCTCGGCTTGACCGGAGTGTAGCCGGACCAGTCGAACTGCGGCTTGTTGGCCAGGGCCTGGGCGTAGGGCAGGCGCTCGGTGCGCGTGCTGCGCGCGGCAGTGCGCTCGCGCACCTGCACGTATTCCTCGCGGGTCTTGGCGACGAACGCCGGTTTCAGCTCCTTGGACAGCAATTGCGTGGCCACGCCGACGGCACGCGAGGCGTCGGTGACGTAGATCACCGCGTCATTGCTGTAGCGCGGCTCGATCTTCACCGCGGTGTGCGCCTTGGAGGTGGTGGCGCCGCCGATCAGCAGCGGCAGGTGGAAGTCCTGGCGCTGCATTTCGCGGGCGACGTGGACCATCTCGTCGAGCGACGGGGTGATCAATCCCGACAGGCCGATGATGTCGCATTTCTGCTCCTTGGCGACCTGCAGGATCTTCTCCGCCGGCACCATCAC
Source organism: uncultured Pseudomonas sp. (assembly GCF_913777995.1). Taxonomy (GTDB): domain Bacteria; phylum Pseudomonadota; class Gammaproteobacteria; order Pseudomonadales; family Pseudomonadaceae; genus Aquipseudomonas. Next base: position 73,865 of record NZ_CAJYVE010000026.1, on the reverse strand, counting down.
GCCCAGGTCGACGATGTCGTAGCCATTGCAGCCCAGCACCACGCCGACGATGTTCTTGCCGATGTCGTGCACGTCGCCCTTGACCGTGGCCATGAGGATCTTGCCCTTGGCTTCCGGTTTGTCGCCCTTCTCGGCCTCGATGAACGGGATCAGGTGCGCCACGGCCTGTTTCATCACCCGTGCGGACTTGACCACTTGGGGCAGGAACATCTTGCCCGAGCCGAACAGGTCGCCAACCACGTTCATGCCTGACATCAGCGGGCCTTCGATGACCTCGATGGGACGCTTGAACGACAGCCGCGATTCTTCGGTGTCTTCGACGATGAACGCGGTGATGCCCTTGACCAGCGCATGTTCCAGGCGCTGATTCACCGGCCAGCTGCGCCACTCTTCGGTCTCGGCTTCCTTGGCGGCACCATCGCCTTTGTATTCGTCGGCGATCGCCAGCAACGCATCGGTGCCTTCCGGGGTACGGTTGAGCACCACGTCCTCGACCTTCTCACGCAGTGCGGCGGGGATCTCGTCGTAGATCTCCAGCTGGCCGGCGTTGACGATACCCATGGTCAGGCCATTGCGGATCGCGTGGTACAGGAACACCGAGTGGATCGCCTCGCGCACCGGGTTGTTGCCACGGAACGAGAACGACACGTTGGACACGCCACCACTGGATAGCGCGTAGGGCAGGTGGTCGCGAATGTAGGCACAGGCCTCGATGAAGTCGACGGCGTAATTGTTGTGCTCTTCGATGCCGGTGGCCACGGCGAAGATGTTCGGGTCGAAGATGATGTCTTCCGGCGGGAAGCCCACTTCATTGACCAGGATGTCGTAGCTGCGCTGGCAGATTTCCTTCTTGCGTGCGGCGGTGTCGGCCTGGCCGACCTCGTCGAAAGCCATCACCACCACGGCGGCGCCGTAGCGCTTGCACAGCCGGGCGTGATGCTTGAACGCCTCGACGCCTTCCTTCATGGAGATCGAGTTGACGATGCCCTTGCCCTGGATGCACTTCAAGCCGGCTTCGATCACCTCCCATTTGGAGGAGTCGATCATGATCGGCACCCGGGAAATGTCCGGCTCGCCGGCGATCAGGTTGAGGAAGCGGACCATGGCGGCCTGGGAGTCGAGCATCCCTTCGTCCATGTTGATGTCGATCACCTGGGCGCCGGCCTCGACCTGCTGCAGCGCCACTTCCAACGCCTCGGTGTAGTTCTCTTCACGGATCAGCCGGGCAAACTTGGCGGAGCCGGTGATGTTGGTGCGCTCGCCGACGTTGACGAACAGCGAGCTGCGGTCGATGGTGAACGGCTCCAGGCCCGACAGGCGGCAGGCCTTGGGGATCTCGGGAATGGTCCGTGGCGAGTACTTGGCTACGGCTTCGGCGATGGCCTGGATATGCGCCGGGGTGGTGCCGCAGCAACCCCCGATGATGTTCAGGAAGCCGCTGGCAGCGAACTCCTCGACCACGGCGGCCATCTGCGCCGGGGTTTCGTCGTATTCACCGAAGGCATTCGGCAGGCCGGCGTTGGGGTGCGCCGAGACGTGGGTGTCGGCCTTGTTCGACAGCTCTTCGAGGTAGGGGCGCAGGTCGCTGGCGCCCAGGGCGCAGTTCAGGCCCACCGAGATCGGCTTGGCATGGCGCACCGAGTTCCAGAAGGCCTCGGTGGTCTGCCCGGAAAGGGTACGGCCCGAGGCGTCGGTAATGGTGCCGCTGATCATGATCGGCAGTTCGATGCCGTCTTCCTCGAAGACCTGCTGCACGGCGAAGATCGCCGCCTTGGCGTTGAGGGTGTCGAAGATGGTCTCGATGAGGATCAGGTCGGCACCGCCCTCGATCAGGCCACGCGTGGCCTCGGTGTAGTTCTCCACCAGCTCGTCGAAGGTGACGTTGCGGTAGCCGGGGTCGTTGACGTCCGGGGAGATCGAGCAGGTGCGGCTGGTCGGGCCCAGCACGCCGGCGACGAAGCGCGGCCGATCCGGGGTTTCCAGGGTCTTGGCATCGGCCACCTGGCGGGCGATGCGTGCGCCTTCGACGTTGAGTTCGTAGACCAGCGCTTCCATGCCGTAGTCGGCCTGGGATACCCGGGTGGCGTTGAAGGTGTTGGTTTCCAGGATGTCGGCACCGGCGTCCAGGTAGGCCTTCTCGATGGCACCAATCACGTCCGGGCGGGTCAGAAGCAGCAGGTCGTTGTTGCCTTTGACGTCGCTTGGCCAGTCGGCGAAGCGTTCGCCGCGGTAGTCCTGTTCTTCGAGCCGGTAGCTCTGGATCATGGTGCCCATGCCGCCATCGAGGATCAGAATCCTTTCTTTCAGAGCGTTCAGAAGAGCGTGATGGCGGGCGCTGCGGTCAGACATGGGGGCTACCTTGAAAAGGCCGGAACAGAACGGGCCGGGATAAACAGAAAGGCAAAATCATAGCAAAGCCGAACAGATTTAGCGTTGCCTGGGCTTTTTCATGAAAATCGCTCATGTTGGTGTCGCCCTGTCACTGTAAACTTGCGGCCATTTGGCCTGGGGAATTCACCGGATATGCCGTACCGTCTGCTGGCAAGCCTTGCCTTGTTGCTGTCTTGCTGCACGCTTCAGGCGGGCGATCTGCCCGTGCCTGTTTCCTACACCCGTGACATCCAGCCGATCCTCACCGAGAAGTGCGTGGCTTGCCATGCCTGCAACGACGCGCCCTGCCAGCTCAACCTCGGCAGCGCCGAGGGGCTGCAGCGCGGTGCCAACAAGGTGCCGGTTTACCAGGGCGAACGCACCCAGGCGGTGGACCCCACCCGGTTGTTCTACGATGCCAGCGGCCAGGCAGCCTGGCAGCGCAAGGGCTTCTACTCGGTGCTTGAAGCGCACGGCGGCCAGCCGGCTCTGCTGGGGCGCATGCTGGAGCTTGCGCAACAGAACCCGTTACCGCCCAACAGCAAACTGCCCGATGACATCGTGCTGGGCATCAACCGCGAAAACCTTTGCCCATTGCCTGAAGAGTTCAACGGCTACGCCGCCGCGCATTCCACCCAGGGCATGCCGCTGGCGGTGAGTGGCCTGGATGCCGCCGAGTATCAAACCCTGCAGCGCTGGCTGGCGGCGGGGGCGCCGGTCGACCAGCAGGCGTTGCAGCCCAGTGCCACCGAGGCAGCGCAGATAGCCGAGTGGGAAGCCTTGCTCAACCGCCCGGGCGCCCGTGAGGTCCTGGTGGCGCGCTGGCTGTATGAGCACCTGTTTCTCGCGCATATCTATTTCGAGGGCGGGGAGGCGGGGCATTTCTTCCAGTGGGTGCGTTCGCGCACCCCCAGTGGCCAGCCCGTGGACATCATCGCCACTCGGCGGCCCAACGACGATCCGGGGCGTGACCGGTTCTTCTATCGCCTGGTGCCGGTACAGGGCGTCATCGTTCACAAGACCCACATCACCTATGCCATGGGGCCGGACAAGCTCAAGCGCGTGCAGCAGCTGTTCTATGGCAACGACTGGCAGGCCCAGGCGGTCCCGGGTTACGGTCCCGGTCACCGTGCCAACCCCTTCCTGACCTTCGAGGCGATTCCGGCACGGGCGCGCTATCAGTTCATGCTCGACAACGCCGAGTACTTCGTGCGCAGCTTCATCCGTGGCCCGGTGTGCCGAGGGCAGATCGCCACCGATGTGATTCGCGACCATTTCTGGGTGCTGTTCCAGGATCCCTCCAGCGACCTGTACCTCACCGACGCGCGTTACCAGGGTCAGGCCACGCCGCTGCTGGCCATGCCGGGGCAGAACGACGACGTGGGCAGCGTGCTGGGCCTGTGGCTGGCCTACAAGGACCGCCGCAACGCCTACGAAGACCTGCGTCGTGACCATTACGCCAAGGCGCCGCCCGCCGATTGGCCGACCCTGTGGACCGGCAACGACAATGCCTTGCTTACCGTTTTCCGCCATTTCGACAGCGCCACGGTGAACAAGGGCCTGATCGGCGACGTGCCCAAATCCACCTGGCTGTTCGACTACCCGCTGCTGGAACGCACCTATTACCAGTTGGTGGTCAATTTCGACGTGTACGGCAATATCGCCCACCAGGCACAGACCCGCCTGTATTTCGACCTGATCCGCAATGGCGCGGAGATCAACTTCATGCGCCTGATGCCGGCCGACCGTCGCGAAGACCTGCTCGGCGACCTGTACCAGGACTCCGGCAAGATCAAGATGTGGCTGGATTACCAGAGCATCGACGACGACACGCCAAGCCGCCTGCGCCTGGACGAAAAGCGCACGCTGCGCGATTTTGCCGGGCAGCTGCTGCGCCGCGTCGGGCCGCTGAACGTCGCGCCAGACCCCATCAACCGTTGCCCGACCGATGGCCGCTGCGCCAGGCCCGGCCTGCCCGCGCAGATCAGTCAGGCCGAGCAGGCGCTCAGCCGCCTGGCGTCGCGTCCGGCTTCGCGGTTGAAGGTGATCGAGTGGCTGCCTGAGGCGACCATGCTGCGTGTCGAAGACAACGGCGGCCATCGTGAGATCTACAGCGTGCTGCGCAACCGCGCACACAGCAACGTGGCGTTCCTGCTCGGCGAGTCGTATCGCTATTTGCCCAAGCACGACACCCTGACCGTCTATCCCGGTGTGCTGAGCAGTTACCCGAACTTCATGTTCAACGTGCCGGCTGGCGAGGTGCCGGCGTTCGTCCAGGCCATGGAACAGGTCACCGACCAGCCCGGCTTCGAGAAACTGGTCGAGCGCTGGGGCGTGCGGCGTACCCATCCGCAGTTCTGGAAAATGTTCCACGACCTGAACCGCTACGTTCAGGAACACGAACCGGTCGAAGCCGGTGTGCTGGACATGAATCGCTACGAAAACCTCTGAAAACCGGGGCTTTTCGGGCTGCAGGCCTTGTGGTGTATGGCCTGCAGCCATTATTGCGAACCTGAACGAAGCGCTTTTTCTCTGATCTTTTACGCCTGGCTACGGTCCCTATAGGGCGTGCTTGCACCAGCGTGGTGCGGGCGATCATTGAGAGAACAGCGAGCACAAGAGGTTCAGGAATGCTGATTTCGGTTCAGGCCCTGCGGGCAATCGCCGCATGGGTCGTGGTGTGCCATCACTTCATGCAGATCTTCTTCGACTTCAAGGCCAGCGGGCCGATCGGCGAATTCTTCGTTTCCAGAGGCGCGGTAGGCGTCGATATCTTTTTCGTCATCAGCGGGCTGGTGATCTACCTCTCCACCTGCAAGCGCGACATCCCCGCCAGTCAGTTCATTGCCCAGCGTCTGTTCCGTATCGTGCCGGCCTACTGGCTGTACACCCTGGCCATGGGGCTGCTGTTGCTGTGGGCCGCGCCCTGGCTGCCGCACCAGGTGATCGGCTGGCAGAACTTCATTCTCTCGCTGTTCTTCCTGCCCTCGGAGAACCCTGGCGGTTACGGTCTGTACCCGACGCTGAATGTCGGCTGGACGCTCAACTACGAGATGTTCTTCTACCTGCTGTTCTCCCTGGTGTTTCTCTTCGAGCGACGCGTGCGCCCGCTGATCATTACCGTGGCGCTGCTGGCAGTTACCGAGCTGCTGGCGCGCAAGATGCTCAGCGGTTCGCTGCCCGGCCGCTTCTACGGCAACGACATCGTCTATGAATTCCTCCTGGGTATCGGCATCGGCATGGCTTACCAGCGCGGCTGGATTCGCGAGGCGCTGTGGTTGCCGCTGGCCGGCCTGGCACTTGGGGTGATGCTGATTCTGCAACTCGATAACAGCCAGCGCCTGCTGCACTGGGGCCTTCCCAGCGCACTGATCGTGCTGTGCTGCGTGTCTCTGGAGCCGCTGTTTCGCGGCAGCGAGCTGCTCAAGAAGCTTGGCGATTGCTCGTATTCGGTGTACCTGCTGCACGTACTGGTGCTGTATGGCGGCCTGCTGCTGGCGCAGCGCTACAGCCTCAACCCGTACCTGGTGTTCGCCTTCTGCGTGCCGATCATCGCCGGGGGTGCCTGGCTGAGCTACGAATGGATCGAGAAGGGCCTGTACCAGCGCATGAAGGCCTGGCTGGACACTCGTCGCACGGCGCGTCAGGCGGTAGCACTTTCCTGACCTAAATACTAGGTTTTGTGCGACGCCTGCGATTGGCGTAAACTGCCGCCACGTCTGCGAGGAATATTCATGACCGCCATAACCATTACCGATGCTGCCCACGATTACCTGGCCGACCTGCTGGAAAAGCAGAACACCCCAGGTATCGGCATCCGTATCTTCATCACCCAGCCGGGTACCCAGTACGCCGAAACCTGCATCGCCTACTGCAAGCCCGGCGAAGAGAAGCCGGACGACAAAGCCGTGGGCCTCAAGCGCTTCACTGCCTGGATCGACGGTTTCAGCGAGGCCTTCCTGGAAGATGCCATCGTCGACTACGCCACCGACCGCATGGGTGGCCAGCTGACCATCAAGGCCCCCAACGCCAAGGTGCCGATGGTCAGCGCCGACAGTCCGATCAACGAGCGCATCAACTACTACCTGCAAACCGAGATCAACCCCGGTCTGGCCAGTCATGGCGGCCAGGTCAGCCTGATCGACGTGGTGGAAGAGGGCGAGCAGAACATTGCCGTGCTGCAGTTCGGCGGCGGTTGCCAGGGCTGCGGACAGGCCGACGTGACCCTCAAGGAAGGCATCGAGCGCACCCTGCTGGAGCGCATTCCCGAGTTGCACGGTGTGCGTGACGTCACCGACCACAGCCAGAAAGAGAACGCCTACTACTGATCGCGTGGTGTTCGCCTTCGCCAGTCACAACAGCGAGCCCGGTACCTGTGTACCGGGCTCGCGGCGTTTCAGGGGCGGAAAAGGTGGGCGTGGCTGGCGCGATACAGCGCCGAGTCGGCGAAATTGTCCGCTGCCAGCACCCGCCCGACCAGAATCAGGGCCGTGCGTCTGAAGCCCTTGGCCTGCACCTGGACCTCGATGTCCGCCAGGGTCCCGCGCACCCAGTCCTGGTCTGGCCAGCTGGCGCGATGCACCACCGCCACCGGGCAGTCCTGGCCATAATGCGGCAGCAATTCTTCGACGATGCGCCCAAGGTTCTTCACCCCCAGGTGAATGGCCAGGGTCGCGCCATGCCGCGCCAGATCACCCAGCGCTTCGCCGGCCGGCATCGGCGAGCTGTCGGCGTAGCGGGTGAGTATCACCGTCTGGGCGACGTCTGGCAGGGTCAGTTCAGTCTCCAGCAGCGCCGCGCAGGCGGCCGTGGCGGTGACCCCGGGAATGATCTCGAAGGGGATGCCCAGCTCGCGCAGGTGGCGGATCTGCTCGCCGATTGCGCCATACAGGCTTGGGTCGCCGGAGTGGACCCGGGCGACATCCTGGCCTTGTGCATGAGCAGATTTCATCAGCGCGATGATCTGCTCCAGGTGCAGCCCCGCGCTATCGACCACCTGCACGGCGCTGTGGCCCTCCAGGACCGCGGACGGGACCAGCGAGCCGGCGTAGATGAGCACCGGGCACTGGTGGATCAGCCGTTGGCCCTTGACGGTGATCAGGTCCGGATCGCCGGGCCCGGCGCCGATGAAATAGACAGTCACGCTTCACTCCACGAAAAAACAGGAAAACCCTTGGCAGCGAGCAGGCTCGTGCCATGCCATGCGTCATTGGAGGGCATCAGCCAGCACTTGCCAAGGCGAATGTCGCCTGGCGGCTCTTGCGGTAGGGGATCAGCAGCCGTGCTGTGCCAGCGTTCAGCTGAGCGGCCAGGGCCAGTGCCGCGCTTTCGGCCACCCCGTGGCAGCCGGTGTGCGTGAACGCCAATGCCGAACGATGGCTCAGTTGTGCGTCGAAGGGCTGCAACTGCGCGGCAGTGAAAAACACCAGCGGCAGGCCCAGCTCGGCAGCCAGGGCATGCAGGCCCGGTGTGTCGCGGCGTCGTTCGATGCAGGCCAGGCCGCCGACCTGCGCCAGGCTCAGGCCCTGTTCGGCCAGGCTGGCGTCGATCAGCGCGCGTAGCGCCTCGGCGCTGCAGTCGGCCTGGCAACCCAGGCCGATGGCCAACTGGCTTTTATTGCTCGCCGACATGGGCACGGCGGAACAGCCAGGCAGTCAGGGCTCCCAGTGCAACCCAGAACACTGCGTTGGTCAGCAGCGAGGCGACGATGAACTGGCTTTCCAGTGCTTCGGGGGCCAGGCTGGCATGGGCCGCGGGTTGCGGCGCGCCGATCACGTGCGGACCCAGCAGCCAGGCGGCGCCCAGCAGTTTCAGCCACAGCCCGCGACCGAATACCAGCAGTGCCAGCCCGGCGGCGGTGGCGGCCGCCGTGGAGATCCACCAGGTCTGGCGCTGTCCCAGTTCGGCGGCGGCAGTGCCGGGCAGCTCCGGGGGCAGGCCAAGCGTCGGCGCCAGGACGAACACCGCGAAACCCGCCAACCCCCACAGCAGGCCTTGCCGCGTGCTGCCCGGCATACGCAGGGAATACAGGCCGACGAGCATCAGTGCGAAGCCCACCGCCACCACCAGATTGCCTGCCGCGGTCGACAGCACGCGCTGCCAGCCGTCCTGTGGCGCCCAGGCTTCTTCGTCATGCTCGTGGCTGTGGGCCGCGCTGCCCTCGGCGTGCTCGTGGGCCTGAGCGGCAGGCGCGCTTTCGTAGGTCTCGGCCTGGAGAATCAGCGGGCTGACCCACAGGCTCTGTACCAGGGTCAGCAGCAGGGCCGCCAACAGGCCGCTGAAACCAGCGGTTTGCAGGATTCGCTTGAACATCGGCTGGATTCTCAGTGGCAGGGGAAGGCCGCGCTGTGGCGGGTATCGTGAGCGGCGTTGTGTACGGCGTCGATGTGCGAGAAGCCGGCGAAATACACCAGGCATGCGCCCAGCAGGATGGCGCTGGTGGCGGCGACGAGGCGCTGGCCGAGGGGGATGGCGGTGGTCCGGGTAGCGGGGCTGCTGCTCAGGGTGGTCATGGGGCTTGCCTCGTGCAAAAGGGGCAGGCCATGCGCAGACGCACCGCCGGGCACGCCCGGCAGGCAGCGAATGCACCCGCCCACCGCAGGTCATCGAAAGGTTCGTGGCGGGCCGGTCTCCGGGCTGGCGAGGGGCGCCAGGGCGCCGTGACAAAGGCCGCCTTCCCATGCCAACGGCACAGTGGATAGGCCTTTCGCTCGCTTACCGTTGCGGGGGCAGCACCGGACTTTGCAACGCGCGGACAGCAGCGGCGCAGCACCGGTTTCCCGTTTCACCCCGCGAGGGGCACCCGTAACAAGGTGTGTAGCAGAGCATGGTCGTGCCGGGGCGTCAATCTCGACGTTGACCTGCCGCTGGGCACTGCGTAGCCTTGCGCCTTTGAGGTTGCCTGCGCGAGCGGGCTGAAAATGGGAATGCGGGCCCCGCCAGGGCGCAAGCCGCAGCTGCCCCCGCAACTGTAAGCGGTCATGTTCGGTGCCACGCCACTGCCAGCGCGGGAAGGCGCACCGAATGCCCGGGCCCAACGGCCGGGCTCGCCGCAAGCCAGGAGACCTGCCTCGAAGCATTCACACTCAAACCGGGCGGGGTGATCCGGTGGCGAATCCGGTCGTGCATCGTGCGCGGTCGGCGTCCCGTCTGCCCGCCGAACCGCCAAAGGGCACTCGATGAAATCACTGGCCAAGCTTCCCGTCACCATCGTCACCGGCTTCCTCGGCTCGGGCAAGACCACCCTGCTGCGGCACATGCTCGACAACGCCGAAGGCCGGCGCATCGCGGTGATCGTCAACGAATTCGGCGAACTGGGCATCGACGGCGAAATCCTCAAGCAATGCACCATCGGCTGCACCGAAGAAGAGGCCAGCGGGCGTGTCTACGAGCTGGCCAACGGTTGCCTGTGCTGCACCGTGCAGGAAGAGTTCTTCCCGGTGATGCGCGAGCTGGTGGCGCGGCGTGGCGACCTCGATCACATCCTCATCGAAACCAGCGGCCTGGCCTTGCCAAAGCCCCTGGTACAGGCCTTCCAGTGGCCAGAAATCCGCAACGCCTGCACCGTCGATGCGGTGATCACCGTGGTCGACAGCCCCGCCGTCAAGGCCGGCACCTTCGCCGCCTACCCAGACCAGGTCGATGCGCAGCGCAAGCTGGACCCGAACCTCGACCACGAATCGCCGCTGCACGAGCTGTTCGCCGACCAACTGGCCAGCGCCGATCTGGTGATCCTCAACAAGGCCGACATGATCGACGCCGAAGGACTGGCCGCAGTGCGTGCCGAAGTCGCCGAGGAACTGCCGCCAGCGGTCAAGGTGGTGGAGGCCAGCAGCGGCCGCCTGCCGCTGAACGTGCTGCTTGGCGTGGGCGCTGAGTCTGAAGTGCACATTGATGGGCGCAAGACGCACCACGACAGCCACCATGAAGGTGAAGACGATGACCACGACCACGACGCCTTCGACTCCATTTCCATTCAGCTGCCCGAAGCCCAGGAAAGCGTGCTGCTCGAAGCCCTGAACCGCCTGGTGGTCGAGCACGGCATCCTGCGTGTGAAGGGTTTCGCAGCGATTCCCGGCAAGCCGATGCGCCTGCTGATCCAGGGTGTAGGCACTCGCTTCGACAAGCACTTCGACCGCGCCTGGCGCAGCGACGAGCCGCGTGCCACCCAGCTGGTGCTGATTGGCCAGGACCTGGACGCCGCGCAACTCCAGGCACGCCTGCACGCCGCGCTGGCCTGACCGATGCACCTGTTGAGGACCCAGCCCGGCGGTTTCGTGCCGGACGACAGCATCGCCGACCTCGGGCAGAGCCCCGCCGAGCTGGTGGTTCTCTGCAGTGGCGACTCCAGCCTGGCGCTGCTGGCCGAAGCCGCCCAGCGCCTGCCGGATGACTACCCCAGCCTGCGTCTGGCCAACCCGATGCAGGTGCAGAACCACGCCTCGGTGGACTTGTATGTCGAAGAGGTGTTGCAGCATGCGCGGCTGATCCTGCTGTCCCTGCACGGCGGCATTGGCTACTGGCGCTATGGCGTGCAGCGCCTGATGGAGCTGGCCGAGCGTGGCGTGCAGGTGATCCTGGTGCCCGGCGACGACCGCCCGGACCCGGAGCTGTCCGAGCTGAGCAGCGTACCGGCCGCCGAGCGTGACCGGCTGTGGCAGTTCCTGCGCCAGGGCGGCCTGGATAACGCGCTGAATCTGTTCAACTGCATCGCCAGTCGCTGGCTGGGCGTCGAGTACCCTTGGGACGAACCCTGCGCCTTGCCGCGTACGGCGATCTACCACCCCCGGCACGGCACCGCCACCCTGGCCGACTGGCAAGCCGACTGGAGCACTGACGCACCGGTCGCCGGCCTGCTGTTCTACCGCTCGCACCTGCAGGCGGCCAATACCGCGTTCATCGATGTGTTCTGCCAGCGCCTGCAGGCCCAGGGCCTCAATCCACTGCCCATTGCGGTGGCCAGCCTCAAGGAGCCCGGCTGTATGCAGGTGGTGGAAGACCTCTTCGACACAGCGGGGGTGGCGCTGATACTCAACACCACCGGTTTCGCCCAGTCGACGCCGGAGGCGCCGCACCTGCGGCCGTTCCGTCGCGATGTACCGGTCATCCAGGCGATCTGCGCCCAGGACAACGAGCCGGGCTGGCAGGCCAGCGACCTGGGCCTGGGCGCCCGCGACCTGGCCATGCACATTGCCCTGCCGGAACTGGACGGGCGCATCATCAGCCGGCCGATCAGCTTCAAGGACCTGGCCTGGCGCAGCGAGCGCAGCCAGTCCGACGTGGTCTGCTACCGCGCCCAGCCCGAGCGCATGGACTTCGTCGCCCAGCTGGCGCGGCGCTGGATAGAACTGGCGCGGCGCGCCAACCCGGACAAACGCGTGGCGTTGATTCTCGCCAACTACCCGACCCGCGATGGGCGCATCGGCAACGGCGTGGGGCTCGATACCCCGGGTGCCGCCCTGAACATCCTGCGTGCCCTGCAGGCTCAGGGTTACCCGGTAGAGGACCTGCCGGACAGCGGCAGCGCGCTGATCCAGCGCTTGCTGGGCGGCGTCACCAATGATCTCGACAGCCTCGACCTGCGGCCCTGCCAACAGAGCCTGGCCCTGGAGGACTACCGACAGGCCTTCGCGGCGCTGCCCGCGGCCAGCCGTGACGCGGTGTTGCAACGCTGGGGCGCGCCCGAGGCGGACCCGATGTTCCGCAGTGGGCGCATGATGGTCGCCGGCATCCGCCTGGGCCTGACCTTCGTCGGCATCCAGCCGGCGCGCGGTTACCAGGTCGACCCCAGTGCGGTGTATCACGACCCGGACCTGGTGCCGCCGCACGGCTACCTGGCGTTCTACTTCTGGCTGCGCCAGGTGTACGGCGCCCACGCGCTGTTGCATGTGGGCAAGCATGGCAATCTGGAATGGCTGCCGGGCAAGGGCGTGGGCCTGTCGGCCAGTTGCTGGCCGGACGCGATTCTCGGGCCGCTGCCGAACATCTATCCGTTCATCGTCAACGACCCGGGCGAGGGCGCCCAGGCCAAGCGGCGTACCCAGGCGGTGATCATCGACCACCTGATGCCACCGCTGACCCGTGCCGAAACCTACGGCCCGCTGCGCGACCTGGAGCTGCTGGCCGACGAATACTACGAGGCGCAACTGCTCGACCCGCGCCGTGCCCAGGAACTGCAACGGCAGATTCTCCAGCGTGTGCGCGAAACCCATCTGGACCAGGAGCTGGGCCTGGACGCCGCAACCAATGCCGAGCAGGACGCCGCTACCTGGCTGCCGCGTCTGGACACCTACCTCTGCGACCTCAAGGAGTCGCAGATTCGCGATGGCCTGCATGTGTTCGGCGAGTCACCGGCCGGGCGCCTGCGCATCGACACCTTGCTGGCGCTGCTGCGCATTCCTCGTGGCGACGGGCGTGGTGCGCATTCCAGCCTGCTGCGCGCCCTGGCCAAGGCTTTCGCGCTGGGGTTCGACCCGCTGGACTGCGCCTTGGGAGAGCCCTGTGGCGAACAGCGCCCGGCGGCGCTGCAGGCGGTCAGCGATGCGCCGTGGCGGACGCTGGGCGACAGCCGCGAGCGTCTGGAGCTGTATGCCGCACAGCTGATCGAGCGGGTGCTGGCGGGTGAGTCGCTGCACGCGCTGCCGGTTCATGACGATCTGCAGGCGATTCTCGAACACTTGCGCCAGCGGGTCGCGCCATGCCTGGACGCCTGCGGGCCGGCGGAAATGCAAGGCCTGCTCGACGCCCTGGCCGGTCGCTTCGTGCCAGCCGGTCCCAGTGGTGCGCCAAGCCGTGGCCGGCTTGACGTGCTGCCCACCGGGCGCAACTTCTTCAGCGTCGATGTGCGCAACCTGCCGACCCCCACGGCCTGGCGCATCGGTTTCCAGTCGGCCAGCCTGCTACTGGAGCGTCACCTGCAGGACCATGGCGATCACCTGCGCCAGTTGGGCCTGTCGGTGTGGGGCACCGCGACCATGCGCACCGGCGGCGACGACATCGCCCAGGCCATGGCGCTGATGGGGGTGCGCCCCGTATGGGCCACCGGCAGCCAGCGCGTCGACGACTTCGAGATTCTGCCGTTGAGCCTGCTCGACCGTCCGCGCGTGGATGTGACCCTGCGCGTCTCGGGCTTCTTCCGCGATGCCTTCGCCAGCCTCATCAAGTTGTTCGACGCCGCCGTGCAGGCGGTCGCCGGGCTGGACGAGCCGGATGACCTCAACCCGCTGGCAGCCCGGGTGCGTGAAGAGCGCCAGGCACTGCAAGCCAGCGGCGTGAGCGAAGAACAGGCGCGGCGCCAGGCCGGGTGGAGGGTCTTCGGTGCCAAGCCGGGGGCCTATGGCGCCGGCGTGCAAGGCGCGGTCGACGGGCGCCTGTGGCACAGCCGCGAGGACCTTGCCGAGGTCTACCTCAACTGGGGCGGCTACGCCTATGGCGGCAGCGATGAAGGCACGCCGGCACGCCAGGAATTCGCGCAGCGGCTGTCCAGGGTGCAGGCGGTGCTGCAGAACCAGGACAACCGCGAACATGACCTGCTCGATTCCAACGACTACTACCAGTTTCAGGGTGGCATGCTGGCAGCGGCCGATACCCTGGCAGGCCGCCAGACGGCCAGTTACCACGGCGACCACAGCCAGCCTGACCTGCCGAAGATCCGCACCCTGAAGGAAGAACTCAACCGCGTGGTGCGATCGCGGGCGGCCAACCCCAAGTGGATCGAGGGCGTGAAACGCCACGGTTACAAAGGCGCCTTCGAGATGGCGGCGACCGTGGATTTCCTGTTCGGTTTCGACGCCACCACCGAATTGATCGACGACCATCAGTACGCCTTGCTGGCCGACGCCTACCTGCTGGATGACGCCACCCGTGAATTCATTCGCCAGCACAACCCCGATGCCTTGCGTGACATGACCGAGCGCCTGCTCGAAGCCCAGCAGCGCGGGTTGTGGCAGGCACCGGGCGACTACCGCGAGGCGCTGGAAAACCTGCTGCTGGACATAGAAGAGAACTGAGACGTGCCTAATACCACCCCTAGTTTTGCCGCCGACGCACAGCCGCATTTTCCGCTGGCCGCGGTGGTGGGCGCCGAGCCGCTGAAGCTGGCGCTGTGCCTGAATGCCATCGACCCCCGAATTGGCGGGGTGCTGATCGAGGGGCCGCGGGGCATGGCCAAGTCGACCCTGGCCCGTGGCCTGGCGGACCTGCTCGCCGACGGCCCGTTCGTGACTCTGCCGCTCGGCGCCAGTGAGGAACGCCTGGTGGGCACGCTGGACCTTGATGCGGCGCTGGGCGAGGGCAGGGCGCGGTTCTCGCCAGGGGTGCTGGCCAAGGCCGATGGCGGGGTGCTGTATGTCGATGAGGTCAATCTGCTGGCCGACCATCTGGTCGACCTGTTGCTGGACGTCGCCGCCAGCGGCACCAACCTGGTCGAGCGCGACGGCATTTCCCATCGGCACCCGGCACGCTTCATCCTGATTGGCACCATGAACCCGGAGGAGGGCGAACTGCGGCCGCAGTTGCTCGACCGCTTTGGCCTGAATGTCGCGCTGGACGGGCAGCCCGAACCCGCCGAGCGTGGCCTGATCATTCGCCGCCGCCTGCAATTCGACGCCGATCCTGCGGGTTTCTGCGCGCAGTGGCGCGAGGCGCAGCAAGCCCTGCAACAGCGCTGCGAGCAGGCCCGCCAGCGTCTGGTGCGCATCGAGCTGGACGAGCACAGCCTGGAGCGAATCAACCAGCGCTGCTTCGCAGCGGGTGTCGATGGCCTGCGCGCCGATCTGGTCTGGCTGCGCGCGGCGCGCGCGCATGCTGCCTGGCGCGGCGCCGAGGCGATCAGCGAGGAAGATATCGACGCGGTGGCCGAGTTCGCCTTGCGTCATCGTCGCCGTAATACCACCCCTAATCAGAACGCAGAAAATTCCCCACCTCCCGCACCAGACGCAGGTAATCAAGGCGCAGGGCAGGATTCAGGCCAGGGCAACTGGGGTGAGCTGCCGGCGCAGCCGGTGCCAGGCGCTGCGCGTCGGCAGGTGCCGACCTGGCCAAAAAAGCCCTAGGCATCCGCTCCCGTTCGGCCAGGGCAGCGGATGCCAACCCCAGGTCTGGCAAGCTGGCCGGCGGCCGCTTGGGGGCGGCGCGGGCCGGCCGCGATGGGCCGGTCGCCTGGGTGCCCACCTTATTGCGCGGGCGACCGCGGCGGGCGATCGATCTGGTGCGCCAGCCACGCAGTCAGCGCCCCAGGGAAGTGTGGTTGGTGATTGTCGACGCCTCAGCCTCGACCCGACGCAACCAGGGGCTTAGCCTGGCCAAAGGCGTGCTTGCGCAGGCCTTCGATGATGCCTATCGGCGTCGCGCGCGACTGGCGCTGCTCACCGCCAGCGGCCAGGAACCGCGTTGGCAGTACCAGGGACTCAAGGCATCACGGGCCCTGCAAGGTTGGCTGGCGCAATTGGGGGCCGGTGGCGGCACTCCGCTGGAGGCGGCGTTACAGCTGGCGGCGCAATGGCTGGAACAGCGCCGACGGCGTCACCCTTCGGAACAGCAGCGCCTGCTGCTGCTCACCGACGGGCGTCTGGCGCGCCTGCCGGCGTTGCCTGCATTGAACTGCGCTGGCGTGCTGGTCGACCTGGAAAACGGCCCGATCCGCCTGGGCCGCGCCAGAGCGCTGGCTGAGGGGCTGGCGCTCGACTATTGCCATGTGCAGGCACTGCCAACGTTGCCAGCTTGAGAGCGGTGGGCGTTCAGCCTGCAGGCGAAACTGATTGTTAGAGCGAGAGAGCGGCGTCAGCCGCAAAGCGATCGCATGTTCACAAAAGATGCAGTGAGTTTCCTGGCGCTTTCGCGGCTAAAGCCAATACTGGTCAATTAGGCCGGGTAGGAGCGGCTTCAGCCGCGAAGCGACCGCCTGCTCACAGCAGATGCAGTGATTTTCCTGGCGCTTTTGCGGCTAAAGCCGCTCCCACCGTGCCACATGCCGCTTAAGCGAACAGTATTGGACCTAGTCCGGCCAGCGCCAGGCAGGTCCGTCCAACAGACCCTGTTGGCCTTGCACGCGGGTCTGGCCCAGTTGCTTTTCCAGAATCAGGCTGACGCATTCGGGACTGCGTTCAAGGGCTGCCACCAGACGGCTGGAATGCGATACCACCCACACCTGGCCATGACGGGCAGCCTGGATAATCAGCCGTGCCAGTGCCGGCAGCAGATCGGGGTGCAGGCTGCTTTCCGGCTCGTTGAGCACCATCAGCGTCGGTGGGCGAGGGGTGAGCAGGGCGGCGACCAGCAGCAGATAACGCAAGGTGCCGTCCGACAGTTCGCTGACCGCCAGCGGCCGGAGCATGCCCGGTTGCTGCAGGGCCAGGAGAAAAAGCCCGTCGCGCACGCTGATCTGCATGCGCGAGCCGGGAAAGGCATCGTCGATCGCTGCGTCCAGGGCGGCGGGGTCGCCAATTTCACGGATGGTCTGCAGCGCGGCCGCCAGGTCCCGGCCGCTGTGGTGCAAGACTGGCGTGCGGGTGCCGACCTGTGGCTGGCGCGCCGGGGCGGCTGCGTCGGTTCGGAAGTGATCATAGAAGCGCCAGTTGCGCAGGTTGTTGCGCAGGGTCTGGATTTCCGGGCAATCGATAGCTCCACCGGTATCGAACAGGCTGTAGAAGTCTGGCAGTTGGGTGGTCAGGGTGCGCCATTGCCTGGCGTCACGCATGCGCACGGCGGCGCCTTTGCGCTCTACCAGCACCGAGGCTGGCCGATACACCGGTCCCGCCCAGATCATCTCGCGCTTGATCTGCGGGTCGCGGCTGAACAGCGAGGGGCGGTCGAAGGCTTCGCCAGAATTTGACTCTGGCAGTCCGAGGCTCAGTGCATAGCTGAAGTCTTCGCCAGCGAACCCCAGGCGCATGCGCTGCGGGCGGCTGCGTTGCAGACCCTGCACCGGGGCTTCACCCTGCAGGATGGCGCGGGAGAATTTCTCCGGGCCGGCCCAGAAACACGAATCCAGTCCACCTTCCTGAGCGATGCTTTGCACCACGCCGTCGTGCGCGGTATCCGCTAACAGGCGCAGGGCCCGGTACAGGTTCGACTTGCCGCTGCCATTGGCGCCGGTGACCACTGTCAGGCGTCCCAGGGCCAGCTCCAGGCTGTGCAGTGAGCGGTAGTTTTCGATGGCAAGCGTGTGCAGCACGGGGTCTGGCTCCCTTGGCGACCAAAGACCGCCCCGACAATGGAGCGGCTTATGGCAAAGAGCGCAGGGTAAGGCAGGGGAATGAAAACCTGCAAAGATATTGTTTCAGAAAGTTGCTAATGGGCACTTTCAAGCCCACGAAAGTGACATCACGTTAATAACGAAATGCCACTTTGCATCAGTAGAGAAAGAGTCTCTTAGTTGGGCCTCAGGCGGGCATGGTCCAAGGCTGAAGTGTGTAACCCTCGCGGCTTAGTTCCTCGCGCGCTTCGCGCAAGGCACGAGCCAAACGCACAGGGTCGGAGTAAGTTCCGCGTGGAAGTTGCCGGCGGCCGATACGTGCGCTGAAGCGGTCGAACACGCTGAGGCTCACTTCGCCGTTGCCATCCTGTGGGGCCCACGCCACGCACTTGAAGGGATGGAAGGCCTGGTCAGCAATCAGCAGTGCATCGTTGAAGCGCAGTGGGGCATTCATGGTCAATTCCTCAAAATAGCCCAATCAGTCCAGTGCAGACTCGTCGGCGGGCTCACCGTCCGGCTGCTTATTGGTGTTGAAGCTCGCGCCGCGACGCAAGTCACACATTGAACGAATTATTTTCAGGCTTTTTACATTTATCGCCGATGTCGTAAATCCACGATCTTTTTAATTCGTGTCGTGTGACTCCTTTATTGACCTCTTGTTCAATATCGACCCCACCGTTCGTCGAGCCTGGCCGGTAAATAAGCTTCGGTTATGAGCCTTAGATGCAAACGATACAAGGCTGTGTCAATTTTTTGCTAACGTAACATCCAGTGGACTCAACACACTGTTTATAAAGCCTTTTCGTCAATTTCATCGACGCCGTGCGCCAAGGAACCTCTCATGACCGAACCGGCCCCATCGCGACGTCTGTTGATCGTGGACCCCTGTGATGATTGCCAGCAATTGATTCCGGTGCTGGAGGCCGCAGGCTGGGCCGTCGACAGCCGCTCGCTGGAGTCGGCGCTCGATCAGGCCTGCGACATCGGCCTGATCCGCCTGTTGCCTTATCACTTCGAGCACCCCGAAGTCGTGCGCGAGCTCATCACCCGAAGCAAGACCCAATGGATTGCCGTGCTGACCCCCGAGGACCTGCGCCGGGAAAAGATCGGCGATTTCGTCTGTGAATGGTTTTTCGACTTTCATACCCTGCCGTTCGACGTGGCGCGCATGCAGGTGACGCTCGGACGCGCTTATGGCATGGCGCGCCTGCGGGCCCAGGGCAGTGTTCAGTCCTCCGTCGGCGAGCACGAAATGCTCGGCGAAAGCCGGCCGATCAGAGAGCTGCGCCGGTTGCTCAGCAAACTGGCGCCTACCGAATCGCCGGTGCTCATTCGTGGCGAGCGCGGCACCGGCAAGGAGCTGGTGGCGCGGACCCTGCACAGCCAGTCGCAGCGCCGTAACCAGCCATTCATTGCCGTGCATTGCGGGGCCATGGCCGAGCACCTGGTACATGCCGAGTTGTTCGGCCACGAAAAGGGCGCCTTCAACGGTGCCCAGGAGCGCAAGATCGGCAAGATCGAGGCGGCTGACGGCGGCACGCTGTTTCTAGACGAAATCGGTGATCTGCCGCTGGAGGCCCAGGGCCAATTACTGCGTGTCCTGCAGGACCGACAGATCGAGCGGATCGGCGGCAGCGAACCGGTCGCCGTGGATGTGCGGGTCATCGCCGCCACCCATGTCGACCTGGAGGCGGCAATTCGCAAGAAGCGCTTTCGCGAAGACCTGTATTACCGGCTCAACGTCCTGCAAGTCGGTACCGCGCCGCTAAGGGAACGGCACGGAGACCTGGCGATGCTGGCCAACCACTTCGCGCACTTCTACAGCCAGGAAACCGGGCGGCGGGCACGTAACTTCAGCCAGGATGCGTTGATCGCCATGGGCAAGCATGACTGGCCCGGCAACGTCCGTGAACTGGCCAATCGGGTCAGGCGCGGGCTGGTGCTGGCCGAGGGGCGGCAGATCGAAGCCGCTGACCTGGGCTTGCTGGGCGAAGAGGAGATGGCCAGCAGCATGGGGACGCTGGACGAATACAAGTCGCGGGCCGAGCGGCAAGCGCTATGCGACGTGCTGACCCGGCACAGCGACAACCTCAGTGTGGCGGCCAAGGTCCTGGGGATTTCCCGGCCGACCTTCTACCGCCTGCTGCACAAGCATCAGATCCGCTGAGGTGCGGCCTGACCAGCGTCAAGCAGCGCCTTCACGCAGCGCAGCGCGGTGTCGCGCCGCTGCGCCCAGTCACCCTCGATGACCTGGAACGCCTGGCGATGCAGCAGCAGCCACTGGCGGCTCGCCTCGAAAAACGCTTGGCGGTCGGCCATTTCGGGCTGGCAGCGCTGACCGTCGTCGCACCACGGCACGCCTTGCGGGCTGAGCAACAGGTGCAGGTCGTAGCGTCGGCTGAGCAGCGCGGGTTCGATCCACGCCGGGCAATCGTGGAACAGGGTACGGCTCCAGAGGATATTGCTCAGCAGATGGGTGTCGAGGATCAGCAGTTCCGGATTACCGCTGCGGGCGCTGTCTTCCCAGGCCAGTTGCCCTTCGGCAATGGGGGTGATGTCGGAAAACCGCGTGTCGCGGCCTTCACGGTCGATGAAATGGCGTACGTATTCACCGACCTGGATGCCGCCGAAGCAGCGCTGTATCTCTTCGGCCAGCCAGCTCTTGCCGCTGGATTCCGGCCCGGCGAGCACCAGCACCTTCATTGCGCAGGTGCCAGGGTGGCGCGCCACTCCCGCCAGCCCTGGATGGCCAGCAGAGTGAACAGCGCATACAGCGCTGCAGTCAGGTACAGGGCCTTGTAGACGAACAGGCCGACGAAAATCACATCGAGAATGATCCACAGGGGCCAGCATTGCAGACGTTTCTGCGCCATCCAGAACTGCGCGACCAGGCTGAAACCGGTCAGCGCGGCGTCCAGCCAGGGTTGTGCGGCATCGGTGAAGTGCGCCATGCCGGCGCCCAGCGCCACACTGAGCACCGCGCCGGCAGCCAGGCCAGTGAACACCGCGCCGGCGTTCAGCGCGGTGACCGCGCGCACTGGCAGGCCGTGCCCGTGGCGGGTCCATTGCAGCCAGCCGTATACCTGCAGCACGGCGTAGACCAGTTGCAGAAGCATGTCGGAGTAGAGCTTCACGTCGAAGAAGATCCAGCTGTAGATCAGCACCATGACCAGACCGATCGGCCAGCACAGTGGGTTCTGGCGGACAGTCAGCCACACCGCGAGCACACCCAGGGCGGCAGCGAACAGTTCGATGGGGGACATGGAGGCTCCTTGGCAGGGATGGGTCTGGGTGGCCGGCGATTGTAAGCGCTTGGCGCGCCTGGGGGGAGTGCGGATTGGCCTTGCTGCCAAGGAAACTCAGACAGCCAGCCGACAGGCGCGCTGCGGCGGCGTCTGCTAGGATTTGCGCGCTTCGCGAGGAGAAGGGCAAGGTTGTACGGCTCCAGCGCAATGTTTACCAATCACAAGACTGACTGGCGCGCTGCAAGGTCGCGCCTCATGGGGGAAAGATGGATGTATGGGCCGCTGTCCAGGCGATGATTCTGGGCATCGTGGAAGGTTTGACCGAATTCATACCGGTCTCGAGCACCGGGCACCAGATCATCGTCGCCGACCTGATCGGCTTCGGTGGTGAGCGAGCCCTGGCGTTCAATATCATCATCCAGCTGGGTGCCATTCTTGCGGTGGTGTGGGAGTTTCGCGCAAAGATCTTCGAGGTGGTGCTGGGCCTGCCCAGCCAGCGGCGTGCACAACGCTTCACCGTCAACCTGCTGCTGGCCTTCCTGCCGGCGGTGGTGCTGGGTGTGCTGTTTTCCGATCTGATCCACCATTACCTGTTCAATCCCATCACCGTCGCCGTCGCCCTGGTGGTCGGTGGCATCATCATGCTCTGGGCCGAACGCCGCGAGCATGTGATCCGTGTCGAGCATGTCGATGAGATGCGCTGGAGCGACGCCTTGAAGGTGGGCTGCGCCCAGTGCCTGGCGATGATTCCCGGCACCTCGCGCTCCGGCTCGACCATCATCGGCGGCCTGTTGTTCGGCCTGTCACGCAAGGCCGCCACCGAGTTCTCGTTCTTCCTGGCCATGCCGACCATGGTCGGTGCAGCGGTGTACTCCGGCTACAAGTACCGCCACCTGTTCCAGCCCGATGACTTCGCCGTGTTCGCCGTCGGCTTTGTGGTGTCGTTCGTGTTCGCCATGATTGCGGTGCGAGGCCTGTTGAAGTTCATCGCCACCCACAGCTATGCGCTGTTCGCCTGGTATCGCATCGCCTTCGGCCTGTTGATCCTTGCCACCTGGCTGTTCGGCTGGGTCGACTGGTCGACGGCTCAGGCTTGAGGGCGCGCACCCGCAGCGTCGCTGCCTCGCGGCCGCCCATGCGTGCGCCGCGCCTCAAGCTGCTGGTGTGGCTGGCCCTGTGCGCCCTGCCGGTGCTGGGGGCGGCCAGCCTGTGGCGCGTGCAGGGCCTGTGGCCGGTGGCCCTGGCCTACCTGTGCATGAGCCTGCTGGCCCTGTGGCTCTACCGGCATGACAAGCGCCAGGCCGGGCAAGGTGGCCAGCGTACCCCGGAGAGGCGGCTGCACCTGGTGGAGGCGCTGGGTGGCTGGCCTGGCGCCTTGCTGGCCCAGCAGCTGTATCGTCACAAGACTCGCAAACTCAGTTACCAGGCACTGTTCTGGCTGATCGTCATCGTGCATCAGGCGGTCTGGGTCGATTGGTTGCTGCTGGACAGACGCTTCTCAGGCCTGCTGCTGTAGAGACCAGCCCGTGGCGCCGGCAGAAGCGCCTTCAGCCACCAGGCCCCTTCATGCTCACAACAGCTGCAGCGAGTTTCCTGGTCCTTGCGCGGCGAGAGCCGCTTCTACCGAGCCAGTAGAATCCCATGCGTTCAAACCAGCAGGCCGACCTGCTGGCGTTTGGGCAGTTTGCTCACCACCAGCTGGTGCGAGCGGGTCAGCAGGTCGCGCAGTTCCTGGTCGCCCATGGCGTCCAGGTGGGTCAGGCTGATCCAGTGCGCCCGGGCCAGGTAAGGTGCCGGGCGTATGCCGGGACGGTCGACATAGCCGAGAAACAGCTCGGCGCCCACCTTGAACGACACGCCGTCTCCGGCCAGGTCCATGGTCGCGAACATCTTGTTGCCCGCCACCGAGAACACCCGCACGCCACCCCATTTGTAATCCTCGCGTGCACCGGGCAGTTGCAGGCAAAAGGCAGCGATGGTTTCGCGTCGCATAGGGCGAATCTCCGGGGCAAAGGTGTTCGATAGTCGCACGGTTAATCGAGCCGCGGATTGTCTCACGCTTTGCCAGACCTTAGTGTGCAGGCTTTCCCCGACACAGGAGCCGCGAATGTCCAGCGTGCCTCTCGCCGATGGCGAACTGAACTACCTGCTCGAAGGCCCGGCCGACAAGCCGGTGCTGGTGCTGTCCAACTCCCTGGGTACCGACCTGCACATGTGGGACGCCCAGATACCGGCCTTTACCGAGCATTTCCGGGTACTGCGCTACGACACCCGTGGCCATGGCCGCTCGCTGGTCAGCGAAGGGCCCTACAGCATCGAGCAGAATGCCCGCGACGTGCTGGCGCTGCTGGATGCCCTGGACATTGCCAAGGCGTCGTTCTGCGGTCTGTCGATGGGTGGCCTGATCGGTCAGTGGTTGGCGATCCATGCGCCGCAGCGTCTGGAGCGCGTGGTGCTGTGCAACACCGCGGCGAAGATCGGTAGCCCCGAGGTGTGGAACCCGCGCATCGAAACCGTGCTGCGCGATGGCCAGGCCGCCATGCTCGCCCTGCGCGATGCATCCATCGCCCGTTGGTTCACTCCGGCCTTTGCCGAACGCGCGCCCGCTCAGGTAGAGCCCATCGTCGGCATGCTTGCGCAGACGTCTCCACAGGGCTACGCGGCCAACTGTGCAGCGGTCCGCGATGCCGATTTTCGCGAGCAGATCGCCTCGATCCAGCTGCCGGTGCTGGTGGTGTGCGGCACCGAAGACGCGGTGACCACCCCCGAGCACGGGCGTTTCATGGTCGAGCGCATCGCCAATGCCCGTCAGGTCGACCTGCATGCCGCGCACCTGTCCAACGTCGAGGCCGGCGCCGCTTTTACCCAGCCGGTACTGGACTTCCTTACCGCCCGCTGACCGTAGCGGGCCTGCCTTTGAAGGCGGGCCCGCTGGCATACTGGCCACCTCGCTCGATCCATAGGTGGCCCGGTGTTCGATCTCAACGACCTCTATTACTTCGTCCAGGTGGTGGATTGCCAGGGCTTCACCCCGGCCGCCCGCAAGCTGGGCATCCCCAAATCGAGGCTCAGTCGCCGCGTCAGTGGCCTTGAAGAGCGCCTGGGGGTGCGCTTGATCCAGCGTTCCACGCGCAAGTTCTCGGTCACCGAAAGCGGACGCACCTACTACGGACACTGCATGGCCATGCTGGTGGAGGCCGAGGCGGCCGAAGAGTCGATGTTGCGCTCGCGTGCCGAGCCTCAGGGCAAGGTGTCGATCAGTTGTCCACCGCTGTTGGCCAGCATTGGTATCAACCAGGCGATTGCCCGCTACATGGCCACCTATCCCAAGGTGCAGGTTCATGTGGAGAGCAGCAATCGTCGCGTCGATCCGTTGGTCGAGCCCATCGATATTGCCTTGCGCGTGCGGTTTCCGCCGCTGGAAGACGACGGCCTGGTGGTCAAGGTGCTGGGGCGCAGCGCGCAGACCCTGGTGGCTCACCCGCAACTGGCCGCGCGGCTTGAAGCAGGGGCCGGCATCAGCGGCTTGGCCGCGCTGCCCAGTGTGGCCCAGCCGGCAGCCAACAACGAGCACCATTGGCGCCTGCGAGAGGCGGCCGACCACTATCGCGAGGTGCGTCACGATCCGCGACTGGTCAGCTCCGACCTGCATGTGCTGCACCAGGCCGCGCTGACGGGAGTGGGCGTGGCGCAACTGCCCGATGCGATGATCCAGCAGGATCTGCTGCAAGGCCGTCTGGTCGAGCTGTTTCCCGAACACCCGCCGGCCTGCGGCATCGTTCACGCGGTGTTCGCGTCGCGCCGGGGCCTGCTGCCGGCCGTGCGCGGCCTGCTCGATGCGTTCGCCGAGCAGTTCGAGTCGATCCAGGAAAACTGTTCTGCCAATGGAACGGTGCGTCGCATTTTGCGTAGCTAATCATTGATTGTGACGGTCTGTAGGATGACGCCATCTGTCGCCCTGGGCGACCTTCATTCAGGAGACGTCATGAACATTCTGCATATCGATTCCAGCATCCTTGGCGAGCACTCGGTCTCGCGCGAGCTCAGCCAGCAGGTCGTCAATGCGCTGCGCGCCGCCACGCCCGCCAGCCAGGTGACCTATCGTGACCTGGCCGCCGTCGAGCCGGGGCACTTCTCGGCCGCCAGCCTGGCCGCCGCAGGCACGCCCGAGGCGCAGCGCAGTGCGGCGCAGCAGCAGGAAGTGCTCGGCAACAGCGCCATTCTAGATGAATTCCTGCGCGCCGATTTGCTGGTCATCGGCGCGCCGATGTACAACTTCACCATCCCCAGTCAGCTCAAGGCCTGGTACGACCGCATCGCCGTCGCCGGGACCACCTTCCGTTACACGGAGACCGGCCCGCAAGGCTTGTGTGGCGGCAAGAAAGTCTTTGTCGTGTCTACCGCCGGTGGCCTGCATGTCGGCCAGCCGACAGGGGTAGGGCACGAGGAACTGCTCAAGGTGCTGTTCGGCTTTCTGGGCATCACCGACGTGCAGTTCATCCGCGCCCACGGCCTGGCTTATGGTGAGCAACCTCGCGCTCAGGCGTTGCAGGCAGCCGCTGCGGACATTCAGCGGCTTGAGCTGCACGAGCTGGCAGGCGCCTGACACGCTCAGGCTCAGCGTGCCGCCTGGGCAGACGCCAAGGCGGCGGCGCGAAAACGCAGGGTCCGCGAGGGCAGTTCGCCATAGCGCTTGCGGTATTCCTGGGAAAATCGTCCCAGGTGGGCAAAGCCCCATTTCAGCGCCACGTCGGTCACTGACGCGCCAGGGTTGGCGCACAGTTCCTCATGCACATGCGCCAGGCGCACATCGCGCAGGTAGGCCATCGGGCTGGTGCCGGTGAACTCGCGAAAGCCGGCGAACAGGGTGCGTACGCTCACCTCGGCGTACTCGGCCAGCTGTTCGACGCTGAGCGGTTCGTTGGCGTGGGCCTGGATGTACTCTTCGGTGCGCTTGACGAACCACGGCGAGACCTTGCGCCGGTCTGCGGCGGCATCCAGATGGCGCAGGTTGTTTGGCTGGCCGTAGATCAGGGCGTTGAACAGCGTCGACTCGAACTGCTTGAGCACCAGCGGCTGCTGGATCGGGTGCATTTCGCAGCTCAGCGCGTCGACCAGCGTGGTCAGCAGCTGCAGGATGTAATGGCCGCCGGGGTTGTCCAGTTGCACGGCGGCGGCGAAACGCAATGGGTTGTCCAGAGCATGCCCCAGATGCTGGCGGCAATGCTGCTCCAGGTCGGCGCGCTCCAGGCGCAGGGTCAGTTGTGGGGCATCGGCGGCCCAACGCATCTGCACCGGGGCGTCCGGGGAGATCAGCGAGGCACAGGCTGACGAAGAAGTGAACGTCTGGCCGTCGCAGTCGATCTCGGCGCTGCCGCGAATCGGCATCTGCAGCAGAAAGAAGTCTTCCAGCCGTCCGGGATCGATCAGCACCGCTGCACCGTACTCCAGGCGCGACAGCGACAGGCTGCCACGCCGCAGGTGGTGCATCGAGGCACTGATGGCCTGCGAGCCGCGCGCCGAGCGCAGTTCGTGGGCCTTGAAGACGCCGCTGACCTTGTGCCGGATGCTTTCCGCATCGTTGAGCAGGAACAGGCGGTTTTCGGGGGTGAACAGCCGGGTCTGGGCAAAGCAGTCGCTGCCGGCCGGCAGGCGGTTTTCGACGTTCATGTTCTACCTCGCGCACGCACGGTTTGCGAGCAGAGTGCGCCGTCCTGTTACCCGACTTTCGCACTATCCGGATAGCGTTCGCAGTCTGCGGATAGTGGGGCGCCTCTGCTGTTTCTTATGACCCCTCCAAGGGGGCTTTCCTGTAGAGCTAGCAATCGCTGCGCCAATTTTCGAAAAAAGCGCGATAGCCAGATTCATGCACGGATCGGACAACCCTGCACTGAGCGGATAGTGAGCGGGCGCCAGGCGCCGCAAGAATGTTTCCAACTTCCCAGCAGGATGGAGACATGCTCATGAAAGGTCGCTATATCCCGGTCACCGCCGCCTCGGGCGAACAGTTCCAGGCCTACCTGGCCACCGCCGTCGGCGGGCAGGGGCCTGGCGTGGTGCTTTGCCAGGAGATCTTCGGGGTCAACCCGGCGATGCGCGAGGTGGCCGACCACCTCGCTGAAGAAGGCTATACGGTGCTGGTGCCAGACCTGTATTGGCGCCAGGCACCGGGTATCGAGCTGGGCTATACCGAGGCCGATTTCGCCAAGGCCTTCACGCTGTACCAGGCCTATGACGAGAACCTGGGCGTGGCCGACATCGCCAGCAGCCTGGCGACCCTGACCGGCCTGGCCGAATGCGCGCCGGGAGGCAAGGGCGTGGTGGGTTACTGCCTGGGTGGCAAGCTGGCCTACCTGGCCGCCTGCCGTCTGCCTGAAGTGGCGTGCGCGGTGGGCTACTACGGCGTAGGCATCGAGAATGCCCTGCAGGAACTGGAAGGGCTGCAGGGTCGGCGCCTGGTCCTGCATCTGGCCGGTAACGACCAGTTCTGCCCACCCGAGGCCCAGGCCGCTATCGAACGCGCCGCGCAGCAGGTGCCGGGCCTGACCACGCATGCCTATCCCGGCGTGGACCATGCCTTTGCGCGGCCTGCCGGCCATCACTACGACAAAGCCGCTGCGCAGATCGCCCATGAACGCAGTGTCGCGGCGCTGCGCCTGAGCATCGGCCCCGACTATGACCTGTCTGCGCTGTGGGAAGAGCACATTCGCCATGAGTTCGACACCCGCGACGTACCCGCCACCATGGCGACCATGGTCGCCGAACCCTACGTCAATCACATTCCGACCATGACCGGCGGCGTCGGCCATGCTCAACTCAGCCGCTTCTACCAGTACCACTTCGTGCACGGCAACCCGGCCGACATGGCTTTGACGCCGATCTCGCGCACCGTGGGGCAAACCCAGATCGTCGATGAATTCATCATGACCTTCACCCACGACAGCGTCATCGACTGGCTGCTGCCCGGCGTGCCGCCCACGGGGCGCAAGGTCGAGATCCCCATGCTGGGGGTGGTGCGTTTCCGCGGGCCGAAGCTGTGCCATGAACACATCTACTGGGACCAGGCCAGTGTGCTGGTGCAGATTGGCTTGCTCGATCCGACCGGGTTGCCGGTGGCCGGCCGCGAGACGGCCGACAAGCTGCGCGACGAAAGCCTGCCGTCCAACACCCTGATGCCCAACTGGGCCGACAGTGCGGGGGCCTGAGCATGAGCGCGTTCATCAATGACAAGGCCCTGCACGGCAAGCTCGCGCTGGTCAGCGGCGGCGCCACGCTGATCGGCATGGCCGTAGCCAGTGGCCTGATCGCCGCCGGCGCCCGTGTAGTGCTGCTGGACATCGACGCCAAGGCCGGCGAAGAGGCCGCCAGGCTGCTTGGCTCCCAGGCCAGCTTCGAAGCGCTGGACATCACCCGTGACGAGCAACTGGCCGCCGTGTTGCAGCGCATCCGCGGGCAATTCGGGCCAGTCGATCTGCTGATCAACCTGGCCTGTACCTACCTGGACGATGGCTTCGCCTCGTCGCGGGTAGACTGGTTGCGCGCCCTGGACATCAATCTGGTGTCGGCCGTGGCGCTGGCCCAGGCGCTGCACGACGACCTCAGGCAGCGCCGCGGAGCCATCGTCAATTTCACCTCGATTTCCGCTGGCTGCGCGCAGACCGGGCGCTGGATCTATCCGGTGTCCAAGGCGGCCATCGCCCAACTGACTCGCAGCATGGCCATGGACCTGGCCCCGGACGGCATTCGGGTCAACTCGGTGTCGCCGGGCTGGACCTGGTCGCGGGTGATCGCCGAGGCCAGCGGTGGCGACCGTGGCCGCGCTGACCGGGTAGCCGCCGATTACCACCTGCTGGGGCGCCTGGGCGAGCCGCAGGAAGTGGCCAACGTGGTGACCTTCCTGTGTTCGCCGGCGGCCAGCTTCGTCACCGGCGCCGACTATGCCGTCGACGGTGGCTATTCGGTGATGGGGCCGGAGCAGAACCGACCGGCGATTCCCCGCCTGGCCGATTGAAGCACCTGCCGCCTCAACCTCTCGGCGCCACCGCTGCGCCGATCCTTCGATCCAATGGAGAATAAAAATGCGTCGTATCGCTATCGTGGGAGCCGGCCAGGCCGGTCTGCAATTGGGCTTGGGACTGCTGGACAAAGGTTACGAAGTCACCCTGGTGACCAACCGCACCGGTGAGCAGATTCGCGCCGGCAAGGTGATGTCCAGCCAGTGCATGTTCCACAGCGCCCTGCAGACCGAGCGTGACCAGGGGCTGAATTTCTGGGAAGAACAGTGTCCGGCTGTGGAAGGGATCGGCCTCAATGTCGTCAATCCCGAGGTGCCGGGCCAGTCGCTGTTCAGCTGGAGCGCACGGCTGGAGCGCTACGCGCAGTCGGTGGACCAGCGCCTGAAGATGCCGGTGTGGATGGAAGAGTTCACCCGGCGCGGCGGCGAGCTGCGCATCGAAGACGTCGGCATCGCCGAGCTGGAGGGCTTGTCGGCCAGCCATGAGCTGGTGCTGCTGGCCGCCGGCAAGGGCGAGGTGGTCAACCAGTTCGCCCGCGATGCGCAGCGCAGTGTCTACAGCGCGCCGCAGCGCGCGCTGTCATTGACCTACGTGCAGGGCATGCGACCCATGTCGCCGTATTCGCGGGTGGCCTTCAACCTGATACCAGGCGTTGGCGAGTATTTCGTGTTTCCGGCGCTGACCCTCAATGGCCCCTGCGAAATCATGGTCTTCGAAGGCATTCCGGGTGGGCCGCTGGACTGCTGGCAGGGTATCACCAGCCCCGAGCAGCATCTGGCCAAGAGCCAGGAACTGGTGCGCCGCTACCTGCCTTGGGAAGCCGAGCGCTGCAGCGACCTGAGCCTGACCGACGACAACGGATTCCTCTCCGGGCGCTTCACCCCGACGGTTCGCAAGCCGGTGCTGACCCTGCCTTCGGGCCGCCCGGTGTTCGGTATGGCCGATGCCCTGGTGGTCAACGACCCGATCACCGGGCAGGGCGCCAACAATGCGGCCAAATGCAGCAAGGTCTACCTCGACGCCATTCTCGCCCAAGGTGCAAGGCCTTTCACGGCGCAGTGGATGGAGCAGACCTTCGAGCAGTACTGGAGCTACGCCCGTCATGTCGTGGAATGGACCAACACGCTGCTGCAGCCGCCTGCGACCCATCTGCTGCAACTGCTGGGTGCCGCCAGCGCCTCGCAGCCGCTGGCCAGCGCGATCAGCAACGGTTTCGATGACCCGCGCCAGTTCGCGCCCTGGTGGTTCGACGCCGGCCAGTGCCAGCACTTCATCCAGAAGATGAGCCAACAGGCCGCCTGACCCCACGCCAACCTGATGCCTGACGGAGTACCCCACACCATGAATTCCGCTACCCCTGCCGAACTGTTCGAAGTTCAGGACCGTGACGCCCGTGAACTGCGCAACCTGCTGGGCCAGTTCGCCACCGGTGTCACCGTGATCACCACCCGCACGGCCGATGGCCGCAACGTGGGCATGACCGCCAACTCCTTCTCGTCGGTGTCCCTGGACCCGCCGCTGGTGCTCTGGAGCCTGGCTCGCTCGGCCATGAGCCTCAACGATTTCCTCGGTGCCAGCCATTTCGCGATCAACATCCTGGGTGCGCATCAGCATGAGATTTCCGGGCAGTTCGCCCGCCCGGCCCCGGACAAGTTCGCGGGTGTGCCTTATGCCCTGGGCAAGGCCGACATGCCGGTGCTCGATGACGTGGTTGCCGCCCTGGTGTGCCGCAACGTCACCCAGTACGAGGGCGGCGACCACCTGATCTTCATTGGCGAGATCGAGCAATACCGATACAGCGGCGCAGAACCGCTGGTCTTCCACGCTGGCCGCTACCGGATCGCCGCCCAGCATCCGGCCCTGGCCCAGTAAGCCTGCCGTCACTTTCTTGCAGCAACGGGGACGCGAAACATGAAAAAGCGGCTTTCCACTTGTCTCTTCACCGCCGGCCTGGCCGGCGCACCGCTGGCCGGAGCCTATGACCTGCCGGCGCTCAACCTGGGCCTGACCAGTTTCATGGACGGCGGCCTGCCAGCCGGCGGTGGCTGGTACCTGCAGCAGTATTTCCAGAACTACTCGGCCAACCATCTGCGCGATCAGGACGGCAAGGACCTGGGTCTGCCCAAGCATGAAATCGACTACCAGCTGTGGCTGACCCAGCTCAGCTACCTGTCGGACCTGCGTCTGGGCAATGGCAGCCTGGGATTGAACATGGTGCTGCCGGTGCTGACGCGCATGAAGGTCGATGATGGCCTGGACAACCTGGCGCTCAAGGGGCAGGGCGGGGTGGGGGACCTGCTGATCGGCCCGTTCATCCAGTTCGACCCGGTGATGGGCCCTGACGGGCCACGCTTCGTGCAGCGCATCGAACTGCAGGTCAACCTGCCCACCGGCGAGTATGACCGCGATCGCGACATCAACCCGGGCAACAATGCCTGGTCGTTCAACCCGTACTGGGCCGCCACCTACTGGTTCACGCCGAAATGGACCGCCTCGGTGCGCGCGCACTATCTGTACAACGGCAAGAACGACGAACCGGTGCGCTCTCTGGGCGATATCGACGACGTACAGGCTGGCCAGGCGCTGCATGCCAACTTCACGACCGAATACGCGGTCACCGAACACCTACGTCTGGGCATCAACGGCTACTGGCTCAAGCAGATCAGCGACACGCGCTTCGACGGTCACGACGTCGCGGGGCGCCGGGAAAAGGTCTGGGCCATCGGGCCAGGGGTGATGTACAGCTTCTCGCCCCATGACCACCTGTTCGCCAATGCCTATTTCGAACAGGACGTCGAGAACCGTCCAGAGGGCAGCCGGCTTCAGGTGCGCTACGTCCATCACTTCTGATCTTCTGCCTGCCTGCGGGCAGGCCTTCTTTCTTGCGGGTGCAGGTTATGCAGGGTTCCACGATCGAGGCAGCCTTGGTCTGCCGCAGCGACCTCGCCGGTTGCATCCTTCAGTGCAGTGAAGCCTTCGCTCGCCTGCACGGCTACTCGGTCGAAGAATTGACCGGGCAGCCGTTCAGCCGCTTGCGGCATACCGATATGCCGACGGCGCTGTTCAGCCGCCTGTGGCGCCGCCTCGGGCAGCAGCGGCCCTGGCTGGGGCTGGTATGCAACCGCAGCCGGGAGGGCGTGGCCGTGTGGCTGAACCTGTACATCAAGCCGGTCTATGGCGCTGCGGGCGTGGAGGGTTATGGTGCCGTTTACCTTCCGGCCAGCAGCGAGCAGATCCGCCGCGCGCAGCGCCTGTATGCCCGTTGGCGCCTGCACGGGCCGCAGGGCGCCTGGCTGGCCCGAGGCGCGTCGCTGCTGAGCGGCGCGGCGGCGTTGCTGGCGCTGGGATTCATCTGGCCGCAAGCGTCGCTGGCCCTGGCCGCCGCGCTGGCAGGCTGGGCCGGCCACGCTTGGTACCGAAACCGGCAGCTTGCCCAGTTGCTGGAGCGTCACCCCAAGGTGCATGCCGACCATGCCCTGGCGCAGATCTATGGCGGCCCCGGTGCCAATGCCAGCCTGGACATGGCCTTGCTCAGCGCCGAGGCCCGCCTGCAGACCGCGCTGGCGCGCATTGGCCTGGGCAGTACGCGAATCGAGCAGCACATGACCGAACTGGTGGCGTTGATCGCGGCCGAAGCACAGCGGCTGGCGCACCAGCGCGCCGAGTCGGAGCAGTCCGTGGTGGCGCTCACCGAGATGGCCGCGACCATCCAGGACGTGTCGCGCAACCTGCATGACAGCACCGATGCCACCCGGCAGGCCCTGCAGTTGTCCGGCCAGGGCCAGCAATTGTCCGGGCGCAGCCTGGCAGCGATGCAGCGGTTGGCCACCGCAGTGGCAGACATCAGCCGCGCCGCCGAGCAGATGGCCGCGTCCACCGAGGCGATCGGCAGCATGACCGACATCATCAGCTCGATCGCCGCGCAGACCAACCTGCTGGCGCTCAATGCGGCCATCGAGGCGGCGCGGGCTGGCGAAGCGGGGCGCGGCTTCAGCGTGGTGGCCGATGAAGTACGCCTGCTGGCCAGCCGCACGCAACAGGCCACGCTGGACATTCAGCCGCTGCTGCAGGACTTCCGCCAGCATACCGAGCGCGCGGTGATGCTGACCCGTGAAGGACAGGTGTTCGCCGAGCAGGGCCGTATCGCGGTGGGCTCGGTGAATGACAGCTTCGAAGGGGTGAACAGGGCCCTGGAGCAGATTTTCGACACCAGCGCACAGATCGCCAGCGCCATGGAACAGCAGGGCCAGGTTGCCCAGGACCTGAATCGCCAGGTGATGGCGGTGGCCGAGCTGTCGAGCCTGAGTGCGGCAAAGGCCGTGGAGGGCCAGCGCATCAGCCAGGCCATCGACGGGCAGATCGCGGCCCTGCGTCAGCTGGCGGAACGTTTCGACCGCTGAACCGCCGCTGAAGAGAATCGCCAAGTCGACGCAGAGTGGCCCGGGTTGTGCACTAATTGATGAGGTCTGGTGTCTCAACACCGTGACACGCCGTCTATCCGTGCTGACGGCTGGAAAGCGCAACCTAGAGGGGATACCACCATGCTGCGTCTGTGTGCAGTAATGCTGTTATGTCTGCTCGACGGCATCGTTTCGGTGCAGGCCAGTGCCGATGACGACTGGAGCGTCGGCTTCCATGTGCTGCATTTTCCCGATCCGCTGGACGAGCAGACGATGCACGCCATCGCCTTCTACCCCTCGACGGCCGAAAGCGAGGTCAGTGACCTGCGCGGTTATCAGGTCGAGGCGGGGCGCGACCTGCCGGTGGCCATGGGGCGTTTCCCGTTGCTGATGCTGTCGCATGGCAATACCGGTACGCCGCTGGCCATGCATGATCTGGCGACGGCACTGGCGCATCAGGGGTTCGTGGTGGTAGCGGTGGTGCACCCTGGCGACAACGATCGCGACCATAGCCGGCTGGGCAGCCTGAGCAATCTGTACGGGCGCCCGCTGCAGATCTCGGCGGCGATCACCGCCGCGCTGGACGATGCGCTGCTGTCGCCTTACCTCAGTGCCAGCCAGGTCGGGGTCATCGGCTATTCGGCTGGCGGGGAGACGGCCTTGATCCTCGCCGGTGCGCAACCGGACCTGCAACGCCTGCGTCGTTACTGCGAGGAGCGTCCTGATGACCAGGACGCCTGCAAGACCCGCGGCTGGCTGCTCGCCGACCGCGAAGACCTGCATGCCGAGGCCGATCCGCGTGTGGCGGCGCTGCTGCTGATGGCACCCCTGAGCCTGAGCTTCGGTCGTCAGACCCTCAGTAGCGTGCACGTTCCGGTACTGATGTACGCCGGCGACAGCGACCACCTGCTGGCGCCGGAGATGAACGCCGAGGCCCTGGCCCGCAAACTGCCGCAGGCGCCCGATTACAAGCGCCTGGCCGGGGCCGGGCATTTCGTGTTCATGGCGCCGTGCAGCGATGAACAGCGCGCCAGGATGCCGGTACTGTGCACCGACCCGGAAGGTGTCGACCGGGTGGACATCCATCGCACCCTGAGCACCGAGGCCGGGCAGTTCTTCAGCCAGGTCCTGGGCACGCCGGAAAGCGATCGCGCCGGTATGCAGACCGCGCGTCATCTGTAGGAGCCGCTTCAACGGCGAAAATATACGCTATCGCTGTAAATGGTCGGTCAGACCGGGTAGGAACGGCTTTAGCCGCGAATTGATCGCATGTTCACAGCAGATGCAGTGAATTTCCTCGCGATTTCGCGGCTGAAGCCAATACTGGTCAGTTAGCCCGTGGGAGCGAGCTTGCTCGCGAAGGCGGCGTCACGTTCACAGCAAATTCAGCGACTTTGCCCGCTTTTCGCGAGCAAGCTCGCTCCCACCAAGCCGCAAAGCGCTTAACCGAACAGTATTGCGGCTGAAGCCGCTCCTATAGGCCTTTCGTCGCTTTATCAGTGGCCGTTCAGGCCGGCAGCGAGCGCAGGTAGTCGCCGAAACCGCCTTGCGCGCGAGGGTCGAGGCGGGCACTGGTGATCACCTTGGGGCGGCAGCTCCAGGCAATGCGGGCGCCAGTCAGCTCCAGCTGCCGTACCAGATGCACGTCTTCATGACAGGGCAGCGCCGGGAAGCCGCCTGCGCCCCGATAGGCCTGGGCACTGAAGCCCAGGTTGGCGCCGTGGATGTGCCGATGCCCGTCGCGCTGCTGGTAGCGGCGATGGTATTCGGCCCGGGCATCGGCAGGATAATCCTCATGCCAGTCATCAGGGGTCACCGTCCCGCACACCGCATCGGCTTGCAGCGCCAGTTGCTCATACAACCAGTCATCGGCCACCCGGCTGTCGCCGTCAGTGCAGGCGAGCCAGCGTGCGCCCTGGTCGAGCAACGCCAGGGCGCCGACGCTACGGGCCTGGCCGACATTGCGGGCGTTGATCTCCAGGGTCATGACATCACGGCGCCGGGCGATCATCGCCGAACCGTCGGTGCAGCTGTCCAATACCACGAGAATCCGCACGGTCTCGCCCAGCAGGCCGGGGTGCACCGCCGCCAGTTGCACACTGGCCAGGCACAGGTTCAGGTGCCGTTCTTCATTGTGGACAGGGATAAGCACGCCGATCATGGTCGAACTCCTGTTGCGCTATTGAAGCCGCCTCGCGGCCGAAGACTTCCAGCAGGAAGTCCGGCTCGCGGTGCGTGCAGATCCGTTGCAGGGGCAGGTACTCGCCAAGGATGCGGTGAACCTGTTCGGCCTCCAGCGGGCAACCGTCGATGTGCGGTCGCCAGTGGCAAGCCAGCAGTTGTCCGTCGTCGCTAAGCGAGGCCATGGCATGCCGGAGCAGAGCATGCAGGTCGTGCTCGTCAAGGTAGTAGCACAGCTCGCTGAGCACGATCAGGTCGAACGGCCCTGCGGGCCAGTCCTGCGGCAGTCGGCCCTGCATCACGCTGGCGTGGGGGAAGGCGGCCAGGCGTTGGCGGGCGAGTTCCACCGCCCGCGGCGAGGTGTCGCAGCCCAGCAGGCGGTCGCAACGGCTGGCCAGCTCGGCGCTCAGTTCGCCGTTGGCACAGCCCGGTTCGAACACCGAGCGATAGTGCGGGCGTGGCAGGCAGGCCAGGGTCAGGGCACGCTTGCGACGCTCATACCAGCGCTGGCGAAACGCCCAGGGGTCGTCGTTGTCGCGAAACAACGCTGCGAAATACTCATCGGCCACGCTCATAGCAGCACCACTTCAAACGGTTGCAGCAGGCGCGCCAGTGCCCAGTCGGGCAGCACCGGCTCCAGGCCTATAGTGGGATCGCCCGTCAGCTGGCTGGCGAAGGCGCGTACCGCCTGGCGCTTGCTTTCCAGCAAGGCGGGGTCGAGCAGCACCTTGCGCGCACGGTCCCAGGGCAGGCGCTCGTCTTCCGCAGTCGCCCAGTGCCAGGCCCACAGCGGGAACTCCACCAGACGCGCGCCACTGTTCAGGCAGGCGCTTGCGCAGGCGCGGCCGGTCGCCTCGTGATCTGGGTGGCCATCGCCGCTCCAGGTGGTGAAGACCACGTCGTTGACCTGCAAGTGCTCCAGCAGCAGCGTCTCCAGCTCAGCCAGGTGAGCGGCCACGGCGCCATCCGGCAAACCGGCGCGCCGCCAGTGCAGGTCATCGGGCAGGCCCAGCAGGCGCAGGGCCTCGGCGCTTTCCAAGGGGCGCTCGCGGGCCAGGCGTTGCGCCGGCCACAATGGCGAGCCGGGGTGGCTGGCGGTGCCGTCGGTCACCGAGATCAGCATTATCGAGCGCTGCAACTGCTGCAACTGGCTCATCAGCCCACCGCAACCCAGCACTTCGTCATCCGGATGCGGTGCGACGATTACCGCCCGGCAGCCGGGCGGTACCAGCAGGTCGGCGCTGGTGGCCGGCAGGGCGGCCAGCTTTGCCGAGCCTTGCCAGGCCGCCAGGGGCGTGCCACGTGCGTCAGGTTCAGTGCCAACGACGAAACCTTCGTTCATAGGCGCCAGTTCCGTGTCGCGTCCTGGACGATGGTCAGTTTGCCCAGCACCGCCAGGTCCCGCTCGGCGTGGCTCTGGCGCAGGAACACCGGCAGGTCGGCGGCCAGGCGGGCAAAGCGGGCATTCTTGCAATAGGGGCCGGCGCCGAGGGCACGGCCAACATGCGCGATGACCTCCTCGACGCAGGCTTCGACGCTGGCCCGGCAGCGCCGCGCCAGTTGTTCGCAATCATCATCGGGGCGGTTGTCGAGCTGGCGGGCCGCACCCTGCAGAACCCGGGCGGCACTGTAAAGCGCGGCATCCACGGCCCCCAGGTGGGCCAGCGCATGCGGTTCTTCGCGGCCACCGAGTTGTTCTGGCAGGTGCAGGGCCAATGCCCGCGCCGCGCCATACCAGCAGGCGGCGATACCTACCGCGCCATGCCAGAAGCCCGGGCGATTCAGGTAATCCCCCGGCTCGCCGACCGCCCAGCCCATGGCACGTTCGAAGCGCACCTCGACACTGGCAGTGGCATCCATGCCCACCGCGCACCAGCCGTTTTCCGTCACCTCTACACCGGCCTGGGCGAGCGGTACCGCCACCAGTTGCTGGCGCTCCTGCTCGTCCCAGGCGGTGACCAGCGCATGGCTGAGCACCGCCGCGCCGCTGCACCAGGCTTTCAGGCCATCGAGCTGCACAGCCTGCGGCGTGCCGCTGACCCGCAGGCGGGCCTGCGGCGGTTCGGCGGCCCACATGCCCCAGGTGGAACCCTGGGGCACGCCGGGTGCGGCGAGTTCGTGCATGATCGCCAGCGCATCGGTGTGCCCTTCGTACAGCTTGCACAGCCGCAGGTCCTGGCCCGCGACACAGGCCAGCGCCTGCCAGCGCGCCAGGGTCTGCCCGCCGGCTGGCAACGGCAGCTCGGCCAGGCCCATGCGCACCATCTCCCGCAGGCTCTCGCCCAGCTCGGCGCAGCCGGCCTGGGTGAAATCACGCTCGCTGAAGAAGGATTCGAGCATGGCGGTCACTCCTGATCCTCGTGCTGCACGCCGAACAGCAACAGGGACCGCGGCGTGACGGTGTAGCGCGTGCCGAAATCCAGACGCTGCTTACGCGGGGTGTCCTCTAGGTTGGTGTCGATCAGGCAGGTGTAGTGCGTGCCCTCCGGCACTTCCGGCAGGGTGAAGTCCACGCCTTCGTGGTGGGCGTTGACCACCAGCAGCAGGGTGGCGTCCGAGCCGGGACGACGAATACCGGTTTCCTGGGCACGGCCGTCCATCAGCATGCCCAGGCAACGGCCGTTGCGGTCATGCCATTGCTCGACGCTCATCTCATTGCCGTCCGGGGCCAGCCAGGTCACGTCCTTGACGCCGATCTCCTCGTTGTAGTCGCCGACCAGGAAGCGGCTGCGGCGCAGGATAGGGTAGCTCTGGCGCAGCTTGATCACGCGTTTGACGAACTTCAGCAGGGCCTCGCCGTCGCTGTCGAGGTTCCAGTTCACCCAGCCGATCTCGCTGTCCTGGCAGTAGGCGTTGTTGTTGCCGTGCTGGGTGCGGGCGAACTCGTCGCCGGCGACCATCATTGGCGTGCCCTGGGCCAGTAGCAGGGTGGCGAAGAAGTTGCGCATCTGGCGCAGGCGCAGGGTGTTGATCTCGGCGTCATCGGTGGGGCCTTCGACGCCGTGGTTCCACGACAGGTTGTTGTTGCTGCCGTCCTGATTGTTCTCGTCGTTGGCTTCGTTGTGCTTGTCGTTGTACGAGACCAGGTCATGCAGGGTGAAGCCGTCGTGGGCGGTGATGAAGTTCACCGAGGCCTGTGGTCGGCGCCCGCGCTGGTTGAACATGTGTCCCGAGGCGGTCAGGCGTGCGGCGAAATCGGCCAGCTGACCCTCGTCGCCCTTCCAGAAGGCGCGCACGGTGTCGCGGAACTTGTCGTTCCATTCCATCCAGCCCGGCGGGAAGCCGCCGACCTGATAGCCGCCGGGGCCACAGTCCCAGGGTTCGGCGATCAGCTTCACCTGGCGCAGCACCGGGTCCTGACGGCAGGCGACCAGGAAGCTGTGGCGCTCGTCGAAACCGTCGTGGTAGCGGCCCAGAATGGTCGCCAGGTCGAAGCGGAAACCGTCGACGTGCATTTCCGAGGCCCAGTAGCGCAGCGAATCGGTGACCATTTGCAGCACGCAGGGGTGGCTGAGGTCCAGGGTGTTGCCGGTGCCCGAATCGTTGATGTAGTAGCGCTTGTCGTCGGGCATCAGGCGGTAGTAGGAGGCGTTGTCGATACCGCGCATCGACAGGGTCGGGCCCAGTTCGTTGCCTTCGGCGGTGTGGTTGTAGACCACGTCGAGAATCACCTCCAGTCCGGCCTTGTGGAAGTGCGCGACCATTTCCTTGAACTCGGCGATCTTGCCGTGGGCCAGGTAGCGCGGGTCCGGAGCGAAGAAGGCGATGCTGTTGTAGCCCCAGTAGTTGGTCATGCCCTTCTGCAACAGGTGCTGGTCGTTGACGAAGGCATGGATCGGCAGGAACTCCACCGACGTGACGCCCAGCTTGCGAATGTGGTCGATGACCTCCGGCACCTTCAGGCCGAGGAAGGTGCCCTTGAGTTCTTCCGGCACCGCTGGGTGCAGCTTGGTGTAACCGCGTACGTGGGTTTCATAGAGGATGGTCTTGTCCCAGGGGGTGCCGACCCGCTGGTCACGGCCCCAGGTGTACGCCGGGTCGATGACCTTGCTCTTGGGCACGAAGGGCGCGCTGTCGCGTTCGTCGAAGCTCAGGTCGCCATCCGGGTGGCCGATGGTGTAGCCGAACAGCGACTCGGACCATTTCAGCTGACCGACCAGTTGCTTGGCATAGGGGTCGATCAACAGCTTGTTGGGGTTGAAACGGTGGCCGTTGCGCGGATCGTAGGGGCCGTGTACGCGATAGCCGTAGACCAGCCCCGGATGCGCGTCGGGCAGGTATCCGTGATAGATCTCGTCGGTGTATTCGGGCAGCTCGATGCGCTCCAACTCGATCTCGCCGGTGGCATCGAACAGGCATAGCTCGACCTTGGTGGCGTTGGCGGAAAACAGCGCGAAGTTGACGCCCAGGCCGTCCCAGTTGGCGCCCAGGGGGAAGGGCAGTCCTTCACGAATACGCGGGCCCAAGGGTTTGTACTCAGCAGTGTCGGGGGCATTTTTCTGGGACGAGGTGCTCATGGTGATTTCCTGAAAACAGATGAATTCCGGGCGGCCGAAACCATTGCCACCGCCCAACGGGCGCGGCACGGCTGAACTGGACAATGTTTTGAAGGGTGCCGCAGGGTCGATGCCCCTCGCAGGGCCTGACGCTGCGGCACCGCCGGGGTCAAGAGGCGGCGGGCTTGCGCGGTTTTTTCACCGCGGCAGGCTTGGCTGTTTCGCCGTTGGCGGCGGCGGGTGCCGGCTTTGGCTTGGCGGCAGGTTTCGCGGCGGCCTTGGCGGCTGGCTTGGCAGCGCTGGCGGTCT
The DNA here is from genome assembly GCF_913777995.1 of uncultured Pseudomonas sp. Taxonomy (GTDB): domain Bacteria; phylum Pseudomonadota; class Gammaproteobacteria; order Pseudomonadales; family Pseudomonadaceae; genus Aquipseudomonas. Next base: position 33,656 of record NZ_CAJYVE010000026.1, on the reverse strand, counting down.
TGGGCTTGGCCGCCGGCTTGGTGTCGGCGGGGCCATCGACCTTGGGCAATTTCGGCTTGCTGGCGCTGCGTGCTGCGGTCTTGTCAGGGGCCAGCGCTTCGGCCTCGGCCAGCTTGCGGGCCATTTCCCAATGACGCGCATCCTGGCCGTGGGGCCGACCCTCCGATTCCCATATCTGATACGCAAATTCGCGGATTCTCTTTTCGTCGGCACTCATCTCGACACTCCCGGGTATCACTGGTTTTGAATGAACAGGTTTACGGAAAATTCCTTGAGCGCTGTGCTGAGCGGCAGCTCCTTATCGCTCATGGCCAGACGTTCGCCGAACAGGCCTTGCCAGGTCCGACCAGGTTCGGCGAAGGGCAGCGCAATCCGCGTGTCGCCCCAGCTATCGGCCTGTATGAATGGAGTTGGCGCAGTCCCCAATAGTTCAGAGAAAGTGCGCGGCACGATCACGATGGCCCGCTGGCCTTCAGCCACACGAGCGAAGGCCAGCACCTGCGCGGCATGCTGGCCGCTGACCTGAAGCGGTACATAGTCGCCCCTGGCGAACAGCTCGGGGTGCGCGGCGCGTTGCTGCAAGGCCCTGGCAATGAGCACCTGTTTGATGTGGCCATTGCGCCAGTGGCTCAGCAGCTCGGCCGCCGAGCCTTGCTCTGCCAGTGCCTGGCGGCGCAGGCCGTAGTCCACCGGGCGGCGATTATCCGGGTCGACCAGGCTGAAGTCCCAGAACTCGGCACCCTGGTAAAGGTCGGGCACGCCGGGTACGGTCACGCGCAGCAGCGCCTGGGTCAGGCTGTTCAGCGCGCCAGCCACAGCGATGCGCTGCGCCGTGGCGCCCAGCGACTGACGCAGCGACTGGGCTTCGTCGGCCAGCAGCAGGCGTTCCAGAAAGCCGCGGCAGGCACTTTCATAGGCCTGGTTGGGCGCCGACCAACTGCTCTGCAGCTTGGCTTCGCGCAGGGCCTTTTCCTGCCAGCGCAGCAGGCGTTCCAGGTATTCCCGGGTCGCCGCCTCGCCTTCAAGCTCCAGCGGCCAACTGCCCAGCAGCGCCTGGTAGAGCATCAGTTCGTCGCCACCACTGATGAGCACGTCGCCGTCCTTGAGCGGCTGTGCCAGCTGGCGCCAGCGCTCGACCTGCTCGCCGTACCAGCCGGCCAGCTCGCTGAGCACCGCCAGGCGCGCACGGGTGTCCTCGCCGCGCTTGTGATCGTGGGTGGCGGTGGCCAGCAGGTTGTCGGGGAACTGTGCCAGGCGTTGCTGGCAGGCCTGGTGAAACGCCTCGGGCGAGGCGCTGAAGTGCCCTGGATGGAAGCCTACGTCGTTGCGCGACAGCAGCACCGCCGAGCGATAGAACGAGGTGTCTTCCACCGATTTGGCGGCCACTGGCGAGGTCAACTGCTGGAAGCGCACGCAGGCGTTGCGGTACAGCTTGCGCAGCTTGCCTCTGGGCAGCGAACGCCAGGCAGTGCCGCCCAACCAGCGCTGCAGCCAGTCGAGTACCGGCCAGTCACCTTCGTTCAGGGTATTGCGCGCGCCCTCCAGGGCCTGCTGGAAGACGCGTTCGTCTTCGCGGCTGCGACCGCACACGCTGATGTAGGTGCGGTACACCGGAAAATGGCAGACCAGGGCCAAGAGTGCGCGACGGATCGCGCCCAAGGTCAGGTCGCGGCTCATCAGGTCGCTGCGTGCCACTTGCAGCAAGGCCTGGGCGACATTTTCGAAATCGCCGGCCAGGCTGCCATGCAACACCAGGTCGCGGGCCACCCGTTCCTCGTCGGCGAAGCAGGCGCTGCGTTCGCTGATGCGGCTCCACAGTTCAGCCAGTGGCGCCTCGCCGTCCGGATCGTGTTGCAGCAGCGACACCTGGTTCATGAATTCGTAGCCGGTGGTGCCGTCCACGCCCCAATCCTGGCGCAGGCTTTCGTCGGCGCCGAGGATCTTTTCGACATAGATCGGCAGGTGTTCGAGGCGCGCCTCTTCCGGCCGCTGGGCCAGCAGGCCCTGCACACGACGGCGCAGCTTGCGGCAGTAGCCACGTGGGTCGGCCAGACCGTCGACGTGGTCGATACGCAGGCCGTCCACCAGGCCCTCGGCGACCAGCTGGAAGATCTTGCCGTGGGTGGCCTCGAACACTGCCGGGCGTTCGACGCGCAAGCCGCCCAGTTCGTTGATATCGAAGAAGCGCCGCCAGTTGATGTCATCGCCGGCGGTGCGCCAGCTGGCCAGCCGGTAATGCTGGTCCTCGAGCAACCGATGCAGGCGCTGGAAACCCTCGGGCTGGCGTGAGTCGAAGCGTTCCAGGGCCTGTTGCGCGGCCTTGGCGGCCGCCGGATCGCGCAGGCGCTCGGTCAGCTTGTGGCGCAGTTGCCGTGCTCGCTCATAGGCTTGAGGAAATTCCGCCAGCGCGTCGAATGCCTCTGCCAGGGTCTGCAGCCCGTCATCGCCACAGCCCTTGAACACGGCGCCATAGCTGGTGGGGCAGATCGGGAAGTGGTGCTCGTAATGCTCGATGTACAGGCGCCCGGCCGCGGCATCCAGGCGCAACGGGATCTCCCCGGCCTGCAGCGCGGCACCGTAGTCGCTGCCGAGAAACGGCAGCAGCAGCTGGCCCTTGAGCAGCGGGTCTGGCGAGTGCCACTGGATGTCGAAGAAGCTCGCATAGGGGCTGCCGCGCCCCCATTCCAGCAGGTCCAGCCACCAGGGGTTGTCGGCACCGCCGACCGCCATGTGGTTGGAGACGATATCGAGAATCAGCCCCATGCCGTGCTCGCGCAGGGTCGCCACCAGGCGGCGCAGGGCGTCTTCGCCGCCCAGTTCGGGGTTGATCAGGGTTGGGTCGACCACATCGTAACCGTGCATCGAGCCGGCCCTGGCCTTGAGCAGCGGCGACGCATAGAGGTGGCTGATGCCCAGGCTGGCGAAGTAGGGCACCCATTCGACGGCGTCGTCGAGGGTGAAGCCTTTGTGGAACTGCAGGCGTTGGGTGGCACGCAGAGTCATGGGGGGGTGGGGGTTCATCGGTCACGCTCCGCAGCTTGCTGACGCGCCTGGGAAAGCAGTTCCAGGCGTCGGGCAGCGTCTTCCTGGTCCAGCAGGGTGTGGCTGGCGGCGGGCAGTCGGCGCCGCCAGTTGGGATGGCTGTCTATCGTGCCCGGCAGGTTGGCCTGCTCCAGCACGCCCAGGGCATCTTCGATCGGCAGCAGCACCAGCGGCGCGCGGGTATGCCCCAGGTAACGGATGCTGGCATCGATGATCAGCGCGCTGTCCTCGGTGTCAGCCGCAAAGCCTTGGTTGTTCTGGCTCAGGGCATGGCGCAGGCCGTCGTATTCGCGGCTGCGCTCTTCACGCCAGTGGCGCTCGGCCTTGGCGTCGACGTGCCCCAGGCGGCTGTGCCACTCGATGTCCAGCTCGTTGATCCAGCCGGCCAGGGTCGGCAGGTCGTGGGTGCTGGTGGTGGCCAGGGCATCGGCAGACCAGTCGAGAATCGGCTTGAACTGGCCATGCTGCTGTTCGAACAGCAAGACGCGCATGCCGAGAATGGCGCGGCTCGACAGCTTGTCATGCAAGCCTTCGGGCACCGTGCCGAGGTCTTCGCCGAGCACGATCGCCTTGTGCCGCCAGGACTCCAGGCACAGCAGGCGCAGCATGTCGTCCAGCGGAAAATTGAGGTAGGCGCCTTCCTTGGGCGACGCGCCGACCGGGATCACCCACAGGCGTTGCAGGCCCATCACGTGGTCGATACGCAGCCCGCCGGCATGCGCGAAGCTGGCCCGCAGCATCTCGATGAAGGCACGAAAGCCATTGCGCTTGAGACCTTCGGGCGAAAACGCCGAGATGCCCCAGCTCTGCCCCTGGCGGTTGAGCACGTCCGGTGGCGCGCCTACGGTGAGCGCCGAGAGCAACTCGTCCTGGCGGCTCCAGGCCTGGCTGCCGGCGCCATCGGCACCCACGGCCAGGTCAGCGATCAGGCCGATGCGCATGCCGGCGGCACGGGCGGCGGTCTGGGTGCGCTCCAGGCCGCGGGCGATCAGCCATTGCACGAAGGCGTGAAAGCCGATGCCTCCCGCGTGGGCGGCGGCGAACAGCGATACCGCCTGGCTGCGCGGCTGCTTGAAATCTTCCGGCCATTCGTGCCAGTTGGCGCTGATGTTCAGGCTGGCGGCGGACTCGCGAATGGCTTCGAAACGGCAGTGATTCTCCAGGGCTTCGCCACCGGCGTGGCGGAAGCTGGTGAAGTCCTCCTGCAAGGGATGCGTGCCGGCACTGAACGCCTCGTAGAGCTTGCGCAGGGCCCGCCATTTGGCGGCGGCCGCCGCTGGCCAGTCGATCAGCGGCAACGCTTCAAGGCGCTGCAACTCGTCGGCCACGCCACTGTCTTCGATGGCCTGGCGCCAGGCGCGTTCGCCGAGCAGGGTGCCGGGGGAGGCGTACAGCGCATTGAAAAACAGTCGGCTGGAAGGCGAGTAGGGGCTGTAGCGCTGCGGGTCGTCGGCGAACATCGCGTGCATCGGGCTGATCGCCAGGGCGTCGGCGCCGCGTTCACCGGCGCTGCGCACCAGGTTCTCCAGGGCCTGGGTATCACCGAACCCGCCGTCACCTTCACGGCGCAGGCTGTAGACCTGAGTGGTCAGGCCCCAGGCCCGTGGGGTGTCATCGTCGCAGGCCATGGCCATGCTGTAGCAGGTGCGTGGTGCCACGGCGATGGTCAACTGCTGGCCATCGATCTCCAGTTGCTGATAGCCCACCGGCGCCAGAGCCGGCAACACGGCGTCAGCATCCAGCGCCGAGTTGATCGAGGCACCGTCTTCCAGGTGCAGGGTGAACGGAGTATGCGGGGCGAACCAGGCCGACAGGTTCAGGGGGCTGTCAGCGTCGACGGTCAGCAGCGGCGGGGCGCTGCCACCGTGGCGTTCGGTCTGCAGGCGCTGCAGGCTGGCGTCGATGGCTTCGCGGCTGCCGGCCGGGTAGCCGAGGGCTTCGAGTACGTTGCACAACACTTCGGGGCTGACGGTCTGCGGGCGGGCGTTGGCGTCGACCCAATGCACCGACACACCCACTGCGGTCGCCAGTTTCTCCAGTTGCTCATTGCTCATCCTGAATCTCCGCTGAGTCTTGCTGCGACAGGCTGACAATGGCCGTCCAGGGTTCGAGGACACCGTGTTGCGAAGGTTCTGTCGAATGTGCCGGGCTGCGCCACAGGTAGCGTTCGGCCGCCGGGCGCGGCAGGGCGAGCGGTTGTGCGCCAAGGTTCAGATCGATGCGCAGCACCTGGCCATCGCCCATGCGCCAGCGTGCGCTGACCGCGCCATCGGCGAGCACTTCGGTGCCCAGGGCGAAGGCGCCGGGCAGGCGCGGAATGATCTCGGCATGGCGGATCTGCAGCAGCTGCTGGTAGAGCGCCAGCCACTGGCGGTGCTCCAGGCCCTGGTCGGTTTCCAGGTCGAGTGCCGCCAGGGCCGGGCGTGAGGCCTCGAAGGTGTGTGGGTCGTTGGGGTCGGGAATCGCTTCGCGGCGCTGTGGATCGTTGAAGGCCGCGAAGTCGGCGAATTCGTTGCGACGGCCTTCGCGCACCGCATCGGCCAGCTCGCCATGGTGGCTGGTGAAGAACAGGAAGGGCTCGCTGGCGGCCCACTCATCGCCCATGAACATCAGCGGAATCATCGGCGCCAGCAACAGCAGCGCGGTGGCCGCCTGCAGCGCCTGCGCCGGTGCCAGGCGTGGCAGGCGCTCGCCCAGGGCGCGGTTGCCGATCTGGTCGTGGTTCTGCAGGAACAGCACGAAGGCCGTGGGAGGCAGGTGCGCACTGGGCTCGCCGCGCGCTTCGCCATGGCGATTGGCCTGGCCCTGGTAAACGAAACCTTCGCTGAGCAGTCTTGCCAGCTTGCGTGTCGGTTGCTGGGCGAAGTCCTGGTAGTAGGCGTCGGTTTCGCCGGTCAACAGGACGTGCAGGGTGTTATGGCCATCGTCGTTCCACTGCGCATCGAAGCCTTCCTCCAGCAGGCCGGCCTGATTGAATTCGTTCTCCAGGTTCAGCCATACATGGCGGCCCGGCTCGATGGCCGCGCGCACCTGGCGGGCAAAGTCCTTGAGAAACTGCGGGTCGTTGATGGCGTGCACGGCGTCCATGCGCAGGCCGTCGAAGCGGTACTCGTTGAGCCACATCAGTGCGTTGTCGATGAAGTAACGGCGCACTTCGGGCCGACGAAAATCGATAGCGGCGCCCCAAGGCGTATGGATGTCTTCGCGGAAGAACTCCCTGGCGTACTCGCCCAGGTAGTTGCCGTCGGGGCCGAAGTGGTTATAGACCACGTCGAGAATGACCATCAGCCCCAGGCCGTGGGCGGTATCGATGAGCTGCTTGAGTTGTTCGGGCGTGCCGTAGGAGGCCTGCGGCGCATAGGGCAGCACGCCGTCGTAGCCCCAGTTGCGGTCGCCGGGGAACTGCGCCAGCGGCATCAGCTCGATGGCCGTGATGCCCAGGGCCGCCAGGCGCGGCAGTTGCCGCTCGACGCCGGCGTAGCCGCCCAGGGCGCCGACGTGCAGTTCGTAGATGATTGCCTCGTGCCAGGGCCTGCCTTGCCAGGTGCTGTGCTGCCAGGCGTAAGCGGCAGGGTCGACGACCCGGCTGGACGTATGCACGTCGCCGTTCTGCGCCCTGGAGGCAGGGTCAGGCACTTCGAGGCGCTGGTCGATGGCGAAGCGATAACCCGTGCCGGCACTGCAGGCGGCTTCCAGGACGAACCAGCCATCAGCCAGGGCCGGCATCGCCAGCCGCTGACCGTCGTCCAGAACCAGAGAAACTTCCTGCGCATCCGGTGCCCAGAGGGCGAAACGCGTGTGTTGCGGGTCCAGTAGAACGGCGCCGTGGCGCCAGTCAGGTTCTGTACGCAGTGGCATCCGTGACCTCATCGATTTCAGTAGTGCAGGGCGACACCCAGGTTTTTCTTCAGCAGCTCCCGGTACAGCTCGGCATAGGGTTCCACGGCTTGCTGCCAGTTGAACGGCGCGGCCATGGCGCGGCAGCGCATGGCGTTGAGCAGTGCCGTGTTGTCGAAGACCTTGAAGGCCCGGTTCAGCGCTTCGGTGTAGCTCTCGACGGTGGACTCGTCGAACAGGAAGCCGGTGACGCCATCCTCGATGGTGTCGGCCAGGCCGCCGGTGTTGCGGGCCACGGGCAGCGAGCCGAAGCGCTGGGCGTACATCTGGCTCAGGCCGCAGGGCTCGTAGCGCGACGGCATGAGCAGGAAGTCGCTGCCGGCGAACATGCGCCGTGCATCGGTTTCGTTGAAGCCTACGCGCACGCTGATGCGGCCGGGGAAGCGCGCTGCCAGGTCCCGCATGGCCTGTTCTTCCTCGGGTTCGCCGCGACCGATAATGGCGATCTGGCCGCCCTTGGCGACGATGTGTTCGGCCACACCGATGGTCAGGTCCAGGCCCTTCTGGTAGACCAGCCGCGAGACCACGGCGAACAACGGGCCTTTGGAAGGCTCCAGTTCGAACAGTTCACGAACGTAGTCGGCGTTGATTTCCTTGCGCAGCCATTCATTGGGCGCGAAGTGGCAGATCAAATGCTTGTCGGTGGCCGCATCCCAGCTGGCGTCGATACCGTTGGGGATGCCGCTGAGCTGACCTTTGTCGGCCTTGCTCTGCAGGAAGCCTTCCAGGCCACACCCGAAGGCCGGGGTGGTGATCTCCCGGGCATAAGTGGCACTCACCGTGGTGATGTGGCTGGCGTAGGCCATGCCGGCCTTGATGAACGACAGCTTGCCGTAGAACTCCATGCCGTCGGGGGTCATGGCCTGCTCGGGAATGCCCAGTTCAGGCGCGACGGTGGGGCTGACGGTGCCTTGGTAGGCCAGGTTGTGGATGGTGAAGATGCTTGGCGTGTCCTGGCCGCGCCAGCGCATGTAGGCCGGGGCCAGGCCGGCAGGCCAGTCATGGGCGTGCACCAGCTCCGGGCACCATTGGGTTTTCACCGCACCAGCGGCGAACTCGGCCGCCGCCAGGCCCAGGCGGGCGAAGCGGATGTGGTTGTCCGACCAGTCGCGGCCATGGCTGTCGCCATAAGGGGTGCCTTCACGCTCGTACAGTTCAGGGCAGATCAGCACATAGATGACCAGCCCGTCCTTCATGTCCATGCGGCCGATCTTGCACGGCGGCAGGGCGGCATGGCCGCCCAGGGAACTGATGATGTGGATCGGGTTGCCGCTGTTGATGACCTGCGGGTAGCCGGGGATCAGCACGCGTACGTCATGCAAGTGGCGCATGGCCCGCGGCAGGGCAGCGGACACGTCGCCCAGGCCGCCGGTTTTCACCAGGTCGGCCATTTCCGAGGTCACGAACAGCACCTTGCGGCGATTGGCCTGCGAGATGCTGTGTTCTGGCAGTTGGGGTGTGGTGGGAAGGTGAAGTACTGGCATCTGGGGCCTGCCCAGTAGTGGTAGATGATTCAGCTCGCCGGCCGGCTGACCAAAACTCTCTCCCTGATGGGTTTTCACAGCGGCGCTTATCATCGTGTTCTCCCGTTGAATCTCAGTGTGTTTGCAGCTTCGTGCGTGCTTCCGGCCAGGTCCTATGGCCCAGTGCACTAGGTCACGCAAGATCAATACCCGTTTTGCTGTCTACCGCAGCTTCAAGGACAGGGTGATGACACCGATTACGAGGTCATCCCTCAGCATAGGCGTGTCTAAGAAGATGACCCGGCGGTTTTTCAGAAGTTTCGACTTTTTTATGCCGAAATGTCTGGCATGCGCCTTGGCGGTCGACGGGCATACGCATTTGTGTGGTAGGCAGCCGGTGAACTGCACCCAAGAGTGCCGGGGCAGAGGCCATCGTGGAGGCGACGACCGGTCGTCGGATCGGGTCGGCAGGTGCCCGATACCGGGGCGGGCGTGAGCGTCAGCGGGGCATGTTGAGTGCGCGATGATTTCCTATGCCTTTTCACAGGGCACATCGAGCGCGATTCTTGTGCACGTGTCGAAAATTCCTACGTAACGATTGGAATACAGTCATCAAGGACGCGTTAGAATCGCCGGCCGAGCAAGCTCGGAAGCACATGATTCGAATCGAGGAAGACAATGCAAAGCCCTGAGGTGCTGGTCCTGCAAGCAAGCTACACCAATCCGGTTCATGCCGATGCGATCGGTGAAATGCTGAACCACTATGCCGAAGATGTCATGGGCGGTGGGCAGTCGCTGCCAGCCGATATCCGCGAGCAACTGGCCAGTGAGCTGGCCAAGCGTCCCCATGCGTTCAGTGTACTGGCGTTCGTCGCTGGCGAGCCGGTGGGTCTGGTCAACTGCTTCGAAGGCTTCTCCACGTTCGCCTGCCGGCCGCTGGTCAACATTCATGACGTGGTCGTGCTGCACAGCCATCGCGGCCTGGGCATCAGCCAGAAGATGCTCGCCAAGGTCGAGGAGATCGCCCGGCAGCGCGGTTGCTGCAAGCTGACCCTGGAAGTGCTGGAAGGCAACGAGGCGGCGCAGGCGGCGTATCGCAGGCAGGGTTTCGACGATTATCAGCTGGATCCGCAGATGGGGCGGGCGCTGTTCTGGCAGAAGGGGCTCTGAAGCTTCTGAAGCCGATGGCTTCGAACGGCCCGTAGACGCGGGCCGGGAAGGGCGGTGGCAGGCTGTTTGAGCCTGCCGGGAAGCGGGATCAGGCCAGGGCCTTGTCCGGACCACCGAACTGGGACTGTTCCAGCAGGCGGGTCATCTGGGTGAGCTTGTGCTGCAACTGGGCGCGTTCTTCTTTGAGGGCGCGCAGCTCGTCGCGGCGGATGGTGACATACAGGGTTTGTGGTGCAAGTGCTGGCAGTAAAGTACCCATTGCTTACCTCGCAAATGGCGGTTTCAACGTCAGAAAGGCTCTTGGCAATGACTATCGATCCCCGACCAGCCGCTGCTCGTCCCCTCTATCGGCTCCGATTCTGATTTCTTTTGCCCGACAATGGAACTTTTTTATTTTTCATGGTCAGGTGACTTTTTCTTCATTTTCCGCCAACGCCCCTGAAATCGGGCGCGATGACGGATTTCCACCCGCCGGGAACCCTGGCGCGGCGCTGTAACACTAAGTTGCATGCCTTGAAGCTTCGTATAACGTGAAGCATTCCTACTTTTGAAATTTCGTACCAGGAGCAGCACTTCATGCAACTCGGGATCGTTGGATTGGGCCGCATGGGCGGCAATATCGCCAGACGCTTGATGAAGGCCGGCCACAGCACCGTGGTCTATGACCGCGACGAATCCTCGCGTAACACCCTGGCCGCCGAAGGTGCCACGGCCGCAGCCGACCTGGCCGGCCTGGTGGCCGCGCTCCAGGCACCGCGTGCGGTGTGGGTCATGCTGCCCGCCGGAGAGCCTACCGAGCAGACCATCGAGGCCCTGAGCCAGCTGCTGGAGCCGAACGACGTGATCATCGACGGCGGCAACACCTTCTACAAGGACGACATCCGCCGTGCGCAGGCGCTGATGCTCAAGGACCTGCACTATGTCGATGTCGGCACCTCCGGTGGCGTGTGGGGCCTGGAGCGCGGCTACTGCATGATGATCGGCGGCGAAGCGGCCATCGTCGAACGCCTCGACCCGCTGTTCGCCACCCTGGCGCCGGGCATCGGCGACATTCCGCGCACCCGCGACCGCAACTCCGCTGACCCCCGTGCCGAGCAGGGCTACATTCATGCCGGCCCGGCCGGTTCTGGTCATTACGTGAAGATGATCCACAACGGCATCGAGTACGGGATGATGCAGGCCTTCGCCGAGGGCTTCGACATTCTCAAGCAGAAGAATTCCGAGCACCTGCCCCCGGAGCAGCGCTTCGATCTGAATGTCGCCGATATCGCCGAAGTCTGGCGGCGCGGCAGCGTGGTGTCGTCGTGGTTGCTGGACCTGACCGCCGACGCCCTGGCCAGTGACCCGAACCTGGATGCCTACTCTGGCTCCGTCGCCGACAGCGGCGAAGGGCGCTGGACCATCGAGGCGGCCATCGAGCAGGCGGTTCCGGCGCCGGTACTGTCCAGTGCATTGTTCGCGCGCTTCCGTTCGCGACAGCAGGCCACCTATGCCGACAAGGTGCTGTCGGCGATGCGCTTCGGTTTCGGTGGGCACAAGGAGGTCAAGTAATGGGTCTGTCGCCGAGCTCCGAATCCGAGAAGTCTCCGCAGGTCGCTCCACCGACCACCCTGTTTCTGTTCGGCGCTCATGGCGACCTGGTCAAGCGCTTGCTGATGCCAGCGCTGTACAACCTGACCCGCGACGGCCTGGTGGACGACAACCTGCATATCGTCGGCGTCGACCATAACGCCGCCACCGACCAGGAATACACCGCCAAGCTGGAGGCCTTCATCCGCGAGGAGGGGGCGAAGAAGAACGCTGAAGGGGGCGAGGTGCTCGACCCCCGGCTGTGGGGCCGCCTGGCCAAGCGCATCAGCTACATCCAGGGCGATTTCCTCGACGATGCGACCTATCAGGCCATCGGCGAGCGCATCGAGCAGACCGCGACCGGCAATGCGGCGTTCTACCTGGCCACCGCGCCGCGCTTCTTCGCGGAAGTCGCGCAACGCCTGGGCAAGGCCGGGCTGTTGCAGGAAGACGACGGGGTGTTTCGCCGCGTGGTGGTAGAGAAGCCGTTCGGTTCGGACCTGCCCAGCGCCGTAGCCCTCAACGAATGCCTGCTCAAGGTCATGAGCGAGCGACAGATCTATCGCATCGACCATTACCTGGGCAAGGAGACCGTCCAGAACATTCTGGTCAGCCGCTTCTCCAACGGCCTGTTCGAGTCGTTCTGGAACAACCACTACATCGATCACGTGCAGATCACTGCGGCGGAAACCGTGGGGGTCGGTACCCGTGCCGGTTTCTACGAGAACACCGGCGCCCTGCGGGACATGGTGCCCAATCACCTGTTCCAGCTGCTGGCCATGGTGGCCATGGAGCCGCCAGCGGCTTTTGGTGCCGATGCGGTGCGTGGCGAGAAAGCCAAGGTGGTCGGTGCCATCCGGCCCTGGAGCGAGATGGAAGCGCTGGCCAACTCGGTACGCGGCCAGTACACCGAGAACAAGAGCGCCGGGCTGGCCGGCTACCGCCAGGAAGAGCGCATCGAGCCAGACAGCAACACCGAGACCTACGTGGCGCTGAAGGTGATGATCGACAACTGGCGCTGGGTGGGCGTGCCGTTCTACCTGCGCACCGGCAAGCGCCTGAGCACGCGCAGCACGGAAATCGCCATCTGCTTCAAGCCTGCGCCCTATGCGCAGTTCCGCGACACCGAAGTGGACCGCCTGCGGCCCAACTTCCTGCGCATCCAGATCCAGCCCAACGAGGGCATGTGGTTCGACCTGTTCGCCAAGCGTCCCGGCCCGACCCTGGACATGGAAGACATCGCTCTGGGCTTCGCCTACAAGGACTTCTTCGAAATGCACCCGTCCACCGGGTACGAAACCCTGATCTATGACTGCCTGACCGGCGACCAGACGCTGTTCCAGCGCGCCGACAACATCGAGAACGGCTGGCGCGCCGTGCAGCCGTTCCTGGACGCCTGGACCAAGCACCCGGAAGTGCAGCCGTACATCGCTGGCGGCAGTGGCCCGGAAGCGGCCGACGAGCTGCTGCGCAACGATGGCCGGGAATGGCGGCAGATCGATGGGTGATTCTTTCCAGCGCCCCATCCGCCTGCTGTTGTCCGACCTCGACGGCACGTTATTGCAACCTGACCATCAGCTCAGCCCGGCGACCATCGACGCGGTAAGGCGCCTGCGCGAGGCCGGGGTGGCGTTCAGTGTCGCCAGCAGCCGTCCCCCCAGGGCCATGCGCCATGTGGTGGAGACCCTGGGCATCGACCTGCCGTACGCGGGATTCAACGGCGGCAGCCTGGTCAATCCCGACGGCAGCCTGCTGCAGGCGCACCCCATCGACCCGCAGGCGGCGCGCCTGTGCCTGGACGAATTCGCCGCGCGAAACCTCGACGTCTGGGTGTTCGCCGATGACCAGTGGCTGCTGCTCGATGAGCAGGGCGAGTACGTCGAGCATGAACGCAGCGCACTGGGTTACGGTCCATTGCCGGTAGACAGCTTCGAACCGTACCTGTCGCGCATCGACAAGATCGTGGCCTCCAGTACGGATTTCGACTTGCTCAAGCGCCTTGAGGGTGACTTGTCGGCGCGTCTGCAGGGGCGTGCCCTGGCGGCGCGTTCCCAGGATTATTACCTCGACATTACTGCCGTGCAGGCCAACAAGGGCGCCGCGCTGCAGGCGCTGGCCGAACACCTGGGCATCGGGCTGCAGCAGACTGCGGCCATCGGTGACGGGCACAACGACCTGGCGATGTTCCAGGTGGCCGGGCTGTCCATCGCCATGGGGCAGGCGCGTGAAGACGTGCGCGCCCGGGCCGACCAGGTCACCGGCAGCAATGTGGAGGAGGGTGTGGTGCAGGCGATAGAGCGTTATCTGTTGCCGCGTTGAAATCTGAAGTGGGTTCGCTAGAGGGATAATCTGCCATGGCCGTACTGATTGAAGACTATGCCCTGCTAGGCAACTGCAAGACCGCCGCACTGGTATCACGTGACGGTTCGCTGGACTGGTTGTGCTTTCCGCGTTTCGATTCGCCGGCCTGCTTCGCCGCGCTGCTGGGTGACAGCGACAACGGCTGCTGGAAGATCGCCCCCAGTGCCGAGGTGCTGCGTGTCGAGCGGCGCTATCAGGACGGCACGCTGACCCTGGAAACCGAATTTCATACGCCCACCGGGCGCGCCATGCTGGTGGACTTCATGCCCATGGACACCCAGGGCGATGTGGTGCGCCGGGTGGTAGGACTGGAAGGCCAGGTGGAATTCCTCATGGACTTGGCGATTCGCTTCGACTACGGCAGCACCGTACCTTGGGTGGAACGCCGCGAGCCGCATACCCTCACTGCCGTGGCCGGACCGGAGATGCTGGTGCTGCGCAGCCCGGTCGACCTGCACCCCCGGGATCACCACACCGGCAGCCGCTTCGTGGTCGCCGCCGGTGAAACCAAGACCTTCTGCCTGGGCTGGCAGCCCTCCAACGAAAGCCTGCGCCCGGCGCTGGACGTCGACGAGGCCTATGAACACACCACCCGCTTCTGGCGTGACTTCTCCGGGCATTGCCCGCCAGTCGGCGAGTGGAGCGAGCAGGTCAAGCGCTCGCTGATCACCCTCAAGGCCATGACCTACGCACCCACCGGCGGCATCGTGGCGGCGGTCACCACCTCGCTGCCCGAAGAATTGGGCGGCGAGCGCAACTGGGACTATCGCTACTGCTGGCTGCGTGACGCGACCATGACCCTGCTGGCGTTCATCAACCTGGGTTATCTGGAGGAAGCCACCGCCTGGCACGACTGGCTGTTGCGTTCGATTGCCGGTAACCCCGAGCAGATCCAGATCATGTACGGCCTGGGTGGCGAGCGGCGCTTGCAGGAGTACGAACTGCCATGGTTGTCCGGCTATGAAAACTCCCAGCCCGTACGGGTCGGCAATGGGGCGGCAACGCAAGTGCAGCTCGACGTGTTCGGCGAAGTGGCCGATGCCATGACCCACGCCATGCGCAGCGGCATGCCCCCGCATCCACGAGGTATCGGCATGACCCGGCTGGTGATGCCGTATCTGGAAAAGGTCTGGCGCCAGCCCGATGCCGGTATCTGGGAGATCCGCTGTGAACCCCGGCATTTCACCCACTCCAAGGTCATGGCCTGGGTGGCCTTCGACCGCAATGCCCGGCAACTGAGCCAGAACGCCGGCAGTGATCGGGACCGTCGCCTGGCGGCACGCTGCCGCCAGGTGGCCGAAGAAATCCATGCAGATGTCTGCCGCAACGGCTTCGATCATGAACTCAACAGCTTCGTACAGTTCTACGGGGCCAAGGAAGTCGACGCCAGCCTGTTGCAGATTGCCCTGACCGGATTCCTGCCGGCCGATGATCCGCGAGTGATCGGCACCGTGGCGCTGATCGAACGCCAGCTGATGCAGGACGGCCTGCTGCTGCGCTACGACGCCGAACGCAGCGCCGATGGGGTCAAGGGCGGCGAGGGGACCTTCCTGGTCTGTTCGTTCTGGCTGGCCGACGTCTACGTGCTGCTTGGTCGTCTGGACGAAGCCCGGGCACTGTTCGAGCGGCTGTGCGGGCTGTGCAACGAGGTCGGGCTGCTGGCCGAGCAATACGACGTCAAGGACAAGCGCATGCTGGGCAATTTTCCGCAGGCGTTCAGTCATATCGGCATCATCAATACGGCGTTGAACCTGCACCACGCCACCAGCGACTGCCCGGTGCGCAGCCGTAGCTGTGCCGAAAGGGCCGAGGAAATCTCCTCGGCCTGATCGCCTGTCGACCTTCAAGCGCGGCTACCGCCGCGCAAAAGCCCTCTGAAGCCTGTACAGCCTGTTCGCTCATAGGCATCAAGCGGTGCGTACGGGGCCAGTAAACACGTGAGGCGCCTGCGGCAAGGCCGTGCGCAGGCCTTCGTAGCCGGAGTGATGACATGCTTGCACGAGACCAGTACCACTCCTTTGCCGAACTCATCGACGCTGTCAAAGCGTCCGGGACACAGGACGATAACTTCTGTATTTACGGCGAGGACCGTGACGCGCTGGAGATCAGCGCTCGCTATTTTATTGCCGGATATCCCGAGGTCATTGACGATAAGGAAATCTATCCGCCATCCGTTCGGCGCGAGTCGCTCAGTTATCTGTATTCCGGCGAGTCATTCGTGGATGTGGTGATGCTGGCACAGAAGCACAAGCCTGATGCCACGTATGCCGACTACGTGAAGGCGCTGAACCATTATCAGGACAACGACGACTTCCTGGATCTTTAGATTCGGCGCATGCAGTGAGCAGGCGCGAAGAGTCACTTGTGGGGAGCTTGCTCGCGAAGAGGTCGGCAAAGTCACCCCATTTGTTGTGAGCATGACGCCGCCTTCGCGAGCAAGCTCGCTCCCACGGTCTAACTGACCTGTATTGCCCTTACAGCAATGAAGCGGCTTCGGCAGGGGCCTTGGCCGGTGTGCCGGGGCGGGCGCCGATTTCGCTGAGGGCGCCGTTTTCGATGCGGATCAGACGATCCGCCAGGCCGAAATACCCGTCGTCGTGGGAAATCACGATCACCAGCTTGCCGCGCTCGCGCAGGTCCGAAAGGATGCGGTGGTAGAAGAAGTGCTTGAACACCGGGTCCTGGTCCGCCGCCCACTCATCGAACAGGTAGCAGGGCCGGTCGTCGAGCCAGGCGCCGAGCAGGGCCAGGCGTTTGCGCTGGCCGGTGGACAGCGCCAGGGTGGTCAGCTGGCCATTCTCGATCTGCACCTTGTGGTCCAGCTGCAGGTGTTCCAGGTATTCCCGGGCCTGCTGCATGCGCTGCGGGTCGTCACCCTGCAGCAGGTTCTCGAACAGGCAGAAGTCGGTGAAGATCGCCGAGAAGTGCTGGCGGTAGTGGTGGTTGTCAGTCACCGACGACACCTGCTGGTCGAGCACGATATCGCCGCTTTCCGGGCGATAAAGGCCGGTCAGCAGCATGGCCAGGGTGGTCTTGCCGCTGCCGTTGCCGCCGGTGATGAACACCGTTTCTCCGGCATGCAGGGTCAGGTCGACCGGGCCGAGGGTGAAGTGCCCGTCCTCGCGCTCGCGGTAGTAGGTGTGCGCCACCTGGCGGCACACCAGGCTGCGCACCTGGGTCGGCGGGATCGTCGCGAGGTTGTCCTTGGCACCCTGCATTTCACCCTCCAGGGCGCGGATCTTGTGCAGCGCGACGCTGGCGCGGCCCAAGGTGGGCAGCGCATGCATCAGCTCCGACAGCGGGGTGATCATGTACAGAATCGCCAGGATGTAGCCGGTCACCAGGCTGGCGCTCAGTTCGATGAACTGCGGCGCGACGAACAGCACCACGCCGATCAGCAGGTAGAACACCACGTTGCCCCAGTTCATCACCAGCGCGTAGATGCTCATGCCACGCACGAAGTCCTGGCGATACTGGCGGCTTACCGGCAGCAGCAGGCGCTCGAAGAAGTGCTGGCGGCGCGGGTGGTTGAGCTGCAGCTCCTTGCTGCCGTCGGTGAGCAGGCGGTATTGATCGAACAGCTGGTCCTTCAGCTCGCGGGCCCGGGTGATCGACCCCAGCGCCCAGCGCTGCGGCCAGTTGAAGCTCAGGCAGCCCAGCACGATCAGCGCCAGGGTCAGGCCCAGCAGGGGCAGGCTCAACCAGCCCAGGTAGCCCAGGCAGGCGATGATGATCCCGGCATTGACCAGCAGGATCGGCACCAGCTCCACGGCCTGGCTGATGGTCTGCGTGTCGTCGGTGAGCATCGCCAGCAGGCGGTGCTTGCCCAGGCGCTGCAACTGCGCGTAGGGGGTGTCGATCAGCTTGGCGCTCAGGTGCAGGCGCATGTCATGCACCGCCCCCTGGCCCAGGCGCAGCAGGCTGACGTCGGAGATGACCCGCGACACCGCGACGAGCAGCACCAGCGCGGCGAAGTACCAGCCGGTCGAGGGCTGCAACTGGTCGAACACTTCCAGGCTGTGGTTGATGTTGGCAATCAGGCCCGCTGCCGCCAGGCCGCAGACCAGCCCGGTCACGGTCGCGATCAGCAGTGCGCGCCATGAACGCCGAGCCATGAGTATCAGAAGATCCATTCAAACCGCTCCGTGTTGGTGTGAAGCCTCGAGCAGCTCGCCCAGCTGCTGATGCAGGGCGGGCTGTTCGAGGATGGTCAGGTGTTGTGCCTGGAGCACCGCACGGGTCAGTCGCCCTTGGCTCAGGCGCTCCCACTGCGGGTCGACGAAGTCGCTGTCGGCCAGCGTGGCGCTGGCCCACCAGACATGAACGTCACAGCTTAACCGGGGAGGCTGGAAGGTCGCCAACAGATGCTGCGTGTGCTGCTGGTAACGCAGACGCACTTGCAGGTGTTCCCAGCTGTCGTCCTGCAGTTGCAGGCCCTGCTGGCGAGCCCATTGCACCAGTGCGGCCAGGCGCTCGCTCGCCGGCAGGGCTTCGAGCTGCGCGACCAGTGCCGCGCGCAGGTCGGTTGGCAATTGCTGCAGGCGCACCTGGCTGTCGGCGCTCAAGGCAGGCGATGCTTCGGCAAGCAGGGCGTCGACGCTGTCTGGCGAAGTCTGATGTTGGTACTGCGAATCGACGATGCCAAGAAATGCCACGCGCTCCCCCTGGCGCTCCAGCAGCCCAGCCGCCGCAATCGCCAGCAGCCCGCCCAGCGAGAAGCCCAGCAGGTGATACGGGCCGTGCGGTTGCTGGCCACGCAGTTGCTCGACGTAACCCGCCGCCAGGCTGTCGATGTCGCCCGTCAGCGTGCTGCTGTCCTCGCCCAGGTAGGCGGCCTGCAAACCCCAGAGGTTCCAGGTCGGCAGCGGCGCACGCAGGGCGCGGTAGTCCTGCACATGCCCGGTGGAAGGGTGGAAGCAGAACAGGTTCGGGGCTGCCGGGTCGTGCACCGCCAGGCGCACCAGCGGTGAAAGCTGCAGCTCGGCCTGCACCAGGGTAGCGAAGGCGGCGACGCTGGGCGCGCTGAACACCGCGTTGACCGTCACCGGCGCCGCCAGCACGGTCTGCAGGCGGCTGGCCAGGGTCACGGCGGCGAGGGAATGGCCGCCCAGTTCGAAGAAGTCATCGTCGATACCGACCCGTTCCAGGCCCAGCACCTGCGCCCAGACCTCGGCCAGCAGCGCTTCCAGCGGCGTACGCGGCTGCGCGCTGCCGACGCTGTCGAGAACCTTGTCGGCCCACTGCTGCAGGGTCTTGCGGTCGAGCTTGCCGTTGCTCATCAGCGGCAGGGCGTCGACGATGCGCAGCGCCGGCAGCATGTAGTCGGGCAGGCGGTCCTGGGCCTGGCCGTGCAGTTGCGCAACGCTGGGCGAATGCCCCGGCGCCAGGGTCAGGAAGGCGAACAACTGCTGGCCCAGCTCACCTTTGGCCAGGCACTCCACCGCCGCCTGGGCCACGCCGGGCAGGCTGGCCAGCTGCGCCTGGATCTCGTCCAGTTCGACGCGAAAGCCTCGGATCTTCACCTGGCGGTCGGCACGCCCGGTGATTTCCACGCTGCCATCGACGTTATAGACCGCCCGGTCGCCCGTGCGGTACAGGCGTTCGCCCTCGCGCTCGACGAAGCGTCCCTGGTCCTGCTGCGCATCCAGGTAGCCGCGCGCCAGCTGCGGGCCGGCGATGTAGAGTTCGGCGTCGATGCCCGGCGCCACCTGCTGCCCTTGTGCATCGAGCAGGTACAGGCGCATGCCGTCCAGGCGCTCGCTGAGCGGCAGGCGCCGGTAATCGACGGCCGGGTCGAGGCGCTGCATGGCCACGCCAATGGTGGTCTCGGTGGGGCCGTAGTGGTTGAACACCACCAGGTCCGGCGCCAGCGCGTGCAAGGCCTTGAGCAGGCGCGGTGGGCTGGATTCACCGCCAAGAATCAGCTGCCGGCGCGGCAGCACGGCGGCGCTGTGGTGGTGCTGCAACCAGGCTTCGAGCAGCGAGGGCACGATCTTCAGGTGGTCGGCGGGGTAGTCGGCCTGCCACTGCGCCCAGGCCTGGGCGTTCATCGCGGTGTCCTTGTCCAGCACATGCAATTCACCGCCGCTGAGCAGCGCCGGGAACAGCAGGGTGTAGCCCAGATCGGCAGCCAGGGCGGTGACCACGGCGCTGCGCTGGCCCGGCTGCAGGTCCAGGCGCCGGGTGATGCTGGCGATGTAACTGGCCAGCTGGCCGTGCTCGACGACCACGCCCTTGGGGGTGCCGGTGCTGCCAGAGGTGAACAGCACGTAGGCGGCATCCTGCGCCTGCACCTCGACGTCCAGCGCTGCTGGCGAATAGCCGTGCCAGGCCTCGGTGTAGCCCAGGTCGAGGCTGCCGGCACTGGCCAGCGCCGGGGCGGGGCCGGCTGCGCCGCTGATGACCCAGGCCGGTTGCGCCTGTTGCAGGATGGCCAGGGCACGTTGCGCCGGCTGCTGGACATCCAGCGGCACGAAGGCCGCGCCGCACTTGTGCACGGCAAGCATGGCCATGACCATACTCGCGGAGCGCTCCAGGTACAGCGCCACGCGGTCTTCGCGGCCTATGCCCTGGGCGCGCAGGTAGTGCGCCAGCCGGTTGCTGCGTGCGTCCAGTTCGGCATAGCTGAGCGCATGCTGCGGGTCGCGCAGCGCCAGCTGGTCGGGATACAGCGCGGCGCAGCGGCTGAAGCCCGCCGGTACGCTGACGAAGGCGGCGGGTGTCGCCGGGCGGTGCAATTCGGCCAGGGACGCGGCGAAACTCGGCGACTGCAGCGACAGTTCGGCCAAGGGTTTGTCGGCTTCGCTCAGGGCATCGGCCAGCAGCGCCTGCAATTGTTCGAGCAGCACCCGTGCGGCCCGCTCGCTGTAGCGGCTCGGCGCGTGTTGCAGACTCAGGCGATAGTCGCCCTCGGTGGGTTCGACGCGCAGCAGCAATTCGATTCCTGGCACGGGCGCGTGCAATTCCAGCACCCGGAAGCTAGAAGCCTGACTGCCCAGGAGGGGGTAACGCGGCGCCACCGGTTGGCTCCACTGAAAGCCGTAGCGAGCCTGCTCGGCGGCATGACCGTACTCCTGCCATTCGCCGGCCTGCTCGCAACGCGCTTGCAGGTCTGCCAGGACCTCGGCGAAGCGGCCTTCGCCAGTGGCTGCGAAGCGCAACGGCAGGGACTTGGCGAACAGGCCCCAGCAGTCGGTCAGTTCCTCGTAGTCGTCACGGCAGTCATGCACCCAGTTGAGCGCCAGGGCAGGCATGTCGGTGCTGCTCAGGCGTTGCAGCAGCACCCCCCAGGCGCTCATCAGCACCTGCTCGGGGCTGGCCGCATGGCGTTGGCAATAGCGGTCCAGCGCCGTGCTCAATGCCTGGCCGGCCAGGCATTCGGTGGTCAGCGGTGCATCGCTCTGGTCGTGCCGCACCTGGCGATAGAGCAGCTCGCTGCCGGCCTGCTCGGCCACGGCCTGGCCCGCCCAGAAGCGGCGGCCCAGTTCGGCGTCTTCGTCGGCCTGCAGTTCCTGCAGCCAGGCGCTGTACTGGGTGTACGTCATGGCCTCGTCATCGACCGGCGGCAGCGCGTGCGCCGCCAGGGCCGCGGCCAGGCGCAGCAGGGTGCCGCGATCGGCGGCCAGGGCCGGCAGTTGCAGGCTCAGGCGCTGGCGGCCATCGCTCAGCGCCTCGACCTCGATGCCGATAGCCTCTGCGGCATGCTCGGCGACCCCCTGCAAGGGCACTTGCAGGCCCGGCTGCGGGCGCACCTGCAAACGCAAGGCTTCATGGCTGGCGCACAACGCGGCCAGGCGCGCCTGCAACGCCGCCAATGGCAGTTCGCCGGTCACCTCCAGGTGCAGGCGGGGTGCCGGCAGGCCGCCCAGCCACTGGCGGCGTTGCTGCGGCGACAGGGCGAAGGCTTCATCGCGGGATTCGAATGCGTTCATGCCTGCTCCTCGGTGTGCTGTGGCGCGGGCTGACAGGCCTCCAACTGCTGGCGATTCATCATCTGGCCCATGGCAACGCAGATCTTGCGTTCTCCTTCGAACGGGTCGCGGGCGTGCGCCACCAGCATGTTGTCGAGCATCACCATGTCGCCTTTGTGCCATTTGAAGCGTACCGCGCAGGCCTCGTAGGCCTCACCGATCACCGCCATCACCTCGTCTTCGATCACGCTGCCATCGCCGTAGTAGACATTGCGTGGCAGGTTGCCGAGGCCGAACAGGTTGATCAGGTTGCTGCGCACCTCCGGTTCCAGGCACGCCGGGTGGTGCAGTTGCACCTGGTTGAAGAACGCCAGCTCGCCTGTGTCCGGATGGGCGACGATGGCCGGGCAGTGCTGGGCGATGCGCAGGTTGTCGTCTCCCAGCCATTGCCATTGCATGCCGCTGTCACGGCACTGGCGCTCGACCTCGCTGCGGTCCTCGGTCTTGAAGAAGTCCTGCCAGCGTACGTCCAGCTTGTCGGTGAAGTGCCGCACGTACAGCAGGCCCTGGGCCTTGAGACGGTCGACGATGGTCTCGGGCAGGCGCGTCAGTACCTGGCGGCAGTCGACGATCGGCGTGCAGCCACCGACCGGCGACGGGATCTCGCAGAAGAACCATTGCTTGCGCGGCCACTGCGGCAGGTGCGAGCTCTCGTTGTGGAACAGGATCATGTGCTGTTCCGGGTACGGCGTGGAGTGGTAGATGTTCTTGCCCGAGGTGTTCTTCGGCAGGTCGCCGTAGGTGCCGTACAGGTCCGGCTCGATGGCTTGGGCAAAGCGTTCGAAGGCGCTGGCGTCGGGCAGGTCGAAACCACGGAACAGCAGGCCGCCGTGGGTGCGCAGCTGCTCGTTGATCCACGGCCGGGCCTGCTGCGCCCAGTGTGCCGGGTCGAGGTCGCCCAGCAGCGGCTCGATCACCAGGGGCAGCGCCTGGCCTTCGACCAGTGCGCGGGTGCGCACCTGTTCATGGGCCAGTTGGCTGACGGCGCTGGCGCGAGTCTGCTTGAGCTTGCTCATCTTCGACAGCTTGCGTGCGCTGCGCGCCGCGGCGTCGTCGGCTGGCGCTGCAGCCGGGTGGGCGGCGGCCGGGTCGTGGCCATCCTGCAGGCGCCACTGCCAGTCTTCCAGGGCGTTTTCGGGTGCGGTCATGATGCGCTCCAAGAGGGTGTCGAAGCCTTGTTCCAGGCGCTGAACGGTGGCGGCGCCGAGCACGCTGGTGCGGTACACCCAGCGCACGCTCAGGCCTTGGTCGTCGTCTTCTTCGACGAACACCGCGAGGTCGAATTTGCTGCTCTGCTGGCCCGCCTGCAGGTAGTCCTGCACCTCCAGGCCCGGCAGGTGGGCCTGGTCGCCGGGGGTGTTCTGCATCACGAACAGCACCTGCACCAGCGGGTTGACGCCTGGCTGACGTGGCGGTTGCAGGGTCTCGACCAGCTTGTCGAACGGCACCTGCTGATGCTGGAAGGCTGCCAGGCAGTCGTCACGCAGGCGTTGCAGGCGGGTGTCGAAGCGCTCGCCAGCGTCCAGTCGGGCGCGGATCGGCAGTACGTTGACGAAGAAGCCGATGAGGTTTTCCAGTGCCGGATGTTCGCGGTTGGCCAGGTCGGTGCCGACGATGAAGTCCTGCGCGCCGGTGGCCCGCTGCATCAGGCTGTTGAAGGCGTTGAGCAGGACCATGAACAGCGTGGCCTTGTGGGCCTGGGCGTAGGCCTTCAGGGCCTGGGTCTGCGCCGCGCTGAAGCGCTGCTGCAGGGCGGCACCCTGGTAGTCCGGGCGGGCCGGGCGCGGGTAGTCCAGCGGCAGCGGGATCAGCGTCGGTGCACCGGCCAGCTGCTGGCGCCAGTAGTCGATGGCCTGGGCCAGCAAACGCTGCTGCGCCGGGCTGCGCTGCCAGTGGGCGTAGTCGGCGTACTGGATCGGCAGCGGAGCGAGGTCCGGCGTGTGGCCCTGGCTGAAGGCCAGGTAAGCGGTAATCAGCTCACGCATCAGGATGCCCATCGACCAGGCATCGGTGGCGATGTGGTGCAGCACCAGTTGCAGTACGTGGTCGTCAGCGCCCAGGCGCAGCAGGCTGGCACGCAGCATCGGGGCCTGTTGCAGGTCGAACGGCCGGGCGGCCTGTTCGTCGATCAGACGCTGCAATGCCTGCTGCTGCGCCTCGCCGGCCAGTTGGCTGAGGTCGGTGGGCGTCAGGTCCAGGGCCGGTACGGGCGTGATGACCTGGCAGGGCTGCTCGCCAACCAGTTGGAAGGCGGTACGCAGCGCTTCATGGCGCTCCAGCACGCGGTGCAAGGCCGCTTGCAGCGCCGCGACGTTCAGCGCGCCGCGCAGGCGTACCACCGAGCCCATGTTGTAGGCCGCGCTCGGGCCTTCCAGGCGGTCGAGGAACCACAATCGTTGCTGGGCGAAGGATAGCGGCAACTGCTGGTCACGCGGCACCGGCACCATCTCGCTGCCTGGCTCGACGGCGCCCTGTGCCTCGCGCTGGCGCTCCACGGCCTGGGCCAGTTGCTCCAGGGTGCCGCCTTCGAACAGCGTGCGCAGCGGCAGGTCGACGGCCAGGTGGCGGCGAATCCGTGACAGCATCTGGGTCGCCAGCAACGAGTGCCCGCCAATGGCAAAGAAGTCATCGTGCACGCTCACGCTGTCCAGGCCGAGCAGCTGCTGCCACAGTTCGGCCAGCACTTTCTCGGTGTCACTGCGCGGCGCCGCCGGCAGATCCTGCGGCTGCTGGTCCTGCGGCAGGTCGAGGGCCGCCAGGGCACGGCGGTCGACCTTGCCGTTGGCGTTCAGCGGCAGCTGTGCCAGGTTCACCCAGCGCGCCGGCAGCATGTAGGTCGCCAGTTGCTCGCCCAGGTAGGTGCTGAGCACCGCCTGCGCCGCTTCGGCGTCCAGCGCGGCGTCATCCTCCAGCACGTACCAGGCCACCAGTTGCAAGGCACCCCGTGCGTCGGGCCGCGCCAGCACTGCGGCGCTGCTGACCGCCGGGTGTTGCATCAGGCGGTTTTCGATCTCGCCCAGCTCGATGCGATGGCCACGGATCTTCACCTGCTGGTCACGCCGGCCCAGGTATTCGAACACGCCGTCGGCGCGCAAGCGGCCGATGTCGCCACTGCGATACAGGCGTGCGCCAGGCTCGAAGGGGTGTTCGACGAAGGCTTCACGGGTGCGCTGCGGGTCGCGCAGGTAGCCCCGGCCCACGCCGACGCCGCCGATACACAGCTCGCCCGGCACACCCACCGGCAGCAGGCGCAGCTCGGCATCGAGCACGAACAGCTGGTTGTTGGCGGTCGGCAGGCCGATCGGCATGTGCAGGCAGTCGGCGTCCGCGGCTTGGGTAATGGCGTGGAAGGCCACGTCGTCCGAGCATTCGGCCGGGCCGTAGGCGTTCATCATCGGTACGTGGGGGAAGCGCGTCAGCCAGTCGCGGGCCAGTGCCGGTGGCAGCGCTTCGCCGGTGGGCAGCAGCCAGCGCAGGCTGGCCAGGCGGTGGTCGGCCGAGCTTTCCTGGAGCATGCCGCGAATCAACGCCGGTACGGTTTCCAGCAGCGTCAGGCCATGCGCCTCGACCGCGTCGAGCAGTGCCAGCGGATCGTGGGCCTGGGCGTCGGGCAGGATGTGCACGGTGGCGCCGAATAGCGGCGCGGCGAGGAACTGCCAGACGCTGATATCGAAGGCCGGCGAGGCGGTCTGGGCGATGCGGTCGTGGTCGCCCAGGCCCAGGGCCGGGACCTTGCCGAACATGTTGTTGAGCATGCCGCGCTGCTCGACCATCACGCCCTTGGGCTGGCCGGTGGAACCCGAGGTGAAGATCACGTAGGCCAGCTGGTCCGGGTCATGGTTGTAGCTGACCGCCGGCTGCGCGGCGCCTTGCCACAGCGGCTGGGCGACCAGGCAGGTGGGCTGGCGTTGCAGGTTCGGCAGGACCTGGTCCAGTACGGCGCTGGCCTGGTCGCAGACCAGCAGCAGCGGTGCTTCGCCGAGGGCCAGCAGTTCGGCCAGCCTTGCGGGCGGTTGCTGGATGTCCAGGGCCTGGAATGCGGCGCCGGCCTTGAGGGTGCCGATCATCAGGGTCAGCAGTGCCAGGCCGCGCTCGGCGAACAGCGCCACCAGGGTTTCCGGCCCGGCACCGGCGGTTTGCAGGGCATGCGCCACGGCATTGCTGCGGCGGTCCAGTTCGGCGTAGCTCAGCGACTCGCCCTGGCACACGGCGGCCACCTGCTGCCCGCGCCGGCTCACCTGTTCGGCGAACAGCGCCGCATAGCCACGCTGTAGCGGGAAGTCGACACCGCTGCGGTTGTAGTCCACCAGCAATTGCTGGCGCTCGGTCGGTGCCAGCAGCGACAGGGTGTCGAGCCGCGCCTCGGGCTGTTCGAGCATGCCGCCGAGCAACTGCACCAGGTGCCCGAGCATGCGTTGCACGGTGTCGGCACTGAAGCGCCGGGTGTCGTAAGACAGGCGGATGCCCAGGCGATCACCGGGGTAGAGCACCACCGTCATCGGGAAGTTGGTGTGCACCCGGTCTTCGTAGATATCGATGCTGAAGTTGTCCAGCTGCACGCTGCTGATATCCAGCGGCGCGTTCTCGAACACCACCAGGCTGTCGAACAGTGCCTGGCCGCGTGGCACGTCGCTGCAACGCTGGATGTCCACCAGCGAAGCGCTTTCATGCTCGCGCAGGCGGGCGTTGTGCGACAGCAGCGCCTGCAGCCATTCGGCCACCGGTGCCTGCGGGTCGACATCCACGCGCAGGGGCAGGCTGTTGATGAAGATACCGACCATTTCCTCGACCCCGGCCAGCTCCGTGGGGCGTCCGGCCACGGTGACGCCGAACAGCACGTCGCGGTTACCGCTGTAGCGCGACAGCAGCAAGGCCCAGGCGCCCTGAATCCAGGTGTTGGGGGTCAGTTGGTAATGCTGGCAAAGCTCCTGCAGGCGGCGGGTCTGGCTGATGCTCAGGGTGCAGTCCTGGTCGCCGACCGCTTCAGCGGGCTGCTGCTCGTCGGCCAGCGGCGTGTCCACGGCCAGCGGGGTCGGTTCGCTGAAGCCCGCCAGGTCGGCCTGCCAGAAGGCCTGCGCAGCCGCCATGTCCTGGCGTTCCAGCCAGCTCATGTAGCCACGGAACGAGCGCAGGCGCGGGCGCGCGACCGGCTCGTGGCGCACCATGGCCTGGTAGATGGCCAGCAGGTCTTCCATCAGCAGGCCGAAGCACCAGGCATCGGTGAGGATGTGGTGGAAGCTGCGCACCACGGCGAAGCGGCGCTCGTCGAGCTGGAAGATGCGTAGGTGGGTCAGCGGCGCACGGGCCATGTCGAAGCCCTGCTGGCGTTGCGCTTCGAGGGCCTGGTCCATGGCCAGGCGCTGGGCGTCGGCATCCAGGTGGCGCAGGTCCTGCCAGTCGAACGCCGGGTCGGCCTGGCGCAGTACGCATTGCAGCGGTGCGTGCTCGTCCTGCCACCAGAACGCGGTGCGCATCATCGGGTGACGTTCGAGGAACAGCTGCCAGGCCGCTTGCATGGCCGGGCGTTGCAGGTCGCCGTCCCAGCTGTAGCGCTGCTGCATCAGGTAGATGCCGCTGTGCGGTTGCAGCAGGGTGTGCAGCAGCATGCCCTGTTGCATGGACGACAGCGGATAGAGGTCTTCGATGTTCGCCCAGTCCAGTGGCTCGGCAGCCAGGGTCGCGGCTTGCTGATGGCACAGCGGGAACGCCGTACTGTGCGGACGCAGCTCGGGCTGGGCGAGCAGCGCGGCCAGTTCGTTCAGGCGCTGCAGCAGCTGTGGCAGCCAGTCGGCGGCCAGCGCACCGGTGGCGTGCAGGTGCAGGCAATCATCCTGCCAGCAGGCATCGAGCACCAGGGCGCTGCCCGGTGCAGGCGACTGGCTGGCAGCGGTGAGCCGGCCCATGACGGCGCGCGGTTCGCGATGGCTGTCGCGGTCGCCTTGCCAGCGGATGCTGATCGGCGGGGTCGGCAGGTCGCGCAGCGGCTCTTGCAGGTAGCTGTTGTCCGACAGGTAGCGCAGCACGCCGTAGTCGCTGCCCAACTGCGGGTAGGCACGCAGCTGCGCAGCGGTGGCTTGCAGGCGTTGCAGCAGGTTGTCGCCCTGCACCTGCAGGTAGAAGGGTACGGGCTGTTCCAGGGCGCCGATGATGCGTTGCGGCTCCAGGTCGGCGGTGCTGATCGGCGCGTTCACCGGCAGGCGCTCGGCTTGCGGACGTCCGGCCTGCAAGGCCAGGGCGATCAACCCGTTGCCAGCCAGGGTGCGCCATTGCTCGGCCACGGCGGCGGCCAGCAGGGCGTTCCAGTCCAGTTGCAGCACCTCCAGCAGGCGCTTGAGGTCGCGGGAGGTCTCGGCCGATACGCGGTGCTCGGCCACGCCAATCGCGGGCTGTTCCTGGGGCGGGGGCAGGGCCAGCAGGTCCATGCCGACGAACTGCAGCCAGTGTTCCCAGGCCTCGTCCAGGCCATCGCCTTGGGCGTAGGCCTGCTGGTGCTGGGTCCAGCGGCTGAAGTCACCGCCGTTGTAGGCCAGGCGCAGTGGCCGCTGGTGCAGCTGCTGCGCCAGTGCCAAGTTGAGGTCGTCGAGCAGCAGTGGCCAGGAGGCTTCGTCCAGGCACAGCGGGTGGGCGGCGAGCAACAGGTACGGCTGGCCGCTGTGCGTCAGCAGGCTGGCGTGCAGGGTCTGCCCGGCGTCCAGCGCCAGGCCCTCGACAGCCTGTTCGGCCAGGGCTTGCAGCGGCGCCTGGCCGAGTTCGGCGAGATCCCGAACGTCCACCTGCGGGGCCAGGGCCTGCGCCAGCACACGCTGGTGCCAGTGGCCTTCGGGGGTGCGTTGCAGCGCCAGACGCAGGGCCTGATGGTGCTGTTGTACGGCGCCGAGCGCCTGAGCCAGAACGGCGTTGTCGAGGTTCCGGGTCAGTGCTACGCAGCGCCAGGTGGCTTGCAGCGCGCCGCTGTCCAGGCGCGCGCACTGGCCGGCGCCCAGCGGCAACTCCAGGCCTTGGCTGGCAGCGTCGGCCACCGCACCGCTGGCATCGGCGCCCAGTACCCGGGCGATGTCGGCGATGGTGCGGTTCTCGAACAGCTGGCGCGGCGTGAGTTTGAGCCCTTGCTGGTTGGCACGGGCGATGATTTGTAGGTTGAGGATCGAGTCGCCGCCCAGGGCGAAGAAGTTGTCATGCACGCCCACTCGGTCGCGCTTGAGCACGTCCTGCCAGATATCCGCCAGCAGCGCTTCCACCTCGTTGCGTGGCGCCACGTGGCTGGCGCTGTCGTCGACCGGCTGCGCCGGCAGCGGAAGGCGGCTGGCATCGACCTTGCCGTTACGGTTCAGCGGCAGTTCGTCGAGGCTGATGAAGTGCGCCGGCACCATGTAGTCCGGCACGCGCATGGCCAGGTCGTCGCGCAGCTTGGCTGGCGACAGGCTCTGGCTGGCCACCAGCCAGGCCACCAGGCGCAGGCTACCGTCCAGTTCCACGGCGCGCACCAGCACCTGTTCGATGCTGGGCGACAGGCGCCTGATCTGCGCCTCCACTTCGCCCAGTTCCAGGCGGTTGCCGCGAATCTTGACCTGGCTGTCGACGCGGCCGAGAAACGCCAGTTGGCCATCTTCCAGCCAGCGCACGCGGTCACCGGTGCGGTACCAGCGCTGCTGCTGGGCATCGACGCTGAAGCGCTCGTCGGTGAGGTCCGGGCGATGCAGGTAACCCCGTGCCAGCGCACCGCCGATCAGCAGCTCGCCGCTGACCCCGGTGGCCACGGCCTGGCCATGGGCATCGACCACGCGCAGCTGGCGGTTGGGCAGCGGGCGGCCCAGAGGAATGCTGCGCAGGCCGGCCGGCAGTTCGGTGGCAATCGCCCCGACCGTGGCTTCGCTGGGCCCGTAATGGTTGAACACGCGCAGGTGTGGCGCCAGGCTGCGGACCTTGTCGAGCAGCTCGGGGCTCAGCGCATCGCCGCCGAATACCAGCCGCGAGCGTGGCAGCAGGCGGGCATCCGGCAGGGCCTGCAGCAGGCCGCCGAGATGGCTCGGGGTGATCTTCAGCACGTCCACCGGCTGCTGCTCGAACAGCTCGGCCAGGGCCAGGGGGCTGAAGGCGCTGTCGTCATCCACCAGCAACAGGCTGGCGCCGCTGCACAGGGCGCCGAACAGCTGGGTATGGCCGAGGTCGGCGGCGACGCTGGACAGCAGGGCATAGCGGGCCGCTGCGGGCGCATCGAGCAGGGCCTGAACGGCGCCCAGGTAGTCGACGATGGCGCGGTGTTCGACCACCACGCCCTTCGGTGTGCCAGTGGAGCCCGAGGTATAGATCACGTAGGCCGCCGCGTCGGCAGGGTGCTGTACATCAGGGGCGTGGGCCGGTTGCGCGGCAATGTGCGTGGCGGCTTCGTTCAGCCACAGCGCCGGGGTGTGCTCGGCCAGGCGCGTCAGTGCTGGCGACGCGGTGGCACCGATCAGCAGCGCCGCGCGGCTGTCGGCCAGGACATCGGCCAGGCGCCCGACCGGTTGCTTGAGGTCCAGCGGCAGGTACGCCGCACCGGCCTTGAGGGTGGCCAGCAGGGCGATGACGAAGTCGGCACTGCGCTCCAGGCCCAGGGCCACCAGGCTGCCAGCGCCGATACCCTGGCCGTGCAGGTGCTGGCTGAGCTGGTTGGCGCGGCGCTCGAGTTCGGCATAGCTCAGGGCGCCCTGGCGGTCGCGCAGTGCCTCTCGCTCGGGGTGGGTCAGCGCCTGCTGCTCGAAGCGCTGGTGCAGGCCCAGTGTCGGCACCGGCAGCTGCGCACCGCGGCCTTGGGCCTGTAGTTGCGCCTGTTCCTCTGGGCTGACCCAGGCCAGTTCGGCCACTCGGCAGTGCGGCTGGGCGGCCATGGCCAGCAGCAGGGCGCGCAGTTGCGCCGAGAGCACGGCGATTTCCGCGTCGCTGAAGCGGCGGCGCTCATAGCTGAACAGGTAGTTCAGCCGCTCGCCGGGAACCACGATCAACGCCAGCGGGAAATGGTTGCGGCCCTGGGTGTGGGTAATGCCATCGACCGTCTGGGTCGGCTGCGGGGCGATGAAGCTCAACCCGTCGGCGTCCTGGTTGAGGGCGTCGGTGACCGGGAAGTTCTCGAACACCAGAATCGAGTCGAACAGCGCCCGCTCGGCGGCGATGCCGCTCATGGCCTTGAGCTTGCCCACCGGCAGGTAGGCGTGCTGGCGCAGGTCGCTGTTGGCCTGTTGCAGGGCGTGCAGCCAATCCACCAGCGCCGGGCTGTCGGCCCATTGCACGCGCAGCGGCAGGGTATTGATGAACAGGCCGACACTGCTCTCGACCCCCGGCAGACTTTCCGGGCGACCGGCCACGGTGACGCCGTAGACCACGTCGTCACGCCCGGCGTGCTGGCCCAGCAGCAAGGCCCAGGCGCCCTGGATCAGGGTGTTGAGGGTCAGGCCGTGCTGGCGGGCGAAGCGCGTCAGCTGTTCGGTCTCGTCGGCTTGCAGCAGGGTTTCGCGCTCGGCGAAGGGGGCACCGGTGGGCGGTGCCAGGCGCACGGCGAAGTCTGGCAGCGGCGTGGGTTCGTTCAGGTCGTGCAGGCGCTCGCGCCAGAAGGCCTCGGTGGCGGCCATGTCCTGTTCGGCCAGCCAGGCGATGTAGTCGCGATACGGGCGGGTGGCTGACAACCGGGCGGGGCGGCCCAGGGCGCTTTCGTAGTACAGGGCCAACCATTCCTGGATGGCGATGCCGACGCTCCAGCCGTCCATGAGAATGTGGTGGAAGGTCCAGGTCAGGTGCCAGCGCTGCTCGGCCAGGCGCACCAGGGCCACGCGCATCAGGGGCGCGTCGTTGAGTTCCAGCGGCAGGGCGCGCTGCTCCAGCGCCAGGGCTTCGAGGGCGGCCTGCTGGTCGTCGCGGGCGCGCCAGTCGAGCAGGCTCAGCGGCAGCTCGATGCCCTGCTGCACCACCTGGTAGGCGTCGTCCAGGTCTTCCCAGAGAAACGCGCTGCGCAGTACTGCGTGGCGCTGCATCAGAGCCTGCCAGGCGCTGCGAAATGCGGTGGTGTCCAGCGGGCCCTGGATCTCCAGGCTCAGTTGCTGGTAGTACACCCGCGAATCCGCCTCGACGACGCTGTGGAACAGCAGGCCATGCTGCGTCGGCGAGAGGGAGTAGATGTCTTCGATGTTGTTCATGCTTAAACGATCCGTAGGCAAATCTTGAAAAGTTGCTGATCGGCAGCGGCGCGCGGGGCATGTCCACCCGCGCGCCGCACCGCGCACTAGCTTTTGGTATTCGGTTTGCTCTTGAGCTTGCTCAGCAGCGTGTCCAGGGATTTCTGGTTGATGCCCTTGGCCAGCGGGAAGTCCGACGGCATCAGCGCGCCGGCCTGCGGGTCCATGCAATGGGCGACCAGTGCCTGCAGGTGTTCCAGCAGGCGCGCCGGCCAGCGGCTGTCGGCCTGCGGCGTTACGCTGTGCCACTCGATATGCAGCACGCCGTCTTGCAGCCAGGCCACCACCTCACGGGCATGACTGACCCGGTTGGCGGCTGCCACGTCTGCCGGCGCCGCCAGCTGGCTGGCGCGCAGCCAGCCCTCGGGCGGCTGTTCGTGGCCCAGGTAGTTGAACAACACGTCGCCACGGCTGGGCGGCAGTTCGCCGCGCTGGCACAGCAGGCCATGGCCCAGGCCATTGCCCGGTACGCCACGCAGGGCCTCCTTGGCGTCGCGCACGCGTTCGGCCGGCGTGCCGCTGGACTTCACTCGCAGCGGATACAGGGTGGTGAACCAGCCCACGGTCCGGCTGACGTCCAGCCCCTCGAACGGCGCATCGCGGCCATGCCGCTCCAGGTCGACGACGACCTCGCTGCGGCCTTCGGCCTGGGCCAGGGTCGCGGCCAGGGCGGCGATCAGCAGCTCTTCGGGTTGCGTGCGGTAGGCGGCATGCGCCTCGGTGAGCCACTGTCGTGTGTGTGCCGCGTCCCAGCGGGCCGAGAGGGTCTGGCGCTCGGCGAAGGTCGCCTGGGGCGCGGGGTGGGTGGCGCCCTGCAGTTTCCAGTAGCCCAGCTCGGCTGTGGCCTTGTCGCCATGGGCGCGCAATTGCTCGGCCCACTGCCGGTAGGACGTGGTCTTGGCGGGCAGCCTGGGCGTCTCGCCACGCTCCAGGTGCTGATACAGCTGCTGGAAGTCCTCCAGCAAGGGTGTCCAGGACACCGCGTCGACCACCAGGTGATGAGCGACCAGATACAGGCGCTGCGGCGTGCCTTGCAGCAAGGCGGCGGCGAACAGCGGGCCGTCCTGCAGGTTGAGGCTTTCAGCCACCTGTTGCAGTTGCCCGGCGTGCTCGCAGACGCTGAAGCGCGCCGGCGAAACCGCCGCGATCTGCGCCTGCCACTGGCCATTGGCGTTATGGAAGCGCAAGCGCAGGGCGTCGTGGTGGGCAACCAGGCGGTCCAGAACCTCTTGCACCAAGGCCGGTTGCAGCGGTCGGTCGCTGTCGGCCAGTACCGCCTGGTTCCAGTACGCGGCGTGCGGTTGCTGCATGTCGAAGAACCACTGCTGCACCGGCAGCAGCGGCATGGCACCCGTGATCTCGCCCTGTTCGGCCTGGCTGGCCAGCGGCGTGGTCACCAGGGCCAGGGCTGCCGGGGTCGGCGAGCGGAACAGCGCTTTCGGGGTGAGCGAATAACCCTGTTCGCGCAGACGCGAGATCAGCTTCAGGCCCAGGATGGAATCGCCGCCCAAGGCGAAGAAGCTGTCTTGCGTACCCACCGCCCGGTCGCTGCCCAGGGTCTCGCCCAGCAGTTCGGCGAACAGCTGGCACAGCAACACTTCCAGTTCGCTGCGCGGCGCCACGGCGACGGCCTGGCTTTGTGGCAGCGGCATGGCGGCCAGAGCCTTGCGGTCGATCTTGCCGTTGGTGGTCAGCGGCAGCGCCGGCACTTCGACCCACAGCACGGGCACCATGTGCGCCGGCAACTCGGCGCCCAGCTGGGCGGCCAGGTCGCCCTGCGCCACACCGCTGTAGAAGGCCACCAGGCGGTTGTCCAGCACCAGGGTGCAGGCGGCGCTGATGCCGGGCTGCTTGAGCAGCGCGGCATCGATCTCGCCCAGTTCGATGCGCTGGCCGCGCAGTTTCACCTGATGGTCCAGACGCCCCAGATATTCGATGTTGCCGTCGGCCAGGAAGCGGCAGCGGTCGCCGGTGCGGTA
>NZ_CAJYVE010000025.1 GCF_913777995.1 uncultured Pseudomonas sp. | reverse complement strand
GCAGGCCGAGTGGAGGTGTCATGGAAGGGGGTAAGCCGGCAGGGAAGCCGGCTTAGGCGCACTGGGCCAGGGACGGCCCATTGCGCCGGCCCCCTGGAATGGCGCCGGAAGGAGGGAAGTCTGCCCGTAGGGCAGACCCAAGCCAGGAGCAATGGCTTTTGGTTACTTTTGGCCGAAACCAAAAGTAACCCGCCGTAAAGGCGGAAAGGTGACTAAAGGGCATGATGCTGCGGCGGGTGTACCCGATCCAGATAGCCTGCCATTCGCGAGCAAGCTCCCACCGAGCCGCAAAGCGCTTAATCGAACTGTATTGGCTCCAGCCGGCCGCAGGGGCGTTCCTTGCGGCCTGTCGATGCGCCAGTCTCAAGCCAGCGCGGCCAGGCCCAGCCGGTTGGCGCAGTCCTGCAGCGAGCGGCGCTGGGTGTCGGCGTATAGCGCCAGTTCGTCGATGGTTTCGCGGCCCAGGGCCTGCTGGAACTGCTCGCGGTTGGAGTTGCCCTGATAGTGCGCCTGGGCGTCATCACCGAGGTTGGACTGGAAGATCCCGGCCGCGCTGACCGGCAGGAAGTCTTCGTACACCAGCGGTTCGAACGCGATATGCCCGGCCGCGATCAGCCCTTCGAGGTCCTTGGCCGGTTGGCCGGCGCTGCCCGCCGCGATGCCTTTGGCCGTAGGGAAATAACGGAAGTACGCCAGGTCCTGGCGCCGCATGCTGTCCAGGTCGTCGGGGAAGTCCTTGAAGGTCTTCTCCAGCAGCTCGGCGTAGCGCACCGAGTTGGCTTCGTTGGGGAACTCGCCCAGCTCGTCGCGGGCCACATTCAGCAACTGGTCGTACAGCGCCCGGCCACGCGGGGTGAGTGCCGCGCCGCGCTGCTCGATCTCGCCGAAGCGCGCCGAGTGACTGCCCGACTCGCTGACCCCCTGGCCAACGAAGGTGATCGGCTCCTGCAGGGCCTTGAAGCTGGTCTGACGCAGCAGGATCGGATGCTGGCGCCGCGGTGGGCCTTCGACCACCGCCTTGGGGGTGATGCCCTTGCGCGGCATGCCGCTCTGCACGGTGTCGATGTCCAGGGTGCGTGGCGTCAGGTGGTTGATGTGCGGCCCGCGGAAGGCCACCACATCGGCGATCAGGCGATGCTGGGCCAGCAGCTGCTGGTACTCGGCAAGGGACACGGTGGCGGTGCTGTGCCAGCGGAAGGTCTCCAGCGCCTGCTGGACGAATGCCTCTGCGTCGCTGGCATTCAGGCCGCCGTCGCGCTCGCTCTGTTCGATCAGTTCCAGCACCCGGGGGGTGAAGATCGAACGCTTGGCCAGTACCTGCTCGGCGAAGGCGCGCAGCTGGGCGTCGCCGATCAGTTCCAGGCGCAGCAGCGAGGTGAAGACCCGGAACGGGCTGACCTGCAGGGCATCTTCATGCACTGCGCGAAAGGCCGTCGAATGCACCGGCACCCCGGCCGGAGTCAGGTCGTAGTAGCCCACCGGCTGCATGCCCATCACGGCGAACAGCCGTGCCAGGGTCGCCAGTTCCGCAGGCGTGCCGACACGGATCGCGCCATGGCGCTCCATATCCAGGCGCTCGATCTCGCCGGTGCGTTGCAGGCTATCGGCCACCGCAGGCTGGTTGGCCAGCACGCCCTGGTTGGTCTCGGCGACCAGCTCCATCAGCGTGCCGTACAGCGGAACTTCCTGTTGGTACATCTGCGACATGGCGCGGGAAAAGCTGGCGCGTATCTCGTCGCGGCTGGCGAAGCGTGCAGTGCTCATCGCAATGGGGTCTCCGGACAATTTCCAGTCATCGGTTCACGGGTATTCAGTCGAGGGCGGCCAGGCATCGTTCGAAGATGTCCAGGCCTTCCTCCAGGATCTCGGGTTCGGTGGTCAGCGGTGGCAGCAGGCGGATGATGTGCCGTGACTTGCCACTGGGCATCAGCAGCAGGCCAGCGTCGCGGGCCAGGCCCAGCAGTTGCGCCAGTTGCGCGCTGCCCGGCGTGCCTTGCGGGGTCATCAGCTCGATGCCGCGCATGCAGCCAGTGCCGGTCAGACGCCCCAGGTAGGGCGAGACGCGGGCTTCCTGCCAACGGCGGTAGCGATTGACGATCGCCTGTTCCTGGCGCTGGCCCCAGAGCGCCAGGTTGTCGTCGCTCATCTGTTCCAGCGAGGCCAGGCCGGCGGCGCAGCCAATCGGGTTGCCGGAATAGGTGCCGCCCAGGCCGCCCTTGGGGAGGGTATCGAGCAGGGTCTTGCGACCGACCACCGCACCCAGCGGGATGCCGCCGGCGATGCTCTTGCCGAGCAGTATCAGGTCGGGCTCGATGCCCAGGCGGGTGAAGGCGAAGCGCTGGCCGGTGCGGCCGAAACCGGACTGGATCTCGTCGGCGATCAGCAGGATGCCATGCGCATCGCACAGCTTGCGCAGGGCCACGGCGAACTCCGGCTCCAGCGCCAGGAAGCCGCCTTCGCCCTGCACCGGCTCGATGATGAAACAGGCCACTTCATCGATATCGATTGCGACGCTGAACAACCGCTCGATGGCCTTGAGCCCCTGTTCGGTGGTCACCCCGGTGTCCTTGCTCGGATAAGGCACGTGGTACACCGCGCCGGGCAGTACGCCCACCTTCTGTTTATAGGGCGCGACCTTGCCATTGAGGCTGAGGGTCGCCAGGGTGCGTCCATGGAAGCCGCCGTCGAAGGCGATCACGGCCGTGCGGCCGGTCACGGCACGGACGATCTTCAGGGCGTTTTCCGCCGCTTCCGCGCCGCTGTTGGTGAG
Source organism: uncultured Pseudomonas sp. (assembly GCF_913777995.1). Taxonomy (GTDB): domain Bacteria; phylum Pseudomonadota; class Gammaproteobacteria; order Pseudomonadales; family Pseudomonadaceae; genus Aquipseudomonas. The sequence continues at coordinate 128,186 of NZ_CAJYVE010000025.1, read as the reverse complement.
CATGCCGCTGAGCGGGTAGCTGACCGGTACGAAGGCTTCCAGGCGGTCCATGAAACGCAGGTACGGGTCGTGAGGAACGGCGTTGAAGGCGTAGTGCGTGAGCTTTTCCGCCTGGGCCTGGATGGCCTGTACCACCGCCGGGTTGCAATGACCCAGGTTGAGCACGCCGATGCCGCCCATGAAGTCGATGTAGCGCTTGCCCGAGGTATCCCAGACTTCGGCGTTCTTGCCGTGGGACAGGGTCAGCGGGTGGACCACCGAGATCGACTGGCTGATGTTCGCGCGGGTCATGGGCGACGCTCCGTGCGCAAGGCGCAGGGCAGGGGCGATGGAAGGGCGGCTGGTGAAGACATGGTTCATCCTGAGGTGGTGGACGTTTTGGCTATCTAAGCGAACAACCGGCGCCCGCCGCAAACGAAATAAACTCGCCGAGTCATTCCAATAATTCAGGATGTACCGAACGCCTTTCAGGCCACGGGGGTGCCCAGTCGTGCCTTGATCCAGTCCACGAACGCCTTGACCTTGGGCACCTGAGCGGCATGTTCGGCATGCGCCAGGAAGTGCGAGCCGTCGCTGGGCAGAGGATGATTCCAGGGAATCACCAGCTTGCCTTCGGCGAGTTCCTCGTTGACCAGGTAGCGCGGCACCAGGGCGATGCCGCAGCCGGCCTGGGCGGCGCGGATGCACATGTAGAAGGTGTCGAAGCGCGGACCGTGGTAGCTGTTCTGCGAGTGCAGGTCCTGTTGCAGGAACCACTCGTGCCAGGCCTCCGGGCGCGAGGTGCATTGCAGCAGGGTATGGCGGGTCAGCGCCGCGGCGCTCTCGAAGACGTGGCGGGTGAGGACCTCCGGTGCACAGACCGGCACCACCTCTTCCTTGAACAGCTCGATGCAGGTTGCACCCGGCCAGGTGCCCTGGCCGAAGAAGAACGCCACGTCGGCCTTGGCGCGCACCAGGTCGAAGGGTTCCAGTTCGCTGCGGATATCCAGGTGGATACCCGGATTGAGCGCACCGAAGCCCTTGAGGTTGGGGATCAGCCAGCGGTCGCCGAAGGTCGGCTGGGTCGCGATTTTCAGGACCTCGGTCTCGCCGCCATAGGTGAGGATGTAGCGGCTGGAAATGTCGACCTGGGTGAGGATCTTGTTCACCTCGGCCATGTACAGCTCACCGGCCGGGGTCAGGTGCAGGCGCCGGCGCACGCGCTGGAACAGCGGGTGGCAGAGCATTTCCTCGAGCTGCGCCACCTGCTTGCTGACCGCGCTCTGGGTCAGGTGCAGCTCCTGGGCGGCGCGGGTGAAGCTCAGATGCCGGGCCGCTGCCTCGAAGCATTGCAGGGCGGTGGTCGAGGGCATCAGGCGCTTGGACATCGTGGAGTTCCTGCAGAGGTCGAGAAAAAAACTACAGAGGTTATGCTGCTGCACGCCAGCGGTCGAGCGTGCGCTGTGAATGATCGACAACATTCCAAAAAGGAATCATGTTTTTCTAAATCGTCGTTTGTGACGCTGGACAATGTAGATCGATACTGACCGGCATCAATGATTCCCAACCGTCTCACAAGGCAGGAGAACATCACCGTGGTTGCCAAACTCTTGGAAAGTCTGGGCGTGGACAAGAATGCCTACACCGGCGGCGCGCACGCCGTCTACACCCCCATCGATGGCAGCCAGATCGCTTCCGTCAGCCTGGAAGGCAAGGCGCAGGTCACTGCCCGGGTGCAGAGCGCCCACGATGCTTTCCTCAAATGGCGCAGCGTGCCGGCACCGCGTCGCGGCGAACTGGTGCGGATCTTTGGTGAGGTGCTGCGTGAGCACAAGGCCGAGCTGGGCGAGCTAGTGTCCATCGAGGCCGGCAAGATCACCCAGGAAGGCCTGGGCGAAGTGCAGGAAATGATCGACATCTGCGACTTCGCCGTCGGCCTGTCGCGCCAGCTCTACGGTCTGACCATCGCCTCCGAGCGCCCCGGCCACCACATGCGTGAAACCTGGCACCCGCTGGGTGTGGTCGGGGTGATCAGCGCGTTCAACTTCCCGGTGGCGGTCTGGGCCTGGAACACCGCCCTGGCCCTGGTGGCCGGCAACGCCGTGCTCTGGAAGCCTTCGGAAAAGACCCCGCTGACCGCCCTGGCATCCCAGGCACTGCTGGACAAGGCGCTCAAGCGCTTCGGCAGCGACGCGCCTGAAGGCCTGGCGCAGCTGATCATCGGTGACCGTGAAGCAGGCGAAGTGCTGGTCGATGACCCGCGCGTACCGCTGGTCAGCGCCACCGGCAGCACCCGTATGGGCCGTGAAGTCGGCCCGCGTGTCGCCGCACGCTTCGGCCGTACCATCCTCGAGCTGGGCGGCAACAACGCCATGATCCTTGCCCCGAGCGCCGACCTCGACCTGGCCGTGCGTGGCATCCTGTTCAGCGCCGTGGGTACTGCCGGTCAACGCTGCACCACCCTGCGTCGCCTGATCGTGCATCGCTCGATCAAGGACGAGGTGGTGGCACGGGTCAAGGCCGCCTACGGCAAGGTACGCATCGGCGACCCTCGCGAAGGCAACCTGATCGGCCCGCTGATCGACAAGCAGGCGTTCACCGCCATGCAGGATGCCCTGACCAAGGCGCGCGACGAAGGTGGCCAGGTGTTCGGTGGCGAGCGTCAGCTGACCGATCGCTATCCCAACGCCTACTACGTTTCGCCGGCCATTGCCGAGATGCCTGCGCAGAGCGAGGTGGTACGCCACGAGACCTTTGCACCGATCCTCTACGTGCTGGCCTACGACGATTTCGAAGAAGCGCTGCGCCTGAACAACGAAGTGCCGCAGGGCCTGTCGTCGTGCATCTTCACCACCGACGTGCGTGAAGCCGAAGCCTTCCAGGGCGCGGCCGGCAGCGACTGCGGCATTGCCAACGTCAACATCGGCACCAGCGGTGCAGAAATCGGCGGCGCTTTCGGCGGGGAGAAGGAAACCGGTGGCGGGCGTGAGTCCGGCTCCGATGCCTGGAAAGCCTACATGCGCCGCCAGACCAACACCGTCAACTATTCCCGTGAACTGCCGCTGGCCCAGGGCATCGTGTTCGACTGAAGTGTTGCCAGGCCGGGCTCCTGACGGACCCCGGTCTTTTTTTTGTCTTCAGGGCGGGCGGCTGAAGCCGTTCGCTCTGGATTGCCGCCACGTTGATCGCTCTGGGGTTTTTCAATGGCGCAACTCAAACAGGGGTGTCTCTGGGAACAGCTGACCCCGCAACGCCCCGCGCATCCGCCGTTGACCGGCGAGCGCAGCGCTGATGTGTGCATCATCGGCGCCGGCTTTACCGGCCTGTCGGCCGCCTTGCGCCTGCTCGAAGGCGGCAAGTCGGTGGTAGTCGTAGAGGCGCACCAGGTCGGTCACGGCGGCTCGGGTCGCAATGTCGGCCTGGTCAATGCCGGCACCTGGGTCGCCCCGGACGAACTGGAGAAGGTGCTCGGCAGTGCCGAGGCCACGCGTCTGAACACCGCCCTGGGCGCCGCGCCGGCACTGGTGTTCGCCACCATCGACAAGTACGGCATCGACTGCCAGGACACCCGCACCGGCACCCTGCACATGGCGCATAACGCCAAGGGCCTGGCCGACCTGCGCAGCCGTGTCGAGCAATGGCAGCGGCGCGGTGCGCCGGTGGAGCTGCTGACCGGCAAGGCCTGTGAAGACGCCTGCGGTACCGACCGCATCGCCGGGGCCGTGCTGGACCACCGCGCTGGCACCGTCAATCCCATGGCTTATGTCTCCGGGCTGGCGCTCAATGTGGCGGCCAGGGGCGGGGAGCTGTATGGCGAGTCACCGGTCAGCGGACTGCGGCGCACCGCCGACGGCTGGCAGGTGAGCACCGCCGGTGGCAGCGTGCAGGCCGAGAAGGTCATCATCGCCTCCAATGCCTATACCGAAGGTGACTGGACCGAGGTTCAGCGCCACATATTCGCCGGTTATTACTACCAGGTCGCTTCCGTGCCACTGGAGGGCGCCGCCCAGGCCGAGATCCTCAAGGGCGGCCAGGGTTCCTGGGACACCCGCACGGTGCTGAGCAGCATCCGTCGTGATGCCCAGGGGCGCCTGGTGCTGGGCAGCCTGGGCAATGCCGGCAACTATCCGCTGTGGTTCATCCGCCAGTGGGCCGACCGCATTCAGCAGCATTACTTTCCGCAACTGGGCAACCAAGTGGAGTGGGAGTGCACCTGGACCGGGCGTATCGGCTTTACCCCGGACCACCTGCTGCGACTTCTGGAACCGGCTCCCGGCCTGTTGGCGGCCACCGGCTTCAATGGTCGCGGGGTGACCACCGGCACGCTGGTGGGCAAGTGTTTCGCCGACTACCTGCTCGGCGATAACGATCCCCAGGCCCTTCCGGTCTCCTTCTCGACCAGTCAGCCGGCGCCAGGCAACGCCTTGCGCAGCCTGGGCTACGAGGCGGGCTTCATGCTTTACCATGCCGGACAGTGCCTGCGCGTGGTGCTCTGACCCCAGGAGCGTGCGCGACCTGCTGCTCGGCAGGCCGCGCCTGAGCCAATGACCCGGCCCTGCCTCAGGGCCTGTACATCGCTTACCCGTATACGTGCCCCCATCGCGCGACGCGGCTTTCGGCTGCCTGCGGGGGTGACGTTCACCTTGAGGAAACACCATGGCTACACCACACAACAAGAACGAGCACCGCTCACTCAAGCACGGCCTGACCTCGCGCCAGGTGTCGATGATTTCGATTGCCGGGATCATTGGTGCCGGCCTGTTCATCGGTTCGTCCAATGCCATCGCCAAGGCCGGCCCGGCGATCCTGATCTCTTACCTGATCGCTGGCACCCTGGTGTTGCTGGTGATGCGCATGCTTGGCGAAATGGCCGTCGCCAACCCGGACAGCGGCTCGTTCTCCACTTATGCCGCCCGCGCCATCGGACCGCGTGCCGGTTTTACCATCGGCTGGCTGTACTGGTGGTTCTGGGTGCTGATCATCCCGGTCGAAGCCATCGCGGGTGCGGACATTCTGCATGCGTGGATGCCGGCCGTACCGTCCTGGCTGTTTGCCTTCCTGATCATGATCGTGCTGTCGGCCACCAACCTGGTCAGCGTGAAGAACTTCGGCGAATTCGAGTACTGGTTCGCGCTGGTCAAGGTGGTGGCGATTCTGGCGTTCATCGGTATCTGTTCGGCGGCTGTGCTCGGTATCTGGCCGCTGGCCGAGGTGTCCGGCGTGCAGCACCTGTGGCAGAGCGGCGGTTTCATGCCCAACGGCTTTGGCGCGGTGCTGGGCGGCGTGCTGGTGACCATCTTCTCGTTTTTCGGCGCCGAGATCGTCACCATCGCCGCCGATGAAACGGCCAACCCCAAGGACAAGATTCGCCGCGCCACCAATCTGGTGGTCTATCGCATTGCGATCTTCTACCTGTTCTCGATCTTCTTCATCGTCTCGCTGGTGGCCTGGAATGATCCGGCGCTGGTCAAGGTCGGGTCGTTCCAGCGCGTGCTCGAAGTGCTCAATGTGCCGGGTGCCAAACTGGCGGTGGATATCGTGGTGTTCGTCGCGGTTACCAGCTGCATGAATTCCGGGCTGTACACTGCCTCGCGCATGCTCTATTCCCTGGCAGCACGTGGCGAGGCGCCCGAGTCGGTGCGCCGGGTGTCCGGCAGCGGGGTACCGACGGTGGCGGTGGTGCTGTCGACCCTGGCGGGCTTCGTGGGCTGCTTCGTCAACTATGCCTTCCCTGGGCAGGTCTTCGGCTTCCTGCTGTCGACCACCGGCGCCATCGCCTTGCTGGTGTACCTGGTGATCGCCATTTCCCAACTGCGCATGCGCGCCATCATGGAGCGTGAAGGCACCGAGATCGCTTTCAAGATGTGGCTGTTCCCATGGCTGACCTGGTTCGTCATCGGCCTCATCACCCTGGTGCTGGGCTATATGCTGGTCAGCCCGAGCTACCGTTACGAAACCCTGCTGACCGCTGCGGTGACCGGTGCGATTCTGTTCATCGCCTTCCTGCGTCGCAAGCCGGCGGCCAACCACCACACTCGGGTCGAGAACGCCTGACAGCGCTGCCCGCATAATCTGTTACAGCCGGTTCGAGCGATCTGGCGAGGCTCTCGAGCAACGCGCTTTCGAACCGGCCCGATGCTCTGCGTAGGCATGCTGACTGGACATACAAGAGGGGCCCCTGGATTGGGTGGGCGCCCACACGATCGGGTGGCGGTAGACGGCCCTATGTTGCCCGCGCTTGCATGTTCTTCCCCCTTCGCCTCTTTGTGGACGCGTCGGTAATAACAAGGTCGGCGTACCTAGTCAGTGCTTGTATGATTATATGAGGGGCAAGCAAGTCTTTATTTGGGGGGCTCTTGATTGCGACATAACCCTCAAGTGAGGGTTATGTCGATGTTCGTTGGGTCGAAAGTGCTGCGGTGGCATTGTCTTCTTTGGCGCATTATCAAGTTCTGAATGTATCAGGTTGTTATATTCGTGCTTGCAGATTAGTATTTGACAGTGAGCCGACACTTGGACATTCTTGTCGTCAGACAACCTTTTCTGGACACCGAAAAACATAAGCCTCGGGCTTTTCAGGTGGAGTTCCTGCTCCACGTTGTGCTGACGGCCTGCTCGTTCATCATAAAAGGTCTGACGGTGTCTGTTATTCATGCCCGTATCCTGGATTATTCACTCGTAGCATATTGACTGCCTATTTAACCTGGGCTGTACGCACGGGCGCGCGGCCTCGATTACTTAACGCGTATTCATATAAAAAGGCATTTGTGCATGGAATCGCATGGCCTATGTACCAAGGCGCTTCGAGGCGCGACACACCCGACACTTTGGTGGGCCGGAACACCCGAGGGTTATCCGCTGTTCCGCATGCGCATGCTCGATAACTACCCAAGTTCGCAGGAATGCATCGAAACCCTGGCCCCCCTCGATAGCGCATCGGCTGAGGTGGGTATCGCAGGCGCCCTGACCAGCATTGCTTCCATCACCGCGAGTATCGTTGCCAACGCCCAGCACTGGTCCCGACGTGCACGCCAGTGGAACCGGCTGGTGAGTCCTGCGCCGGTTCACCGAACGCTGTATGAGGCGGCAGTACGCGAAGGGGCCGAAATGCTGTTCAAGGCCTGGCAGCGCAGCCACGCGCAGCAGGGCTGGATGGTGGTGGAAGTCGAACCGAGCGAGATGTACAGCCCGGCCGCCCTGTTCAGGCGTGCCAGGGAACTGTCCAACCTGATGCCCAACGTCATGACCAGCATTCCGCTCAGCGTCGCGGGGTGTGAAGTCATCGAGGAACTGGTTGCCACCGGGCATGCGGTCAACGCCAGCCTGTGCTTCAGTGTGGCGCAGTTGCAGGCGGCCCTGGAGGCTATCCGACGAGGTCGGCAAAGGGCCTTGGGCAATGGAGTGTGCCTGGCGTGGACCAGCCATCTGCTCAGTGCTGCGCCGGGAGACGTGCTGCGCCACCCGGAATGCGCCATCCAGGCCGAGCAGGCGGGGGTCAACCTGTCGGACACGGACCGTGCCTGGGCCAGTGTGGCAGTCTGCCAGGCTTTGCGTCAGGCGATGCGCAGCCATGAAGCCTCGGCCAGGCTGGTGGTCTCCGGCTTCGACGAATGCTGCCACACGGAGCGTTCCGGCTGCCGATTGATCATCGACGAGCACGACTCGACCACCCTGCACAGCGTAGGCGCCGAGCAGCTTGAACGTTTGATTGTCGGCGGCTGCGGGCGGCCTTCGGGGGCGCTGTCAGCTTGTGCACAGGTGCCTGAGGAAGTCTTGCAGCGCCTGCGGCGGGTGCGTGTTTTTCGCCAGCTCTGTGGTGCCGAACCGCTGGCCAGCGCCTGTTTCGCTCGACACCCGGTGTTTCTCCACAGTCTTGGTCAGAGTCTGCGCGCGCAAACTCAGTTGATGAGATTCGCCAGACAACTGCAGCCGCCCCTGTACGCGGATATACCTGCGGCTCGATAGCCTGCCGACATCGGGCATATAAAAAACTGTCGGCCATTTGGCATTGTCTGTATCGTGGCCCTTCATATCGCTGGGACGCGTTTCGCAGTCCAACTCCCTGAGAGCCTTACCGGATGTCGGCAACCCCCTCTTGCCTGGATTCACCCTCGGTCCTCGATGCCTTGAGGGCCCGTACGGGCCCCTTGCACACCAGGCTGGAGAAACGCATGCCGTTTTTTTCCAGCCGCCTCGACCTCCTTCTGTATCAGCGCCTGGTGCGTGCCTATTACGGCTTCTACGCCCCCCTCGAGGCCGCCCTGGCGAGCAGCGGGTGGGTTCCCGCCGGGCTGGATCTCGCCGAGCGCCGCAAGCTGCCGGCCTTGCTGCGTGACCTGCAGGCCCTCGGTGACGATGCCCAGGTGCGTGCGCAATTGCCGCTGTGTCAGAGCCTGCCGGTGATCGACAGCCAGGCCGCCTGCCTGGGTGTGCTATACGTTGTTGAGGGCGCGACACTGGGTGGCCAGGTGCTGCGCCGAGAAATGCACGCCCGCCTGGGGCTGGACGAGCACAACGGCGCCGCATTCCTCGATGTTTACGGTCGTGATACCGGACGGCACTGGAAGGCATTTCTCAACCTGCTGGCGGTGCAGCCTTTCGATCCGCTCTTCCAGCATGCCGCGGCGTTGGCGGCTGAATCCACGTTCAGCTGTTTCGAGCAGTGGCTCGAGCAACGGGAGGTCCTTTCTTGAGTCAGATCGACCGCGCCACCTTCAAACGGCTGCTGGCCAACTGCGCCAGCGAGCCGATTCAGTTTCCCGGCGCCATCCAGCCCCACGGTGTGCTGCTGACCCTCAGCGAACCGGGGCACGAGCTGCTGCAGGTCAGCGCCAATATCGAAACGCTGCTCGACCAGCGCCCAGAGCAGGTACTCGGCCAGCCGCTGGCCCGCTTGATCGGCGCCGACGCGGCGGCTGCGGTGGCCCAGGCCAGCCAGAGCGCCTCTCTGGGTGATGCGGCGCAGATCCTCATGACCCTCAACGGTGTGGCGTTCGAAGCCCTGCTGCATCGTCACGACGGCGTGCTGGTGCTGGAACTGGAACGCCAGGACACGCACCATCAGTCACTCAATGACAAGGGCCTGACTCACAACCTGGGGCGCATGTTGCGCACCTTGCAAGCGGCGCCGACCCTGCCGGCACTGTATGAAGCCTGCGTCCGCGAAATCCAGAAACTCACCGGCTACGACCGTGTACTGGTCTACCGTTTCGAAGAGGCCGGGCACGGTCAGGTGATCGCTGAAGCCTCTTCGCCGGACATGGAGCTCTACAACGGGCTGTTCTTCCCAGCGTCTGACATCCCCGAGCAGGCCCGCGAGCTGTATCGGCGCAACTGGTTGCGGATCATCCCCGATGCGTCCTATACCGCCGTGGACATGGTGCCGCAGTTGCGGCCCGACACCGGCCAGCCTCTGGACATGACGTTCGCCACGTTGCGCAGCGTGTCGCCGGTGCATTGCGAGTACATGCGCAACATGGGCGTGTTGTCGTCCATGAGCGTGTCGCTGCTCAAGGGCGACAGGCTGTGGGGGCTGATCACCTGCGGTCACCGCACCCCGCTGTATGTGCCCCATGAACTGCGCATCGCCTGCCAGACCCTGGGGCAGGTGCTGTCGCTGCAGATCAGCGCCATGGAGGCCCTTGAGGTCAGCCGTCAGCGCGATGCCAAGCTGCATACCCTGAGCCAGCTCAACCGGGGCATGATCGATGCCGAAGAGAATGTCTTCGACGGCCTGGCGGCCCAGCCCGAGCTGCTCATGCAGCTGGTCGACGCCACCGGCGTGGCGATCATCGAGGGCTCGCGCCTGCATTGCCATGGCAGCTGCCCGGAGCCGGCGCAGATCCGCGCCCTGCACGCCTGGCTGATGGCGCGCAACGAGCCGGTGTTCGCCAGTCATCATCTATCCAGCCTGTATGCCGCCGCAGAGGCCTACCAGAACGTCGCCAGCGGGGTGCTGGCAATGAGCTTGCCCAAGCCGGTGGACAACGGCGTGCTGTGGTTCCGCCAGGAGGTGAAGGAGAGCCTGGCGTGGAGCGGCAACCCGGAGAAGCCGCTGGACATGTGCGATTCCGAGGCCGGCATGCGCCTGCGTCCGCGCACTTCGTTCGAAATCTGGAAGGTGGAGATGACCGGCATCGCCACGCGCTGGAGCCATGGCGACGTATTCGCCGCCAATGACCTGCGTCGCTCGGCCCTGGAAGACGATCTGGCGCGCCAGGTACGCCGCGAGCAGCAGGCGGTGAGAGCGCGCGACGACCTGGTGGCGGTAGTGTCCCACGACCTGCGCAACCCGATGACGGTGATTTCCATGCTCTGCGGCATGATGCAGAAGTCGTTCAGCTCGGAGGGGCCGCACACGTCGCGGCGCATTTCGTCAGCCATCGACACCATGCAGCAGGCCGCCAGCCGCATGAACGTGCTGCTCGAAGACCTGCTCGACACTTCGAAGATCGAAGCCGGGCGCTACACCATTTCACCCAGGCCGCTGGAGGTCACGCAGATCTTCGAAGAGGCCTATACGCTGCTGGCACCGCTGGCGCTGGACAAGGCCATCGACCTGGTGTTTCTGCCGGGCCAGGCGCTGACGGTGAATGCCGACCCGGAGCGGCTGTTCCAGGTGTTGTCGAACCTGATCGGCAACGCCATCAAGTTCACCCCCAAACAGGGGCAGATCACCGTGACCGCACAAGCCCATGGTGACCATGTGCTGTTCAGCGTGCGCGATTGCGGCGAAGGCATTGCGCCCGACCAGCTGCCGTTCATCTTCGACCGTTACTGGACGTTGAAAGACAACAATCCCACCGGTACCGGCCTGGGGCTGTACATCTCGCAGGGCATCGTCAAGGCTCACGGCGGTGTGATCACCGCCGAAAGCGAAGTCGGGCAGGGCAGCGAGTTCCGTTTCACCATGCCCGTGGCGGTCTGACAGACCGGCCAGCGCTTGGCCTGGAGCGGCTTCAGCCGCCCAGCCCAATCCCGGCCGAAGCGGATCCCGGCTGGGAGCGCTTCAGCCGGTTGGGTGCTCAGTGACGAATCATCACCGACTTCAACTCGGTGTAGTCATCGATGAACGCCGAACCGAATTCCCGGCCGATTCCCGAGGCCTTGATACCGCCGAACGGCACCGCCGGGTCGAGCAGCGTGTGCATGTTCACCCATACCGTACCGGCCTCGATGCGCGGCACCATGCGCAGCGCCTTGCCCAGGTCGTTGGTCCACAGGCTGGCGCTCAGGCCGTAGGGCGTGCCATTCATCATCGCCAGCAGTTCTTCTTCGTCATCGTAGGGCAGGAAGGTGGCGATGGGGCCGAAGGTCTCTTCCTTGAGCAGCGTGTCGTCCAGCGAGCGGGCGAGGATCACCGTGGGCTCGACATAGAAGCCTTCGCGGTCGAGCAGCCGACCGCCATGCACGATGGTGCACTGCTCGGCCCGTGCCCGCTCGAAGAACTGCCCGAGCTTATGCTGATGAATGCGGTTGGTGACCGGGCCGAACTCGGTACCTTCGTCCAGCGGCGAGCCGATCTTCAGCGCGGCGAGGCGCTGGCTGAGTTTTTCCATCAGTTCATCGATGCGCTGGCGCGGGGCGAAGAAACGCTCGCCGGCGGCGCAGATCTGCCCCGAATGCAGAAAGCCCGCTTCGATGGCGCCAGCCACGGCTTTGTCGATGTCCACGTCAGGCAGAAAACCCACCGAGTTCTTGCCACCCAGCTCCAGGGTGGCGCGGGTCAGGTTGGCACCGAAGGCGGTCTTGCCCACCGCGATGCCGGTGGGCACCGAGCCGGTGAACGACACCTTGTCGGTGCCGGGGTGCTCGATCAGTGCCTGACCCACCTTGCCCAGGCCGGTGACCACGTTCAGCGCGCCGGCCGGCAGCCCCGCTTCGATGCCCAGTTCGGCGATGCGCAAAATGGTCAGCGGGGTGAATTCGCTGGGCTTGATGATCACGCTGCAGCCGGTGGTCAGCGCCGAGGCCAGCTTCCAGATGGCGATCATGGTCGAGAAATTCCACGGCACGATGCCGACCACCACGCCGATCGGTTGGCGCAACGTATAGGCGGTGTACTGCTCCCCGTTGAACGAAGGCAATGACGGGGTGATGGTCTGCCCGGTGATCTTGGTGGCCCAGCCAGCGAAGTAGCGCAGGAAGTGCGCGGCCTGGCCGACTTCGAAGGCCCGCGAGATCTGGATGATCTTGCCCGACTGCAGCGTCTCCAGCTGCGCGAGTTCCTCGGCGTGTTGCTCCAGCAGGTCGGCGAGTTTGTGCAACACGCTGCTGCGCAGCGCCGGAGCGGTCTGTGACCAGGCGGTGAAACCCTGGCGCGCGGAGGCCACCGCAGCGTCGATATCCGCCTCGCCCGCATCGCTGACACGGGCGATGACCTGCGCGTCGGCGGGGTTCACCACCTCGATGCGCTGGCTCGACTGGGCGCTGACGCTGCGCCCGTGGATGAACAGTCCGTGGTCGCGTTCGAGGAACGCGCGGACCTGGGGAAGCAATGGAATGTCGGACACGGGGATTACCTCAGGCAGGCGGAGAGCAAAATTGAAAAGGCACGCCAGCAGGGTACGTGCCGGCCTCCTGGCAAGCTTGACCGAGCCTGTCGCGGGCTTGTCCGTGGCTGCCAGATGCAGCGGCGTGTTGCGCGATGGGGGCTGTGAAAAGTGCAATCTTCCGCCCGGAAGGTGCATTTTCCAGGTTCGGGGTGGCGCCCATACTGGCCCCATCACCACTGGGCAGGGCCCGATGGACAAGGCCTGTGGCCGGTCCTGCCGGTGAAGAGTCCTTCCAATAATAAGCAGAGCCTGCTCATGAAAAAGCCCAACCCCTTGCTCGAAGACCTGCGCTCCGTCCTTCCGCAAATCGCCGCCAATGCGGCCAAGGCCGAACAGGCGCGCAGCGTACCTGCCGAGAACATTGCCTTGCTCAAACGCATCGGCCTGCACCGGGCCTTCCAGCCACGCCACTACGGCGGCCTGGAAATCTCCCTGCCGCAGTTCGGTGACTGCATTGCGCTGCTGGCCGGCGCTTGCGCCAGTACCGCCTGGGCCATGAGCCTGCTGTGCACCCACAGCCACCAATTGGCGATGTTTCCGGCGCGCCTGCAGGACGAGGTGTGGGGCGAGAACCCGGACGCCACTGCCAGCAGCAGCATCGCGCCGTTCGGGCGTACCGAGGAGGTCGACGGCGGCGTACTGTTCAGCGGTGAAATGGGCTGGAGCAGCGGCAGTGACCATGCCGAATGGGCCATCGTCGGCTTTCGTCGGCCGAATGCCGAAGGCGCTCAGGATTACTGCTTCGCCGTGCTGCCGCGCAGCGACTATCAGATTCGTGACGACTGGTATGCGGCAGGCATGAAGGGCAGCGGCACCAAGACGCTGGTCATCGACAAGGCCTTCGTACCTGAGCATCGCATCCAGAAAGCCAAGGACATGATGGAGGGCAAGTCTGCCGGTTTCGGTCTGTACCCGGACAGCAAGATCTTCTATGCGCCGTACCGGCCGTATTTCGCCAGTGGTTTCTCGACCATCAGCCTGGGGATCGCCGAGCGCATGCTGGAAGCCTTTCGCGAGAAGACCCAGAACCGTGTCCGCGCCTATACCGGCGCCAGTGTCGGCACCGCAACCCCGGCCTTGATGCGCCTGGCCGAGTCCACCCACCAGGTGGCTGCGGCCCGCGCGTTCCTGGAGAAGACCTGGCAGGAGCATGCCGAGCATGGCGAGCGGCACGAATACCCCTCGCGGCAGACCCTGGCCTTTTGGCGCACCAACCAGGGTTATGTGGTGAAGATGTGCATCCAGGCGGTGGACCGTCTGTTCGAGGCAGCGGGCGGCACCGCCTGGTTCGAAGCCAACGAAATGCAGCGGCTGTTCCGCGACGTGCACATGACCGGCGCCCATGCCTACACCGACTACGACGTCTGTGCGCAGATTCTCGGTCGTGAGCTGATGGGCCTGGAGCCCGATCCGAGCATGGTCTGAACGGCTCGGCCGCGCACCGCTTCGCGTTTGCTCTCGCTATCCACCATCCTTCTTTTCAGGGCAGCCCTGTGCGGTTGCCTGGGAGTCTTGCATGTCTGCATCCATCGCCCCTGCCGCTGCCGCCAGCACGTTCGATCCACGGGCCTTCCGCCGTGCCTTGGGCAACTTCGCCACCGGCGTCACGGTGATCACCGCCATCGATGCCGGCGGGCAGAAGGTCGGCGTCACGGCCAACAGTTTCAACTCGGTGTCCCTGGACCCGCCGCTGATCCTCTGGAGCCTGGACAAACGCTCCGGCAGCCATGAGGTCTTCGACCAGGCCAGCCATTTCGCCGTGAACGTCCTGGCAGCCGACCAGATCGACCTGTCGAACAACTTCGCCAAGCCCCGTGATGACCGTTTCGCCGGCATTGACCATGAGGCTGGCGTGGGCGGCTCGCCGCTGCTGCTGGACTGCGCGGCGCGCTTCGACTGCGAGAAATTCCAGCAGCTCGACGGCGGCGACCACTGGATCCTGATCGGCAAGGTGGTGGCCTTCGATGACTTCGGCCGTGCCCCGTTGCTGTACCACCAGGGCGCCTATTCGATGGTCCTGCCGCACACCCGCATGACCCGGCGTGAAGAAGGCCAGCCGCCGAGCAGCCACTTCCAGGGGCGTCTGCAGCACAACCTGTACTACCTGATGACCCAGGCACTGCGCGCCTACCAGGCTGGTTACCAGCCACGCCAGTTGTCTACCGGCCTGCGCACCAGCGAGGCGCGCATGCTGATGGTGCTGGAAAACGACGCCGGCCTGGGGCTGGTCGAGCTGCAACGCGAGGTGGCCATGCCGGCGCTGGAGATCGACGAGGCGGTGGCCAACCTGCGCCGCAAGGGACTGGTCTGTGATCGCGACGAGCGCGTGTGCCTGACGCCCAGGGGCGTGGAGGAAACCGAAGCCTTGTGGCGCATTGCACGCGAGCAGCAGGACAAGGTGTTCGGCGCCTTCAACGACGAGCAGATTGCAACCTTCAAGGCCGTTTTGCAGGCCGTCATCCGCGGCCGTTGAAACGTGGCGCCCCGAATCTGCGTGGCGGATGGGTGACGTTGGCAGAGGCATACAAGCCATCTGGCAGTCATGCACATGCAGCGTCGGCTGATCCGCGATCAGATCGGTATTGGTGTTCTTCACGTCCGGGGTGCGCAGATGCTGTTCAACAACAAGAAACGATGGGGCGACGAACTCAGCCAGGTATTGCAGCGGCTGGCCGGTGGCGAATCAGCGCTGGCGGCGGATGCCGCGCTGTGGCGTGACCACCCGCAACTGCTCATTGACTTGCAGCGCCTGGCGCTTCAGCGCGAGGCGCTGACCCGGCAGCTACAGCAGGCTGAAGCCGCGCGGGCCGCGCTGCAGGCCGACCTGGATGCCCGGGGGGAGGCCCTGCAGGCCTTGCGTGCCGAACATCTGAATCTGCAGGAGCAATTGCCGGCCTTGCAGACCCATAACGGCCAGTTGCAACAGGCCCTGAGCGCCCAGCAGGACGAGAATGCCTCCTGGGAACTGCTGCATTCGACCCTGACCGAAGGCTTCTGGGACATTCGCGTGGCCAATGGGCGCATCGACGATCCGGCCAGCGACATGCGCATTTCCGATGCATTTCGCAGCCTGATGGGCTATACGCGCCAGGAGCTGCCCGATGGCTGGGATGCCCAGGTGAACATCTCTCACCCCGATGACCTGCCGCAGGTCATGGCCATCTTCGAGCGCGAAATTGTCCTGCCCGGTGGCAGCGGCGAGTACATGTTCGAGTTCCGCATGCGCCACAAGACCCGTGGCTACATCTGGTGTCGCGAGCGTGGCCGTGCCCAGCGTGATGCTCACGGGGTACTGCTGCGGGTGATGGGGGCGGTGCGGGACATCAGTGACGAGCGCTCGGCGAAGGCCAGCCATGCGCAGATGCTCGAACAGAACGAAGCGACCTACGGGCAGATTTCCACCGTGGTGGGGGTGATCAAGGGCATCGCCGAGCAGACCAACCTGCTGGCCCTCAATGCCGCCATCGAGGCGGCACGGGCGGGTGAGGTCGGGCGCGGCTTCGCGGTGGTGGCCGACGAGGTCAAGAAGCTGGCCCAGAGCACGCGGCATGCCACCCAGCAGATCCAGACCATGCTGGTTCAGGACAACCGCAGCTAGGCGCAAGGCTGTTCAGTTTGACCAGATTGGAGCGGCTTCAGCCGCGAAGCGAGCGCATGGTCACAGCAGATGCAGTGGATTTCCTGGCGCTTTCGCGGCTAAAGCCGCTCCCACCGGGCCAGTATTGCGGCTAAAGCCAATACTGGTCAGTTAGGCCGGGTAGGAGCGGCTTCAGCCGCGAAGCGAGCGCATGTTCACGACAGATGCAGTGAATTTCCTGGTGCTTTCGCCGCTGAAGCGGCGCCTACGGGTTTTTACGGTCATAGATGAGGCAGTGGCTTAGCCGAAGTCGTAAAGGCTGACCGGGTTGTCCCGCAGAATTCGCGTGCGAGCCTCGCTGGAGGGTGCCCACTCGGCCAGCAGGTCGAGGATCGCGGCGTCGTCGGGTTTGTTCTGGTTCACCGTCGGATGCGGCCAGTCGCTGCCCCACACCAGCCGCTCCGGGTTGATGCGCACCAGTTCGCGGGCGACTGCGCCGACGTCCTGGTATCCCGGTGCACCCTGTTTCGAGCGTAGGTAGGGGCCGGACAGCTTCACCCAGGTGCGCTGGTTGTCCAGCAGGCGAGTCAGCGTGGCGAAGGCCGGCGAGGTCACCCCTTCGGGCTGGGGGACGTGGCCCATATGGTCGATGACCAGCCTGGCAGGCAGGTTCGCCAGGCGGGTTTCCAGCTCCAGCAACTGGTTGCCGGGCGCGACCACCTGAACGTTCCAGCCACGCTCGTTGACCCGCGCCGCCAGACGCTCCAGGTCGTCGAGGCTGGCACCTCCGTAGCTGAGGTTGAAGCGGATGCCACGCACGCCGGCCTCGTGCAGTTCGTTCAGTTGCGCGTCTGTGATGCTGCCATCCACCACGGCGACTCCCCGGGCCTCGCCCTGGGCCTGGCGCAGCCCGTCGAGCAGCAGGCGGTTGTCGGTGCCATAGGTCGACGGCGTGACGATGACCATGCGCCGCAGGTGCAGGCGCTCCTGGACCTGTCGATAGTCGGCCAGCGAGGCATTGGGCGGCAGCAGCTTGGCGTCCGGGGCCGCCGGGTAGCGGTCGTCGTAGAGGTGCATGTGGCAGTCTACGCTGCCGGGCGGAGGCACCAGCCGGGCGGCGTTGTCGCCTGAGGAATAACGGTAGCTGGCCAGTGCGTCCATCGACAGCAGGGCGCCGGTGGCGGCACTGGCCTGGAGGAACTGGCGTCGGGTCATGCTCATGCGCGAATCTCGTTGTTGTTGTCATGAAATGCCGGCCCGTTGCGGGCCGGCGATGCGATCGATCAGGCGCCTTTTTCCTCGGCGGTCTGCGCGAGGCCCGGTTGCTGGCGGCGCGCCGGATCACCCAGCCAGAGCATCAGGCAGACCCCGAGCATGAGGATCGACGCCACCGCATAGAAGGGCACGGAGAACGACTGCGTGGCGTCCTTGATCAGGCCGATCAGGAACGGCCCGGCGAAGCCGCCCAGGTTGCCGATCGAGACGATCAGCGCCAGGCCGCCTGCCGCCGCGCGGCCGGTGAGGATGGTCGAGGGAATGGCCCAGAAGGTGGCCTGGAACGCCAGAATGCCGGACACGGTCATTGCCAGGCAGGCGACCTTCAGCACCGAGTTGTCTGCCAGTGCCGCACCCACCAGCGCGACGGCGGCGAAGCTCAGGGCGCTGACCACGTAGGGCAGGCGGTGTTCACTGCGGTTGGCCAGGCGTGCCCAGAGGGTCATCGACAGGGCACCGAGGATGTAGGGCAGGGCGGTGACCAGGCCGACGCTACTGTTGCTCATGCCCAGGCTCTTGATGATCTGTGGCATCCACAGGCCGATGCCGACCGAGCCGACGATGCAGCAGAAATTGATGACCGCCAGGGTGAAGACCTTGGGGTTGGTCAGCGCGCTGCGCAGGGTATGGCCGTGGGACGAGCCGATGGCTTGCTGTTCCTGCTTCAGGCGGTCGTTGAGCCAGGCTTTCTCGCGCTCGTTCATCCAGCGCGCCTTGGCCGGCGTGTCGACCAGCACGAACAGGCAGGCGATGCCCAGCAGCACGGCGGGCAGCGCTTCCACCACCAACAGGAACTGCCAGTTCTTCAGGCCCATGATGCCGTGCATTTCCATCAGCCAGCCCGACAGCGGCGAGCCGATGATGTTGGCCGTGGGAATGCCCAGCAGGAACGCGGCGATGGCCTTGGCCCGCCATTTGCCGGGGAACCAGTAGGTGAAGAACAGGTAGACGCCAGGGGTGAAACCCGCCTCGGCGACGCCGAGCAGGAAGCGCAGGATGCTGAAGCTGACCGGCCCGGTGGCGAAGGCGGTGGCCATCGAGATCAGGCCCCAGGTCACCATGATCCGGGCGATCCAGATCCGCGCGCCGAAGCGCTGCATGAGCAGGTTGCTGGGAATCTCGAAAATGAAATAGCCGAAGAAGAACAGCCCGGCGGCCCAGCCGAACATCGTGGCGGTCAGGCCCAGGTCCTTGTTCATGCTGATGGCGGCGAAGCCGACGTTGGTGCGGTCCAGGTAGCTGACCACGTAGCACAGGAAGATGAACGGCATGATGCGCAGCATGACGCGGCGCAGCAGTTTTTCACCCTCGGCGTCGGACAAGGGGAGGAGCGGAGCGGTAGTGTCCTGAGTCATGACGTCACTCTTTTATTGTTCTTGGACGGTTTTTTTGGGGCTGTCAGCTGTGTGAGTACATCGCCAGGCCCGCTGTGCTGGTGGTCACCTGGAGGATCGAGCCGGATTCCGATTCGGTGATGTAGAGGTTGCGGTTGTCTGCGCCGCCGAACGCCAGGTTGGTGTTGCTGATGCCCTGGCAGGAAACGATGCGTTGCAGCGGCTCGGCGACCTTCGACAGCTTCCATACCGAACCGAACCCGGTATGCGCGATATACAGGTTGCTGTCCTGGTCGAGAGCCAGGCCGTCGGGGCCGCCCAGGCCGCCGTGCAGTTGGGCGAACACCCCGACCTTGCCGATGATCGAGCCGTTGCCCAGGGGGATGCGCCAGATCTGCTGTGCGCGGGTGACGGCGATCAGCAGGTGGTTCAGATGTGGGTCATAGACGATGCCGTTGGGGCTGGGGATGGTGTTGATCAGGCACGACAGCTGGCCGTCGTGGCTCAGCTTGTAGACCCGCCCGCTGGCATCCTGCAGGCCGGTCTGGCCCTGGTCGGTGAAGTAGAGGTCGCCGTTGGGCGCGAACACCAGGTCGTTGACGCCCTTGAAGCCTTCGGAGCCGGCCGATTCCAGCAGAGGTTCGATGTGCCCGCTGTGCGGGTCGAGGACCATGATTCCGCGTTTGTAGTCGGTGATGAAGATCCGGCCATCGCGATGGATCTTCAGGCCATTGGGCCAACCGTCGTATTCGCAGACCAGGGTCCATTCGCCCTGGGGCGAGATGCGGAAGATGCGACCGTAGGGGATGTCGGTCACGTAGAGATTGCCATGCCGATCGAAGGATGGCCCTTCCAGGAACGAGTCGATTGCACGCCCCTGGCGATTGGCGTCCGCCCAGGCGGTGCGGCGCGCGTTGCGGAATTGATCGGGCAGACGGGTGAAGACCTGGGTCTCGACGACGGCCGGGGCCGGAAAGAAGCTCATGCGGGCCTCCTGTTGCGCAGGTTGTTATTGGATTTAATGAAACGCAATTTCAAAATAAAGCATCAAAAACAAAAAAGCGACCCTGAGGTCGCTCGTTTTTTGCGATTTACACTCTTTCTTGAATTTTTATCGGGTTTTTATTGAAACCTTGTTCTGAAGTAAGAGGGCGTTTTCGCCTGGCGGTGGGTTCAGGCCTGCTGGCCGGAGACACTCAGAACGGCACGGCGACGATCAGCTGGCTGTAGACGTTGGTGCCGTTGCCACCGAACTGGCTGCCGCCGTTGTCCTGGCCCTTGCGGGGTTTGTACAGGGCCACCAGCGGCGTGATGATCAGGTGCTCATTGATTGCCCACTCGGCGTACAGGTCGGTTTCCCGGCCGTCGAGGTTGAGCGCCTGGCCCGTATGCAGGGTGCGGTAGTCGAAGAACAGCGCGCCGAGGGTCAGGTTTTCCAGGGGCTTGGCTTTCAGTGCCAGGTGGTGGATCCGGGTGTTGCTGTTGAAGGGGCCGGCATAGTTGGCGGCCACCTCACCCTGGAACCAGGTGCCGAACCCGCGGTTCTGACCGTTGAACAGGGCGTCCCAGCCTTCGGAGTAGCGGCTGTAGCGGTAGGTGAGGTCCGGACTCCAGGGCAGGTTCGCGAAGGTGTAGCCGCCTTCCAGGTACCAGGCTTTCTCGGCGCCCGCGTCCTTGTCCTGCCAGGCGTATTCGAAGGAGAAATGCGCGTTGTCGATACCGGCATTGCCTGCACCGCGCAGGCTGTAGATGTCCATGCCATCGCGCTGGCGCTGGAAGTCGCTGGCGTAGCGGTCATCCACGCCCAGGCCGTGGATCCAGGTCAGCCCCAGGGTGCCGGGTGCGGCGCTGTATTCCAGGGTGCCAGCGGCCATTTCTGTCTTGGCCTGGGCACGATTGTCGGACTTGAACCACAGCAGGCTGCCGTGCAGGCCGTCCTTGCCGCCCAGGCGCAGCACTGCGGTCTTGTCGAAGGCGTGCCGGGCTGCCAGGTAGTACGCACCGCCGCGGTTCAGGTCGCCATCGGCCACCCCCTTGCCCATGTTGATGCCGTCGTCGTTGATGATGAAGCCGTCGCCCAGGGTGATCACCTGGCGGCCCCATGACAGATCGACGCCATCCTTGCCCAGTAACGGGAACAGTTCGCCGGACTTCCAGCCGGCGAAGGCTTCGTCGAATTTGCTCGTACGTTCACTGCCGTCGGTGAAACCGGCGGCGTCGCCGTCACCCCAGGTCGCCGAGCTGACCAGGTTGGCGGTGCCGTACAGGCTGCCGAACGAGCCCAGCCCCTGGGTGCCGCTCAGACCGTACTTGATGAAGCCCTCGCGCCAGGTCGAGCCGCCGGACGTGCCGTCATAGTTCTTGCGGCTGTTGAAGTGCCCATATACGGCGAGGAAGTTGCCGGTCAGGGTGGTGTCGTCGTCGCTGTAAAGCGCCACGGCCTGAGCCTGGCTGGCACCCAGCAGGGTGCTCAGGCCAAGGCCGAGCAGGGTGGGCAGAGTATTGCGTCGGTTGAAGCGCTCCATGGGTGTCGTCCCCTTCGTCTGTGGTTGGCTGCCCGCACAGTTAGGGGTACCCGGCGGACCTGAGTCTTTGCAGCGGCTGCCAGTCTCTTGTCCCTGCTGGCCAGTCAGGCGCGACTGGCAGGCTGCAACAAGACGTCCGTCAGCCAGGGTCAAGACGTCGGGTGAGGGCGGGCGCAAAGTGAATGGCATCAAGCGGCCAGACCTGTGGCATCCGCGGCAACGGCCCGCGACTTGCCTGCCAGGGGTTGCCGCTCACGCCAACGACCACTCCAGGGGCCAGACATGTCACTTCATCAGCAGCTCGACGCGCACCTCAACCGCGGCACGGTCGGTTTTCCCACCGCGCTGGCCAGTACCATCGGCCTGATCATGGCCAGCCCAGTGATCCTCACCGCCACCATGGGCTTCGGCATCGGCGGCAGCGCCTTCGCCCTGGCGATGATCCTCGCGGTGATCATGATGCTGGCCCAGGCCACCACGTTCGCCGAGGCGGCTTCGATCCTGCCGACCACCGGCTCGGTGTACGACTACATCAACTGTGGCCTGGGGCGTTTCTTCGCGATCATGGGCACCCTGGCGGCCTACCTGATCGTCCATGTGTTCGCGGGCACGGCGGAAACCATCCTGGCCGGGGTCATGGCCCTGGTGAACTTCGAACACCTCAATACCCTGGCCGAATCGGCCGGCGGTTCCTGGCTGCTGGGCGTCGGCTTCGTGGTGGTGCTGGGCGTGCTCAACATGTTCGGGGTCAGTGCCTTCGGCAAGGCGGAGATCATCCTCACCTTCGGCATGTGGGTGACGTTGATGACCTTCGGTGTGCTGGGCCTGATCGCTGCGCCGGCGGTGCAGCTCGACGGCTGGTTCGGTGCGTCGCTGGTGGGCACCGATCTGGTGACCGTCCTGTCCCTGGTCGGCATGGCGATGTTCATGTTCGTCGGTTGCGAGTTCGTCACCCCGCTGGCACCGGACCTGCGCCGCTCGGCCAAAGTCATGCCCAAGGCGATGATCCTCGGCCTGTTGGGCGTGGCCAGTTGCATGTTCATCTACGGCGCGGCGATGAAGCGCCAGGTCGAGAACGTGGTGCTGGACGCCGCCACGGGTGTGCATCTGCTGGATACACCGATGGCGATCCCGCAATTCGCCCAGCAGGTGATGGGCGATATCGGCCCGGTGTGGCTGGGTATCGGCTTCCTGTTCGCCGGCGCGGCGACCATCAATACCCTGATGGCGGGCGTACCGCGGATCATCTATGGCATGGCGGTGGATGGCGCATTGCCGAAGGTGTTCACCTACCTCAGCCCGCGCTTCAAGACACCGATACTCTGCATTCTGGTGGCCATGCTGATCCCGTGCCTGCATGCCTGGTACCTGGGGGGTAACACCGACAACATCATCCACCTGGTGCTGGCCGCCGTGTGTGCCTGGAGCACTGCCTATCTGCTGGTGACCCTCTCGGTGGTCAGCCTGCGTATCCGTCGCCCCGACTTGCCACGCGCCTATCGGTCGCCGCTGTTCCCGCTGCCGCAGATCGTTTCCAGTGTCGGCATCCTGCTGGGCATGTGGTTCATTACCCCGCCTGGCATGAACCCGGCGGACATCTACGTGCCGTTCGGCGTGATGCTGGCCGCCACGGCCGCCTATGCGTTGTTCTGGACCCTGGTCGTCCAGCGTGTCCATCCGTTCAGGCCGGCGCGGGTCGAAGACGTGCTGGCCAAGGAGTTCGCCAGCGAGCCCGGTGTGCACGCGAAGGAGGATGGCAGCGATGCTTTCAAGACTGTTTGATCGTCTGAGCGCCGAGCGCAACCCCAGCGGCTACCGGCCTGGAGTGACCCTCGAGCACCTGCGGCGTAACCTTGGCGTGGCGGGTTGGCACCTGCTCGACGCGCAGCGTGCACGGCTGACGCTGGGCGAGCTGGTGTTTGAAGTGCGCGAGCGCACCGAGTCGCAGCTGTTCATGCACTTGGTGATGAGCGAATTCGTGCTGCAGGTGCAGGGCCGCTCGCGGTGCACGGGGCGCTATGCGGTGCACCATGGCGGCGCGATTCGGCGCACCGGCCTGCACTGCCGTGCGCGTGGCGGTGACGGCCAGGCGCTGGCTGACCTGCAGGCGGCACTGTTGCACGATGCGCCGTTGCGCGAGGCGCTGATGCCGCTGGACTTCAAGCACCTGCGCTTGGAAGTGACCGACGGCCTGTGGTGCCTGCGCCTGGAGCACATGGGCGGCAGCGAAGTGGTCAATCGCCTTCCGGCGTTTCGCCGCTACATCGCCCTGGGCGCCGAGCAGAAGGCCTGCCTGTTCGCAGCACTGCAAGCCTGGCGGCGCATCCTCGGCGAGATCTGAGCGCGCCTGGCACGCATCCTGCCTTCATCCGATGAATCCCAGTGACCGTTGTGCGCATATTGTTAACATGTTATCAATGCGCGCATAACAACAAGATTCTCGTGGAGGTAGGTATGCAATCTGATCAGCTCGCCCGCCAGGGCCTCGAACAATGGACGACCACACTGCATGCCATCTGTGGTCGTTTCGACACCGAGCTGGCCTTCAATCGCTCTCTGTTCATCGGCCAGATCCACACCTGGAAGCGTTCCGGGCTGGAGCTGGCCAGCCTGCGCACCAATGCCGGCAACATTACCCGCCAGGCTGGCAGCGCCGACCTGGACAACGATGCCGAATGCTTTCTGGTCAGCCAGCGCTCCGGCTACTCGCAGATCACCCAGCACGGCACCAGCATCCGCCTGGCGCCCGGTGAGCTGTTGCTCATGGACTCTGCCGGGCACTGCCAGATCACGCCGTTCGGGCTGATCGAGCATGCCTCGCTGTCACTGCCGCGTCGTGACGTCTACAAGGGGCTCAAGGGCCGCCCGGCATTCGGCAGGATCTCCGCCACGCGTACCTGCGGGCGCATGCTGCACGTGCTGATGGATCAGATGTGCAAGCACGCCGGTGATGACGAGAACCCCGAAGACGACCCGTACGGCCTGCAGAATGCCCTGGTCTCGTTGCTGCCGTCGGCCCTCGAACAGGCTGAGGCAGCCTGTGTCGATGCGGCGGTGCTGGGCAATGCCAACCTGCGCGGCTGCGTGCAGAAACTCATCGACGAGTCCCTGGGCCAGCCTGGCCTGACCCCGGCGGCCCTGGCGGCGCGGTTGAATATTTCGGTGCGCCACCTGTACCGGCTGTTCGAAGAGGAAGGCGACAGCGTATGCCGCTATATCCAGCGTGCCCGCCTCAAACGCAGTGCCGAGGACCTGGCCAACCCCTTCCTGCGCAACGAATCCATCACCACCATCGCCTACAAGTGGGGGTTCACCGATTCGGCGCATTTCAGCCGTTCGTTCAAGAAGCAGTTCGAGCAGTCGCCCAAGGATTTCCGCAGCCTGAGCCTGGTGCAGACTACGGGCACTGCCTGAACAGGTGCGGGCGCAACGGCGCGGTGTCTGGCAGGGTGTCGATGCAATGCAGGCTGGCGCCGATCACCTCTTTGGCGTAGTGCTTGGCCTGGGAGGCGAGGTCGGCCAGCTGGTTGGCGTCGATGCGGCCGCAGGCCTCCTGGCGCAGGTGCACGACCCCGATGGACAGCGACAGCAGGGGAAACTCCTGGCGCAGACCCTGGCGATTGAGGGCGATGAAACAACCCGCCTCCAGGTGCTCGGCGCGGTAGAAACGTCGGCACTGGTTCTGGAAATCGTCGAGCAGCGTCTGCAGGCGTTTTTGCCAGTCGTCCGGTCCCAGCACCATCAGGAAGTCATCGCCACCGATATGCCCGACGAAATCGCGGCTCGGGTCGATGCGGTCGTTCAGGCACTGTGCCAGGCACAACAACACCTCGTCGCCACGCGCATAGCCGTAGATGTCGTTGAAAGGTTTGAAGCTGTCGATGTCCACGTAGCAGATCACCGACTCCCGGCCCTGTTGCAGCAGGCGTGCCAGGCACTGCTGGATCGGTACGTTGCCGGGTAGCAGGGTCAGCGGGTTGGCGTAACGGGCCTGCTGGATCTTCATCTCGGTAATCAGCTTGAGCACGTCGATCAACCGGCCCAGTCCCACGTAGCTGCCATTGCAGGTGATGATGAAGTCTTCTTCGATGCGCTGGCGGGCACGGCTGGTCAGCAGCCGGCTGACCTGTTGCAGCGATTGGTTCTGCTCCACGGCCAGGAAGTCTTCGCTCATCAGCCGGCTGATCGGTTTGCGCGCGAACAGCTCGGTGGCGAAAGGCTTGAGCAGGGCTTCAGAAAGCGAATGACGGTGCACGATGCCGCACGGGCGCTGGTGTTCGTCCAGTACCGCGACGGAGTTGAGGTTGGCCTGTTGGCGAAAGGCTTCGAGCACCCGCGCCGTCGGCGTGTCATGGCTGACCGCCGCCTGCCGGTTGAGCAGGGCGCTGAGGTCGGCGTTATCCTCATTCAGCGAGGGGCTGGGACCTTCCGCCTTCGGCAGCATCAGGCGGGCGTCCTGCACCGGGTTTTCCTGCGGGCGGGCCAGCAGATAGCCCTGCACCAGGTCCACGCCCATGTCGACCAGCACACTCAGTTCTTCAGCCAGTTCGATACCCTCGGCGATCACCGTGGCCCGCGAGGCCTTGGCCATCTGCAACATGGAGCCGACGAACTCGCGCTTGACCGCATCCTGGTGGATGCCGTCGATGAAATGACGGTCGATCTTCACGTAGTCCGGGCGCAGTTCCGACCACAGGCGCAGGCTGGAGTAGCCGGCCCCCAGGTCGTCCAGGGCGATGGAGAAACCCATGTCGCGATAGTGATGCAGGGCCTTGTAGAGCAGGCTGAAGTCATCGGTGGGGGTCTGCTCGGTGAGTTCGATGACCACGTCCTGGGGCGCGATGCCGTAGCGCTGCAGCATGTCCAGGGTGCGCCCTGGCGGGTGTGAGGCCTCCAGCAGCGATTCGGGCGAAACGTTGAGGAACAGCTTGCCCGGCAGGGCCTGCTGGCTGAAGCGGCGGCAGGCATTCTCACGGCAGGCCAGCTCCAGCTCGCTCAGTCGGCCGCCTTGGCGGGCTACGGCGAACAGGCTGATCGGTGAATGCAGGGTACTGTTTGACGGGCCGCGGGTCAGGGCCTCGTAACCGAGGATGCGCCGCTCGGAGAGCATGACGATGGGCTGAAACAGACTGTGCAACTCACCACGAGCCAGGATGGAACTCAGCGCGCTCAATTGCTCGGTCACGGTCATGGTGGTCTCTGCTACAAAAATAAAAGGTCTGACCCCCTTACAGGGGGCAGACCTTTATTTGACTACAGAATCATGACTGCTTGATGACGGATTGGCAATTTGCCATTAGTTCCGTCGGTTGTTCACTTTTTTGCCACAGAGGCGCTGAGACCCAGATAGTCGATGAGAATACGCCCGGTCTCGGCCAGGTAGGCGTCATCCTCGGGCTTGGCCTTCTCGTCGTCGGTCGGCAGCGCGTCTTCGTCTTCCTTCTTCAGTTCCTTGAGCGGTTCCTCGCCCTTGGCTTTGCGCCGGGTGTTTTCCAGCGCCAGTTGCTGGTTCTCGATGGAGGTATGCTCGGCGCGACGATCGGCTTCGTTGAGGCTTACGGTCTTCTCGCTCATCAGCTTGCGCGCCAGGGCCAGACGGTCTTCGATGAACACGAACTCCGCGTCCTTGACTTTGCGCTGGTCGTGGCGCGCCTGCAACTGCGCGAGGAACGGCTTGAACGGGTCGACTGCCGGACGCACGGCCGGGCGGATGCTGTCCCACGGCATGGCTTCAGGCAGCGCGCTCTCGCCGATTTCCTTGGTGTCGATCAGCGACGGGTAGGTGATGTCCGGCACCACGCCCTGATGCTGGGTGCTCTGCCCGGAAACCCGATAGAACTTGGCCAGGGTCAGCTTCAGTTCGCCATGGTTGAGCGGCTGGATGGTCTGCACGGTACCCTTGCCGAAGGTCTGGCCACCGATGATCAGCGCCCGGTGGTAGTCCTGCATGGCGCCGGCGAAGATCTCCGAGGCCGAGGCCGAGAGACGGTTGACCAGTACCGCCATCGGGCCTTTGTAGAAGGCCCCCTTGGCTTCGTCTTCGAGCACGTCGACCTTGCCGTCGGCGTTGCGTACCAGCACGGTCGGGCCCTTGTCGATGAACAGGCTGGTCAGCTCGGTGGCCTCCTGGAGCGAACCACCGCCGTTGTTGCGCAGGTCCAGCACCAGGCCGTCGACCTTCTCGGCCTGCAGCTCGGTAAGCAGTTTCTTCACGTCACGGGTGGTGCTCTTGTACTCGGGGTCGCCCGCGCGATAAGCCTTGAAGTCGAGGTAGAACGCCGGAATCTCGATCACGCCGAGCTTGTAGTCACGGCCATCCTGGTTCAGGTGCAGAATGGATTTCTTGGCGGCCTGTTCTTCCAGCTTGACGGCCTCGCGGGTGATCGACACCACCTTGCTGGTCTGGTCGTTCGGCGCATTGCTGGCCGGGATGATTTCCAGGCGCACCACCGAGCCTTTCGGCCCGCGGATCAGCTTGACCACTTCGTCCAGGCGCCAGCCGATCACGTCGACCATTTCCTTGTCGCCCTGGGCCACGCCGATGATCTTGTCGGCGGTGGACACCTGCTTGGTCTTGGCGGCCGGGCCGGCTGGCACCAGGCGCACGATCTTGACGTTGTCGTTGTCGCTCTGCAGCACCGCACCGATGCCTTCCAGCGACAGGCTCATGTTGATGTCGAAGTTTTCCGCGCTATCAGGCGACAGGTAGTTGGTGTGCGGATCGTAGGACATCGCGAAGGAGTTCAGGTAGGCCTGGAAGATGTCCTCGGCGCGGGTCTGGCTCAGGCGCGCCAGCTGGTTCTTGTAACGCTTGGTGAGGGTTTCCTGGATCTTGGCCGGGTCCTTGCCCGCGATCTTCAGGCGCAGCACCTCGTCCTTGACCCGCTTGCGCCACAGGTCGTCCATCTCGGCTTCGTTCTTCGGCCAGGGGGCGTCCTTGCGGTCGACCAGCAGGGTTTCCTTGGTGGCGAAGTCCATCTTGTCGACGCCCTTGTTCAGCTCCGCCAGGGCGAACTCCAGGCGCGATTTGCTGCGGTCGAGGAAGCGCTTGTAGATGGTGAAGCCGGCGTTGAGGTCGCCGCTTTTGAGGAAGTCGTCGAACTGCGTCTGCCACTTATCGAATTCGGCGATGTCACTAGCCAGGAAGTAACTGCGCGACGGGTCGAGCAGCTTGAGGTAGCTGTTGTAGATGATCACCGAGCGCTTGTCGTCCAGCGGCGGCTTGCTGTAGTGGTGGCGCTTGAGCAGTTCCACCACGTTGAGGCTGGCGATCACTTCGTCGCGGTCGGGCTGAAGCTTGTCCCAGGCGTTGGCGGCAAAGGTGCTGGCGGACGTCGACAGGGTGCCGAGGCCAATGAGCAGGGCGAGGGCGGTGCTCGGGAAGAAATGCTTCATGCTGATTCGACGCGGAGACAATTGATAACGCATATTAGGCCGTCTTAGAAATCGCCGGTTCCATGGACCCGGTCGCATAATGCACAAGCCCGCGCAAAGGCGGCGGGCTCAGTCCTGACTCACTATGGAGGCACCGTGAAGGCATTGCAAGGCGTTAACGGACAGTTGGAATGGGTCCAGACACCAAGTCCGACCCTGGACGTCGGTCAAGTCCGCATCAAGGTCGCGGCGGCGGGGCTCAACCGTGCCGACCTGCTGCAGATCAAGGGCCACTATCCACCACCGCCTGGAGCCAGCGAATTCCTTGGCCTGGAGTGCTCCGGGGTGATCGCCGAGGTAGGTCCCGGCAGCAGTTGGCAGGTCGGCGACCGGGTCTGCGCCTTGCTGGCCGGGGGTGGCATGGCCGAGGAAGTCGTGGTCGACGGTCGCCATGTGCTGCCAGCCCCGGAAAACCTGAGCCTGGCCGAGGCCGCCTGCCTGCCGGAGGTGTATGCCACGGCCTGGTTGAACCTCTTCGAACTGGCCGCCATCAAGCCCGGCGAGAAGGTTCTGCTGCACGCCGGGGCAAGTGGAGTTGGTTCAGCGGCCATTCAGCTGTGCAAGGCCTTCGGCAACCCGGTATGGGTCAGTGTCGGTTCCGCCGAACGCCTGGCCTATTGCGTCGAGCTGGGCGCTCAGGGGGGTGTGGTGCGCGGTGACAACCTCGCCGGCCTGGAAGCCTTCGCGCCGTTCGATGCAGTGCTCGACCCGGTGGGCGGCAACGAATACGCCGCGCTCAACCTCAAGCTGCTGGGCCAGGACAGCCGCTGGGTGCTGATCGGCGTGATGGCCGGGCGCAAGGCCGAGATCGACCTGGCCCAGGTGCTGGGCAAGCGCATTCACCTGTTGGGGTCGACCCTGCGCAGCCGTGACGAGCAGTTCAAGGCCACCCTCATCAGCGACCTGGCCCAGCAGGTCTGGCCGCTGTTCGTCGAGGGTCGCCTCAGCCCGCAACTGTCGCGCACCTTCCCGGCCGAACAGGCCAGCGAGGCCTATGCCACGCTGGAGAGCAACCAGGTGTCAGGCAAGGTCGTGCTGGTCATCGACCCGCAACTGCAATGAGGCGCAGCGGGCCCGGCAACCGCTGCCGGGCCCGCTGCGTTCGGGCCGTTGTCACTTCCAGTGATGGATCGGCCAGCCGGCCTGGCGTGCGTGTTCCAGCAGCACCGGGTCGGGATTGACCACGTGCGGGTGGTCGACGGTCTGCAACAGCGGCAGGTCGTTGCGCGAGTCGGAATAGAAACTCGCGCCTTCGAGGTTTTCCCCTTCGGCGTCCAGCCATTGCATCAGCCGTGTGACCTTGCCCTGCTGGTAGGTCAGGGTGCCTGTGGTGGCGCCGCTGTACACGCCATGCTGGACGTCCAGGTCGATGGCCAGCACTTCGTCGATGCCCAGGCGCTCGGCGATGGGCGCCACCAGGTGCACGCTGGAGGCGGAGATCACCAGGATACGGTCACCCTGGGTACGGTGTTCGGCGATGGCCTTGCAGGCGTCGCTGAAGATGATCGGCTCGATGACGTCCTCGACCCAGGGGCCGACCAGATGCTCGACTTCTTCGGGGGTACGCCCGGCCATGGGCTCCAGGCTGAACGCCATATAGTCTTCCATGGCCAGCTCGCCGGCCTTGTAGGCGTCCATCATCTCGTTGTTGCGGCGCATGAACGACTCGGGGTCGACCCAGCCCAGGCGGCCCATGTGCTCGCACCACAGCGTCGAGCAGTCGCCGTCGATGAGGGTTTCGTCCAGGTCGAAAATGGCTACGGGCATTGTTGCGGTCCTTTGTCAGCGTGAGGGCGGCACTGTAACCCGTCGCGGCGCCCTCGGTCGCGATAACCCTGCTTCAGGTTCGGCAGAGTGGCGTTGGCACAGGGGCAGTCGTGGCCCGCACGCCGGTCAGGAAAGTGTGCAAATGGCGGCCGGGTCGATGCTCAGCCCGACCTTCTGGCCGTCGGCCTTCAAGTCAGCCGCCGAGCGATTGAGTACGTCGACCACCAGATCCACCTCGTTGCTGCGGACCCGGTAGCGGATCACGTTGCCCAGCAGGCTGTGGCTGAGGATTTCCCCGGCCAGCGGGCCGTCGGCGTGCAGCTCGATGGCCTCCGGGCGGATCGCCACGCGCCCGGCTACAGGGCGTTGCAGCAGGCGGCTGGCGACAGCGGCGTCGAGCAGGTTGTAGTTGCCGATGAAACCGGCGGCAAAGGCGTCCACCGGCGCGGTGTACAGCGACTCGGCGTCACCGCTCTGCACGATACGGCCCTGGTTCATCAGCACGATACGGTCGGACAGGGTCAGGGCTTCTTCCTGGTCATGGGTGACGAAGATCGTGGTCAGGTTCAGTTCGCGCTGGATGGCACGAATCTGCTCGCGCAAGTGCTTGCGGATGCGTGCGTCCAGGGCCGACAGCGGCTCGTCGAGCAGCAGCAGGCGCGGGCGGGTGACCAGCGAGCGGGCCAGGGCCACGCGCTGGCACTGGCCACCGGACAGCTGGTGCGGGTAGCGCCCGGCGAAATCCTGCAGTTCTACCAGGCGCAGCATCTCGGCGACACGCTGGGCGCTTTCCTCGCGGCTGACCTTCTGCATGCGCAGGCCGAAGGCCACGTTCTGCTCCACGGTCATGTTGGGAAACAGCGCGTAGCTCTGGAACACCATGCCGATGTTGCGCTTCTGCGGGTTGAGCGGCACCAGGTCCTGGCCGTCGAGCAGGATGCGCCCGCTGTCCACCGGAGTCAGCCCGGCGATGCAGCGCAACAGGGTCGACTTGCCGCAGCCGGAAGGACCGAGCAGCGTGATGAACTCGCCCTTGTCGATGCGGCAGTGGATGTCGCTGACCACGGGCGTGCCGGTGTAGCTCTTTTGCAGGTTCTCGATACTGATGAAGCTCATTTCAGTCCTTGTCCTTGTTCAGTCGGTTGGCGACCCAGGTCAGTACCAGCACGAAGAGGAAGTAGGAAATCACCAGGGCACTGTTGAAGTGGCCGCTGCTGTCGCGCATGTTGTTCAGGTACACCTGCAGGGTCTCGTAGCGGGTGCCGACCAGCAGGTTGGCGAACACGAACTCGCCGAACAGGAAGGAGAACGACAGCAGCACGGCGACCATCAGGCCCTTGCGCAGGTTGGGCAGCACCACCATGAAGGCCGCCTGCCAGGTGCTGGCGCCGAGCAGGCGCGCGGCGTCCATCAGGTCGATCAGATTGATCGCCTGCAGGTTGTTGGTGATGGCGCGGTACATGAAGGGCAAGGCGATGGTGAAGTAGCAGCCGATCAGGATCCACGGCGTGCCGACCATGGCCATGCTGCCTGAACCATAGAGCTGCAGCAGGCCCACCGAGGACACCACCGGCGGCACCGCGAAGGGCAGCAGGATGAGGATGTTCATCAACCCGTCGAGCCGCGGGAAGTGGTAATGCACCACGAACAGCAGCGGCAGGATCAGTACCACCGAAAGCAGCAGCGCACCGACGCAGACCAGCAGCGACTGGGCGAAGGCGTTGAGAAAGCGCGCGTCGCTCCACAGCGCCAGGTACCACTTGAAGGTCAGGCCGCTGGGCAGGATGGTCGCCGACCAGCTGGTGGCGATCGAGTACAGGAAGGTGCCGGCCAGCGGCAGCAGCAGGATCAGGAACAGCAGCCAGACCACCGTGCGGTGGTAGAGGCTGGCGGGGCGTCGTTCAGCGCGCGACATGGTAGCTCCTCTTCAGCAGCCACTGGTGTACCAGGGTGACCAGGGTCATCAGGCCGACGAGAATCATCGCCAGGGCGCTGGCCATGTTCGGGTCCAGGGTGATATCGCCGGAGACCATGGCGGCGATGCGGATCGGCAGCACGTTGAAGTTGCCGACGGTCAGGGCGTACACCGTGGCGTAGGCACCGAGGGCGTTGGCCAGCAGGATCACGAAGGTGCCCAGCAGCGCCGGGGTCAGCACCGGCAGACCGATGTGCCACCAGAACTGCCAGGGGCCGGCGCCGAGCAGCGCGGCAGATTCGGACCAGTCCTGGCGCAGGGCGTCGAAGGCCGGGTAGAGCAGCAGCACGCCCAGGGGAATCTGGAAATAGGTGTAGACGATGATCAGCCCGGTCTTGGAGTACAGGTTGAAGTCACCGATGATCCCGCTCTGCTTGAGAATCAGCGTCAGCGCGCCGTTGAAGCCCAGCAGGATGATGAAGGCGAAGGCCAGCGGTACGCCGGAGAAGTTGCTGGTCATGTTGGCGAAGGCGGTGACGAAGTCACGCAGCCGCGAGTCGACCTGGCGCAGCGACCAGGTGCCGATCACCGCGATGACGATGCCGAACAGGCTCGACCAGAAGCTGATTTCCAGGCTGAACTGCATGGCCTGGCGATAGAAGCGCGAGTTGAAGGCCTTGCTGAAATTCTCCAGGCCCCAACCGTTGTCGGACTGCAGGCTGTGGATCGCCACCCAGGCCAGCGGGGCGATCTGGAATACGATGAAGAACAGGGCGAACGGTAACAGGCATGTCAGTGCCAGCCATTGCCCGCGGGAGAACTGCTTCAAATCCGTTGCTCCGGGCCATGAGGTGTAGCGCTGGCGGACGCGGTGTGCGCCACGCCCGCCAGCCGGGTGTCAGTTCATCTCGATGATGACCTGCTCGTTCCACTTCTGAGGCAGCGCCTTGGAAGTCTTCTCCCAGGCCTGCGCGTCCTTGATCGGCGTGACGTGCTTGTACTGTTCGTTGGGCAGCAGCTTGGCCTTCACGTCGTCCGGCAGGGTGATGTGCTCGGCACGAATCGGCCGCGCGTTGCCCTTGGCCAGGTTGATCTGCCCGGCGTCGCTGAAGATGTATTCGCGGGTCAGCTTGGCGGCGTTGGGGTGCTTGGCGTACTTGTTGATGATGGTGGTGTAGCCAGAGATCACCGAGCCGTCGGAGGGGATCAGCACCACGAAGTCATCGGGGTTGGCCATCTTGGCCTTGTAGCTCAGGCCGTTGAAGTCCCAGACCACACCGACTTCCACTTCACCCTTCTCGATGGTCTGGATGGTCGGGTTGGCCAGCGACAGGCGCTTCTGTTTGGCCAGCTCGGTGAACAGCTGCAGGCCCGGCTCGATGTTGGTCTCGTCACCCTTGAAAGCGAACGAGGCAGCCAGCACGCCGTTGGCGGCCTGGGCGGCGGTGCTCACGTCACCGATGGAAACCTTGTATTTGCCGGTCTTCAGGTCGGCCCAGCTTTTCGGGATGTCCGAGCCGTGCAGCAGCTTCTTGTTGACGATGAAGGCGATGGTGCCGGTATAGGCCAGCGCCCAGTGACCGTCCTTGTCCTTGGCCCAGTCCGGAACCTGTTCCCAGGTGCTCGGCTTGTAGGGCTGGGTCACGCCCTTGGCGGCGGCGATCGGGCCGAAGGCCGCCCCGACGTCACCGATGTCGGCGCTGGCGTTGTCTTTCTCGGCGTCGAACTTGGCCACTTCCTGGGCCGAACTCATGTCGGTGTCGGTGTGCTTGAGGCCGTACTTGGCGGTCAGGTCGGTCCAGGTGCCTTTCCAGTTTGCCCAGTCGTCGGGCATGCCGACGCTGTTCACGGCGCCTTCGGCCTTGGCGGCGTCTTCCAGGGCTTTGATGTCGGTGTTCGCAAAGGCCGCGTTGCTCAAGGCAATGGCCGAACCCAGCAGTGATGCCAACAAAAGGTGTTTCATTCGAAGCTCCTTGGTGCACTTGCGGCAAGAGGTGTTGGTCGTGGTCTAGATCAGCAATACCTGAGCCAAATTAGGCGCTTTGCATGACATTTTCGTGTCGGGCGCTGGGACTGGCGCGTTTGTTGTTCGCTCAGATGGCGCTGCGAACTAAGCGTAGACTACCGCCCGGGCCTTGCTGGACAAGGTGTTGCGCCGTGTCATGGACTAGTCTTGGCAAGCTTGGCCAGGCGAATGTCACAGGACAGTCATGTCCAGGACATAGGCTCACAGGCAGGTTCCAGAGAGGCGCGCGTGCCCTTGTCTGGGGCTGGTATAGACCAGAAAGGTAGCTTATGCGCGATGATGAACCACGAGCGGTGACCACCATTTGCCACGCCTTGCAGGAGCAGATCCAGCGTGGCCTGTTGCCGCCGGGTGAAAAGCTGCCGGCCGAGCGTCAGCTCAGCGAAGTGTTCGGCACGACGCGCATTACTTTGCGTGAAGCCCTGGTGCAGCTCGAAGCCCAAGGCCTGATCTACCGCGAAGAGCGGCGCGGCTGGTTCGTTTCGCCACCCCGGCTGGCTTATGACCTCAACAGCCGCAGCCACTTCCACGCGATGGTCGCCGCCCAGGGGCGCGAGCCACAGACCCAGATGCTCTCGGCGCGCCTGCAGCCGGCCTCGGCGTCGATCTGCCAGCGCCTGCAACTGCCGGCGCTGTCCAGCGTGATCCAGATCTGCCGAGCGCGCCGCATCGACCGGCGGCCCGTGCTGTATGTCGAGCATTACCTCAAGCCAGAGTATTTTCCCGGCATTCTCGACTGCGATCTCGACCAGTCACTCACCGAGCTGTACGCCGAGCGCTACGGGGTGCACTACGGGCAGGTGACGTTCGACCTGTTGCCGACTGCCCTGCATGCCGAAGCCGCTGCGGCCTTGAAGGTGTCACTGGGCACGCCTGGCTTGTGCATCGCGCGGGTCAATCATGACCGCGAGGGGCGGCTGATCGATTGCGACCTGGAGTACTGGCGGCACGACGCGATTCATGTCAGTGCGGTGATGCGCGACCGCTGAGCGGTGGAAGCGGCTTGAGCCGGGATTTCCTTGCGGCTCAAGCCGGTCCTGCAGGAGTGCTCAGGGCAATTCGGTGCTGGCGTAGAACGCCCCGAGGACCTTGACCAGGTGCGCCAGGTCGTGGCTGCCGGCCAGCTCGCGGATCGAGTGCATGGCGAAGGTCGGCAGGCCGATGTCCACGGTGCGGATACCCAGATGGCTGGCCGTGATGGGGCCGATGGTCGAGCCACAACCCATGTCGCTGCGCACCACGAAGCTCTGCACCGGGACTTCTTCGGCCATGCACAAGTGGCGGAAGAAACCGGCGGTTTCGCTGTTGGTGGCGTAGCGCTGGTTGCTGTTGACCTTGATCACCGGCCCGGCGTTGAGCTTGGGCCCGTGGTTGCCATCGTGCTTGTCGGCGTAGTTGGGGTGTACGCCATGCGCGTTGTCGGCCGAGACCAGCAGCGAACGCTGGATGGTGCGCACGTAGTCTTCGTGGTCGCCGACCAGGCGCTGGACGATCTGTTCGAGCATCGGGCCGTCGGCGCCGCAGGCCGAGGCCGAGCCGATTTCCTCGTGGTCGGTGCATACCAGCAGGCAGGTCTGCTCGCTGTCGCTGTTGAGCAGGGCCTGCAGGCCGGCGTAGCACGACAGCAGGTTGTCCAGGCGCGCCCCGGCGATGAAGTCCTGGTTGAGGCCGATCACGGCGGCGCTCTGGGTATCGTAGAAGCTCAGCTCGTAATCCAGCACCACGTCGGCGTTGAGGTCGTGCTCGCGGGCCAGTTGGTCGGTGAGCAGCGCACGGAAGTCCGCACGTTCATCACCGGCCACCTGGGCCAGGATCGGCGGCAGTTCGGTCTGCGGGTTGATGTGCCAGCCTTCGTTGGCGCTGCGGTTGAGGTGGATCGCCAGGTTGGGGATCACCGCGATCGGCGCACGGAAGTTGATCAGCTGGCTCTCGACCTTGCCGTCACGGCGGAACGTCACCCGCCCGGCCAGCGACAGGTCGCGGTCGAACCAGGGCGCCAGCAGGGCGCCGCCGTAGACTTCCACGCCCAGTTGCCAGAAACCCTGGCGCTGCAGTTCAGGCTGCGGCTTGACGCGCAGGCAGGGGCTGTCGGTGTGTGCGCCGACCATGCGGATGCCGCTGATCAGTGGCGAGTGGCGACCCATGCGAAAGGCCACGATGGACGAGTCGTTGCGGGTCACGAAATACCGGCCACCGGCTTCGACGGCCCAGGTGTCGCGTTCGTCGAGGCGCTGGAAACCGGCGGCTTCCAGATGTTGTACGAGGGTGGCGGTGGCATGGAACGGGGTGGGCGAGGCCTTGAGGAAGTCGATCAGGCCCTTGTTCAACTCTTCACGCATAAATCACTCCAGACAGCAGTGCCGCGAGTTTATCGCATCGGGGCGGCTTTGGCCGCGCAGGATCAGAACGGTGCCGGGCATTCGAAGCGCAGACGCTCGCCGCTGACCGGGTGGCTGAAGCTCAGCGTGCTGGCATGCAGGCACAGTCTCGGGGAAGCGGCCAGCGCCTCGGCATGCGCATACAGGCCGTCGCCCAGCAGTGGGTGGCCGATGGACAACATGTGCACGCGCAGCTGGTGCGAACGACCGGTGATGGGGGTCAGTTCCACGCGGCAGTGATCGGCATGACGTTCGAGGATCTTCCAGAAGGTCAGGGCGTGCTTGCCCTGTTCGTGGTCGACGACGTGGCGTGGCTTGGTCGGCGGGTCGTAGCGCAGTGGCAGGTCGATACTGCCGCTGTCCAGTTCTGGCTGGCCCCAGCACAGTGCGGTGTAGGCCTTCTCGGTCTCGCGGTCGTGGAACTGCCGGGACAGCTCGCGGTGGCTGTCGGCGTCGCGGGCCAGCAGGATGATGCCGGAGGTTTCCCAGTCCAGACGGTGGACGATGCGTGCCTCGGGGTAGCCGTTATCCTGCAGGCGGGTGATCAGGCAGTCCTTGTTGTCCTCGGCGCGGCCGGGCACGGACAGCAGAAAGGCAGGTTTATCGACCACCAGGAAGGCGGCGTCCTGGTGAAGAATGCGGATGTTCGACAGCGGCATGCGGGTAGACGGCCTCGGTGCACGATGAAAAACGCGAGCGGCGCAACCGGAGGCCTCCCTGGCGGGAAGCTCCGATTGCGCCGCTGGCGTTTGCCGGATCAGCGATCAGGCAGGGTTACGTTGAGTTCCAGGATCGAGCAGCTGCCCTGGTTTTCCAGAGCGACCTGCACCTGGTCGGACTCAATGCTGACGTATTTACGGATCACTTCCACCAGCTCCTTCTGCAGGGCAGGGAGGTAGTCGGGGGCCGTGTTGCCGCGTTGGCCGCGCTCGTGCGCTACGATGATCTGCAGACGCTCTTTCGCTACCGAAGCGCTGTTGGCTTTCTTGCGGTCGCGAAAGAAGTCGAAAATATTCATGCGTCAACCCCCGAACAGACGTTCAAAGAATCCCTTCTTCTGTACATCCAGGAAACGGTGTTCCCGGTCCTTGCCCAGCAGGCGGTCCACGGCATCGCTATAGGCCTGGCCGGCATCGCTCTGTTCGTCGAGGATCACCGGTACGCCCTGGTTGGAAGCCTTGAGCACCGCCTGGGATTCCGGGATCACGCCCAGCAGGGTGACGGCGAGAATTTCCTTGACGTCGTCGACGCCGAGCATTTCGCCCTTGCTCACGCGCTCCGGGTTGTAGCGGGTCAGCAGCAGGTGTTCCTTGATCGGGTCTTCGCCGTTCTCGGCGCGGCGCGATTTGCTGGCCAGGATGCCCAGCATGCGGTCGGAGTCGCGAACCGAAGACACCTCGGGGTTGGTGACCACGATGGCTTCGTCGGCGAAGTACATCGCCAGGTGCGCACCGGTCTCGATGCCGGCCGGGGAGTCGCAGACGATGTATTCGAACGACTGGCGCAGCTCGTCGAGCACGCGTTCCACGCCTTCCTTGGTCAGGGCTTCCTTGTCACGGGTCTGGCTGGCGGCCAGCACGTACAGGTTTTCGATCTTCTTGTCCTTGATCAGCGCCTGCTGCAGATTGGCCTCGTTGTTCACGACGTTGACGAAGTCGTATACCACGCGGCGTTCACAGCCCATGATCAGGTCCAGGTTACGCAGACCGACGTCGAAGTCGACGATTACCGTCTTGTGGCCGCGCAGTGCGAGGCCGGTACCGATGGCGGCGCTGGTGGTGGTCTTGCCCACACCACCCTTGCCGGATGTAACTACGAGAATCTTGGCCAAGGTGTTTCACCCCTAGAGCAAACGGACTTTCAGTCCAAGAAGAGCGTCCCTTGAAGCGGCGGTAGTCGAACAATGCTGGAAATCACGGAATTTTCGGCTTTAAGGCGGCTATCTGGACAGCACGGGTTAAAACACAAAGTTCTCTGGATTTCCTACAACCTTTGCTACGTTTTCGCGACGAGTCAGAGATGCTTTGATAAATGGCGGCAGTATCCGTTAAAGACGAATGATGTTCAACACATCCCCGGACAGGCTGATCTGCACGCCAGTACCCCACAGCGGATCGCGCCGCAGGTCTTCGGAAACCTTGTACTGGCCGGCGATGGACACCAGTTCGGCGCCCATCTGCTGGCAGAAGATCCGTGCCTTGGCATCACCCTTGATGCCTGCCAGCGCCCGGCCTCGCAAAGGACCGTAGACATGGATGTTGCCATCGGCCAGAAGTTCCGCACCGGGGCTCACCGGGGCGACGACGACCAGGTCACCGCCCTGGGCGTAGATCTGCTGGCCACCGCGCACCGGCGAGGTGATCACCCGGGTCGGCTTGACCAGGGGTTCGGCCGGTTTTTCCACGGGCTTGGGCGCAGGGGCGGGGGCCTCGACCGGATCCAGCGGTCGTTCACGGGCGCCGGAGGGCGGCAGTACCGGCAGATCGATGGCGATGGCGGCGGCGATGTCCTCGATACGGCTGGCGCGAATCGCCAGGGTTCGCAGGCCATGCTGGCGGCAGATGCGCATCAGGCCGGGCAGGTCGACGGTGCCGTCCTGCGGGGCGATCTTGTCCAGGGCCAGGATCAGCGGCGTGTTGCTGAAGAAATTGGGGGCCAGGGCGACCTTGGCCGCCAGTTGTCTGTCCAGGGCCTCAAGGTCGGTACGCGCCAGTTCCATCACGGTGATGGCAAGCATGCTGCCCTTGAGCTGGAACACGGGGTCGAGGTTTTGCTGTTCGGTCTGACTCATGGTCGGGATAGACAACGGCTTGTCGCTAAAAGTGCCGAGACTTATAACGAGAACGTTCGTCAGCCGCAAGCCATGGCGAACCGATGTAGAATGCGCGGCCATCGTTCTGACGGAAGCCTAAATGGATCGCCCGCGTTTTCGCCCCTATTTCCTTCATCCGCGCTTCTGGGCCCTGTGGCTGGGCCTTGGCCTGCTGTGGCTGGTCGTGCAGTTGCCGTTTCGCGTGCTGCTGGTCATCGGCCGCCTGCTGGGCCGGGTGATGTACGGTTTCGCCACTGATCGCAAATACATCGCCGCACGCAACCTGGAACTGTGCTTCCCGCAGCTGTCGGCCGCTGAACGCAAGCGCCTGCTCAAGGAAAACTTCGCCTCCACCGGCATCGCTTTCTTCGAGATGGCCATGAGCTGGTGGTGGCCGCGCAAGCGCCTGGCCAGGCTGGCGCATATCGAGGGGCTGGAACACCTGCGTGAGGCGCAGCAGCAGGGCGAGGGGGTGATCCTCATGGCGCTGCACTTCACCACTCTGGAAATCGGCGCCGCGCTGCTGGGCCAGCAGCACACCATCGATGGCATGTACCGCGAGCACAAGAACCCATTGTTCGACTTCATCCAGCGGCGTGGTCGCGAGCGGCACAACCTCGACTCGCTGGCTGTGGAGCGCGAGGACGTGCGCGGCATGCTCAAACTGCTGCGCAATGGCCGCGCCATCTGGTACGCGCCGGACCAGGACTACGGCGCCAAGCAAAGCGTGTTCGTGCCGCTGTTCGGCATCCAGGCCGCCACCGTGACGGCTACCAGCAAGTTCGCCAAGCTTGGCCGTGCCCGGGTCGTGCCTTTCACTCAGCAACGCCTGGCCGATGGCAGCGGCTACCGGTTGGTGCTGCATCCGCCGCTGGACAATTTTCCCGGCCAAAGCGACGAAGACGATTGCTTGCGCATCAATCAATGGGTAGAAAGGGCCATTACCGAATGCCCCGAGCAGTACCTCTGGGCACACCGTCGCTTCAAGAGCAGACCGGAAGGCGAGCCCAGGCTGTACGCGAAAAGACAATAAGAAAAGGCGATCACTGAGGTTCGTTCGATGTTGGAACCCGCTGTAGTGACACCCCCCGATGACCAGGCCGTGACCGGCCTGATCCTTTCCGGCGGCGGCGCGCGTGCCGCCTACCAGGTCGGCGTGCTGGCCGGTATCGCCGAGCTGCTGCCCTACGGGGCGGCCAATCCCTTTCCGGTGATCGTCGGCACCTCGGCCGGTGCCATCAATGCCGTCAAGCTGGCCAGCGAGGCCATGCGCTTTCGTGTGGCGGTGCACCAGCTGACGCTGTTCTGGCAGAACTTTCGCAGCCATCAGGTACTGCGCAGCGACTGGCCGGGGGTGATTCGCCAGGCCAGTCGCTTCGTGGGCAAGAGTTTGCTGGGCCTGGGCTCGCAGCGTCCGGTGGCGCTGCTCAACAGCGAGCCATTGCGCGACCTGTTGACCGAGCGCCTGGACCTCTCCGGCATCGAGCAGGCGGTCGAAGGCTGTCACCTGCGAGCCGTCGCGGTGACTGCCTTTGGCTACGAGTCGGGACAGGCAGTGACCTTTTATCAGGGGCGCGGCACCATCGACTCCTGGCTGCGCCATCGGCGCATCGGCCTGCCGACGCGGTTGACCGTCGACCACCTGCTGGCCAGCTCGGCCATTCCGCTGCTGTTTGCGCCGGTGAGGGTCGAGCAGGAGTATTTCGGCGACGGTGCGGTGCGTCAGTCGGCGCCGATCAGTCCAGCCCTGCACCTGGGCGCCAACCGCGTGCTGGTCATCGGTGTCAGCGGCAATCCGCGGGGCGTGCAGGCCAACCAGGGGCCGCGAATCACCAGCGGCCACCAGCCGACCCTGGCGCAGATCAGCGGCCATATGCTCAACAGCACGTTCATCGACAGCCTGGAAAGCGACATCGAGCTGCTCGAGCGTCTCAACGGCCTCAGCGCCTTGCTGCCCGACGAGCAAATGCGTCGCCAGCCGGGCATGGCGCCGGTAGAGGTGCTGGTGATTTCGCCCAGCCGTCCGCTGGACGAAATCGCCGCACGGCACCGCCACGAACTGCCGCCAGCGCTGCGCACCTTCCTGCGCGGGCCGGGGGCGACCAAGACCAGTGGCGCCAGCGTATTGAGCTACCTGCTGTTCGAGGCGGGGTACTGCAGCGAGCTGATCGAGCTGGGACGGCACGATGCCAAGATGCAGAGCGAAGAACTGAAGCGTTTCCTGCGCATCGCCTAGCGGCATTGCTGGCTGAGGCCAATACAGGTCAGACCGTGGGAGCGAGCTTGCTCGCGAAGGCGGCGTCACGTTCACCGCAAGCTCAGCGACACTGCCAGCTTTTCGCGAGCAAGCTCGCTCCCACAAAGCCGCAAAGCGCTTGATCGAACAGTATTGCGGATCAAGCCGGTCCCACCGGGTAGGCGCGGCTTCAGCCGCGCAGTGCCTCAGGCGGTCAGGCGATCGTTGCGAAAGTCCTGCAGGGCCTGTTCGATTTCCTCGCGGCTGTTCATCACGAACGGGCCGTACTGCACGATCGGCTCGCCCAGCGGTTTACCGGCGATCACCAGCACCCGCGCACCCTCGGCGCTGTCGATGCGCAGCTCGCCTGCTTCACCCAGGCGCACCAGGCGGTTGGCGGCCACGGTCTGCGCGCAGCCCGCGACTGCGATGCTGCCTTCGTAGACATACAGCAGCACCCGATGCCCCTGGGGCAGTTTCGGGCTGATGCCGGTGCCGGCCGGCAGGTGCAGGTCGAAGTAGTGCGGTTCGGTGTCGGGCCGTTGCACGGCGCCGTTCTGCTGGACCTGGCCATCGTCGAAGTGCCCGGCGATGGTCACCACCTCGATGCCGTCCGGTGTGGTCAGACGAGGAATGTCCTCGGGCTGAATGTCGCGGTAGCTGGCATCCATCAGCTTGTTCTTGCCCGGCAGGTTCAACCACAGCTGGAAGCCGCGCATCACGCCTTCTTCCTGTTCCGGCATTTCGCTGTGGATGATGCCCCGCGCTGCGGTCATCCACTGCACGCCGCCGCCCTGCAGCAGGCCGACGTTACCCATGTGGTCTTCATGGCGCATGCGTCCTTCGAGCATGTAGGTCACGGTTTCGAAGCCGCGATGCGGGTGGGGTGGAAAGCCGGCGATGTAGTCGTCGGGACGGTCGGAGCCGAACTCGTCGAGCATCAGGAAAGGATCGAACTGCTCGACGCCCGGCCCGCCGAATACGCGGGTCAGCTTGACGCCAGCACCATCGGAGGCGGGCTGGCCGACATGGATCGAATGGACTTTGCGGTACGCGCTCATGGGCGGCTCCTCGAATATCAGATGGCGCCATGATAAATGCTTTAAATCGATCAATGGTCCCGAATTACCCATGCAAAGAATCGACTGGTTCGATGATTTGGATGGCTTACGACCATGAGAATGCAGGAGTACGAAGAGAAAGGACGTTTCCCACCGCGCTGGCTGCGGTGGCTGGCAGTCAGCTCGGAACAGGACTTTATAGTGGCGTGCTTCTGAAATTGACGGGGTCTACCCGCCGGGAGCGTTGATGAAGGTCCTGCTGCATATCTACAAGAACACTTTGAACTTTGAGGGGCGCGCCAGTCGCCGAGAGGCGGTGTATTACCTTATCCATATGCTGCTGATCGTTGGCGTGCTGGTGTGGATGGACTTCCATTTCAATCTTATTGATCCCGACTGGGGGATTGGCCCCTGTACAGGCATCTTCTCGATGCTGATCTTCCTGACCAATCTGAGTTTCACCATACGCCGCTTGCATGACACAGACCTCAG
This sequence comes from uncultured Pseudomonas sp., assembly GCF_913777995.1. GTDB lineage: Bacteria > Pseudomonadota > Gammaproteobacteria > Pseudomonadales > Pseudomonadaceae > Aquipseudomonas. The sequence continues at coordinate 84,821 of NZ_CAJYVE010000025.1, read as the reverse complement.
TGGCTGGTGGTTTCTGATCAATTACGTACCCCTGGTGGGGCCTTTCATATCCCTTTGGCTGATGCTGCAGGCTGGCACACCTGGCGACAACCGCTTCGGTCCGCCCCCTGCACGCATCTGAGCAATGTCGCTGCCGGTGGGGTGCCTTTACCAAGGTTAGGCCCTGGATTCCAACGGTATATGAAACGAAAAACGGCCAATCCGGTGCTCCGGACTGGCCGTTTTTCGTCAGCCCGAGCCTTACTCGGAAATCATCAGCTTGCGCGATTCGGTGTACACATAGCGCACCTTCTCGTACTCGAATGGCGAGTCCATCTGCCCGTAGCGGAAGCTGGTCACGTAGCGCTTGTCGATACCCCGCAGAATGAGGATTTCCGGGTGGTCGCTGCTGACCTGCGCGACGTTGAGGAAGTTGATCTGCGACTCGGCCGCGATGTCGAACACCAGTCCGCCGGTGTCACGCAGATTGGACGGGCCGAACAGTGGCAGTACCACATAAGGGCCGGCTGGTACGCCGTAGAAGCCCAGGGTCTGGCCGAAGTCTTCGCTCTGCTTGGGCAGGCCCATGAGCGTCGCCGGGTCCCACAGACCGGCAACGCCGATGGTGGTGTTGAGCAGCAGGCGCCCGGTGGTCTGCAACGAACGCTGACCCTTGAGCTGCAACAGGCTATTGAGCAGGTTGGGCACGTCGCCCAGGTTGCTGAAGAAGTTGCTCACCCCGCTGCGTACGAAGCCGGGGGTGATGTAGCGGTAGCCGTTGACCACCGGCAGGAACACCCACTCGTCGAAGCGATAGTTGAAGTGATAGACGCGGCGGTTCCACGACTCGAAGGGGTCGTAGACCTCCAGGGCGTTGGTCGAGGCGCGTTCGAACTCGCGCTGGTCCAGGCCTGGGTTGAACTTCAGCGACTTGAGCGGCTGGGTGAAGCCGTCAGCGTCGTAGTTGCGTACCACCGTGGCCTGGTCTTTGGTGGCGTGGGAAATTTCGGTGGTATCCGCCGCGTGGGCGGTACCGGCGGCCAGCAAGGCGGCCAGCACTAAAGGACGTTTAGCCACGGAAGAACTCCAGCATGGCGTCGCTGTTGACGCGGTAGTTGAGGTTGCCGCAATGACCGCCGTATGGGTACACGGTCAGGCGATCGCCGAAGGTCTGGCGCAGGAAACCCAGGTCGCCCGAGCCGAGGATCAGGTCGTCGGCGTTGTGCATGACAGCGATCTTGCTGCTGTTGTGCAGGTAGTCTTTGAGCGAATACAGGCTCACCTGGTCGACCAGCTGCAGCAGGCTGCCACCGTCGGTGCGGGCACGCCACATGGGAATCAGCTGTTCGGTCATGTAGCAGTCGAAGTCGCACTGCATGGCCCGCTTGAGGAACGGCGTGAGGCTGGTGCCTTCGGTGATCGGGAACTTCGGTGGGGTGATCAGACCGCGGCGGTTGATCAGGTCCGAAGTGAAGGCGATATCGGCCGACGAGAAGCGGAACGAGGTGCCGATGAGCATGGCCATCTGTTCGTTGGACAGGTGCTCCTTGGACATCTGGAAGTCGTAGAGCAGCGCATCGTTGAGGTCGATGTAGCCTTTCTGCTGGAAGTAGCGGGTCAGCTTGGCCAGCACCAGCTCATAGAAGGTGGTGGTGTTGTTGATGCCCTTGACCTGGGTCTGTACCAGCTTGTCGAGGTTGCTCACCGAGGTGTACAGGTTGACCGGCGGGTTGAGCAGCAGCACTTTCTTGAAGTTGAAGCTGCGCCGGGTTTCGTCCAGGTGGCTGACGAACGCGGCGTTCAGCGCGCCCAGGCTGTAGCCGGTGAGGTAGAAGTCGGTGATCGGCAGGTCGGTGTGCTGCGCGCGCACGGCCTGCATCACCCGGTACAGGTCTTCGGCATCTTCTTCGGAAATGCCGGGGGTGGCATAGCGCGAGGCGGAACTCATGAAGTCGTAGCTGGTTGGCGACGACAGCTGTACCACGTGGTAACCGGCGCCGTAGTAAAGCTTCTTCAGGTATTCGTTGAGCGTGCTGTTGTACGCCGCGCCGGTGCCGGCGATGAGGAAGATCAGCGGCGCCGCATGGTCCTGGCGGGCCAGGCGATAACGCAGTTTCTTCACGGCCCAGAAGTTGTCTGGCAGGGTGAACTCGCGCTCCGGGTGCAGATTGAGGTAGTAGTCGTCCTGGTCGATGTCGTCATCGGACGGCAGGTCGGGGCGCAGGTCGGGTGGCGTCGTGGCGATGGTCGCTTCGAAAGGGTTAGTCAGCGGGTAGCCATAAGTGGCGGGGTCGACGTTTTTCGCCAGGGCGGCTGCACTCAGGCAGAGGCCACCCAGGACTGCAGCGAGGCGCAGGAGACGGAGCATGACTAGATCCCTTGGGAAAGAGGTACAGATGAGAGTCGCAGGCTATGACCATCGGTATGGTGCCAAAGTGCCGTACCTGCAAGCGAGCCTTGTTAAAAGGGTGAAACGATACACCTTTCCAAGGGAATGACCTGTAGGAATGTGCGCTTTTGCGTGTGAAGGCGGATCAGCGGCGGGGGAGGGCAGGAAGGTGTAGGCGGATAGCATAAAGGGAGCCCTGAGGCTCCCTTTTGAATGGCTTTGCATGCTCTTTTTGTTTTTATAGGGCGGTCTGTTGTTGTTTTTGTCAACCGCCCTTCACCGCTTCATGTGCGACCCCCATACGGGGTCAAGAGCAAACGTATTTTTTTGAGCGCTGACTCGCTTCAATCGCCTGCCTGCACAACAGTACGATCCAACCAGTGCCGTGCTACCTCAAGGTAGTTTTATTGTTCTTGCCTGGTTGCGTGGCCTTCCGCAAAAGGCCCGGTGGAGCTGAATCGACTCCAAAAAAATCAGTTGGCTGCGCCTCTGTCCGTGTTGTTCTTGTTATGTCAGAGCCGTTACGTCTTGTTTTTATTGGTTTGTCGCTTGTTTTTGTTCTTGTTGTGCCAGAGATAGAGCAGTTGTCGTGCCAACTTTTAAAAAGCATTGAATATCAATGACTTATGGTTTTGTGGGGCGCCGTCGAAGGCGTTTTGCGCGTCGATGTGTTCCCGTGTTACCCGCCTGCGGAGCTGTCGGGTCCGCGTCGGGTAACACATTTTGTTTCTATCCTGAGGGTGGGAACGTCGGCGGCTGGGGCGGCTGCCGTACCAGGAAGGGGGCGTGTGAAGTGAAACGGCTCATGCTCATGTCGCATTTACTTCTATGCTGTCGTTGATGGCCGTGTGATGTCGTTTAACGCTGCCTGGGGGTCGTTGGCAGATCATGCCGCTTCACCCGTGAAGCCGATTATCAATGGGCCGGCTGTGCATGGCGCGGTCGGTCGCAGTCGCAAGCGTTAACGAAACGTGGAGGGCGCGCATTGCCCCTTGTGGGCGGGATGGGTCAGCCTGAGAAAAACAACGTAACGATGCCCGACGCTCGTCGGCGCAAGAACTCGACCGGGGAAGTAACGATGAAGATGCGCAAACTCCTGGCGGCCGGTGCCGCTCTGGTACTGGCTGCCAGCTCCACACTGGCCAGTGCTGAAACCAAGACCCTGACCATTGGCTACGTCGAAGGCTGGTCCGACAGCGTCGCCACCACCTTCGTGGCAGCCGAAGTGCTCAAGCAGAAGCTCGGTTACGACGTCAAGCTGCAGTCCGTTGCGGCCGGGATCATGTGGCAGGCCGTGGCTTCCGACAAACTCGACATGATGCTCTCGGCCTGGCTGCCGGGCACTCATGGTGAGTACATGGCCAAGTACAAGGAGCAGGTCGTGGACTACGGCCCGAACTTCAAAGACGCCAAGATCGGCCTGATCGTGCCTGAATACGTCAAGGCCAAGAGCATCGAAGACCTCAAGACCGACGAGTCCTTCAAGAACAAGATCACCGGTATCGACGCTGGCGCCGGTGTGATGCTCAAGACCGAGCAGGCCATCAAGGACTACGGCCTGGACGGCTACAAGCTGCAGGCCAGTTCCGGTGCCGGCATGATCGCCGAGCTGACCCGTGCGGAAAAACGCAATGAATCCATCGCCGTTACCGGTTGGGTGCCGCACTGGATGTTCGCCAAGTGGAAACTGCGCTTCCTGGAAGACCCTAAAGGCGTCTACGGCGCCGCCGAAACCGTCGACAACGTCGGCAGCCTGAGCCTGGAGAAGAAAGCCCCGGATGTGGTCGCGTTCCTGAAGAAATTCCAGTGGGAATCCAAAGACGAGATCGGCACCGTGATGCTGGCCATCCAGGAAGGCGCCAAGCCTGAAGCCGCCGCCAAGGAGTGGGTCGAGAAGAACCCGGCTCGCGTGGCGGCCTGGACCGGCAAGTAAGCTTCATCCTGAGTTGATTCGCGGCCTGCGGGCCGCGTCTGGCAAAGCCACCCGGCGCAGTGCGTCGGGTGGCTTTTTCGTTTCTGAAGTCTGTTGCGCTGCAGGGTGTACAGCAGCGTCGGAAAATTAATGTCGTTCTAATACTAAGGTCGTCTGGAGTCGTCTCAAGAGCCGACTAAAGTGAAGCTGTGTCATCTCTCTTATGCTGCGAGGACAAAAACAATGAACGACAGCATCTACCAATCGATACAGAACAACGCGCGCTTCAAGGAGCTGGTGGCCAAGCGCGAGCGGTTCGCCTGGATCCTCTCGGCGATCATGCTCGGGCTCTATGTCGCTTTCATCCTGCTGATCGCCTACGGTCCCCATCTGTTGGGTGCCAAGCTCAGCGCCACTTCCACCGTCACCTGGGGCATGCCGATCGGGGTCGGCCTGATCGTCACTGCATTCATCCTCACGGGTGTCTACGTGCGCCGCGCCAACAGTGAATTCGACGAGCTGAACAACGCCGTACTCAAGGAGATTCAGCAATGATCCGTCGTCTCTTCGCGGCCCTCGGCCTCGCAGCGTTCGCCCCGGCCCTGATGGCAGCTGATGCCCTCACTGGCGCGGTACAGAAACAACCACTCAACGTTGCCGCGATCGTCATGTTCGTGGCCTTCGTGCTGTTCACTCTCTACATCACCTACTGGGCTTCCAAGAAAAATAACTCCGCCTCGGACTACTATGCCGCTGGCGGCAAGATCACCGGCTTCCAGAACGGCCTGGCAATCGCGGGCGACTACATGTCTGCCGCGTCCTTCCTGGGCATTTCCGCGCTGGTCTACACCTCTGGCTACGATGGCCTGATCTACTCGATCGGCTTTCTGGTGGGCTGGCCGATCATCCTTTTCCTGATCGCCGAGCGCCTGCGTAACCTGGGCAAGTACACCTTCGCCGACGTAGCCTCGTACCGCCTCAAGCAGAAGGAAATCCGCACCCTGTCCGCCTGCGGTTCGCTGGTGGTGGTGGCCTTCTACCTGATCGCCCAGATGGTCGGTGCCGGCAAGCTGATCCAGCTGCTGTTCGGCCTGGACTACACCGTCGCGGTGATCCTGGTCGGCATCCTGATGTGCCTGTACGTGCTGTTCGGCGGCATGCTGGCCACCACCTGGGTGCAGATCATCAAGGCGGTGATGCTGCTGTCCGGTGCCTCGTTCATGGCGCTGATGGTCATGAAGCACGTCAACTTCGACTTCAACCAGCTGTTTGCCCAAGCCGTGGCGGTTCACCCCAAGGGTGAGGCGATCATGAGCCCTGGCGGCCTGGTGAAAGATCCGATCTCGGCGTTCTCCCTGGGCCTGGCGCTGATGTTCGGTACCGCTGGCCTGCCGCACATCCTGATGCGTTTCTTCACCGTGAGTGACGCCAAGGAAGCCCGCAAGTCGGTATTCTTCGCCACCGGTTTCATCGGCTACTTCTACATCCTGACCTTCATCATCGGTTTTGGCGCGATCCTGCTGGTCAGCACCAACCCCTCGTTCAAGGATGCAGCCGGCGCGCTGATCGGCGGCAACAACATGGCTGCGGTACACTTGGCCAATGCCGTGGGCGGCAGCCTGTTCCTGGGCTTCATCTCGGCGGTGGCCTTCGCCACCATCCTCGCGGTGGTTGCCGGCCTGACCCTGGCTGGTGCTTCGGCGGTGTCCCATGACCTGTATGCCAGCGTGATCAAGAAGGGCAAGGCCAACGAAAAGGACGAGATCCGTGTGTCGAAGATGACCACCATTGCCCTGGCCGTGGTCGCCATCCTGCTGGGTATCGCCTTCGAGAGCCAGAACATCGCGTTCATGGTCGGCCTGGCGTTCTCCATCGCCGCGAGCTGCAACTTCCCCGTGCTGCTGCTCTCGATGTACTGGAAGAACCTCACCACCCGTGGCGCCATGATCGGCGGCTGGATGGGCCTGATCAGCGCCGTGGTGCTGATGGTGCTCGGTCCGACCATCTGGGTGCAGATCCTGCATAACCCGAAACCGATCTACCCCTACGAGTACCCGGCGCTGTTCTCCATCGCCATCGCCTTCGTCGGCATCTGGTTCTTCTCGATCACCGACAAGTCTCAGGCGGCCGAAGACGAGCGCGCACTGTTCGTGCCGCAGTTCGTCCGCTCGCAGACTGGCCTGGGTGCCAGCGGTGCGGTCTCTCACTGATCCGCCATCCGGCGCACAGCAAGAAGCAGCCCTCGGGCTGCTTCTTTTTTTTTCACTTCAGCGTCGGCCCGGTGGTGGCCGGGCCGTGCAGTCATATCCTGCCCAGCAGCACCAGCACCAACAGGATGACCAGGATGGTGCCGATCACGCCCGACGGTCCGTAACCCCAGCTGCGCGAGTGTGGGAAGACCGGCAAGCCACCGATCAGCAGCAGGATGAGGAGGATGATGAGAATAGTACTGATGCCCATGACGAGTTCCTTCTAACGATTGGGGAAGCCAAGACTGCCGTGAAGATTCAAACCGCTGGGATTGAAGTTTCAGGCCTCTTGAAAGATCCGACTCTCGGCGTTTATGAAAGGTTCTGAAACAATACGGCGTTTGCCGCCACTTTTTCTGTGTTCGGTTAATGGCGATGTAACTGGTCTGAAAGTTGAAACTTTTTCTGCGCGCGGGTATCGCGCTCTATCAGTGGCAATCGCTTGAATAAACTACGCAGGTTTTAGCGCACCGGCTGTAATCTTGTTCGCATCCATGTTTACAAGCGCTTGCAGGAGGAATCATGGGCGTGCGCCTGATCGCCGATGCGCTGGTCGTGGTGCATCTGCTGTTCATCATCTTCGTGTTGCTCGGCGGCCTGCTGGTGCTGCGTTGGCGATGGCTGGCGCTGTTGCATCTGCCTGCCGTGGCCTGGGGCGCGCTGGTGGAGTTCCTGCACCTTTACTGCCCCCTTACGCCACTGGAAAACCACTTTCGCCAACAGGCCGGACAGCAGGGGTACAGCGGTGGCTTCGTTGAGCATTATCTGATTGCGCTGATCTATCCGGCAGGGCTGACGCCGAGTGTGCAGACAGGGCTGGGGATAGTCGTCGTGGTCATTAATGGTCTGGCGTATGGCTGGGTACTATGGCGTCGTCGCGTAAGTTAAGGTGACTTTTCTGACATTCGATACAAGAAAGTAGGAATGTTCTTTCAGTGGTATCTGGCAACTCTGTCAGGCGCAACTGATTTGAAGTTGTCGCATTGAAGCACTTTGCCACTCGCGGCAACCTGCATGTTCCGTCGAACGAGTGAGTGCAGAACATGTTGGTATTAACACGGGACGTGGGTGAAACCTTTTCCATCGGTGATGAAATCACCGTGCAGATCCTGGGCGTGAGCGGCAACCAAGTGCGCTTCGGCTTCGAGGCGCCCAGACATGTGAAGATCCACCGCGCCGAGGTGTTCAAGCGCATTGCCCAGACCCTGGCCCGGCCGGCCGAGCAGGGACAAGCGGCTCGGCGTGAGGGCGCTTGTCAGTCGAAGAGTTCCTTGGGGACTTCGTGACGCGCCATCAACTGGCACTGCTGGCTCTCGACATCGAAGAAGATCACCGCCTGGCCTTTGGTCAGCGCGTGGCGTACACGCAGCACGCGGGTCTGCAAGGGGGTTTCGTCACCGTTGTCGGTGCCGTCGCGGGTCACGAAGTCTTCGATCAGGCGGGTGAGGGTTTCGGGTTCGAGTTGCTCGTAGGGGATCAGCATGGACGGCTCTCACTGCAGGGCCGGGAATCATAATGCACGGCACCGGGCGGTGCATCAGGCGGATGGGCATCGTGGCTCAGTGGGAGCGGCTTCAGCCGCGAAAGCGCCAGCCAGTTCACTGCGTCGGCGGTGAACATACGGTCGCTTCACGGCCGCAGCCGCTCCTGCGCGGTCTAACCGATCAAAGCGCTAAAGCCACGAGGGTGACTACTCGCGTCCTTGGCCGATCAGGCTGTCCACCGGCGGTACGCGGGTTTCCGGCTCCATCTGGGTGTCGTGCTCCAGCTGGTGGCTGAAGCTTTCCAGCGAGGCCTTGGACGGCTGCGCATCGCTGTCGAACACCGGCGGGCTGAGGATGTAGGCGCTGAGCAGCTTGCTCAGGGCCGCCAGGCTGTCGATGTGGGTGCGCTCGTAACCGTGGGTGGCGTCGCAACCGAAAGCCAGCAGGGCAGTGCGGATGTCATGCCCCGAAGTGATCGCCGAGTGCGCATCGCTGAAGTAGTAGCGGAACACATCGCGGCGCACCGGCAGTTCGTTGTCCACGCCCAGTTTCAACAGGTGCCGCGACAGGTGATAGTCGTAAGGCCCGCCGGAGTCGAGCATCGCCACGCTCACTGCATGTTCGCTGGAGTGCTGGCCTGGCGCGACCGGGGCGATGTCGATGCCGACGAATTCGCTGACGTCCCAGGGCAGCGCCCCGGCGGCGCCGGTGCCGGTCTCTTCGGTGATGGTGAACAGCGGGTGGCAGTCGATGACCGGCTCCATGCCGCTGTCCACCACCGCCTTGAGCGCGGCGAGCAGGGCGGCGACGCCGGCCTTGTCGTCCAGGTGGCGAGCACTGATGTGGCCGCTTTCGGTGAACTCCGGCAACGGGTCGAAGGCCACGTAGTCGCCGATGCCCACGCCCAGCGACTCGCAGTCGGCGCGGGTGGCGCAATAGGCGTCCAGGCGCAGCTCGACGTGCTCCCAACTGACCGGCATCTGGTCGACGGCGGTATTGAAGGCGTGCCCGGAAGCCATCAGCGGCAACACGCTGCCACGGATGACCCCGGTATCGGTGAAGACGCTGACCCGGCTGCCTTCGGCAAAGCGGCTCGACCAGCAACCCACCGGCGCCAGGGCCAGGCGACCGTTGTCTTTCACTTCACGCACACAGGCACCGATGGTGTCCAGGTGCGCCGAGACCGCACGGTCCGGGCTGTTCTTGCGCCCACGCAGGGTGGCGCGGATGGTGCCGCGACGGGTCAGTTCGAAGGGAATGTCCAGTTCTTCCAGGCGCTCGGCCACGTAGCGCACGATGGTGTCGGTGAAGCCGGTAGGGCTGGGTATCGCGAGCATTTCCAGCAGGACTTTCTGCAGGTAATTCAGATCCGGATCAGGGATGGTCGCATCAGACATGATGGAGGGCTCCTTCAAAGCAGCCGCAACGGTCAGGCCACAGGTAGCAAGCCGGTGTGAAGCGGCTTGCTGCCTGTGGCGGCTGGTGTGCAACTGCCCTAGTTATGGGCGGGCAGGCTATGTGGAAAGAGTAGATCGACAAAGCGTTCTGCGGTGGGTTGCGGTTCATGATTGGCCAGGCCTACCCGTTCGTTGGCCTCGATGAACACGTATTCAGGCTGGTCGGCGGCCGGCACCATCAGGTCCAGGCCCACCACCGGAATGTCCAGCGCCCGTGCGGCACGCACGGCGGCATCGCTGAGCACCGGGTCAAGAATGGCGGTGACGTCTTCCAGGCAGCCGCCGGTGTGCAGGTTGGCGGTGCGGCGTACGGCCAGGCGCTGGTCCATGGGCAACACGTCGTCGTAGCTGTAGCCGGCATCGCGCACCGTGCGTTCGGTTTCCTGATCCATGGGAATGCGGCTTTCTCCACCGGTGGCGGCGGCGCGACGGCGACTCTGCGCTTCGATCAGTTGCTTGATGGTATGTCGCCCATCGCCGATCACCTCGGCGGGCCGGCGGATTGCCGCAGCCACCACCTCGAAACCGATCACCACGATGCGCAGATCGAGGCCTTCGTGAAAGCTTTCCAGGATGACCCGGCTGTCGAACTGCCGAGCGTGCTCGATGGCCTGCTGTACTTCGTCGAGGCTGCGCAGGTCCACGGCGACGCCCTGACCCTGTTCGCCGTCCAGCGGCTTGACCACCACGCGGCCGTGCTCTTCGAGAAAGGCCAGGTTGTCATCGGCGCTGCCGGCACGTTGTTGGGCCGGCAGGCACAGGCCGGCGGCCTTGAGGGTGCGGTGGGTGAGGCTCTTGTCCTGGCACAGGGTCATGCTCACCGCGCTGGTCAGGTCGCTGAGCGATTCGCGGCAGCGCACGCGGCGCCCGCCATAGCTCAGGGTGAACAGGCCGGCGTCGGCGTCATCCACCTGCACGTCGATGCCCCGGCGGTGCGCCTCTTCGACGATGATCCGCGCATAGGGGTTGAACTCCGCCTGCGGGCCGGGGCCGAGGAACAGCGACTCGTTGATGCCGTTCTTGCACTTGATGGCGAAGGTCGACAGGGTACGAAAGCCGAGCTTGGCGTACAGCGCCTTCGCCTGATGGTTGTCGTGCAGTACCGACAGGTCCAGGTAGCTCAGGCCGCGGCTCATGAAGTGCTCGATCAGATGCCGCACCAGCACTTCGCCGACACCGGGCCGCGAGCAGTTCGGGTCCACCGCCAGGCACCACAGGCTGCTGCCTTTTTCCGGGTCGTTGAAGGCCTTCAGGTGGTTGAGGCCCATGACGCTGCCGATCACCGCATTGCTGCTTTCGTCCTCGGCCAGCCAGTACACCGGCCCGCCCAGATGCCGTGGCGTCAGCAGCTCGGGGTCGACGGGCAGCATGCCGCGCGCCAGGTACAGGTTGTTGATCGCCTGCCAGTCGGCCTCACTCTGCGCCCGACGAATGCGAAAACCGCGAAACACCCGGTGCGCCGGACGATAGTCGCTGAACCACAGGCGCAGGGTATCGGACGGGTCGAGGAACAGCTGCTGCGGCGCCTGCGCCAGCACTTGCTGGGGCGCGGCCACGTAAAGAGCAATGTCACGCTCGCCGGGTTTCTCGTTGAGCAGTTCCTCGGCCAGCACCGCAGGTTCCGGGTAGGTATGGCCGATCAACAGCCGCCCCCAGCCACAGTGCAGGGCCAGCGGGCCGCCGTCAGGCTGCGCGCCGTCTTCGGCGAAGCGCGCCTGCAGGCGTTCGTAGGAGGGGGACTGACGACGCAACAGTCGCTGGCTGTAGGCCGTAGAGTGGGGTTTCATCGATCAGAGTCCTTGTTCGCTCAGCCACAGGTTCAGGGCTGCCAGCTGCCACAGCTTGGAGCCGCGCAACGGGGTGAGCTGGTCCTTGGGGTTGGTCAGCAGGCCGTCGATGGCCGCCGGGTTGAACAGGCCGCGGTCCTGGCTCGGGTCGAGCAGCAGGTCACGCACCCAGTTCAGGGTGTTGCCTTCCAGGTGCTTGAGACCCGGTACCGGGAAATAGCCCTTCTTGCGGTCGATCACCTCGGCCGGGATGACCATGCGCGCCGCTTCCTTGAGCACGTGCTTGCCGCCGTTGGGCAGCTTGAAGCGTGCTGGCACCCGGGCCGATAGTTCCACCAGGCGGTAATCCAGGAACGGCGTACGGGCTTCCAGGCCCCAGGCCATGGTCATGTTGTCGACCCGCTTGACCGGGTCGTCGACCAGCATCACCGTGCTGTCCAGGCGCAGCGCCTTGTCCACTGCCGCCTCGGCACCGGGTTGGGTGAAGTGCTCGCGTACGAAGTCGCCCGCAGCGTCGTGGTCCACCAGCCATTTTGGCTGCACGGTGCGCGCATACTCGTCATAGCTACGGTCGACGAAAGCCTGGCGATAGGCGGCGACCGGGTCGCTGGCGCCATCGACCTGCGGGTACCAGTGGTAACCGGCGAACAGCTCGTCGGCGCCCTGGCCGCTCTGCACCACCTTGCAGTGCTTGGCGACTTCCCGCGACAGCAGGTAGAAGGCAATGCAGTCGTGGCTGACCATCGGTTCGCTCATGGCGCGGAAGGCCGCCGGCAGTTGCTCGATGATCTCGCTTTCCTGAATGCGCAATTGATGATGGCGCGTGCCGTAGTGGCGGGCGATCAGGTCCGAGTACTGGAACTCGTCGCCGCGCTCGCCGCCGGCGTCCTGGAAGCCGATGGAGAAAGTCGACAAGTCTTCGACACCCACTTCACGCAGCAGGCCGACCAGCAGGCTGGAGTCCACGCCGCCCGACAGCAGCACACCAACGTCCACCGCCGCGCGCTGACGAATGCCCACCGCCTCGCGGGTGCTGTCCAGTACGCGCTGGCGCCAGTCTTCGAAGCTCAGCTCGCGCTCGTCGTCATGCGGGCCGTAGGGCAGGGTCCACCACACTTGCTGTTCGGTGTTGCCATCGGCATCGACCAGCATCCAGCTGGCCGGCGGCAGCTTCTCGACACCGGCCAGCAGCGTGCGTGGCGCAGGCACTACGGCATGGAAATTCAGGTAGTGATTCAACGCCACCGGATCGAGCAACGGGCTGATGTCACCGCCCTTGAGCAGTGCCGGCAGACTTGATGAGAAGCGCAGCCGCTCGCCGGTGCGCGACAGGTACAGCGGCTTGACGCCGAGACGGTCGCGAGCGATGAACAGACGCTTGGCGTCGCGTTCCCACACGGCGAAGGCGAACATGCCGTTAAGCTTGGGCAGCATGTCCTTGCCCCAGGCGTGGTAGCCCTTGAGCAGCACCTCGGTGTCACCACCGGAATGAAAGGCATACCCCAGCGCTTCCAGTTCGGCACGCAGCTCGGGGTAGTTGTAGATGGCACCGTTGAAGGCCAGCGACAGGCCCAGGGTGTTGTCGATCATCGGCTGCGCCGACCCGTCCGACAGGTCCATGATCTTCAGGCGCCGATGGCCGAGGGCGACCGGCCCCTGGCTGTGGAAGCCCCAGGCATCGGGGCCACGCGGCGCCATGTGGTGGGTGATACGTTCAATGGCGGCTAGATCCGCCGGTTGATGGTTGAAACGAAGCTCACCTGCTATTCCGCACATAATTCCTTACCGGTTTTCCGTTGGGGAGAAGGGGCGCCCGAAGGCAGCCACTCAGGAACTGACCCGGAGGACGGCGCAGAGTTTTAGAACAACTGGTTATAAGAAGTTTGAAGATAACGCTGGTTTTTGAAGGATTTGGTCGGGTTTTTCCGGTCAGCAGGGCGCTCTCACTTATGCCATGGGTAAACGTCTAAGCGAATGATCTGGGCCTTCGCGTCTCCGCATTAAATTGCTCCAGTCGGAGGTGTGTTGCGCCAACTGCTCTACATGCGCGAGCTGGGCAGCCGACTCCTACCTGACCAGGCCTGTATTGCTGGAGTACTCGATGTACGCCGGCTGGTACTGGCAGAAAAACGGCCTGAACACCCTCGCCGACCGGGGTGACCTGGGTGAACCCTATTTCCAGATAAAGGAGAAGCTCAGGCGTCACGGCATCGTGGCGTTCAGCAGCAACTACGCGCTATATGGGGACGTGTCCGAGCGTGTGAGGACGCTTATTGAAAGACTGGTGCCGGCGCTCGAGGTGTACAGCATCGACGAAGCGTTCGCGGACCTCAGCGGGAATGGGCGTGCTCGACGAGATAAATGGGAGATGGGGCAGGGGGACGCTGCGTTCAGCTGCAGTACCGGCCGATCCGGCTGGGCGATGCGCCGTGATCTGATAAGCCAATGCTATACGACGTGCATTGATCAGCTATGGACTGTGAAATGCAAATGAGGCTGGGCCCAATACTGTTCGGTTAGACCGTTGGGGCGAGCTTGCTCGCGATGGCTGCGTCACGTTCACAGCGAATACATGGGTTTTGCTGACCTGTTCGCGAGCAAGCTCCAACAAAAGCCGAATAGCGTCTAACTGACCAGTATTGGGCAGGGCCAAAAACTGGGCCAATGGTATGGGGCAGGGCAGGGCAGGGGGGTGTTGGGGAATTTGGGAGCGAGGAGGCCAGTAAAATCGGCTCTAATCCCCGCACAACCCCTTTATGCCCTTATAAAAAAATGTCGCAGCTTGCGTTACTAGGCTCAACGTAATAGCTCAGGAGGGAGCTGAGGTTGGGAAACTCAGGGGATTAGAGCTCCCGCTGCGGATGGCCGTTATCGACCCAAAGCTGCCTTCGCTGAGGGCACCTAACGGCCAAAAGCGGTCAATCCGGTTGGCGCCGCATTGGCTTACCCTAGGGTGTTGACGCTGATCTGAGCAAGTGTCATGCCATGTTGAGCCAGCCCCAACCGGTAATTATCCAGCACCGATAATGGTTCGTAGGGTAGAAGTATGGGTCAGCAAATCTCGGTAACTGGGTCAATGCTATGCTGGTGGCAACAGATGGGAGGCGTGCGTCTTTAATGCGCAGGAATGGCCTGAGACGGCTCGGTTTAGAGGTAAGTCGCTGGGCTAACAGTGGGGCAAGCCCGACTTTTTGACGAAGGTTTTTGAGCCTCAAGCCAAAGGGGCATCAGAAGCTGATGTCCACTTCAGATATTTCCTAGCTGAGGGAATTGAGTTAGGGGCAAAATAATAAGGATGTAAGCTAATGAAGTACCCGTGGTCGAAGTCGCTATGGTTCCTCAAGATTGTGTACATTGTGTTGTTCTTTACCGGTTTGATCTACTGGGTCAAAGGGCTTGAACCCCCGCCTCGGGGCAGTTATGTCCCCATGTCCTTAGTGCGCTCCAGCTTCAGCGAAATCTCTCCACCGGCAAGCGTCGGAGCCGAATTTAAGAACGAAAGTACTAAAGGCAGTTCGGGTCTCGTATCGGGCTCTTATAAACGTGTTTTAACCAATGACGAATTAGCTGCGTATTACGAGCAGGCATTGTTGTCGCATGGGTGGCACCCCGTGAGAACTGAACATGGGCCGCGATATGTATTTTGTAGGGATCGCCTTCGGGCCGTGTTGGATCTGAGTGCCCAGACGCCATTTTACCATTTCTCTGTTTACTTCGACCCGACTACGATAAAGAGCTGCCGTGTGTGATGCTGCTAGCCGGACGAGTTAGCCTCGTACAGTATGATTTCCAAGAAAAAATTAAGTGAAATAAAAAAACCGCCGACTGGCTGGGCGGTTTTTGAGAAGCCAAGCAACTATTTCCATCAATTGATTTTTCTTCTTTTCTGTCTTCTCTAGCTGCCGGCCGATGTTATCGGCGAGGTCTTTAACGTGAATGCCAAACGCTGCCTTCTGACTGTCCGCCCCTAGACGAACTACGGGAATGTCAATTTTTCCATCCAGCCTTTACGCTTGAGCGTCTTGATTGTCAGCTGCCTATATACTGCTCGCTTTTAGTGCTGGGTCATCAACAGAAATAATGTGTTCCAGCCGCCCCCATTAGTTATGTTGTTTTAGTAGCTTGAGGCGTCATACAGTGTCAGCTCATGCCCATACGGCACGTTGAAACCTGGCACATTGCGATGGCCGCCGCCGATCTGCTTGGCGATCGAGGACACTTTTTCGCCGGCGTCGGTGCTGCGTAGTTAGAACGACCTGCCCTTTGGTGTCTCCCAGTAGCTCGCGGCGAATGGTTCGCTGTGCACATGATTTTGCTTGCACCACCTGCCTTGGTGAACGGCAGATATTGGTCGATTGCTGCCATTTTTGAGCGGCAGCTATGGGTAGGAGCGGCTTCAGCCGCGAAGCTGCCACATGTTCGCAGCCGATGTAGTGATTTTCCTGGCGCTTTCGCGGCTAAAGCCGCTCCCACCACAACCTGAGCTATATAGGTGTCAGGCGTAGGCATCCACGCCAGCATGCGCCATCAGCCAGTCGCGGTAAGTGGCCAGGTTACTGGTCGACGCGCTGCCGTTGCTGGCTATCAGGGTCTTGCCGTCCAGGCGGCCGAGATCCAGCAGGTATTGCAGGCCCTGCTGGACGTGGGCAGCGCCACTCTTGCTGAGGCTCTGGACATCGGGTAGCGCTACGGTATTGGTGGTGTCGTCGAACTTCGCCCAGTCGGGGTTGCTGCGGTAGCGAGCGGTTGCTTCGGCCAAGGCGCTTTGGGTGCCTTGGTAGATCTGTTCTTCACGGGCCTGCAGCTCGGGCGTCGTGGCGTTAGGGTCGATGACCGTGCTGGCGCCGTCGACCCGTACCTGGTCGCCGGGGGAGTTGATCTTGATACGTGCCGCCTGGGCCGTGCCGGTCTGTAGTGCATTGCGCAGTGATTCGCCGAAAAGCGGCGAGAAGGTGAGTCCTGTCATGCTCTTGCTCCTGAGTTCAGCGTCGATGCGCAACGCTGGAGCAAGAAACGCACCAGCTGCCGCCAAACCACAGCCCAGGGCCTCTTGTCGGGTGGTAGGAGTGTTTGGCAAGGCAGGCCGTTGCCGGGCGGCGGCAGGCTGTGGCCGCTGCCGGACTGCGGGCAACGCCGGCAAGCGTCGTGGCATGAAATGCTAAGACAGGCGCTCAGTACCCGGTCATCTCCAGGTAGCCCTCGCCACTCTGGCTGCCACTGACCTGCACCGGCCCCTCCCAATACGGCACGTCCAGATCCATCCAGGCCTGGGCGTTGAGTGCCGTCGTTGTCACCCGCAAGCCTTTGCCGGGAACCTCGATGGCCCAGCGGGTCGGCAGGCTACGGCCGGCGACTTCGCTTTGTTCAAGCGGCTGCAGGCGCAGTGCTTCCGGACCCAGCGGCTGCGCCGTACCGTCCGGGTCGATCCAAGTGCCGGTGAGGTAGGCCGGGCCCTGGCGATGGCGGATGCGGTAGAGCATCAGCCGCGTGCCGTCCTGCAGGTGCAGGGAGAACCAGTCCCAGCCCTGCTGGTCGGCGGTCAGGGGCTGGCTGCTCCATTCGCGGTCCAGCCAGGCCTGGCCGTTGACCGTATGGCGCTGGCCGTCGATCTGCAGTTCACCGCTGACGGTGAAGAACGGCTGGCTGTAGTAGTAGGACGCCTGGCCGGCTTCGGACTTGCGGCTGTAGCCCTGGTCGCCCTGCAGCACCATGGGCCGTTCGCTGCGCAGTTGCAATTGGTAGGCGAAGGCTTGGTCTTTGGCTTGCAGGTGCAGGTCGCGCATCGGCTCGCTGGCCCGGCTGGTCATCGACCAGTCGTCGATCCAGGCTTCGAAGGGCGCCAGCTGCACCCCGGCCTGGCCGACGCCGCCGCGGGCCAGGCGCTGGGCGGCATGATGGACGTTGGCCGAGGTCACGGCCGCATGGCCCATCCACAAGGTGCTGCTCTGCCAGCCACTGGCCTCGGCGCCGGGCTGCAGGGCGTTGCGAAACAGCGTCCACTGCACGCCGAAGCGCTGGCTCTGGGCGTCCTGCAGGTTGGCGGTGATGTACCACCACTCGATTCGAAAGCCAGGGTGTGGCGCGTGGTCGGCGGGGAAGGCGAAGTGGCGCCCCGGCGTGACCGGGGTATAGCCTTCGACCCGGCTGCCCATGCCGGCGAAGCCCTCGGGGGGCGTTTGACTGTCGTCGCAGGCGCCGAGCAGCAGGGCCAGGCAGATCATCAGCCATCTATTGCTCACGGTCGAAGGTCCTCAACAGGTCTGCCGGCTGGCTGCGCCGCAAGCGCCACAGCGGCCAGGCCGAGGCCAGCAGCGTGGCGCCGAGGGCCAGGGCACCCAGGCTCAGCCACTGCAAGGGAAACAACCGGGTCGGCAGGCGCCAGCCAAAAGCCTGCACCTGGATCACGGCGTTCAGGCACCAGGTCAGCAACACGCCCAGTGGCAGTGCGACCAGCAAGGTCAGCCCGGCCAGCAGCCAGGTCTGGCCGAGGTTGAGCCACATCAGCTGGCGGCGTTCGACACCCAGCGCCCAGAGCGGCGCCAATTGCCCGATGCGTTCCTGGCTCTGGGTGAGCAGGCTGATGAACAGCGCGATGGCGGCCACGCCAAGGGTCAGGGCATTGAGGGCGGCGGTGGCCGCGAAGGTGCGTTCGAACACCTGGGTCGACCATTGCTTGAGCTGGTGCTGGTCGATGATGCGGCTGGCGTCGAGGCCGAAGCGCTGCTGCAGGGCCTGGCTCAAGGCTGGGATGTCCTCGGGCGCCATGCGCAGGTTGAAGCGCATCGGGGCCAGGTCGGGCCAATGGCGCGCCAGTTGTATCGCGCTGGCGAGCAGGTGGCCGCGCGCGTTGCCGTAGTCGGCATACAGTCCCACCACCTGGGGCGACCAGTGTCCGGCAGGCAGCGGAATCTCCACGCGGTCGCCCAGGCCCACACCCAGGCGACGAGCCAGTTGTTCGCTGAGCATGATGCCCTGCTGCTCGGCCAGGCGCTGCCAAGGATCGCCGTCCATGGCCGCCAGCAGTTGCCAGTGCTGGCGGTAGTACGGGTGGTCGAGAATGCCGTGCAGTTCGGCAGGCCAACCCTGCAGACGCAGGCTGACCTGCCAGTCGGGCAGCACTGCGCTGACGGTCGGTTGCTGCTGCAGCCAGGTTTGCAGCTCGCGGGCCTGGGCCGGGTCGGCGGGGGTGACGTACAGCTCGGCGCTCAGGCGTTGCTCCAGCCAGCCATCGAAGGTCTGGCGGAAACCGGCGGTCATGCCGCCGGTGCCGACGCTTGCCGCCATGGCCAAGAGCAGTGCCATCAGCGCCAGGCTCAAGGCCGGCAACTGTTGCCGACAGTCGGCCAGGAACCACTGCGCGAGCACCGAGCGCCGGCCTGCCAGCAGTATGTTCAGCACCCGGTCGAGCAACACCGGCAGCCCCAGGGCAGTACCGAGCAGCAAGGCGGTCACCATTAGAAAGCCACTGGCCAGGCCGCTACCGCAGCTGGCCAGCAAGGCCACCCCCAGGCCGAACACGGCCACCTGCCCCTGGCGCCGTAGCCAGCGGGCATGCGCCTCGCGCCAGGCCTGGGCGCGGGCCAAGGCCAACAGCGGCAGGCGCGCGGCGCGCAGCAGGCTGCTGGCGCCGGCCAGCAGGGCGCCGAGCAACGCCATGCCGAGGCTGCCCAGCCACCACAGCACGCCCGGATGCAGCTGGTTGGCCACCTGTGCGCCATACAGGCCGCGCAGGCTGGCGGTCAGGTCTGGCAATAGCAGTGCGGCGAGCATGTAGCCGCTCAGCACCCCGGCACCACCGGCCAGCAGCGCCATGCCCAGCAACTCCAGCACCAAGGCAACGATCAGCGAGCGGGCGCTGACGCCGCTGGCGCGCAGGTTACGCAACAGGCCACGACGCTGCTCCAAGGCCAGGCCGATGGCGGCATGCACGATGAACAGGCCGACCACGAAGGCCAGAATGCCCAAGGCGTTGAGGTTGAGGTGAAAGCTCTCGGTGAGCCGCCCCAGATCGTCGGCAGCCTCGCCGTGTTGCAGGCGCAGTTGTTCATCCAGCCCGGCGGGCAGGGTCGGCGCGCGGGCGGCGAAGGCCGTGTCCAGCCACAGGCGGCTGAGCTGGCCGGGCATGCCCAGCAGGCGCTGGGCCTGGCCGATGTCGGTGAGCAGGGTGCCGGGCGGCATGTTGGGTACGACGCGCAGGGGCGGCAGCGCCTGGCCAGTGTCGCTGAGCGGTTGTTGGCCTTCGCGAAGCCCCAGGCTGCTCAGGGTGTCCGGCGCCACCCAGGTGACCCAGGGCGGGCGCAGAAAATCCAGCAGCGCTGCGTTGTCCAGCCGTTGCCCGGCCACCGCCTGGTCACGGGGCAGGCTCAGCGGCTCGATGCCCAACAGTTGCAGGCGCTCACCGTTCAGGCTGATACGCCCTTGCAGTTGCGGCGAGACCGGCCAGCCAGCGCGGCGCAATTGCACGAACAGGGTCTCGGGCAGAACCGCGCCTGAGGGGCTGCTCAGCCAGTATTGCGGGCTGCCCCCCAGCCACTGGCTGGCGCGTTGGTAGCTGTCGCGGGCCTGGCCGTTGAGGGCCTGCACGCCGGTGAGCAGACTGGTGGCCAGCCACAGCCCGACCAGCACGCTGGCCAGTTGCACGGGGTGGCGGCGCCAATGGCTGAGCAGGGCGTACAGGGTCCAGCGCAGCACGGCCATGTCAGCCGGCCTCGGCGCTGCGAATGCGTCCTTTGTGTAATACCACCCTATTGTCCAGACGTGCGGCGACGCGCGGACTGTGGGTGACCATCAGCAGGCTGGTCTGGGTGTCGGCCAGCAGGTCGAGGAGCAGTTGCAGCACCTCGTCGCTGGTGGTTTCGTCGAGGTTGCCGGTGGGTTCGTCGGCCAACAGCAGGCCCGGTCGCGAGGCCAGGGCGCGGCCGATGGCGACGCGTTGTTGCTGACCGCCTGACAGTTGCTCCGGGTAGCGCTGCAACAGCTCGCCCAGACCCAGGCGCTGTATCAGGTGCGCTTGCCAGGTCGGGTCATGACGCCCGGCCAGGCGTGCCTGGAACGCCAGGTTGTCGGCCACCGACAGGCTGCCGATCAGGTTGAACTGCTGGAACACCAGGCCGATTCCAGTCCTGCGCCAGGCGGCCAGAGCTGCTTCGTCGAGGGTGTGCAGCAGGCGGCCCTGCACCTCGATGCGCCCGCTGTCCGGGCGGTCGAGGCCGGCGATCAGGTGCAGCAGGGTGCTCTTGCCGCTGCCGGATTCGCCCATGAGTGCCAGGCTCTGCCCGGCTTGCAGGTGCAGGTCCACGCCGTCGAGCACCTGCAAGGGGCCTTGGGCGGTGGGGTAGCGTTTGCGCAGTGCGCTGACCTGCAGCATGGGCGTGTCTCGCGGTGGGCGGTGTCAGAGGCGCCCGCAGGCACGGTTGGCGGCCAGGGCTACGTTCAGCAGGCGTGGCGGCGGCAGGTGCTGGCCGTCCATCAGTGCCGCGTATTCCTCGGCGTTGGCCACTTGCAGGCGTGGGTTGTGCCGACGTTCTTCACCGATGCTCGAACAGGTCCAGCCTTTGTAGTCGTGGGCCGGGAACACCAGGGTGTCGTCGCCCAGGTCGAGCAGGCGCTGCAGGCTGCTCCACTGTTGGCGGGCACTGCCGTTCTGGAAGTCGGTGCGCCCGCTGCCACGAATCAGCAGCGTGTCGCCGCTGAACAGCCACGCCGGCTGGCGGCCCCGGGCGGCAAGCAGGAAGCAGTAGGAGTCGTGGGTGTGGCCTGGGGTGTGCAGCACTCTCAGTTCCCGACCGCCGAAGGCCAGGCTCTGCCCATCATGGAAATTGAAACTCACGCAGCGGGTCTGGCTTTCCTGGCCCAGGCCGGTGTTGCAGCCGGTGGCCTCGCGCAGGTCGCCCAGGGCGGTGATGTGGTCGGCGTGGGTGTGCGTGTCGAGGGCCATGACCAGTTGCAGGTCGAGATCCGACAACAGCTGCAGGTAGGTGTCCAGGTGCTCCTTCACCGGGTCGATCAGCACCGCCTGGCCGCGGTCGGCCAGCAGGTAGCTGTAGGTGGACGTCTGGCTGTCGAACAGTTGACGAAACAGCATGCGAACCTCCGGTTTTTCAGCACATACAGACACCACCCTAGGGACTATTGCGCTTGAGGTCAAAGCCGCAGGCCGCAAAGCGCCTTTACCGAATCACCATCAATCAGCCCTTGGGCCCGCGAATCAGGCTGCGCAGCACAAAGCGGTTGGGGTGGCAGGCTTCGGCGACGCTGCGTGGCAACGGCAAGGGTTCGTCGTCCAGCCAGGCAGCCAGCAGTTCGGCGGCCAGGGGCGTGGTGATCAGCCCCCGCGAGCCATGCCCGCTGTTGACGTACAGGCCATCCAGCCAAGGGCAGGGCACCTGAGGAACCTGGCGGGCATCCCGGGCCAGCGCGGCATACGCTTGCGTGAACGCGGCACGGTCGGCCAGTGGCCCGACGATGGGCAGGTAGTCCGGGCTGGTACAGCGTAGCGCCGCGCGGCCCTGCAGACGTTGCGGGTCGAGCTTGGCGGCGCCGAGGCGCTCGGCCAGGTCCGGGGAGATTTCCTGCAGCAGGTCCAGGTTGCCACGGTGCTCGGCGGCGGTGGGGGTCATGTCCAGGTTATGGAAATCGAAGCTGGCCCCCAGGGTATGTTCGCCGTCGCGCGCCGGTGCCATGTAGCCTTCGGCGCAGACCACGGTGGCCAGCGCCTGGCTGCTGGTGCTGGCGGGCAGGCGGGTAATCTGCCCGCGAATCCGCTTGAGCGGCAAATCGGCGCTCTGTGCGAAACGCTGCACGTCGGCGGCGTTGGCCAGCACCACCACCGGCGCGCTGGCCAGCAGGCGCTCGCCGGCCCAGGCTTGCCACTGGTCGTCGTGGCGGCGCAGTTCGAGCACTTCATGGTGCGTAAGCACCTGAATGTTCGGGTGTTCGGCTTGTTGCTGGCACAGCGCCGGTGGATGCACCCAGCCGCCCTCGGGGTAGTAGAGCCCGCCGCAGGGCAGGCCGACCCCGGCCAGGTGCTCGGCGGCGTCACGCGTCACCGGGTGCAGCAGCTCGGCGGAAAAGGCCGTGGCCAGCTGTGCCTGACGCTGTTGCTCCTTGGCGTCGAAGGCCAGTTGCAGCACACCACAGTCGCTCCAGGCGCTGCCGCGTTGCAGGTTTTCCAGCAGGCGCCGGGTATGCCCGAAGCCGCTGAGGATCATTTGCGACAGCGCCGTACCGTGCGCCGAGAGCTTGAGGTACAGCACGCCCTGGGGATTGCCGGAGGCCTCGCTGGCCAGCGCCTCGTGGCGTTCCAGCAAGCTGACCTGCCAGCCGCGCTGGGCCAGGCTGCGCGCCGTGCAGCTACCGGCCAGGCCAGCGCCGATCACCAGGGCCCGACGCTCGGCGGACAGCACAGCCGGGCGGGCGAACCAGGGCTTGGCAGGCGGGGCCTGGGGGGCCTCGGCAGGCAGGCCGTTGAATACGCCGCGCATCACTTCCCACTTTTTGCCGATGCCCGGTATGCGGCGCATGCCGAAACCGGCGGCGATCAGCGCGCGGCGCACCCAGCCGGTGCTGGTGAAGGTGCCCAGGGTCGCGCCGGGGGCCGAGAGCCGTGCCAGCTCGGCGAACAGTCTGTCGTTCCACATGTCGGGGTTCTTGGCCGGCGCGAAGCCATCGAGGAACCAGGCGTCGACCTGCGCATCCAGCTGCGGCAGCATCTCCAGTGCATCGCCGATCAGCAGGGTCAGGGTCACCCGACCGTCGTCGAAGACCAGGCGCTGAAAACCGGGGTGAATGGCTACGTACTGTTTGAGCAACGCAGTGGAAAAGGCGGCCAGCTCCGGCCACAGGCGCAGCGCCCGCGCCAGGTCGTCGCGCTGCAGCGGGTATTTTTCGACGCTGACGAAGTGCAGCCGGGCATCGGCGGGCGCGCATTTTTCGAACAGCTGCCAGGCGCAGAAGAAATTCATCCCGGTGCCGAAGCCGGTCTCGCCGATCACCAGCCGCCCGCCTGCCGGCAGCGCGGCGAAGCGCACGGCCAGGTCATTCTGGGTAAGAAATACATGGCGGGTTTCCTCCAGCCCCAGTTCGGTGGCGAAGTACACGTCGTCAAAGTCGCTGGAGTGCGGGTTGCCCTGTTCGTCCCAGGTGATGGAGGCATGTTGCAGCGGGTTGGTCATGGCAGGCTCGGCGGTGAAGAGGGCGGCATTTTAACCCTGTGCGCCGGTGATGCGCATTGACCCATCCGGTCAAGTAATGGTCTTAATGGGCAAGGTGCTATCAATCAGGGAGATTCCGATGTTCGAATCCGCCGAAATCGGCCATGCCATCGACAAGCAGACCTACGACGACCAGGTGCCGGCGTTGCGCGAGGCGCTGCTCGATGCCCAGTACGAACTGCACGAGCAGGCCCGGCGACCGGTCATCGTGCTGATCAATGGTATCGAAGGGGCCGGCAAGGGCGAGACCGTCAAGCTGCTCAACGAGTGGATGGACCCGCGGTTGATCGAGGTGCGCACCTTCGACCAGAAGACCGACGAAGAACTCGACCACCCGCCGATGTGGCGCTATTGGCGGCAATTGCCGGCCAAGGGGCGCATGGGCATTTTCTTCGGCAACTGGTACAGCCAGATGCTGCAGGACCGGGTGCACGGGCTGCTCAAGGACGCTGAGCTGGACCAGGCGATCAGCGCCGCCGAGCGCCTGGAGAAGATGCTCAGCGACGAGGGCGCGCTGATCTTCAAGTTCTGGTTCCACCTGTCGCGCAAACAAATGAAGCAGCGCCTCAAGAGCCTGCGCGACGACCCCTTGCACAGCTGGCGGATCAGCCCGCTGGACTGGCAGCAATCCAAGACCTACGACAAGTTCGTGCGCTTCGGTGAGCGGGTGCTGCGGCGTAGCAGCCGTGAATATGCCCCTTGGCACGTGATCGAGGGCGCCGACGCCAACTACCGCAGCCTGACCGTCGGGCGCCTGCTGCTCGAAGGTCTGCAGGCGGCGTTGCAGGCCCCGCCGGTGGAACCCCAGGGCCTGGCTGTAGGGCCGCGCGGCACCCATGACGACGAACTGACCCTGCTCGACAGCCTCGACCTCAGCCAGCAGCTGGACAAGGACGATTACGAGCACCAGCTGATCACCGAACAGGCACGGCTGTCGCGCAACATGCGTGACAAGCACATGAAACGCCATGCCCTGGTGGCGGTGTTCGAAGGCAACGACGCAGCCGGCAAGGGCGGTGCGATCCGCCGCGTGGCGGCCGCGCTGGACCCGCGCCAGTACCACATCGTGCCGATCGCCGCACCCACCCAGGACGAACTGGCGCAGCCTTACCTGTGGCGCTTCTGGCGACAGATCCCGGCGCGCGGCAAGTTCACCATTTTCGACCGCTCCTGGTATGGCCGGGTGCTGGTGGAGCGGGTCGAGGGCTTTTGCAGTGACACCGACTGGCTGCGTGCCTATGGCGAGATCAACGACTTCGAGGAGCAACTGACCAATGCCGGTGTGGTGGTGGTCAAGTTCTGGCTGGCCATCGATGAACAGACCCAGCTGGAACGCTTCCAGGCCCGGGAGAAGATTCCGTTCAAGCGCTACAAGATCACCGAGGACGACTGGCGCAACCGCAAGAAGTGGCCACAGTACCGGCGCGCAGTGGGCGACATGGTCGACCGCACCAGCACCTCGATCGCACCCTGGACCCTGGTGGAGGCCAACGACAAGCGCTGGGCGCGGGTGAAGGTGCTGCGCACCCTCAACGAGGCACTGGAAGCGGCCTTCGCCCGCGATCGCAAGAAGAAATGATCAGCCGCCCCACAGGCCGGCCAGTGCGCCAGCCACCACCACCAGCCAGGGCGGCAGGCGCGGCCAGGTCAGCGCCAGCAGGGCGGCGAGGCCAAGCAGCAGGTCGCGGCTACCGCTGATTGCGCCGCCGGCCAGCGGTGCAATCAGGGCCGCCAGCAACAGGCCGACCACGGCGGCGTTCACCGCTGTCAGGGCCGCGCGCAGCGCCGGCAATGCGCTCAGCCGTGACCAGAACGGCAGGGCGCCGGCCACCAGCAGAAAAGACGGCGCGAAAATCGCCAGCAAGGCCAGGGCGGCACCGCTCCAGGGGGCCAGCCCGGTATTCAGCGAGGCGCCCAGAAACGCAGCAAAGCTGAACAGTGGGCCGGGCACCGCCTGCGCCGCGGCATAGCCGGCGAAGAACACCGGCTCGCCGACCCAGCCGTTGACCACTACCTCGCTGTGCAGCAAGGGCAGCACCACATGGCCACCGCCAAACACCAACGCGCCAGACCGGTAGAAGGCGTCCAGCACCGCCAGCCCAGTCCCGGGAAACGCCCCGTGCAATAGCGGCAGGCCAAGCAGCAGTGCGACGAACAGCAGCAACCAGGCCACGCCGGCACGTCGACTCACGGGTACGGGTAGTGGGTCTGCGGCACTGGCAGTGGCCGGGCGAAACAGCAGCAGACCCAGCAGGCCGGCAACCAGCAGGACCGCCACCTGCGCGCCGGGCCAGGTCAGCCACAGCGTCAGGCCGCAGGCGGCGAGCATCAGCGCCAGTGCCGCCGGGCTGCGACAGTGCAGGCGGGCCATGGCATACACCGCCTGGGCGATCACCGCCAGCGCCACCACTTGCAGGCCGTGCAACGCACTGTCGGGCAAGCCCTGTGAATGAGCGATGCCCAGTGCCAGCAGAGTCAGTAACAGGGCCGAGGGCAGTGTAAAACCTGCCCAGGCCGCCAATGCGCCCAGGTAACCACCGCGTGACAAGCCCAAGGCCATGCCCACCTGACTGCTGGCCGGGCCGGGCAGGAACTGGCACAGCGCGACCAGGTCGGCATAACTGCGCTCGCTCAGCCACTGCCGACGCACCACGAAGGCTTCGCGAAAGTAACCCAGATGCGCCGCCGGCCCCCCGAAGCTGGTCAGCCCCAGGCGCAGGAAAACCAGGAAGATGGCGGCACCGTTACGCAGCTGGCTGAGAGCAGGGGACATGGCGAACTACTGTGAGATGAGGGCGAGCGGATGTGCTTGCGAAGGCCGCGTCACGTTACAGCAGATGCACAGACTTTGCTGGCCGCTTCGCGAGCAGGCTCGCGCCCACAGGCGACTCGTTCAGCCATCGCTGGCGCTGAGCAATCCGGCGACCTGGCGTGGCTGGCAATTGATATACAACGACGACTGCAACCAGCGCTTGTCGGGGTAGAACGAAAACATGAACTGCCCGCCCTTGAGGCTGTCCACCACCATGCGGGCGACCTCCGGGCGTACCGCCGGGCAGCCCTGGCTGCGACCGATGCGGCCCTGGGTCTGGATCCAGGCAGGGTTCACGTAGTCGGCCGGGTGAATGACGATGGCGCGCTGGCGTGCCTGGTCGTTGAAGCCTGGCTCAAGGCCATCCATGCGCAGGGAGTAGCCATGCTTGCCGGTATAGCTTTCTTCGGTTCGGAACAGACCGATGCTCGACTGATGGCTGCCTTCGAGGTTGGAGAAGCGCGTGGCGAAGTTGTCGCCGGATTGCTGGCCGTGGGCGACCAGGTCGTTGAGCAGCAGGCGTTTGCTCTTCAGGTCGAAGATCCACAGGCGGCGTTCGCTGGAGGCCAGCGAGAAGTCGATGATCGCCAGGCGTTCGGCGGGTGCGGCGCCATTGTTGATGGCGCAGTGCATGGCCGCCAGGGCGTAAGCCAGCACCTGGCGTTCCAGGCCCGGGGCCTGGTTGCCCAGCTTTTGCAGCAGTGGGTCGCTGGTCGGTCGGGCGGCGAACGCGGCCTGGGCGGGCAGCGCCAGGCAAGCGAGGGCGAGGCAGATCCCCCGGATTGTCTTGAGCATGATCAGGTCTCGATGACAGCAGCCAGCCCCTGCGAGCGGCATGCAGGTGTGTCGGGCACCATTTCGCAGGCGCGGAAAATTCGCGATTCTAACAGCCCGTTCTTCGGGGCCTGCGGGCCAATCCGACGGGCTGCGCTACGTTCGTCGTAAACAGGGAGTGGTGCGTTGGAATTTTCGAACCTTTTGAAGGTCGCTGCGCTGGTCCTGGTGGCACCCTGCGCCGTGGCGCAGCAGGCTTTCCCCGTGCCCACGCCGGTGGAACAGATTCTCAGCGGCCCGGCACTCGACTGCCTGACCCCACCGCTCCCGACGGGCGAGGGCGAGCGGCAGTGGCTCGACGCCTTGTATGCGCCAGGCGGCTACCAGCCGCTGTGGAACCGTAGCAGCCTTCAGGCCCTGGTCGGCCAACTCGATGCGTTGGCCGATGACGGGCTCGAACCGCGTGTCTATCACCTCGATGCCCTGCGTCATCTGGTCGCTCAACCGGAGTCTGCCGAGCGCGCCCAGGCCTGCCAGGACGTGCTGGCCTCCACGGCCTACCTGCAGGCACTGCATGACCTCAACGGTGGGCGTCTGGCGCAGGCCCGGGTCGAGCCGCTGTGGCAGCCGGACGACATGCCCCCGGCAGCGGACTTCAACGCCATGCTGGGCATGGCCCTGGCAGAGGTGGCCCGGCCGGAGCGCGCTTTCGAGCAGGCGCGACCCAGCCTGGCGCGCTATCGCGACCTGCGCCAGCGCTATGCCGCGCTGCGTCGCGAGCCGTTGCCGCAATGGCTGGCGATTCCCGACGGCCCGTTGCTGCGCCCCGGTGCGGTGGACGAGCGAGTGGCCCTGCTCGAACAGCGCCTGCAGGTCCAGGGGGATCTGTCCCAGGGTGTGCTGGCGCCTACACCCTTGCCGTCGACAGTGTACGGCACGGCGTTGGTCGAGGCGGTCAAGCTGTTCCAGCGCAACCACCTGCTCAAGCCCGATGGCGTGGTCGGCCCTGGCACCCTGGCCGAGCTGAACCGCACGGCCGATGAACGCATGGACCAGATCCGTATCAACCTGGAGCGCCTGCGTTGGCTGGCCCATGAGATCCAGCCCACCAGCGTGCTGATCGATATCGCCGGGGCCGAGGTGTTCTTCTTGCGTGACAATCGCGTGGCCTGGCAGGCGCGCACTCAGGTGGGCCGTCCCAGCCGCGCCACGCCGCTGTTGCGCTCGCACATCACCCACCTGACCCTGAACCCGACCTGGACCATTCCGCC
This sequence comes from uncultured Pseudomonas sp., assembly GCF_913777995.1. Lineage (GTDB taxonomy): Bacteria > Pseudomonadota > Gammaproteobacteria > Pseudomonadales > Pseudomonadaceae > Aquipseudomonas. The sequence goes on along the minus strand of NZ_CAJYVE010000025.1, from coordinate 56,495 downwards.
GACCATCCTGCGTGAAGACAAGCTGCCCGAGTTGAGCCGCGACGCGGCCGGCTACCTGGCGGCCAACCGCATGCGCGTGATCGACTACGAGGGCAATGAGGTCGACCCGCACAGCGTCGACTGGCAACGCCCGGGTCGGGTACTGGTACGCCAGGACGCGGGTCCCGGCAGCGCCTTGGGGCGGGTGGTGGTGCGCTTCCCCAATCCGTTCTCGGTGTACCTGCACGACACCCCGAGCCAGCGCCTGTTCGACAACCTGCCGCGGCTGTTCAGCTCGGGCTGCGTGCGCATCGAGCGGGTCAGCGAGCTGGTCGACCAGCTGCTGGCCGACGCCTCCCCAGCCGAGCGCGAACGCGTTGCCAGCCTGTGGAGCAGTGGTGAAACCAAGCGCGTGAACCTGCCCCGGCCAATTCCGATCGTGATGGCCTACTGGACGGTACAGATGGGCGGCGATGGGCAATTGCAGTTCCGTCCGGACATCTACGGGCATGACGCGCGCCTGCTCAAGGCGCTGAATCAGGCCAATCGCATCTGAGTGGCCGTTGGTTTCAGTGGCGGGGCGGCAGGGTCGGCTGGCGGGCGATCCACAGGCTTACCAGTAACGCGCAGACCGGCAGCAGGATCCGTACCCAGGGCAGGCGGATGAACCAGCAGGACACGCCGATGCTGATCCACATCAGGCCGATGGCATAGACCTTGGCTTTGAGGGGTATGCCCCGACCCTCCAGATAATCGCGGATCCACGGGCCGAGACGCGGGTGTCCCACCAGCCAGGCATAAAAGCGCGGCGAGCTGCGTGCAAAGCAGGCCGCCGCCAAAAGCAGGAATGGAGTCGTGGGCAGCACCGGCAGGAAGATGCCGATGATGCCCAAGGCCACGCTCAGCCAGCCGACGCCCAGCAACAGGTAGCGCAGCCACCCGCGCGCGCGGGGGCGCGGTGCAGGGGCGGTCAACTCAGTGGTGGCGGGGCTTGAGGATCGCCGGCTTCTCGTCAGGAGCCTGGCAAAGCAGGAACAGCGCGGTGAGGGCTTCGGGAATCTGCACGATCATGTCGTCCATCAGGTTGGCGTCCTGGGCGATGTCGGCGAATTCAGGCTGTTCGTCGAACAGGCCGGAACCTACCATGATCGGCAGGAGCATTTCGCTGACTTCTTCCTCGGCGCTTTCGAACCAGGCGTTTTCACGCAGGAACACGCCTTCCATGAAACCGATGCACCAGCCGCGCAGGTCGGAGTCGTCCGGGTCGTCGCCCAGGTCCAGGTCGCATGGCAGCTCGAACTCTTCGTCAGAGGCCAGCTGGCGGGCGATGTGCGCTTGCAGCAGGACCAGGGTGGTTTCGATTTCTTCGCGTTGCGCGTCACTGGAATAGTGTGGCGGCTCGGAGAACAGGGCGTCGATCCATTCGCGCTCGGGTACCGGCTCCGAGCAGATCGACAAGGCGGTCAGGTAGCCATGGGCGGCCACGTAGTCCAGTGCTTCTTCATGCAGATCATCTGCATCGAGGAAGACTTGCAGGCGGGTAAGTTGCTCAGCGAAGGACATGGACGGACTACCTTGGAAATAAACGATGCTGAATTCTAGGCCCTGAGCGTTCCAGACGCCAGCCGCGCGGCATGGCCGAGGCCGATTGGCGCATTGCTGTCGGGAACGACCCTCGACCGGGGAGGCTCGGGTATACTGCCGCGTTTTCCGGCTGCGTGGTTCCACTCACGCAGCCCGCTGTGGCAGTACGAACCGGGGTTTTTATGCTCGAACAGGCGCAACGCATTCTCAAGGACATCTTCGGCTACGACCATTTCCGGGGCAGTCAGGGTGCGATCATCGAGCGTGTGGCCAGCGGTGGTGATGCGCTGGTACTGATGCCGACCGGTGGCGGCAAGTCGCTGTGCTTCCAGGTCCCCGGTCTGCTGCGCGACGGCCTCTGCGTGGTGGTTTCCCCACTCATCGCGCTGATGGACGACCAGGTCGCGACCCTCGACGAACTGGGTGTTTCAGCGGCGGCGCTGAATTCCACGCTAAGTGCCGACCAGCAACGTGAACTGGCCGCACGCATGCGCCAGGGGCAGCTGAAGATGCTCTACCTGGCCCCAGAGCGGCTGGTGCAGCCGCGCATGCTGGCGTTCCTGCAAAGCCTGAAGATCGCCCTGTTCGCCATCGACGAGGCGCATTGCGTGTCGCAGTGGGGCCACGACTTCCGCCCCGAGTACCTGCAACTGGGCCAACTGGCCGAGCTGTTCCCCGACGTGCCGCGTATCGCCCTCACCGCCACCGCCGACAAGCGGACCCGCGAGGAAATCGTTACCCGCCTGCACCTGCAGAACGCCGAGCGCTTTCTGTCCAGCTTCGACCGGCCGAACATCTTCTATCGCATCGTCGCCAAGGAGCAGCCCCGCAAACAGCTGCTGGCGTTTCTCTCCGAGCGGCGTGGCGATGCCGGTATCGTCTACTGCCTGTCGCGCAAGAAGGTCGAGGAAGTCGCCGCCTTCCTCAGCGACAACGGTTACCCGGCATTGCCTTATCACGCTGGCCTGCCGGCTGAGACACGTGCCGACAACCAGCGGCGCTTCCTCAATGAGGAAGGCTTGATCATGGTCGCCACCATTGCGTTCGGCATGGGCATCGACAAGCCCAACGTGCGCTTCGTCGCGCACCTCGACCTGCCCAAGTCGCTGGAGGCCTACTACCAGGAAACCGGTCGTGCCGGTCGCGATGGCCTGCCCGCCGATGCCTGGATGGCCTACGGTCTGCAGGACGTGCTGATGCTCAAGCAGATGCTGCAGAATTCCGAGGGCGATGAGCGGCACAAGCGCCTGGAGCATCACAAGCTCGATGCCATGCTGGCGCTCTGCGAGGAAACCCGCTGCCGGCGCCAGGCGCTGCTGGCCTATTTCGATGAAGAGCTGCCGCAACCCTGCGGGCATTGCGACAACTGCGTCGACGGCGTACAGACCTGGGACGCCACCGAGGCGGCGCGTCAGGCGCTGTCGACCATCTACCGCACCGGCCAGCGCTACGGCGTCGGGCATCTGGTGGATGTGCTGCTGGGCAAGTCCAACGAAAAGGTACAGAACTTCGGCCATCAGCACCTTTCGGTGTTCGGCGTCGGCAAGGGGCGCTCGGAAGGTGAGTGGCGCTCACTGTTCCGCCAACTGGTGGCACGCGGCCTGGCCGACATCGACCTGGAAGGCTACGGCGGCCTGCGCCTGACCGACGCCTGCCGACCACTGCTGCGCGGCGAAGTAAGCCTGGAGCTGCGTCGGGACCTCAAGCCGCAGGCCAGTGCCCGCAGCAGCGGCGGCAGCCCGGCCAGCCAACTGGTGCGCGGCGAGGAACGCGAACAGTGGGAAGCGCTGCGCGTGCTGCGTCGGCGTCTGGCCGAAGAGCATGGTGTGCCGCCCTATGTCATCTTTCCCGACTCGACGCTGCTGGAGATGCTGCGCAGCCAGCCGCGCTCCATGGCGGAAATGGCCCGTGTCAGCGGGGTCGGCGCGCGCAAGCTGGAGCGCTATGGCGAGGCGTTCCTCGAAGTGCTCGCCGGCGAGGCCGAGGGGCCCAAGGCAGTGACTGACGTGCGTCATGAGCTGATCAGCCTGGCACGGGCCGGCATGACGCCCGCACAGATCGCGGCGCAGCTGCGCTGTTCGGAAAAGAACGTCTACAGCCTGCTGGCTGAGGCCATCGGCCAGCAGCAGTTGTCGGTGGACCAGGCGCTGGACCTGCCTGAAGATCTGCTCGGCGAGATTCAGGACGCTTTCCTCGATGGCGAGGGTGAACTGCCCGCCGTCAGCGACATTGCCGCACAGTTCAGTGGCCGGGTGCCCGAGGGCGTGCTTTATTGCGTAAGGGCTGCCTTGCAGTCGGAATTCGAGATGTGAGGCGGCGTCACGCACCTTGCATCGTCGCCATCAGCTTGCTGTGTCGCTGCTATCAAGAACCGTTTCAAACAAGAGCTTGTTATGTCATTGACTGATGAACACCGCTTCGGGATGCAACTGGGTCAACTGACCCGGGGCTGGCGTGCCGAACTGGATCGCCGCCTGGCCGGCCTGGGATTGTCCCAGGCGCGCTGGCTGGTGCTGCTGCACCTGGCCCGCTTCACGACCGAGGCGCCCACCCAGCGCGAACTGGCGCAGAGCCTTGGTGTTGAAGGGCCGACCCTCGCGCGCTTGCTCGACAGCCTGGAGAGCCAGGGGCTGGTGCGCCGCCAGGCGGTACTGGAAGACCGTCGGGCCAAGAAAATCGTGCTCTGCGAAAGCGCCGAACCCTTGATCCAGCAGATCGAAGCCATTGCCAGCACCCTGCGCGCCGAGCTGCTCGCCGGGATCGACGAGGCGGAACTGCAAGTGGCCATGCGGGTGCACGCACGCATACTGGCGAACCTGGAAAGAACCTGAGGCATGGCCCCAGGTTCTCACGCATACTGTCGTTTCATTACCGGGTGTGGAAAGCCAGGAACGGTTTCCTTAAGGGGTCGCATGCTGAAAAGAGTTCGGGTCGCCGGCAGCAGATTCAGGGCCGGTGTGCGGTTCACGGCGCTTGCCAGCGCCATCGGGATCGGCTCGCTGGGCTGGTCGGGGCTGGCCTTGGCCCTTGGCCTGGGCGATATCCGCCTGAATTCGGCGCTCAACCAGCCGCTGGACGCGCAGATCGAGCTGGTCGAAACCGCCGGGCTGGACCCGGAAGACATCATCGTCAAGCTGGCTTCGCCGGAGGCCTTTGCCAAGGCTGGTGTGGAACGCGCCTTCTTTCTCAACGACCTGCGCTTTACCCCGGTGATTCGCGGCAATACCGGCTATATCGAAGTGGTGTCGAACAAACCGGTGGTCGAGCCCTATCTGAGCTTCCTGGTGCAGGTGTCGCGCCCCAACGGCGATCTGCTCCACGAATACACCGTGCTGCTCGACCCCGCGACCTCGCCAGAAGGGCAGGCGGCGACCCGTGGTCGCACCCAGCGCCAGCAACAGGCCGCCGCCGTGGAGTCGCGCATGCCGGTGGCGCCGCCGATGGCGGTGCAGGGCAAGCACTACACCGTGGTGGCAGGCGACACCCTGGCCAGTATCGCCCGGCGCGTCCAGGGACCGGGGGAAAGAGGCTCGGCGGCGCAGGTGGCCGAGGCCATTCAGGCGCTCAACCCGCTGGCCTTTCCCAAGGGGCCGGGCAGTGCGCTGCGTGCCGGTCAGAACCTGCTGCTTCCCGATGCTGCGCAGCCACCGGCCGTACAGCCACCCGAACCCGCCGTCGGCGAGGCAGCGGCGGCAGCCGAGGCCGAGGCGCAAAAGGCCGTGCAACTGGCGGCCGCCGCCATCGAGACGCAGCAACTCGACGATCTCAAGACGCTCAATCGCAGCCTGCAGGAGCAATTGTTCGAGCGCGACAAGGCCGTGACCGAGCTGCGCGCTCAACTCACCGAACTGCGCGATGCTGGCAAGCCTCCAGTGCCCGCGGCGACGACCGCACCGGCACCGGCACCGGCACTGACGCCGACGGCAGCGCCTGTGGCGGCTGCGGCGCCGACGCCAGTGGCGTCCAGCGAGGAGAGTTCCTGGTTCAGCCTGCCCTTGCTGATTGCCGCCGCCGTCGTGCTGCTGGCAGTGCTGCTGGTGCTGCGCATGCGCCAGCGTCGCCAGCAGGCCGAGGTCGAACCCGCTGAACGCGAGGAACCGCTGCTCAAGCCGGCGCAGCCGATCACCCTTCCAGTGTATGAAGTGCCCGCCGTGGTGTCCCCGGTGGCGGCGGCGCCAGCGGCCTCGTCGCCGGTTCCGACGCCAGCCAGCGCAACCACCTTGAGCAAGGCCCCTGCGGCGCAACGCCCGGCGGGCACTGCGCCCGACGCGCTGGACGGTGTCAGCATCTATATCGCATACGGGCGCTTCAACGAGGCACTGGCCATCTTGCGCGATGCCTCGCACAAGCAGCCGGAGCGTGAAGACATCCGCGAGCGCATTCTCGAACTGCTGGCCGACCAGGGTGATGCCCAGGGCTTCGCGGCCGAGGAGAGCGCCGCGCTGGGCCAGGGTATGAGCGCCGAGCGTATTCAGGCGATCCGGGCCCGTCATCCGCAACTGGAAAAGGCCGCACACTCCGGCGCTGCCCCCGCGGTGGCCGCTGCAGCGGGCATCGTGGCCGGTGCCGGGTTGGCTGGCGCGACTGCAAGCGAGCCTGAGCCCAGCCCGGCAAGCGTTCCCGCCGAACCCGCGCAACTGGATGAAACCGCTGCCGCTGCGCTCAATCCCGAACATGAAGACGCCTTTCAGCTCAATCTCGACGAGCTATCGCTGGATGCGGACTGGGACCTGGTCGACCCGTTCGACAAGCCTGTGCCCGTCAGCAAGGCCGAGGTCCCGCCCGCAGCCGCCGCCGACCCGAATTTCGCCTCCAACCTGACCGAACTGCCTGAGGTCTTCGAGCTGCAGGACGAACAGTTCCTCAGCGACTTGTCACTGCCGGACGACGGGGCAGAAGAGTCCATCGAACTGATCGAGCCGGTCGAACCTTCCGGCCTCGACACGGCATTCTCCGTTTCCGGGGTGGACCTGCTCGACGGTCTGGGGGATCTTGGCGAGGTGCCGGACATGCAGGTCGAGGCCATCGAACTGGCTGAGCCGGTGGTCGATAACGAGGCGCTGGACGAAGCGTTCCTCGACAGCTTCGCTGACGATGAAGGCATGGAATTCGACCTGCTGGAGCTGGATGAAGAGCCGCTGACGCAGATCAACCAGGCGCAGTTGATGATCGACGAGGGCGATATCGACGGTGCCCGGCTGCTGTTGCAGGAGGTATTGGACGGTGCCGACGAGGCGCATCGGAAAATGGCCGAGGACCTGCTGTCGAGCCTGGATTGATCACTGACCCCGGATTGCGCCCAGCGAGCAATAGCGGCCTTAGCCGCAATACTGGTCAGTTAGGCCGGGCAGGAGCGGCTTCAGCCGCGAAGCGGCCGCCTGTTCACAACAGATGCAGTGAGTTTCCTGGCGCTTTCGCGGCTAAAGCCGCTCCCACCGGGCCACCTGACGCTTAACCGAACGGTATTGGCCTTAGCCGCGATCAGGCTGCGTGACGCGTCAGTGCCTTTTCGCGGCTGAAGCCGCTTATGCACTGGCCTGTGGCCGTCAAGCGGCCTCACCGCGCCCGGCTCGTCAGTTGGCCGGACCCTGGGTGCTCAGTGCCAGCAGCTGTTTCTCCTGAACCCAGTCGAAGGGCTCGTCGTTCTGCTCGGCTTCGTAGCGGCGCTCTTCCAGCGCCTGGTACAGGTCGATTTCTTCGTCCGGCATGAAGTGCAGGCAGTCACCGCCGAAGAACCACAGCAGGTCGCGTGGGACCAGATGGGCGATCTGCGGATAACGCTGGATCACCTGGCAGAGGATGTCCTGGCCCAGGTACTGACTTTCCAGCGGGTCTTTGGGCAATTGCTCGATCAGCTCGTCGAAGCGCTCCATGAACAGCGCATGGTTGGCCTCGTCCACCTGTTCGGCCTCGCCCAGCGCGACCAGGATGCTGCGCAGGTGGGTCAGCAGACCCAGGTGATGGTCGAGAATGGCATCGGCCATGGTGAAGTCCTCATAAGCGAAAAAGGCGCGAGAGTATAAAGCCCTGCGCGCCTGTTGTGGGTGTTGCCTTGGACTAGCGGGTCTTGCCCGGTGCCAGGCTCAGTTGCTCCTTGTCGAAGTCGTCGACGTCGATGACCTTGCGGCGTGCCTGTTCAGCCTGCTCCAGGGCCTGCAGCTCGGCGGGTTGCAGCACGCCGACGCGCAACGCGGCATCGCTGGCCGACTCGCCGGCCTCTACCTGCAACTGGCCATTCTTGTGCGCCTGTTGCAGTTTGCGTCGCACAGGATGGCTGGCCTGCAGCTGATCATAGGCATGCTGCAGGGCGCCTACCGGGTCTTCGGCATCCTGAGGGCGGAAGCAGCCGGCGAGCAGCTGCTCCAGCGCCGCATCGCCCTTGGCGCGACCGAGCAGTTGGGCGATCTCGGCATCCAGCGCATCCGAAGGTCCCTTGTGCCGGCGCCCCAGGGGGAACACCACGACGCGCAACAGCGCGCCCATGAGCTTGTTGGGGAAGTTGCGCAGCAGTTCGTCCAGCGCACGTTCGGCCTGGCCCAGGCTTTCTTCCATGGCCCAGCGCAGCAGCGGACGCAGGTAACCCGGCGAGCCCAGGTCGTGGTAGCGCTTGAGCGCTGCGGAACCCAGGTACAGGTAGCTGAGCACATCACCCAGACGTGCAGACAAGCGCTCGCGGCGCTTCAGCTCGCCGCCCAGCATCATCATGCTCAGGTCGGCCAGCAGGGCGAACGCTGCTGCCTGGCGGTCCAGGGCGCGGAAATAGCCCTGGCTGAGGCTGTCGCCCGGATGCTTGTCCATGCGGCCCAGGCCAAGGTTGAGGACCAGGGTGCTGGCGGCATTGCCGACGGCAAAACCGATGTGGCGCATCAGCAGGTCGTCGAACTCGTACAGCGCGCGGTCGTGGTCCTCGCGGGCGGCCAGGGCCATTTCCTTGAGTACGAATGGATGGCAACGGATCGCGCCCTGGCCGAAGATCATCAGGTTGCGCGAGAGGATGTTGGCGCCCTCGACGGTGATGAAGATCGGTGCGGTCTGCCAACTGCGCGCCAGGTAGTTGTTGGGGCCCATGACGATGCCCTTGCCGCCATGAACGTCCATGGCGTGGGCGATGCACTCGCGGCCGCGCTCGGTCAGGTGGTACTTGAGGATCGCCGAGAGCACCGAAGGCTTTTCGCCCAGGTCCACGGCATTGGCGGTGAGAATCCGTGCGCTGTCCATCAGCCAGGCATTGCCGCCGATGCGCGCCAGGGCTTCCTGGATACCTTCGAAGGCCGACAGCGGAACGTTGAACTGTTCGCGCACCTGGGCGTACTGGCCGGTGACCAGGCTGGTGAACTTGGCGGCGCCGGTGCCCACCGCCGGCAGCGAGATGGAGCGGCCTACCGACAGGCAGTTCATCAGCATCATCCAGCCCTTGCCGAGCATGGCCTGGCCGCCGATCAGGAAGTCCAGTGGCACGAACACGTCTTTGCCGGAGTTCGGGCCATTCATGAAGGCGGCGCCCAGTGGCAGGTGGCGACGGCCGATGTTCACGCCGGGTGTGTCGGTGGGGATCAGCGCCAGGCTGATGCCCAGGTCGGTGTCTTCGCCCAGCAGATGGTCCGGGTCGTAGGCCTTGAAGGCCAGGCCGAGCAGGGTGGCCACCGGCCCCAGGGTGATGTAGCGCTTTTCCCAGTTCAGACGCAGGCCGATGACTTCTTCACCTTGCCACTGGCCTTTGCAGATGATCCCGGTGTCGGGCATGGCGCCGGCGTCGGAGCCGGCCAACGGGCCGGTGAGGGCGAAGCAGGGAATGTCTTCGCCGCTGGCCAGGCGTGGCAGGTAGTGGTTGCGCTGCTCGTCGGTGCCGTAATGCAGCAGCAGCTCGGCAGGGCCCAGGGAGTTGGGCACCATCACGGTGGACGCCAGGTCGCCACTGCGTGTGGCCAGCTTCATTGCCACCTGCGAGTGGGCATAGGCCGAAAAGCCCTTGCCGCCGTATTCCTTGGGAATGATCAGGGCAAAGAAACCGTGGGTCTTGATGTGCTCCCAGGCTTGCACGGGCAGATCCATCTGCTGGCCGATCTGCCAGTCGCTGACCATGGCGCAGAGTTCTTCGGTGGGCCCGTCGATAAACGCCTGTTCCTCTTCGCTCAGTTGTGCGGGCGGGTAGGCCAGCAGGGTGTTCCAGTCGGGGCGGCCACTGAACAGCTCGCCGTCCCACCACACGGTGCCGGCGTCGATGGCATCGCGCTCGGTGGCCGACATCGGCGGCAGCACCTTCTTCAGCCAGCTGAACATCGGTGCGCTGAAATGCTTGCGGCGCAGGTCGGGCAGGGCCAGGGGCAGCAGCACGGCCAGCCACAGCAGCCAGAAGATCGTCAGCAGCCAGCCGGGCGCCGTGCTCCACAGCCCCATGGCCAGCAGATGCAGGGCGACGATGCCCAGCGTGCCCATGGGGGTGAAGCGCCGGTGCGCCAGCCAGGCGACGCCGACTATCAGTCCTGCAATCCACAACAACAGCATATGCAATCCTCCATGGGCGACGGGCGGCCGGTGCGCCGGCCAGGTATCAGGGTTAGTGACCCTGAGCGCATGAGTAAGTTGCGACGGTTACAGGTTAGACTGTCGCCCGACCAACGGTGGTCATCACAGGGAGGAAAGGGAAATGCTCAAGATCTGGGGCCGCAAGAATTCCAGCAACGTACGCAAGGCCTTGTGGATGGCCGAAGAGGTGGGCGTGCCGTACCTGACCGAAGACGCTGGCGGCGCCTTCGGTGTGGTGGACGAGCCGGAGTATCGGGCCAAGAATCCCAACGGCCGGGTGCCAATGATCGAAGACGGCGAGCTGGTGCTCTGGGAATCCAATGCCATCGTGCGCTACCTGGCAGCCCGCTACGCGCCCGACACACCGCTGTATCCCGCCGACCCTGTGCTGCGCGCCCAAGGGGACAAATGGATGGATTGGACCACCTCGACCTTGGCCGGTCCGTTTCGCCCGGTGTTCTGGGGCTTGCTGCGCACACCACCGGAAAAGCGTGACCCCGAGGCCATCGGCCAGGGCATCGAGGTGCTCAATGGGCTGCTGGCCCTTCCTGATGCGGCGCTGGCCGAGCAGCCTTACCTGTCGGGCGCGGAGTTCGGCATGGGTGACGTCCCGCTGGGCTGCTTCGCCTATGCCTGGTTCGAGATGCCCATCGAGCGCGCGCCACTGCCGCATCTGCAGGCCTGGTACGAGCGCCTCAAGGCCCGCCCGGCGTTCCGCAAGGCCGTGATGACCGAACTGACCTGAAGCGCTCGCCACCCACGTCGCGCCATTTCGATAATTATTATTAATGAATGTGTCTGTACTTGGGTGGTCTGTCCTAGCACCATGGCCGCAGTCCACTGGCGCACCACCGCGTGCGCCAGCCTGATCAATTCCTAGAACCTTCCTGATGGGTGCTTTTTCCGCTATGAGTTCTGCCCTGTCCATCCGACAGCTCACCAAGACCTACGGCAACGGCTTCCAGGCCCTCAAGGGTATCGACCTGGACGTTGCCGAAGGCGACTTCTTCGCCTTGCTCGGCCCCAATGGCGCCGGCAAATCCACGACCATCGGCATTCTCTCTACCCTGGTGAACAAGACCAGCGGTACGGTGAACATCTTCGGTCATGACCTGGACCGTGAGCCGGCTGCGCTCAAGCGTTCCATCGGCGTGGTGCCGCAGGAGTTCAACTTCAACCAGTTCGAGAAGACCTTCGACATCGTCGTCACCCAGGCGGGCTACTACGGCATTCCGGCGCGCATCGCCAAGGAACGCGCCGAGAAGTACCTGACCCAGCTGGGCCTGTGGGACAAGCGCGACGTGCCGTCGCGGTCGCTGTCCGGCGGCATGAAGCGCCGGCTGATGATCGCTCGTGCGCTGATCCACGAGCCGCGCCTGCTGATCCTCGACGAACCCACCGCCGGGGTGGACATCGAACTGCGCCGCTCGATGTGGAGCTTCCTCACCGAGCTGAACCAGAAAGGCATCACCATCATTCTCACCACCCACTACCTGGAGGAGGCCGAGCAGCTGTGCCGCAACATCGGCATCATCGACCATGGTGAGATCGTGCAGAACATGGGCATGAAGCAACTGCTCAATACCCTGACCGTGGAAACCTTCGTTCTCGACCTCAAGCAGTCGTACACCCAAGCGCCCCAGTTGCCAGGTTTCCCCGGCCGGCTGATCGATGCGCACACCCTGGAAGTGCAGGTCGACAAGAACGTTGGCATCACCGCGCTGTTCAGCCAGCTGGCCCAGCAGGGCATTGAAGTGCTGAGCCTGCGCAACAAGGCCAACCGTCTGGAAGAGCTGTTCGTGTCTCTGGTGGAAAAGAATCTGGCGAAGGTGGCCCAATGAGCAAGCCTATGGGCGAACTGCGCCCCAACCTGGTGGCGCTGAACACCATCGTCTACCGCGAAGTGCGGCGCTTCATGCGCATCTGGCCGCAGACCCTGCTGCCGCCGGCGATCACCATGGTCCTGTACTTCGTGATCTTCGGTAACCTGATCGGTCGACAGATCGGCGACATGGGCGGCTTCAGCTACATGCAGTACATCGTGCCGGGGCTGATCATGATGTCGATCATCACCAACTCCTACGGCAACGTGGTGTCTAGCTTTTTCGGTGCCAAGTTCCAGCACTCCATCGAAGAACTGATGGTCTCGCCGGTGTCGCCGCACATCATTCTCATCGGCTATGTGCTGGGCGGTGTGCTGCGTGGCCTGATGGTCGGCCTGATCGTCACGCTGCTGTCGATGTTCTTCACCGATCTGCAGGTGCATCACCTGGGCGTGACCGTGGTGGTGGTACTGCTGACCGCGACCATCTTCTCGCTGCTGGGCTTCGTCAACGCGGTGTTCGCCCGCAACTTCGATGACATCTCGATCATCCCGACCTTCGTGCTGACCCCGCTGACCTACCTGGGTGGCGTGTTCTACTCCATCACCCTGCTGCCGCCATTCTGGCAGACCGTGTCGCTGGCCAACCCGGTGCTGCATATGGTCAACGCCTTTCGCTACGGCATCCTCGGCGTGTCGGATATCCGCATCAGCATCGCCCTGGCGTTCATGGCCTGCGCCACCGTGGTGCTCTACATAGCCTGCGTGCGCCTGCTGGTCAGCGGCCGCGGCATGCGCCACTGAGCCTCTCGGGCCGCCAAGTCTCGGCGGCCCACCTCATTCCTGGTCCTCGTGGCCGTTCAAAACCGGTAACAAAGCTCGCTTGAAGCCTCGTGCTACGGCATCGATCTTCTCGCCCTTTTCGCAAGGGAAGGAGACTGCTCATGCGCACGGGGATGGTCGCGCTGGCGCTGGGGCTGCTGAGCCTGCGTTTTCTGCCGGCACTGCCGCCGGGCTGGCTGTTGCTGTTGATGCCACTGCTGGCGCTGATGCTGCTGCCGTATCGCACTTACCCGCTGGCGCTCTGGTTGCTGGGTTTCACCTGGGCCTGTGTTTCGGCACAGGCAGCCCTGGATGATCGCCTGGCACCGAGCCTGGATGGCCGGACACTGTGGCTGCAGGGCCGGGTGAGCGGGCTGCCGGACAGCCGTGGTGAAGTGGTGCGCTTCGAACTTGAGGATGCGCAGTCGCGCCGTGTCGGCTTGCCGCAGCGCATCCGGGTGAGCTGGCGCGGCGGGCCACAGGTACGCAGTGGCGAGCGCTGGCGCCTGGCAGTCAAGCTACGGCGCCCGGACGGGCTGCTCAACCCCGGCACCTTCGATTACCCTGCCTGGCTGTTGGCGCAGCGCATCGGTGCCACCGGCACGGTGGTCGATGGACAGCGCCTGGCCCCGGCCGCTGGCGCCTGGCGCGAGGCACTGCGGCAACGCCTGCTGGCTGTGGACGGCCAGGGTCGGGAAGGCGCCCTGGCGGCGCTGGTGCTGGGCGACGGCTCGGGCTTGTCGCGGGACGACTGGCAGGTGTTGCAGGACACCGGCACGGTGCACCTGCTGGTGATTTCCGGGCAGCATGTCGGGCTGCTGGCCGGGGCGCTCTATCTGCTGATTGCGGCGCTGGCCCGCTGGGGCCTGTGGCCGTCGGGCTGGCCCTGGCTGCCCTGGGCGTGCGCGCTGGCCTTTGCGGCGGCGCTGGGTTACGGCTGGCTGGCCGGCTTCGACGTGCCGGTGCGGCGCGCTTGCATCATGGTTGGCCTGCTGCTGTGGTGGCGCCTGCGCTTTCGTCACCTGGGGCCGACCTGGCCCTGGCTGTTGGCGCTCAACGGCGTGTTGCTGCTGGAGCCGCTGGCCAGCCTGCAACCTGGGTTCTGGTTGTCGTTCGGCGCGGTCGGTGTACTGCTCATGGCGTTTGGCGGACGAGTCGGCGGCTGGTCCTGGTGGCGCGCCTGGACCCGTGCGCAATGGCTGATTGCAATCGGCCTGCTTCCGGTGCTGCTGGCGCTGGGGCTGCCGGTCAGTCTCAGTGGTCCGGCGGCCAACCTGCTGGCAGTGCCCTGGGTGAGTCTGGTGGTATTGCCCCTGGCGTTGCTCGGCACCCTGTTGCTGCCGGTGCCCTTGCTCGGGGAGGCATTGCTGTGGCTGGCGGGTGGCGCCTTGCACCTGCTGTTCTGGGTCTTGGCCGAGTTCGCTGCGCAATGGCCGGCCTGGGTGCCGCCGAGCCTGCCAATGTGGGCCTGGTGGCTGTGCCTGGCCGGTGTGCTGTGCCTGCTGCTACCGGCCGGAGTGCCGTGCCGACCCTTGGGATGGCCGCTGGTGCTGATGTGTGCATTCGCGCCGCAACAGCGGCTGCCCGCCGGACAGGCCGAGGTGCAGATGCTCGACGTGGGGCAGGGGCAGGCCGTGCTGATCCGTACCCGGCATCACCGCCTGCTGTATGACGCCGGCCCGGCCGCCGGGGATTTCGATATTGGCGAGCGCGTGGTGGTGCCCGTGTTGCGCAAGGCCGGTGTCACGCGCCTGGATCTGCTGTTGGTCAGCCATGCGCATGCCGACCATGCCGGTGGCGCGCCGGCCGTGCAGCGCGCCTTGCCGGTGGATCGGATGCTGGCGGGCGAGCCCGGTGAGCTGCCAGGCGCCGAGGCCTGCGTTGTGGGGCAGCGTTGGGAATGGGATGGGGTACGCTTCGCGACCTGGCGCTGGGATGCTGCCCGGCATAGCAACGATGCATCCTGCGTGCTGAGCGTGGAGGCCAACGGCGAACGCCTGCTCTTGACCGGCGACATCGAAGGTGCAGCGGAGCGCGCGCTGCTGGATTCCGGCTTCGAGCTGCGCGCGCGCTGGTTCCAGGCGCCTCATCATGGCAGCCGCACTTCTTCTTCGGCGGCTCTGCTGCGCCGGGTGATGCCTGAGGCGACGCTGGTTTCGCGCGGCCGGCACAACAGTTTCGGGCATCCTCACCCGCTTGTACTGGCCCGTTACCGAAGCCTGGGGATCACCGTGCATGACACCGGCGAGCAGGGCGCCGTGAGCCTGCGCCTGGGGGCTTTCGGCGAAGCCCTTGGTGCGCGTGCTGAGCGTCGCTTCTGGCGAGATTGAGCGGTCGGGGTCGAACAACCGGCACGACCCTATGGTAGAGTGGCCCGACATTTTCAGAGGGAGTCGGCACTGTGTGGGAACTGGTCAAATCTGGCGGCTGGATGATGCTTCCAATCATTCTGAGCTCGATCGCCGCGGCCGGCATCATCATCGAGCGACTGTGGACCTTGCGCGCCAGCAGGATCACGCCGCCACACCTGCTCGGGCAGGTCTGGCAGTGGATCAAGGAAAACAAACTCGACAGCGACAAACTCAAGCAGCTGCGTGCCGACTCGCCCTTGGGTGAAATCCTCGCCGCCGGCCTGGCCAATTCCAAGCATGGCCGGGAAATCATGAAGGAAAGCATCGAAGAGGCTGCCGCGCGGGTCATCCACGAGCTGGAGCGCTACCTGGCGGCGCTGGGCTCGATCGGCGCGATGGCGCCGCTGCTCGGCCTGCTGGGTACGGTGCTGGGCATGATCGATATCTTCTCGTCGTTCAACGCCGCCGGTAACACAGGCAATGCCGTGGTGCTCGCCGGAGGGATCTCCAAGGCGCTGATCTGTACCGCATCGGGGCTGATGGTGGCGATCCCGGCAATCTTCTTCCATCGCTACCTGCAGAGTCGTGTCGACGAGCTGGTGGTAGGCATGGAACAGCAGGCCATCCGCCTGGTGGAAGTGGTGCAGGGCGATCGTGAGGTGGATCTGGTCGATGCGCCGGTTGACCTCAAGTCGCTGGCCAAGACCGGGGGCAAGCGCAAGTGAAGTTTCGCCGCCGCAAGCCGCGCGACACCATCGACATCAACCTGGTTGCCCTGATCGATGTGGTGTTCATCCTGCTGCTGTTCTTCATCCTCACCACCACCTTCACCCGTGAAACCCAGCTGCGCGTCGACCTGCCGCAGTCAGTCACCGGGGCGTCCAACGATGATGCCGCGCGCAAGCAACTGGACATCGCCATCAACGCCGATGGCGTGTTCTCGGTGAACAACCAGCTGCTGCCGCGCAACGACCTGGATGGCCTGGTCGAAGCGTTGCAGCGCGAGTCGGGTGGCGACAGCAGCCTGCCGCTGTCGATCAGTGCCGACGGCAAGACCCCGCATCAGGCGGTGATCACCGCCATGGACGCTGCGGGCAAGCTGGGTTTCAGTCACTTGCGCATGACCACGGTCGAAGCGACCCAGGCTAATTGATGGCACTCACCGACCGTTTGCTTGCCGCGTGGTACCAGGGGCATCCGGCACTGACCTTGCTGCGTCCGCTGGAGTGCCTGTACCGTCGGGTGGTCGAGCGCAAGCGTGCGCGCTTTCTGGCCGGTGAAGGCAGCATCTATCGTGCGCCGGTGCCGGTCGTGGTGGTGGGTAACATCACCGTAGGTGGCACCGGCAAGACCCCGATGATCCTCTGGCTGATCGAGCATTGCCGCCGTCAGGGCCTGCGGGTCGGGGTGGTCAGCCGTGGCTATGGCGCCAAGCCACCGAGCCTGCCCTGGCGGGTGCGCGCCGAGCAGAGCGCCACCGAGGCGGGCGACGAGCCGCTGCTGATCGTGCAACGCAGCGGCGTGCCGCTGATGATCGACCCTGACCGCAGCCGCGCCGTGCGCGCCTTGCTGGACAGCGAGCCATTGGACCTGATTCTTTCCGACGACGGCCTGCAGCACTATCGGCTGGCGCGTGATTTCGAGCTGGTACTGATCGACGCCGCCCGTGGCCTGGGCAACCGCCGTTGCCTGCCCGCCGGGCCGCTGCGTGAACCGGCCGAACGCCTGCAGGCGGTCGATGCCGTGCTCTACAACGGCGCCCTGGCCGACAAGGACGATGGCTTCGCCTTCACCCTCAGGCCCTCCGCGCTGGTCAACCTGCGCAGTGGCCAGCGGGTGGGCGTCGAACATTTTCCGCCCGGCCAGGCCGTGCATGCGGTGGCCGGCATCGGTAATCCGCAGCGTTTCTTCAATACCCTCGAGGGGCTAAACTGGCGGCCTGTGGCGCATGCCTTCGCCGACCACGCCGTGTTCGATGCCCAGGCGCTGAGCTTCACGCCGGCGCTGCCATTGGTCATGACCGAGAAGGACGCGGTGAAATGCCGTGGCTTCGCGGCCGACGACTGGTGGTATCTGGCGGTGGATGCGCAACCTTCCGAGGCCTTCGTCAGCCGGTTCGATGACTGGCTGGCGCATCTTAAACACTGATGGGACCCCACATGGATACCAAACTGCTCGACATCCTCGCGTGCCCGATCTGCAAGGGCCCCCTCAAGCTCAGCGACGACAAGTCGGAGCTGATCAGCAAGGGCGCCGGCCTGGCCTACCCGATTCGCGATGGCATTCCGGTGATGCTGGAAAGCGAAGCCCGCACCTTGTCCACCGAGGAGCGCCTGGATAAATGAGCGCTGCCTTCACCGTCGTGATTCCGGCGCGTTTCGGCTCCAGCCGCTTTCCCGGCAAGCCGCTCAAGAGCATCGCCGGCAAGCCCATGGTCCAGCATGTCTGGGAGCAGGCCTGCAAGAGCCAGGCTGGGCGCGTGGTGGTGGCGACCGACGATGCGCGTATCGTCGAAGCCTGCCAGGCCTTCGGTGCCGAGGTGCTAATGACCCGTGACGACCACAATTCCGGCACCGACCGCCTCGCCGAGGTGGCGACCCAGCTGGGTTTGGCCGCCGACGCCATCGTGGTCAACGTGCAGGGCGATGAGCCGTTGATCCCCCCGGCGATCATCGATCAGGTGGCGGCCAACCTCGCCGCTCATCCCGAGGCGGCCATCGCCACCCTCGCCGAACCTATCGAGGACGTGGCGTCGTTGTTCAATCCCAACGTGGTCAAGGTCGCGACCGACATCAACGGTCTGGCACTGACCTTCAGTCGTGCACCTCTGCCTTGGGCGCGGGATGCCCTGGCCGCCAGTCGTGACGTGCTGCCGGCGAACGTTCCGTATCGCCGCCATATCGGCATCTACGCCTACCGCGCTGGTTTCCTGCACGATTTCGTCGCCTGGGGACCGTGCTGGCTGGAGAATACCGAGTCCCTGGAGCAGCTTCGGGCTCTGTGGCACGGCGTACGCATTCATGTGGCCGATGCCCTGGAAGCGCCGCCCGCCGGCGTCGACACTCCGGAAGATCTGGAGCGCGTCAAGCGCCTGCTGGAGGGGTAATGAGCCTGGACGTGCGCCCGGCGGTTTCGCTGAAACCCTTCAATACCTTCGCTGTGGATGTGCGCGCCAGCCTGTTCGCCGAAGCGCACAGCGACGACGATGTGCGCCAGGCGCTTGGCCTGGCGCATGCGCGGGCGATGCCGGTGCTGGTCGTCGGTGGTGGCAGCAACCTGCTGCTGACTGCCGACCTGAACTGCCTGGTGTTGCGCATGGCCAGTCGTGGCATCCGGGTTGTCGAGGAGCAGGACGGGCAGGTGGTGGTCGAGGCCGAGGCTGGTGAGCCCTGGCATCCGTTCGTGCTGCACTGTCTGGAGCAGGGCTTGGCAGGCCTGGAAAACCTCAGTCTGATTCCCGGTACGGTGGGGGCTGCGCCCATGCAGAACATCGGTGCCTATGGGGTCGAGATCAAGGACGTGTTCCACAGCCTGGTCGCCCTGGATCGTGAGAGCGGCGCGCTGCGCGAATTCTTCCTGACCGATTGTGCCTTTGGCTACCGCGACAGCCTGTTCAAGCAGCAGCCGGGGCGATGGATCATTCTGCGGGTGCGTTTCCAGCTGCAGCGCGAGGCAAGGCTGCACCTGGAATATGGTCCGGTGCGCCAGCGCCTGAGCGAGCAGGGCATCGAGCAACCGACCCCGATGGACGTGAGCCGGGCGATCTGTTCGATCCGCAGTGAAAAACTGCCCGACCCGGCCAAGCTGGCCAATGCCGGCAGCTTTTTCAAGAATCCGGTGATTCCTGCCGAGCAGGCGCAACTGCTCAAGCAACGCTACCCGCAGATGGTGGCTTATGCTCAGGCCGACGGGCAGGTGAAGCTGGCGGCAGGCTGGCTGATCGAGCAGGCCGGCTGGAAAGGCTTTCGTGAGGGCGATGCCGGGGTGCATCGATTGCAGGCGCTGGTGCTGGTCAATCATGGGCAGGCCAGTGGCCTGGAGCTGCTGAACCTGGCTCAACGCATCCAGGCCGATATCCTCGAACGTTTCGGAGTTGTTCTGGAGATGGAGCCGAACCGCTACTGAGCGCTGTGCTGGCGAGCGGCGTGAGCAGCTCGCTGCAACAGGCAATAAAAAACCCCGCTTGCTTGCGCAGGCGGGGTTTTTTCATGGCGGTGGATCAGGCCAGCGGTTTGCTTTCGCGGCTGTGTTCCTCGGCCTTGCTTTCGCTTGCTGCCTCGTCGGCCTTGGCTTCGGCTGCTTCGGCGGCCGGGGCTTCAGCCACGGCGTCTGCCGGGCTCCGAGCTTCGGCTGCCTCAGGTGCCGCAGTTTCGGCCACAGGGGCTTCTACCTGTGCTTCGACGGCAGCAGGCACTTCGACCGCTGGGGCTTCGACGACCGGCGCCTCAACGACCGGCTGTTGGGCCGGTGCTGCGGCAGCGGCCTCAGCCTGCTGGCGACGACGCTCTTCTTCCTCGCGCTTGCGGCGACGCACTTCACGTGGGTCGTTTGGCGCGCGGCCCGAGCTGCTGACCGGCAGGCTTGGCTTTTCTTCCACGACCGGGGCGGCAACCGGGGTTGGCTCGGCGGCCGGTGCGGCATAGGCTACAGGCTCTTCCTTGGCCGTTGGCGCTTCCTCGACCGGGCTGGCCGCAACAGGTGCGTTCAGTTCGGCGGACTCGCTGGCGGGAGCTGCCTCGATCTGCGGCTGGCTCACCGGCTCTGCAGCCGGTTCGGCCACGGGCTCTGGAGTCGGGACAAAGGCGGCAGCCGGCTTGTCGTCGGCAGCCACTACCTCGGCAGCAGGCGCTTCGCTGGCCAGTTCGACTGCAGGCGCGGCCGCTACCACGGCGGGCTCGCTGCTCTCTACCGCTGGAGCCTCCACGGCAGGGGCTTCAACGGCTGCAGCAGGGGCTTCGAACGAAACTTCCTGCGGTGCAGCTTCGCTGGCAGCCGGCGCTTCGAGGGTCGCTGCTGGAGCGGCGTCGGCCTGTTCGGCCGCCGCTTCTGCCTGACGGTTGGCGTCGGCTTCTGCGTTGGCGCTGATCACACCGCCGGCTACGGCAGCGGTGACTACCAGGCCGGCCGCGACGGCTTCGCCTTGACCTTCAGTGGTCTCTTCGCTGCCTTCGGCCAGTTCCACGCCGTTGGCATCACGCTGACGCTCGCGACGGTTGCTGCGACGGCGCTGGCCACGGGAGCGGCGGCGTGGACGTTCGCCGTCGGTTCCTTCCTGCTGATCGTCATGGGCCTGCTCTTCGCCGTTGAGGATTTCCTCGTCAGCGTCGGCAGCGGCCTGCTCGGCGCGTGGCTGGCGCTCTTCACGTGGTGGACGTGGTTGACGCTCTTCGCGTGGTGCGCGTTCCTCGCGAGGGGTGCGCTCTTCGCGAGCTACACGTTCTTCACGTGGTGCGCGCTCTTCGCGGGTGTCAGGCTTGTCGAGCGATGGCGCTTCGCTTGGTGCGGCGTCCAGCGGCTCACGCAGCTCGCGCACGCGCTCTTCGCGTGGCTTGCGCTCGCGCGGTGCACGTGGCTGGCGTTCTTCGCGTGGTGCGGAGTCGTCACGGGCTTCGCGCGGTGCGCGGTCTTCGCGTGGGGCGCGCTCTTCGCGCGGTGCACGTTCCTCACGTGGGGCGCGCTCTTCGCGCGGTGCACGTTCTTCACGTGGGGCACGTTCTTCGCGCGGTGCACGTTCCTCGCGCGGAGTACGCTCGCCGCGCTCTTCGCGTGGCTTGCGGTCTTCGTCGCGGCGGTTGCTGCGGCCACGGCTCTGCTGGCGACCGTTGCGGCGTTCTTCGTTGCGCGCCGGGCGCTCGCTGGTGGCGGGCTTCTCGGTGGCAGCGGCGGCCGGAGCGACGGGTTCCGGCTTGCTGGAGGCGAACAGGCTGACCAGCGACTTCACCAGGCCCTTGAACAGGCTTGGCTCGTGTGCGGCAACGGGCTGGGCGACCGGGGCCGGGGCGGCTTCTTCCACGGGGACCGGTGCGTTGGCACGGGCCGGGGCGGTCTTCACGGCCGCTTCCTGGCGTACCAGGGTCCGGGTCGCGCTGGCCTGTGGTGCCATTTCCTCGATTTCGGCGGCAGCTGCGGCGATTTCGTAGCTGGATTTGTGCGAGTTGGCATCCGGGTTGTCGTCACGCAGGCGCTGCACTTCGAAGTGCGGCGTTTCCAGGTGGTCGTTCGGCAGGATGACGATACGCGCACGGGTACGCAGTTCGATCTTGGTGATCGAGTTGCGCTTCTCGTTGAGCAGGAAGGCGGCGACCGGGATCGGCACCTGGGCACGGACTTCCGCAGTGCGGTCCTTGAGGGCTTCTTCCTCGATCAGGCGCAGGATGGCCAGCGACAGGGATTCGACGTCACGGATGATGCCGGTGCCGTTGCAGCGTGGGCAGACGATGCCACTGCTCTCGCCCAGGGAAGGGCGCAGGCGCTGACGCGACATTTCCAGCAGGCCGAAGCGCGAGATGCGGCCAACCTGCACGCGGGCGCGGTCGGCTTCCAGGCATTCGCGGACTTTCTCTTCCACGGCGCGCTGGTTCTTGGCCGGGGTCATGTCGATGAAGTCGATGACGATCAGGCCGCCAATGTCACGCAGGCGCAGCTGACGGGCGATCTCTTCGGCAGCTTCGAGGTTGGTCTGCAGGGCGGTTTCTTCGATGTCGCTGCCTTTGGTGGCGCGCGCCGAGTTGATGTCGATGGACACCAGGGCCTCGGTGGGGTCGATGACGATCGAACCACCGGAAGGCAGTTCGACGACGCGCTGGAAGGCGGTTTCGATCTGGCTTTCGATCTGGAAGCGGTTGAACAGCGGGACGCTGTCTTCGTACAGCTTGATCTTGCTGGCGTACTGCGGCATCACCTGGCGGATGAAGGTCAGGGCTTCTTCCTGGGCCTCGACGCTGTCGATCAGCACTTCGCCGATGTCCTGGCGCAGGTAGTCACGGATGGCGCGGATGATGACGTTGCTTTCCTGGTAGATCAGGAATGGCGCGGCGCGATCCTGGGACGCTTCCTTGATGGCGGTCCACAACTGCAGCAGGTAGTCGAGGTCCCACTGCATCTCTTCGCTGCTACGGCCCAGGCCAGCGGTGCGCACGATCAGGCCCATGTCGGCCGGTGCGATCAGACCATTGAGGGCTTCACGCAGCTCGTTGCGCTCTTCGCCTTCGATACGGCGAGAGATGCCGCCGGCGCGCGGGTTGTTGGGCATCAGCACCAGGTAGCGACCGGCGAGGCTGATGAAGGTGGTCAGGGCGGCGCCCTTGTTGCCGCGCTCTTCCTTCTCCACCTGGACGATCACTTCCTGGCCTTCGCTCAGGACGTCCTTGATGTTGACCCGGCCTTCGGGGGGCTTCTTGAAGTATTCACGGGAGATTTCCTTGAGAGGCAGGAAGCCGTGACGCTCGGAGCCGAAGTCGACGAAGGCGGCTTCCAGGCTCGGCTCGATGCGAGTGATCCGGCCCTTGTAGATGTTGGCCTTCTTCTGCTCGCGGGCGCCGGACTCGATGTCCAGGTCGTAGAGGCGCTGGCCGTCTACCAGTGCAACACGCAACTCTTCGGGTTGAGTCGCGTTAATCAGCATTCTTTTCATGTAGTACCGTCGGTTTCCGGGGCTGCCGGAAACGGCGTTCGGCACACACGACTTCTCACGGTCGGTGTCAGAGCACGTCAGGAGCGCCAGGGGCGCACCAGTGTCCAGCGAGCATCTCCGGCCAACGGGGCTGGAGGGTCGCGACGACGTTTCCTGCTTGCTGTGGTGACCAAGGGCACCCAGTCAGCAAAAGCTTTGTCAGGAGGAGGAATCGGTCATCGGCAGCGGACGCGATAAGGCGTCTGGAACAGCATTGTTGCTACACAGTCCGATGGTCGTGCGTCTCCACCCTACACGTATCCCTGATAATTCGGGTGCTGCCGCGCGCAGAATCCGCAGCGGGTTGGCATTTACCGCGCGCTTCCCATGGAAGCGCACGCATCATGGCTCGAGGCGTGGTTCGCAGGACTTGCGCTCGAAACACCTGGAAGCGACTGCACCTTGTGAACTGGCCGTGGGTTCTGCGCTCTGGAAGGCGAGTCTCGACTCTGCGATCCGGCGTATTTCAGGCCTCATGTCACCCGCGCTTGTTACGTTTCCTGATGCCTTCGTTGTCACCGAAAGCCTTGCAGGGCGGCCTCCCGCCCGGTGAATTGCGTGGGTCAGGGCCGGTTGTCAACCGTTTATGCGCTGCCCGTCCGCTTTTGGCGGCGTTCGCGACTATAGCAGCAATCATTAAGTGCTTCAAATCCATAAAAAATTGTTATGATTCGCCGCATGACGACTAACACCCCCCCAACCCCCGGCGTTCAGCTGGTCGAGGTTGCCCCGGAATATGCCGGTCAACGCATCGATAACTTCCTGATCACGTACCTCAAGGGCGTACCCAAGACCCTGGTCTACCGCATCCTGCGCAAGGGCGAAGTGCGAGTGAACAAGGGGCGCGCCAAGCCGGAGTACAAACTGCAGGCGGGCGACATCGTGCGCATTCCGCCGGTGCGCGTGCCCGAGCGCGACGAGCCGGTGCCGGTCGCCCAGGGCCTGCTGCAGCGCCTGGAAGCGGCCATCGTTCACGAGGACAAGGCACTCATCGTGCTCAACAAACCGGCCGGTATTGCCGTGCATGGTGGCAGTGGCCTGAACTTTGGCGTGATCGAAGCCTTCCGTCAGCTGCGCCCCGACGCCAAGGAGCTGGAGCTGGTGCATCGCCTGGACCGCGACACGTCTGGTCTGCTGATGATCGCCAAGAAGCGCAGCATGCTGCGCCATCTGCACGAAGCCCTGCGCGGCGACGGTGTCGACAAGCGCTACATGGCGCTGGTGCGCGGCCATTGGGCGACATCCTGCAAGCAAGTGCGCGCGCCGCTGCTCAAGAGCAACCTGCGTTCCGGCGAGCGCATGGTCGAGGTCAACGACGAAGGTAAGGAGGCGCTGACGCTGTTCAAGGTGCTGCGCCGCTTCGGTGACTTCGCCACGATGGTCGAGGCGCGGCCGGTAACCGGGCGCACCCACCAGATCCGTGTGCATACCCTGCATGCGGGGCATTCGATCGCTGGCGATCCCAAGTACGGCGATGAAGATTTTTCCCGCGAGATCCGCGAGCTGGGCGGCAAGCGCCTGTTCCTGCACGCCTACATGTTGACCGTGCCGCTGCCCGATGGCGGCAAACTCGAACTGCAGGCCCCTGTCGACGAGATGTGGGCCAAGACCGTGGAGCGTCTGAGTGCGCCGTAATTACGATCTGCTGATCTTCGACTGGGACGGCACGCTGGCCGACTCCATTGGTCGCATCGTCCAGGCCATGCGCGAAGCGGCCATCAATGGCGATGTGCCGGTGCGTGACGACGAGGCCATCAAGGGCATCATCGGTCTGGGCCTGCCCGAAGCCATTCGTACCCTGTACCCGCACTTCACCCCCGATGCGCTGCTGGCGTTCCGTCAGCGCTATGTCGACAGCTACATGGCCATGGATGAAGTGGCCTCGCCGCTGTTCGAGGGCGTGTTGGAGTCGATCCATGCGTTCCGCGAGCAGGGCTATCGCCTGGCGGTGGCCACTGGCAAGGCCCGGCGTGGCCTGGATCGGGTGCTCGAGGCGCACGGCTGGCGGGAGTTCTTCGACATCACGCGTGCTGCCGATGAAACCGCCAGCAAGCCGGACCCGCTGATGCTGCATGAAATCATGGCGCATTGCGATGTGCCGGCCGAGCGCTCGCTGATGATCGGTGATTCGTCCTTCGACCTGCTGATGGCGCGCAATGCGGGTATGCACAGCGTGGCGGTGGGCTATGGTGCGCAGTCGCTGGATTCATTGCGTGAGTTCGGTCCGCAACTGGCCATCGAACACTTTTCCGAGTTGGGTGTCTGGTTGGGCAGGCCCTGAACGTCTTGCAGTCGAGGTGAGTGAGAAATGTCTGATCAATGGAAGGCGCCAGACTCGCAGAGTGGTGGGGCGGCGGAAGATGCCAAGAGTTGGAAGCTGCTGGAAAAGACTCTGCAGGCCGGTATCCAGGAACAGCGCCGGTCGCGGCGCTGGGGGATTTTCTTCAAGTTCCTGACCTTTGCCTACCTGTTCGGCGCGCTGCTGCTGTTCACGCCGCTGCTCTCGGAGACCAAGGCCGCGCGCGGCACCGAGCATACGGCGTTGATCGACGTGCAGGGCATGATCGCCGACAAGGAGTCGGCCAGTGCTGACAATATCGTGGGTGCGCTGCGTGCGGCCTTCGAAGACAGCAAGACCAAGGGTGTGATCCTGCGCATCAACAGTCCTGGCGGCAGTCCGGTGCAGTCGGGCTATGTGTACGATGAAATTCGCCGCCTGCGTGCCGAAAAGCCGGCGATCAAGGTGTACGCAGTGATCACCGACCTCGGTGCCTCCGGTGCCTACTACATCGCCAGCGCAGCCGATCAGATCTACGCCGACAAGGCCAGCCTGGTCGGCTCCATCGGTGTGACGGCAGCCGGCTTCGGCTTCGTCGGTGCCATGGAGAAGCTGGGCGTCGATCGTCGTACCTACACGTCGGGTGAGCACAAGGCGTTCCTCGATCCCTTCCAGCCGCCCAAGGAAGATGAAACCCGCTTCTGGCAGGGTGTGCTGGACACCACGCATCGGCAATTCATCGCCAGCGTCAAGCAGGGGCGTGGCGAGCGTCTCAAGGACAAGGAGCATCCCGAGCTGTTCTCGGGGCTGGTCTGGACTGGCGAGCAGGCCGTCGGCCTAGGTCTGGTAGATGCCCTGGGCAGCTCCAGCTATGTCGCCCGCGAAGTGATCGGCGCCAAGGATATCGTCGATTTCACCGTGCAGGAGTCGCCGTTCGACCGCTTCTCCAAGAAGCTGGGAGCCAGCATGGCCGAGCGCCTGGCGATGTGGGCAGGCTTCAGCGGACCTGCTTTGCGTTAAGGGCTGTAGCGCTGTAGAAAAACCCGACCTTTCGTCGGGTTTTTTCATGCTCAGGGAATGCTCACGCCTTCCTTTATTAGCATGTCCACAAGGCGGATGAGTGGCAGGCCGACCAGGCTGGTGGCATCGCTGCCTTCCGTGCTGCGAAACAGGCTGACGCCCAGGCCTTCGGCCTTGAAGCTGCCAGCGCAGTCGTAGGGTTGTTCGGCGCGCAGGTAGCGTTCAAGGGTGGCAGCGTCCAATTGCCGCATGTGCACGGTAAAGGGCACGCAGTCGACCTGACACTGGCCGGTGCGGGTATTGAGCAGTGCCAGGCCCGTGAGGAAGCTCACGCTCTTGCCGCTGGCAGCAGACAGCTGCGCCAGGGCGCGCTCGAAATCGTGGGGTTTGCCGAGTATTTCGCCGTCCAGCACGGCGACCTGATCCGAGCCGATGATCAGGTGGTCGGGGTGGCGGTCCGCCAGGGCCTGGGCCTTCTGCCGTGCCAGACGCTGTACCAGAGCCGTAGCGTCTTCGCCCGGCTGGCGGCTTTCGTCGATGTCGGGCGAGCTGCAGGTGAATGGCAGGCGCAGGCGGGCGAGCAGTTCGCGGCGGTAGGGCGAGCTGGAGGCGAGAAGCAGGGAAGGCATGCGGATCTCCTTGGGCTGAGCGATGATTCTAATGAGCGTGCACGCAGGCGAACAGGCCCGAATTTCCTTTGACATGCCAAGGGGGCATCCCTAGAATGCTGCGCCTATGTTGAATGACCCGATTCCATCTCATATTGACCCGCGCAAACTGGCTGATCGCGGCACGACCCTAGAGGGTGAAGTGCAGCTGGCCGGCTTGCAGAGACTCTGTGACCCGCTGGCCGATGACGCCGGTGTGGTGCAGGCCAGGTTCGCCTTCGAACGGGACGAGCGCCGGGCCGTGGTTTTCCACAGCCACCTCGACGTTACCGTGAAGATGGTCTGCCAGCGTTGTCTCGAGCAGGTTACCCTGCCGATCCACAGTGAATGTACTTACGTGGTGGTGAAGGAGGGTGCGAACACCCAATCGTTGCCGAAAGGCTATGACGTGTTGGAACTGGGCGAGGATCCTTTGGATCTGCTGGCATTGATCGAGGATGAGCTGCTGCTCGCCTTGCCGATTGTGCCTGCTCATCATCCTGAAGAATGCCAGCAACCGGCGGGTCTCGATGAGCCCGAACCGAGCGTGGACGAGGTAGCACGGTCCAACCCGTTCAGTGTATTGGCGCAATTAAAGCGTGACCCAAACGTTTAGGAGTTAACTATGGCTGTTCAACAGAACAAAAAATCCCGCTCTGCTCGTGACATGCGTCGTTCGCACGACGCTCTCGAAGCGAACGCTCTGTCCGTGGAAAAAACCACTGGCGAAGTTCACCTGCGCCACCACGTTTCGCCAGAAGGCGTATACCGTGGCCGCAAAGTGATCGACAAGGGCGCTGACGAGTAATTTCTTGTCCGCTCCGATCATCGCGATCGACGCAATGGGCGGGGACTTCGGTCCCCGCAGCATTGTCCAGGCTAGTCTTGCCTGTCTCGCTTCTACCCCCTCGCTTCACCTGGCCCTTGTCGGCCAAGCTCCCCTGATCGAAGACCTGATATCCCGTCATCCTGGCGTGGATCGCGCGCGCCTGCACGTCGTGCATGCCAGCGAGGTCGTCACGATGGACGAAAAGCCCTCCCAGGCGCTGCGTGGCAAGCCCGACTCCTCGATGCGCGTGGCGCTCGGCCTGGTGGCTGACGGTCAGGCACAGGCCTGCGTCAGTGCCGGCAACACGGGGGCGCTGATGGCCCTGTCGCGCTTCGTGCTCAAGACCCTGCCGGGCATCGACCGCCCGGCCATGGTGGCCGCCATTCCGACCCGAGCCGGACATTGCCATCTGCTGGACCTTGGGGCGAACGTCGATTGTACGGCGGAGAATCTCTATCAGTTCGCGGTGATGGGGGCGGTGACTGCCGAGGCGGCGGGGGTGGACCGGCCCCGGGTCGCGCTGCTCAATGTCGGTACCGAGGACATCAAGGGCAATCAGCAGGTCAGGCAGGCGGCAGCGCTGCTGCAGCAGGCCCAGGGGCTCAACTACATTGGTTTCGTCGAAGGTGACGGCCTGTATCGGGGCGAAGCGGACGTGGTGGTGTGCGACGGTTTCGTCGGTAACGTGCTGCTCAAGTCCAGCGAGGGCCTGGCGACCATGATTACCGAGCGTATCGAAACCCTGTTCACCCAGGGCCTGCTGGGGCGTGCCGCCGGGCTGCTGGCCTTGCCGGTGCTGCGCCGCCTGCGCGGCGAGCTGGCACCGGCAAGGCACAATGGCGCCAGCCTGCTGGGCCTGCAGGGCATCGTGGTGAAGAGTCACGGGGCGGCGGGCGTCGACGGCTTGCAGAGTGCGATCCAGCGTACCGTGACCCAGGTGCGGGAAAACCTGCCGCAACGCTTGCGCGGGCGACTGGAGGCGTTATTGCCGGGACCGTCTAAAATGTGACGCTGCCTGCCAGAGCGTCATCCAAACGTCAGTCATAAGCAATCGAATCACTGCCGCCGGCAAGGCCGGAGGCGCATTTCAAGAAAACCAATCAGGGGCCTGTAACATGTCTGCATCCCTCGCATTCGTCTTCCCGGGTCAAGGATCGCAATCGCTCGGCATGCTCGCCGATCAAGCGGTGCAGCATCCGTTGATCCTCGATACCTTCGAGCAGGCGTCCGACGCCCTGGGTTACGACCTGTGGGCCTTGACCCAGCAGGGGCCTGCCGAACAGCTCAACCAGACCGACAAGACCCAACCGGCGATCCTCACTGCATCCATCGCGTTGTGGCATGTGTGGCTCGCCGAAGGCGGTGCGGTGCCGGCCTATGTCGCCGGCCACAGCCTGGGTGAGTACAGCGCCCTGGTGGCCGCTGGCAGCCTGGCACTGGAAGACGCCGTCAAGCTGGTCGAGCGTCGTGGTCAGCTGATGCAGGAAGCCGTGCCGGCCGGGCAGGGTGGCATGGCAGCGATTCTCGGCCTGAGTGACGACGACGTGCGTGCCGCCTGCGCCGAAGCGGCTCAGGGTCAGGTGGTCAGCGCGGTGAATTTCAACTCGCCGGGCCAGGTGGTCATCGCCGGTGCCGCCGATGCGGTGGCGCGAGCCATCGAACTGTGCAAGGCGCGTGGCGCCAAGCGTGCCCTGCCGCTGCCGGTCAGCGTGCCGTCGCACTGCGAGCTGATGCGCCCGGCTGCCGAGCGCTTCGCTGCATCGGTCGAGGCCATCGACTGGCAAGAGCCGCAGATCGCCCTGGTGCAGAATGTCAGTGCCGCCGCCGTAAGCGATCTGGCGACCCTCAAGCGTGATCTGCTCGAGCAGCTGTACAAGCCTGTTCGTTGGGTGGAGTCCATTCAGTGCCTGGCCGGCCTGGGTGCGACCCAACTGGTGGAATGTGGTCCCGGCAAGGTGCTTGCCGGTCTGAACAAGCGCTGCGCCGATGGCGTGGTGACCTATAACCTGGATACCCCTGACCCTGACGCCTTTGCCGCCATCCGTGCGGCACTGGCCTGAACAAAGGAGAAACCTGCATGAGTCTGCAAGGTAAAGTTGCACTGGTGACCGGTGCCAGCCGTGGTATCGGCCAGGCCATCGCCCTGGAGCTGGGCCGCAACGGTGCCGTAGTCGTTGGCACCGCCACGTCTGAGGCCGGTGCAGAGCGCATCACCGCGACCCTCAAGGAAAACGGCGTCGAGGGCTTTGGCCTGGCGCTGGACGTTTGCAAAGCCGAGTCCGTGGACGCCGTGCTGGCGACCATCGCCGAGCGCGTCGGCGCCCCGTTGATCCTGGTCAACAATGCCGGCATCACCCGGGATAACCTGATGATGCGCATGAAAGACGACGAGTGGAACGACGTCATCGACACCAACCTCAACAGCCTGTACCGCCTGTCCAAGGGTGTACTGCGCGGCATGACCAAGGCGCGTTGGGGCCGGATCATCAATATCGGTTCGGTTGTCGGTGCCATGGGCAACGTCGGTCAAGTAAACTACGCTTCCGCGAAGGCAGGGCTGGAAGGTTTCAGTCGTGCCCTGGCGCGTGAGCTGGGTTCGCGTGCAGTGACCGTGAATGCGGTGGCGCCAGGCTTCATCGACACCGATATGACTCGCGAGCTGCCTGAAACCCAGCGCGAAGCCCTGCTGACCCAGATTCCCCTGGGGCGTCTGGGCCAGGCACAGGAAATCGCCAATGTGGTGGCTTTCCTGGCGTCCGAAGGTGCAGGTTACGTGACCGGGGCCACCATTCCGGTCAACGGCGGTATGTACATGTAAAACGGCTTTTTGTCGGTTCGTTTCAGAAAAATGTCATACGGGCTGACTAAAATCCGTTATAAAGCTGCAATCTTTTCATAGGCCTGTGGTCGCTGGGGAGCCGGAGGGGAGCTTTGAGCTTGAAAAGCGCAAAACCTCTTCTATACACTTACCCACCGGCCAGATGCCTGAACATTTCCACTAGGAGTTAAAACTAGGTATGAGCACCATCGAAGAACGCGTCAAGAAAATCGTTGCCGAGCAACTTGGCGTCAAAGAAGAAGAAGTAAAACCTGAATCTTCTTTTGTTGAAGACCTGGGCGCTGACTCCCTGGACACCGTTGAGCTGGTGATGGCTCTGGAAGAGGAATTCGAGACCGAAATCCCTGACGAAGAAGCCGAGAAGATCACCACCGTTCAGGCTGCCATCGACTACGTGAACAGCCACCAGGCCTGATTTTTCGTAATCGCTGATTGCTGTCATGGGAAAACCGCACTGCTTACCGGCGTGCGGTTTTTTCTTTAAAAAGATGAAGATGTTTCGCCAACGAGAGAGAAGGAGAGTCCTGTGTCGCGTAGACGCGTCGTGGTCACCGGGATGGGAATGATATCGCCACTGGGCAATGATGTGCCCAGCAGTTGGCAAGGCATTCTGGCAGGGCAGAGTGGCATCGGTCTGATCGAGCACACCGACCTGTCGGCTTTCACCACTCGTTTCGGTGGTTCCATCAAAGGGTTCGATGTCAGCCCGTACCTGGCGCCCAAGGAGGCGCGGCGGCTCGACCTGTTCATTCAATACGGCCTGGCGGCCAGTTTCCAGGCGGTGCGCAATGCCGGACTGGAAGTCACCGACGCCAATCGTGAGCGTGTAGGTGTCGCCATGGGGTCGGGCATTGGTGGCCTGACCAACATCGAGGCCAGCAGCCGTCTGCTGCACGAGCAGGGGCCGGGGCGGATTTCGCCGTTCTTCGTGCCAGGCTCGATCATCAACATGATTTCCGGTTTCCTGTCCATCCACCTGGGTGCACAGGGGCCTAACTACGCCATTTCCACCGCCTGCACCACCGGTACCCACTGCATCGGCATGGCCGCGCGCAACATCGCCTATGGCGAGGCCGACGTGATGATCGCCGGTGGCGCCGAGATGGCCGCCTGCGGGCTGGGCATGGGCGGTTTCGGCGCAGCGCGCGCCTTGTCGACCCGCAATGATGAGCCGGCTCGCGCCAGCCGTCCGTGGGACAAGGACCGTGATGGCTTCGTGCTGTCCGACGGCTCCGGCGCCATGGTTCTGGAAGAACTCGAACACGCCAAGGCGCGTGGTGCGACCATCCTCGCCGAACTGGTGGGCTTCGGTATGAGCGGCGACGCCTTCCACATGACTTCGCCGCCGGACAACGGTGCCGGTGCTGCGCGCTGCATCGTCAATGCGCTGCGTGACGCACGCATCGACCCACAGCAGGTGCAGTACATCAACGCCCATGGCACCTCGACCCCGGCCGGTGACCTGGCCGAAGCCCAGGCGATCAAGAGCGTGTTCGGCGATCATGCGCTGAAGCTGGCGGTCAGCTCTACCAAGTCGATGACCGGTCACCTGCTGGGTGCCGCCGGTGCGGTCGAGGCGATTTTCAGCGTGCTGGCCCTGCTCGACCAGGTTGCACCGCCGACCATCAACCTCGACGAGCCTGGCGAAGGCTGCGACCTGGACTTCGTGCCGCACGAAGCCCGGCAGATGCCGATCGATGTCGTGCTGTCCAACTCCTTCGGATTTGGCGGCACCAACGGCTCCCTGGTGTTCCGTCGGTTCAGCGAGTGATGCCCGCGTGGGTCGACGGCCTGGCTGCTGACAGCCTGGCCCTGGGTAACCGGGGCCTGGCCTATGGCGACGGGGTATTCGAAACCCTCGCCGTAAAGGCCGGCGTGCCGTTGCTGTTCGAGCGGCACCTGCAGCGCTTGCAATCCTCCTGCGAACGCCTGGCCATCGATCTGGACCTGGCGCTGATTCGCGACGAGATGACCCGCTTTGCCGCACAGGCAGGCGACGGCGTCATGAAGCTGATCATCACCCGCGGCGACAGCCAGCGCGGCTATGCACCGCTGGCCGGCGCCATGCCCAGGCGCATTCTCCAGATGTCGCCAGCGGCGTCCTATCCGCCCGGCCACGCCCGGGAGGGTATTCAGCTTTTCGAATGCCAGACCCGCCTGGCCGAGCAACCGCTGCTGGCGGGTATCAAGCACCTCAACCGCCTGGAGCAGGTCATGGCTCGTGCCGAATGGCAGGACCCCGGGTTTGCCGAAGGGCTGATGCGCGACATGTCGGGGCGGCCCATCGAAGGGGTGTACAGCAACCTGTTTCTGGTGCGAGATGGCAAACTGCTCAGCGCCGACCTGGCGCGCTGTGGCGTGGCCGGGGTGATGCGTGCCGAACTGCTCGATCAGGCACGAACCCTGGGGATCGTGGTCGAAATCCGCGACCTGTCGATGTCTGACCTGCAGCAGGCGGACGAACTCTTCGTATGCAACAGCGTATATGGTGTCTGGCCCGTTCGCGGCTATGCCGGCCTGAACTGGCCGGTAGGGCCGCTCACCCGTACACTGCAGGCTGTTGCGCACTCACTACTGGGTGGCTGATTCGTGATTCGAAAATTATTGGTATTGCTGCAAGTCGCAGTGGTCGTGACCGTCCTGGGCGCAGGTCTTGCGCTGTGGAAGCAGAATCAGGCCCTGCACCAGCCGCTCAAGGTGACCGAAGAGCGTCTGCTCGACGTACCCACCGGCTCGACGCCGTCGGGCGTGCTCAACCGCCTGGAAGCCGACGGGGTGATTCAGGACGCCTTCCTGCTGCGCCTTTACTGGCGCTTCAACCTGGCTGGCCAGCCGCTGCACAGCGGCGAGTACCGCATGACGCCGGGCATGACCATGCAGGACCTGTTCGGGGTCTGGAAGCGCAAGGAAGTGGTGCAGTACAGCCTGACCCTGGTCGAAGGCTGGAATTTCCGTCAGGTGCGCGCCGCACTGGAACGCCAGCCCAAGCTGGAGCAGACTCTGGCAGGCCTCAGCGACAGCGAGCTGATGGCGCGCCTGGGCTACCCCGACGTCTTTCCCGAGGGGCGTTTTTTCCCCGACACTTATCGCTACGTGCGCGGCATGACCGATGCCGAGCTGCTCAAGCAGGCCTACAAGCGCCTGGATGACGTGCTCGAAGACGAATGGCGTGATCGTGCGCCAGACCTGCCTTACAAGGACCCTTATCAGGCGCTGATCATGGCCTCGCTGGTGGAGAAGGAAACCGGTGTGCCGCAAGAGCGCGGGCAGATCGCCGGGGTGTTCGTGCGGCGCCTGCAGCGCGGCATGCTGCTGCAGACCGACCCCACGGTGATCTACGGCATGGGTGAGCGCTACAACGGCAAGATCACCCGTGCCCACCTCAAGGAAGCCACGCCTTACAACACCTACGTGATTGCTGGCCTGCCGCCGACCCCGATCGCCATGGCCGGTCGCGAGGCGATTCATGCCGCATTGCATCCGGTAGAGGGCAACAGCCTGTATTTCGTCGCCAAGGGCGACGGCAGCCATGTGTTTTCCGTCGATCTGGATGAACACAATGCGGCGGTGCGCGAATACCAGCTCAAACGTCGCGCCGACTATCGTTCCAGCCCGGCGCCACAGGCGCCGCCAGCTGCATCGTCTTCCACCCTGTCCGAGCCCGCCGAGGCGCCCGTTGCGCCTGGCGAAGAGCCGGCCGAGCAATGAATTTCAAGGAATGCCCGTGACTGGCCTGTTTATTACCCTGGAAGGCCCGGAAGGCGCCGGCAAGAGTACCAACCGCGACTACCTGGCCGCGCAGCTGCGCGAGCAGGGCGTTGATGTGCTGCTGACCCGCGAGCCCGGTGGTACGCCGCTGGCCGAGCGGATCCG
The DNA here is from genome assembly GCF_913777995.1 of uncultured Pseudomonas sp. Classification (GTDB taxonomy): domain Bacteria; phylum Pseudomonadota; class Gammaproteobacteria; order Pseudomonadales; family Pseudomonadaceae; genus Aquipseudomonas. The sequence goes on along the minus strand of NZ_CAJYVE010000025.1, from coordinate 22,253 downwards.
CGAGATCCTGCTGGCGCCCAGTGAAGAAAGCATGAGTGCCGACGCTGAGCTGCTACTGGTTTTTGCGGCCCGTGCCCAGCACCTGGCCGAGGTCATCCGCCCGGCCCTGGCGCGTGGTGCGGTGGTGCTGTGCGACCGCTTTACCGATGCCACCTATGCCTATCAGGGCGGTGGCCGTGGTCTGTCTCCCGAGCGCATCGCCATTCTCGAAGACTTCGTGCAGGGCGCGCTGCGTCCTGACCTGACCCTGGTGTTCGACCTGCCGGTCGAGGTCGGCCTGTCGCGCGCTGCAGCTCGCGGTCGATTGGACCGCTTCGAGCAGGAGGGTCGCGGTTTCTTCGAAGCGGTACGCAACACCTACCTGGCGCGCGCGCACGCTGAGCCGGCGCGCTATCGCCTGGTCGACGCTGCCCAGTCGCTGGAACAGGTGCAGACGGCCCTGCGCGCCTTGCTGCCCGAGATGCTGGAGCGCGTTCGTGGCTGAAGCCTATCCGTGGCAGGCAGCGCTCTGGCAGCAGTTGGCCGGACGTGCCCGGCATGCGCATGCCTACCTGTTGCATGGGCCGGCGGGTATCGGCAAGCGTGCCCTGGCCGAGCGCCTCATGGCTCACCTGTTATGCCAGCAGCCGGGGGCAGCGGGCGCCTGCGGGCAGTGCAAGGCCTGCCAGTTGCTGGCCGCTGGCAGCCACCCGGACAACTTCATCCTCGAACCCGAGGAAGACGACAAGCCGATCAAGGTCGACCAGGTCCGCGACCTGGTCAATTTCGTGGTGCAGACCGCGCAGATGGGCGGGCGCAAGGTGGTGTTGATCGAGCCGGTGGAGGCCATGAACATCAATGCTGCCAACGCCCTGCTGAAGAGCCTCGAAGAGCCCTCGGGCAACACCGTGCTGCTGTTGGTCAGCCACCAGCCCAGCCGTCTGTTGCCGACCATCAAGAGCCGTTGCGTGCAGCAGGCCTGCCCCCTGCCCGGCGAAGCCATGAGCCTGGAGTGGTTGCAGGCCGCGCTGCCCGATTGCGACGAAGCCGCCCGCCGTGACCTGCTGGTGCTGGCGGCCGGCTCGCCGCTGCTGGCGGTCAAGCTGCACGGGCAGGGCGTCAGTGAGCAGCGGGCAATGGTGGTCGAGGGTGTGAAGAAGCTGCTCAAGCAGCAGCAATCGCCCACCCAGCTCGCCGAGGGCTGGAAGGACATTCCGTTGTTGCTGTTGTTCGACTGGTTTTGTGACTGGGCGCACCTGATTCTGCGTTATCAGCTCACCGAGGACGAAAGTGGCCTGGGCCTGGCCGACATGCACAAGGTGGTGCAGTACCTGGCGCAGAAGTCATCGCGCGACAAGGTGCTGGCCATTCAGGACTGGGTGCTGACCCAGCGTCAGAAGGTCATGGCCAAGGCCAACCTCAACCGTGTGCTGTTGCTCGAAGCCTTGCTGGTGCAGTGGGCAGCGCTGCCCGGACAGGCGTAGACTCAGCCGTGAACTTCATTCCGAGGAGCTGCAATGAGCCTGCCGATCAACCCCGGCCCGCGTAACGGCATTCTATCTCTGACCATCAAGGACAAGTCGGTGCTCTATGCCGCCTACATGCCGTTCATCAAGCATGGCGGCCTGTTCATTCCCACCGGCAAGAGCTACAAGCTGGGCGATGAAGTGTTCATGCTGCTCAACCTGATGGATGAGCCGGAGAAGGTGCCGGTGGCCGGGCGAGTCATCTGGATCACCCCCAAAGGCGCCCAGGGCAACCGTACCGCAGGCGTCGGCGTGCAGTTCAATGACGGTGACAACACCGCCCGCAACCTGATCGAAACCCACCTGGCTGGCGCCCTGAAGGCCGACCGTCCCACCCATACGATGTGATTGTGCGTTTTCCCATGCTTGTAGATTCCCATTGCCACCTTGATCGTCTCGACCTGGCCCAGCACCAGGGTTCTCTGGATGCTGCACTGCAGGCCGCGCGCGAGCGCGGTGTCGGCCATTTCCTGTGCATCGGCGTAAGTGCCGACAACGCCGCAGCCGTAAAAGGCCTGGCCGAGCGCTACGATGATGTCGATTGCTCGGTGGGTATCCACCCGCTGGACCTCAAGCCGGGCGAAGAGCCAGCCCTGGACTGGCTGCTGCGCGAGCTGGATCACCCCCGCGTGGTGGCGATTGGCGAGACCGGTCTGGATTATCACTACGAGCCCGAGGCCGCCGAATTGCAGCAGGCGTCGTTCCGTCTGCACCTGCAGGCCGCTGGCGTGACGGGCAAGCCGGTCATCGTGCACACCCGTGCGGCGCGGGCCGACACCCTGGCGCTGCTGCGCGAGGCGGCCTTGCCACAGGCGGGTGTGCTGCACTGTTTCACCGAAGACTGGGAGATGGCCAAGGCCGCCCTGGACCTGGGTTTCTATATTTCCCTGTCGGGCATCGTGACTTTCCGCAACGCCGATGCGCTGCGCGACGTTGCGCGCCAGGTGCCGGCCGACCGCCTGTTGGTAGAGACCGACTCGCCGTATCTGGCGCCGATACCTTACCGTGGCAAGCCCAACCTGCCGCAGTACGTGCGGGAGGTCGCCGAGTTCCTCGCCATGCTGCGCGGCGAATCGTACGAACGCTTCGCCGAGCAGACCACGGCCAATTTCGCCCGGCTGTTCCCGCTGGCCCACGTAGGCCTGCCCCAGGCCTGAATCGCGGGCAAAAAGAAACCCGGGTTCTGGGGGGTGAATCCGGGCCAAGACCATTAGGAGTAAAAACAAAGGCGCGCCATCCATGACTGCCCTTATTGGCGCAGCACTTGGGGGGAGTGCGTGCCAACACTTCAAGTATTGCCGAGGATGGTCAGTCGTCCAGTCGCTGTTGGTTATTTTTTAAACAGTTTTGGAATACTAAAACGAACAGTCAGTGCTCGATGAAAGCATGCCCGTCTGGGCGGCTACGAGCGCTTCGCGATCCTGCAGGTCGTCAAGAGGGTGTGGCATGGAGTTTTCCAACGGCTTTCTATTGAGCCTTTCGTTATGCCTGGACATCGGTCTGGCCAACATCGCGATGATGACCCTGGCCATGCAGCGCGGTTTTTCCAAGGGCTTGTGGCTGGGTGTCGGCACCTGCTTCGGCGACCTGGCCTATGCGCTGTTGGCCATGACCGGCATGGCGGTGCTGCTGCAGTACGAGACGGTGCGCTATGTACTGTGGCTGGGGGGTACTGCGGTGCTCACCTGGTTCTGCATCAAGATGATTCTCAGTGCCCTGTCGGCCACGCCGGCCTTGCAGGTTCAGGAGCAACGAAGCGCCGACAGCAATCGCAGCCTGTTCCTGCGCGGGGTATTCCTGGCGATGTCATCGCCGACCGCGATTCTGTGGTTCGCGGCAGTCGGTGGCGCGATCATCGCTCGACAGGGCGCCGACCTGGCTGGCGCCTCGGCCTTCCTGAGCGGCTTTTTCGTTGCCGGGCTGGTCTGGTCCGTCGGCCTGTGCGCCGTGGCCCACCAGGGTGGTCGCCTGCTGGGTGAGCGGATGCTGAAGTGGTCCTATGTCGCTTCGGCTGCGATCTTTGCCTACTTCGCCCTCTACGTGGTGGTCAGCGGCTACCAGGAGTTCATCCTGGCGCCGACGCCGTCTTTCGAGCACTGATCGCGTGTGGGTTGCCTGCGCCGGCGGCGGGCGCTAGCCTTGCCGGGCGTGGGCGAAGCCAGGGCTGGCGTCGCCAAATGACTGGAAAAGGATGTTTCGTGCATTTTTGTATCAGTTAGGCATAATGTGTCGCTTCGATCCAGGCCCTTGCAGATCCTCTCACCATGCAAAAAGAACCTCGAAAGGTCCGTGAATTTCGCCGTCGTGAACAGGAAATTCTCGATACTGCGCTGAAACTGTTCCTGGAACAGGGTGAAGACAGCGTCACTGTCGAGATGATCGCGGATGCCGTTGGCATCGGCAAAGGGACCATCTACAAACACTTCAAGTCCAAGGCCGAGATCTATCTGCGGCTGATGCTCGATTACGAGCGCGACCTGAACGAGCTGCTGCACTCGGCCGATGTCGACAAGGACAAGGAGGCCCTGTCGCGCGCCTACTTCGAATTTCGCATGCGCGACCCACAGCGCTACCGGCTGTTCGACCGCCTGGAAGAAAAGGTGGTCAAGGGCAGCCAGGTGCCGGAGATGGTCGAAGAGCTGCACCGTATCCGCGCGTCGAATTTCGAACACCTGACCCTGCTGATCAAGGGGCGTATCAACGAAGGCAAGCTCGAAGACGTGCCGCCTTATTTCCATTACTGCGCGGCCTGGGCCTTGGTGCATGGCGCTGTGGCGCTATATCACTCGCCGTTCTGGAGCAACGTGCTGGAAGACCAGGAAGGCTTCTTCCACTTCCTCATGGACATCGGTGTGCGCATGGGCAACAAGCGCAAGCGCGACAGCGATGTTTCCGGCGAATCCAGGCGCGACCCGGCTGCCGAGTAAGGCTTTCGCCGTCGTCTGAAGCCATTCTTGTGAAAAATGGCGCGGAAGCTGCATCCGACGGCCATTCGCCGGTTTTTCGTCACCGGCTCACGGGAGGAAGAGGGTAATGATGCGTAGCCTGGTTATGCTACTGGCGTTCGTCGCGCTGAGTGGCTGCATGAAAGTCAGCGACATGGGGGAGGGCGTGCGCGAGCAGTTCAGCGATGCGGGTCTGCTGGACCACAGTGAAACCCGACGCACCGCCAACTTCCGCCTGCAGCCCGACTCGTTCATCTATATCGCCCAAGGTGCGTTCGTGCCGCCCGGCAAGGCCTACCCGCGTCCGAACGTGGTGGCTGAAGAGGCGTTCAACAACTTCGTCGAGTTCTTTCCGCTGGTCCGCCGTGCCCGTGCTCCGGTGGGCCTCGACGAAGCGCTCACCGAGGCGCGCAGCGCCGGCGCCCATTACCTGCTGTACACCCGTTTTGCCCGCGCCGACGACCGGATCGGCACCTGGGACCAGTGGGCTGACGAAGAGGCGCTGGACCGCTTCGGCATCGACAGCGGTGTCATTCAGATGATGCTGATCGAGACCAGTACCCGCTACCTGATCGACAGTGCGCGGATTCGCAGTCGTGGCGGTTTGCTGACGCTGTACGACACCCGTCCCGAAGATTTGCTTGGCCCGCCCATGGAGCAATATGCTCGCAGCCTGATGGGTTTTTCACGCTAAGGGTCGAGGATGAGTGACGCCGACAAGACTTCCGAGCTGCTGGCACAGCTTCCCAAAGGCCGGGGGCCGGCGCCGGTGCACCTGTGGAACCCGGCATTCTGCGGTGATATCGACATGCGCATCGCCCGCGACGGGACCTGGTACTACCTGGGCACCCCGATCGGGCGCAAGGCCATGGTGAAACTGTTTTCCAATATCCTGCGCCGCGACGGGGATGACTGGTTCCTGGTCACGCCGGTCGAGAAGGTCGGCATCCGCGTCGACGACGCGCCGTTCGTGGCAATCTCCATGCAGGTGCAGGGCGCGGGCGAAAGCCAGGTGCTGCGCCTGACTACCCAAGTCGACGACGAATTCGACCTGGGGCCCGAGCACCCGCTACGCGTACACAGCGACCCGCATACTGGCGAGCCTTCTCCCTACGTGCGGGTGCGCAGCAATCTGGATGCGCTGATTCATCGCAATGTGTTCTATCAGCTGGTCGATCTGGCCGTGCCGCGCGAACTCGATGGGCAGCGCTGGCTGGGTGTGTGGAGCGCTGGCGAATTCTTCCCCATCGGCCTGGAGTCTTGAGCCAGGCGCATCGCGCTGTCGATTGCCTGGCGTTCATGGCGCGGGTAAAGTGCCGCTCCCCCCGTTTTCCCGCCTGAGGTCTACCCATGAGCCAGCCCTTTGCTATTGCCGTGATCGGAGCCACTGGCACGGTCGGCGAAACCCTTGTCCAGATTCTCGAAGAGCGCGATTTTCCCCTCACTGAATTGCACCTGCTGGCCAGTGCCGAGTCTGCTGGCAGTTCGGTAGCGTTCAAGGGCCGGAACCTGCGTGTACGAGAGGTCGATGCGTTCGATTTTTCCAAAGTGGGCCTGGCGTTCTTCGCTGCTGGCCCGGCGGTGAGCCGCAGCTTCGCATTGCGCGCCGTCAAGGCGGGTTGCTCGGTGATCGACCTGACCGGCACCTTCGACCAGCAAGAGGCGCCGCTGGTGGTGCCGGAAATCGACGCGCAAGGGCTGGCTGGCGCAAACGGTCCGCTGCTGTTGTCCACCCCCGGGCCGAGTGCCACGGCGGTAGCGCTGGCGCTGGCGCCGCTGCGCGAGCTGCTGACCCTGCAACGGGTCGATGTCACTGGCTGCATGGCGGTGTCCACCCTGGGCCGTGAGGGTGTCAGCGAACTGGCGCGGCAGACCGCCGAACTGCTCAACATGCGCCCGCTCGAGCCGCGTTTCTACGATCGTCAGGTGGCCTTCAACCTGCTGGCTCAGGTCGGCACACCGGACCAAGAGGGACATGCTGCCGTGGAGCGGCGTCTGGTGCGCGAGTTGCGCGAATTGCTCGGGCTGCCTTTACTCAAGGTCTCGGCCAGTTGCATCCAAGTGCCGGTGTTCTTCGGCGACAGTTTCACTGTTTCGCTGCAGAGTGCTGAAGCCATTGACCTGCAGCAGGTTCGCGATTGCCTGGAAGCCGCGACCGGCCTGGAGCTGGTGGAAGAGGGCGACTACCCGACTCCGGTCGGTGACGCGGTGGGTCAGGACGTGGTTTACGTGGGGCGTGTGCGCGGCGGTATCGACGATCCTCACCAGCTCAGCCTCTGGCTGACGGCGGACAACGTGCGCAAAGGTGCCGCGCTGAATGCAGTGCAGGTGGCGGAATTGTTGATAAAAGGCCATGTGTAAAAGATACTTGGCAACGATTTGTCAAAATGATTCTAGCGGCAACACGCCTTACTCCGGGTTCGGAGAGTCTTCAAACAAGGGATGGGCTATGGTTCAGGTTCGTAAACTGGTAGTAGCGATGGCTGCGGCTTCGGCGTTGTCATCGGGAATGGCCCATGCGCTGGGGCTCGGCGAGTTGTCGGTCAAGTCGACCCTGAACCAGCCTCTGCTGGCCGAAATCGAACTGACCGATGCGCGTGGCATCAATGCCTCGCAGATCGTGCCCAGCCTGGGTACGACCGCCGATTCCGCACAGGCCGGCGTGACTCGCCAGGCCCTGCTCAGCGATCTGACCTTCACTCCCGTGGTCAACCCGGATGGCAAGAGCGTGCTGCGCGTCACTTCCAGCAAGCCGGTGCAGGACCCTTACGTGAAGTTCCTGGTCCAGGTCCTGTCGCCCAACGGACGTGCCCAGCGCGAATACAGCGTGTTGCTCGACCCGCCGCGTCACTCCCCGGAAGCCGCCGCAGCGGCCGCGCCCGCCCAGGCGCCCGCTGCCGCACCGGCACAGCTGCCTTCGGTGGCGCCGCCCACCACCGTGCAGGCACCTGGAAGCAACCCGCCGGCCGCCGCGCCCGCCCAGCCTGCGCTGCCACCGCCGGCAGCAGACAAGCCTGCCCAGTACGTCACCGTCAATAACGACACCCTTTGGGAAATCGCCGAAAAGGTCCGCAACGGCGGTTCCGTGCAGCAAACCATGCTGGCGATCCAGGCCTTGAATCCCGGCGCCTTCGTCGGCGGCAATATCAACCGTCTGAAGAAAGGCGAGGTACTGCGCCTGCCGACCCCGCAACAGGCCACGGCACTGCCGCAGAGCCAGGCCATTGCCGAAGTCGCCCGCCAATACCAGTCCTGGCGTGAAGGGCGGCGTGGTGCCGCCGGTGTGCGTCAGGTCGATGCCACGCGTCGTGCCCAGGCCGGTGCCGCGCCGGCACAAGTGACTACCGGCGATAACCTCAGCCTGGTGTCGGCCGGCAAGTCGACCGGTCGCCCCGGCGCTGCCAGCGACAACGACCTGGCCAACAAGCTGGCGGTCACCCAGGAAGCGCTGGATACCTCACGGCGTGACAATGCCGAACTCAAGAGCCGCCTGAACGACCTGCAGAGCCAGCTGGACAAGCTGCAGCGCCTGATGGAGCTGAAAAACGACCAGTTGGCGAAGATGCAGGCCGCCGGCGCTGCGGGTGCCGCAGGTGCTGCCGGCGCCGCGCCTGCCGCCCCGGCAGGCACTGCCCCGCTTCCGGCCACCGCCGTGGATGCCAGTGGTGCACCGATCAAGCCGGCTGGCGAAGTCGCCCCCGAAGATGCCCTGCAGGCTGGTGCCGCCCAGCCCGCCACGCCGCCGGCCGAACAGCCGTTGGCCGTCGAGCCGGTGCCGGCGCCGGAGCAGAGCGACCCGTTCAAGGCCATTCTTGCCAACCCGGTAATGCTGGGGCTGATCGGTGGCTCCACCTTGCTGGTGCTGGCGCTGCTTCTGCTGTTCCTGGCGCGTCGGCGTGCCGCCAAGGCTGAGGAAGAAAAACACAAGCGCATGGCCCGGGCTCTGGCCGAAGAGTCGCAGTTCGTTTCCGACATGGACCTCAATGCACCGGCCGACAGCTTCGGCGGTCTGGACAGCGGCTCGCCGAGCTACACCATGGCACCTGCAGCCGTCGCCGCCGCGGCGGCCAACGCCTCCCGCGAGCGACCGACCGATCCGTTGGTACAAGCCGAGATCCACATCGCCTACGGCCGCATGAACCAGGCTGTCGAACTGCTCGAAGAGTCGGTCAAGGAAGATCCGGCGCGTGACGACATCCGCCTGAAGTTGATGGAAATCTACGCCGAGCAGGGCAATAACAAGGCATTCGCGGCCCACGAGCGCAAGTTGGTGGCTGCGGGAAAGCATCAAGCTGAGGTCGAGCAGCTAAAAGACAAATACCCGACCATGATCGGCCCTGCCAGGGTGGTGGAACCTGTCGTCGCTCCGGCGCCTGCGCCTGAGCCCGTCAAGGCCGCTGCTGTCGCAGCAGCACCGGTCGTTGAAACGCCCGAGAACAAGTCGGAATCCGTAGCACCCGTGGCAGCCGCCGCGGCGGCAGTGGCGGCCACCTCGGCCGCGGCCATGGCCGCCGAACTGGATGAAAAGTACCTTGAGCAGTTGCTCGCCGACGACGAACCGGCGACAGACGAGCCTGAAGCCGCTTCGGTCGAGGCTGAACAGCCGCTGGTCGCCGAAGCGCCGGAAGATGACTTCGACCTGAGCCTGGATGACTTTGAGGCGCCGGCCAGCGATGAGGTGGTCACCCTCGATAATCTGGACGATCTGCTGCTCGATACCGAGTCCGAGCGCTCCGAGCCGGGGCTGTCGGAGCCTTCGCTGTCGGAGCCGGCGCTGGCCGAGCCGGTCGACCTGGATGAAGTGCTGTCTGAGCCTGTGTCCGTTGCGGTCGACGAGCCGCAGAGCCTCGAAGACTTCGATCTGGGCCTGGCCGAGGATGATCCGCAACTGAATTCCGAGGACGATCTGCTCCTGAGTCTGGGTGAAGACCCGCTGGACCTGGGCGCGTCCGAGCCGCCGGTGGCGGAGCACGACCTGGAGCTGCCGGAAGATTTCGACCTGTCGCTGGCCGACGAGATCGAGACCGACTCGGCCACCCAGGCCTTCGCTTCCGAGATCGACGATGTCAACGCCGAACTCGATCGTCTGTCCCAGGAGTTGGAAAGCCCGCCGCTCGAGGAGCCAAGCTTCACTGCCGAAGATGCGGCGACGCTGGATGATGACCTGGAATTCGACTACCTGTCCGGTACCGATGAAGCCGCGACCAAGTTGGACCTGGCGCGGGCCTACATCGACATGGGCGATGCCGACGGCGCGCGTGACATCCTCGGTGAGGTGGTCAGCGAAGGCGACGACGCCCAGAAGAGCGAAGCTCGCGAAATGCTCGCGCGCCTGGCCTGATTCCTGTCCTGCCCGTCTGGTGGTCGGCATCACGCGACCGCCAGGGGTCTCCCGCCGCTGGCGTCCTGCCGCGCGCCCCGTATAATGGCCGCCCTTTTTCGCAACCCAATGGGCTGTAACACCTTGGCCAACATAGACAACCCGGCTGCCGAAATGGCTGCCGAGGGCTTTCACCGTATTGCACTGGGCGTCGAGTACAAAGGCTCGCGCTACAACGGCTGGCAGCGCCAGGCCGGTGGTGTGCTCACCGTTCAGGAAACCCTGGAAAATGCCCTTGGCAAGGTCGCGGCCTCTCCCATCGGCTTGATGTGTGCCGGGCGTACCGACGCCGGTGTGCATGCCTGTGGGCAGGTGGTGCATTTCGACACGCCGGTGGAGCGTTCGGAGAAAGCCTGGGTCATGGGTGCCAACGCCAGCCTGCCGCACGATGTCAGTGTTACCTGGGCGCGTGCCATGCCAGCGCACTTCCACGCGCGCTTCAAGGCGGTCGCCCGGCGCTACCGCTACGTCATCTACAACGACCAGATCCGCCCGGCGCACATGGGCCAGGAAGTGACCTGGAACCATCGCCCGCTGGACGCCGAGCGCATGGCCGAGGCTGCGCAGGCGCTGCTGGGTACTCATGACTTCAGCGCCTTTCGCGCTGGGCAGTGCCAGGCCAAGTCGCCAATCAAGCAGATGCACCACCTGCGCGTCACTCGCCACGGCCAGATGATCGTCCTCGACGTGCGGGCCAATGCCTTCCTGCATCACATGGTGCGCAACATTGCCGGCGTGCTGATGACCATCGGTGCGGGAGAGCGCCCGGTGGAGTGGGCCGCCGAGGTGCTGGAAAGTCGCCAGCGGCGTAACGGCGGGGTCACGGCCCATCCTTATGGCCTGTATCTGGTGCAGGTCGAGTATCCGGAGGAGTTCGCCCTGCCGCAGCGCTACGTGGGGCCACATTTCCTCACGGGTTTCGCCGGCCTCGGCTGACGTCCGGAAAAGCTTTTGTTAACATCCGGGGCTTTCCGCCATGACGGAGGTTCGGCGACATGTCTGCCGTTCGCAGCAAAATCTGCGGGATTACCCGCATTGAAGATGCATTGGCCGCCGTCGAGGCGGGTGCCGACGCGATAGGCTTCGTGTTCTATGCGCCCAGTCCGCGGGCTGTCAGCGTGGCGCAGGCCAAGGTGATCATGGCCGCCTTGCCGCCTTTCGTTACGACGGTCGGGCTGTTCGTCGATGCCAGCCCCTGCGAGCTGCACGAAACCCTCGAGGCACTGCCGCTGGATTTGCTGCAGTTTCACGGCAATGAATCGCCGCAGGCTTGCGAAGGCTACCACCGGCCCTACATCAAGGCGCTGCGGGTCAAGCCAGGCGATGACCTGATGGCGGCCTGCCGAGCCTACGCACGGGCCCGTGGCATCCTGCTGGATGCCTATGTGCCGGGCGTACCGGGGGGCACTGGCGAGCGTTTCGACTGGTCGCTGATTCCTGCGGATCTGCCCAAGCCGGTGATCCTGGCCGGCGGCCTCGACCCGGACAACGTGGCGCAGGCCATCGCCCGGGTCAGGCCCTATGCCGTGGATGTCAGCGGCGGGGTAGAGCGTAGCAAGGGCATCAAGGACCACGACAAGGTGCGTGCGTTCGTCGACGCCGTGCGCGGGGCCTGATGTGACGGCTGGGAAACTGCCGCCGTCCATTAGCCTGTTCCCGGCATATTGTGTTCGCGGTTTGAATTGAACGGGCCAGGCTTCGATGCGCCTGGCGGGATTTTGCAGAGTACGGTTGAGCCCGTGCAGGTCTGGCCAGGCGCCGACCGCAGGCTGCACGGCCAGCCACCATTTACGAAATTAGCTGAGGGCATGTGCCCGGCGCTGTGGCGCCAGGCACGGGAGCCGCACCGGTACTGGAGAAAGAAAGCATGAGCAACTGGTTGGTAGACAAACTGATCCCTTCGATCATGCGTTCCGAGGTCAAGAAAAGCTCGGTCCCTGAGGGTCTGTGGCACAAGTGCCCATCCTGCGAAGCAGTGCTGTATCGCCCTGAACTGGAAAAGACCCTGGACGTCTGCCCCAAGTGCGACCATCACATGCGCATTGGTGCGCGTAGCCGCCTGAACATCTTCCTCGATGCCGAAGGCCGTAACGAGCTGGGCGCCGAGCTGGAGCCGGTCGACCGCCTCAAGTTCCGCGACAGCAAGAAGTACAAGGACCGCCTGGTGGCGGCGCAGAAGCAGATCGGCGAGAAAGACGCGCTGATCTCCATGAGCGGTACCCTGCTGGGTATGCCGGTGGTGGCTTCGGCCTTCGAGTTTTCCTTCATGGGAGGGTCGATGGGCGCCATCGTCGGCGAGCGTTTCGTGCGCGCTGCCAACTACGCGCTGGAGCACCGTTGCCCGATGATCTGCTTCTCGGCTTCCGGTGGTGCGCGCATGCAGGAAGCGCTGATCTCCCTGATGCAGATGGCCAAGACCTCCGCAGTGCTTGCACGCCTGCGTGAAGAAGGCATTCCGTTCATTTCGGTACTGACCGACCCGGTCTACGGTGGTGTATCGGCCAGTCTGGCGATGCTGGGTGACGTGATCGTCGCCGAACCCAAGGCGCTGGTCGGCTTTGCCGGTCCTCGCGTGATCGAGCAGACCGTGCGCGAAAAACTGCCTGAAGGCTTCCAGCGCAGTGAATTCCTCGTCGAGCACGGCGCCATCGACATGATCATCCCGCGCAGCGAAATGCGCGAACGTCTGGGCCGCCTGCTGGCGCAGATGATGAATCTGCCGACGCCCAAGACCGTCAAGCCGGTCTTCGAGGCGGTAGAGGTCCCTGCGCCGGCCGCCGTATGACCGCCAGGTCGCTGGGCGACTGGCTCGCCTATCTGGAGCAGTTGCATCCGTCGGCCATCGATATGGGGCTCGACCGCTCGCGGCAAGTCGCCCGGCAGTTGGGCCTGAGCCGCCCGGCGGCGCGGGTCATTACCGTGACCGGCACCAACGGCAAGGGCTCGACCTGTGCCTTCCTGGACGCGCTGCTGCAGGCCCAGGGGCTCAAGGTCGGGGTCTATAGTTCGCCGCACCTGGTGCGCTACAACGAGCGCGTCCAGGTACAGGGCGTACAGGCCAGCGATGCCGAACTCTGCGAAGCCTTCGCCGCCGTCGAGGCGGCGCGTGGCGATATCACCCTGACCTATTTCGAGATGGGCACCCTGGCGGCGTTCTGGCTGTTCCAGCGTGCCGGGCTGGATGCTGTGGTGCTTGAAGTCGGTCTGGGTGGCCGTCTGGATGCGGTCAACCTGGTAGACGCAGACCTGGCCCTGGTCACCAGCATCGGCCTGGACCACGCCGACTGGCTGGGCGATACCCGCGAATCGGTGGCCTTCGAAAAGGCCGGGATCTTCCGTGCTGGCAAGCCAGCACTGTGTGGCGATCTCGACCCGCCGGCGCCATTGCTCGAACAGGCTGCCGAACTCGGCTGCCCACTGTCGCTGCGTGGTCGGGACTTCGACCTGCAGATCGAGGCGACGGCCTGGCATTGGCAGGGGCATGACCGCACAGGCCAGCCGTTGGCGCTGCGCGATCTGCCGTTGCTCGACCTGCCCATGGAAAACGCCGCGCTGGCGCTGCAAGCCTATGCCTGGCTGGACCTGCCCTGGCAGCCCGAGGTGCTGGCCGAGGCGCTGAACGGTACCCGTATCGTCGGGCGTCTGGACCGGCGGGTGCTGCGCTGGCAGGGCAAAACCCTCAAGCTGCTGTTGGATGTGGGGCATAATCCGCACGCCGCCGCTTTCCTGGCCCGGCGTCTCGCCCAGCGGCCCTTGGCGGGGCGGCGCCTGGCGGTCTTCGGCTTGTTGGCAGACAAGGACCTGGCTGGCGTGACGGCCGAGTTGGTGCCAGTGCTGGCGCACTGGGCGGTAGCGCCTTTGCCAACGCCGCGTACCCGTCCGGTTGGCGAGTTGCACGCCGCGTTGCAGAACCTTGCTGCCAGCGTGACGTCCTATCAGGACGTCGTTCAGGCGCTGCAGGCGCAGTGCGAGCGGGCGACGGACGACGATGAGATCCTGGTGTTCGGGTCTTTCTATTGTGTGGCCGAGGCTCTGGAATGGCTGGATCGGCACGCTGATTGAGGATTGAGGTGGCTGCGATGCTGGACAAGGCTTACAAACAGCGGATGGTAGGGGCCCTGGTGCTGATCGCGATTGCGGTGATCTTCCTGCCCATGCTGTTTACCCGCCAGGACGAGACTCGTAGCGTACGGGTCGACGCGCCGGCAGCGCCCGAGGCACCGGCCATGCAGCCGGTGCAGATCGAACCGGTTGCCGTGCCCGAGCAGCAGCCGCTGCCGCAGACCGAGTCGACCCCGCCGACACAGCCCATCGGACCTGCGCCGACCCAGGCCATACCGCCTGCGCCTGCCCAACCTGCGACCAGCAACGCCGCTGCGACGCCCGCGCCCGTCACCAAGCCGGCAGCGGCTGCAACGGCTGCAACGCCAGCGCCTGCCGCGAAACCAGCGGCAAAGCCTGCGCCGACCCCGCCGGCCAATGCTGCCAGCAACCAGGCGCCCACCCAGTCCTCTACGCAAGCCAAGGCGGCAACGCCGGCCGGTGTCGATGCCAACGGGCTTTCGGTGAGCTGGTCCGTGCAACTGGCCAGCATGTCCAACCGCGCCAATGCCGACAACCTGCAGAAGACGCTGCGTGCCCAGGGCTACAATGCCTACATTCGCACCTCCGAGGGTGTGAACCGCGTATTCGTCGGGCCGCTGATCGAGCGTGCTGAAGCCGATCGGCTGCGTGACCAGCTCGACAAGCAGCAGAAGCTCAAGGGTATCGTGGTGCGCTTCCAGCCCGAGCGGGGCTGATCCCGCGCCACGGCCTGCGCGCCAGACAACCGTCTGGCGCGCAGGTTTCAAGAAATTTCAACCTGCCGATAATCGCAGCTTACCGACCGGCGGCCGCTCTGTTAAAATGCGCCGCCTTATCCGTCTGCAGGCTGCAACGTGGCACTTACTCCGGTTGACTGGGCGATCCTCGCGGTCATCGCCATCTCCGCTCTGATCAGCATCAAGCGCGGCTTCGTCAAGGAAGCCCTGTCGCTGGTGATCTGGATCGTCGCAGGTGTGGTCGCCTGGATGTTCGGTGCCGGACTGTCCTATTACCTGGCCGATTACATCGCCACGCCCTCGGCGCGGATCATCGCCAGTTGCATCATTCTGTTCGTGGCCACCCTGCTGGTCGGCGCCATGGTCAATTTTCTCATCGGTGAACTGATTCGGGTCACCGGGCTGTCGGGCACTGACCGGTTTCTCGGCATGGTCTTCGGTGCCGCGCGTGGTGCCTTGCTAGTCGTCGTCGCGGTCGGGCTGTTGAGCCTGGGGCCGGTGCAACAGGATCAATGGTGGCAGGACTCACGCCTGCTGCCGCAATTTCTCATGGTCGCTGACTGGTCGAAAAACCTGATTCTCGGGATGTCCAGCCAGTGGTTCGCCAGCGGTATCAGCGTTCCCGCTGAACTACCGTTCAAGGAGCAGGTACTGTCGCCGCAGATGGCGCAGGACGTGCTCGGTAAATCCAGTTCCACTAAGTAGGGGTTGTGTCGCATGTGTGGCATCGTCGGAATCGTCGGTAAGTCGAACGTCAACCAGGCGCTGTATGACGCGCTCACCGTCCTCCAGCACCGCGGCCAGGATGCTGCCGGTATCGTGACCAGCCATGATGGCCGGTTGTTCCTGCGCAAGGACAACGGGTTGGTGCGCGATGTGTTCCAGCAGCGCCATATGCAGCGGCTGGTCGGGCACATGGGCATCGGTCATGTGCGTTATCCCACGGCGGGCAGCTCCACTTCGGCCGAAGCCCAGCCGTTCTATGTCAACTCGCCCTATGGCATCACCCTGGCACACAACGGCAACCTGACCAACGTCGAGCAGTTGGCCAAGGAAATCTACGAGTCCGACCTGCGCCACGTGAACACCAATTCCGATTCGGAAGTGCTGCTCAACGTGTTCGCCCACGAGCTGGCCGTGCGTGGCAAGCTGCAGCCGACCGAAGAGGACATCTTCGCGGCGGTGGCCGACGTGCACAAACGCTGCCGTGGCGGCTATGCCGTGGTGGCGATGGTCACCGGTTATGGCATCGTCGGCTTCCGTGACCCGGACGCGATCCGTCCGATCGTCTTCGGCCAGCGCCACACCGACGAAGGCGTGGAGTACATGATCGCCTCCGAGAGCGTCGCGCTGGACGTGCTGGGCTTCACCCTGATCCGTGACCTGGCGCCGGGCGAAGCGGTGTACATCACCGAAGATGGCCGCCTGTTCACCCGCCAGTGCGCGCCGAACCCGCGCTATGCACCGTGCATTTTCGAACACGTCTACCTGGCCCGCCCCGACTCGATCATCGACGGCATCTCGGTGTACAAGGCGCGCCTGCGCATGGGCGAGCGTCTGGCCGAGAAGATCCGCCGCGAGCGCCCCGACCATGACATCGACGTGGTCATCCCAATTCCGGACACCAGCCGCACCGCCGCCCTGGAGCTGGCGAACCACTTGGGCGTCAAGTTCCGCGAAGGCTTCGTGAAGAACCGCTACATCGGCCGTACCTTCATCATGCCCGGCCAGGCGGCGCGCAAGAAATCCGTACGCCAGAAACTCAACGCCATCGAGCTGGAATTCCGCGGCAAGAACGTGATGCTGGTCGACGACTCCATCGTGCGCGGCACCACCTGCAAGCAGATCATCCAGATGGCCCGCGAAGCCGGCGCCAAGAATGTCTATTTCTGCTCGGCCGCCCCGGCCGTGCGCTACCCGAACGTCTACGGCATCGACATGCCGAGTGCTCACGAACTCATCGCGCACAACCGCACCACCCAGGAAGTGGCCGATCTGATCGGTGCCGACTGGCTGGTCTACCAGGACCTCAACGATCTCATCGAAGCGGTCAGCGGCAGCAAGAAGATCAAGATCGACAACTTCGATTGCTCGGTCTTCGACGGCAAGTACGTCACCGGTGATGTCGACGAGCACTACCTGAACCGGATCGAGGACGCTCGTAACGACGCGGCGAAGGTCAAGAACCAGGCCGTCAGCGCGATCATCGATCTGTACAACAACTGATTCGGACAAGGAAAACGTGCATGTCTGAGCAATGGGATTCAGGCCGGCTGGACAGTGACCTGGACGGCGTGGGGTTCGACACCCTGGCCGTTCGCGCGGGCCAGCACCGCACACCGGAAAGCGAGCACAGCGATCCGCTGTTCTTCACTTCCAGCTACGTGTTCCGCACGGCGGCCGATGCCGCCGCGCGCTTCGCCGGCGATGTGCCGGGTAACGTCTACTCGCGCTACACCAACCCGACCGTGCGCACCTTCGAAGAGCGCATCGCCGCGCTTGAAGGCGCCGAGCAGGCAGTCGCAACCTCCACTGGCATGTCGGCCATCCTCTCGGTGGTCATGAGTCTGTGCAGCGCCGGCGACCATGTGCTGGTGTCGCGCAGTGTGTTCGGTTCGACCATCAGCCTGTTCGAGAAGTACCTCAAGCGCTTTGGCGTCGAGGTCGACTACGTGCCGCTGGCCGAACTGGCCGGTTGGGATGCGGCAATCAAGCCCAATACCCGCCTGCTGTTCGTCGAGTCACCATCCAACCCGCTGGCCGAGCTGGTCGATATCGCCGCGCTGGCGGAAATCGCGCATGCCAAGGGCGCCATGCTGGTGGTCGATAACTGCTTCTGCACGCCTGCACTGCAGCAGCCGCTGAAGCTGGGTGCCGATGTCGTGGTGCATTCGGCCACCAAGTTCATCGACGGCCAGGGGCGCTGCATGGGTGGTGTAGTCGCTGGCCGCGCCGAGCTGATGAAAGAAGTGGTCGGCTTCCTGCGCACGGCCGGTCCAACCCTGAGCCCGTTCAACGCCTGGGTGTTCCTCAAGGGCCTGGAAACCCTCAACCTGCGCATGCGCGCGCATTGTGCCAATGCCCAGGCCCTGGCCGAGTGGCTGGAGCAGCAGGATGGCGTGGAGAAGGTTCATTACGCCGGCCTGAAGAGCCACCCGCAGCACGAGCTGGCTCAACGTCAGCAGAAGGGCTTCGGCGCGGTGGTGAGCTTTGAGGTCAAGGGGGGCAAGGAGGGCGCCTGGCGCTTCATCGACGCCACGCGCCTGGTGTCGATCACCGCCAACCTGGGTGACAGCAAGACCACCATCACCCATCCGGCGACCACCTCGCACGGTCGTCTGACGCCCCAGGAGCGCGCTTCGGCGGGCATCAGTGATAGCCTGATCCGCCTCGCGGTGGGCCTGGAAGACGTCACCGACCTGCAGAACGACCTGGCTCGCGGCCTGGCAGCGCTGTGACCGATTGGGCCATGCAGGTCACCGGGCCGAGCAATGGCCGGGTGGCGCTGGTCACCGGTGCCGCCCGCGGCATCGGCCTGGGCATCGCCGCCTGGCTGATCAGCGAAGGTTGGCAGGTGGTGCTGGCGGATGTGGACCGCATTCGAGGTGCCACGGTCGCTGAAAGCCTGGGCGAGAACGCCTTGTTCATCGCCATGGACGTGGCCAGCGAGGATCAGGTGGTCGGCGGTGTGGCCCAGTTGCTGCGCCAGTTCGGTCGCCTGGATGCTCTGGTGTGCAACGCCGGGGTTGCCGATCCGCATAATGGCACCCTGGAAAGCCTGGGCGTGGAGCGCTGGAACCGGGTGCTGGCGGTCAACCTGACCGGGCCGATGCTGCTGGCCAAGCACTGTGCACCTTACCTGCGCGCCCATGGTGGCAGCATCGTCAACCTGGCCTCCACGCGGGCCCATCAGTCCGAGGCCGACACCGAGGCCTACGCGGCGAGCAAGGGCGGGTTGCTGGCGCTGACCCATGCGCTGGCGGTGAGCCTGGGCCCGCAAATCCGCGTCAATGCAGTCAGCCCTGGCTGGATCGATGCCCGTGACCCTTCTGTGCGACGTGCCGAACCGCTCTCGGAAACCGACCATGCCCAACACCCGGCGGGCAGGGTAGGGACGGTCGAGGACGTGGCAGCGATGGTCAGCTGGCTGTTGTCACGTAATGCCGGCTTCGTGACCGGACAGGAGTTCGTCGTCGATGGCGGCATGACGCGCAAGATGATTTACGCGCAATAACCCGTTCGCTACATCTCGTTTTGTAAGTGCTGCTACTCGGCGCAGGCGATTTGAGCGCCGCCGTCAGGCGCGTTTTCAGAGGTGCCAAAAAAGCCTGAATAAACCCGTATCTCCCTGATTTGAAAAATATTTCACTCAAGGTGTTGACTTAGGTAAGGGGGGTGCGTAAAGTTCGCGGCCTCAGCGAAGCAAAGGGTGATTAGCTCAGCCGGGAGAGCATCTGCCTTACAAGCAGAGGGTCGGCGGTTCGATCCCGTCATCACCCACCATCGTTGAGTTTGAAAGGCTGTTGAACTCAGTTTTCAAATATGCGCAGCGGTAGTTCAGTCGGTTAGAATACCGGCCTGTCACGCCGGGGGTCGCGGGTTCGAGTCCCGTCCGCTGCGCCACTTTCAGATCAGTGTTTCTGGTCTGGGGTTGAAAAGCCAAGGCTCTTCAACCGTGTTACTGAAGCAACTTACTCGAAGTTTGTTTCAGTCAGGTTTACAAGCGATACGCAGCGGTAGTTCAGTCGGTTAGAATACCGGCCTGTCACGCCGGGGGTCGCGGGTTCGAGTCCCGTCCGCTGCGCCATATTCGGTTCCAGAGCCCATGAACTCTCTGGAACAAACAAGAAAGCGACCTTAGGGTCGCTTTTTTGCTTTCTGCGCTTGCCGATGGTCTTGGCGCCTTTGCCCGGGTAGCCAGCGAGCGGTCGGCGTTGTGTCAACAAGCCGATACCAAGTCTGCGTTGATCCTCCGCCGACCTTGTTGCAGACTTATCGCCTTTTTCCGTCGCGCATTTTTCTCCGGGATTACCGATGTTCAATGTTCTGAATGTTCGCACCGCCTGCTGGGCCGCCGTCCTGCTGATGGCCGCAGGCTGTTCCTCGCCCAAGCAGGCGATCTATGATCATGAGCATTTCGACGATGCAGGGACCTTCTCGCGCACCTACCCGGCCAGCGACACCGCCTCCTGCGAGGCGGCACGCCGGGCGTTGCTCAGCCAGGGCTACATCATCACCAGCAACGACCCGAAGATGATCAGCGGTCGCAAGAGCTTCCAGCAGACCGGTGACACCCACATCGAGATCAGTTTCAACGTGGTCTGTGCCGACGACGTCAAGCCCGGCACCTCCAGCATGTTCGCCAACGCCTTGCAGGACCGTTACGCGCTGAAGAAATCCAACACCTCCGCCAGTCTTGGCGTGGGTGTGCTCGGTTCGGTGTCGATGCCCATCGGCTCCACCGACGACTCGATGGTCAAGGTCGCCAGCGAGACCGTGGCTTCAGACAAATTCTACGAGCGCTTCTTTGCCCTGGTCGAAAGCTTCCTGCCAGCGGAAGTGAAGCAGGCCGCGCATATCGTCGAGAAGCCCAAGGCCGACTTGGGCGTTCCAGAAGCCACCACCCCCGTGGCTCCTGCCGCTGCAGCTCCGGCAGCACCGACGCATCCCGCGGTCGAAGCGCCCGCCCCAGTTGCCGCACCGGCTCCGGCCGCCGCTACGGACAACGGCAGCCAACCTGTGGCAGCGCCTGTCGAGTCTGACGGTTTCAAGGTCGAGAGCACCGAGAGCCAGCCTGCTGTAACGCAACCAGCCCCCGAGCCAGCAGCCCAACAGGCCCCGGCCGAGCCGACACCAGCGGTCGAGCCGTCCCCACCCGCCCAATAAGTCCAGCCCGCTTGCTCAGGGTGCAGTCCTGGCGCTCTGCGCATGCAGTTGCTGCAGGAAGGCTGCCAGGGCGACTTCCTCGGCGCTCAGGCCCTTGCGCTTCCTGGCGCGTGGCAGCTTGGCCAGCTCGCCCAGCAGAAAGCCCTCCAGGACCGCCGGGTGGATGTAACACTTGCGGCACACCGTCGGCGTGTTGCCCAACTGGCGGGCCACATTCTTGACCATCTCCACGATATGCTTCTTGGCGTCGGCCTCCGGCTCCCACTGCAGCTTGCGCAGGGTCGCCAGGGCCAGCACGCTGCCAGCCCAGGTTCGATAGTCCTTGGCGGTGAAGTCTGCGCCGGTCAGGGAGTGCAGGTAGGCGTTGACGTCGCTAGAGCTGATGCCATGGCGCTGGCCGTCGTCATCCAGGTACTGGAACAGGTTCTGCCCTGGCAACTCCATGCAGCGCTTGATGATCTTCGCCATGCGCCGGTCCTTGATGCTGATCTGGTGCTCGACGCCGCTCTTGCCGCGAAACTGGAAAAGGATCTCGCTGCCCTTGATGTCCACGTGCTTGTTGCGCAGGGTGGTCAGGCCGAAGGAGCGGTTGTCGCGGGCGTAACGTGAATTGCCGATGCGAATCAGTGTGGCGTCCAGCAGGCTGACCACGGCGGCGATGACCTTGTCGCGGCCCATGCCGGGCTGGCTCATCTGCGCTTCCAGTTGCTTGCGCACCTTGGGCAGTGCGCCGCCGAAGGCGATCATGCGCGCGTACTTGTTCTCGTCACGGATCTCACGCCAGCGCGGGTGGTAGCGGTATTGCTTGCGCCCGCGCGCGTCGCGACCGGTGGCCTGCAGGTGGCCCTGCGGGTCGGCGCAGATCCACACATCGGTATAGGCCGGCGGTATGGCCAGGGCGTTGATGCGCTGGATCTCGGCCGGGTCGCGAATGCGCTGGTCGTTACGGTCGAAATAGGCGAACTTGCCGCGCAGCCGTTTGCGGCTCAGGCCCGGTTCGCTGTCGTCGACATAGTGCAGGTCGGGAGGTAGCTGTTCGGCGGCGATGGCATCTGGCATGAGCGTAACGTCCGTGTGGATGTACCTTCATTGACCGTCGCCGCTTTTACAGGTGCGATAAATCTGCAACCCGGCCTGAGCAACCTCGCGTGGGGTTGCCCAGAGGCCTCTCAACCGAGGAAAAACCGATACGCGGGGTTGTTGGTCTCGTCCCAGTAGGGGTAGCCGATCTCTGCCAGGGTGTCCTTGACCAGGTCGTGTTCGTCCTCCGGCACCACCAGCCCGGCCACCACGCGCCCGTCGGCAGCGCCATGGTTGCGGTAGTGGAACATCGAAATGGTCCAGCGACCCCCCAGTTTGTTGAGAAAGTTGAACAGCGCGCCCGGCCGCTCGGGGAACTCGAAGCGCAGCACCACTTCGTCGCTGACCCGTTCCGAATGGCCGCCGACCATGTGCCGGATGTGCAGCTTGGCCAGCTCGTTGTCGGTCAGGTCCACGACCGGGAAGCCCTGCTCGGTGAGGCTGGCGATCAGCGCGCTGCGCGGGTCGCGCTCGGGGTGGGTCTGCACGCCGACGAATATGTGCGCCTCACGGTCGGTGTGGTAGCGGTAGTTGAACTCGGTGATCTGCCGCTTGCCCACCGCTTCGCAGAAGGCCTTGAAGCTGCCGGGCCGCTCGGGGATGGTCACCGCGATGATCGCCTCGCGGCCTTCGCCCA